>NZ_JBDPGJ010000002.1:0-1244771 GCF_040839445.1 Aquibium pacificum | reverse complement strand
CATATTCTCTCGAAACGTGTCCGCCAAAGTCTCCGTTCGAACTACCCTCCCCTGGCGGGAAGAGCAGCTCAGCAAGACCATGCCGCCCACGTTTCTCTTTCTTCTCATTATGCAATTGTCAAAGAACAGACATCGCCGACGCGGTGTCGTGGGCCATTCCGCTTTCGCCTGGGGCCCGGTCGAGTGTCGCTCACGCGGCTCTCTTGATTTTCTTCGAGGGCAGGTCTTGGAAGCGAACTTCCCCGCCGCCAGCGGCGCGCCGCCCTCGTTGGTGAGGCGTATATAGTCGGGCGCCCGTCCGGGTGTCAACAGCGTTTCCCTCCTTTTTTGAACTTTTTGCGACACTGCGGACGCCGCATCCCGTGTTCCAAGGAAACGCGCACGGGCGCGCGGGAGCCGCCGGTTTTCGTCCTGCCGCTCGGCCCCATTCGCGCCACACTGCGAAGCGATGGTCGCCATGGATCGCGGGGGCGATTCAGGCCCGATTGAGCCCGACCGGATCGGGCTCCGGGGGGTTCCGGGCCCGGTTCGTTGACTATTGGGCTCGGGGCGGGCACTTTCCGTCGCGACAAAAAGAAGAAGCGCCATCTGGGCCGGGGAAAAACGCCTGCAGCAATGCAAAATCTCGAACAGACCATCGCGATGCTCGGCAACGAGCCGCCGCTGACGACGGGGGGGCGCAGCGGACCGCCGGACCGCCGCGAGGTGTCCGCACGCTGGCTTTCCGGGACGTTTCTCACGGGCCTCACCTCGGCCGTCCTCATGGGGGTCGCGCTCATTGCCGCGCTCGACGGGCGCGAGCAGCTTGCCACGCCGCCTGAGATCGCCGAACTCGATGACATGGCAGCAGGCAGGGCCGGCGAGGCGGCCAAGGCGCCGCGTGTCGTTGCAACCCATGCCACCAATCGCGCCCGCGACCGCCGCCGCATGGAGGTCTCGACGGTCAGCCGCGTCGGCGACCGGGACGTCATCCGCACGCTGCCATTCGTCGAGGTCCGGATGCCGCTCGCCGCGGCCTACACGACGACGCGCAACTATCCCGCCTTCGACCCGCTCGAGGTGTTTTCCGAGGACGGCGCCGCGGCTGTCCAGACGGCGACGACCGGCCAGATCTACGGCGCCAAGGTCGAGAGCGAGGTGAGCCTGAAGACCGTGGACTTCCCGCTCGAAGCCTCCGCCTTCGACGAGAAGAGCAGCCTCTCGGCCGACGAGGTGGAGGAGGTCGTGCGCCAGACCGGCGCCATCCTCACCGACGGGCAGGTGCAGATCGCCTCGCTTCATTATGTCGATGCGCAGCGCTTCGGCGAATCGCTCGCCACGGCCACCCTCGCGCAATCCCCCTACGGCGTTCGCATCGTGCAGGAGAACGTCTCGGTCGCGCGGCAGCCGGACGTGGAGACCTCGCCGACCTTCGCGGAGGAAATCCTCGTGGTGCGCAACGAGCGCCCGATCGCCGAGTTGCTCGCCGACAGCGGCTATCCGAACGACGAGGCGGTCGGCATGGCGGATGCCATCGGCAGGCTCCTGAACATCACGGCGCTGAAGCCCGGCATCGTGCTGCGGCTCGGTGTCGAGGAGATCGCTGGCGAGACCAGTATCGTGCGCACGAGCCTCTACGACCGCGGCACGCACCTCCTGACGATCGCCATCGACGACCGGCAGCAGTTCGTGCCCGCCGACGAACCGGAGAAGAGCACCGAGGTCGCCGCCGCCTTCGACGAGGAGCGTCCGCCGGTGCGCGTGCGCGGCGACCTGCCGAAGGCCTATGACGGCATCTTTCGTGCCGCCTATTCCTACGGCATGTCTCGCGACATGACCAAGCAGCTGATCCGCATGCTGGCCGCCGACGTCGACTTCCAGTCCCGCATCGGACCGTCCGACCGGATCGACGTGTTCTTCTCGGAGCCGAACGAGGACAACACGGCTTCCGATGATTCGCAGCTGCTCTACGTGCAGGCGACGTTCGGCGGCAACAAGCGCACCTTCTACCGGTTCCAGATGACGGACGGAACGGTCGACTATTTCGACACCGAGGGGCGCAGCGCCAGGCAGTTCCTGCTACGCAATCCCCTGCCCAACGGGCGCTTCACCTCAGGTTTCGGGCGGCGCCGGCATCCGATCCTCGGCTACACGAAGATGCATACGGGTGTGGACTGGGCCGCGCCGGTGGGCACGCCGATCATCGCCGCGGGCAACGGGACGGTGGAGACGGCCGGATGGTCGGGCGGCTACGGACGCCAGACGGTCATCCGCCATGCCAACGGCTACGAGACCTCCTACAACCACCAGAGCCGCATCGCCAAGGGCGTGGTGCCGGGGGCCAAGGTACGGCAGGGCCAGGTGATCGGCTTCGTCGGATCGACCGGGCTGTCGACCGGCGCGCACCTGCATTACGAGCTGATGGTCAACGGCACCAAGGTGGACCCGATGCGCGTGCGCCTGCCGACCGGCCGCGTGCTGAAGGACCAGGAACTGGTTGCCTTCAACCGCGAGCGCGAGCGCATCGATGCGCTGCTGAGCGAAGACAGCGACGGTTCGCTGAAGCTCGCCAGCCGCTGAGGCTTCCGGCCCCGGCCGGCCCCCGTCAGTCGATGAACTGGACGAAGATGCCGGGCTTCACCATCTTGGCGAGTTCGCGGGCGTCCCAGTTGGTGAGGCGCACGCAGCCGTGGCTGTTGGTCTTGCCGATCTTGGAGGGCTCGGGCGTGCCGTGGATGCCGTAGGTCGGCTTCGACAGCGCGATCCACATGGAACCGACGGGGCCGTTCGGCCCGGGCGGGATGCGCAGGACCTTGTCATTGTCGCCCTGCTTGAAGTTGATCTTGGGATTGTAGGTGTATTCCGGATCGAAGGCGATGCGCTCCACCGTCACCGTGCCCGAAGGCGATGGCATGTCGGTCGAGCCGATCGTGGCCGGATAAGCGGCGACGAGATTGCCCTGCCGGTCGTAGGCGCGGACCTGCTCGCGTCCCTTGTCGGCGACGATGCGTTCGACCTCCGCGGCCTTGGGAGACCCCGGATTGGCGACCTTGACCTGGGTGCCCGGCCGGCTGAAGTCCGCGCCGGGATTGAGCGCCTTCAGATAGGTCTCGTCCATGTGGAAGCGCTCGGCCAGCATCTCGGCGGTCGAGGTGAAGGAGAGCTGCTCCAGCTTCGCCTTGTCGCCGTAATCGGCCGGAACCGACGCGACGTAGGGGCCGGCCGCGTCCTCGGGCGTGATCGTGTAGGTGGTGAAGGCGTCGCCGCCGGTGTCCACCAGCCAGTCGGCGATCATCTGCCGGTCGGAGATGTCGAGCCGCTTGCCGGTCATCTCGGTGTAGGCGTCGAGCGCCTTCTTGACGTTGCCGCCCATCTTGCCGTCGATGACGCCAGGCGACAGGCCGGCGCGGTCGAGCAGAATCTGGAGTTCCGCGACGTCCTCGCCGGCGGGCGACCGCGAAGGCGCGGGAGGAAATTCCTCGCCCGCACCGGGGGTCGAGCCAGTGACGGGATTTTCAGCGAAGGGATCGGCAGGCAGCGGCGCGCGCTCGAGCGCCTCGCCGCGCGCATATTCGGGGGCCTCGCCGAATTCCGGGACGGGCCTGTATTCCGGGGCCTCGCCATATTCGGGAATGGCCCGGCGCTCGATGCGGTCTTCCTGCGGATAGCCCTGGTATTCCTCGTCCGGGAAATCCTCGTCCGGCGCCTCGCGCAGGCCGAGCTGGTATTCGCGGAACCGGCGGTAACGCTCGGCGGCGACGGCATCCGGGTCGCGCGGCCGCGCCGAGAGCACGCCGGATTCGTAGAGGCGGTCATATTGCGGCCACTGGCGCTGGCGCACGCCCGGCTCCTCGATCGCGATCACCTCGCCGGTGCGCGCATCCAGGATCACCCGGCGCCCGCGCGCATCGAAGAAGATGTCGACCTCGCCGTTCTGGGCAAGCAGGAGCCCGGGGCGGTACGCATCGGCCGGAGGGTTCGCCTCGTTCCCGCCCGAGCCCGGTGCAACCGCGGCGGCGGCGACCGACACGGTCCCCGCCGCAAGGAGGCCGGCGGCCGCGCTGAGGATGAGGTTCCGTCCAGTCATGTCCCGTTCTTCTCCGTCAATGCCGCTTGCGCAAATGCAGTGCCGCTGCCGCGAATGCATCGTCATCATGCACCGTTCCAGATGAACGGGACATGAAGATGGCGCTCGCTGCACTATAGGCCAAGCGCCGCCCTCGCCTTCTTCGAAAGCTTCGCGGCGACCAGCCGGTGGCTCTCGCGCAGATAGTCGCACAGCGCCGCGTCGTCCATGGCCTCGGCGGAAACGCGCTGGATCCAGGTCATGCCGCGCGAGGCGAGATAGGGCGCCGGCCTGAGCCCCGGCTGTTCCTTCAGGACGTCGAATGCCATTTCGGAGCACTTGAAGGTGACGGCGAGATCCACGCCGCTGCTCCAGCCGGCGATGGCGAAGACCTTTCCGGCGACCTTCCAGACATGCGCGCCGCCCCACTGAACGACATGGGTCGTGTGCGGGAGGGAGGCACAGAAGGCGTTGTACTCGTCGAGCGTCATAAGGAGCATTCTATCCGGGCGGGCCGGATGAAACAGGCGCCGGCGCCGTTTTTCTCTGCAAGGGCGGGGATGTCGTCCGGGGACGTCCGCCGCCGGCATACGTCCTTTCGACTGACGCGCATGGTCGGCCGGTCGCCTTCGGCGGCCGTGACTTTTTCATGGAGGAAAAGGACTGCCGGCATCCGGTGGCGCTCACGACGTGTCGGGACAATCGAGCGCCCGGCCGGCGTAAAAACTCAGGTCGCGCAGGATTTCGTGGATCTCGTGCCGGGGCCGGCGGCTTTCTGCGCAAAGCTGGCCCGGCGGACGGCCGCCGCGCAACGGCGAGATGCGGGACTTCAATCCCCGCGCCCGCGCTCGGGCGCAAAGCGCCTGCCAGCGGAGAAAACGCCGGGCCTGGCGCGGCAGGTCGTCGAGGGCTTCGGCCAGCGCCCGCAACCTCAGCACCAGCCGCGTCGCGTCGAGCCGGTCGTGCGGCGTGGGCGGCGGCGGCAGGCGATGCGGCACCGCGCCCTCGAAGGAGAGGATGCGGGGGGCGGCATGCGGCGGCACAGTGCGCGGGCGCGGCCCGGGATTGCGCAGTCGGTCGACGAGCGGCAGCGCGATAGCGGTGGGAGGACGGCGCACGGCCGGCACGGCGCGCCGCGGTGCGGGGGCGGTGGAGGGCGTAATCACGATGGCGATGCCGAGGCTGCGCAGGACGGTGATCGCGGCATTATCGGGGCGCTGGGGCGGTTGCGCGGGCTCGGGCAGCGGCGGCTTCGCGGGCAGGGTTTTGGCCGCGACGATGATCAGCCGCCGGGCGGCCGATTCGGTAGGCCGAAGCAGGCGCAGAACGGCGCGGTGGAGGCGGCGCGGCAGGGTCGGGGACAGTTTACTTTTTTCCGCTTCCGGATCGTCCCGGAGCGGCGCGCTGGCGGGGCGGAAAAAAGTAAACTGTCCCCCGAGATCCGCCATGGCGACGAGCGCGGCGAGCACGCGCTTCAGCGCCGCCCCATTCCGCTCGATCGCCACCTGCCAGTCCATCGCCACCTTCCGTTTGTTCAGGCGGGGGGATTATGGGGTGGGTGGCGGGGGTGTGGATAGAAATGGGAGAATTTCGGGTCGTCGAGGTTGACGGACTTCTCGAATAGTCGTGGGCAACAATACGCCCTCAAGTACGTGGTTCCGCTGCGTTGGGAAGACATTCAAAAGCTGCAAAACTTCGCGATGGGAGTCCGGTTCAAAAAGCGGTCATACTATGCTCATTCCGCTCCTTTCCCAGCCGGTTACGTGTCGAGATAGGCGAGGCGACGGGTGATCATTTCTTGCATCTGCACTAACGCCGCGCGATCCGATGGCAGTTTGACCAGCTGGAGCAAAGCAGAGTGGTTAGCAAAGTCCCCTCCACGAAAAATCCAGTGGTTTATATGTCGTCCGAGCAATTCGCGCAAGAATTGGCACATGTGGTGAAGATCATCATTCGACCCACCAGCATGAACATAGTCGTTCCTGAGCCGTGCGATATGCTCAAGCTTCCATTTCGACAATTCGGGTTTGAGTTCAGCGAACACCGCCCGTTCAAGGACCTTGTCATTGGAGCGACCCTTCGCATCGGGCTCGACATAGAGCTGTTCGAGCGCCGACCAGTAGCGCAAAAGGCGATGGTTGCTATCGCGAGTTGCAAAGCCGTCCTGTAGCAATATGATCGCCCGAACCAGTACGTCGCACAGTGGATGCTTGTCGAGTGCGGCGAGCGCCGTGCGCGCCATAGGAACGACCTGAAGGATGCGTTTCATTGACGGCGGCAAACGCGCCCAAGCCTCCTCATCATAGTCGGGATTGTACCATATACGATCCTCGCCGCGAAACTTCCTATCTCGAAACAAGAACTGGGTTGGCCCGAGCCAGAGCTTGCCCTCGGTCCAATTGCGTCCACTCCAACCGGAATGCCGCCCCAAGGTTTCGTACAGGTTGAGAAGCCCGTGCATTAGCTGGAGCGCATCCATCATTCGATCGACAGCGCGATCTTCATTCCGGTCATCACAAGCGAGGATCACATGCCCATAGAAATCGGGTTTGCGCGGGAAAATACGACCGACGCCGTTGAGAAAGTACTCTTCACGCTGCAACCAGGCAGGCAGATATGCCGCAGTGCGAAGCTTCACTCCACGCCAAGCGAGCGTGAAACCCTTGCTGTGCGCCATGTCGCGCGCTCGAAATTTTGTCCATAAGGTATAGGACTCCTGCGGTACGGCGAGCGCTTTCTTCTGAATTGCGGCTGCGTGTTTAATAATAGCCTCGGAGTTCATCGTACCCGCCCGGCGACATTCTCGGAGCGCCTTGGAGAACAGGCCGATCGCTTCCGAACGGCGGATCATGGGGCTCACGGCGAAGGCGTCAGGTAAAATCTCGTACAGCTCCCAAAAGTCATGGCGTCTGTAGCTGAGACCACCTTTGCTGAGTTCGGTGCTCGCCTCATATTCGCGCAATAGAGTGTTGAGCATCGTGTCCGACACCCATTTTGTGCTTCGGCTAATTTTCACGATTCCTAGCCCTCCGAGGCGCGAACATGCATGAAATCGAGTATAGAAGACATATGCCGAATCCGAATTGGAACTAGGTTGCCTTCTCTTCAGAAAGGTATTTGAGGCCAGCGTTCCAAACCTGTTGGGCGGAAAGACCTCCTCACCGTCTCGCGCTTCGCCCGAACCAATTCCCCCCGTTGGGTGAGCGGATGGGAATCGCACGCTGCCTCCTCTTCGGGACGGAGCGCGGCGGGGCTCCCCTCCCCCCTGAGGGGAGGGGTCAGGGGTGGGGGTCGGCCCGAAGGGCAGAGCGAAAAGAAGAGCGGCGAGATTGGGGGTACGCCCCCACGTGGTTCGCCCTTCGGCAGGCTCAGGAAGCTCACCATGAGGGCGCAAGAGACCATCGGGGCCGCTTCGGCTCCTTTGGTGAGAGCAAGTTCGGCAAGGCCGGTCGGGGTGGAGAGAGCCCCTCACCGTCTCGGGCTGCGCCCGAGCCACTAGGGGCGAGCCACGGGTCTCCCCCGTCCTTTGGACCCCCCACTTCGCGGGGTTGAGGATGGGCGTCGCGCGTTGCCGCGGCTTTTTGCGCAGCGTCGGCTGTTTTGCTTTCGCGCTTCGCGCTGACCCCCACCCTGACCCTCCCCTCAAGGGGGAGGGGACGACGGCATCGCGCGAACGGGGCTCCCCTCCCACTTGAGGGGAGGGGTTGGGGGTGGGGGTCGGTCCGAAGGGCCGAGCGAAAATAAGAGCGGCGAGATTGGGGGTGCGCCCTCGTGGTTCGACAAGCTCACCATGAGGGCGCAAGAGAGCATCGGCGCCGCTTCGGCTCCTTTGGTGAGCGCAGTTCGGCAAGGCCGGTCGAGACGGAGAGGGCCCCCACTCCGTCTCGGGCTGCGCCCGAGACGCCCAGGGCGAGCCACCGGTCTCGCCCGTCCTTCGGACCCCCCAAGGAGTGGGGGTGACGAAGGGCGCTCGGGCTCGGCCCTCAGTTCACCTGCTTCCAGGTCGGATTGAGGTACCAGAACTGGCCGGTATAGTTGGCGCAGGGGGTGAGGTGGGGCTGGTTGTCGTCGGGGCCGCCGTTGAAGATGTCGAGGCACATGCCCGGGCCGCGGAAGTCGGTGGTCAGACGGTAGGCCTGCCCCTCAGGGCGGAGCGCCCAGAACTGGCCGGTGTAGTTGGCGCAAGGGGTGAGATGCACCTGGTTGTCGCGTGCGCCGCCGTTGAAGACGTCGAGGCACATGTTGGCGCCGCGGAACATGGTCGACAGGCGCCAGTAGCCGTTGCCGGCCGGCGTGAAGCGCCAGTACTGGCCCGACACGTCGGCGGCGGGCGCCAGGTGCGTCATGTCGTTCTTCGGACCGCCGTTGAAGACGTCGAGGCGCATGTCGCCACCGCGAAACTCGGTCGAAAGCGTGAAGTAGTGGCCCGTGTCGATGCCCTGCGCAGACGCATGGCCCGCAATCGTTGCGAACGCCGCGGCCGCGGCGATGATTATCCATTTCATCGATTGATTTCCCCACGTGAAAAGTCGAGCGCACCGGCGCTCCCGCCGGCCAGGCTCGGTGTTGCCCCAACGGCACCTTGCTAGGACCTCACCTTGCGGAAGTCTATTCCTAAATCACCATCGCCTTATATTTGCGGAGCCCCTCGCCTCAATCGGTCCGCCGGCGCTCGCGCAGGATGACGACCACACCGCTGGCGATGATGACGGCAGCACCGAGGAAGGTGGCGGTGTCGGGGACTTCGCTCCAGATCAGCCAGCCGAATGCGGTGGCCCAGACGAGCGCGGTGTAGTCGAGCGGCGCGATGAGGGCGGCCGGCGCCAGGCGGAAGGCCTGGGTCATCATGGTCATGCCCACCGTGCCGAAGAGAGAGATCGCGAAGAAGAGCCAGAGATGTTCCGACTGGATTTCCCGCCAAACGAAAGGCGTGGCGAGAGCGGCGACCAGGGCGCCGGCGCCGGTCAGGTAGAGAAGCAGGGTCCACACGCTATCGCGCGGATCGAGCCAGCGCGCGCTCAGCATCAACAGCGCATAGAGAAACGCGGTGGCGACCGGCAACAGCGACACGGGCTGGAAGCTGGCACCACCCGGGCGGACGACGATCAGCACGCCGACAAACCCGACGATGACCGCCGACCAGCGCCGCCAGCCGACGTGATCGCCAAGCACCAGGGCGGACATGACGGTGATGAAGAACGGTGCCGCGAAGATGAGCGCGGTGGCCTCGGCAAGCTTCAGGTGCATGATGCTGGTGAAGAACAGCACGGCCGCGCCGAGCCACAGGACGCCGCGCGCGAGGTGGGCGAGCGGCCGGCGCGAGCGCAGCGCCGCAGCGCCGCCCATCCCATAGGCGATGGCAAAGGCGAACGGCAGGGCGATCACGTTGCGGATGAACAGGATCTGCACCGGCGAATAGGTGGCCGTCAGCGATTTCGCCAGCGCGTCGTTGACGCTGAGGCAGGCGACGCCGGCCAGCATCAGGAGGATGCCGGTCAGCCGGTTCTGCCGCGTCTCCACGATGCCGTGCACTTAAAAACTCCGCGCGCGTCCGCCCCTGCCCGGTTCCGGCCGGCAGCCGGAGCGGGGATTTATCAGGACCGACGAATAGACGAACGGGACCGCGGCGTCTGCCAAAAACCCGGCCTGGCACAAGGCTTCGCCGATGCAAGGTTGACGGCGGCACCCGGGGTCGAGACAATGCCGGACAGACAAAGGGGTGGCATGCGACTGGTGTGGTATTTTCTGGCGGCGCTCCTCGCGGGCCACGCTGTCGCAATGTTCGTGCTCGGACCGCCGAAGGGGCCGATCTACATCTATATCTTCGGCAACGAGGAGGCGGCCGAGGATCTGCGCGGCGGCGGCTGAGCCGGGGCGCGGCGCCCTTCTCCGGCGCGAGGAAGGGACGCGGTCAACCGGCGCCGGCTCTCGGCGGGGTCTTCGGTACAGGTCGGTGAAATTCGGTGGGGTGGGAAGAGCCCCCTCACCGTTTCGGGCGTTGCCCGAGCCACCTCTCCCCCGCTAGGCAGGGGAGAGGCATTGCGTTCGGGCTAAGCAGCCTCGGCCTCGTCCACCGCCAGCGGGCGGGGGCGGAAGAGGAGGCGGTCGGAGCCGGCGGCGATGACGACGGTCTGGCCGTCGCGGATGTCGCCCTGCAGGATCTTCTCCGCCAGCGGATCCTGGAGCTCCTTCTGCATGACGCGCTTGAGCGGACGCGCGCCGTAGGCGGGATCGTAGCCCTTCTCGGCCAGCCACTCGATGGCGGTGCGGTCGAGGTCGAGCGCGATCTTGCGGTCGACGAGCAGCTTCTCCAGCCGCTTCAACTGGATCTCGACGATCGCGCCCATGTCGGCCCGCCGCAGGCGGTGGAACAGGATGACCTCGTCGATGCGGTTCAGAAACTCCGGCCGGAACGAGGCCCGCACCACGCCCATGACCTCCGAGCGCACCGCGTCCACGTCCTCGTCGTCGCGCAGGTTGACGAGATACTCGGACCCGAGGTTCGACGTCATGATGATCAGCGTGTTGCGGAAGTCGACCGTGCGGCCCTGCCCGTCGGTGAGCCGGCCGTCGTCGAGCACCTGCAGGAGCACGTTGAAGACGTCCGGGTGCGCCTTCTCGATCTCGTCGAACAGCACGACCTGGTAGGGCCGGCGGCGGACGGCCTCGGTGAGAGCGCCGCCCTCCTCGTAGCCGACATAGCCGGGAGGCGCGCCGATCAGCCGGGCGACCGAGTGCTTCTCCATGAACTCCGACATGTCGATGCGCGCCATGGCGTTCTCGTCGTCGAACAGGAAGGAGGCGAGCGCCTTGGTGAGCTCGGTCTTACCGACACCGGTGGGGCCGAGGAACATGAACGAGCCGATCGGCCGGTTCGGGTCCTGCAGGCCGGCGCGGGCGCGCCGCACGGCCTTGGAGACAGCCTGCACCGCCTCGCCCTGGCCGACGACCCGCCTTGCGATCTCGTCCTCCATGCGCAAGAGCTTGTCGCGCTCGCCCTCCAGCATCTTGTCGACCGGGATGCCGGTCCAGCGGGAGACGACATGCGCGATGTTGTCGGGCGTCACCTCCTCCTGCACCATGGCGCCCTTGCCGTCCTGGGCTTCCGCCTCGACGAGCTTCTTCTCCAGCGCCGGGATCTGGCCATAGGCAAGCTCGCCGGCGCGCTGGAACTCGCCCTTGCGCTGGGCGATGGCGAGCTCGTTGCGTGCCTCGTCGAGCTGGCGCTTCAGGTCCGCGGCGAGCCCGAGCTTCTGCTTCTCGGCCTGCCAGCGGGCAGTCAGCCCGTCGGACTCTTCCTCGAGATCGGTCAGTTCCTGCTCGAGCCTCTCCAGCCGGTCCTTCGACGCGGCGTCCTTTTCGGTCTTCAGCGCCTCGCGCTCGATCTTCAGCTGCATGATGCGGCGGTCGATCTCGTCGAGTTCCTCGGGCTTGGAATCGACCTGCATCCTGAGACGCGACGAGGCCTCGTCGACGAGGTCGATCGCCTTGTCGGGCAGGAAGCGGTCGGCGATGTAGCGGTTGCTGAGCGTCGCGGCGGCCACGAGCGCCGAATCCGAGATGCGCACCTTGTGGTGCTGCTCGTACTTCTCCTTCAGGCCGCGCAGGATGGAGACCGTGTCCTCCACCGTCGGCTCGTTGATGAAGACGGGCTGGAAGCGGCGGGCGAGCGCGGCGTCCTTCTCGACGTGCTTGCGGTATTCGTCGAGCGTGGTGGCGCCGACGCAGTGCAGCTCGCCGCGGGCGAGCGCGGGCTTCAGGAGGTTGGAGGCGTCCATCGCGCCCTCCGCCTTGCCGGCGCCGACCAGCGTGTGCATCTCGTCGATGAAGAGCACGATCTCGCCCTCGGCGGAGGTGACCTCCGACAGCACGGCCTTCAGCCGCTCCTCGAACTCGCCGCGATACTTCGCGCCGGCGATGAGCGAGCCCATGTCGAGCGCCATCAGGCGCTTCTCCTTGAGCGATTCGGGCACGTCGCCGTTGACGATCCGAAGCGCCAGCCCTTCGGCGATGGCCGTCTTGCCGACGCCGGGCTCGCCGATGAGCACGGGATTGTTCTTGGTGCGGCGCGACAGGACCTGGATGGTGCGGCGGATCTCGTCGTCGCGGCCGATCACGGGATCGAGCTTGCCCTCGCGGGCATCCTTGGTGAGGTCGCGCGCGTATTTCTTCAGCGCGTCGTAGCCCTGCTCGGCTGAAGCCGAATCGGCGGTGCGCCCCTTGCGGATGTCGTTGATGGCGGCGTTCAGTGCCTGCGCGGTGACGCCGGCCTTGGCGAGGATGTCGGCGGACTTGGCCGACTTCTCCACGGCCAGCGCGGTGAGCAGGCGCTCCACCGTTACGAAGGAATCGCCGGCCTTCTTCGCCAGTTCCTCGGCGGTGGAAAAAACCTTGGCGAGCGGCTGGGCCATGTAGAGCTGGCCATTGCCGCCCTCGACCTGCGGCATGGCTTTCAGCGCAGCCTCCACGCCGAGCTGGACGTCCTTCGGTCGTCCCCCGGCGCGCTCGATCAGGTTCGCCGCGAGGCCTGCCTCGTCATCGACGAGGACCTTCAGGATGTGTTCGGGTGAGAATTGCTGGTGATTGCGCGACAGCGCCATCGTCTGTGCGGACTGGATGAAGCCCCGGACCCGCTCGGAGTATTTTTCGATGTTCATGCTCTGGTCTCCGTATCCTTCCCCGGCCCGCTTGGCGGCGCCGGTTCGGCTCATGGTGACGGGTCGCTTCGGACGAAGCCGGCCCAACTTGCCGTGGATATGGAGATTAGAGGATCATTCCTCAAGACGGGTTGATGCGCGTCAAACAAGCAAAAAGGGCGAAGCCGCCGGCTCCGCCCTCTTGCGATACGCTATGTTGGATCGAGGCTACTGCGCCGCGATGGCAGGCTCGTCGGAATTCGTATCCTCATTCTCGCCCTCGGCACCGGAGGCAGCGCCGCCGGCCTCGACATTCGCATTGCGCGGGCGGCGTGGACGGCGCGGCTTGCGCGGCGCAGCGTCACCGCCTTCGCCCGGCGTTGCCGGCTCGGCTTCCTTCGCCGCATCGGCCTGCGCGGGAGCAGCGGCCTCGGCGGGAGCCGTGACACTGGCCCGCGGCGGACGGCCGCGGCGGGGGCGAGGCTGGCTGGCCATCGCCTCCTGTTCGAGCGCGACCTCGACCGGCATGCCGTCTATCACCGGCTGGGGTCCCGAACCGTCGTCGTTGCCGCGCGGCTGTTCGCGGTTCTGGGCGGGGTCCTGCTCTGCGCGCGGCGGACGCGGATTATCGCGCTGGCGATCGTCGCGCCGGCCGCCGTCCCGCTGTTGATTGTCGCCGCGCGGCTGGTTGTCGCGCTGGCGGCCGTCACGACCGTCGTTCTGGCGGCCATCATTCTGGCGACCTTCATTTTGGCGACCTTCATACTGGCGCCCGTCGATCTGGCGCCCGTCGTTCTGGCGATTGTCCCGGCCTTCGTTCTGCTGCCGGCTATCCTGCTGGCGCGCGTCCTGCTGGCGATTCTCGGGCTGCCGGCCGTCCTGGCGGTTGTCCTGCTGGTTGTTGCCCTGATCGAAATTGTCGTCGCCGTCATTGTCGTCGTCGTCGAACTCGTCGCGCTGGTCGCGCGCGGTGTTGACCGGCATCTGACCCTGGGCGGCGGCGATGATGCGGTTGTAGTGTTCGGCATGCTGGAGGTAGTTCTCCGCCATCACGCGGTCACCGGCGCTGTGCGCATCGCGGGCAAGGGTTGCGTATTTCTCGGCGATCTGTTGGGCGGAGCCCCTGATCTTCACGTCCGGCCCGTTGCTCTCGTAGCTCCGGGTCAGAGGATTGGGGCCCTTGCGGTTGTTGTTGTTCCGACCGCGCATGCGCCTGTTCTGCTGTTGTGGCCTCATCCGATACTCTTCATTTCAATCGCGTTGAGAAAAAGGGCGGTGCGGCCAGAAAAGAGCTCGCGAACGCCATCCGGTTATGGGCAATACGGCGCATCGAGCCGCTGGCCCTGCCATCTCGCTTCTGGTTTCGTACCCTGGCCGGAAGAGCCCCATACGAAGCAAGTGCGTCCATCACGCGGTCGGCAGTCTGTTTCCTGAAGGGACCGAACCGATACAGCACTGCCTGCTTCGTCTCATCCGGTGGCCGGAAACTATCCGCATTCGACAGCTATGCCAAGCATTTTTTCGCAAGGCACAAATTTGGGTTTTACAAGGTGAACAATAATGCCCTGTCACGGCCGCCGAGGTCTTTTGCCTCTCCCGCCGGCCTGAACCCAGCTTCGCGGAAGATGGCGGCGACGTCCTCCTTTTGCCGGCTTCCGATCTCGACGCCTATCAGGCCGTCCGGATCCAGATGCGGCGCGGCGCCCGACGCGATGGTTCGGTAGGCGTCGAGCCCGTCCGCTCCGCCCGAAAGCGCGCGGGGAGGATCGAACCGCGTCACGTCCCGGGCAAGGCCAGCGAGTTCACCGTCCGTTATGTAGGGCGGATTGGACAGGATTACATCGAACCGGCCCGAGATTCTTTCGAACCAGTCTGAAAGGACCGTCTCGAACCGGTCGGCAAGACGATTCGCTGCGGCGTTCACCCGCGCGGTGGCGAGCGCGCCTTCCGAGATGTCGACACCGAGGGCACGCGCCTGCGGAAGGGCCGACAGCATGGCGAGCGCGATGGCGCCCGTGCCGGTTCCGAGATCGAGGATCGAGCAGGTCCCCTTTCTCGCGGCGGTCGCGCGCGCGTGGGGCAGGACGAGATCGACTAGCGCCTCGGTATCGGGGCGCGGCTCCAGCGTATCGGGCGAAAGCGCCAGCCGCAGGCCGTAGAACTCGCGCCAGCCGAGGATGCGGTGCACCGGCTCGCCGGCGAGCCGGCGCGCGACGGCCTTTTCCAATTCGGCTGCCTGCGCGGGCGTCGCGATTCGACCGGGCTCGCGAATCAGGTCGAGCCGGGTCGTGCCGGTGCAGTGCTCCAGAAGCAGCCGGGCGTCGAGGTCGGGGGTTTCGAGGTTGGCGGCGGCGAAGCGGCGGCGGGTGCTTTGGTGGAGGTCGGTGAGGGTGGTCATCGGGATAGGCGCACGGCCGTGCTCCGGCGGGCATTCGGGTCGATGTCGGTGTCCCGTGGGCTGGAGCCGAGCTCCGGTACCGGTATCATGCTACTGCGCATCCGGCGCCAGTCCGCCTCAGACACTCCCGCTCATGTCGGCCAAGAGCTTCGACTGGTGGTCGGAGATCAGCGCGTCGATGATCTCGTCGAGGTCGCCCAGCATCACGCGGTCGAGCTTGTAGAGCGTCAGGTTGATGCGGTGGTCGGTCACCCGCCCTTGCGGGAAATTGTAGGTGCGGATGCGTTCGGAGCGGTCACCGGACCCGACCTGCAGGCGCCGCGCTTCGGAGCGTTCGTCGGCAGCGCGGTTGCGTTCCATGTCGTAGAGCCGCGAGCGCAGGATCTGCATGGCGCGGGCGCGGTTCTGGTGCTGCGACTTTTCCGCCGACACGACCATGATGCCGGTGGGCAGGTGGGTGATGCGCACGGCCGAATCGGTGGTGTTGACGTGCTGGCCGCCGGCGCCCGAGGCGCGCATGGTGTCGATGCGGATATCCTCGTTGCGGATCTCGATGTCGACGTCCTCGGCCTCCGGCAGGACCGCGACGGTAGCCGCCGAGGTGTGGATGCGCCCGCTCGCCTCCGTCGCGGGCACGCGCTGCACGCGGTGTACGCCCGATTCGAACTTCAGCCGCGAGAACACGCCCTTGCCCGACACGGTCGCGATGATCTCCTTGTAGCCGCCCGCGTCGCCTTCGCTGGCCGAGACGAGTTCGACCTTCCAGCCGTGGTCCGCCGCATAGCGCTCGTACATGCGGAAGAGGTCTCCGGCGAAGATCGCCGCCTCGTCGCCGCCCGTGCCGGCGCGGATTTCGAGGATGGCGTTCTTGGCGTCTGCCTCGTCCTTCGGCAGAAGCAGAACCTGGATCTGAGCCTCGACTTCCTCGATCCGCCCTTCGACCTCCTCGAGCTCGGCCTCGGCGAGTTCGCGCATGTCGCGGTCGGTCGCGCGGTCCGACAGCATGGTCTTCATGCCGTCGCGGTCCTTCTCCAGCGCCCGCAGGGTCTTGATCCTCGCGGCGAGTTCCTGGATGTCGGAGTATTCGGATGCGAGCTTGACGTATTTGTCGGCGTCCGGCCCGGCCGCCATCTGCGCCTCGAGCATGTCGAAGCGCTTCAGAACCTGGTCCATCCGGTCGGCGGGGAGAGTGGTCATGTCTGTCTGGCTATCGTTTCAAACGGGAAAAGGCGCATCGCGGCGCGACATCGCTACGTAGCCGCACTGGAGCCGCGACTGGATGGCGGATTTGGCGCCATTCGTCTAGGGGGTGGCGCCATGGTGCCGCCCAACGCGAGAACTAGTGGCGGCGGTCAGGCGCGTATATCGCTCTTGCGTTCGTCACGCGCGGCCCGGCGGCGCCGACGGGGTTCCTCCGTGTCGCCGATCCCTTCCAGGGCAACCGGCACCTTGCCGGGAAACTCGACCATCAGCTTGAGATTGCCGCCCATCGCGCGGACGTAGCTCGTCAGGGTGGAAAGGAGGAGATCGCTCTGGCGCTCGTATTTCGCCACCGTGGCCTGCTGGATACCCAGAGTTTCGGCGAGTTGGACCTGGGTGATCTCCTTGGCTTTCCGCAACTCCTGCAGCGTCAAGTATTCGGCATGGAGCCGGTCCGCTTCGGCCTCGATCGCGTCCCGGCGGGCAGGATCGAGGGCAGTCAGCTTGTCCTGAAGAGTACGTGGCATTGACGTCATCCTGTCCGTCTCTGGAGGTGGCGGTCGAACCGTTCATCGGCCCGCGCGATCAGTTGCCGGTAGAAGCGCTTCTCGCTGCTGCCGGACTTGTCCCCGCCGACCAGCAGAATCGCCTGCCGGGCGGGATCGAAGGCGAAGGCAATGCGCCAGACGCCGTCAGCGGCGTTGCAGCGCAGTTCCTTCATGTTCGCATGCTTCGACCCGGTCAGGGTGTCCACGTGCGGCCGCCCGAGCGATGGTCCTTCGCGTTGCAGAACGAGAGCACGGGCAAGAATTGCGTCCTGCACCTGTTCTGGCAGCGCATCGAATTCCGGCTCGAACTCTTCTGCGAACGAAACGGTCCAAGGCATCGCGCGCCCATAGCTTCGATGCTATATAGCTCTGGAGAACTAACCCTACAAGGCCGGCGTCGTTTCGCACGCCGACGCGGCGGCGGACGCGATGCGCCCCGACCTCAAAGCGGGATGTCGTGCGCCGTCGCGAAATCGCGCAGGAGGGCGCGGGCGTCGCGGGACGCGCCGCCGTCGGCGAGGACCGGCGCGATCGCGCGTTCCAGTTCGCGCACGGGGAGTTCCACAAGCATGGCCTTCACCGGGCCGATGGCGGCGGCCGACATCGAGATCGACCGGAAGCCGATGCCGATCAGGGCCATGGCCGAGATCGGGCGGCCGGCCAGTTCGCCGCACAGCGTGACCGGCGTGCCGGCGCGCGCGCCGGCGTCGAGCACGTGCTTCAGCGCGCGCAGGAAGGGGGCCGAGATCGGGTCGAAGCGGCCCGACAGCATACCGTTACCGCGATCCGTGGCGGTGAGGAACTGGAACAGGTCGTTGGAGCCGACCGAGACGAAATCGACGACACGCATCAGTTCGTCGAGCTGGAACAGCAGCGACGGCACCTCGAGCATGGCGCCGAGCTTGAGCCTGGTCGGGAGCAGATGGCCGAAGCGGGCGAGGTGATTGACCTCGCGGTCGATGAGGTGGCGCGCCTTAGTGATCTCCCCTATCTCGGTGACCATGGGGAGCATGAGACGGAGCTCGCCGCCGCCTGCCGCCTTCAGAAGGGCCCTCACCTGTGTTCTCAATAGCCCCGGACGGTCAAGGGTGAGCCGGATCGCGCGCCAGCCGAGCGCCGGATTCTCCTCCTTCTCGCCGCCGCGGAAATAGGGCAGCACCTTGTCGCCGCCGATGTCGATGGTGCGGAAGGTGACCGGCTTGCCGTCCGCTGCCTCCAGCACCTGACGGTAGAGCGCCTCCTGCGCCTCGGCGCGCGGGAAGGTCGCCGCCACCATGAACTGGAGTTCGCTGCGGAACAGGCCGATGCCGGCCGCGCCCGAATCGGCGAGCTGCGGCAGGTCGACGGCGAGCCCGGCATTCATCATCAGGTCGACCCTGACGCCATCCTTCGACAGCGACGGTCTTTCGCGCAGTTCCCTGTAGAGTTCCTGCCGGCGGGCGCGGAAGCGGACCTTTTCGGCATAGGCGGCCTCGACGTCGGGCTGGGGACGCAGGTGCACCTTGCCCTCGTCGCCGTCCACGATGGCAGCGTCGCCGTTTTCCGCCATCGAGACCGCGCCCTTGGCCTGGCCGGCGACGGGAATGCCCATGGCGCGCGCCACGATCACCACGTGGCTGGTGGCGGCCGCGTCCTCCAGAACGAGGCCGCGCACCTTGTCGCGCGGATAGTCGAGAAGCTCGGCCGCACCCATGGCGCGGGAGACGATGATGGCGTCCTTCGGCAGCGACGTCGCCAGCGCGTCGGCGCCGCCTCCCATCAACTGGCGCAGGAGCCGGTAGGCGAGGTCGTCGAAATCGTTCATGCGCTCGCGCAGATAGGGGTCGGTCATGTGCATCATGCGCGCGCGCATGTCGCTCTGGACCTTCTCGACCGCGGCTTCCGCCGTGAGCCCGTTATGCACGGCTTCCTCCAGCCGGCGCACCCAGCCGCGGTCGTGCGCGAACATGCGGTAGGCCTCGAGCACGGCGCGGTGTTCGCCCTCGGAGGCGATCTCGCGGCGCGACAGCATGTCGTCGATCGACAGGCGCAACGAGCCCAGCGCGTTCTCGAGCTTGCGCAGTTCGAGATCGGCGTCCTCGTTGAAGAGATTGGTCACCACGATGCGCGGCTCGTGCAGCACGACGTGGCCGAGGCCGACGCCTTCGTTGAATGGCACGCCCTCGATGGTGACGGGCCGGCTCAGATCGAGCTCCATGCCGGGACGCGTCAGGCGGCGCAGGTCTCCCGTGGCGATCATCTCGGCGATGACCATCGCCGTGGTTTCGAGCGCCTCCACCTCGTCGTCGCCATAGTTCCGCATGGTCTTGTTCTGGACCACGAGTACGCCGAGAGTGCGGCCCGCGCGCAGCACCGGCACGCCGAGGAAGGAATGGTAGATCTCCTCGCCCGTCTCCGGGAGATAGGCGAACGCCGGATGCTTCTGCGCGTCCTGGAGGTTGAGCGGCCGGGCGCTCGCGGCGATCGTGCCGACGAGGCCTTGTCCCAGGCGCAGTTGCGCGAGGTGGACCGATCCGGGGTTCAGACCTTCGGTGGCATAGAGTTCGAGGACCGAATCGGCGCGCAGCACGTAGAGCGAGCAGACTTCCGCCACCATGTTTGAGGCGATCTCGCGCACGATCCGGTCGAGCCGGGCCTGCGGCTCCAGCGCCTCCGCCATGAGCTCGCGCAGCCGTCTCAGCAGGACCCGCGGGCTGCCTGCGATTTCACGCATGGGCATGGGCTCCAACGGCCCCGCGCCGCGCCCGCGCGAATCGCGAATACGGCAGGCCGCCCCCTCGAATAGTTACTCTATTGCTTATCCAGACCGTAGACGGAATGCAAAGTCCGCACGGCAAGCTCCGTATAGGCGCCGTCGATCAGGATGGAAATCTTGATTTCCGATGTCGTGATGGCCCGGATGTTGATGCCCTTCTCGGACAGGGCCTTGAAGGCGGTGGCCGCCACGCCAGCATGGCTGCGCATGCCGATGCCGATGACCGAGATCTTGGCCATGCCCTCGTCGTGCTGGAGGACGTCGAAGCCGATGTCGCCGCGCGCCTTGTTCAGCACCGCCAGCGCCTTGTCGACGTCGCCGGACGGTACCGTGAAGGTCATGTCGGTGCGCGAGCCGTCCTCGGAGATGTTCTGGACGATCATGTCGACGTTAATATTGGCCTCGGCCAGCGGACCGAAGATGCCCGCCGCCACGCCGGGACGGTCGGCGACGCGCCGCAGCGATATCTGGGCCTCGTCCTTGGCGTAGGCGATGCCGGTGACGACCTGCTGTTCCACGATTTCATCCTCGTCGCAAATGAGCGTTCCGGGCGGGTTCAGGAGATCACCCATGCCCGGAGCATCGGGATCGTCGAAGGAGGAGCGGACGAAGGTCCGGACCTTGTGTACCATGGCGAGCTCGACCGAGCGCACCTGAAGCACCTTGGCGCCGAGCGAGGCCATCTCGAGCATTTCCTCGAAGCTGATCTTGGCCAGGCGCCGCGCCTTGGGCTCGATGCGCGGATCGGTGGTGTAGACGCCGTCGACGTCGGTGTAGATGTCGCAGCGGTCGGCCTTCACCGCCGCGGCGATCGCCACCGCGCTGGTGTCGGACCCGCCGCGGCCGAGCGTGGCGATGCGCTTGTCGGGGCCGATGCCCTGGAAACCGGCGATCACGGCCACCTGCCCTTCCCCGAAGCGCTCGATGAGGAAGGAGCCGTCGATGTCGAGGATGCGGGCGGCGCCGTGGGCGTTGTCCGTCCTGATGGGGATCTGCCAGCCCTGCCAGGACCGGGCGTGCACGCCCATCGACTGCAGCACAATGGCCAGGAGCCCGGCGGTGACCTGCTCGCCCGAGGCGACGACGGCATCGTACTCCCGCGCGTCATGCATGGGCGAGGCCTCGCGCGTCCAGGCGACCAGCTCGTTGGTCTTGCCGGCCATGGCGGAGACCACGACCGCGACGTCGTGGCCGGCGTCGACCTCGCGCTTGACATGCCGCGCCACGTTGCGGATGCGCGGAATGTCGGCAACGGACGTCCCGCCGAATTTCATCACGATGCGCGCCATGGAAGCGGAATGCCTTTGCGGGGAACGCGGCGGATGGGCCGCGGGAAAATCAATAGAAACGCCGCCTCCCCGGCGGCGCGAATGCGCGGCCTCCTTAGCCAAACGGCGGGGCAATCGCAAGCGCGTGACGCCAAGCCATCTCTTGCGCGCCGGAACGCCCCGCGTAAGTTTGATGCAACGACGAGGCAGCGGGGCGAATGGAATGGCGCGACGGACGGCGAAACGGGAGATGCGGCTGACGCGGCGGCATGTCGAGAGGCTGGTGCGCGAGATTTCCGATCCCGGTTTCCAGCCATTTCCCGGCGTGCGACCGGCAACCGACGAGGATTTCGACGCGCTGGCGGCGGACCTCCGGCAAGGTGCGCCGCAGGACGCCTTCTGGGTCTTCGCCTACGGCTCGCTGATCTGGAATCCGGCCTTCGACTTCGCGGAAAGGCGGGTCGCGCGGGCGCATGGCTGGCGGCGAATCTTCTGCCTGGGCTGGGACCGCCGGTTCCGCGGCAACAGCGAGAATCCAGGCCTGATGCTGGCGCTCGACCGGGGCGGGCAGTGCAAGGGCATCGCCTTCCGGCTGGCGCCCGAGACGCTGAGGCAGAGCCTGGACCAGCTGGTGCGGCGCGAGATGTCAATGGTGCCGAGCTCCTTCCCGCCGCGCTGGATCACCGTGGAGACGGAGGAAGGCCCGCTGCGGGCGCTGACCTTCGCCATGAACCGCAAGAGCGGCCGCTACATCGGCCATCTGAGCGACGAGGAGACGGCGCAGATGCTGGCGACCGCTTGCGGCTTCCGCGGATCGATGGCGGAATATCTGCACGCCACCGTCGAGCATCTGGAGGAGTTGGGTATCCACGACCGGCATCTGTGGAAGTTGCAGCACCTGACGGCCGAGCGGATCGAGGCGATGCACGGCGCGTGAAGGCTGGATCGTCTTCGTCAACCCTTGAGCAGGTTCTCCGAACTTTCGGGGATGTCGCCCTTAGGTCTGTCCGCGGCCTCGCGCGTCTCGCTCCGCAGGTTACCTTCGCCGAGGGTTACGGCCTTCTCGTCGACGGGCGGCGTCTTCTTTTTGCTCGGAGCACGCGGCGCCTTCGCGGCGGGTCTGTCCCCGCGGTAGACCGGCACGCCCTGCGGGAAGACCACCTCGCGCGCCGGATCCGGCATCTCGATGCCGCCGGACAGAAGGGCGTTCTTGGACAGCCTGAGGAGGGCCGAGTTGATCTTGGCGGGGGAATAGGTCGCGCTGTCGAACCAGTATTGGACCCTCAAATCCACCGTGGCGGCGCCGAGCTGGTCGACCAGCACCAGCGGTTCGGGGTTGTCCAGGACGGCCGGATGGTCGCGCAACACCTGCGTTATCAGAGCCTGGGCCTTTGCGGTGGAGGAATCGTAGCCGATCCCGACCAGGAACTCGGCGCGACGGCTCGGGATGCTGGAATAGTTCTTGATGATGCTCTTGAAGACGGTGGCGTTGGGGATCTGCACGTGGTTGCCGTCGAGCGTCAGGAGCACGGTGCTGCGGGTGTTCAGGTTCTGCACGATGCCCACATGGCCGGCGACGTCGATGAGGTCGCCGGAGCGGAAGGGATTGCGCGTCGACAGCAGCAGGCTCGCCAGGAAATTTTCGGCGATGTCGCGGAAGGCGAAGCCGATGACGATACCTATGAGGCCGGTGCCGCCGAGCACGGTGACGGCGAGGCTGGTGAGGCCAGCGACCTGCAGGACGAAATAGATGCCGAGCAGGAAGACCGGGATGGTGATCGCCCGCACCACGACGGATCTGAGCAGCGGCGAAGAGATGCGCTCCGAAAGGAAGCTGCGGGCGAAGCGGCCGATGAGGGCGGCGACGAGGAAGGTCGCGACGGCGATGATGAGCGCCAGGAGGACCAGCGGCCAGGCCTGCACCGCCTGTCGGTAGAGCCGAGTCGATTCTTCCCCTGCCCGGCCGAAAGTGGAGCGCAGGTCGGCGCGGACCTCGATGCGGTTGACGACGGCCACGGTGCCTTGCGTGTTGGCTGCGAGTTCGCCGGCCCAGCGGCGGTGATCCTGCGAGCCGGCGGCGCCGTCGAGGAAAACGACACCCTCGCGCACCTCGACGGTCGGGTTCTCGAACCATCCGGTCGACACCAGGATGCCGCCGAGGCGTTCGGCGATCGCGCGATCCTCGACGGTGTTGTCGATGCTGACGGGCTGGCGCGGCGCGGCCGGAGCCTCGCCGGGGTCGACGGCTGGCTCCTGGGCCATCAGGGTCTGTACGGACAAGACGGAGAACGACAGCGAGACCAGTAAAACCCTGGCTGCCACGCGCAGGCGGCTAAATCCGCGCCCGGTCACCGGTTCGCTCGCTCTTGCATCGACAGCTTCATCTTTGCCGAACGCTCGCGCCCTCGCTGCGTTCCGCTCTCGCGTATGCGGCCCGAATTCTCCCACAGGGCGGGAGGGGGGCGCGATGGCGGACTTGACATTCCCCGCCCCGCGACCAACCTCTTTCGCTCGCGAGAGGAGACCACTGCGATGCCCGAGGCCCGACGAACGACCATCGACACCGCCGAAATCGAGCGCTTCTCCGCGCTCGCCGCCGAATGGTGGAATCCGAACGGCAAGTTCAAGCCGCTGCACAAGTTCAACCCGGTGCGGCTGGCCTATATCCGCGACAAGGTCGCGGAGCGGTTCGGCCGCGACCCCCGTTCGTCCCGACCCTTCGAGGGGCTGCGCTTCCTCGACATCGGCTGCGGCGGCGGGCTCCTGTGCGAACCGATGGCGCGGCTCGGCGCGACCGTGGTCGGAGCCGATGCTTCCGAGACCAATATCGAGGTAGCGAAACTGCATGCGGCCCAGAGCGGCGTGTCGATCGACTACCGCGCCACCACGGCCGAGGACCTGGCCGATGCCGGGGAAAAATTCGACGTGATCCTCAACATGGAAGTGGTCGAGCACGTATCCGACGTCGGGCTCTACATCGGCAAGTGCGCCGAAATGGTCAAGCCCGGCGGCATCATGTTCGTGGCCACGATCAACCGCACGCTGAAGGCGCTGGGGCTCGCGATCGTGGGCGCGGAATACGTGCTGCGCTGGCTGCCGCGGGGCACGCACCAGTTCGGCAAGCTGGTGCGACCGGACGAATTGCAGAAGGCGCTGGGCGATGCCGGCATGAGCGTCATCGACCGGACGGGCGTGGTCTACAGCCCGTTGGCCGACCGCTGGCAGCGTTCGCGCGACATGGATGTCAACTACATGGTGCTGGCGGAGAAGGCTGCGAACGAGTGAGGCGTAAAGCCGTCGAACCGGGCGGACGAACGTCAATCTTCCTCGTAGAGACTGTCGATTAAGTCCTTGTCCACCGGCAGCGCGAGGGCAGGATTTCCCATGGCCCGCAGATCTCGCGCGAACGCACGACTGATCTCGACGAGGCACGGCTTGCCCTCCTCCCGCTCCAGTTCGTGCTGGAGCGCAACGTGGACCGTGTCCGTCAGCCCGGTCTTCTTCAGCGATGCCAGCTTACGCAAAAGTGCATCGGTTTCGGGGTTCGTGATATGGATAGCCATGACCGTGTCGATCCGGTTTGCCGCCGTGTGTCCCCATAGCACGCAGAATTTTTCTATGCGAACCTTCAGCTTTCCCGGCTCTGCGCCTTCGTCGTCATGACGACGCCGATGCCGACGATCGCGGCGCCCGCCCAGGTGAGCAACGCATAGCGCTCGCCGAGGAAGAGCGTGCCCGATACCAGTCCGACGGCGGCCGCGACATAGCCGATCTGGCTGAGATAGACGGGGCCGCCGACCGCCTGGAGGCGGAAGAAGAAGACGAACATGCCGGCAGACGAGGCTGCCTGCGCGACGACCGCGAGCGGCAGGTCGGCCAGCGGTGCGAGATCGAAGTTCGCGGCAGGGACGAGCCCGACCAGGAGGAGGATGACGGCCGCGGCATAGTGGCTGCCGATGGCGAGCTCGATCGGCCCTGCATGCGCCGGCCAGTCGATGGTGCGGTAGATGTTGCCGACCGCGAGCGCCACCGGGATGAGCAGGCCGAGCGCCACCCAGCTGAGCGCCGCGGGCTGGCCTAGTTCGCCGCGCGTGGCCGCGACGATGACGGCGCCGAAGAAGCCGACCGCGATGCCGCCGATGCCGAGCGGGCTCGGGCGGCGCAGCCTGATCAGCAACGACAGAGTGAGCGTGATGACCGGCGACAGCGTCAGCATGATCGCGGTGAAGCCGGCGCCCAGATGCGGGATCGCGGCGAAGACGATGATGTTGGGGATAGCGTAGGAGATCGCGCCGGCGACCGCGAAATAGCGCAGCTTGTGGCGATCGAGCCGGGGCAGGTCGCGACGGACGATCTGAACGAGGATGAGGATGGTGCCGACGCCGAAGGAGATGACGAAGGACCACACGACGGCCGATACGCCGGCGCCGGTGGCGATCTTGCCGAGCGGGAAGATCATGCCGAGCAGCCCACCGGTGACCAGCAGCAGCGCGGCGGCCGAATCCCAGAGCTGCCTCATGGCCGGAAGGAGGGTGTCATCGCGAAGCGGTCCGGGATGTCGCCGGCCTCAGTTCCGATCGTCCGGGAAGACCGGGATCGGCATGAACTCCACGCCGTCCTCGGCAAGGCTCACGGCCTCCTCGCGCGTCGCCTCTCCATAGATGCCTCGCGCCTCGACTTCGCCGAAATGGATCTTGCGCGCTTCCTCGGCGAACCTGTCGCCGACATAGTCGGCATTGGCCCGCACCTTCTCCGCAAGCTCCTTCAGTTTCGCCAGAACCTGCCTCTGCTCCTCGCCCGCCGCCAGCGCGATCTTCTCGCGCTTTCGCCCGGTGGAGACGGCCGGCGCCATCAGGGATTTGCCGACATGCGGCGAGCCGCAGGCCGGGCAGGCAACGAGCTTGCGCTCCGCCTGAGCCTCGTAATCCTCGTTGTTGCGGAACCAGCCGTCGAAGGCGTGGCCGTTGTCGCACTGCAGGGAGAATTTGATCACGAGGCGTCTCTCCGGGCGGCCACCGGGATGCCGACTCCGCGCACGGAGAATTCGCGCGCGTTCTTGAGGTTCGGGATCTTCCTGCGCGCGGCCGCCACCGCATCGGTGTCGATCTCGGCGAGGAGCAGGCCGGGTTCGTCGTGCTCCAGTTCCGCGACGATGCCGCCCCAGGGGTCGATAATCATGGAATGGCCGTAGGTCTCGCGGCCGTCCTCGTGTTTCCCGCCCTGCGCCGCGGCGACGATCCAGGTGCCGTTCTCGATGGCGCGGGCGCGCAGCAGCACGTGCCAGTGCGCCTCGCCGGTCTGCCGCGTGAAGGCGGCGGGCACGGTGAGCACCTCGGCGCCGGCCATGGCCTGGGCGCGGAAGAGCTGCGGGAAGCGCAGGTCGTAGCAGACCGACATGCCGAGCTTCGCGAAGGGAAAATCCGCCACGATGGTGCAGACGCCCGGCTCGTAGGTGTTGGATTCGCGCCAGCTCTCGCCATTGTCGAGGTCGACGTCGAACATGTGGATCTTGTCGTAGGTGGTGACGAGCGCGCCGTCGGGTCCGAAGAGGAAACCGCGGTTGGCGACCTTTCCGTCGGGGCGTGCGATCGCCGTCGACCCGACATGGATGGTGACGCCGAGTTCTTCGGCGAGCCGGCCGGCGATGGCGGCGATAACGTCCTCGCTCTCGTCCTTGAGGATGGCACGCAGCCTCGCCCGGTCGCGCACCAGCGCGCCGGTCATCTCCGGCGACTGGATGTAGGTAGCGCCCTGCCCGGCGGCCTCGCGGACCATCGCCTCGAACGTCTGCGCGTTCGCGACGGGGTCCATGCCAGTGCGCATCTGGATGGCGGCTGCCTTGAAGACGCTCATGATGCCGGCTCCGTCAGGCACCGCCGCCCTGCAGCATCGCATCGAGGCGGCCATTGGCCTCGAGCGCGTGCAGGTCGTCGCTGCCGCCGACATGGGTGTCGCCGATGAAGATCTGCGGGAACGTCGTGCGCCCGGAACGCGACATCATCTCCTGCCGCAGGTCCGGCGAGAAGCTGGCGTCGTGTTCGGTGTACTGCACGCCCTTCCTGTCGAGCAGGCGTTTGGCGGCGGCGCAGTAGCCGCACATCATGCGGGTGTAGATGGTTACGTCTTTCATGGCGTTTTCCGTCATCATGCCGAACTATATAGAGTTGCCCCCGCCGTCTAGGAAGTCCTCCGGCAGCACGCGCGCGAAAGTCAGTACGTCGACGCCCGCCGCACCCGCCCGCCGGAGCGAACGCGCCATCGCCGAGACCGTCGCGCCGGTCGTGTAAACGTCGTCCACGGCGAGCACCCGGCGGCCCCTCAGACGCTCGCGCTCCGCAACCGGCACCTTGAACGCGCCTCGCACGTTCTGCTCGCGCTCGGCCAGACCGAGGCCGACCTGCTGGCGCGTCGGCCTGGCGCGCACGACCAGGGCAGGCTCGAAGCCGAGGCCCGATAGGCCGGCGATCGCGCGGGCGAGTTCGGCCGACTGGTTGAAGCGCCGCCTGAGGAAGCGGCGCGCATGCAGCGGGACCGGGACGATGACGTCGGCGTCGCGGATCAGTTCGGCGCCGGCGCGCATCATCCAGCGCGCCATCCATGGCGCCAGGTCGGTGCGATCATTGTACTTGAGCGCCTGTACCATGCGGCGCGCCACGCCCGTATAGGCGACCGCCGAGCGGGCCCGGTCGAACGGCGGGGGATTGGCGATCGCGGCGGGCGAGAGGGCGCCCTCGCCCATGTCGACGCCGAAGGGGACGCCGAGCACCTCGCACCATGGACGCTCCATGAGCCGCAATTCGCGCCAGCACGAGCCGCACAGCGTGGCCGGCAGGCTGACGGTGCGGCGGCAGCCGCCGCAGAGCGGCGGAAAGAGCGCCCTCCCCGCCTGGGCGGCCGCGATCGAGAATAGGCGCTTGAACTCGAGGGGCAGATCGGCCACGACGCTCACCTTGTCGGCCGGACGCTAGCAGAAGGCCGCCGTGGAGCCTACGGCCGCGGCAACCGTTTTTGTCCGGCGAGGAGTGCGTAAAGGCGATGGAACTCATTTTCGAGCCCGAACTGGCCGTGCTTCGCAAGAAGCGCGCGCTTGCCATGCCCGTCGCGGGCGCCGACTTCCTGATGCGGCGCGCCGCCGAGGATCTTGGCGAGCGCCTGTCGGCGGTGGAGCGGAGCTTTGCCTTTGCGGCGGCAATCCACTGCGTGACGCCGCACGCCGCCGACGTGCTCGCGGCGTCGCCCAAGGTCGGAAAGGTCACGCGCGTCGAGGCCGACCCGGCGTTTCTGGACGGCGAGCAGGGCGTGATCGCTTCCGGCGATGCGCTCGGCCTGGCACCGGAAAGCCTCGATCTGGCGGTGTCTCTGCTGGCGCTCCACGAGGCCGACGACCTGCCGGGACAGCTCGTCCAGATCCGGCGCGCGCTGAAGCCCGACGGGCTGTTGCTGGCCTGCCTCGCGGGCGCCGGCACGCTTGCCGAGCTTCGGGAGAGCCTGCTGGCGGCCGAGACCGAACTGACCGGCGGCGCGAGCCCACGGGTCTTTCCGTTCGCCGACGTGCGCGACGTCGGGGCGCTGCTGCAACGGGCGGGCTTCGCGCTTCCGGTGGCCGACGTCGAGACAGTCACGGTTCGCTACGGGGACATGTTCGCGCTCATGCGCGATCTCAGGGACATGGGCGCAACGAACACGCTCGCCGGGCGCCTGCGGCAGCCGACGCGCCGGGCGGTGTTCCTGCGCGCCGCCGAGATCTATGCCGAACGGCATGGCGACCCCGATGGTCGGATTCGCGCCACCTTCTCGATCGTGTGGATGTCGGGATGGGCGCCACACGAGAGCCAGTCGCGACCGGCCAGGCGCGGCTCGGCGAACGTGTCGCTGGAACGGTTCCTCAACCGGGATACGCCCGGCTGAGCAGCCTGTCAGTTCAGGGTTTGCTGGACCGCCGAAGTGGGCTCGGAAAAGAGATACGCGATGGCATCCTGCACCTTGCCGATGCCGGCCACGATCGAAAGCGACAGCACGGCCGCGATCAAACCGTATTCGATCGCCGTCGCGCCGTCCTCGTCGTGCAAGAATGCCTTGAGCGTCCTCATCGTGCCTTCCTCGATCGCCTGTCCCGTATATTAGCGAGCGATCTGCTAGAAAACCTTAAGAGGCCTGGTTAACGGACGGTTCGCGACCGGCGGCGTCTCAGCGGCAGTCTCCCGACCGGCGGCCGTCCGTGTGGATGATGCAGACCGCATGAGGCGAACTCTGCAGGACGCTGCGGCGCATGGTGTAGATGTCCCTGTTGCCGATCGAGCCGGTGGTCATGGTATCGACGCCGCCCAGGCCGGCGCTGCGCTGCAGCTGCCTTTCGGCGATGGGAGCCACGATCAGCCCGACTGCGACGGCGGCGGAACCGAAGAGGAGCGCGATGCGGATCACGCCCATGCCCGCCGAATTCAGCCGCGACGCCTGGGTGACCTCCGGATATTCCCAGTCCTGATCCACGCGCATCCCGAAACTCCCCGCCTGAACGTGCCACGAAGCCATTGCCGACAGCCGCCATCCTGGCAGGGCGAGCTAAACGATCCATTAACGCTGTTTTCAAATGGCGCGCGGGAGGTCGAGGCGGAGTGATCGCCCCACCGGAAGGCCGACCGGGATCTACAAGAGGTCGATGAGGAAGGGGATCAACGGTTCGTCGGCCGGCGGCATCGGGTAGTCGCGCATGGCGCGCGGGCGCACCCATTTCAGTTTCTGGCCCTCCAGGCTTTGCGGCGTGCCCTCGAACTTCCGGCACACGAAGAGGGGCATCAGGAGGTGGAAGCTCTCATAGCCGTGGCTGGCGAAGGTGAGTGGGGCGAGGCACGCCTCGCGCGTGACGATGCCGAGTTCTTCCCTGAGTTCCCTCACGACCGTCTCCTCCGGCCGTTCCCCGGCTTCGACCTTGCCGCCGGGGAATTCCCACATGCCGGCGAGAGCCTTGCCTTCGGGCCGCTGCGCGAGAAGGACCCGCCCGTCGGCGTCGACCAGGGCGCAGGCGGCAACCAGGAGGATCGGGCGCTGCGCCGCCATGGCGTCAGGTTCCTGCCCGGCGGCGATAGTGGTAGCGGTAGGCTTCGCGAAAGCCGATCGACCGATAGAGCGCGGTTGCCGGGCCATTGTCCGCCTCGACCTGGAGCCAGGCCTCGCGCGCGCCGCGGAGCCGCGCCCATTTCAGCGCCGCGAGCACGATGCGCCGGCCGTGGCCGCCGCCGCGCGCCGCCTGCGCGGTCGCCACTTCGAACAGCCCGGCGAGATCGCCGTCGTGGACGCAGATGGCCGTCGCGACCGGCTTGCCCTCCGCCTCCATGACGAAGAGCCCGGTCTCGGGTTCGATCGATCCGATGAGTTCGGACAGGCCCGGCCGGTGCGCCGGCTTCATGCCGTGGACCTTGAGCGCCGCTCCGACGAACCGGCCGATGTCCTTGAGCGGTATCTGGTCGAGCACGTCTTCCAGCGCGGGGGCATCGAGCGGACAGCGCATGACGATGGAATCGGCGAAGGAGACCCAGCCTTCGCGGTCGAGATGGAGCGACAGGGTGTCGCCGGCGAGTGGCGATATCCGGAAAGTGACGGGACGCCCGTAGGCGTCGAACCGGCGCGCCGCCCTCTCGATGCGCTCGCCGATGTTCAGGCTGTCGGCGGGATCCAGCGGATTGACCGAGTTCAGTCTCTTGGCCGGCAGCCCGGCGGTCAGCCGGATAGCCCAGGTGCCGTCATACATGACCGACGAGGCCGGCCATGCGCGAAACCCGGCCGCCTCGTAGCGCCTTACGGTTGAAAGTTCCGGCATGCTGCCGCCGAGTCCCGTCCGCAACATCCGCCTCGTCAGCTTCGATAATCGCCGTTGATGGCGACATACTCCTTCGTCAGGTCGCAGGTCCAGACCGTCGCCTTGCCCTGCCCGATGCCGAGGTCGACGCCGATCCTGATCCGGTCGCCCTTCATGTATTCGGACACGGCCTCTTCCGAATAGGATGGATCGCGCTCGCCTTCATGGGCGACGCGGTGGTCGCCGAACGAGATCGACAGAAGGTCGCGCTCGGCCGGCTCGCCCGCCTTGCCGACCGCCATGACGACGCGTCCCCAGTTGGCGTCCTCGCCTGCGACGGCAGTCTTCACCAGCGGCGAGTTGGCGATCGACAGCGCGATGCGCTTTGCCGAACGCGACGACTTCGCGCCGCCGACGGCGATCTCGATCTCCTTGCGCGCGCCTTCCCCGTCCCGAACCACCTGCAGGGCGAGGTCCTTGAGAAGGCGGTTCAGCGCCCGTTTGAAGGGGACGAGTTCAGGATCGTCGAGCGCGGTGACCGACGGAGCGCCGCGCCGCGCCGCGGCCCCGGTCGCGAAGATCAGCAGAGTGTCGCTGGTCGAGGTGTCGCTGTCGACCGTCACCGCGTTGAAGCTGCGGTTGGCGCCGCGCGTCAAAAGGTCCTTCAGGACCGGCGCGGCGATCGGCGCGTCGGTGGCGACGAAGGAGAGCATGGTCGCCATGTCGGGCGCGATCATGCCGGCGCCCTTTGCGATCCCGTTGATAGTGACGTCCACCCCGCCCAGCGTCACCCTGGCGGTCGCGTATTTCGGATAGGTGTCGGTGGTCATGATCGCCTTGCCGGCATCCGCCCAGCGGTCCGGCGAGGCCTTGGCGGCGAGATCGGCGAGCATGTGCGAGAACTTGCCGGCGTCCAGCGGTTCTCCGATCACGCCCGTAGAGGCGAGGTAGACCTCGTCCTGCCCACATCCGGCCGCCGCCGCGGCGGCCTCGGCCGTCGCGGTCGTGGCCGCTCTGCCCTTCCTGCCGGTGAAGGCATTGGCGTTGCCGGAGTTGACCACGAGGATCCGTCCCTTGCCGCCCGGGAGGTTTTCCCGGCAGAGATCGACGGGGGCGGACGGACACTTCGAACGCGTGAGGACGCCGGCGACCGCGGTGCCCTCGTCGAAGGTCATGACGAGGAGATCGGTGCGGCCCTTGTACTTGATCCCGGCTTCCGCCGTGGCGATCCTGACGCCGTCGACCGGCGGCAGGGTGACGAATTTCTTCGGAGCGAGCGGCGAGACGGTGCTGGACATGGGGGTCGGTCTGTTCGGCGCTGGAGTGTCTGCTACTCGGTCGCGTCGATCTTTCCGACCGCCTCCTTGAGGGCGGGATCCTTGACGTCGATCTCGGCCGCCTCACGGGAGGCCTTCACCATCTCGAAATATTTCTCGCGGAACAACAGCGAACGGATCTGGTCCCTCACCTGCTCGAAGGCGGGCGGCTGCTGCGTGCGCTTGTCCTCCACCTTGATGACATGGAAGCCGAAGTCGGTCTCGACCGGCTCCTTCGAGTACTCCCCGACTTCCAGCGCGAAGGCAGCCTTCTCGAAGGCCGGCACCATCTGCCCGGGACCGAAATAGCCGAGATCGCCGCCCTGGGGCGCGGCGCCGTCGGTGGATTTCTCCTTGGCAATCGCCTCGAAGTCGCCGCCGGCCTCCAGTTGCTTGATGATCTCCTCGGCTTCCTCTTTGGTCTTGACGAGGATGTGCCTGGCGCGAATCTCGTTGCTCGGCGGGGTAGCCGCGACTTCCTGGTCGTAGCGCGCGCGGATCGTCTCGTCCGTCACCTCGGCGGCCACCTTCTGTTCGACGAAGGCGCTGTGCAGGGCGCGCTCGCGAAGGAACTCCATCCGCTGCTTGAACCCCTCGCTGTCTCCCAGGCCGGCATCGGCCGCCTGCTGGGCGAGGAGCCGTATCTCGATCACCGCGGAAAGCGCCGCCGCCCGCTTCTGCTCGGCTGGAAGCTGGGCGAACTGCTCGCCCAGATCATTCAGCGCCATCTGCAACTCGGCCTCTGTGACGTCGGCGCCATTGACGGTCGCGATCACCGTGGTACCGGACGGAGCCTCCTGCGCCGGCGCCGGGGTTTCCTGAGCCGCAGCACCGATCGGCGCGGACATGGACAGCCCCACGATCAATGCACATGCGGAGAGGATACGAAGATCAAAGGGCGCACGCATGAATTTTCTCCAGGTGGAAATGCCGAAGGCGCAGCCTCTCGCGCCCGAATGAGGCGAAAATAGGCGGCCCAAGCCGCTCGCGGTCAGCGTTGACATCGCTTTCGCCCCCTCTTATCTGTCCTTCGTCCCTGCGTCCAGAAGCGTTTCCGGACGCATTTTTGATTGTGGATCTGCCCTAAACCCCATACCAGGCAAGGTCCTGCCGGTTCCGGCCGGAAGAGGTTTCTGTTCGAAAGGACCAGCTGATGGTCAGTCTCGGTGCTCTCGCACGCAAGGTATTCGGCTCCTCCAACGATCGTCGGATCAAGGGACTTCGTCCCCGGGTCGAGGCGATCAATGCGCTGGAGGCGGAGATGACGGCGCTCTCCGACGGGGCGCTGAAGGCAAAGACCGCCGAGTTCCGTTCCCAGATCGCCGAGGGGCGGTCGCTCGACGATCTCCTGGTACCCGCATTCGCCGTCGCCCGCGAAGCGGCGCGGCGCGCGCTCGGCCTCAGGCCCTTCGACGTCCAGCTCATCGGTGGCATGGTGCTGCACGAAAGCGGCATCGCGGAGATGCGCACCGGCGAGGGCAAGACCCTGGTGGCAACGCTTCCGGTCTACCTGAACGCGCTCGAAGGCAAGGGCGTCCACGTCGTCACCGTCAACGACTATCTCGCCCGGCGCGACGCGGAGTGGATGGGCCGCGTCTATTCCTTCCTGGGCCTCACCACCGGCGTCATCGTGCACGGCATGTCGGACGAGCAGCGCAAGGCCGCCTATGGCTGCGACGTGACCTACGGCACCAACAACGAGCTCGGCTTCGACTATCTGCGCGACAACATGAAGTACGAGCGCGTCCAGATGGTCCAGCGCGGTCACAACTACGCGATCGTCGACGAGGTGGATTCGATCCTGATCGACGAGGCGCGCACGCCGCTGATCATCTCCGGCCCTCTCGAGGATCGTTCCGAACTCTACAACCAGATCGACATGTTCATTCCGCAGTTGAGCGAACAGGACTCCGAGATCGACGAGAAGCAGCGCACGGCGACCTTCACCGAGGAGGGAACCGAGAAGCTGGAGAACCTTTTGCGCGACGCCGGATTGCTCAAGGGCGCGTCCCTCTACGACATCGAGAACGTGGCGATCGTCCACCACGTCAACAACGCGCTGAAGGCGCACCGGCTGTTCCAGCGCGACAAGGACTACATCGTGCGCAACGGCGAGATCGTCATCATCGACGAATTCACCGGCCGCATGATGCCGGGCCGCCGCTACTCGGAGGGTCTGCACCAGGCCCTGGAGGCCAAGGAGCACGTCAAGGTCCAGCCCGAGAACCAGACGCTGGCCTCGATCACCTTCCAGAACTATTTCCGCATGTACAAGAAGCTGGCCGGCATGACCGGCACGGCGTCGACCGAAGCGGAGGAATTCGGCAACATCTACGGTCTCGGGGTCTCCGAAATCCCCACCAACCTTCCCGTCGCGCGCCTGGACGAGGACGACGAGGTCTACCGGACGGTCGAGGAGAAATTCCGCGCCATCGCCCGCGAGATCAAGGACGCCCATTCCAAGGGCCAGCCGATCCTGGTGGGCACCACGTCGATCGAGAAGTCCGAACTGCTCGCCGAGCGGCTGCGCAAGGACGGCGTGTCGTCCTTCGAGATCCTGAACGCCCGCCACCACGAGCGCGAGGCGCAGATCGTTGCCCAGGCCGGCAAGCCGGGCGCCATCACCATCGCCACCAACATGGCCGGCCGCGGCACCGACATCCAGCTGGGCGGCAACGCCGACATGCGCATCGCCCAGGAGCTGGCCGACATGCCGGAAGGCCCCGAGCGGGACGCGAAGGAGAAGGCGATCCGCGAGGACGTGCAGCGGCTGAAGGAGAAGGCGCTGGCCGCCGGCGGGCTCTACGTGCTGGCGACCGAGCGCCATGAATCGCGGCGCATCGACAACCAGCTTCGCGGCCGCTCCGGCCGCCAGGGCGACCCTGGCCGGTCGAAATTCTTCCTGTCGCTGCAGGACGATCTGATGCGCATCTTCGGCTCCGACCGCATGGACGGCATGCTGCAGAAGCTCGGCCTCAAGGAGGACGAGGCCATCATCCATCCCTGGATCAACAAGGCGCTGGAGAAGGCGCAGAAGAAGGTCGAGGCACGCAATTTCGACATCCGCAAGAACGTGCTCAAATATGACGACGTGATGAACGACCAGCGCAAGGTGGTGTTCGAGCAGCGCAAGGACCTGATGGACGGGGAGAACCTCTCCGAGACCGTCGGAGAGATGCGCCAGGACGTCATCGACGACCTCGTCGCCAAGCACATTCCCGAAAACGCCTATGCCGAGCAATGGGACGTCGCCGGCCTGAAGGAGGGCGTGCGCTCCTACCTCAACCTCGACCTGCCCGTCGACGAGTGGGCGCAGGAGGAAGGCATCGCCGACGAGGCGATCCGCGAGCGCATCACCGCCGCGGCCGACGCGGCGGCCAGCGACCGGGCGGAACGCTTCGGCGGCGACGTCATGACCTATGTCGAGAAATCGATCCTGCTGCAGACGCTCGACCATCTGTGGCGCGAGCACCTGGTCAACCTCGACCACCTGCGCTCGGTCGTCGGCTTCCGCGGCTATGCGCAGCGCGACCCGCTGAACGAGTACAAGTCGGAGGCCTTCGAGCTCTTCCAGGCGATGCTGGCCAACCTGCGCCAGGCGGTCACCGCCCAGCTGATGCGCGTCGAACTCGTGCGCGAGGCGGCCGACGCTCCGCCGCCGCAGGTGCCCCAGGGCGAAGGGCATCACACGGATGCGTCGACCGGCGAGGACGATTTCGCCGAGGGCGGCGACACGGCCCTGCTGGTGCGCCAGGAATCGAACCGCATCGTACCTGCCGAGCAGCGCGACCCCGCAGATCCCTCGACCTGGGGCAAGGTCGGCCGCAACGAGGCCTGCCCCTGCGGCTCCGGCAAGAAGTACAAGCACTGCCACGGCACTTTCGCCTGAGGCGGAAGGCCCGACGCTGAGACAACCCTGAGCCCGGCGCATCCGAGCGCCGCGCGGCAGGGTCCGCCGAACCGTTTCTTAAACTGTCTCTGGTACCGCTCGACCCTGCACTCGCGTGTTTGGAGTACGGGTAGCGTGCGTTTTTCCGCGGCAACGACGGCCGAAAGACTGCTGCCGGAGCGACTGGCTTCGGCGGTTCAGCCCTGGCTGAGCCGCGCCGACGCGCTGTTTCTGGCCGCCGACGAGCGCGGCGAGGCCGGCCGCATGTCGGTGATCGCCTTCGCCATCCGCATCGTCAACGCGGCCATCGCCTTCATCAGCCAGGTGCTCCTCGCGCGCTGGATGGGGTCTTTCGAATACGGCATCTTCGTCCTCGTATGGGTGACCATGGTCATCGTCGGGAACCTCGCCTGCTTCGGTTTCCACACGTCGGTGATCCGCTTCATACCGGAGTACCGGGAACGGAGCATGTGGGCGGAACTGCGTGGCATCCTGTTCGCCAGCCGGGTCTTCACCCTTCTGTCGTCGACGGCCGTCGCGGGCCTCGGAATGGCGGGACTCTGGTGGTTTTCCCCCATGCTGGAAAACTACTACGTCGTGCCGTTCTACCTCGGGCTGATCTGCCTGCCGATGATCACCCTGTCCGACACGCTGCAGGGCATCTCGCGCGCCAACGCCTGGGCGCTGTCGGCGCTCTCGCCGACCTATCTCGTCCGCCCGATCCTCATCCTCGTGTTCATGGCGGGAGCGCTCGCACTGGATTTCCCGCCCGAGGCGAAGACGGCGATCGCGGCGGCCATTCTCGCCACCTACACCACCACGCTGTGGCAGCTCGTGACCGTCTCCTCGCGCGCCGACCGGCGGGCGGAGCCCGGCCCGCGCCGCTATCTGCCGCGGGCATGGATCGCGGTCTCGATGCCGATCTTCCTCGTCGAGGGGTTCTTCTTCCTTTTGACGAATGCGGACGTGCTGATGGTCGGCCGCTTCATGGCTCCCGACGACGTCGCGGTCTACTACGCCGCGGTCAAGACCCTGGCGCTGGTGCACTTCGTCTATTTCGCGGTCAAGACCGGCGCCGCCCAGCGCTACGCCCGCATCTCGCACGGCAGCGGGGCGGCGGAACTGAGCGACTTCGCCCGCGAGACGGTGTCCTGGACCTTCTGGCCCTCGCTGTTCATGGCGGTAGTCGTGCTGGCGATCGGCGAGCCCATGCTGCGGCTCTTCGGGCCCGGCTTCGAGGCCGGCTACCCGCTGCTCTTCGTGCTGGTGATCGGCGTCGTCGCGCGCGCCGCGGTGGGGCCGGCGGAAAGCCTATTGACCATGACCGGCAACCAGACCATCTGCGCGCTCGTCTTCGCCGTGACGCTGGCGCTCAACATCGCCCTCAACTTCGCGCTCATACCCGCCTACGGCCTGTGGGGCGCAGCGATCGCCACGAGCCTTGCGATGGTCCTGGAAGCCTGCGCGCTCGCCCTCGTCGTTTGGAAGAAGCTCGGCATCGTCATGATGATATTCGTCCCAGTCCACCAGAACGGGAAGTCCTGACATGGCGGCGGTACCCATCCTGGAAGAAGCGAGCGGCAGCCCCTCGGGCGCGATGATCGCGAGCCTTGCCGGCATCACCACGCAGCCGGACGAGCAGGCCGCGGCGGAACTGACCGCGGCCGGCGGGGCGCACCGGCGCCTGGCGATCTATCCGGCTTCCGCCGGCTTCGATCTCGTCGAGGAACTCGACTTCCTGTGCGCGCGCACCGTCGAGCCGAACGTCTTCTTCAACCCGCGCTTCATGGCGCCCGCCATGCCGCGCCTCGAAGACCGGGAGGTGCGGCTCGCCGTCATCCGCGACGGAGACGCGCAGAAGAACCGGCTGCGCTTCCTGGCGCCGTTCTCGGTCGAGAAGCCGCCGATCCCGCTCGGCGTGCGCATCATGCGGACCTGGTCGAGCCCGTTCGGGCCGCTGGGGACGCCGCTGGTCGACCGCGACGACCCCGTCGGCGTGATCGACGACCTCTTGTCCATGCTGGCGCGGCCGCATCTCGGCCTGCCGAAGGTGCTGGTGGTGCCGGAAATCCGCACGGCCGGGCCGGTGGCGGGGCTGATCCGCACGGTGGCGATGAACCGCGACCTGCCGGTCATCGAGACGATGAAGATCGAGCGGCCGTTCCTGGAGAGCACGCTCGACGGCGAGGAGTACCTGAAGGCCTCGCTGAGACCGCACCACTACCGCGAGTTCCGCCGGTTGAAGCGCCGGCTGGGCGAAACCGGCCGCCTGGAATACCACGTCGCCCGGCAGCCGGAGGAGATCCGCCTGGCGACGGAGGAATTCCTGTCGCTCGAAGCCTCGGGCTGGAAGGGACGCGAGGGCACGGCGATGGTGATCGACCGCTTCCGCGCCGCCTTCGCGCGCGAGGCGATCCACCGCCTGTCGCAGCAGGATCTCTGCCGCGTCCACTCGCTCGTTCTCGACGGCCGCACGATCGCCAGCCTGATCGTCTTCATCGAGGCGGGACAGGCCTACACGTGGAAGACGGCTTATGACGAGACCTATTCGACCTACTCGCCCGGCGCGCTGCTGACGATCGAGTTGACGAAGAGCCATCTCGAGGATCCCAACATCGTCGCGACGGATTCCTGCGCCGTGCCGGACCATCCGGTGATGAGCCGGCTGTGGAGCGAGCGGCGCCAGATGGGGACGCTGGTGATCGGACTTACGCCGGGCTCCGACAAGCTCGCCCGGCAGGCGGCGGGGCAGTTGCACCTGCACAAGGAGACGCGCAACTTCGCGCGCCTCGTGCGCAACCGCATCAAGGGCCTGCTTTCGCGGCGCTGACCGGCTCAGGCCTCGGTTTCGCGCCGCGCGCGGTCGCGGAAGATACGGCGGATGACCTTGCCGGTCGTCGTCAGCGGCATGGAATCGACGAACGCGACCTCGCGCGGATATTCGTGCGCCGAAAGCCGTTCGCGCACCCAGGACTTGATCTCGTCCGCCAGCGCGGCGGATGGCTCCACCCCGTCCCTGAGCACGACATAGGCCTTGACGATCTCGGTTCTCACCGGATCGGGCTTGCCGACGGCGGCGGCGAGCGCCACGGCCGCGTGACCGGTCAGGCAATCCTCGATCTCGCCCGGACCGATGCGGTATCCGGCAGACGTGATGACGTCGTCGTCGCGCCCGAAGAAATGGACGTAGCCGTCCTCGTCGGCGACGCCCTGGTCCCCGGTCACCATCCAGTCGCCGATGAACTTCCTTTCGGTCGCCTCCGGGCTCTCCCAGTAGCCGAGGAACATCACCGGGTCGGGCCGCCTGACGGCGATCTGGCCGGGCGTTCCGGTCGCGACCGGCTGCCCATCCGCGTCGATCAGCGCCACGGCGTGGCCAGGCACCGGCTTGCCGGTCGCACCGGGACGGGTGACGCCGAGCGCCGCGCACGACCCGAGCACGAGATTGCACTCGGTCTGGCCGTACAATTCGTTCACCGTGATGCCGAGTTCGCCGCGTGCCCATTCCCAGGTCTCGCGCCCCAGCGCCTCGCCGGCGGAGGCGATCGTGCGAAGGCCTTTCGGGAAGCGGGCGGCGATGCCCGGCACGGCTTTCATCATCCTGAGCGCGGTGGGCGGGATGAAGGCGTTGCGGACTTTCATTCTGGCCATGAGGTCGCAGGCGGCGTCGGGATCGAACTTCTCCATGCGCGAGAAGACCACCGGGATGCCGAAAAAGAGCGCCGGCAGGAGGGCGTTCAGAAGCCCTCCCGCCCATGCCCAGTCGGCCGGCGTCCAGAACCGGTCCCCGGACTGCGGCAGGAACTCGTGCGCCATTTCCATGCCCGGCAGATGCCCGAGCAGCACCCGGTGGCCATGCAGGGCGCCCTTCGGCGGCCCGGTGGTGCCGGAGGTGAAGATCATCATCGCCGGGTCGTCGGGAGCGGTAACTTCCGGGGTGAAGGCGCGGGAGTGGTCGGCGATCAGCTTCTCGAAGCCGATCGCATCGCCGTCGCCGCCCTCGACGAGCACGATCGCCTCGAGCCCCGGCAGCCGCGCCTCGAGCGCGGAAAGCTTGGCACGACCGGACGCATTGGTGACGATGGCCGAGACGCCTGCGGTGACCAGGCGGTATTCCAGCGCCTCGACGCCGAAGAGCAGCGCCAGCGGCACGGCGATCGCGCCGAGCTTGTAGATCGCGACATGGCTGATCGCAGTCTCGAAGCCTTGCGGAAGCAACAGCGCAACCCGGTCGCCGCGGCGCACGCCGTGGGCTCTCAGCCCGTTGGCGAGCGCGTTCGACCGCTGCGACAGTTCTCCGAAGCTGAGCATGGCCGGTCCGCCCGCCGGCCGGTCCTCCATGAGTGCGATCCGCGCCGGCTCGCGCGCCGCCCAGACGTCGGACACGGCGACCCCGATGTTCAAGCGATCCGGGATCGACCAGCGGAAGTCGGAACAGAGGGCTTCGTAGCTGTCGCGTCGTTCGAGCATGAATGCGGCGCTGCCCTCATCGGCGCGAGAATGGTGCCCCTGGCCGGGATCGAACCAGCACTCCTTGCGGAACTCGATTTTGAGTCGAGCGCGTCTACCAATTCCGCCACAGGGGCACGCGGCGTCCGAAGGTCTCCGGACGGGTGCGGACTATACGGGCAGGCCCCGGCGCGTCAACCGACTTGACGCCTGCGAAGGCGGCGAAATGCGGGGCGGCGGATTGACCGTTGCGCGGCGGGCGCATTCCGGAATAGACAATCGCCGTCACGGGGAAACCTCCATGCTTCGCAGGCTCTACGACTGGACCATGTCGCTCGCCGCCACGCGGCACGCGGAAAAGGCGCTGGCGGGCGTTTCGTTCGTCGAGAGTTCCTTCTTCCCCATCCCGCCGGACGTGCTCCTGATCCCGATGGTGCTCGCCGAGCGGGCGAAGTGGATCCGCTATGCGCTGATCTGCACCGTGTCCTCCGTGATCGGCGCAATGCTCGGCTATCTCATCGGCGCATTCCTGTTCGACATCGTCGGCGAACCGATCCTGAAGCTCTACAATGCGGAGGAATCCTTCGCCCGCATGCAGGGGTGGTATGCGACCTGGGGCGGGTGGGGCGTGCTGTTCGCCGCGATCACGCCCTTCCCCTACAAGGTGCTGACGATCTTCTCCGGCTTCGTGGGAATGAACCTCGTCTCCTTCATCATCGTCTCGATCATCGGCCGCGGGCTGCGGTTCTTCCTCGTGTCGTGGCTGCTCTATCATTTCGGAGCGCCGATCCGCGCCTTCATCGAGAGGAACCTCGGCCTTCTTTTTACCCTCTTCATGGTGCTGCTCATCGGCGGATTCGTGTCCGTGAAGTACCTGTTCTGAGGATCGCATGAGCCTGACCGCACCCGCCGGCCGCCGCCAGACGCTGACCGCCGGCTTCCTCGCCATCGCCATGGCCGGCGTCGTCGGGTCGGCCCTGCTGTTCGAGCATGTCGGCGGCTACATCCCCTGCAAGCTCTGCCTGGAGCAGCGCCTGCCGTACTATGTCGGGGCACCGCTGATGCTGGTCGCCATGGCCGCGTCGGCCATGCGGATGCCGGGTATCGTGGTGCGCGGTCTCATCCTCGCCGGCGCGCTGCTGATGACCTGGGGGCTCTATCTGGGCGTCTACCACTCGGGCGTCGAATGGGCCTGGTGGGCCGGACCGACGGATTGCGGCGCGGTGAGCGGCGGCACGAACACCGGCGGCAACGGCGTTCTCGATGCGCTTAATACGGTCATCCCGCCCTCCTGCGACGAGGCGGCGCTGCGCATTCTCGGGCTTTCGCTGGCGGGCTGGAACGCGATCGCGGCCCTGGTGCTCGGCGCAATCGCCTACTGGGGCGCGCTGTCGAAGGCGTAGTCCTTCTTCGAATTCCCGGTTGGGTTACGGCTCCAGTTCCACGTCCCAGTAGAGATAGTCCATCCAGCTTTCGTGCAGGTAGTTGGGCGGGAACAGGCGGCCGTTGTTGTGCAGGTCGTGAACCGTGGGCGGGTAGGGTTTCTGCATCGGGAACATCCTGGCTTGCGCGGGCAGCATCCCGCCCTTCCTGAGGTTGCAGGGCGAGCAGGCCGCCACGACGTTTTCCCAGGTCGTCTCGCCGCCGCAGCGGCGCGGGATCACGTGGTCGAAGGTGAGGTCCTCGTGCGTGCCGCAGTACTGGCACTGGAAGCGGTCGCGCAGGAAGACGTTGAAGCGGGTGAAGGCCGGGTGGCGCGACGGCTTCACATAGGCCTTCAGGCAGACCACGCTCGGGAGCTTCATCGTGAACGACGGCGAGGAAACCGCGTGCTCATATTCGGCGACGATGTTGACCCGGTCGAGAAAGACCGCCTTGATGGCGTCCTGCCAGGACCAGAGCGACAACGGATAATAGCTGAGCGGACGATAGTCCGCGTTCAGGACGAGCGCAGGCAGGCTATCCGGCGAGACGGCAACCGTCACTTCCATCCACTCCTTTTCGCGAGAACCGAACGGCGCGGATACTGTAAGCGACAGATGTCAGGAATGTGAAGCATGCAAATCGTGGGGACTGCTGCAGGAGCGCCTTTTGATCCGGCTATTTTTCAATGACTTGAGCCGGAGCGGTGGCCGGAGCCCCTTCCCTGCCCTTCATTTCCCGATAATACGCCCAAAACAGGCGGGCCGCCACGCCCCTGTGCGGGCGCCATGATTCGGCGATGACCGACAGCGCTTTCGGGGCGGGACGCGGCGCGATTCCCAGCGCATGCCCGACCGCGCTCTGCAGCGCGACGTCGCCGGCGGGGAAGATGTCCGGGTGCCCGGAGGCGAACAGAAGGTAGATCTGTGCCGTCCACGGCCCCACGCCGTGCAGCGCGGTCATCCGGGCCATCGCTTCGCCGGCTTCGAGCCGGCAGACGTCGTCGAGATCGAAGCCCCGCTCCAGGATGGCCGCCGAGATCGCCCGCAGCGTCTTCTGCTTGGGACGCGACAGCCCGGCCGCGCGGAAGAGCTCGTCGCCGGCAGCAGAAAGCGTCCGCGGGGTCAGCGGATCGGCGAGCGCGACGAGGCGGCCCATGATGGCGTCGGCGCTCGCACGCGAGACCTGCTGCGACACGATGATGGAGACGAGGCTCGCGAAGCCGGGCTCGACGCGGCGCAGGGGCACCTCGCCGGCCCGGGCGCGCACGGGCACTAGGCGCGGATCGGCGAGGCAGAGCGCATCGAGCGCAGTCGCGACATGCTCCAGCGTTTCGATCGTCTGCATGGGTTTCCCTTTCGCAGCCATGAGACTAGCAATCGGCGCAGGTTCCTCCAATCTCCGGCGCGATCGCTGATGACAGTTCCGACATTCCGCTTCGCCCCCAGCCCCAACGGCGAACTGCATCTCGGGCACGCCTATTCCGCGCTCCTCAACGCCCGGATGGCTGGCGAGGCCGGAGGGTGGCTGCTCCTGCGCATCGAGGACATCGATACGGAGCGCTGCACGCCGGAATACGAGCGGGGCATCCGCACCGACCTCGCCTGGCTTGGGATCGAATCGGAGGAGCCGGTGCGGCGCCAATCGGAGCATTTCGACGACTACGGCGGAGCCCTGCAAAGGCTGATCGACGAGGAACTGGTCTATCCCGCCTTTATGAGCCGCGGCGAGGCGCGGACATGGATTGCCGATAATGGCACCGGGGAACCATGGCCGCGCGATCCGGACGGCGCGCCGCTCTACCCGCCGCGGGACAGGGAGCTTTCAACGGGCGAACGCCGGGCACGGATGGCGGCGGGCGAGGCGTTCTCGTGGCGGCTCGACATGGCGGCGGCGGCCGGATACGTCGCCGGCCGGATCGATTGGCGCGAGACGGGCGCCGGGCCGGACGGCGAGACCGGGCTCATCCAGGCGAAGCCGGAAGCCTGGGGCGACGTCGTGCTGGCGCGACGCGACACGCCCGCCAGCTACAATCTGTGCGTGGTGGTCGACGACGCGATCCAGGGCATCACCGACGTCGTGCGCGGGCGCGACCTCTTCCACGCGACGTCGGTCCACCGGCTACTCCAGGAACTGCTCGGCCTGCCGGTGCCGGTCTATCACCATCACGATCTCGTCATGGGAGACGACGGGCGCAAGCTTTCCAAGAGCCGCCGCGACACCGCGCTCCGCTCGCTGCGCGATGCGGGCGCAACGCCGGACGACATCCGGCGCATGGTCGGCCTGTGAGGAAGTCACAAGCGGCTGACAGCCGCCTTGAGGAGAAGGAGCGTCATCAGGATGATGAAGGCGCCGACCAGGCCGGCGAAGACCGCCTCCTGCAATTCGGAAAGCCGCACGCCATAGGCGTTGACACCGTAGATCGAGCCGAAGAACCCCCCCGTGACGATGCCCATGGTGCCGAATGGACCGAACCCGTCGCGTCCGATGATGGCATTGAGCCCGAGCGAAAAGATGAACGCGAGAACGGCGACGGCCGCAACCGCCAGGAACAACCACCAGGGGCTCAGATTCCAGATCATCACCTGTTCCTCGAACTCGCCAGCGCGCCTGCTGGCTCTCCGGAAACTCCAGCCTGGAGCCTAGCGCGCAAACCTTTCCTTTTGATTATGCGGCCCGCAATGATCGAGCGGAACGTCGAATGAACCTGTCGCGCATCGCGCCGGCCCTGTTCGTGGTCCTGTGGGCCACCGGATTCATCGGCGCGCGCTATGCCATGCCCTGGTCGGAACCCTTCTCCTTCCTCGCCGTGCGTTTCGCCATCGCCTTCCTGCTGCTTGCCGTCCTGCTGGTCTTCATCCGCGCCAGGCCGACCCGCCGGCGCGACCGGCTGCATGCCGCGTTCGCGGGCATGCTGATGCATGGCGTCTATCTTGGCGGGGTGTTCTGGGCGATCCGCCACGGCATGCCGGCCGGCCTGTCGGCGCTCATCGTGGCCCTGCAGCCGCTGATCACCGCGGTGGTTGCCGGGCTCTTCCTCGGCGAGCGCATCCTGCCCCGGCACTGGCTCGGCCTTGCGATCGGCTTTGCGGGCGTGGTGATCGTGCTCCTGCCGAAGCTCGGCGCGGTTGCCGGAGGGGTGACCGCCGCCACGCTGACCGCTTCGGTGATCTCGGTCGTCGGCATGAGCGCCGGTACCATCTGGCAGAAGCGCTTCGTCACCGGCGTCGATCTCGTGCCGGTGACCCTCTATCAGTATCTCGGCGCGACGCTTTTGATGGCGGCCGGATCGTTCACGCTGGAGACGCGCAGCTTCGTGCCGACGGGCGAACTGGCGCTCGCGCTGGCCTGGTCGGTGCTGGTGCTTTCGCTCGGCGCGATCTTCCTTCTGATGTACCTCATCCGCCACGGCGAGATGTCCAAGGTCGCCTCGCTGTTCTACCTCGTGCCGGCGGTGACGGCGCTGATGGCCTGGGCGCTGTTCTCGGAGGAACTCTCGGCCGTCCAGGTCGCCGGGATGGTCATCGCCACCCTCGGCGTGGCGCTGGCGACGGTTCAACTGCCGATGCGGGCTCGGGCCTCCCGGTAGCGTCGGATCGCGGCGTTGAGCTCGCCGCCAAGGATGAAGATCACCGAGACGATGTAGAGGAAGATCACCGCGATCATGATCGAGGCCAGTCCCGCATAGGTCGAGACATAGGTGGAGAACTGCTCGAGATAGGTCGCGAAGATGGTCGAGCCGGCAACCCAGCCGACGACAGTGAAGACGATCCCCGGGAGGATGTCGCGGATCCTCCGCCGGCCGGCGGGAAGCCAGAAATGGACGCAGACGAGGCCGATGACGATCACCGTCGAGGCGATGATGAACCGCCAGAGCGTGATCGTTCCCATGTAGGGTCCGAGCCATATGAACTGTTTCTCGGCAATCCGCGCCGCCAGGGGCGCGAGGACGAGCAGGATCGAGATGGCGAGGAACCCCATCGTGGCGATCAGCACGAAGGCGAAGCTCTGCAGGCGCCGGAAGATGAACGAACGCGATTCCGCGACGCGGTAGGCCCGGTTCAAGGAGACGCGCAGGGCCTCGATGCCGTTGGAGGCGAAGACGGCCGCGAAGATGACGCTGATGGTGAGGAAATCGCCGCGCTGTACGGTGAGCACGTTGGTGACCTCCCGCGCAATGGGCTCCGCGATCTCCCTCGGCCAGGTGTCGAAGACGAGGTGGACCGCGGTGTCGGCGAAGGCGTTCGCGCCGAGGAAGGAGGCGAGCGCCGTGGCGAAGATGAGGAATGGAAAAAGCGCGATGAGCGCGGAGAGCGCGAGGTGGCTCGCCATCGACCAGCCGTCGTCGGTGTCGAAATGGCCGAGAGCGTCGGCCAAGATCCGCCGGGTCGCGGCGATCTTGCGCATGTAACCTCCTTGCGGCTGCCATCTTCCGCCGACTATGTGAAGTTCAACCGCCAGCATGGCAAGTCGCTCCCTTGCCCCAGGAGAAAAGATGGCTCCCAGCCGAACGATCATCGTGACCGGCGCGTCTTCGGGGATAGGCGCATATTGCGCCCGGGCGCTGAAGCGGGACGGATGGCGCGTCTTCGCCACCGCGCGAAAGGCCGGCGACCTGCGGCAGCTGGAAGAGGACGGCATCGAAGCCTTCTATCTGGACTACCGCGAGGCGGAATCGATCGAAGCCCTGGTCGAAGCCGTGCTCGAGCGGACCGGCGGAACGCTCGACGCGCTCTACAACAACGGCGCGCACGCGCAGGCCGGCGCGGTCGAGGATCTGCCCATGCAGGCGCTGCGCGAGCAGTTCGAGGCCAACTTTTTCGGCTGGCACGACCTGACGCGGCGGATCGTGCCCGTCATGCGCCGGCAAGGCCATGGCCGCATCGTTCATTGCTCGTCGATCCTCGGGCTCGTGCCGGTGAAGTTCCGCGGCGCCTATGCCGCGTCGAAGCATGCGATCGAGGGGCTGATGCTGTGCCAGCGCGCGGAACTCGAGGGCAGCGGAATCCACGTCAGCCTGATCGAGCCCGGGCCGATCGAATCGCGGCTCGCCGCGACCGGGCTCGGCTGGTTCGAGACCCATATCGACGTCGAGAACTCGGCGCACCGCGAGGAATACCAGACCCAGCTCGCCCGCCTGAGGGCCGGCGGCTCGAAGTCGCGGTTCAAGCAGAAGCCCGACGCGGTCTACGCGGTGCTGAAGCATGCGCTGGACAGCCGCTCGCCCAGACCGCACTACGTGGTCACTACGCCGGCGCGGATCGGCGTGGTGTTGAAGCGGCTGCTTCCGGCGCGCCTTTTCTACCGCATGCTGACTTCGCAGGCCTGACGCCCTAAAACGTCTGCATCCTCCCTCCCAACCGGAAAGAACGCCATGTCCACCGTCTTCAACATCCTTGCCATCCTGGTGATGGTGGCCGTGGTGGTCGTCCTCGTGCGCGGCCTCGTCAACATGATGCGCGGCGGCTCCGGCAACACCTCCAACAAGCTGATGCAGGCACGCGTCTTCCTGCAGTTCATCGCCCTGGTGCTGATCATGCTGGCGCTCTGGTTCAGCCGCAGCGGCCAGGCCTGACGGGGGAACGGCATGGTCAAGCTCAACCGGATCTACACCCGCACCGGCGACGACGGGACCACAGGCCTGGTCCACGGCGCGCGCCGGCTGAAATCCGACCCACGCATCGAGGCTTTCGGCACGGTGGACGAGACCAACGCCTGCATCGGCCTGGCGCGCCTCCACACGGGTGCCGGCCATCCCGAGATCGACCGGATGCTGGCGCTGATCCAGAACGACCTGTTCGACCTCGGCGCCGACCTCGCCACGCCCGGCGACGACGCCTCGCGGGGCTACGAGCCCCTGCGGATCGTGCCGGCGCAGGTCGAGCGCATCGAGGCCGACATCGACCGCCTGAACGAGAACCTCAGCCCGCTGCGCTCCTTCGTCCTTCCCGGCGGATCGCCGGCGGCGGCGGCACTCCACCTCGCGCGCACGGTGGCGCGGCGAGCCGAACGCGCCATGGTGGCGGCGGCGAGGACCGACGGGGAGCCGATCGGCGCCGAGGCGCTGAAATACATCAACCGCGTGTCAGACTTCCTCTTCGTCGCCGCCCGCGCCGTCAATGGCAACGGATCGGACGACGTGTTATGGGTTCCGGGGGCAAATCGCTGATTCCGGGAGGGGCTTCGGGGAATGTTCATTCCGCTTCACGACGCGAACAACCTGAAGCACATCAAACTCCAGTACGTCACCTTCGGGCTGATCGCCGCCAACATCCTGGTCTTCCTGACCATGTCGATCGCGGGCGGTGGCGCTTCGCAGGCGGCCGCCTACGGCTTGGGGTACATCCCCGCCGTCGTCAACGACGTGGCGGAGCTGCCGGCGAACCTCGTGCTTCTGCCCGAGGGCTTCACCTACGTCACCTATTCGTTCCTGCACGCCGACCTGATCCATCTCGGCGGCAACATGCTGTTTCTCTGGGTATTCGGCGACAACGTCGAGGACGCGCTCGGGCACTTCCGCTTCCTGCTCTTCTACTTCGGCTGCGCGGCGGCGGGAGCAGCGCTGCACGGGGCGATCGATCCCGGCTCCGGCATCCCGCTGATCGGCGCCTCGGGCGCGATCGCCGGCATCGTCGCGGCCTACCTCATCCTCCATCCCAAGGTGAAGGTGTGGGTGCTGGCCTTCGGCCGCATACCGCTCAGGATACCGGCATTCATCCCGCTCGTCCTGTGGGTGGGGTTCCAGGTGCTCATGCTGGGCGCGGGCGACGACAGCGGGATCTCGTGGGCGACCCATGTGGGCGGCATCCTCGCCGGCGCCGTCCTGATCCTCGTCATGCGCCGGTCCGGCGTGCCGCTGTTCGACCGCTCGATCGTGACGCCGGCAGCGGTGGAGACGCAGGCGGAGGCAGCGCCGGCGGTGCGATCGGGGAAGGTGCCGCGCTGGGGGCGGTGAGGTCTTCGAACAGGTCCGGTTCCCGTAGAGGGCATTTGCGCCCTCCGGGCGGGCTCACCCGGCTCGCGATGACCGAGGAAACGTCTCGCGCTCGTCGGGATCGACCCGATCGGGATGTCACGAAAAGCTATCGCGCCGTCCATTTCCCCGTGCCGTTGTGACATTGCACGTTTCCCGAAGAGGCGAATTTGCACCAGCCGCCGGGTGTCTTGATCGAGATCATGCTTTTCGTGTGCCCGGTGACGGGCCTGTCCTTCAGCATGTTCTTCTTTTCGTTGTAGCGAAGCCGGAAAGTCTGGCCTTTCAGATTGCCGGTCGAGAACGATGCGACCACCGTCTGGCCGTCGCGCAGAAGGGGGCCAGCCATCGCAGGCGCCGAGCCGAAAGCAGTGGCGGTGACCAGAACGAGCGCAGGTAGAACTCTTGTCATCAGACTCCCTTTCGATGTGGTTCCGGCCCGGAGAGTGGATCGACGGTGCTGTCCTGTCACTACCAAGCGGCTTCAGAAAGCAGGAAAACGCGGAAAAAGTTCGGTAAAAGCATAGAATATCCAGACAGATAGGATAAAATCGCTTGTAGGGCGATACGGGGAGGGGAAAGCATTGGAGAGGAGGAAAGCGTGGGCTGGCCACCATCAATGGCATGATCTCCTGGATGCAATCTGCGTCGAGGAAGGTCATGATGACAACATGGCGCTGGCCAACGAACTAAGCGCGGCCTCGGGCAACCGGAGCGGCGAGGCGTTCGAAGCGGCACTGAAAAATCTTCGCAACTGGCGAAGCGGAACTCACCTGCCCCAACGACGCAACTTCATCCTTCTGACGAAGGTGCTGCGTATCGATTCCGACGAAGGTTTGAAAAAGCACTGGACCCATCTCTACGGAGAAGCGCAGCGGGATGCGAGCCGCGGACCCATTCGCGCCAGGACGGACCCGTCAGCGAGCAGTCTGCCGGCTGCGCCGATGCTTGCCACGATCGCGGTACCACTGCTGATCGTCGGCGCAGGCCTCGTCTTCATCATGGGATTTGACGTTTCAACGCAAGACCGGCCACCGGCGGATGTCGAATACCGCAAGGCCGTATCGTTGAAAGCCGGCGAGTCCATCGTCGTTCACGGGGCGCGGGGCAAATGCGGCGAGGATCCGCCCGATTGGGAGAAGGTGCTTTCCAAGTTGCCGGAACTGGAGATCGGTCATTGGTCGGAAGGCGATGTCGGCACGCGCTACAGCCGCAAGTGTGGCGGCCCGACACCTGCACGGGGCATCGTGCTGAATGCGACTAAATCCGGCCAGGCGGAAGTTACGCTTTTCGGCGATCCAGTTAAGATCGAAGTCAACTAAGGCGATGTGTTATGGTGCTGACATTCGGACCGTCGAACGAGGGAGCGGCGACCAGATCGGCATCCAATCCGTGCAGACCTGGTCAGATTTCCAGAAAAGCTAATCGGTATACAGCTCCGCTACCGAGCCGGTGCTGAGCTACAGCCGCATACCGCAAAAAGGATACCGGAACGCCTCCCCGTATTGACGTAAACGTCAATACTCCATAGGTTCCGCCGCGCCTTCGCAGGGCCGCACGGCTGGTATTCGGGGGCGAATGTCGGGTTCGGGCTAGCGGGCGCGGCGGTGGCGGTGCTAAACGCCGCCAGATACTTTTTGCGAGAGAGGTTCGACGCCGATGAAAGTACTTGTCCCCGTGAAGCGGGTGGTTGATTACAACGTCAAGATCCGCGTCAAGTCGGACGGTTCGGGCGTCGAGCTGGCCAACGTCAAGATGTCGATGAACCCGTTCGACGAGATCGCCGTGGAAGAGGCGATCCGGCTGCGCGAGGCGGGCAAGGTCGACGAAATCATCGCCGTCTCCGTCGGCCCGCAGCAGGCGCAGGAGACGATCCGCACCGCGCTCGCCATGGGCGCCGACCGCGGCATCCTGATCAAGGTGGACGGTATCGTCGAGCCGCTGACCGTAGCCAAGCTCCTGAAGGGCGTGGTCGAGGCCGAGGGTCCCGAACTCGTCATCCTGGGCAAGCAGGCGATCGACGACGACGCCAACCAGACCGGCCAGATGCTGGCGGCGCTGCTCGGCTGGAGCCAGGGCACCTTCGCCTCCAAGCTGGAGCTCGACGGCGACAAGGCCAAGGTGACGCGCGAGATCGACGGCGGCCTGCAGGTCATCGAACTGAAGATGCCGGCGATCGTGACGACCGACCTGCGCCTCAACCAGCCGCGCTACGCCTCGCTGCCCAACATCATGAAGGCCAAGAAGAAGCCGCTCGACGAGAAGAGCCCCGCCGATTACGGCGTCGACGTGGCGCCGCGGCTCAAGGTGCTGAAGACCGAGGAGCCGGGCGGCCGCAAGGCGGGCGTCAAGGTCAAGACCGTGGCCGAACTGGTCGACAAGCTCAAGAACGAAGCCGGCGTGCTTTGATTTCGGTGCCAGGAAAGGAATAGAACAATGGCCATTCTCCTCGTCGCCGAACACGACAACGAAACCGTCTCCGACCAGACCGCCAAGGCGCTCTCCGCCGCGCTGAAGATGGGCTCGGAGGTCGACATCCTCATCGCCGGCAAGGGCGCCAAGGGCGCGGCCGACGCCGCGGCGAAGCTCCAGGGCGCCTCCAAGGTACTGCTGGCTGAAGCCGAGGAACTCGCCGAGCGCCTCGCCGAACCGCTGGCGGCGCTGGTGGTATCGCTCGCCGGCAAGTACGACGCGCTGGTCGCGCCCTCCACCACCATGGGCAAGAACGTCATGCCGCGGGTCGCCGCGCTTCTCGACGTCATGCAGGTGTCAGACGTGATCGAGGTCGTGTCGGCCGACACGTTCAAGCGCCCGATCTACGCCGGCAACGCCATCCAGACCGTCCAGGCGACCGATGCGAAGAAGGTGATCACCGTGCGCACGGCTACCTTCCAGGCGGCGGGCGAAGGCGGCTCTGCCGCCGTCGAGAGCATCGAGGCGGCAGGCAATCCCGGCCTCTCGTCCTTCGTCGAGAACAAGATCGCCCACACCGACCGTCCCGAACTGACCTCGGCCCGGATCATCATCTCGGGCGGCCGTGCGCTCGGCTCCTCGGAGAAGTTCCAGGAGGTGATCACGCCGGTGGCCGACAAGCTGGGTGCTGCGATCGGCGCAAGCCGCGCGGCCGTCGACGCGGGCTACGCCCCCAACGACTGGCAGGTCGGCCAGACCGGCAAGGTGGTCGCGCCCGACCTCTACATCGCCTGCGGCATCTCCGGCGCCATCCAGCACCTGGCCGGCATGAAGGATTCCAAGATCATCGTCGCCATCAACAAGGACGAGGAGGCGCCGATCTTCCAGGTGGCCGACTACGGCCTCGTCGGCGACCTGTTCCAGATCCTGCCGGAACTCGAAAAGGCGCTTTGACGTCAGTCGCGCGCAAAGCTTAGAATGACTGAAAGCCGGAGCGGCGGAGAGCCGCTTCGGCTTCCGTCTCCCCGATGACTACGTTAGAAGCGCAGGGGTTCACAGGATCACCCAGATGGCAATCCAGACCGTAGGCATCATTGGCGCTGGACAGATGGGCAGCGGCATCGCCCACGTCGCGGCGCAATCCGGCTACCAGGTCCTCCTGCACGACATTTCGGGCGATCGCATCGAGAAGGGCATCGCCACCATCAACGGCAACATGGCGCGGCAGGTGTCGTCGGGAAAGCTCGATGAATCGGTGCGCTCCCGCGCGATGTCCAGCATAAGACCGGCGCCAGCCATCCAGGACCTCGCCGGGGCCGACCTCGTGATCGAGGCGGCGACCGAGGACGAAACGGTCAAGCGCAAGATCTTCACGCAGCTCTGCCCGGTCCTCAATCCCGAAGCCCTGCTCGCGACCAACACGTCTTCCATTTCGATCACAAGGATGGCCGCGCAGACGGACCGCCCGGAACGCTTCATCGGCATTCATTTCATGAACCCGGTGCCGCTGATGAAGCTGGTGGAACTGGTGCGCGGCATCGCAACGGAGGATTTCACCTTCGAAGCCGCGAAGGCCTTCGTCGTCAGCCTCGACAAGACGGTGACGGTGGCGGAGGATTTTCCCGCCTTCATCGTCAACCGCATCCTCCTGCCGATGATCAACGAGGCGATCTACGTGCTGTACGAGGGGGTGGGCTCGGTCGAGGCGATCGACACGGCCATGAAGCTCGGCGCCAACCATCCGATGGGGCCGCTGCAGCTGGCGGACTTCATAGGACTGGATACCTGCCTCTCGATCATGCAGGTGCTGCACGACGGGCTGTCGGATTCCAAGTACCGCCCCTGCCCGCTGCTCGTGAAGTATGTCGAGGCGGGCTGGCTCGGTCGCAAGGCCGGCCGCGGCTTCTACGATTACCGCGGCGAGAACCCCGTCCCCACGCGCTAAATCTCTTAGGCTCGGAATGGCTATTGGGGCCGCGGCGGACTGCCGCGGCCGGACCGGTCAGTGGAGCGGCTGCCTCAGGTCATTCGAATCGTAGGCCTGGACGTGGGTCAATTCGATGCGGTTGCGGCCGCCGTTCTTGGCCTGGTAGAGGCGCCGGTCGGCGATGCGGTAGAGTTCGACGAATTCGAGCTGGTCCTCGAAGCTCACCCCGCCGACGCTGACAGAGAGTGGATGGCGCGTGCCGCGCGGCCGGAACGACATCTCATTGACGGCCCGGCGGATACGCTCTGCGACCGACACGGCATTCTCCTGGCTGGCGCCGGGCAGGAACACCCCGAACTCCTCGCCGCCCAGGCGGCCGACGAGATCCCCCTTGCGGACCTGACCGCGAATCTCGGCGGCGATGATGCGCAGCGCCTCGTCGCCATGGTCATGCCCGTAGGTATCGTTGATCGCCTTGAAGTGATCGGCATCGATGATGAGCAACGCGCCCTTGATCCGCCTGGACTTGCCGCCGTGCTCGCCGAGCTGCTGGTCCACCTTCTCGGAGAAGCTTCCCCGGTTGAGGCATGCCGTCAGGCTGTCGGTGGAGGCCACCACGCCGAGGCGCTGGTTGGCGATGCCGAGTTCGCGCAGCTTCATTACCAGAAACAGCAGAATAGGGCCTGCCAGGATGATCGAAAGCGCCACCGCGCCGGCGAATCCGTGCGTGAACTGCAGATCCCCAAACCCCGACTGCCATAGGTACTGGTAGCCGGTCGAGACGAAGACGCTCCACAGAGTTCCCAGGACAGTCCAGCGAAACAGCCTCGAAGCTGCAAGCCGTGACAAACTGAGATCGAACACACCTTTTAATGCCTCTGGCATCGCTGCATACCCCCACTGAACGAGACTTCCCGCAAGATAAGGAACGCCGATGAACACCCGATTAGCGATTCGGAAAGGTTTTGATCCGTGCCACTAACCGGCGGTTAAGCAGTTCAGCGCGTACGGCATGGGCATGGATCCGGCCGGGGGCAGAGTGGCCGGAAAATCCCGCCTGAGAGGGTGTTCCGGAACCGTCACTCGCGACGGTAGAGGAGCCAGTTCTTGGAATTCTTGAGGTCAGGAAGGGAGGAATAGAGCGTGGTCTGGTTGCGGCCGTTTGCCTTCGACATGTAGAGGGCGCGGTCGGCCTTGGCATAGAGATCCTCGGGGTTCTTGGCCATGGAACCCATGCAGATGCCGACGGAGACGGTGACGGCGCCGCCAATGGCTCCGATCTGGCCGTTCAGGGGAACTAGCTTCTCGATCGCGGTCCGTAGGTTTTCTGAGAAGTCGAACACGGCGGACTCGGTCAGACTTTCCACGATGACGGCGAACTCCTCGCCGCCGGTCCGCGCGACGGTCATGTTCGGCGAGGCTGCCGTGCGGATCAGGCTCGCTACGTGCTGGATGATCTTGTCGCCGACGGGATGGCCGTAGCGGTCGTTGATCTGCTTGAACCGGTCGATGTCCAGGATCATCAAGGCGCTGAAGACCGCCTTCTTCGCGTCGTCGTAGACCTGCCCGATCGCCTTGTCGAAGGCACGGCGGTTGAAGAGCTGCGTCATCGGATCCGTATCGGCAAGCCGCTTGTACTCCTCGAGCTTGGTCTTGACCTCCTCGAGTTCCGCCGACTTGTCGATCATGGCATTCACGAAATGTCTGCCCTGTTCCACCTTGGATTCGGTGGCGGACGACATGATTCCGGCGATGCGCTGCAGGATTTCCTGGGTGACCACATCCCGCTTGCGCAGCCCGTCCGAGCTCTGGGTCAGGATCGAACCGTACCGCTCGAGCTGGAGCCTCTCCTTGTCGAAGAGGATCATGACCTCCTCGACCTTGTTGGCGATCTGCTCGCGCACGTTGTCGACGAACAACTGGTTGCTCGTCTGTATGAAGTACTTGACGCTGAGGCGGTCGAGGTCTTCCTGCCGCGGCCGGTTTCCGAGCGCGCCGAGATCGGCGTTCAACGCAGGGTTGGAGCCCGCGAAGACCTCGTAGTAGATTTCGTAGTTCCTGGGAGAACCCACGACGCCCATGGCGCGCATGGCGAGCGCAATCTTCGTCGCGATATCGGAAACCGGAGCGGTAGGAGCGTTACCGCCCGACGACCTTGCACTGGAGACCTGCGTATTCATCCGACCTCACTGCGAATGCCACGCGAAAACCGCCATCGGCGGAGGAATATCCACCGTTCGGCCCCACATCCCGTCGAGGACGGAACATGTTCTGCGCGTCGACACAGGTCCCCACCCACCAGGTCCCTTGCTGCAAATGACGTTAAGGTAAGCTGCCTAATTCTCCGTTAAACGGCACGAAGATATCGCCGGAGGGGAATTGGGATATAAACGCTCAGGTTGCGAACGGCTCAGACCTTCAGCGGCTTGGACACTCTTTCCTCCTCCCCGAACACGCGGAGGTAGCGGGCGATCGCCGCCGGGTCCCCCGTCGCCTTCTCCGGATTGTCGGAGAGTTTCACGGCCGGCCGGCCGTTCGCCTCGCTGACCTTGCACACGATGGAGATCGGCTTGAGTCCCTCGATCTCGACCGGCGCGCATCCCTCGAAGTCGTTGGTGAGGTTCGTACCCCAGCCGAAGGCCATGCGGACCTTACCGTGGAAGTGATGGTAGGCCTTCTCGATCGTCTCCACGTCGAGCCCGTCGGAAAAAACGATGAGCTTCTCGCGGGGGTCGCGGCCATGCTCCTTCCACCAGGAAATGATCCGCTCACCACCCTCTATCGGCGGCGCGCTGTCGGGGCGGAAGCCCGTCCAGTCGGCGACCCAGTCGGGCGCGTGGCGCAGGAAGGAGGCCGTACCAAACGTATCCGGCAGGACGATCAGCAGGTTTCCGCCATAATAGCGGTTCCAGTCCTGGAGCACCTTGTAGGGTGCGGCAATCAGCGCCTCTTCACCGTCGGTCAGCGCGGCGAGCACCATCGGCAGTTCGTGCGCGTTGGTTCCGAGTGCCTCGAGGTCGGTGTCCATGGCGAGCTTGACGTTGCTGGTTCCCGTCAGCGCGGAACCCAGGCCTTCCTTGAGAGCCTCGACGCACCAGCGCTGCCACAGGAAGGAATGCCTCCGGCGGGTACCGAAATCCGAAATGCGCAAGTCGGGGAGTTTCTGCAGCCGCTCCACCTTCGACCACATGCGCGCCTTGGCGCGGGCGTAGAGGACGTCGAGCGTGAACGGCCCCATGGACTTCATCGCCGCGCGCGACCGCAATTCGTTGATGATCGCCAGAGCGGGGATTTCCCACATGCTGGTTTCCTTCCACTTTCCGTGGAAGTGCAGTTCGAACTGCCCGTCGCGGCGCGCGAGTTCATATTCGGGAAGCTGGAAATCCGCCAGCCACGCGAGGAACTCGGGCTGGAATATCTGCTTGCTGCCGTAGAAGGTGTTGCCCGCCAGCCAGATCATCTCTTTCTTCGACATGCGCAATGTGCGGGCATGGTCGAGCTGCTCGCGCAGCTGGCCTTCGTCGATCGCGTCGGAAAGGCGGACCGAATGGGTCCTGTTGATCAGCGAGAAGGTGGCGTTCACCTCCGGATAGAGACCCCAGATCATCTGGAGCATCAGGAGCTTGTAGAAGTCGGTGTCGAGAAGGCTGCGGATGATCGGGTCGAGCTTCCACGTATGGTCGTAGACGCGCTTCGCGATGTCGTTCTTCGTCAAGTCAGCATCCTCCCCCGGAGCCGGCGTACGGCGCCCGAACCGCGCGTGCGGTCTAGGACGAATCCGGACATGCGGCAAGGCGCGGCCCGGCGCATCAAGCCGATCCGGCGCGTTCAGCGGGTGTGCAGACGTACTTTTTCGCGAATCTGGGCGAGCGTGAACGGCTTCGGCACCACCTCCACGATGATGTCCCGCAGGTCCGCGGCCTGCTCGCGCTGTTCGGCATAGCCGGTCACGAGCATGATCTTGAGGTCCGGATAGAGGCGGGCCGCGGCCTTGGCCATCTCGATGCCGTCCATGGCGGGCATGCGGATGTCCGAGACCACCAGATCATAGCCGCCATCGAGGCAGCGAATCCGGTCCAGTCCGAGTTCGCCGTCTTCCGCGGTGTCGACGTCATGCCCGTCACGCTCCAGGGCCCGGGCGGCCAGGGTGCGGACGGGTTCGTCGTCCTCGACGATCAGTATCTTGCTCATATCGCTAAAATGCCGTGGAGAATCTTGTGGTTCCGTAAAGCAAGGACGGAAAAGCGCTCAAGCGGCGGCGTCGCCCTTAACGACGCCGACGAACGGCAGTTCGCGGAACGCGTGCGCCACGTCCATGCCGTAGCCGACGACGAAATAGTCCGGGCAGTCGAATCCCACATAGTCGGCCGTGAGTTCGGTCTGGCGGCGGCTGTGCTTGTCCAGCAGGACGGCGATGGCGACGCTGCGGGCGCCGCGCGACAGCATAAGTTCGCGCGTGAACTTCAGCGTCTTGCCGGATTCCAGGATGTCGTCGATCAGGAGGATGTCGCGGCCGGCGACGTCGTTGTCGATGTCGCGCAGCACCTTTACCTCCCCGCTGGTCGTGCCGGTTCCGTAACTGGAGATGAAGATGAACTCGACTTCCGGCGAGGCACCCGCGTCGTGCATGGCGCGGATGAGATCGGCGGCGAAGATGAACGAGCCCTTCAGGATGGAGATCACCAGAAGGTCCTTGTAGTCCTTCGAGGCGATGTCCTTGGCGAGCTCGAGATTGCGCCGCGCGATCGCGGAGGCACTGAAGAGGATCTCGATTTCTTTCCCCCGCACCACCGGCATCGGCCTACCTTTCGCTCATCTTGACGGAAACGCCCGCGACGCCTCCGATCGGGACATCGACGCGGCTGGAAAACCTGACTTCTGCGCCGGGAGCGATTCCCTCTCCCGCCGGGTCGAGGGTGTAGCGGGTCACGCGGCCTCCGTCACCCGTCACCTCGATCAAAAGCGGCGGTACGGCGTGGGCTTCGGTCCCCTGATTGACCACGGCGCCGTCGATGATCAGGAGTCGGCGGCCGCCGTGGCTCTCGACGCGCGAACTGAGCTCGGCGATCCGCAGCCTCTCCTGCTTCGCCCCGAAGGTCGCAAGCAGCGGGCCGGCGAGCGTGTGGCCCCCCGATATCCAGAACGCCGCAAGGGCCAGGACCGCGCCGCAGGTCCAGAAAGCGACACCGCCACGGCGGCTTTGCGGCGCCGCGGGCGGGCCTGCTTCGCGCCGCAGCATGTCCATCCCGGCGACCGATCCTTCGGCGTTCGGCCACGCCACCCGTTCGGTCGCGGTCAGCTCGGTTTCCCGCGCCGACGGTCGCGGCGCCTGTGCTTCGACCGTCTCGAACTCCGCGTCGACGATGTCGTCGCCGGCCGCGCGGACGGATCTTGCATCGCGTTCAACCGTCATGATTTCGCCCGAGACAGGGCGGACTTGTCGTTCGACCATCGGGGCGACCATTGGGGGCGGCAATCCTTTCGCGAATCCCTTACAAGGGGTAAATGGAATTGGTTAACGCTTCGCTGCCCGTCCCACCGCCCGCGACGCGGCGGCGAGCAGCGGCTTTACCCCCCGTTAACCATGCGGCGGGATTCTCGCCGGCTCCGGACCGATCGCGCAAGGACAAGTCGAGGCCGCAGGCAAAGTGATTCGATTCGAAAACGTTGGCCTGAGATACGGGATGGGACCGGAGATCCTTCGCGACATCTCGTTCCAGATTCCGAAGGGATCGTTCCAGTTCCTCAGCGGTCCGTCGGGGGCCGGCAAGACCACGCTGCTCAGGCTGCTCTTCCTCGCGCTCGCGCCGACGCGCGGCCTCATCACCGTGTTCGGCAAGGACCGAACGCTGATCAAGCGGAACGAACTGCCGTATCTGCGCCGCAAGATCGGCGTCGTCTTCCAGGATTTCCGCCTCCTCGACCACATGACCACCTACGAAAACGTGGCCCTGCCGATGCGCGTTCGGGGCCGCGACGAATCGAGCTACCGCAACGACGTCGTCGAACTTCTGAAGTGGGTGGGCCTCGGCGAGCGGATCAACGTGCTCCCGCCGGTGCTCTCGGGCGGCGAGAAGCAGCGTGCGGCGATCGCGCGCGCGCTGATCGAGCAGCCCGAGATCCTGCTCGCGGACGAGCCGACGGGCAACGTGGACCCGACCTTGGCGCGACGGCTGCTGCGGCTTTTCATCGAGCTGAACCGCTCGGGGACGGCCGTGGTCATCGCCACGCACGACCTTCAGCTCATGGACCAGGTCGATGCGCGGCGCATGGTGCTGGCCGAGGGGAGGCTCACCCTGCATGACTGACGCCGCCGCCGCGAGCGGACCCCACACGCCGAAGGACGGGACACTGCGCCGCCGCACGCCCATCGTGCCGCAACGCAGCGTGGCCGGACGGGCTCTCATCATCGTGATCGCGATCATGACGTTCCTGTCGTGCCTGACGCTGGGCGCCGTAACGCTCGTGCGCGACACCGCCGCCGTCTGGCAGACGCAGATCGCCCGCGAAGCCACGATCCAGATCAAGCCCGACGACGGTTTCGACATCGAGCAGGCGCTGGTGGAAGCAAGGGACGTCGCGGCGGGTTTCGCGGGCGTGCGCTACGCCACGATCGTTGACCGCGAGGCGACCGCTCGGCTGCTGGAACCCTGGCTCGGCGCCGGGCTCAACATTGACGACCTTCCGGTGCCGCGCCTGGTCATCGTCACGATCGACGAATCGGCGCCGCCGGATTTCGCCGCGATGCGGAGTTCGCTCGAGGCGGCCGTGGAGAACGTCAGCCTGGACGATCACCGCAACTGGGTCGACCGGCTGATCACCATGGCCCGCACGACGGTCACGATCGGTCTGGCGGTCCTCGTCCTGATGCTGTCGGCGACGATCATGACCGTCGTCTTCGCGACCCGCGGTGCCATGGCGGGCAACGAGCCGGTCATCGAGGTGCTGCATTTCGTTGGGGCCGAATCGGGCTTCATCGCCGCCGAGTTCCGGCGCCATTTCCTCTGGATCGGACTCAAGGGCGCGGCCATCGGCGGGCTGGCCGCGATCATCGTCTTCGTCGCTTTCGCCTGGTGGTCGTCGATGAACCTCGCCACCCCGGAAGCGGACCAGGCGACCGCGCTGTTCGGCAATTTCGCCATCGGCGCGACGGGTTACGCCGGCGTCCTGATCGTTCTGGTCATCGTGGCGGGATTGACGGCCGCGACGTCGCACGCAACCGTCGTGGCTCGGCTGAACCAGATCGAGATCGGCCGCACCGATCATGCATGATCCACGAAGATCGCCACCCGCGGGGCAGAAACCCGGCGATTGTTCGAGCGGACCCGTCAGGCATCTACCGAAAGCCGCAATTGCCGGCTATGTGTTCGACATGGCGAGCGAAACGACGGGCGACGGCGCCGATCGTATAGAAAACCAGGGCAGGAAGCACCCCTCGGGCCGCGGATCGCGCGGGCCGGTGTGGCGCGCAGCACTCGTTTGTCTCGCCGCCGTCTCGGTCTGCTTCGTGGTGGGATTCGGCTGGTTCGCCAACAGCGTCAGCCTCCTGAAGACACCCGCCGACCCGCCGGAGGCCGACGCCATCATCGTTCTCACCGGCGGTCAGTTCCGCCTGGACGCGGCGATCGATCTGCTGAGGTCGGGCAAGGGACAGCGGCTGCTGATCAGCGGCGTGAACCCAGTGGCGCGCGATGCCGAGTTGCGCGAGGTGACGGGGCTCGACGAGGCGCTCTTCGCCTGCTGCGTCGACATCGATCGCGCGGCGATCGACACGATCGGCAACGCGACCGAGAGCGCCAAGTGGGTTCGCGAGCACGCCTACCGCTCGGTGATCCTGGTCACCAACAACTACCACATGCCGCGCAGCCTGCTCGAGATGCGCCGGCTGCTCGGCGAGACCGAACTCCAGCCATACCCGGTAGTCAACAGCCGGCTGGACGACGGCGACTGGCTGATGAAGCCGGATGCCGTGCGGGTGCTGTTCACCGAATATACCAAGTTCCTGACGGCGATGGCCCGCAGCGTCCTCATCACCAGCGATGCGCACCCGAAGATCGCATCCTCGAACATGAGCGGGAATTGACGCGCAGGCCGCTGTTCCCCTGAGCCCGGGCCGGTGTTACCAACCGCACGAACGAACCGAACCGGGCGTCTTCCATGATTGTTCTGCGATCGCTGGCATTCAACATCGCCTTCTATGTCAGCCTCATCCTCCAGATGATCTTCTGGACGCCCTTCTACTTCATCTCGCCGCGCCACATCGCCTGGTTCGTGCCGAAGTTCTGGTCGCGCTCCAGCATGTGGTTGCAGACCGCCATCGTCGGCACGAAGTTCGAGATCACCGGACTGGAGAACCTACCGGAAGGCTCCTTCATCCTGGCGCCGAAACACCAGTCGTTCTGGGACGCCATCGCCTTCTTCCCGTATCTGAAGGATCCGCTCTACATCCTGAAGCGGGAGCTGATGTGGATCCCCTTCTTCGGCTGGTACATCGCCAAGATGCGCATGATCCCGGTCAATCGCGGCAAGCGCTCGGCGGCGCTGAAGGCCGTGACAGAGGCGACGCGCCGTGAGTTCGCCCGCAACCCCCGCCAGCTGATCATATATCCGGAAGGAACCCGCCGCGCGCCCGGCGCGGAGCCGAGCTACAAGTGGGGCATCGTCGAGCTCTACGCCGAACTGGGCATCCCGGTGGTGCCGGTCGCCCACGTCGCCGGGCTTTACTGGCCGCGGCGCAAGTTCATGCGCTATCCCGGCACCATCAAGGCCCGCTTCCTGCCGCCGATACCGGCGGGACTGGGCAAGGAGGAATTCATGAAGCGTCTGATCGGGCAGACGGAAGCGGCGGTGGACGAACTGCTGATCGACGCCGCCGAAGGACCCGACGCCCCGCCCCTGCCGCACACCGCGCTCGAACGGCTGGAACAGCTCGGGCGCCGTCCTCCTGCGCCGTCGGCAGCGTGAGGCGGACACGATGTCCGGCGCGCGACGACTGACCACGATCGGCTTCGATGCCGACGACACGCTGTGGCAGAACGAGCAGTTCTTCCGCATGACGGAACGGCGCTTTGCCGAACTGCTCGCCGATTACGCCGATCCCGATCATCTTTCCGAGCGGCTGCTGGAGGCGGAGCGGCGGAATCTCGGCGTCTACGGCTTCGGCATCAAGGGCTTTACCCTTTCCATGATCGAAACCGCAATCCAGGTGACGGAGGGCCGGGTGCCGGCCGACGTGATCGAAAAGATACTCGGCGCCGGGCGCGAGATGCTGTCGCATCCGGTCGAGACCCTGCCGCATGCCAGGGAGGCGCTGGAGAAGATCGCGGAGAGCCATCGCATCCTCCTTATCACCAAGGGCGACCTCTTCGACCAAGAGAGGAAGCTGGCGCAGTCCGGCCTCGGCGACCTGTTCGACGGGGTCGAGATCGTCAGCGACAAGAAGCGCCAGACCTACGAGCGCATCTTCGCCGCGCACGGGGATGGCCCGCAGCGCGCAATGATGGTGGGCAATTCGCTCAAGTCCGACGTGGTGCCGGCGATCGAAGCCGGCGGCTGGGGCGTGCACGTGCCGCACGAACTCACCTGGGTGCTGGAACATGTCGAGCCACCGACAAGCGCGCCCCGCTTCCGGGCGATCGAACATCTCGGCGAACTTGCCGGGATCGTCGAAGAGATCGGCTGACCGGGGAAGGCAGGCGGTTGATCCGAGCGCTGATAATCGACGTCGACGGCGTGCTGGTCACGGGCCGGCCGGAAGACGGCCGGAACTGGGCCGCCGATCTCGAACGGGACTTGGGGGTGAACGCGGCCGACCTGCAGCGGGAATTCTTCGCTCGGCATTGGGACGACATCATCGTCGGGCGCGCGAAGCTTTCGGAGCGCCTTTCACCGTCGCTCGCGAGGATCGCTCCGCATGTTTCGTGCGACCGGCTCATCTCTTACTGGTTCGAGAAGGATTCCCGGCTGGACTCCGCGATCCTGAACGACGTTGCTGCCTGCCGGGCCACCGGACTGAAGATCTGCCTGGCAACGAACCAGGAGCACATGCGGGCCGCATATCTGATGAATGTCCTGGGACTGGCAGAACGCGTCGACGGCATCTTCTACTCCGCCGATCTGGGCTGCCGAAAGCCCGAACAACAGTTCTTCCGCCGGATCGAGGCCTCGACCAGCCTGTCTCCGGAAGAACTCCTGCTGGTGGACGACACACCCGCGAACGTCGATGCCGCCAGGGACGCCGGCTGGAATGCCGTTCAGTGGAGCCGCGATCTCTCCCTTTCCGCGATTCTGGCCGACTTTCGCTAGTCGTTGGCGCCGCCCGGCCGGATCTGCGCAGACGGAAGCCGCCGGGCCACATCTTCCAGCCAGTGGTCGCGGATGCCGAGGGCCTTAAGGTGCTCGACCGTGTTGAGAACGTATTCCTCGTTCGGGCCGGAACGCCCGACCGCGCCGTTCACCCGGTTCGCGGCGTCTTCTGCGGCGAGCGCGCCGGCGTATTGTTCGTGCCGTCGATCCACCACGTAGGACACGCCCCGGACGCGCTCTCCCGTCTGCAGTGTCAACGGCACCAGCCGCTCGCGATAGACGTTTGTCACCAGTTCGCGCTCGCGCAGATAGGCCATCACCTCGTCGCGCAGGTCGCCGGGAACGCGAAAGGCGAGCCCGATGCAGGAGCCGCCGCGGTCGAGGCCAAGCACGAGGCCCGGTCGTTCCGGCGAGCCGCGATGCACGAAGGAGCGCACGCAGAGCGCGCGCCGGAAGCCATGGAGGCGGGCGCGGACGGTTTCCGTATGGGCGAATCCGGGCCGCCAGATCAGCGAGCCGTAGCCGAACACCCAAAAATCGCCCATATGCAGACACCTGATCGACCGTGAAACCGGGGCGGCCCGGCGGACGAGGGTTAGCGAGGGCAAACCGATGGCGTCAAGGGAAAGGCCGGCGAGGGGCTACAGCCGCAGGTTTGCCTGGCTGGCGATCGCCATCGTCGCCGTCATCGGGCTCTATACCGCCGGCTGGTTCTACATGGCCTCACTCCTCGACGCGGAGGCCGGCAAGGCGATCGCCCGTATCGAGCGCGACGGCGGCGTGGCACTCTGCGCCAACCGGGAAGCGCGGGGCTATCCCTTCCGCATCGGTCTCTTCTGCGACCGGATCGGCGTCACCGATGCAAAAGGCAATGTGGAGGTCAGGGGCGAGGGCCTGAGGACCGCCGCGCAGGTTTACGATCCGTTCAGGATCATCGGAGAGCTCGACGCGCTCCATATCGGCTACCCCGGCCGCCAGCCGGGGGTGAGCGCCAGCGCCAGCGACATGCGGTTCAGCGCGTCGGTGGCGCAGCCCCTGCCCGAACGCGCATCCATTACCATGCGCGCGATAGCCGTGGACGCCGACCCGGAAGGCAACGATCTGCCCGTCACCGTCAAGGCCGCGACGGGCGCGGCCCACATGCGGCGCAACTCCGGCGACGTCGACGTCGCTATGGAGGCGCGCCACGTCAGCATCGTACCGGCGGGGATGGACGAAGCCATCCTGTTGCCGCTGATCAGCCTGGACCTGACCGTCGAGGACGGCGTCGAGCGGTTCGCGCGACGGACGGAGAGCCTGCGCGGCACGAGCATCGTGCTCAGAAGCGTGACGGTCTCGCTCGGCGAGGACGCGGGGGTGACCGTCTCAGGTCCCGTCGCCATCGATCCGCAGGGGCTGGTGGACGCCAGCCTTCAGATCACCGTCAACAAGCCCGCGACAGTCGCCGCCAGACTGGGGGAGGCGCTGCCGTCCGAGAGGGAACGCATCCAGGCTGCGCTGAGCGGCTTCGCCATGCTCGGCGACAGCCCTTCCCTCCCTCTCACGATCGAAAAAAGTGTCGCCCGAATCGCCTTCATCAACCTGGGGCGGGTGCCGGCGCTGAAGTGAGGGGAACAAGAACGCTGCGTCCGGGCTCGTTCGCCCAGATCACTCCGACACCGCTTAATGCCGAGTTCCCGCCGTCACGCCTTCTCCGGGTGCGCCACCGCCTGGCGGCCGAAGTCGGGAACGTCGATTTCCTGGCCGGCCTCGATGATGGAGCGGCGGATGGCGCGGGTTCGGGTGAAGAGGTCGAAGAGCTTGTCGCCGTCGCCCCAGCGGACCGCGCGCTGCAGCGAGGCGAGGTCTTCGGAAAAACGCGCCAGCATTTCCAGGATGGCGTCGCGATTGTGCAGGCACACGTCGCGCCACATCGTGGGATCCGAGGCCGCGAGGCGGGTGAAGTCGCGGAAGCCCGAGGCGGAGTACTTGATGACTTCCGACTTCGTCACCGATTCCAGGTCGTCCGCCGTTCCGACGATGTTGTAGGCGATGATGTGCGGCAGGTGGGAGACGATCGCCAGCACCATATCGTGGTGCTCGGGGTCCATCGTGTCGATGTTGGAGCCGCAGCGGCGCCAGAACTCCGACAGTCTTTCCACCGCCTGCGGATCGGCTCCGGGCGGCGGGGTGAGGATGCACCAGCGATTCTCGAAGAGCTCGGCGAAGCCTGCGTCCGGGCCCGAACGTTCCGTGCCCGCGATCGGATGCCCCGGAATGAAGTGCACGCCTTCGGGCACCTCGGGCATCATTTGGGCGATGACGGAGGCCTTGGTCGAGCCCACGTCGGTGAGGATGGCGCCGGGTTTCAGGGCCGGCGCGATGGCGCGCGCCACCTCGCCGGAGGAACCGACCGGCACGGAGACGATGACGAGGTCGGCGCCGGCAACGGCGCCCTTCGGATCGGCATGATATTCGTCGCCCAGACGGAGCTCTTCCGCCCGGGCGAGCGTCGTGGCGCTGCGCGTCGAGATCGCGACCGCTCCGGCGAGACCCTCGCGGCGGATGACATGCGCCAGCGAGGAACCGATGAGGCCAATGCCAACGAGCGCGACGCGTTCGAAAAGCGGTTCGGGCATCACGATTTCAGGAACTCGGCCAGCGCCGCCACCACGCCGCGGTTCGCCTCTTCTGTGCCGATCGTCATGCGCAGCGCGTTGGGGAAGCCGTAACCCGTCACGCGGCGCAGGATGTAGCCGCGCTGCGTGAGATAGTCGTCGGCCGCCGCGGCGGATTGCGCCTCGTCGGGGAAGTGGATGAGCACGAAGTTGCCGACGCTCGGGGTGACCCTGAGGCCGAGCTTCGTCAGTTCCTCCGTCAGCCAGGCGAGCCATTTGTCGTTGTGCGCGACGGCTTGTTCGACGTGGGCGCGGTCGCGGATCGCGGCGATGCCGGCCTCGATCGCGACGGCGTTGACGTTGAACGGGCCGCGCACGCGGTTCAGCGCGTCGATGATGTGAGCCGGCGCGTACATCCAGCCGAGGCGGGCGCCACCGAGCCCGTGGATCTTGGAGAAGGTACGGGTCATGACGACGTTCTGGGAGGACGCGACGAGTTCCATGCCGGACTCGTAGTCGTTGCGCCGCACGTATTCGGCATAGGCCGCGTCGAGCACCAGGAGCACGTGCTTCGGCAGCGCCGCATGCAGGCGCCGTACTTCCTCGAAGGGGATGTAGGTGCCGGTCGGGTTGTTGGGGTTGGCGAGGAAGACGATCTTCGTCTTGTCGGTCACCGCAGCCAGGATGGCATCGACGTCGGCGGTCTCGTCTGTCTCCTTGACGGCGACCGGAACCGCGCTCGCTGCCTGGGTGTAGATGCGGTAGACGAGGAAGCCGTGCTCGGTGAAGATCGCCTCGTCGCCCGGCTGGAGGTAGGTGAGCGCCAGCAGCCCCAGCACCTCGTCCGAACCGTTCGAGCAGATGATGTTGGCCGGGTTCAGCCCGTGCACCTCGGCGATTGCATCGCGCAGTCGCGTGGCCGAACCGTCGGGATAGAATTCGAGCCTGTCGGCGACGTCCCTGACCGCCTCGATCGCCTTCGGCGAGGCGCCGAGCGGGCTTTCGTTGGACGAGAGCTTGTAGACCGTCTTCACGCCGGCCGGCGCTGCGCTCTTTCCCGGCACGTAGGCCGCGATGTCCATGACGCCGGGTTTTGGCTCGGGACGCTGTAGCTCTGTCATGGTGGCGGTCCTGTCGGAAGAGGCTGGCTGTGCCGGAAGGCGGCTTGCTCTAGCAAAGCTTTGAAGTTGACGCAAAGGGACGACGGGGATAATAAGCGGGCCGAACGTCGTGGTGATTTGGCCGGTCGGCTTGCAGCCACGTTAAACAACTCGCTAAAGGGCCGATTGCGGATCGTAACCGGCTTGCCTTAGCGCAATGCCGGTTTTTTTTCGTCGGTGGAAGGAAGTGACATGGCCGCCCCGCGCGTCCGCACCTCGAACAACGAAGCCAACGAGCCGACGAGCCTCGTCGTTCGCTTCGGACCCGACCAGCCGCTCCGGCTCGATTCCGGCAAGACGCTGTCGCCGTTCCAGATCGCCTACCAGACCTACGGCACGCTGAACGAGGCGCGCTCGAACGCCGTCCTGATCTGCCATGCGCTGACGGGAGACCAGCACGTCGCCAATCCCAATCCGGTGACCGGCAAGCCGGGCTGGTGGGAAGTGCTGATCGGCCCCGGCAAGATCATCGACACCGACCGCTTCTTCGTCATCTGTTCCAACGTCCTCGGCGGCTGCCTCGGCTCGACCGGGCCGGCCTCGATAAATCCTCATACCGGCAAGCCCTGGGGGCTGGACCTGCCGGTGGTGACCATCCGCGACATGGTGCGCGCGCAGGTCATGCTGGTCGACCATCTGGGCATCGACCGGCTCTTTTCGGTGATCGGCGGCTCGATGGGCGGCATGCAGGTGCTCGAATGGGCGTCGAGCTATCCCGAGCGCGTGCTGACCGCGCTGCCGATCGCCACCGGCGCGCGGCATTCCTCGCAGAACATTGCCTTCCACGAGGTCGGACGGCAGGCCGTCATGGCGGATCCCGACTGGTGCGGCGGGCGCTACATCGAGGCTGGCAAGCGGCCCGAGAAGGGACTCGCCGTGGCCCGCATGGCCGCCCACATCACCTATCTGTCCGAGGCGGCATTGCACCGCAAGTTCGGCCGCAATCTCCAAGACCGCGAAGCGCTGACCTTCGGCTTCGACGCCGACTTTCAGATCGAGAGCTACCTGCGCCACCAGGGCATGAGCTTCGTCGACCGCTTCGACGCGAATTCCTACCTCTACATGACGCGGGCGATGGACTATTTCGACCTCGCCGCCGACCACGGCGGAAGGCTGGCGGACGCCTTCGCCGGCACCAAGACGCGCTTCTGTCTCGTGTCCTTCACCAGCGACTGGCTGTTCCCGACCGAGGAAAGCCGCACCATCGTGCATGCGCTGAACGCAGCCGGCGCTTCGGTCTCCTTCGTCGAGATCGAGACCGACCGCGGCCACGACGCCTTCCTGCTGGACGAGCCGGAACTCTTCGCCGCCATCAGCGGCTTCCTGCGCTCCGCGGCGCGCGCTCGGGGACTGGAGGAACTCGCATGACCGGCCGCAACGGACCCCGCATCGACCTCAAGGTCATCGCGGACTTCATCAAGCCCCGCGCGCGCGTGCTCGACGTCGGCTGTGGCGACGGCGAACTGCTGGAGTACCTGGAACTCGACAAGCAGGTTGACGGGCGCGGCGTCGAGATCTCGCAGCGCGGCGTCAACGAGAGCGTCGCGCGCGGTCTTTCGGTGATCCAGGGCGACGCCGACACCGATCTCGTCTTCTATCCGGACAAGGGCTTCGACTACGTGATCCTGTCCCAGACGCTGCAGGCGACACGGAACCCCAAGGAGGTGCTGAGGGAACTGCTGCGGATTGGAGAGCGGGCGATCGTCTCGTTCCCCAATTTCGGCTTCTGGCAGGTGCGCCTCTCGCTCCTGTTTCGCGGGCGCATGCCCGTGACACGCGAGCTTTCGTACAGCTGGTACGACACGCCCAACATTCACTTCTGCACCATCCGCGACTTCATCGCCCTGTGCGACGAGATCGGCGCGACGGTGGAAAGCGCCATGGCGCTCGACCGCGACGGACATTCGATCGGGGTGTCGATGCCGTGGTGGTTCTGGAATTTCTTCGGTCAGCAGGCCGTGTTCGTTCTGAAGCGCTGATCGGCAATCACGCGGCGACCGGCTCGCCGCCGGCGATTTCGGCTGTAATCTCGTGGAAGCACTCGCGCAGGAGGTCCAGATCGACCGGTCCGATCTCGCAGAGCCTGACGTCGATGTCGTCCAGCGAAACACCGCGCGCGTGAAGTTCGCGAATGATGGTGAGCAGCGTCGTCTTCTGATCGAAGCGCCAGAAAACCATGGCCGAATCCCCCGGAAGCCCGGAGGAATGATCAGAAAACATGGTTAACGCTGCGTTAAGTCTCCCTCGCGCGCTGCGCTTGCGCCTTGGGGTGCCAGCACGGGCACGAAGACGCGGCGCGAGGCGCGCTGGGCAACCGGCAGGCCCTGGTAGAGGCGCTTCTGGGCTTCCACGATGAGCACGCCGCAGAACATCGGCCAGAAGCGGCGCCCGCTGCGCTCCAGGATCTGATGGAAGCGCAGGACCCAGCGCTTCCTGGACGGAGGAAAGAGCAGCGCCTCGCTCCAGGCGGAGGGGGTGAAATTCGTCTCCCGCAACAAAGTCGTCAGTTGGCCACGCGACCAGGGGCGCCCGGTGCCGAAGGGCGTGTGCTCGAAGCGCGCCCAGACGCCGCGCCGGTTGGGCACCACGATTATGAGCCGACCGCCGGGGGCGAGCACGCGCCAGATCTCCATCAGGGTCTCGCGCGGGTTCTCCGCGTGTTCGAGCGCGTGCACCAGGAGCATGCGGTCGATGGAGGAATCGAACAGCGGCAGTTCCTCGTCGAAGACCAGCGCCGTGGCGGATGGGCCGTTGGGCGGCCAGTTGATGGCGCCCTGGGAGGCCGGCATGAAGGCAAAGACGCGCTCCGCCTCGGTTCCGAAGCGGTCCAGCCACGGCAGGGCGTAGCCCAGGCCCACGAGGCGCTCGTTCGGCAGGCCGGCCCAAACGCTGGACAGCGCCATCGCGATCGACCGCTCGGCCAGGCGGCCAAGCGTGGTGGAATAGAAGGAACGCAGGTCGACGATGTCGCAGTACATGGGCGCGGACGGTATCCATGCCCGCCGTACTCCGCAAGGAAGGGGTGGCGCGATAGTGGAACGCGCCCTATCGTTTCCCTCGAAATCACGAGGAGATGCGAATGGCTCTGCAGATCGAGCAGTTCATGTGCCGCAGCGACAATTTCGGCGTGCTCGCGCACGATCCCGACAGCGGCGCGACTGCGATCATCGACGCGCCGGAGGAACGCCCGATCCTGGCGGCGATCGAGCGTACCGGCTGGAAGCCGACGGTGATCCTGACGACGCACCACCACGGCGACCACGTCGAGGCCAATCTGGCGCTGAAGGAGAGGTTCGGGCTGACCATCATCGGGCCCGAGGCGGAAGCGGCGAAGATCCCCGGCATCGACCGGACGGTGAAGGACAACGACACCTTCGCGTTCGGCAACGAGGAGGTGCGGGTGATCTCCACGCCCGGCCACACGGCGGGACATGTCTGCTACCATTTCCCGCAATCGAAGATCTCCTTCACCGGCGACACGCTGTTCGCGCTCGGTTGCGGGCGGCTGTTCGAATGCAAGCCGCCGCAGATGTTCGATTCGCTGAAGAAGCTTGCGGCGCTGCCGCTGCACACGGTGATCTATTGCGGACACGAATACACGCAGGCAAACGCCCGCTTCGCGCTGTCGGTCGATCCGACGAATTCGGCGCTGAAGGAGCGCGCGGCCGGGATCGACAGGCTGCGCGCGGCGGAGAAGCCGACGCTGCCCACGACGCTGATGGAGGAGATGGCGACGAACCCCTTCATGCGCGCGCACGATCCGGTGATCCGGCGCAATCTCGGCATGGAGGGCGCCAGCGACGAAGCGGTGTTTGCCGAGATCCGCAAGCGCAAGGACGTCTTCTGATGGGCGACGCCGATCCGCGCCGGATCGTGCAGGCGCTCGGCATGCGGCCGCATCCCGAAGGCGGCTGGTACGTCGAGACTTTTCGCGACGGCGCGGCCGACGAACGCGGCCACTCGACGGCGATCTATTTCCTGCTCGAACGCGGACAGGTCTCGGCATGGCACAGGGTTCGGGACGCGGCGGAGGTCTGGCACTTCTATGCCGGCGCGCCGCTCGAACTGCTCGTCTCGGACGGGCAGGCGCCGGCATCCGCGACGACGCTCGGGCCGGACATCGTTGCCGGCCAGCGACCGCAGGCGGTGGTGCCGGCGGGTGCGTGGCAGTCGGCCAGAAGCCTCGGAGCCTTCACGCTGGTCGGCTGCACGGTGGCGCCCGGTTTCGACTTCGCGGCCTTCGAGATGGCGCCTGAAGGCTGGGAACCGGGGATCAGCCGAGCAGGAAGCCCAATGTGATCGCTGCCTGCGCAATGTAGTAGAGGATCCATACGGCAGGGCGGACGATCGCCTGCCGCGGCGAGGTTTCGGCGATCAGGAACCGTCCCACAGCGAGGATCGCATCCGACGCCATGAACAGGACCGCGCCGGCGATCACGACCCATGACGGCAGCGTCAGCGCGAAGACGCCCATGCCGAGGATCGCCGCGACATAGACCGCGACCGGCGCGAGCAGGGCCGCAGGCAAGGCAGGCCGCAGCCGAAGGAACATGCCCACGGAGAAGGCGAGCATCAGCAGTGCGGCGGCAAGACGCCACGGCTCGGCAAAGAGAACGGCCGGACCGGCGCCGGACTGCGCGAAAAGCACGATGTAGGCGATGTGCGCGGCAAGAAAGCTGCCGAGCCCCGCCATGAAGGCGGGTTCGCCCTCGTGCGCGAGGAAGGCGTCGCCGGCCGCGCTGAGGACCAGCGCCACGACGAGCAGGACGGGTCCGCCGACAACGAAGGCGAGCACGGCCAGAAGCGCCGTCGACGCGGTCTTTGCAAGCGTGCGCCGCCAGGACGGCTCGCGTCCCGTCATGAAAAGATAGAGCACCGCCGCCGCGACGGAGAGCAGCAGGGTGCCGTTGGGCAGGGCCTCCGGTCCGCCGGGGAACGGCATCATTCGCCCAACTCCGCCACGGCGGGCCTCGCCGGTCTGAAGAGCATGTTCTTCGCCGCCAGCGCCGCGCCGGCCGTGATCAGCAGGCAGGCGCCGACGATCGCAAGCGTCGGTTCGGCGAAGCCGAAGCCGATCAGGATGATGGTGGACAGCAGCGGCGCGGCATAGCTCGCCGCGCCCAGCACCTGGATGTTGCCGCGCTTGACGCCGTGGTCCCAGGCGTAGAAGGCAGCGCCGACCGGCATCAGGCCGAGGCCTGCGACCGCCAGCCACTCGCCCGCGCCGGCCGGCCAGACAGTCTCCTCGAGCGCCAGATGGCAGACGAGCGACAAAAGCGCCGTCGCCGCGCAGAACCAGGTCACGATGCTGGTCGGCACGTCGTCGAAGCGGCGCGACAACAGCGAATAGGACGACCAGAAGACCGCGCACAGGCCGGCCATGGCATATCCGAACACGTAGCGGCTCTCGAATTCGAAGCCCCCTCCCCTCGACACAATGAGACCCGTGCCGGCGAGCCCCATCAGCGCGCCGACGACGTGATGCCAGCCGAGGCGTTCCCCCGGCATCAGCGCGGAACCGAGCACGATCAGCAGCGGCCAGAGATAGGCGATGAGGCTGGCCTCGACCGCCGGCGCGTTGCGCAGCGCAGTGAAGTAGAAGAAGTGGTAGCCGAAGAGGCCGCCGATGCCGATCACCCACACCAGCGGCGGGATCGGCGCTGCGGCTTTCGCCGCCGGTCCGAAGGCGCGCGCGACGAGCCCCACGCCGGCGCCGATGGAAAAGCACATGGCTGAAAGCTGGAACGGCGGCACCGCGCCGGATGCATCGGTGAAGAGCGCCAGAAGCGCCCACATCATCACGGCCGAGAAGCCGATCAGCGTCGCCCGTCCCATTCCACGCTCCCGCAGGGCCGGAAGCGGCTGGCTTCCGGCTATTCTATGGCTTCGAAGCGCAGCGCCCTGACCTGGACCGTGCCGATCTTGGTCGAGACCGACGCTTCGACGGGCGCATATACACCGGTGGCGCCGACCGGCGCAAAGGCCACCGTAATACGGGCCCGGTCGCGCAGGTATTCGATGGAGTCCTTGCCCTGCTGGAAGCCGGAGACCGGAACGAAGCTCGCCGTGCATCTGACGGTCGCGCCCTCGTAGCCAGGGATCGATATCTCGCCGCTGCCGGCCGGCGTCAGCCGCAGGTCGGCCCGCATCGCGCCGTCGAAGATGCGGATGGTGCGCCGGCAGACATCGTCAGGGCTCGCAGCCGGCACCAGGGTCGCCGACAGCGGGTCGGCCACGTTCGCCAGGTGCCCCATCGCAACTGGGATCCAGCCCGGCCGGTTCGTCCGCACCGGCGGCGTATTCTGCGCACTCGCGACGTTGCCGCCGGAGAAGGTGATGCGGGTATTCTTCTTCTTCTTTCCCGAGACGTAGTCGACGGCATAGGCGTCGGGGCGCGGCATTTCGCTGCCGAAGCGGCCGCTCACCCGGACCGTGCCGACGGTGTCGTCGAAGACGCTGGCAAGCCCGGCGCTCCGCAGCGTGCCGTCGAGTTCGTAGCCTCCCGAGGTGATCGTGCTGCGGAAGCTCGATTTCGCCAGCGTCAGGCCATAGAGCGAAACGGCGTATTCCGACTGGACGGTGGAGGGCGCCGCGGCGCCGGCCTGGAAAGCGGTGCCTGCGAGCAGGGTTGCATACGCGGCACCAGCCACGAAGGGAAGTCGTGTCATCTTGATCATCATCCGGAGATAGGGCGCGACCGGCGCTACTTCATCCCTTGGAGACCCAGTAGCGGTTCGAATGCGGCAAAGGTTTGGTATGGCGTATCGATGGCGGAACCCAGGTCGGGTCATGCGTGGTGGACGCGAGTGCCGCGACGGCTTCCGAATTCTCATGTACTTTAGCCGAAAGCGAGGGAGTGTTCATGTCGGTAAGCTGTCATATCAAGATTGGAGATGGAGACGGCGTTTCCGCAGCGGGATGGCTGGTGGTGCGAACGTTCCAGGAGGTGCCGCGTGTCGGGGAGTTTGTCGCGTTTTCGCGCGACGGGAAGCGCGATGAAGCAGGAGTGCTTCTTGCCGATTTGTACCGGGTACAGCGCATAATTCACACTGCCGCCACCGATTTGGATGCAGGGATGGTCACACTCGATGTCATCATCGAACAGGAGGCCGATCGGACCCTAGAGTAGAGAGGCGCCTCGCCGCCGATCGGAAAGGCCGACCACGTCATGGACGTTGCCACTGGCGAGGAAACGGAGAACCAAGCTTGCTCTTGAACTCTTCCAGTTCTCGGTAGGGCACATAAGGAACGGCATCTCGCTTGACGATCCGGCCGTTTGCCACTATGCAGGCGCGACTTTTTCCAATGAGGCCGCCTGACATTTCCCGCGCGCCAACCGGTCTGGCGCGGGTGGGTCGATTGGTCCGGCAGAGAACCGAAGGTAAGAAACCATGTCACGCGCTTGCGAACTGACCGCCAAGGCCGTCCTGTACGGCAACAATGTGAGCCACGCCAACAACAAGACGCGTCGCCGCTTCCTCCCGAACCTCGTCAACGTGACGCTGATCTCGGAAGCGCTGAACCAGAACGTGCGCCTGCGGATCTCCGCCAACGCGCTGCGTTCGGTCGAGCATCGCGGCGGCCTCGACGCCTTCCTGATCAAGGCCGACAATGCCGAGCTCTCGCAGCGGGCCCGCCTGCTGAAGAAGCAGATCACCAAGAAGCTGGCGGAACAGCAGGCGGCCTGATCCGCCCTCTTCCGTCCGGTTCATCGCGCAAGGCGGGCCGTAGCCCGCCTTTCTGGTTCCATCACCCAGGATAAAAAAATGACAAGCACGCATCGCATCCTGCCGTTCGTCGTGGCCATGGCGGCCGTGGTCGCCGCCTCCAACTTCCTCGTCCAGTATCCGTTCGCGCATTTCGGGCTGGGCGAGATCCTGACATGGGGTGCCTTCACCTATCCGGTCGCCTTCCTCGTCAACGACCTGACCAACCGCCGCTTCGGCCCCCGCGCCGCGCGCAAGGTGGTGCTGGCCGGCTTCGTCATCGCGGTCGTCCTTTCGGTCTGGCTGGCGACGCCGCGCATCGCGTTCGCCTCCGGCACGGCGTTCCTGGCGGCGCAGTTGCTCGACGCCTCGATCTTCGACCGGCTGCGCGGCAACGCGTGGTGGCAGGCGCCGTTCATCTCGACACTGATCGGCTCGGTGCTGGACACGGTCCTTTTCTTCGGTCTCGCCTTTTCGGCCGCCTTCTCCGGCATCGACGCCGTGTTCGGCATGGAGGACGGGTCGCTCGCCTTCCCCGTGGCCTTCCTGGGCGGCGAGGTGCCGCTGTGGGTGTCGCTGGCCATCGGCGACTTCTGCGTCAAGATCCTGATCGGGCTCGCCATGCTGGTGCCCTACGGCGCCCTGCTTTCGGTGCTGCGGCCCGAGCCTTACGCGGCATCGCGGTAGATGACGCGGGCCTCGGTCGAGCAAGCAGCGACGTCCGCCGCCTGCGCGGCTTACGCGCCGAACAGCCCGTGATCCCCTGGGTCCAGCTCGACTCGGCGCCGGTGCCCGGCGAGCCCGGAGCGGAATTGCGCCTCAAGCGGCGCGGCGCCGAGTTTTCCATTATGCTGGGCACGAACGAGCTGATGAACAGCCGCATGGGCGGCTCGGAGGAGGCGCTGGCGAGGCTCGCGCTGGCAAGGCTCGGCGACCGCCCGGAACCGGCGATCCTCATCGGCGGGCTGGGCATGGGCTTTACGCTCCGAGCGGCCCTCGCGGAACTCGGCCCCGCGAGCGTGACGGTAGCCGAACTGGTGCCGGCCGTGGTCGCCTGGGCGCGCGGGCCGATGGCGGTGGTTCTGCAAGGCTGCCTCGACGATCCGCGCGTGAGCGTGGAGGAGACCGATGTCGGCCTTCCGATCCGCGCCGCCGCGGGCGCCTGGGACGCCATCCTTCTCGACGTAGACAACGGCCCCGAAGGTCTCAGCCGCAGCTCGAACGACGCGCTTTACGCCGCCGCCGGCTTAAGCGCCGCGTTCCGTGCCCTGCGGCCGGGCGGGGTGCTGTCGGTCTGGTCTTCGGGACCGGACGCGGGTTTCACGCGCCGACTGTTGCGGGCGGGCTTCGAGGTCACGGAAGAAAAGGTGCGTGCTACCGGCAAGCGCGGCGCGCGGCATGTGGTGTGGGTGGCGGTCAGGCCGGCGTGAGCGGACGCAGTGGGGCCACTCCACTCTCAATCTTCGTGCAGGATAAACTCCAGGTAGAGGTTCCTCTGCAGCAGCGAGTGGTTGTCGTCCGAGACGAGCGACACCATCAGGGCGCCGTCGTCGCGGCGCCAGACGTCCATGCCTTCCATATTGTCGATCTGGTAGCCCATGTCAGCTTCCATCAGGATCGGCCCGTCGGCAAGTTCGCCGGGCATGATGCTCTCGCCATAGATGCGGCGCAGCCTTAGGCCGACGCCCTTACCAACGGAATAGCTTCGCTCGAGGAGCAGGAGGTCGCCGTCGGGCAGGAATGCCCCGTCGGTGATGTCGAACTCGCCTCGGCGGGCGACCGTGAAGACGCCCCTGGCCGGACCCTCGATGATCGCGGCGAAGATGTTGCCCTTCGTGTCGAGGCTCTTCTCCGACACCACCACCCGCGCGCCTTCGTGGATGCCGTGCGGATGGGCGAAGGTGATCGTCTCGAAGCCTCGGTTGCGGCGCAATTCGTGGGCGGGAACGAGGAAATCGACGTCGCGCAGCGGCGCCTTCATGTCCTCGGGTGCCAGCCGGAACTCGGAGACGCGGTGCTCCCGCTCGAAACCGACGGTGGCGATGCCGTCGCGCACCGCCAGGCCCTCCGCGTCGGTGTTCCACTTTTCTCCGATGACGTCGCCGTCGTCGTCCACCATCTGCTGCATGGTGAAATTCTCGAAACCGGTCGGCCGGCCGGTCTCGTCCCGCGCGACGGTGCCGAAGAACCAGAAGCCGGTGTCGGCCACGCCGACGAAGCGGGTTCCGGGTTCGAGGAAGCGGAAGGCCGAGAGCGCGCCGAAATCCCGGTCCCGGGAGGTCATCTCAAGGCCACCGGCGAATTCCAGCGAACCGAAACGCGTCTCGTCAGAACCGATCCTGAACTGCTTTATCGGCCAGGCCCTGATCGTGAGGCGTTCGACTTCGGCGGGCTCCGCCATCGCCCTTGGCATTGCGCCGAACGCGCATGCCGAAGCCAGGAAGATCGCTGCGACGCGGAAAAGCGGTCGGGCTGCCAAGGGTGTCAGCCGGCGCGGCGCATCGGAACGCCCCCGCGCCGCGGAGCCTCGGCTCCCTCGTCGGCAAACAGGGAAGCGAGCTGCTCGGTCATGGCGCCGGCAAGCTCCTCGGCATCGACGATGGTCACCGCCTTGCGGTAGTAGCGCGTGACGTCGTGGCCGATGCCGATGGCGATGAGTTCCACCGGCGACCGAGTCTCGATCAGGTCGATGACGGCGCGCAGGTGTCGTTCGAGGTAGTTGCCGGGGTTCACCGACAGCGTCGAATCGTCGACCGGGGCACCGTCGGAGATCATCATCAAGATCTTGCGCTGCTCGCGCCGCGCGATGAGGCGCTGATGCGCCCACAAGAGCGCCTCCCCGTCGATGTTCTCCTTCAGCAGCCCCTCGCGCATCATCAGGCCGAGATTGCGCCGCGCGCGGCGCCAGGGCGCATCGGCCGACTTATAGATGATGTGGCGCAGGTCGTTGAGGCGGCCGGGATTGGGTGGCTTGCCGTCCTTCAGCCACTTCTCGCGCGCCTGCCCGCCTTTCCAGGCGCGCGTGGTGAAGCCAAGAATCTCGACCGAGACGCCGCAGCGCTCCAGCGTGCGCGCCAGGATGTCGGCACAGGTGGCGGCGACCGTGATCGGCCGGCCGCGCATCGAGCCCGAATTGTCGAGAAGAAGGGTAACAACGGTGTCGCGGAACTTGGTGTCGCGCTCCTGCTTGAAGGAAAGCGGTTGCATCGGGTCGATGACGACGCGCACGAGGCGCGCCGGATCGAGATACCCTTCTTCCAGGTCGAAGTCCCAGGAGCGGTTCTGCTGCGCCATCAGGCGGCGCTGAAGCCGGTTAGCCAGTCGCCCGACAACGCCTTGCAGGTTGGTCAGCTGCTTGTCCAGAAACGCGCGCAGCCGGTCGAGCTCTTCCTCGTCGCAGAGCTCCTCGGCGCCGATCATCTCGTCGAAGGCGGTGGTGAAGATCTTGTAGTCGAAGTCGGGCGGCAGGTTCGAATACGGAAAGTCGGGTCGCTTGGCCTCGCCGGGCGTCTCGGCGTCGACGTCCTCTTCGTCCACCACGTCCTCGGCGTCGGCGTCGCTCGCCTCGCTCTCGCCGGCCTCCTGGTCCTCGCTCGACTGGTCGGACTCTTCCGATTCGGACTGGTCCGCGCCCTTGTCCTCCTCGCCGCCTTCCTCGCTCTGATCCTCGCCTTCGGGCTGGTCGTCGCTATCGTCGCTATCGTCCGACTGGTCCTCGTCGCCGAGCTCCTCCGCCATGTCCATGGAGGCGAGCATGTCGCGCACGACGCGGGCGAACGCGTTCTGGTCGTCCAGCTTGCCGGCAAGTCCGTCGATGTCCTCGCCGGCCTTGTCCTCGATCCAGTCGCGCCACAGGCCGACCAGCTTCTCGCCGCTCTTCGGAGCGGCCCGCCCGGTCAACCTTTCGCGCACCATGAGGGCGACCGCCTCCTCGAGCGGCGCGTCGGCCTGCTCGGTGACGCCGGCGAGGTTTGCCTTCTGGAACTTGTCCTCCAACATGGAGGCGATGTTGTCGGCCACGCCCGTCATGGCGCGCGAACCGATGGCTTCCACGCGCGCCTGTTCGACGGCGTCGAAGATGGCGCGCGCCTGCTTGCCTTCGGGCGCGAGGCGATTGTGGACCGCGCTGTCGTGGCAGGCGCGGCGCAGGGCCATGGAATCGCCGAGCCCGCGGGTGATGGCTATGTCGGCTTTCGTAGGCCGCTTGGGCAGTTCGGGCAGCCTTGCACGGTGACCCGCGAGCGCCGGCTTGTCCTTGGCGAATGAGATTTCCATGTCGTGGTCGCCGGAGATCGCACGCATGCAAACGGTCACGGCGCGCTTGAAGGCCTCGCCTTCGCCGCCCGATTTCGGCTTGCCGCCGCGCTGATTGTCTCCGGGACCTGCCATGATCGCGGCTGGCTACCCCAGCACCACGTTCGCCGCGCTTTCCTTCAGTTCCTCGCCGAAGACGCGCTGGTAGAACTCGGCGACCAGCGCGCGTTCGAGTTCGTCGCACTTGTTGAGGAAGGTGAGGCGGAAGGCGTGGCCGACGTCGCCGAAGATCTCGGCGTTCTCGGCCCAGGTGATGACGGTGCGCGGGCTCATGACGGTGGCCAGATCGCCGTTCATGAAGGCCGAGCGGGTCATGTCGGCGACGCGCACCATCCTGTTGACGATGTCACGGCCTTTGTCGTTGCGGTAGTGCTTGGCCTTGGCCAGCACGATGTTCACCTCGTTGTCGTGCGGCAGGTAATTCAGCGTCGTGACGATCGACCAGCGGTCCATCTGCGCCTGGTTGATCTGCTGGGTGCCGTGGTAGAGGCCGGTCGTGTCGCCGAGGCCCACCGTGTTGGCGGTGGCGAACAGGCGGAAGGCGGGGTGCGGCCGGATAACGCGGCTCTGGTCGAGCAGCGTCAGGCGCCCGGAGGATTCCAGCACCCGCTGGATCACGAACATGACGTCGGGCCGTCCGGCGTCGTACTCGTCGAAGCAGAGCGCCACGTTGTGCTGGTAGGCCCAGGGCAGGATACCGTCGCGGAACTCCGTGACCTGCTTGCCTTCCTTGAGCACGATCGCGTCCTTGCCGACGAGATCGATGCGGCTGACATGGCTGTCGAGGTTGACGCGCACCATCGGCCAGTTGAGCCGCGCGGCCACCTGCTCGATGTGGGTCGATTTGCCCGTGCCGTGGTAGCCCGAGATCATGACGCGCCTGTTGAAGGCGAAGCCGGCCAGGATGGCCATGGTCGTCTCGCGGTCGAACAGGTAGTCCGGATCGACGTCCGGCACGTGCGGGTCGGCGACCGAGTAGGCCGGCACCACCATGCTGGATTCGAATCCGAAGACCTCCTTGACCGATACGGTGGTGTCGGGAAGATTGGCGATATCGCGATCGATCTTGTTCATCATGCCTCCGGCGCACCGGCCGTACGGGCGCTGCCGTTCATATTGTCCTTGCTTTTCGGGGGCTGTCCTTAGCAGACGCCGCGCTCAACAGAAACCCGATTGTTTGAGCACACGGTAGGCCTGGACCACGTCGCGGAACCGGTCTTCCGAACCCCGGTCGCCACCATTCGCATCGGGATGATGGCGCTTCACCAGTTCCTTATAGCGCGCCTTGATGTCGGCGCCAGTCGCTTTGTCGTCAAGACCAAGCGTTTCCAGCGCCTTGGCCTCAAGCGGCTTGGCCCGGCGCGGCTTCGGCTGCAGGCGTTCCTCTCCGCCGAACAGGTTGAAGGGATCGCGCACGTTCCTGTAGTAGGCCGCACGGCCCGACCGCTTCTGCGCGAAGTCGGGGCTGCTCTTGGCGCTGCTGTTGATCCCCATCGTCCAGGTCGGGCGATGGCCCGTCAGGGCTTCTTTCTGGAAGCGCGCGATATCTGTGTCGCCGAGCCCGGAAAAGTAGTTGTAGCCCTTGTTGTAGGCGCGCACGTGGTCGAGGCAGAAGCGGAAGTACTCCCCTTCCTTCATGCGGCCGACCGGCGCCTTGTGCAGCCCCGCCTCCGCGCAGCCGTCCCACTGGCATTGCGGCGAACGCGACTTCACTTCCGCATCCGGGTCGGGGCGGATGCGAATCCGGTCGAAGAGTTTCGAGTTCGGCTTCATGGCGGACCGATTATGGGTGCTTCGCACCGCGATACAAGAATTGACTTTTCGGGAAGGATGCCCCTAACCCCCGATTTGCGCCCCCCGGCGCAGAGATTTTCGCATATGGTGGGAGTACACCCTCATGTCCATACAGTCGCGCATCGAATCCAAGCTCCGGGACAGGTTCTCGCCCGAACGCCTCGCGGTGATGAACGAAAGTCATTTGCACGCCGGCCACCATCATGTCGAATCCGGCCACCACGAGGAATTCGACGGCAAGGGCGAGACCCATTTCCGCGTCCGCATCGTCGCGCCCGCCTTCTCCGGGATGAGCCGCATCGAGCGTCACCGCGCGGTCAACGAACTTCTGGCCGACGAACTGGCAGGCGGCGTGCATGCGCTGGCCGTGGAACCCGCCGCGCCGGGCGAACCCACGCGGTGGTGAACGGGACTACCAGATAGTCCTCACATGCTCGTAGTGAAGGATCTTGTCGTCGGCCGTCACCACCGGAACACCAATGTGGCGGCTGGTGGCCACGATGAAGCGATCGGCCGGATCCTTGTGAAAATCGCCGGGCAGGCGCGTAGATTGGACGGCGATCGAATTGTCCAAGGGGACAAATTCGACGGCCTTCGACCGACCAACCTCATCAAGCCAAGCCTGCGGCTCCAGAGCCAAGCCAATCCGGCCGCGTGCCACAAGTGCTGCAATCTCCCAGGCGGAAATCGCCGAGACATATATTCGCCCGTCGTCCTGCGCCGCCACCAACGCACGCGAAGCCTGTTCGCTCAGTTTCTGGATGTCGCCTCCCGCCCACCATACCAACACGTGCGTATCCAGCAGGATCATCCCAGCGATTCCCACTCCTCTTCGTCCACGGCAGGAGCGAATGGATCATCATACCACAGCACGCTGCCCTTGAGTGCTTCGCTGGGACCAGGTCGATCGGCTTGAAGGCGTCGTAGCTCGAGCGTCGGCTTTCCCCGCTCGGTGATTACGATGGGTTCGCCACTGGCCTCCACTCGCCTGAAATACTCGAGCGCCTTTGCCTTGAACCTGGACTTTGAGACATGCTCGGCCATCGCCGCATTCCTTACGTCCCAAAAAGGATAAGACCAGCAGTGACCATGGTCAATGACCAGGGTCAAATACGACTGGACAGCGCAGCAGTCCGCGCTAGACCCCCTTCACCAGGCTCGTTTCCAGTGGCCGGATCCTGAGCTTCACGATGCGGTTGCGGTTGCGCTTCATGACGATGAAGCGCTTGCCGTGGAAGGTGAAGGCCTGCTTTTCCTCCGGGATCATCTGCGCCTCGTGGATGACGAGGCCGGCGATGGTGGTCGCCTCGTCATCAGGCAGGTTCCAGTCGAGCGCACGGTTCAGGTCGCGGATCGGTACCCCGCCATCGACCACCACGGAGCCGTCCGCCTCCTGCTTGACGCCCTGCATGTCGATGTCGTGTTCGTCGGCGATCTCTCCGACGATCTCCTCGATGATGTCTTCCAGCGTGACCAGTCCTTCGACCTCGCCATATTCGTCGACGACGATGGCAATGTGCGCCTTGCGCCTGAGGAAGGCGTTTAGCTGATCCCGCAGGGTGGTCGTGTCGGGCACGAACCAGGGTTTTCTCGCCACTTCCATGATGTCGATCCGCGTCGGATCATTGCCGATTTCGTGCAGCGCGCGCAGCAGATCCTTGGCGTGGACGACGCCGACGATGTTGTCGGTCTCGCCCTTGTAGAGCGGCATGCGTGTGTATGGGCTCTGCAGGATGTCACGCACCACGACGTCGGCCGGAGAGTCGGCATTGACCATCCGCATGGCCGTCCGGTGGATCATGATGTCGGAGACCTCGAGCTCGGCGAGGTCGAGCAGGCCGCCGACCCTGTCCCGGTCCTGCTTCACGAAGGCGCCCTCGCGGTGCAGGACCTCCACGGTGCCGCGCAGTTCCTCGTGGGCGGAAACCATCGGCGCGTCCCGTCCCAGGTTGATGCCGAAGAGCTGCAGGATGCCGCGCACGACGAGGTTCGCCATGCTGGAGACCGGGCCGAGGATGAAGACGATGACCCGCGCGAAGGGCGAGACGAAAAGCGCGAACTGCTCCGGCCGAAACAGCGCCAGCGATTTCGGCAGGATCTCGGAGAAGATGACGAGAAGCACGGTCATGCCGATGGTGGCATAGACAACGCCGCTGTCCCCGAAGATCGACAAGAGCACGCTGGTGGCGAGCGCCGACGCCAGGATGTTGACGAGGTTGTTGCCGATCAGCAGCGCCCCGACGAGCCGGTCCTTGCGCTCGATCAGGCGCTCCACGACGGTGGCGCGGGGATCTCCCCCCGCTGCCAGCGAGTGAAGGCGGGCCCGCGAGACGGCCGTCATCCCGGTCTCCGTCCCCGAGAATAGGAACGAGAAGATGATCAGCACGAGAATGATGCCGCCGACCACCCATAATTCCGTCGTCATCCTGGATGGTTCTCCCATAGGAACGATAGGACTTCGGAAGCCGGCACGTCCTTCGCGATGAAGGACTGCCCGACTCCGTGGGTCAGGATGAAGGTCAGTGCGCCGCGCGTGACCTTCTTGTCCTGTGCAATATAGGACAGGAGGCGCTCGGCGTCAGGAAGCCCGCCCGGAATGTCTGCCATGCGGGTGGGCAGTCCCACGGTAGACAGGTGTCTTTCAACCCGCGCGGCGTCGTCCGGGCTGCACTGATTGAGCCGCGCGGAGAAGCGGTGGGCCAGGGCCATGCCGATTGCCACGCCCTCCCCGTGTACCAGCCGCGAGCCGTCGTAGCCGACCGCCGCCTCCAGGGCGTGGCCGAAGGTGTGGCCTAGGTTGAGCAGCGCGCGGTCGCCGGTCTCGAACTCGTCGCGCGCCACCACTTCGGCCTTCGCGCGGCAGGATTCGGCGATCGCCCGCGTGCGCGCCGGACCGCCGGCGAAGACCTCTCGCCAGTTCGCCTCCAGCCACTCGAAGAAGGCCGGCCGGTCGATGAGCCCGTATTTGGCCACTTCGGCGTAGCCGGCCCGGAACTCGCGCTCCGGCAAGGTGTCGAGCACGTCGGTATCGGCGAGCACGAGTTGCGGCTGGTGGAAGAGCCCGACGAGGTTCTTTCCCTGCGCGGTGTTGATGCCGGTCTTGCCGCCGACGGAGGAGTCCACCTGGGCGAGCAGCGAGGTCGGCACCTGAACGAAGCGCATGCCGCGCCGCACGATGCCGGAGGCGAAACCGGCGAGGTCGCCGACCACGCCGCCGCCGAGCGCGACGACGATGTCACGGCGCTCCAGCCGGGCGGACAGGACACCGTTCACGACCTCCTCAAGACACTCAAAACTCTTGGTGCGTTCGCCAGGAGCGAGAATAATGGGCGTGGAAGTTATCCCCGCCGATGCGAGACCGCTCGAAAACGCGTCCAGATGCGCAGCCGCGACGTTCTCGTCGGTGACGATTGCCGCGCGCACGCCGGGCATGCGCGCTGCGATCTCCAGTCCCGCCCGTCCGGCGAGGCCGGAGCCGATAAGGATGTCGTAGGCGCGGTCCCCGAGCCCCACCTCCACCCGTACGGGTTCGCCGTCGACAGGATTGCCCATCACGCGTCGTCCTTCACCGTTCGCGAACCATCGAGGTACGCGGCCAGCGCCGCGATCGCCTCGTCGGCGATGACTTCCTTGGACTCGGCGCGGGTGAGGACGGTGACGTCGGCTAGCGCGTAGACGGGATAGCGGTCGTTCATGAGCCGCTGCATCACCGCCCTCGGGTCCGGATTCCTCAAAAGCGGCCTGTTCCGGTTCTTGACGACCCTCTCCATGAGCACGTCCAGATCCGCCTTCAGCCAGATCGAGACGCCGTTCGCGGCGATCGCGCTGCGCGTCTCCTCGTTCATGAAGGCGCCGCCGCCCGTGGACACGACACGGCCGCCTTCCTCGATCAAGCGGGCGATCACGCGGCGCTCCAGGGACCGGAACTCCGGTTCGCCGTACAGGTCGAACAGTTCCGGGATGGTCATGCGCGAAACGGTCTCGATCTCGTGGTCGCTGTCGATGAAGGGCATGCCCAGAATCTGCGCGACCTTGCGCCCGATCGCCGTCTTGCCCGCTCCCATCAGCCCCACGAAGACGATCGAGCGGCTGCCGAGCTTTTCTCGCAGCTTCAGGTCGGCGGCTTCGGCCACGGCGTTCATCGGTCTCTTTCCCTCGAAGCGAGGTATGCACATGAAAAGGCCGGCGGCGTCAAGCAAGCCGCCACCCCCTGCGAGGGTTGAAATAGCCTGACCCGCAACGCATAAGGAAAGCGGCGGGACGTGAATGGGGTTACAACAAAAAAATGCCGACCCTTTTTCGGTTTCTTGTGACGATCGCAATACTGGTCGGGATCGCTTATGGCGCGATGTTCGCGCTCGTCACCTTCGTCGAGCCCAACAAGGGCGAGATGACCGTGCGCATTCCTGCCGAAAGGCTCAACCCGCGCGAATGACGCGCACTCCCCGGCCATGAACAGCAACGCCGCGATCGAAGCATTCCTGGAAATGATGAGCGCCGAACGGGGGGCCGCGGCCAACACGCTCGACGCCTATCGCCGTGATCTCGAGGATGCCCATGCCTCGATGCCGAAGGACCGCGGCCTGGCGCACGCCTCGGTGCTCGACGTCAGGGCGCATCTCGAAGGGATCGCAGCGCAGGGCTTCGCGGCCTCGACGCAGGCGAGGAAGCTTTCCGCGCTGCGGCAGTTCTTCCGCTTCCTCTATTCGGAGGGCATTCGGCCGGACGACCCGACCGGGACGGCGGAAGGTCCGCGGAAGCCGAGGTCCCTGCCCAAGACGCTGAACGAGGCCGATACCGGCCGTCTCATCGAACTCGCCGAGGCGGAAGCGGCAGCACCCCCGCCTGGCATTTCGCGGGAGGCGGCTGTCCGGCTGCATGCGCTCGTCGAGGTGCTCTACGCCACCGGCCTGCGCGTCACCGAACTCGTCGGGCTGCCGCTTGGGGTGGCGCTGCGGGACGACCGCTTCTTCGTCGTGCGGGGAAAGGGCGACAAGGAGCGCATGGTGCCGCTGTCGGCCAAGGCGCGGGCGGCCATGTCGGCCTGGCTACGCGTGAGAGCGGAAGATCCGGCTCATGCCGAAAGCCCCTGGCTTTTCCCGGCCCGCTCGGAGACGGGATACCTGCCGCGGCAGGTTTTCGCGCGCGACCTGAAGGCGCTTGCCGCGCGCGCGGGCGTTCCCGTGGCGGCCATCTCGCCGCACGTCATTCGCCATGCGTTCGCCAGCCACCTTCTTCAAAACGGCGCGGATCTGCGGGCCGTGCAGCTGCTGCTCGGCCACGCCGACATCTCGACCACGCAGATTTACACACACGTGCTGGAGGAACGGCTGGTCAGGCTGGTGAATGACCACCATCCGCTTGCCGACTAAGCCCCCGAACGCTATGTGGGGGCAACTTTTCAGCCCGTAGGGACGTTGAGCCAACGTCCCGGTATGCGATTTCACGGGCCCGAGGCGGCGTCGGTCCAGTAGCGAATGTATAATTATCTCGAATTCGAAAAACCCGTTGCCGATCTGGAAGGACAGATCCTGGAGCTGAAGAAGCTCTCGGAGAGCGGCGAGTCCGTCGATGTCGCCGACGAGATAGCGCGGCTCGAGAAGCGTTCGAACGACGCGCTGCGCGACATCTACAAGGCGCTCCAGCCCTGGCAGAAGGCGCAGGTGGCCCGTCATCCGGACCGGCCGCACTGCCTCGACTACGTCGGCGCCCTGTTCACCGACTTCACACCGCTTGCCGGTGATCGCCTCTACGGCGACGACGAGGCCATCATCGGCGGCTTCGCGCGGTTCCGCGGCGAACCGGTGGCGATCCTCGGTCAGGAGAAGGGCGCCGATACGAAGAGCCGCCTGCAACACAATTTCGGCATGGCGCGGCCAGAAGGCTATCGCAAGGCCGTACGCATCATGGAACTCGCCGACAGGTTCAAGGTCCGCCTCGTGACGCTGGTGGATACGGCGGGTGCCTATCCCGGCATCGGCGCCGAGGAACGCGGGCAGGCCGAGGCGATCGCCCGCTCGACCTCGGCCTCGCTGGGCCTCAAGGTGCCGGTGGTCTCGGTCGTCATCGGCGAAGGCGGCTCGGGCGGCGCCATCGCGATCGCCACCGCCAACAAGGTCTACATGCTCGAGCACTCGATCTATTCGGTCATCTCGCCGGAGGGAGCGGCCTCGATCCTCTGGCACGATTCCACCCGCGCCCGCGACGCCGCGACGTCGATGAAGATCACCGCCAAGGATCTCCTCGACATGAAGGTAATCGACGGCATTGTCGCCGAACCGCTGGGCGGCGCCCACCGCGGACCCGAAACGGCGATCAAGTCCGTGGGCGAACAGATCGAAAAGGCGTTCGGCGAACTCGCTGGCGCGAACATGGACTACCGCGAGCACCGCCGCGAGAAGTTCCTGTCGATCGGGCGGGACATTTAGCCGCTCTGGCGGAACGAACCCTCCGCCGTATGCGGCCATGCAGCGCTCCCGCCATAAAATCGACAATCCTATGGCTCTATGACGTTTGCGTGAGAGGGGCGGACCGGACCTTGCAGTAAGCAATTCTCAAGGTTAACGGCCTTAACGTTCCCGCGGATCGGCCGCGGCGTCTGCCCGGCCTCCGCTACCGCGAACGCAGGTTTGAAGTCTTGAGCATGATTGCCAGCATCACCCGGATCAGCTTGCTAGCCGCCGCGCTCGCGGTTGCGGGCTGCACCGAAACCACCCTGAACTCCGCCGGGATCAAGGCCAACAAGCAGCTTCCCGAGCAAATCCTGGCCTCCATGCAGGCCAAGGGGATGGAGAAGGACGCGCCGGTGATGGCGCGTGTCTTCAAGGAAGAGGGCAAGCTCGAGATCTGGAAGCAGAAGAAGTCCGGCCGCTACGATCTCATCGCGACCTACGACATCTGCAAATGGTCCGGCAAGCTCGGACCCAAGTTCGTCGAAGGCGACCGGCAGGCGCCGGAGGGCTTCTATAACGTGCGGCCTTCCCAGTTGAACCCGCAGTCCAGCTATCATCTGGCGTTCAACATGGGCTATCCCAACGCCTACGACCGCGCCCACGGCCGCACCGGCTCGAACCTCATGGTGCACGGCGCCTGCTCGTCTTCGGGCTGCTATTCCATGACCGACGCGCAGGTCGAGGAAATCTACGCCTTCGCCCGCGACGCCTTCCGCGGCGGCCAGACCGAGTTCCAGATCCAGGCTTTTCCCTTCCGAATGACGCCCGAGAACATGGCGCGCTACAAAGACGATCCGAACTACGCGTTCTGGAGCATGCTGAAGGAAGGCTACGACCACTTCGAGATCACGAAGGTTCCGCCCAAGGTCGACGTCTGCGACAAGCGCTACGTCTTCAACCGCATCCCGGAAAACGGCGCGACCTTCCAGCCGACGGCGGCCTGCCCGCCGATGAGCCAGCCGGAGGCCCTCATGTCGGCCTACCAGAGCTACAAGAGCCAGTTCGACAACGCCTTCGCCTCGCATGCCGCCAGAGGCGCGTCCAATCCGCCGCGCCCCACCATCGGCGGCCTTCAGGAAGCGAAACTCGTCGCCGAATGGTCGAAGAAGCGTTCCCGCGGCGAACGCGTGCCGATGGAGCCGCCGTCGCTCGCCCCCGACGGCACCGTGGTCTTGACCACGGCGCAGATGGGACGCATCGATTCGCCCGCCGGACGCCGCATGGCCGAGATCGAGGCGAAGGAAGCCGAAGCGAGGAAGGCCGAGGAACAGAAAAAGGCCGCGGCAGCCCTCAAGGCCGCCGAGGCGGAAGCCGCGAAGATTGCGGCCGCCCAGGCGGAGGAGGCGGCGAAAGCCGCCGAAACCGCCGCGGCCGAGCCCGCGCCCGCCGCCGAGACGGTCGAGACCGACGAGGCGGGAGGCGGCCTCTTCGGCGCGGTGCGCAAGCGCGTCGGGTCGTTCGGCAACCTGTTCGGCAGCTGACGCCTTCCCCGTGGCCGGGCCGCAGGACGTCTACGACCTCAGGGGGCTCAACTGTCCCCTGCCCGTTTTGAAGACACGGCGGCGTCTCGCCGACCTGCCGCCGGGCGGCCTCCTCTGGGTCGAGACCACGGACCCGCTCGCCGTCATCGACATCCCCGCCTTCTGCACTGAGAGCGGCCACCGGCTCGTCGAGAGCCTGAGCGTGGCCGGGGGGCACCGGTTTCTGATAGAACGGGGTTGAAAGGAAGCTAGGCTCAGCCCCTGAAGCCGGCGATCGCCAGCGGATTGTCCTCCAGCGCCGCCCGGTCTGGCGCGTCGATCCGCGGCTGCCCGGCAAAGGCGTCGAACAGCCGCCTGACGTAATCCTCCGGCATGTCGAGCGTGATCATCACGATGCGCACGCCGCGCGGCCCCTCAGGCCACCGCTCCAGCCGCACCGGCGGATGCAGCACCTTCTGGACGCCGTGGATGACGAGCGGACGGTCGGGCCATTCGACCGTTTCGATGATGCCCTTCATGCGCAGCAGCTGGTCGCCATGGGTCGAGCGCAGGAGATCGAGGAAGTTTTCCACCGTCGCCAGCGGCAGCGGCCGGTCCAGCACCAGCGAAACGGTCCGGATGCGCGCGTCGTGCCGGTGTAGTTGGCCGTGCTCGTGGTCATGGTCGTGGTGATCGTGGCCGTGACCATCGTGCGCCTGGGCGTGAAGGGCCTCGTCGCGCAGCCAGCGCGCCACGTCGACGCTCTTGGTCGCCGGATCGTAGAGGCCGCAGTCCAGCAGCGCGCCGGGCCCCGCGTCGGGCCCGAGGACCGGGGCGCCGGGGTTCAGCGCTGCAATCCTCGATCTCAGTTCCGCGACCGCCGCTTCCTGCGCGAGATCCGTCTTCGTGAGCACGATCCGGTCGGCAACCGCGACCTGTTTCACCGCCTCCGCGTGACGATCGAGCGTCGCGGCACCGTTGACCGCGTCGACGACCGCGACGACGCCGTCGAGGCGATAGGCGGCCACGATCGCCGGATGGGCCATGATCGACTGCAGCACGGGCACCGGATCGGCGAGCCCGGTCGTCTCGACGATCACGCGCTTGAGCGGCTGGATGCGGCCGGTCTGCATGCGGTCCGCGAGATCGGCCAGCGTATCGACCAGTTCGCCGCGCACCGTGCAGCACAGGCACCCGTCGGAGAGTTCGATGACGCCATCGGACGACTGCTCGACCAGCAGATGGTCGATGGCGACGTCGCCGAACTCGTTGATGATGACGGCGGTGTCGGTGAGCGCCGGATCCTTGAGCAGGCGGTTGAGCAGCGTCGTCTTGCCGGCCCCGAGAAAGCCGGTAAGCACGGTGACGGGTATCGGCGCGCCGGGAGTGTTCACCGCCGCACTACCGGACCGCGCTCGCCTGAACGGGCGTGTAGTCCGGGCGAGGCGTCGGGATCGGAACGTCGGCATACTCGACCGGGGCGGCGAAGGGAGAGCGCGGCCCCGTCGCGCCGCCGAGACCGACGGCGACGAGAACAGGATCTCGCGTCGGCTCGTGCAGGTGGGGCGAATCGATGATCACCTTGCCGTTCTTGTCGACCTCGCCGGCATCGAGGCGCGCCTTGTAGGCAGCCTTCGTGCAGATCCGATCGCGCATGTTGGTCGGCTGGTCCAGCCCTTCGCCCCGCGGCTCCATGGCCGAGAGCGTCGGGGCGTCCGCGACGCTGCTGCCGAACCCCGCGGCCAGAAGGTCGGCGGCCTTCACCGCGCGTTCCTCCGACGACCTCTCGCCGATGACCACGGCAAGAAGCGTGCGACCGTCGCGCGTGGCCGTTGCCACGAGGTTGAAGCCCGCCGGGCATGTATAGCCGGTCTTCATGCCGTCGGTGCCGTCGAACCGGCGGATCAGGTCGTTGTGATTCTTTATCTTGGCGTTGCCGGCGACGATGCCTTCGAGCTTGAAGTAGGTCGCATGCTGGGGGAATTCCGTGCGCAGCGCCCGCGCAAGGACCGCGAGATCATGCGCGGTGGAATACTGCTCATCCGAATGCAGGCCGTGTGCATTCACCCAATGCGACCCGGTCATTCCGAGGCGGGCCGATTCGGCGTTCATCCTCGCGGCGAAGGCTTCTTCCGATCCGGCGATGCTCTCGCCGATGGCGGTGGCGACGTCGTTTGCCGACTTGACCATGATGATCTTGAGCGCGCTGTCGAGGGTGAGTTCCGAGCCCGGCGCATAACCCATCTTGCTCGGCGGTTCCTTGGCCGCGCGCTTGGTGATGCGCACCGGCGATTGCAGCGTCACCTCCCCGGCCTGGATGGCGCGGAACACGACATAGGTCGTCATCAGCTTCGACAGCGAGGCCGGATACCAGCGCTTGAAGGCGTCCTCCTGCTCGATCACCTTGCCGCTGTCGAGGTCGACGAGGATTGAAGGTCCCGCCATGGCGGGGCCGGTGGCGATCAGCATGGCCGTCACTGCCGCTCCGGCGACATGCTTGGCGAAATTCTCGGCGAACTGCCGGGCGATCGGTCTGGTCGATTTCACTTTCGCCTCGTGAGGGAATTGCGATACGGTTGCCCAAATCCGGCCATGAGGCCGAACCGCGGGCATTGCGCTCGTATCTATCGCATGTGGCGCCGGAATGGCAAAACTCCGCCGATCACGAAATCGCGGGGCGGCCGGACGCGGCGCGCATCAGACGGAGTATCACCGAACATGCCGATCCTGAACCGGGCCGCCGAGATGCAGAAGGAAGTGGCGGAGTGGCGCCGCCATCTCCACCGCAACCCCGAGCTCAACTTCGACCTCTTCAAGACCTCCGCCTTCGTGGCCGACAAGCTGCGCGAATTCGGCTGCGACGAGGTGGTGACCGGGATAGCGAAGACCGGCGTCGTCGCCATCATCAACGGCCGCCTCGGCTCCGGCCCGACGCTCGGCCTGCGCGCCGACATGGACGCCCTGCCGATCAGGGAGGCCAGCGGCGTCGAGCACACATCGCAGAATGCCGGGGCCATGCATGCCTGCGGCCATGACGGCCACACCTCCATGCTCCTGGGCGCCGCGAAATACCTCGCCGAGACGCGCAACTTCGCCGGCCGGGTGGCGGTCATCTTCCAGCCGGCCGAAGAGGGCGGCGGCGGCGGCAACGTCATGGTTCAGGAGGGCATGATGGAGCGCTTCGGCATCGAGCGCGTCTACGGCATGCACAACGAGCCCGGCCTGCCGGTGGGCCAGTTCGCGACCCGCACCGGCCCGATCATGGCCTCGACCGCCGAATTCACCATCACCGTGCGAGGCAAGGGCGGGCATGCCGCCTTCCCGCACCAGACGGTCGACCCGATCGTGATCACCAGCCAGATCGTCGGCGCCATGCAGACGGTGGTGTCGCGCAGCAGCGACCCGCTCGAGGCGCTGGTCGTATCGGTGACCAAGTTCCACGCCGGCGACGCCTACAACGTCATCCCCGAGACCGCCGAAATCGCCGGCACCGTGCGCACCCTTCGCAAGGACGTCGCCGCACTCGCTGAAAAGCGGATCCGCACGATCGTGGCCAACATCGCCGAGGCCGGCGATGCGGTGGCCGAGATCGCGTACGACGCCAACTATCCCGTCACCTTCAACCATGCCGACGAGACCGCCTTCGCCGTCGCGGTGGCCCGGGAAGTGGCGGGCGAGCCGAACGTCGAGGACGACATGCCGGCGGTAATGGGCGGCGAGGATTTCTCCTACATGCTGGAGGCCCGGCCGGGCGCCTTCATCTTCATTGGCAACGGCGACACGGCCAACCTCCACCACCCCGCCTACGACTTCAACGACGAGGCAATCCCGCACGGCATCTCCTACTGGGTGCGGCTTGCGGAGAAGTCGCTGGCCGCCTGACCGGCGGCCCGCCGGCAGCATCGGCGCCTTACGCAAGATGCGTCGCCGATAGCGGCGCATTGCCGCCGAAATGGCGCGAACCTATTGGCGAATCCGCCGCGAGAGGGTATTGAAGCGCCCGGGGTCCCGTAGCTCAGTAGGATAGAGCATCAGATTCCTAATCTGAGGGTCACAGGTTCGAATCCTGTCGGGATCACCATTTTTTCAAAGGTTCTGATGCGATCCGAATGCGCGGGGCGCGGAGCCTCCCGCTCCTGCCACCGTCAGCGCATTTCCCCCGGATAGTCCTTCAGCGCCGTTGCCAGCTGCATGGCGAAGCGGGCCGAGGCGACGGGGAGGGTGCGGCCGCGCATCTGGCCGAGGATGAGGTTGCCGGGCGGCAGGTCGCGTTCGGAGATGGGGCGGAAGACGATCGAGCCGTCGCCGGGATCGCGCAGGCCGATGGGGATCTGGAAGCCGATCACGCCCTCGTGCAGCACGTAGTGGCGGATGAGTTCGAAGCTCTCGGTCTCGACCACCGGCGAGACGCGGCGCGTGCCGCGGCGGGCGGCGAAATCGAGCAGGTGTCGCACGCCGAACTTGGCCGAGGGCGCCACGTGCGGCGTGTCGAGGCAATCGCGAAGCCGCAACTCCGGCTTGCGCGCGAGGGGATGGTCGGCCCGCATCACCACGTTGACCGCCTGCGGCGCGACGTGCACGACCTCGAAATCGACGAGGTAGACCGGCTCGAACACCAGCGCGAGGTCGCTCGAATAGGTGGCCAGTTCCTGCTCGGCCTGGGCGCGGTCGCGCACGTTGACGCTGAAGGTGACGCCCCGGTGCTCGGCGCGGTAGCGGGCGATCTGCCGCGGCAGGAAATAGGGCAGCAGCGCCTGCGAGCAGGCGATGGAGACGTGGCCGCGCCGCTCGCCCGAGAGGTCGGCGACCTGCCCCTGCACGCGCGACAGGTCCGACAGCGTGGCGCGGTAGTGGTGCAGGACGAGCTCGCCCGCGGGATTGAGCCGCACGCCGCCGGCGAGCCGCTCGAAGATCTCGGCGCCGAACTCGTCCTCGAAACGGTTGATGCGCCGGTTGAGCGCCGAGGCGGTGATGTTCATGTCCTGCGCGGCTTTCCGCATCGATCCGGCGCGGGCAACGGCCTCGATCAGGCGAAACGTCTGCAAGTGCCTCATGCGGCTTGCCTTTCACGCAGCCGGTGCATTTTTTGCACCGCATCGGTGAAATCATAGCAGTTTGAGCGAACGGGAAAAGCTGCAAGCTGCCCGTGAACGTCTTTTCATGTTCGAGAGGGGCTCCGCCGATGCAGATCACCAGACGACAACTCCTCGTGTCCGGCCCCACTCCGCAGGCGCAATGCCGCCGCGGGGCATGAACGACAGACATACGGAAACAGTGCATTGAAACTCGAAGACCTCCCCTTCACCCTCGCCGCCCTGAGAGAGGCCTATGCCGCCGGTATGCGGCCCGAGGACGTCGTGCGGGAGGCGTTCCGCCGGCTCGATGCGGTGGCGGATCCCGGTATCTTCATCCACGAGGCGCGGGAGGCGGCGCTGGCCGCGGCGCGGGCGCTCGGCGCCTTCTCCGATCTCCCGCTCTGGGGCGTCCCCTTCGCGGTCAAGGACAACATCGACGTGGCGGGAATGCCGACCACGGCCGCCTGCCCGGACTTTGCCTACCGGGCGGAGGGCGACGCCTTCGCCGTCGCGCGGCTGAAGGCGGCGGGTGCGATCTGCCTCGGCAAGACCAATCTCGACCAGTTCGCGACCGGCCTCGTCGGCGTGCGCACGCCCTACCCGGCTCCGCGCAACGCCATCGACCCGGAACTCGTGCCGGGCGGCTCGTCGTCGGGTTCGGCCGTCGCCGTCGCGCACGACATCGCGGCGTTCGCTCTCGGCACCGACACGGCCGGCTCCGGCCGCGTGCCGGCAGCACTGAACAACATCGTCGGGCTGAAGCCGACGCTGGGGGCGCTTTCGTCCACCGGCGTAGTGCCGGCCTGCCGGACGCTCGACACGATCTCGGTCTTCGCCTTCACCGTCAGCGATGCATGGGAGGTCTTTGAGGCAGCCGCCGCCTACGATGCGGCAGATCCCTATTCGCGCGTCCTGCCCGCGCCCGTCGCCTCCCCGCCGCCGCCCGCCATCCGCATCGCGGTTCCCGACGCGGCAAGCCTGGAAACCTTCGGCGACACCGCGCAGGCGGATCATTTCCGCGCGACGATCGCGCGCCTGCAGACCGGTGGCGCCGCCGTCAAGGAGATCGATTTCGAGCCGTTCTATGCCGTCGCGCGGATGCTCTACGAGGGCGCGTGGCTCGCGGAACGCGTGGCGGCTGTCGGCGACCGGCTGGTCGAGGCGCCTGAGACGCTGCATTCGACCACGCGCGCCATCCTCGAACCCGGCCTCGGCCTGACGGCGGTGGATGCGTTCGGCGGTCTCTACCGCCTGAAGGAATTGCAGCGCCGCTGCGAGGAACTGCTCCAGGATGCGGACGTGATCTGCGTTCCGACAATCCCGACCTTCGTCTCGATGGCCGAGATCGCCGCCGACCCGATCGGTCCGAACAGCCGGCTCGGCACCTACACCAACTTCGTCAACCTCCTCGACATGTGCGGCATCGCGGTGCCCGCCGGAGTGCGGTCCGACGGACGTCCAGGCAGCGTCACCATGCTCGCGCGCAAGGGACGGGATGCGCTGGCCGCGGCCGTGGCGGCGAAGGTCGAGGAAGGACTGCTCGGCGCCACCGGACGACCGCGTGCCACCGCCTCGGCGAAGATCTCGGATGTCGCGGCGGACGAGATCGCGGTGGCGGTCTGCGGAGCACACATGTCGGGCCTGCCGCTCAACCGCGAACTCACCGCGCGCGATGGGCGCTTCCTGCGCGCATGCAGGACGGCACCCGGCTACACGCTGCATGCATTGCCCGGCGGCCCGCCATTCCGGCCGGGCTTGGTCCGCAGCCCGGGCGAAGCGACCGCCATCGAGCTGGAAGTGTGGGCGCTGCCGCGCAAGCGTTTCGGGGATTTCATCGCCGGCATCCCCGCGCCGCTCTGCATCGGAAGTGTTTCCCTTGAGGACGGCACCAGCGTGAAGGGCTTTCTCTGCGAGAGTTCGGGCCTCGAGGGTGCCAAGGACATCAGCCGGCTAGGCGGCTGGCGCGGCTACCTGCGCATGCAGTCGCAGCCGCCGGCACGGGAGGCGCGGGCCTATGCCGTCTAGACCGCAGGCTCATCGCATGGAATCGCGCGACGGGATCACATGGAGGAAGGCTCCATGAGCGGGAACATCCCCCTGATCGACGTCTCCGCCCTTGACGGCGGGAGCCCGGCCGCGGTCGAGGCGCTGGCGGCACAAATCGGCCGCGCCTGCCGCGACATCGGCTTCTTCTACGTGACGAACCATTCTGTTCCCGCAGGTTTGATCGATCGCGCGTTCGAAGCGTCTGCGGATTTCTTCGCCCGCGACGAGGCGAAGAAGATGCGGTCCGTCTATTCGGCCAGCGGCAATCGCGGCTACGTTCCGATGAAGGGGGAGGCACTCGATCCCACCAAGCCCGCCGACCTGAAGGAAGCCTTCAACATCGGGCTGGAGCTGCCGCCCGACGATCCCGAGATCGTCGAGGGCCGCATGTTCCGGGCGGAGAACCGCTGGCCCGAGATGGCGGGCTTCCGCGACACCATGCTCGCCTATTTCGATGCCTGCCACGGGCTCGGACGCGCCATCCATCGCGCATTCGCGATCGATATCGGGATCGACGAGGACTTCTTCGAGGACAAGCTCGACCGGCCGATGGCGGTGTTGCGGCTGCTGCATTATCCGCCCGCGCCAGAGCGCCTCGACGAAGGGCAACTCGGCGCCGGCGAACACACCGACTACGGCTGCGTGACCCTGCTCGCCACCGATGGCGTCGGCGGGCTGGAGGTGCGCAACCGGGCGGGCGAATGGCTGAAGGCGCCGCACGTTCCGGGCGCGTTCGTGTGCAACATCGGCGACTGCCTGATGCGCTGGACGAACGACATCTACGTCTCCACGCCGCATCGCGTCGTTAGCCCGAGCGGGCGCGAACGCTTCTCGATTGCCTTCTTTCTCGACCCCAACCCGGAGGCCGAGATTGCCTGCCTGCCGAACTGTGCCAGCGACGACCGGCCGGCGCGATACGTGCCGATCCGCGGCGACGCCTTCCTGCTCAGCCGTCTGTCGCCGACCTACGAGACATCCGGGCTCGGCAAAGGCGCAAAGGAGGCATCGAAGACCCATGCCTAGTCCGCAGGCATCAAACGATCGGTGCACAAAGCTTGTGCTAGCGGCGTGCTGCAGGCTGCCGGAAAGACCGGCCGCAGCCGCGAAAGAATCTTTCGTGACAATGACTTGGCCGGCGCCCGGCATGGCTGCGCCGGCTGGCATACGGCTTGCCTCCCTGAAGCAGGATGGCCGCCGCGCAACCGGCAATTCGAACTCAACCGCTAACCCGTGGAGCATCTCATGACGCAATTTCTCTCCCGCCGATCCATCCTCAAGGCCGGCGCCGCCGGCCTCGCCGCATCGGCCCTACCGCTCGGCCTGGCCGCCCGCGCGCAACAGCCCATCGTGCTCGGCGCCGTCTATGTCGGACCGCGCGACGACTTCGGCTGGAACCAGGCCCATGCGGTGGCCATGGACATCCTCAAGCAGGTGCCAGGCGTCACGGTCATCGAGGAGGAGAACGTTCCCGAGACCGACGCGGTCTCGCAGTCGATGGAATCGATGATCAACCTCGACGGCGCGAACCTGATCCTCGCCACCTCCTTCGGCTACTACAACCCCTTCGTGGTCGAGTCGGCGAAGAAGTACCCCGACGTCCAGTTCCGCCACGCCGCGCCGCTGTGGAAGGAAGGCGATCCGACGAATGCCGGCAGCTACTTCTGCTACCTGAACCAGGCGCACTACGTGAACGGCGTCGCTGCCGGCCTCTCCACCACCACGAACAAGATCGGCTTCGTCGCCGCCAAGCCGATACCGTCGGTGCTGTCCAACATCAATTCGGTGCTGCTCGGTGCAAGGAGCGTCAATCCGGAGGCGACGGTCCAAGTGATCTTCACCGGCGAATGGTCGCTGCCGGTGCGCGAGGCGGAAGCCGCGAACGCGCTGATCGACGCCGGCTGCGACGTCATCACCTGCCATGTCGACGGGCCGAAGGTGGTGGTCGAGACCGCGGAGGGACGCGGCGTGAAGACCTGCGGCCACAATGCCAGCCAGGCACCGCTCGCTCCGAAGGGCTTCATCACCGGCGCGGAATATAAGTGGGAGACAATCTACAAGCTCTACGCGGACGCACTGGCCAAGGGCGAGGCACTGCCGAACTTCATCGTCGGCGGCTACCACAACGACATGATCCGCAACACGCCCTACGGCGCCGGCGCGACGCCGGAGGCGATCAAGGCGGCCGACGCGGCGATCGAAGGCCTCAAGGCCGGCAAGCCGATCTATGTCGGCCCCCTCAAGGACAACACGGGCAAACTCGTCATCGAAGGCCCGATGGACAACTACGACCCGGTGCTGGACGGAATGGGCTACCTGCTCGAAGGCGTCCAGGGCTCGACCACCTGATGCGAGCTTACTGAGCGGCGGTTCTCGCCGCCGCTTTCCGGCAAACAGATTCGAGGGCAGCGGATATGTCGATACCTCCACCCCTGACCTATCCCCACGAGGGGGAAGGGGACTCTGTGACCGCAAAGTCTCCTTCAGTGGAAGCGCGGAGCGACGCCGCCTCCCCCTCCCCCTTGTGGGGAGGGGTCAGGGGTAGAGGTACGGCCAGACGAGGGGTATTCTCATGACCGCCATCGTCTCTCCCCCCGCCACCCGGCAAATCAGCCTCGGCCCGAGCGCCATGCGCGCCGTCGAGGCGCTGGTGATCCCGCTCGGGGCGCTCGTCGCCTCGGCGATCCTGTTCTCGGTCTTCCTTCTCGCGCTGGGGAAATCGCCAGCGACCTTCTTCAGCCTGATCTGGACCGGCGGCTTCGGCTCCAGCTTTTCGATCCAGAACACCTTGCAGCGCAGCGCGCCGCTGGTGCTGACCGGGCTCGCCTTCGCCATTCCCGCCCGCATCGGCCTGACGATCATCGGCGCGGAAGGCGGGCTCGTGCTCGGCGGCTTCTGCGCCGCCGCGGTGGCCATCCCGCTGGTCGGCGGCGGCTGGTCGCCGGTACTGACCATGCCGATCATGGCGCTCGCGGCCATGGCTGCCGGCGCCGTCTGGATCGGCCTCGCAGGCTGGCTGCGGCACTATCGCGGCGTCAACGAGACCATATCGTCGCTGCTCCTGACCTACATCGCCATCGCCATCATGAACTTCTTCGTGGAAGGCGCGCTACGCGATCCGGCCTCTGCCAACAAGCCGTCCACCATGCCGATCGGCGACGCCTACCGGGTCGGCGCCATCCCCGGGACCTCGGTCCACTGGGGACTGGCGGCGGGCATCCTGCTCGCGGTCGTGCTCTATATCCTGATGTCGCGCACCACCTTCGGCTTCGCCGCGCGGATGACCGGCGGCAACGTGCGCGCAGCCCAGGCACAAGGGTTGCCGGTCGGGCCCCTCGTCGTCGCCTGCTGCGCCATCGCAGGCGCCTGTGCCGGGCTCGCCGGCTATTTCGAGGTCGCGGCCGTGCACGGGCAGGCCAATGCCTCGCTGGTCGCGGGCTACGGCTTCACCGGCATACTCGTCGCCTTCCTCGCCCGGCAGAACCCGCTGGCGGTGGTTCCAGTGGCCATCATGTTCGGCGCGCTCGCCGCCTCGGGCGGGTTGATCCAGCGGCGGATGGGAATGCCCGACGCCACCGTGCTGGTGCTGCAGGGCATCATCTTCGTGGTGCTTCTGGTCAGCGAGACCTTCTACGGACGCATCCCCTTCTTGCAGGCGCGCACCACGGGAGACCGGACATGAGCGGCGGCGAACTCTTCATCGTGCTGATCGCCATGCTGGGCGGCGCGATCCGCGTCTCGACGCCCTTCATGTTCGTGGCGCTGGGCGAATGCCTGACCGAGAAATCCGGGCGCATCAACCTCGGGCTGGAGGGCAATCTCGTGCTCGGCGCCATGGTGGCCTATGCCGGCTCCTATTCGACCGGCAGCCCGTGGCTCGGCGTCCTCATGGCCGGGTGCTCCGGCCTCGTGCTCGGCGCCATGCACGGCTATATCTGCAAGCTGCCGAAGGTGAACGACATCGCTGTCGGCATCGCTTTCATGAGCTTCGGCACCGGCCTCGCCTTCTTCTTCGGCAAGCCCTACATCCAGCCGACCGCGCCACGGCTCGAAGCCATCCATCTGGCCGACTGGTCCGGCGATCCGCTGGTCGCGCAGGCGCTCCAGGTCAACCCGCTGTTCTTCGTCGGCATCGCGCTCGCCGCCTTCATGGCATGGGCGTTCCGCACCACGCGCTGGGGCCTGATCGTACGTATGACCGGCGACAGCGCCGCCTCGGCCAAGGCGATGGGCGTCTCGGTCGATCTCGTGCGCCTGCTGGCGACCTCGGCCGGCGGCTTCCTCGCCGGCGTCGGCGGCGCCTTCCTGTCGCTCTACTATCCCGGAAGCTGGAACGAGGGCCTGTCCTCTGGGCAAGGCCTGATGGCCGTGGCGCTGGTCATCTTCGCGCGGTGGGACCCGATACGCTGCATCTTCGCCGCACTCCTGTTCGGTGCGGCGGGCGCCATCGGGCCCGCGCTGCAATCGGTCGGCATCAGCCAGGGCTACTACTTCTTCAATGCCGCCCCCTACATCCTGACCCTTTTCATCATGATCGCCTCGGCCCGCTCCAAGAGCGCGGCGCGTGAAGTGCCGGGCGAACTCTCCATCGTGAAGTGAGGAAGACACCATGAGCCTCGTCGACGAACGGATCGAAAAAGCCCTGGTGGCCGGAGCCGTCACGGTTGCCGCCGATCCCTATCCCTGGCCGTTCGACGGCGACATCGGCCCGCACAATACGTGCCTCATCGTCATCGACATGCAGACCGACTTCTGCGCTCCCGGCGGCTACGTGGACTCCATGGGCTACGACATCTCGCTGACCCGCGCGCCGATCGTGCCGATCGCGAAGGTTCTGGAGGCGCTTCGCGCCAAGGGCTACCCGATCATCCACACCCGCGAGGGCCACAAGCCGGACCTTTCCGACCTGCCGGCGAACAAGCGCTGGCGGTCGCAGCGCATCGGCGCCGGCATCGGCGACCAGGGTCCGTGCGGGCGCATCCTCGTGCGCGGCGAGCCCGGATGGGAGATCATCCCGGAACTGCAGCCCGAGCCGGGCGAGGCGATCATCGACAAGCCGGGCAAGGGCTCGTTCCTGGCGACAGACCTCGAGCTGGTGCTGCGGAACAAGCGCATACGCAACATCGTGCTGTCCGGCGTCACCACGGACGTCTGCGTGCACACGACCATGCGCGACGCCAACGACCGGGGCTACGAATGCCTTCTGCTGGAGGACTGCTGCGCGGCGACGAAGCTCGAAAACCACCTCGCGGCGATCGACATGATCAAGATGCAGGGCGGCGTGTTCGGCGCCGTCGCCACGTCCGGTGCATTCCTGGAGGCACTGCCATGAGCGCCGCGACCTCGTTGGACATGGCGACGGAAGCCAGGCGCGCGCCCTCGCTCCAGACCATCGGCATGACCAAGATCTTCGGGCCGCTGGTGGCGCTCGACGATGTGTCCATCGACGTCAAGTCCGGCTCGTTCCACGCGCTGCTTGGAGAGAACGGCGCGGGCAAGTCGACGCTCGTCAAATGCATCATGGGCTTTTACGCCGCCACGCGCGGATCCGTGCTGCTCGACGGACAGGAAGCGGCGGTCCGCAGCCCCCGCGACGCGCGCGATCTCGGTATCGGCATGGTCTACCAGCATTTTACTCTCGTTCCCTGCCTCACCGCTGCCGAGAATCTCGTCATCTCGCGGGCGGACGCCCCGGCGATCGTCGACTGGAAGTCAGAGAAACCGAAGCTCGAAGCCTTCATGGACCGCATGCCGTTCCGCGTGCCGCTGAACGCGCAGGTCTCGACGCTCTCGGCCGGCGAAAAGCAGAAGCTGGAAATCCTGAAGCTGCTCTATCTCGACCAACGCGTCCTGATCCTCGACGAGCCGACGTCGGTGCTGACTCCCGGCGAGGCGGACGAGGTGCTCGGGCTGCTGGGGGAAATGGCATCGCGCGGCGAGATCACCGTCCTGATGATCTCGCACAAGTTCCGCGAGGTGAAGGCCTTCTGCGACAGCTTCACCGTGCTGCGGCGCGGACGGCTGACGGGAACCGGCGACGCCCGCTCCGCCACCGTCGCCGAGATGAGCCGCATGATGATCGGCGACACCGAGGTGCGCGAGCGCGCCGAGCGCCGCATCCACAACGACCAGCCGGTGGTGCTGGAGCTTGCCGGGCTCTGCGCACAGGACGAGGAAGGACGGCCGGCGATCGACGTCGTCAACCTCAAGGTCCGCGCCGGTGAGATCGTCGGCATCGCGGGCGTATCGGGCAACGGACAGAGCGCGCTCGTGGAGGCGCTGGCCGGTCAGCGGCCGCTGTCGGACGGGCGCATCTTCATCCACGCCAAGCCATTCGAGCCCAAGCGTTCCGATTTCGACCGGTTCAAGGTCTTCGGCCTGCCCGAGGAGCCGCTGAAGAACGCCACGGTTCCGCGCATGAGCGTTGCCGAGAACATGGCCTTCCGCTCCTTCGACAAGCCTCCCGTGGCGAGCCTCGGCTGGTGGCTGTCGCCAGGGCCGATGCGCAAGAAGGCGGAGGAACTGATCGCGCTCTACCGCGTGAAGACGACCTCGCCGGACTCGCCCATCGAGGCGCTGTCGGGAGGCAATGTGCAGCGCGCGGTGCTGGCGCGCGAACTGTCGGGCGACGTCGACGTCCTGATCGTCGCCAATCCGTGCTTCGGCCTCGACTTCGCCTCGGTTTCGGAAATCCGCAGCCAGATCATGGAGCAGCGCAACCGCGGCGCGGCGGTGCTGCTGGTCAGCGAGGATTTGGACGAGATCCTGGAACTCGCCGACCGGGTGGCGGTGATGTCGGGCGGCACGATCAGCTACGTCGCGCCAATCGGCGAGACCGACCGCAACACGATCGGCCAGCACATGGCGGGGCATTGAGGATGGCCATCTCTATCCCCGCCCGCCCCTACGACTTCAGCCTCGACCCGCAGCGCGTCGCGCTGGTGGTGATCGACATGCAGCGCGACTTCATCGAGCCGGGCGGGTTCGGCGCCGTGCTCGGCAACGACGTGTCGCGCCTGCTGCCGGCCATTCCGGCGGTGGCAAGGCTGCTCGAACTGTTCCGCGACCGGGGCTGGCCCGTGATCCACACCCGCGAGGCGCACCGGCCGGATCTCTCGGATTGTCCTCCCGCGAAACGACTGCGCGGCAAACCCGGGCTGCGGATCGGGGACGACGGCGCGATGGGACGAATCCTGATCGCGGGAGAACCTGGCAACCAGATCGTGCCGGAACTCGCACCGATACCCGGCGAGATCGAGATCGACAAGCCCGGCAAGGGCATGTTCTGGGCGACGGGATTGCACGAGCGCCTGCAGGAGATGGGCATCGCGCAGCTCGTCTTCGCCGGGGTGACGACGGAGGTCTGCGTCCAGACCTCGATGCGCGAGGCCAACGACCGCGGCTACGAATGCCTGCTGATCGAGGAGGCCACCGAAAGCTACTTCCCTGAGTTCAAGGCGGCGGCAATAGAGATGATCGTCGCGCAGGGCGGCATCGTCGGCTGGACGGCGGGGATTGCCAGCCTGGAGCAGGCTCTTTCGCAGGAGATCGCGCATGCCTGAAAAGGGCCGCTGGGCCGGGCGCAACCCGGGCAAGGACGCCGTGCGCCACGACATCTGGCGCAGGCTGGAAGACGAGGGCGTGGCGATCGGTCCCGCCTGGAGCATGATCCCGAACTTCGTCGGCGCCGACGTCGCGGCCTGGCGCCTGGCGCAGACGCAGGCCTGGCAGGACGCGAAGACGGTCAAGACGAACCCGGACCACCCGCAGATCCCCATCCGCATCCGGGCGCTTTACGAAGGCAAGACGGTCTATACGCCGGTGCCGTACCTGACGCGCGAATTCCCTTATTTGCGGCTCGACCCGAAGACGCTCGCCGCCGACGGTATCTCCTACGAACTCGCCGCGACCGCGCAAGGCTTCATGGAGCATGGCGAGCGGATTGAGTTCGAGGACATAGAGCCGCTCGACTTCTGCGTCGTCGGCTCGGTCGCCGTCGGCCGGGCGGGAGGACGCACCGGCAAGGGTGCCGGCTTCGCCGATCTCGAGACCGGCATATTTCGCGAACTCGGCATCGTGACCGCCGACACGCCGATGGCGACGACGGTGCATTCCGTCCAGATCGTTCCCGACGAGCGGGTGGTGATCGAGGCTCACGACACGCCGCTCGACTTCGTCGCCACGGAGCTGGAGTTGATCGAGACCCGTAACGCGATGCCCCGGCCACAAGGCGTGTCGTGGGACAAGGTGCGGCAGGACCAGTTCGAGACAATCCCATTCCTGTCGCGCCTGCGCGACCGGATGCTGGCGCGACGGGCGGGGGTTTGAGGATGGTGGTCGACGATCCCGAGACGCTGGCGCAGGTGACGGCGGTGTTTCATGCCTACGAGACCGCGCTGCTGGAAAACGACGCCGCAACGCTGGATGCCATGTTCCTGCACTCGGATGCCACGGTCCGGTATGGCGTTGCGGAAATTCAGTACGGGATCGAGGAGATCCGGCGCTTCCGCTCGGTCCAGTCGCCCTTCACGCGTACGCTCTCCCGCACGCTCATCACCACCTACGGGCACGACCTGGCAATCGCCTCGACGCTGTTCCGGCGCGACGACTTTCCCGGACAGGTGGGGCGGCAGATGCAGACCTGGATCCGGACGGCCGACGGCTGGAAGGTCGCGGCGGCGCATGTCAGCATGATCGAGGATGCGGCGGGCGCCATTTGATCGCTCGCGGCAAACGGGCTTGAAAAAACAAGACCCGACTGCCGAAGCAGCCGGGCCGAGGGTTCGACGCGGGGGCATGAAACGCGTCGACCGCAATCTCCTAAAGTAAGGTAACAGCAGTGTGTCGCGCGGGTCGGCGATCACACTTTTCGAGCGCGTCGCACCAGCCCGTCAATCGGCCATCGCCACCAGCGCGTCGGGATCGTAGGCGAGCCGGATATCGGCCCCGACGGGAATGTCGTCGGCGCCGAAATCGTTGGTCTCGGTCACCGAAAGGGGCATTTCCATGCCCGGAATCTCGACCACGAGATGGGTGATCTCGCCGAAATAATGTCGGTCGACCACCTTTCCGGCGAGTTCGCGCGCGGCGGTCTCGCCGTCCCATAGGACGCGCAGCCGCTCGGGTCTGATGCCGACAGTGGCGGCATTGCCGTTCGGCGCCCATTGGGCCGGCCGGTCCGTCGTGATGCGGCCGAAGCTCTGCGTTTCCACGACGATAGACTTGCCGTTCTCACCGACGATCTCGGCCTTGATGAAGTTCATGCCGCCGAGGAAATCGGCAACCTGGCGGTTCACCGGCCTCTGGTAGATCTCCTTCGGCGTCGCCGTCTGGGCGATCCTGCCGCCGAACATCACGGCGATGCGGTCTGACATGGCGAGCGCCTCGTACTGGTCGTGGGTGACCAGGACGAAGGTGATGCCGACCGCCTTCTGGAGGCTCCTGAGCTCCACCTGCATCTGCTCGCGCAGCTTCTTGTCCAGCGCCGAAAGCGGCTCGTCGAGAAGCAGAACCTTGGGGCGCATGACCAGCGCGCGGGCGAGCGCCACGCGTTGCCGCTGGCCGCCCGAAAGCTCGTGCGCGGCGCGCTTGCCGTATCCAGCGAGCGAAACCTGCGCCAGCGCCTCGCCCACCCGGCGCTTCTCCTCGGCGGCATCGAGCCTCAGCCGCTTCAAGCCGTAGCCGACATTCTGCTCGACGTTGAGATGCGGGAAGATGGCATAGCTTTGGAACACCATGTTGGTGGGGCGCCGGTTGGCGGGGATTCCGTCCATCGGCTGGCCGTCGATCGCAATCGACCCGCGCGTGGGGGAATCGAAACCGCCGATCATCCGCAGCAGCGTGGTCTTGCCGCAGCCGGACGGCCCGAGCAGCGAGAAGAACTCGCCGGCGTGGATGGCGAGCGAGGCGTCGTCGAGGGCGTTAAAATTGCCGTAGGTCTTGGTGACGTGATCGACGTCGATCATCGGCCGTTCAGGCAAACAGGCCTCCCTCGACTTGGGTACGGCGCGCGCTGCGCCGGCGGAAGATTTCGGCGATGGTGAGAAGGATGAAGGAGGCAACCAGCATGACCGTGCCGAGCGCCAGTACGGTGGGAAGGCGCGCTGCGAAGCGCAACTGTCCCCAGATGTAGACCGGCAGCGTGGAATCCGTGCCGGTCAGGAAGAAGGCGAGGATGAATTCGTCAAGCGAGATGGTGAAGGAGACGAGCAGGCTGGAGACGATGGCAGGGGCCACCATCGGCAGCGTCACGCGCCGGAAGGTCCCGAACGCCGTCTCGCCGAGGTCGGTCGAGGCTTCCTCCAGGCTACGGTCGAAGCCCTCGAAGCCGGCAATGAGCACCGTCACCGAATAGGGAACGCAGATCAGCACATGTCCGAGCACCACCGACAGGAGCGAGAGTTCGAGGCCGAGGCGCAAAAGCACGACCAGCAGCGCTACCGCGATGATGATCTCCGGCAGCACCAGCGGCGCCATGATGAGGCCGCTCATCGCCTTCTGGCCGCGGAAACGGTAGCGCGTCATCGCGCGGGCGGCGCAGATGCCGAGCAGGGTGGCGATGACGGCTGCGGCGGTTCCGACCATGGCGCTGTTCCAGGCCGCGTCGAGCAGCACGGGCGTATCGGCGAGGCTCTCGTACCATTTCCACGTGAAGCCCGTGAGCGGGAAGTTCGGAACGGCGGAATCGTTGACCGAAAATAGCGGAAGCAGGAGGACCGGCAGATAGAGGAAGGCGACGTAGAGTGCCGCGTAGAGCCTGAGCCCGTTCGCTCCGCCGAAGATCCGCCCTGCCCTCATCGGATCCGCCTCGCGGCCCAGCGCAGCACCGCTACGCAGGCGCCCGCCATGAGAGTGATGACGACCATCGTGGTCACCGACAGCGCGGAGCCGAGCGGCCAGTTCGCCCCCTTCTTGAACTGCACCTCGATCGCATTGGCGATCATGACGCCGTCCTTGCCGCCGACGAGGCGCGGCGTGACGTAGTCGCCGACCGTCGGGATCATCACGATGATCAGCGCCGCAATGATGCCCGGCATCGTCAGCGGCAGCGTCACGCGCAGGAAGCGGCGGACCGGTCCGTCGCCGAGGTCGGTTGCGGCTTCGAGCAGGGTCCGGTCGACTTTCTCCAGGGAGACGTAGATCGGCAGGATGGCGAACACCGCCCAGGCATGGGTGAGCGCGATCAGCACCGCGTTGGTGTTGTAGAGAAAGGCCGTGGAGGGCTCGTCGATGACGCCGACGCCAAGCAGTGCCGAATTGAGCACGCCGTTGTAGCCGAGGATGACCTTCCAGGACATGACGCGCAAAAGGTAGCTCGTCCAGGCCGGGATGGTGACGAGGAAGAGCAGCAGCGCCTTGTGCCGCCCGCCGTGGAAGGAGATGTAGTAGGCGACCGGATAGGCGAGCAGCACGGTGAGCGTGCTCACCGTGAAGGACAGGACCAGCGAGCGCCCGAGAAGATCGCGGTAGATTGGCTCCGTCAGCGCGATCCGGTAGTTCTCGAGCGTGAAGGTCCGGTCGATCGTGAGATAATCCTGCGTCCAGAAGGAATGCGCGACGATGACGAGGATGGGCGCAGCCAGCATGGCGAGCGCGAACAGGAAGGTCGGACTGATCAGGGCGAAGCCCCGGGCTTCCTCCGATCGCAGGAAGGAGCCGCGGCGCGGCGCCCTCCCGGCGGCGAGTCCGCCCGCGCCTTCCGCGGCCGTCGTCAATGCGGCTCTCCGGGCGCGATGATTTGTGTGGGCGAGGGACTCGGCGTCACTTGTCTCCCCGGTCGCGAGACACGCGGTTCCCCTGCCACCGCGCATTCGGCAATCAAGAGCGCATCCGCGGATTGAAATCAAGCGCTATTTCTGCGATATTGATTGAACGGATATTCAATATGTGCCGGATTTCCGTCGGTTTTCCGGTGATTTGCGGCGTGCATCTTGGCCGGGACGGCAAGAGATCATCGAGGTAAGGAAATGGCGGCCGTCGAGAAGGCAGAATTCAGGCGCGGCGATGCCGCTTCCGAGCATCGCGACGGGCTGAAGCGAAGCGCCGAGCGACATCTGATCCAGCCCTGGCCCTATGCGGGTTCCATCGGCAACGAGGCGCGCACGCCGATCGGCAGCGGCGACGGCATCTACATAACAGACGGCGAAGGACGGCGGCTGATCGACGGACCGGCCGGCATGTGGTGCGTGAACGTCGGCCACCGCCGCGAGGAACTCGCGCGCGTCATGTACGATCAGGCGATGACGCTCTCCTACAACACACCCTGGTACACGATGAGCGATCCGTCGGCGGAGCTCGCCGAACGGCTGGCAGCCCACGCGCCCGGCGATCTCGACCACGTCTTCTTCACTACCGGCGGGTCGTCGGCGGTCGAGACCGCGCTGCGCTTCATGCAGTTTTTCAACAACGTGCGCGGCCGGCCGGAGAAGAAGCTGATCATCTCGCGCGGCGGCGCCTACCACGGCTCCACCTATCTTTCGGCGTCGCTGAACGGCCGCCCGCGCGACCGCGACTGGATGGACGGCGCCGACGACCTGGTGATCAAGCTGACCTGCCCGAACCCGTTCCGCCGGCCGGCGGGGATGAGCATCGAAGGCTTCACGGACTTCCTGGTCGACGAGTTCCGCGAAACCGTCACTAGTCGCGGCGCCGACAGGATAGGCGCCTTCGTCGGAGAGCCGGTGCAGGCCTCCGGCGGCGTCATCGTTCCGCCGCCCGGCTATCTCCCGCGCATCCGCGAAATCTGCCGCGAGAACGACATCCTCTACATCTCCGACGAGGTCGTGACCGCCTTCGGCCGGCTCGGCGAAGTCTTTGCGTCGGAGAAGGTGTTCGGGATCGAACCTGACATGATCACCTTCGCCAAGGGCGTCACGTCGGGCTATTTCCCGCTCGGCGGGGTGATGATCTCGTCGCGCCTGACCGAGGTGCTGCGCAAGTCCAACCATGCCGCGGCCATGTTCGGCCACGGCTATACCTATTCGAGCCACCCGATCGGCTGCGCCGTGGGGCTGAAGAACCTCGACCTGCTGGAAGGCGGCATCCTGGAGCACGCGCGGCAGGTCGGGCCGTACTTCCAGGAGCGCCTGAAGACGCTGGAGGACCTGCCGCTGGTGGGCGAGGTGCGCGGCGCCGGCCTGATGGCCTGCGTGGAATGCGTGGCCGACCGCGAGAGCCGCAACCCGCTGGCACTCGACAACGACGTCGGCAAGCGCATCGACCGGCATTGCCACGAACTCGGCCTCTTGGTGCGGCCGCTGATCAACATGTGTGTGATGTCGCCACCGCTCACGATCACGCGCGAGCAGGTCGACCACATGGTCGCCATCCTCCACGAGGGAATATCGCGCACGATGGATGAACTGCGCGCCGAAGGCGTCTGGCAGGGCTGACGTTGCGGCGGGCGTCGTGCGCAGCCAGGACGCGACCAAATGTGCAACGACTGAGCAAGAGGCTTGCGGAGGTCCGCAACCGCTTTTATCGAGTTCGTGCCGCTTGATATTGGGGGAGTTGCTCATGGATCCCGCAGGATCGTTCAGCCCCGTGGCTTCCGCCGGCCGCCTCGTCCAGACGGCCTTCGTCACGCTCGACATTCATTCCACGATGAAGGAGATGACGCGCCGCCTGGGCGTCGGCCCATGGTTCCTGCGAGAGCGCGGCGTCTTCCCCCGTCAGAGCTATCGGGGAAAGCCGACGAGTACCGCGCTGGCGATCGCCATGGGTTACGCCGGGGACATGCAGTTCGAACTGATCCAGCAACTCGACGATACGCCGTCCGTCTACCGCGAGATACTCGACCGTACCGGACCGGGACTGCACCATTTCGGCATGGCCGCGGAGGACTATGGAGCCGCGCTCGAACACTATGCTTCGGCCGGTTTCGAACTGGCTTACGAAGCCGAAGTCGCAAACGGAGCGCGGGTAGGATACTTCGATACGAAAGGCGCGTTGCCGGCAATGATCGAGGTAATCGAGTTTCTGCCGGCGACCGCCAAGATGTTCGCCGGATTCCGCGAGGCCGCGCGCGGATGGGACGGCCAGGGCCCGGTACGGCCACGGACCTAGCCGGAATCGGATCGGCCGCTCAACCTATCCCGGGGCCACGCCCGTGTAGAGCGAGGCCGGCCGCAACAGGCGACCCGTCCGCTGCTGTTCGCGCGCGTGCGCGGTCCACCCGGCCGCCCTGCCGGTCGCGAAGATGGGGGTGAAGGCGGCGCGGGGGATGCGCAGGGCATCGAGCAGGATCGCAGTGTAGAACTCGACATTGGTATCGAGCGGCCGGTCGGGCTTGGCCTTCGCCAGCGCGACGCGGGCATAGGCCTCGACTTCGGCCGCGAAGCCGAGATCGACGCCGCGCCCGCCGAGCAGGCCGACCGCCGTCCTCAGCACGTCCGCACGGGGATCGCGCACGCGATAGATGCGATGGCCGAAGCCCATCAGCCGCTCGCCGCGGGCAAGCGCGGCGTCGATCCATCCGGCGATGTTGTCGCGCGATCCGATGGCGTCGAGCATGGCGAGCACGGGCTCCGGCGCCCCGCCGTGCAGTGGCCCCGTCAGGGCGCAGTATCCCGCTGTCGCCGCCATGAAGAGGTCGGCATTGGTGGACGCGACGACCCGCGCCGCGAAGGTCGAGGCGTTCATGCCGTGGTCGCTGACGGTGACGAGATAGGCATCGAGCGCCTTCGCCTCGGCCTCCGTGGGAGCCTCGCCGCGCAGCATGCGCAGCGTGTCGGCCGCATGGCCGAGCGACCGGTCGGGAGCCACCGGCGCCAATCCGTTAACACGCCTCGCAAGTGCGGCCGCGATCACCGGCATCGCTCCGATGATGGCGGTTTCATCCGACAGACCGTCGACCGGACCGAGCGCTGCCACGCCCGCACGGGATCCTGCGATCACCGGCAGGCCGTCGCTTGCCGCGAGGATGCGCGGCAGAGTCTCGAAGGCGCGTTCGCGGGCGACGCCCAATCCCGTCTTCACCCCATCGGGATCGATCTCCTCGCCATGCGCGAGCGACCAGAGCCGCGTCGTCACCTCTTCGAAAGAAGCCGACCGTGCCAGTTCGCCGAGACGCTGCCCCGCGATGATGAGTTCGCCGCGCTCGCCGTCCACGTGCGACAGCGCCGTGGCAGCGGCGACGACGCCGTCCAGCCCGATCGGGGTTTTCGAGTGCAGGGTCATGGTGGGATCTCCTTTTGCTGTGCCGAAGAGATTGGAGACCCTTTCTATATTGATCAATCTTGATTAGCATGATCAATATGAAAAAAATCGAAGAGCCGCTCTATCTCAACGCCCGCGAGGCGGCCGGCGAACTCGGTGTCTCGCCCGCCACCCTCTACGCCTATGTCAGTCGGGGGTTGATCCGCTCCGAGCCGGTGCCGGACACGCGCGCCCGGCGCTACAGGGCCGACGACGTGCGGGCACTGAAGAACCGCCGCGCGCCATCGGGGACGGCGCGGGAGCCGGCCAGCGACATGCCCGTGATCGAATCGTCGATCTCGACCATCACCGAGGCCGGGCCTATCTACCGGGGCGTTCCCGCCGTAGCGCTGGCGGAACAGGGCACGCTGGAGCAGGCGGCGACGCTGCTCTGGGGCATCGACAGCATCGATCCCTTCGAGCCCGACAACCTGCCCGAACTGAGCGGCGCCATGCGCATCGTCGCCGGCGCCATCGAGAAGCCCTCCCCCATCGCTCGCGCGGTGGCGGTCCTGTCACTTGCCGGCGACGGCGACCCGCGCGCCTTCAACCGGACGCGTGACGGCCGCGCGCAGGTCGGCGCGCGCGTCATGCGGCTGGTGACCTCGGCGATCCTCGAGCGCGCGCCTGGGAGTGCCCCGCTGCACCGCCAAGTGGCGCAGGCCTGGACGCCGGACGATCGCAAGGCGGAGGACCTCTTCCGGCGGGCGCTGGTGCTTCTGGCCGACCACGAGCTCAACGCCTCGTCCTTCACCGTGCGCTGCGCCGCCTCGACCGGGCTCAACCTCTACGATGCCACCATCGCCGGCCTCGTGGCACTGAAGGGCCCGAAGCATGGCGGCGCCGGACCGCTCGCCGCCCATTTGGTCGCCGACCTCGCGGAGGGCGACATGGCGCGGAACATCCGAGAGCGCGTGGCGCTGGGCGAGCCGATGCCCGGCTTCGGCCACACCGTGTACGAGCGCGGCGATCCGCGCGCCGAACACCTCCTGGCCGAACTCGCGAAATCTGGCGACCAGCAGCGGCTGGCCGTGGATGCACCCGCGATGATCACCGAGGCGACGGGACTGCATCCCAACATCGATTTCGCACTGGCGGTGATGATGCGCTCGCTCGGCTTGGCCATCGGGCATGAACTGGCGCTTTTCGCTATCGCCCGCACAGCCGGCTGGGTGGCGCATGCGATGGAACAGCTCGCGACGGGAACGCTGATCCGTCCGCGCGCCCGCTATGTCGGGCCAGTGCCGGGCCGCACCTGATCCCGTCCGGCGCCGAACGGCCCAGTCCGTTGCTCAGGACCGGCTGAGGAGAGCCTCGTTGAGGTTCCAGACGTCCTTGTCGTCGGGCGGAGTTTCGAGATTCATGACCGGAAGGAGGCGGCGCAGATGGTCATGGTGCGAACGCACGCCGTATTCGAGGTCGGAGAGATAGAAGCCGTCAAAGGCCTCCGACTGCATGGATTCGTTCGACCAGACCGTGAGCTGTACGTCCTCGGCCTGCGTGTCGCGGTCGATCCGGAAGGCGAGATACCGCGCGGCGGCCTGCTCGCGGGTCTCGACCGCATAGCGGTAGATCGCGCCGCGCAGGATCGTCTCGCCCGTCGACAGGGGAAACTCCTGATAGAACTGCACGGTCTCGGGCGTCATGGCGAGCACGGTGTTGGGGAATATGCCGTAGTAGAGCCAGGCCCTTTTCAGATTGTCCGGCAGGTGATCGGGCGCCGGCGCGATCTTGACGTAGTTGCGTACGCTCCAGCGCCGTCCCGCGTGCGGATTGTAGGTGGCGTAGGACCGCGACACGCCGTTGATGAATGGCTCGTCATAGTAGGTCGCGCCGTAGAGGTCCTGGAGCGCCGGGTGCGCCATGGCGACGTGGTAGCCTTCATTGTCGACGTCGCGCACCGATTTCCAGTTCACCGCCGATTGCTGGGTCCAGATCCCCCACGCCGGCATCATCTCGGCGGCGCGGTAATGCGCCATCTCAGCCTCGACCGGCCGCATCAGTTCCGCGACCGAAGGCTGCGGACCTTGCCGGAAACGGATGAAGATGAAGCCCATCCAGACTTCGAGATCGATCGGCTTCAGCCCGAACTCCACCTTGTCGAGTTCCGGGAAGGAGCGCGGCCGGGCCGCGCCGCGTAGCGTGCCGTCAAGATTGTAGACCCAGCCGTGAAAGGGGCAGACCAGCGCGTTCTTACAGCTTCCCTGCTCGTCCGCCACGACGCGGCTGCCGCGGTGGCGGCACAGATTGTGGAACCCGCGTACCACCCCGTCCTTGCCGCGAACCACCAGCGCGCGCTCGCCGACGACGTCCATGGTGAGATAGTCGCCCGCCTCCGGCACGTCCGACACGTGGCCGATGATCTGCCAGTGGCTGCGGAAGACCTGCTCCTTTTCAAGCTCGAGCAAAGCTGGGCTGTGATAGGTCCAGCCGGGGAGTCCGCTACGGTCCCAATCGTTCGGGATCGCCACGTCACGAAGCGGGCGGTTCACGGTATTGCTCCCATCATTGCTGAATGTTCATTCAACATAAACACATTTATCGATCAATTGCAATGGGTTAGAGATTTCAACACGGTTCCCTACAAGCTCTGGCATTCCGCCCGAAAAAGCGCTGGCGGCACCGCGACTTAGCCCTGAACCGCCGAGGAGCCGACCTCGCCCGCGGAGCCTTTGCGACGCTGGCGCCGTGGCTCGCGTTACCGGTCGAAACAATTGTGTGAAGTTTTCGGCATTCAGGCGAAACGCCCGGAGGTTAACACCATCCTAACGATGATGAATTCCGAGGCGCTTCAGATGACACGCGAACAGGACATGATGGACTCCCCGACCAAGGCAGCCGCCCCTGGCGATCGAGCCTACTCGCTGGGCCGGCTCCGCCGCGGCGCATCCCGGCATCCAATGGGCATGTTCGCGGCCGTCGCGACAGCAGCACTCGCCTCGATAATGCTCCCCCTGACCAGCGCGGTTGCCCTGTCGCCTTCCGGAACGGGCACGCAGGAGCAGAGGATCGCTCCGGCGGAGGACGGGATGATGCCGGCGAGCGAGATCGATCTCGCCTGTTCGGGCCAGTCCTGGGGCAACGAAACGACGAAATGTCTGGTCGCGATCTCGAAAGATGGCGGAAAGACGATCTCTGCCAGAATAAGGACAATATCTGGCGCTTGAATGGCGGCCGTTGGAGGAATCGAAGATGACTAAGCTTCGCGAGAATATTCCCTACAGCGCCTTCCAGGCGGCGCGTGCGGCCTGTGAACTGATGAAGGCGTCCGACGTGCGACGGCAGGATCTGGCCGATCTGGATTGCGAATTCCCCTTCCCGGCGCGCGAACCGCGTTTCGACCGTGACGACGACGTCGTCGTGATGACCATCAACTGAGCCGCGTCAAGCCGGATCGCCTTCCCTCGCACGGAGGCGGTCCGCACTATGCCGTCACTGACCGGTCCGGTCAGCCAGCAAGGCCAGCACTCCGCGCAGTTCCAGCGTACTGAAGGGCTTTTCCAGCACGAGCGGCCGCAAGTCGAGCGGCAGCGCCTCGATCTCTCCCTTTGCACCCAGCATGTCACCCGTGACGATGACAAAGCGGCGCGCCAGTGAGGGCGAGCGGTCGCGGAACTGCTGGTAGATCGTCATCCCGCTCGCCTCGGGCATGCGCAGGTCGCTGAAGATGATGTCCGGCATGGCTCCCGCCAGGACGTCGTCGACCGACGTCCAGCGGGTGATGACCGAGGCCTTCACGCCCATCATCTCCAGGATGTCGGCGAGCGAACTCGCGACGTCCGGCTCGTCGTCGATGATCAGCGCCCGCGCGATGCCGGTGGTCCGCGCCGCCACCGTCCGCGCCGCGTCCGCATGGGCCTGCGCGAGCGGCAGCTCGACGCAGAACCGCACGCCGTGCGGCTCGACGTCATCGAACCAGATCCGGCCGTTGTGACGCTCGACGATCGAGCGCGAAATCGACAGACCGATGCCGGTGCCGACGCCGACAGGCTTGGTGGTGAAATAGGGCTCGAAGATGCGCTGCGCGATCTCGGCCGGGATTCCCGGACCGGTATCCTCGACCGAAAAGCCGACCGCGTCGGTGTTGCGCCAGGTTCGGACGCGAATCTTCCGTTCGCCCGAAGCTGCAGTCAGCGCGTGCTGGCCGTTGACGAGAAAATTCGCCGCGACCTGGGTGATGTGGTCGGCATCGACGAACACCGTCAGCGGTCCGGGAGCGAGGTCCGTCTCGACCGTCACGCCGGTGCTGCGCGCGCCATAGGCGGTCACTTCGAGGGCCGCGCGGATGACCTGGTTGAGGTCCGTCTCCTCGTGTTGCGCGGGGTGCAGGCGCACCATGCCGAGGAAGCTCTTGACGATGCGTCCGCAGCGCTCGGCGGCGGCGCGGACCTTCTCGGCGCGCGACTTCACCTGCGGGTCGTTGGCGAACTCAAAAAGTAGCGTCGACTGGGCCACCACCACGGCGAGCGGATTGTTGAGCTCGTGCGAGACGCCGGCGAGCAGCGATCCCATCGCCGCCATCTTCTCGTTCTGGTGCAGCCTGTCGCGCTGCCGGTTGATCTCCTCCTCGGCGCGCTGCCGCTCCCTCAGGTCCCGGATCGACCCGACGAACAGGCGCCGGTCGGCGGCGCGCACCTCCGAGATGGTCAGTTCGATCGGAAAGGATTCTCCCGAGGCATTGATCGCCTGGGTCTCGACGCGGCGGCCGATCATGATCGCGGGCCCGCCCTCCAGATATCGGCGGATGCCCTTCGTATGGCCCTTGCGGTGTTCCTGCGGGATCAGGGTCCCGGCGATGTTCTTGCCGAGCAACTCCGCCTTGGACCAGCCGAACATGGCTTCGGCGGCCGGATTGAACTCGATGATGCCGCCCGATTCGTCGATGACGACGACGCCGTCTAGGGCGGCCTGCACCATCGTGGTCCGGAAGACCTCGCTGACATGCTGTTCGGAGGAGGAATGTTCGATCGCGTCACCGATCGCGGATGCGACCAGTTCCACCGCCGCGGCTTCGTCCTCGGTCCATTCGCGTTCCCTGACGCAATCGTTGATGGCGAGCGTGCCCCAAAGATAGCCGTGCGCGAAGATCGGGACCGACAGGAACGACAGGATCAGGTTCTTCTCGAAATCGGCACGCAGGAAGCCTTCGAGGTTTCGCGTATGGCCCGAGAAGACCTTGCCTTGCCTCTCCTCCTCACCGATTCGCTTGAGGAGCGGGTCGTCCACCAGGATCGCTTCGCGGATCAATGTCGGGCGCTCGGCCGACTTCAGCACCGCGAGATCGACCCAGTAGGAGGCGATGGACTGCGAGAAGCCGGCCTTCGGCATCGGCTTGAGCTGGAAGACGATGGTGCGGTGGCAGTCCAGCGCCTGACCCAGGATGGCCAGGACGTCGTCGATCTCCTGCAGCCACTCGTTCGCCTCGCGAAGCCGGCGTGCGATACGCGAAATCGCGACCGGCAGGCTCATCGCGCGCGATCGGGTCGGAACCGGGACAGCCGCGCCTTCGATCATGCCGTCGCGATCTCCCTGCCAGGCGATAACGTCGTCAGCGGCTTTCCCCGCCGGGAAGCGAGAAGACGTAGCCTTCCCCGCGGACTGTTTTCAGGAAGCGCGGGCTCGCGGGGTCGGGCTCGATCTTCTTGCGCAGGCGCATGATGCGGATGTCGAGGGCGCGCGAGGATTCAAGATCCTCGCTGAAGCCGATCGCTTCCGAGATGGCCGAGCGGGTCAACAGGCGATTCGGTCGGGTCAGGAAAACTTCCAGCACATCGAACTCGCTCTTGGCGAGTTCGATGGATGAGCCGTCCGGACCGATGACCAGCCTTCCGTCGAGATCGGCGCTGTAGGAACCGAAGGATATGATCTTGTTGGCCACCCGCTTGGCCGGCGCCGGCGGGGCGGCAGCCGCGGCGGAGGCCGGCGGCACCCGCCGCAGCACGCTTCGAACCCGCGCCAGGAGTTCGCGCAGTTCGTAGGGCTTGACGATGTAGTCGTCGGCGCCGAGTTCGAGGCCGACGATGCGGTCGATTGAGGTGCCGGCGGCGGTGGCGAAGATGATGCCGAGCGGCATCTGCGAGCGAAGCCATCGCCCGAGCGCCAGCCCGTCCTCGCCAGGCATGGCGATGTCGAGGATCGCGAGATCGAAACTGTGCACGGCGACCAGTTCGCGCATCTCCGCCGCGCTCGCTGCGGTCATCACGTCGTATCCGCTCGCCGCGAGATATTCCGCCACCGCATCCCGCAGATCGGGCTCGTCGTCGACAACTGCGATACGCGACCGCATCGCGGTATCCCCCTGGTTTCCCGCAATAAGTAGATTGGGTATAAACATATTGTCCAGCCTGTTCATCGGGCGTTTGTTTCAGGGATCCGCAAGTGGGTCGAAGACCGGTCGTCGCGCGTATCTGCAGCAAGAACGAAACCGACGAAGCGCTGGCCGATTATCTCGACCGGCGCGGTTACGACGTGCGATTCGCGCACGAGGAATGGAGCGCGATGGCCCTTCTCGGCGCCAACGACGTCGACGTGGCGCTGGTCGACCTGCAACTCGACGGTCTCAGCGGAACCGACCTGTTGCGAAAATTCTCCGGCGGCGGATCGACGGCCTTCGTCATGATCGGCAGGAATTGCGAGCCGGTCGACCGCATCCTGGCGCTGGAACTCGGCGCGGCCGATTTCCTCGACGCTCCGGTCGTGCCGCGCGAACTGGCGAGCCGCCTCAACCGACTGCTTGCCCGGCGCGGACATCCAATCGGCGACCTTGTGATGCTGGAGAATTCCAGCGTCGACATGAAGGCGGCGCTGGTCATGCGCAATTCGGGTGAGGAGGAACAGCTCTCGCCGGGGCAGATCGCCCTGCTGCGCCTGTTTGTCGGCAATCCGGGCCGGGTGCTCGGCCGCGAGGACATCATGGCTGCGGCACCGGCGGAGAGCTTCGACGCCTTCGACCGCTCCGTCGATTCGCGCATCGTGCGGCTGCGCCGCAAGCTCGACACCGAAAGCATCGTGACGGTACGCGGCGCGGGTTATCGGTTCGATCCGCCGGTCTGACGCGGCCGCCCCTGCCGCATCCGCACGCATCACTCGCCCACCAGCGACAGAAGGTCAGTCTCGCCGCCCCAGACGAAGTCGACGCTGGCGCCCGCCATCTGCCGGCGGAATTCCTCGAGCACGACGACGTCGTCCGCGGACGGCGCAGCATCCGAGACGAGCACGACGCGCACCTTCATGCCCGACGCCTCCGGGATGTCGCGCACAAGCTGGCCGCCGAGCGCGTAGCGCATGTAGCCGGAGATCTTGTTTCCCAGCATCACGTGCGTCTCGGGCGACCAGGGCCGGTCCTGAACGATAACCATGGAGACGAAAGGCTTCGCTGCCTTCAGCGCGTCGATGGCATCGGGATCGTCCACCGCCGCGCCGGCCGGCAATCCACCCGCGAGAAGCGCCATGGCGATCAAGGCGGCACCGAGCACGGTGCGCCAAGCGTCCGTCAGGCGCGAGAATAGCCCGCGCGGGACCATCACCGCACCACGGCGCCGGTTTCGGCGGCGGCGAGGGTCTGTCTTTCGACCGCCATGCGCCGCGGCGTTTCGTCCTTCATCGCAAGTGCCGCGACGGCGGCGGCGCCGAAGGCGACCTGCCCCGCCAGGAGGGCATTGAGAACCATTCCCGCAAACCGGCTACGCATTTTCCATTCCTTCGAACTTCGGAGATCGCGGAAGCGACCCTGTTGGATGCAACATCGACCGGTTCTGTATCGGGACCATGCCGCTGGACCGGCTCCGGGTTGCAGCGCATGCGGGGCTCAAGACTTTGCAGCCGCATGGGAAATTCGCGCCACCGAGAGTGCGAAAGAAATAGTGAAGGCAGATGAGACTGTTTGTTTCGTCGAAGGCCAATTTGGAAACAGAAACGAAACCATTTCTACTGGTGAACGAAATTTCCATGAAACCTCCATGGCAGATTGTTCGGCCATCGAACATCGAACGAACAAAACAGATGGAGGCGGGAATGAAACAGAACCTGGCAACGAGACTGATCAACATCGCGGCCTTGACGATTGGTGGCGCAGCCCTGTGGATGGCAGCCGCGGCCAGCACGGCGGCGGCCTCCACGGTCGTTGCAAGGATCGACGTCTCCGACCAGACGATGCAGGTCATTGTGGACGGCCAGCCAACCTACGAATGGAAAGTCTCGACCGCCGGACGCGGCTACCGCACGCCGCGCGGGACATTCTCGCCCACCCGCATGCACAAGATGTGGTATTCGCGCAAATACGACAACGCGCCGATGCCGCATTCGATTTTCTTCCATGGCGGATATGCCGTGCATGCAACCGACGCCGTGAAGCGGCTGGGCCAGCCGGCATCCCATGGCTGCGTCCGCCTGCATCCGAAAAATGCGGCGAGCCTCTACAGTCTCGTGAAGTCCCATGGATCGGCGAACATGCGGATCGTTATCGTCGATTGATCCGAAGGACCGTAGACCTTCGCGACCACTTTAATGTCATTCGGCGGCCCTCGCCCGGGCCGCCGTTTTGGATTCCGCTTGACCGCGGCATGGGGCCTCGGTATCCAAGCCGTTATTCTGGAAACTTGGATATATGGATAAAACTGCTGCCCTTGCCGCGCTGGCCGCTCTCGGTCAGGACACCCGTCTGGAGGTGTTCCGCCTTCTGGTGAAGAGCGGGGAGGCCGGCCTTCCCGCCGGCGAGATCGCCGCGCGGCTGGACATCGTCCAGAACACGATGTCGGCGCACCTGAAGGTGCTGGCTCACGCGGGCCTGATCCGGCCGGAACGGGACGGCCGCACGATCCGCTATCTCGCGGACATGACCGGCCTGCGCGACCTGCTCGCCTACCTGATGGAGGACTGCTGCAACGGTTCTCCGGACCTCTGCCGGCCCGTCATCAACGCCATCACCTGCGATTGTTAGGGAAAGTTTCGCAATGAGCGACCAAGTCTACAACGTGCTATTCCTCTGCACCGGCAATTCGGCCCGCTCCATTCTCGCCGAGGCAATTCTCAATCGCGTCGGACAGGGCCGCTTCAGGGCCTTCTCGGCTGGTTCGCAGCCGAAAGGCGAGGTGCATCCCTATTCGCTGGACCTCCTGAAGAGCCTCAACCACGACACCTCGTTCGCCCGCTCGAAGAACTGGGAGGAGTTCGCGCAGCCGGGCGCCCCGGAGATGAACTTCGTCTTCACCGTCTGCGACAACGCCGCCAACGAGGCCTGTCCGGTGTGGCCGGGCCAGCCCATGACCGCGCACTGGGGCGTGCCCGACCCGGCGGCGGTGGAAGGGACCGAGGCGGAGAAGCGCCTCGCCTTCGCCGACGCCTACCGCATGCTCAACAACCGTATCTCGATCTTCACCAGCCTTCCCATGAATTCGCTGGATCGCCTGGCGCTGCAGAAGCGGCTGGACGAGATCGGTAGGAACCTGCCGAAGGCGGGATGATCAACGACAGGACGGCGACCGGCGACATGACGGATCGGACATTCGACGCTTCGACCGCGGCCGGCGGGATCGGCTTCTTCGAAAAATGGCTTTCGGCCTGGGTGGCGCTGTGCATCGTGGCCGGCATCGTTCTCGGCAACCTGCTGCCCGGCCTGTTCGGCACCCTGGCTGGCCTGGAGTTCGCGTCGGTCAACCTCGTGGTCGCGGTGCTCATCTGGGCGATGGTCTTCCCGATGATGGTCAACGTCGACTTCGCCAGCCTCAGTCATGTCGGAGACCGGCCCAAGGGACTGGTGCTGACGATCGTCGTGAACTGGCTGATCAAGCCGTTCACCATGGCCGCTCTGGGCGTGCTGTTCTTCGAATACGTCTTCGCGCCGTGGATCGCGCCCGCCGATGCGCAGCAGTACATCGCGGGTCTCATCCTGCTCGGCGCGGCACCCTGCACCGCGATGGTGTTCGTCTGGAGCCAGATGACGAAGGGGGATCCCAACTACACCCTGGTGCAGGTTTCGGTGAACGACATCATCATGATCTTCGCCTTCGCTCCGATCGTCGCGCTGCTGCTCGGCGTGACCGACATCGCCGTGCCCTGGGAGACGCTGCTCCTGTCGGTCGCCCTCTACGTGGTGATCCCGCTCATCGCCGGCGCGCTCACCCGCAAGCGGCTGCTGGACCGGGCCGGCGGCGGTCCGAAGGCAGAGGCGGCAGTCTCGGACTTCACCGGGCGCCTGAAGCCCCTGTCCGTGATCGGCCTGCTGGCGACGGTCGTGCTCCTGTTCGGCTTCCAGGGAAACGTCATCACCGGCAATCCGCTGCTGATCGTGCTTATCGCGGTGCCGCTGCTGATCCAGTCCTACGGCATCTTTTTCATCGCCTATGCGGCGGCGAAGGCATGGAAAGTGCCGTTCAACGTCGCGGCGCCCTGCGCCCTGATCGGAACCTCGAACTTCTTCGAACTCGCCGTCGCGGTGGCCATCAGCCTGTTCGGACTGAGCTCGGGCGCCGCGCTCGCCACCGTCGTCGGCGTCCTGGTGGAGGTTCCGGTGATGCTGTCGCTGGTCGCCTTCGCAAATCGCACCCAACACTGGTTCCCGAAGGCATGAGCGGCACGACGATCACCATCTATCACAATCCCGCCTGCGGGACGTCCCGCAACACGCTCTCCATGATCCGCCAGTCGGGCGAGGAGCCGGAGGTGATCGAGTACCTGAAGACGCCGCCCTCGCGCGAGAGGCTGGTCGAGCTCATCGCCGCGATGGGGATTACGCCGCGCCAACTCCTGCGCGAGAAGGGAACGCCATATCACGAACTCGGGCTCGACGATCCGAGATGGAGCGACGACCAGATCGTCGACTTCATGATGCAGCACCCGATCCTGATCAACCGGCCGATCGTCGTGACGCCGCTCGGGACCACGCTTTGCCGCCCCTCGGAGAAAGTGCTCGAAATCCTGCCCGACCCGGTGGGCCGCTTCGAGAAGGAAGACGGCGAGGTCGTGACCCGTTCCGGCGCAGGCAACGGCTGACGCGGCGGTCGTCCGGGCTCACTCGGGCTGGAGCGTGTCCATGTAGTCGATGATCGCGCCGATCTGCTCCGGCGATGCCTGGAATTCGGGCATGTCGGGGTGACCGGTCGAGACCCCTTCCACGAAGGCCTCTTCCAGCGCGTCGAGCGGGTAGCGTTCCGACAGGGTTCGGAAGGGCGGAGCCTCGGGATGCGTGCTTTCGTCGGTCGTGCCCACCGCATGGCAGCGGGCGCAGTTCGTCTCGACTAGCGCCTTTCCATAAGCCACCTGGTCTTCGGCGAGCGCGGCAGAAGGAAGGAGCCACGCCAACGCCAGGACGGCGCCCATGACGGAGCAACGGGGACCGAGAGTCTCTAGCGCAAGATGAACCATGACCCACACTACCACGCAATGCGGGGACCGGATTGATTTCCGTCAAGCGCTCGTCCCAACCACTCCGCCTCGATGTCGGAGATGAGCTTGCTGCGTGTGCTCCGGCGCGATCCCTTCCCGTCTCCTTCGACGTACAGAAGGAAGTGGAAAGGTATCAGGCCGCGCGCGGCACGGATCGCAGCGTCGTCAGGGATGATCGTCTGGCGGCCGTAGGCGATCCGACGCGGCAGGTGCAGTTCGGGCGCCACGTGGTCGATGAGTTCCGCGCAGTAGACGCACTCGGAGTCCCCGCTGTCGAAATGAAAGTCGAACCGGCCGCCAAGATGGTCGTAGAACGCTTCCAGCACCCGCCGTCTGGCGGCAGAAGAAAGCCGCGGCCGAAGGACCACCACCCGGTCGCCGTTCAGCACGCGAGACGGCCGCGACAGGTGTACCCCTTTGTGGTCGGACTCGATCACGGTCGCGCCGTCGCGGATCGCGTCGCGGTGGCGGCGCACGGACGGCTCGTTCCAGACCCCCATCGCCCGCAACTCGGCCTCGTTGCCGAGATAGACGGCCATGTGGCCGAAGAGCCCGGGAATGACGTGTCCGGATAATCGCCCCTTCGAACTCACGAGCAAGACGTCGAGCGGCCGCAGTTGCGCGAGGATTTCCCTCTCCGCCTCGCCGGCCAGGTATCCCTCGCGCCAGACAACGTGGGCGATGGTCCGGCCGACAAGCGGCGCCACGGGTTCCGCAATGGCGACGAGCCAGGATGGATAGCGTTCCACGTGGACGCAGCAAGGGCCCTTCTCCGCCGCGGCCGTCAGGCCATCTTTCGACGGGACGTGCGTGCAACCGGCCATCGAGAGACCGCAGGACAACAGCGCGACGACGGCCCGCGAACCGATCCCTCGCCCATTGAAGAAACTGACGTCTCCCACGGTCAGCCGCTGCCCATCCCTGCAACCCCTAAGGCAGTTTCGTCATACGCTTGTCCCACCGCTTCTCGATTTCCATGACGACGATGAGCGAGGCGGCGATCAGCAGGAGGACGCTCCACTGGGCCGGCGATACGGGCGCGATGCCGAGCGTGTCGCTCAGCACGGGAACGTGCATGGCCGCGATGTGCAGCGCCTGTACGCCGACGACACCGACGACCAGGAACGGGTTGCGCACGAGACCCTGGCGAAAGATCGAATGATGCTCGGATCGGCTGTTGAACGTCTGGACGTTCTCGAAGAGCACGAACAACAGGAGCAGAAGGTTGCGCGCTTCCGACTCGGTATGGCCGTTTGCGAGCAGCCACCAGAAGACGCCGAAGCCGCCGACGCCCATGACGATCGTCGAATGCAGGACGCGACGCAGCATCACGCGATTGAAGATCGGTTCGCGCGGACTCCGCGGTGGATACGACAGTTCGTCACCCTCCGCGCCCTCCGCGGCGAGGGCGACGTCCTGAACACCATTGGTGACGAGGTTGAGCCACAGCAGCTGAACCGCCGTCAGCGGCAGGGGCATGCCGAGCGGGATCGCCAGCAGGAAGAGCACCATTTCGGCGGCGCCGGTGGAGACCAGCAGGAACACGACCTTGCGGATGTTGGCGTATGAGACGCGGCCCTCGCGTATGCCCGCGACGATGGAAGCGAAATTGTCGTCGGTGACGATGATGTCGGCGCTTTCCTTCGCGACGTCCGTCCCCTTGCGGCCCATGGCGACGCCGACGTGGGCGTGCTTGAGGGCCGGCGCGTCATTGACACCGTCGCCGGTGACCGCCACGAAGTGGCCGTTGCGGGCCAGGGACAACACGATCGCGAGCTTCTGGGCAGGCTCGACGCGCGCGTAGATGCGGGCGCGGCGGGTGAGATCGTCCAGTGCGCTTTCGCCCTTCGCCTCCGCGTCGCGCACGGCATGGCCCGTAACCACCTGATCGTCCTCGAAGGGAATGCCGGCGTCCCGCGCGATCGCGCTCGCGGTCCTGGGATCGTCGCCCGTGACCATGGCGACCTCGATGCCGGCCCCCGCGCAGGCCGCGATCGCCTCGGTGACGCCGGGGCGAAGCGGATCCTGCATTCCCGCCAGACCGAGGAAGACGAGATCGACCAGATGGCCGTGACCATAGTCTCCATTCGGCTGCCGCGCGATCCGTCCCTCCGCGAAGGCAAGCACGCGCAGCCCGCGCGCGGCGAGTTCCTCCTTCTGGGCGAGGAGCGAGTCTCGGTCGATCGCGACCGCTTCGCCGTCGCGATCCATGCGGCTGGCCATGTCGATCAGCGTTTCGGGCGCACCCTTGACGAAGATGCGCACATCTTCCTCGGCCTGGTGAAAGGAGGCGGCGTATTTCAGGTCCGGTTCGTACGGGATGCGCCCGATCAGACGGTCGTGCTCCGGCACGTTCTCCTTGGCCAGACCGCCCTTCCTGGCGGCCGCGAGCAAAGCGACGTCGACGGTGTCGCCCATGCCCTTCCAGCCGTCCACCTCGCGCCGGAGAAGGGCTTCATTCGGCAGCACGGCGGCTTTCAGGAGTTCGGCCGCCCGCTCGCCGGCGCGCTCGTCTCCGACATGCGGGGAACGCAGCGCGCAGGCTTCAAGGTCCTCGCCTGTCTCGAAGGTCACGATCGTACCGTCCGGCAGCCGCACCTCGGTGACCGTCAGCTCGTTCATCGTCAACGTGCCGGTCTTGTCCGTGGCCACGATCGTACAGGAGCCCAGCGCCTCGATCGCGGCCATGCGCCGCACGATCACGTTGCTGCGCGCCATCCGCCGCATGCCGATGGCGAGCGCGATCGAGATCGCGACGGGCAGGCCTTCGGGGATCGCCGCGACCGCCAGACCGACCGACATCAGGAAAAGGTCGTGATAGCCCATGCCGCGCAGCAGGCCGACCGCGAAGAGCGCGGCGATGGCCACGCCGACGGTGATCGCGATGGTGCGCGAGAAGCGGTCCAGGCGAACCATGAGCGGCGGCCGGGAGATGGATCGCGTGGCGATCATCTCCGCAATTTTGCCGATCTCGGTGGATGCGCCGGTGGCGGAAACGACACCCCGTCCCCGTCCGCGCGTGACCATGGTGCCGGCGAAGGCGCGCGTGCCCTCCCCTTTTTCTTCGATTTCGCCGATTTTCTTCGACACCGGGAGGGACTCGCCCGTCAGCAGCGATTCGTCGCACTGGAGGTTTTCGGCCGAATGCAGTCTCACATCGGCCGGAACGCGGTTGCCGGCTTCGAGAAGCACGAGATCGCCGGGGACGAGATCGCGCGCATCGATCTCCCGCTGCAAGCCGTCCCTGATGACCGTCGCATGCGGCTGCTCCAGGCTGCGCAGCGCCGCGGCGGCGCGGCCGGCCGAAAATTCCTGAACTGTTCCGATGATACCGTTGAGGAGCAGGACGATACCGATGAAGATCGCATCCCTCACATCGCTCAGAGCGATGGAGACGAGCGCCGCGGCGAGCAGGATATATATCAGCGGGCTGAGGAACTGACGTAAGAACACGGAGGCCAGCGACGGCGGCCTGCCTTCGGGAAGTGAGTTCGGTCCGTGTTCGCGGAGGCGCTCGCCGGCGTCGGCTTGTGACAGTCCGCGTTGCGGCGATGCTGGATAGATCTCGGCGTTCATGCGGGGAGCCATAGCGCCTCGACGTTTCGCCGATCCTTGACGCGGGTCAAGTTCAGGGGCGAACGGCCGAACGCAGGGGGAAAGTTCCGGTCGTCGACCTTCACTTCTGGAGGACGTATGTGCCCGGCGCGTGGCAGATCGCCGGATAGAGCGGCGAGCCACCCGCCACCCGCGCCGCGACGTTCTCGCCAGAATGTCCGTGCAACCACGTCGCCCACGCCGGCCACCATGAGCCCTCGACGGCCGCCACGTCCGATGTCCAGCTCGCAGGGTCCGGATGCGGGTCGCCGTGACGGTAGCGGAGCAGCTGATAACGCCGGTGCGGATGGCCGGGCTCGGCGACGATGCCGGCATTGTGACCGCCATTCGTCAGGACGAAATCGACGTCGGTGTCGAACAGGTGGGTGATCTTGAACACGGAACGCCAGGGCGCGACGTGGTCGGTCTGCGTGCCCACGGCGAAGACGGGAACCGCGATGTCCTCCACATGAACGGGACGCCCCTCGACGCGGAAGCGGCCCTGCGAAAGATCGTTGTCCAGGAACAACTGGCGCAGATACTCCGAATGCATGCGATAGGGCATGCGCGTGGCATCGGCATTCCACGCCATCAGGTCGTTCATCCGCGGCTTCTCGCCCATCAGGTATTCGCTCACCATGCGCGACCAGACGAGGTCCTGCGAGCGCAGCATCTGGAAGGCGCCGGCCATCCTGCGCTGGTCCAGATAGCCCTCTTTCCACATGACGTCCTCTATGAGGGCGACTTGGCTCTCGTCGATGAACAGGCCGAGTTCGCCCGGTTCGTCGAAATCCACCTGGGCGGCAAACAGCGACAGCGTTTTCAACCGTGTGTCACCGTCCCGCGCCATGGTCGCGGCCGCGACCGAGAGCAGCGTTCCGCCGAGACAGTAGCCGACGGCGTGCATCTGGCCATCGCCCGAAATCGCCTCGACCGCATCGATGGCGGCCATGACGCCGTGCCTGCGATAGTCGTCGAACCCGACGTCGCGCTGTTCGCGACCCGGGTTGCGCCACGAGATGCAGAACACCGTGAACCCCTCCCCCACCAGATAGCGGATCAGCGAATTGCCTGGCGACAGGTCGAGGATGTAATATTTCATAATCCAGGCGGGCACGATGAGCACGGGTTCGGACCGGACCGTGGCCGTCGACGGGCTGTACTGGATGAGCTCCATCAGTTCGTTGCGGAACACGACCTCGCCGGGCGTGGCGGCGAGCTCGATCCCCGGTCGGAAGTCCTCGATCCCTTCGGGAGGAAGCTGGGCCGCCAGGCGATAGAAGTCCGCGAGCCAATTCTGGAACCCTGCCACGAGGTTGGCACCCCGGTCCCGGACGGTCTTCTCGATCACGGCCGGGTTCGTTGCCGGAAAATTGGACGGAGCCACCATGTCTAGGAACTGGCGGCCATAGAACTCCACCAGGCGCTCGTGCTTGGCCGCCACGCCCGGCATGCCGGTGGTCGCATTGTGCCACCATTGCTGCCAGAGCAGGAAGGATTGGCTGAGGGCGCTGAACGGCGGCGCCTGCCAGCCGGGGTGGTCGAACCGTCTGTCCTGAGGCAAGGGCGTGATACAGGCCGGCTTCGATGCCGCGTCGGCCATGCACGCGGCGAGGAAGCCGCGGAACCGCTCGACCTTCTCCAGCCCCTTGGCCGCCAGTTCGAGCCGCTTGCCGGGGGACAGGGCCAGATGAAGTGCCCAATCCTGCCAGGCGCTCGCAAGACTGATGGGCGAAATGCCGAATCCTTGTCCGGCGAGCAAGGCATGATAGATACGGTCGAGATCCCTGTAGCCGTCGTCAGCAACCGTCTCGCTCTGTCCAGTTTGAGATTCGGCGCGGATATCCCGATGCGGCGCATCCGCCACCTGGGGAAGAACCTGCGTCAGCCGGGCTCCGGCTCTTGTCCTGCGCGGGGCGCCCGCCCGCTTGCCGAGCTTCTCGCGGGGATGCATGTGGTGTCTTCCTCCGAACCAGGCGAGAACCCTACGTAGCAGACAGCGCCGGCTCAGGCCGTGGCGGTCACGCGGAAACCGTCTGGGCGGCCATGTCGTCGATCGAGGCCTGGGCCTCCTCGCGCACGCGCTTGGCGGTCTCTGAAGCGATCCTGGAGCCGATGCCGGCGATCTTGCTGCTCTCCGCCGCATACTCCGCCGCGGCGTTCTCGACGAAACCGGCATAGATGTCGAAGGCGTCCTTGAAGCCGTCCGAGGCGACGAGATCGTCCACCAGCTTCATGTCCTTCTCGAGCCGCTGCTTCAGGAAGGCCAGCGTCTCGATATTGTAGCGCAGGCCGGCTTTCAGGGCATTGCCCTGGAGCCGGGCGGCGGCGAAGAAGAACTTCTGCGCGTTGGCGAGCGCCGGAGAGGATTGCAGGAACATAGCGCCAATCGGGTCGAGCGAATTCGTCATCGAAAGCCTCCTGTTCGGTTTTCTATCGTTTCGTCGGCAGGGCGATTCCAAGACCGAGGTCGGTCGCATGCGTCCGCCCTGCAATTTCACTCTGGACCCATCCCGCATCGGCCGTGTTGATCGGGATCAACCGGCCGATCCGGCGGCGGGAGAATAGGGACGGCGATCAGCGCGCCATCAGGATGGGCAGGCTCGGCCGCTCGACCATCGCCCGCGTCACCCCTCCGAATATGCGCTCGCGGAACCGCGAGTGTCCGTATGCACCCATCACCAGAAGCTCGGCCGCGGTATCGGTCGCATGCCGGCGCAGGACTTCGGCAACCGGCTGATCGGCACCGGGCAACCGGTCGACGGTGACCTTTGCCCCATGCCTCGCGAGATAGGCCGCGACGTCGGCGCCCGGCTCCGCCCCATGGGCATCCTCGCCTTCGGCGGGGTCTACCAGCACGACCCGAACCTCCTCCGCGCCCTCGATCATGTCCATGGCCTCGCGGACGGCGCGAGCGGCCTCGACCCGGCCGTCCCACGCCACCATGACCCGCTTGGGCAAAAGCGTGGGCTGGACGTTCTCCGGCACCAGGAGCACGGGTCTGCCGGAGAAGAACAGGGAGCCTTCGACGACCTTCGGTCCCAGCCGCTCCGATTTCAGGGTCTCCGGTCCGATGAGCGTGATGTCGGCATAGCGCGCCCGCCGACCGACCGTCTCGTCGGTCCATGCTTCCTCCGGATAGCCAGTGCTCACGTCGGCCGAAAGCCCCGTCCCGCTCAGGAAGGCCGAGACGGAGGATTCCCTCTCCCGCAGCCGCTCTTGATCCTCCTGGCGTTCCTGGATCCAGCCGTCCGATACCATCGCCGCGAACTCGCCGGCCGGCGGTGGCGGGGCGATCGCCACCACGAGCACGGAAAGATGTGCCGCCATCTGATCGCATAATCCGGCGGCGAGCCGCAGGTCGCCCTCCCGGTGGTTCACGCCGGTAACCGAAAGGATGGTCTTGATGCTCATGTCGACAGCTCCGTTCCCGCCGGTATCCGGCCGGCACGGGCAGGTTTCTAGGCCGCCATTCGAAAAGGCTCATTGCGCTGGATCAAAAGCGGTAAGCGGCCTCGAAGACTGGATTGATCGGCGTCAAGGCAGCACGCGCGGCGCGGGATATGTTTTGGCCATCCATTCTTCGGGAAAAAAGCTCATGATCAAGCAGACCGCCGTCGCCATTTCGATGCTCGCGGCGTTGGGAGGACAAGTAGCCGCTCAGGAGGAGATGTCCTACGGAGAGGCCGAGTTCGTGAATTCGTGCGCCGCATGCCATGGCGAACGGGGAATGGGCGACGGTCCCCTGGCGAGTATCCTGACCACGCCTCCGGCCGATCTGACCCGGCTGAGCGAGGGAAACAAGGGCGCCTTTCCGTACTATCGTGTCTTTGCCGTCATCGACGGCCGCTATCTCATTCCCGGACATGGCGGCCGGGAGATGCCAGTCTGGGGACAGCAGTTCATCGAGGAGGACGCCAAGACCTACGGCCCGAACGGCGGGGAACTTATCACCACCGAACGAATCCACGAGCTGACCAGTTATATCGAGACGCTGCAGAGGTGAACGCATCCGCCCGTGCGGATGGAGACGAGACAGCGACAGCCAGTCCGGAGAACCGCAGATGATCGTCGAGGACCAGAGCGCCACGGTGGCCTTTCTGGAGGATCCGTCTTCCTTCGGTTCGGCCTCGCCCGTGGAGACGATCGACACCCATATCTCCTTCGTCTTCCTCGCCGGAGACCATGCCTTCAAGATGAAGCGCGCGGTGAAGCTGCCCTATGCCGATTTCTCGACCCCCGCCCTTCGGCTCGCGGCCTGCGAGAAGGAAGTCGAACTGAACGGGGCGACGACACCGGAGATCTATCTCGGCGTCCGCCGCATCACCCGTTCCGCTGATGGCGGGCGCGAATTCGATGGCCAAGGCGAACTCGTGGACGCGGTGGTCGAGATGAAGCGCTTCGGCCAGGAGTGCATCTTCGACCACCTGGCGGGCGCGGGTCTCCTGACGCACGAACTCATGACCCGCACCGCGCGCATGATCGTGCAGTTCCACCGCACCGCGCCGGTGATCCACATGACGAGCGGTTCGCAAAACATCGGCGGCGTGCTGGACATCGACGAGGCGGCCTTCGCCGGCAGCCATGTCTTCGGCGAAGCGGAAGTCGTGGATCTGAACCGCGCATTCCGCGAGGCGCTGTCGCGCCATGCGCCGCTGCTCGACCGCCGCGAGGCAGCGGGAAAGGTCCGCCGCTGCCACGGCGACCTTCACCTGCGCAACATCTGCCTGCTGGACGGTGCTCCCCGCCTGTTCGACTGCATCGAATTCAACGACCAGATCGCCACCGTCGACGTTCTCTACGACCTCGCCTTCCTGCTGATGGACCTTTGGCATCGGGGCTTTCCCGAACACGCCAACCTCGTCATGAACCGCTATCTGGACGAGGCGGACGACGAGGACGGCTTCCCACTGCTGCCGTTCTTCATGGCGGTTCGCGCCGCCGTGCGCGCCCATGTCACGGCCACGCGCATCGAGGAAGGCGGCACCTCCGGAAAGCTGGCCGATGAGGCGCGGTCTTATTTCGACCTCGCTCACACGCTCCTGGGCAATCAGCCCGCGCGCCTCGTCGCGATAGGCGGACTGAGTGGCACGGGCAAGACGACGGTCGCCGAAGCGCTCGCGCCGCGGCTCGGCCTTGCGCCGGGCTCGCGCATCATCGAGAGCGACCGGATCCGCAAGGCCATGTACGGAGTTGCGGCAGAGACCCGCCTGCCGGCAAGGTCCTACACGCCGGATGTGTCGAGGCGCGTCTACCGCGAGATGGCGTGGCGGTCGGCCCTGATCCTCGCCGAGGGCGGGTCCGTCGTCGCCGACGCCGTCTTCGACCGCACGGATAATCGCGAGGCGATCGAAAAGGCGGCCAGCGACGAGCGGGTGCCTTTCACCGGCATATGGCTGGAGGCCGATGCGGCCGTGCTGTGGCAGCGGGTCGGCGCTCGTCGAGGCGGCCCCTCGGACGCGACGGTGGACGTCCTCGCACGGCAGTTGGAGCGGCAGGTCGAAGACATGTCGTGGCACCGGATCGACGCCGGCGGGTCCGTCGCCGACATCGCCGACGCGATCCTGTCGCTCTGCCGGCTGCACGAGCCGAACTGACGTCCCCGCCATCCGGCGGCGTTCAGGCGAGGTCGAGCTTCGCGTGGCAGACGCCGGCTTCCTGCGCATTGCTTTCGAGCGTGAAACCGAAGTCCCGGCACATGTCGAGCATCTTGCGGTTTTCCGAAAGCACGATGCCCTCCACCCGACGGATGCCTTCGGAACGGGCGTAGTCGATGATGCGGCGCAGCAGCGCGAAGCCCAGGCCGTGCCCCTGAAGGTCGGTACGCACCAGCAGCGCATACTCCGCCGAGACGCGGTCAGGATCGCTCGAGAGGCGGCCGATGCCGGCAAGCTCGCCGGTATCCTGCCTTATGGCCACGAGCGCCATATCGCGTTCGTAGTCGAGCTGGGTCAGGCGCTTCAGCATTTCGTCGGGAAAGCCTTTTCGCGGCGCTAGGAAGCGGAAGCGGATGTCGTCGGGCGATGTCTTGTCGAGGAATTCGGGATAGAGCGCGATGTCGGCCGGCTTGATCGGCCGGATCAGGAAGCCCATTCCACCCGCCGAAAAGGTCTGCTCCCATTTCGCCGGATAGGGGCGGATCGCGAGATCGGGATTGGGGCCGTCCTCCTCGACCCGCCCGGGATCGATCTCGACACGCGCGTCGAGCGCGATCACGCCTTGCGGATCGGCGAGCAGCGGGTTCACGTCGAGCGAGGCGATGCAGGGAAAGTCGACGATCAGTTGCGACAGGCCGTTCAGGGCCGCGGCGATGCCGGCGCGGTCCGCCGGCTTCCTGTCCCGGTAGCCCGCGAGCAGCCGCCCGATGCGCGTCCGGTCGATCAGGTCCCCGGCCAGAACGTCGTCCAGCGGCGGAAGCGCGATCGCGGTGTCGTCCATGATCTCGACGGCGGTCCCGCCGGCGCCGAACAGCACAATGGGGCCGAAGATCGGGTCGCGGCTCATCCCGAGTATCAGCTCCTGCGCCTGCTTGCGCGCCACCATCGGCTGCACCGCGAAGCCTTCGATGTCGGCGCCGGGCGCCTTCTTCGCAACGCGCGTGCGGATGGTCTCGGCAGCCTTGAAGGCCGCCTCTTCGCCATCGATGTCGAGAATAACCCCGCCGATGTCGGACTTGTGCGAGATCGCCTTTGAGAGGAGCTTCACGACGACCCTGTCCCAGTCCTTGAGGAGCTTGCGCGCCGCTTCCCTCGCTTCTTCCGGCGTCTTCGCGACGATCGTTTCCGGTACCGGAATGCCGTAGGCTCCGATGACCGCCTTCGCCTCCGGCTCGGTCAGCATGCGCCGCCCTTCCCGGGCGACGGTGCGGAAGATCGCGAGCACGGACTCGCGGTCTCTCGGCGCGTCCTCGCTTCGGCTCGACGGCACGCGCAAGAGTGCTTCCTGGGCGCGCGACCAGTCGCTGAGATAGGAGACCGCCATCGCCGTGTCGGCCGGGGTGGCGTAGCTCGCCACGCCGGCATCGTGGAGGATCTGACGTCCTTCCCTCGCCGTGTGCTCGCCGAGCCAGCAGGTGAGCACCGGTTTGCGATTGATCGTGCCGCGGGTCGTCAGCGCCGCGACCGCCCGGGCGGCATCGACGGGCGAGGCCAGACCCGTCGGGCAGTTGAGCACCATTATCGCGTCCGTGCCCGGATCGTCCGCCACGGCCTGGACCGCCGCGACGTAGCGTTCGGGCGGCGCGTCGCCGATTATGTCGACCGGATTGGCGTGCGACCATGTCGCCGGCAGAGAGCCGTTGAGCTTCTCGATCGTCCCGGGCGACAGTTCCGCCAGTTCGCCGTTGCAGTCGATCAGCCGGTCCACCGCGAGCACGCCGGCACCGCCTCCGTTGGTGACGATACCGACGCGCGAGCGCTGCAGCGGCGAAAACCGCGCCGTCGTCTCGGCGGCGTCGAAGAGTTCCGCCAGGCCGTTGACGCGCAAAATTCCGGCTCGCGACAGGGCCGCGTCCACGACACGGTCGGCGCCCGAAAGCGCGCCGGTGTGGGTCGCGGCCGCGGCCGCAGCCTGTTCGTGGCGGCCCGACTTGACGACGATGACCGGCTTGATGCGGGAAGCCGCACGGGCCGCGGACATGAACTTGCGCGGATTGGGGATCGACTCGAGATACATGACGATCGCCTTCGTGCCGGCGTCGCCCGCCAGCATGTCCAGATAGTCGCCGACGTCGACGTCGGCCATGTCGCCCAGCGAGACGAGATGCGAAAAGCCGAGATTGTTGTCGGCGGCCCAGTCGATCAGCGCGGTCGCAATCGCCCCGGACTGGGAGAGCAGCGCGATCTTGCCGGCTCGGGGCGCCATGTGGGCGAAGCCGGCATTGAGCTTGAGCGGCGGGATCATGAGGCCGAGCGTGTTCGGTCCGATGATGCGGAAGAGATAGGGCCTTGCCGCATCCAGCATCGCCTGCCTGAGCCCGTTCTGGCGGGTGAGCCCGGCTGTGATGACGACGGCCGCGCGCGTGCCCTTCTCGGCGAGTTCGCGGATCACCTCCGGCACCACCTGCGGCGGCGTCACGACGACGCCGAGATCGGGCACACCCGGGAGCGTGGCGGCGTCGGGGTAGCAGCGAATGCCGGAGACCTCAGCGTATTTGGGGTTCACCGGCCAGATGTCGCCCTCGAAGCCGCCGTTGATGACGTTGTCGGTGACGATACGGCCAACCGACCCCGGCTTGACGGAAGCACCGATGATGGCGACGGATCGGGGACGCACCGCGAACTCGAGATTTCTGATGGTCACCTGTCTGCTCTCCTTCGCGTCGTCTCATTCGGCGAGGCGGTGCGGGGCGTCGTTGTCCTGGATCAATGCCCGGTAGCCGCTTGTTGCCTAGCAATGTAGGCAGCGAATGTGACCGTCGTGCAAGTGCGAGGCGGATGGAACCTGCGCTGGTCACCCGGCGCGGAACGACGCAAACAGAGGAAACGATCATGAGCTATTATTTCAGCAAGACCGTCGCGATGCCGTTCGACGACGCGGTCGAACACGTCACCAAAGCACTCGCGGACAAGGGTTTCGGAGTCCTCACCACCATCGACGTGAAGGCGACGATGAAGAACAAGCTCGGCGTCGAATCCAAGCCCTACAAGATCCTCGGTGCCTGCAATCCGCACCTCGCCTGGCGCGCCTTGCAGGCGGAGGACAAGATCGGGACCATGTTGCCCTGCAACGTCATCGTCACCGAACATGCGCCGGGCCAGGTGGAGATCGCCGCCGTCGATCCGGTCGAGTCCATGAAGGCGATCGACAACCCTTACCTGGGGGAGGTCGCGACCAAGGTCAGAAGCATGCTTTCCGACGTGGTCGACAGCCTCTGAGGCGATCGGCTGCCGTGGGCGCATCCAACGAGACCTTCCTGCGCAGGGCGTTGCTGCTGCTGGCGGTGGCGGGCCTTCTCGCGGGCTTTCTTCTCCCCGCGAGCGGCAGCGATCGGCTTCCTCCCGAACTTGTCTGGACCGCCGCGACGCTGCCGCTTGTCGTGACGCTCGCGGTCTCGATCGTGCGGGATTTCTGGATCGGCCGTTTCGGCGTGGATCTGATCGCCCTCCTCTCCATGTCGGCGGCGCTTCTGCTCGACCAGGCGCTCGCAGCGGTGGTGGTGGCGATCATGTATGCCGGCGGAAGCGTGCTCGAAAATTATGCCAGGGGCCGTGCCGAACGCAGCCTGAAGGCGCTGACCGACCGGTCGCCCCGGTTCGCACGGCGTCTCGAGGGCGAAAGGCTGGAGGAGATACCGGCCGAGGCCGTGCTCGTTGGCGACGAACTGCTCGTGCGGGCCGGCGAGGTGCTTCCCGTCGACGGCGTCCTTCTCGACGAGAGCGCATCGATCGACGCATCCGCCGTCACGGGCGAACCACTCCCCGAGCGGTGCCGGCGCAACGACGAGCTCTTCAGCGGCACCGTGAACGCGGGCGAGACCTTCCGGATGCGGGCGACCGCCATCTCGCGGGAAAGCACCTATGCCGGCATCGTCCGAATGGTCGAGGCCACCCAGACCGCCCAGGCTCCCTTCATGCGCATGGCGGACCGTTTCGCGCTCCTGCTTCTTCCGGCAACTCTCATCGTGGCCGCGCTCGCATGGCTGGGTTCCGGCGACCCGATCCGCGCGCTGGCCGTGCTGGTGGTCGCAACCCCCTGCCCGCTGATCCTCGCCGCCCCGGTGGCATTCATCGGCGGCGTCTCACGGGCGGCGCGCGCAGGAGCCCTGATGAAGGGAAGCTCAGCGCTGGAGGCGCTCGCCCAGGCGCGCACCGTCGTCTTCGACAAGACCGGGACCCTCACGCAAGGCGGCGCTGGACTGATCGAGATCGAGCCCGCACCCGGGCGGAGCGAGGAAGACATACTGCGGCTGCTTGGTTCTCTGGAACAAGCCTCCAGCAATGTCCTCGCCGTCGCGGCGGTCGAAGCCGCCAGATGCCGCGACCTGGTTCTGTCGCGGCCGAAGGACGTGAAGGAATACCGCGGCGCCGGCATACAGGGGATCGTGGACGGGGTTCTGCTGACCGCGGGCTCCCGAACGCTCGCTGGCGGTATCCAGCCTTTGCCGCTCTGGGCGGAAAGGACCGTCAAACGCTACGATGACCAGCCGGTGCTTACCGTATACCTGTCGGCGGAAGGGATGCTGATCGGCCTGTTCGTGTTCGGAGACGGGGCGCGGGCGGACGCCCTCGCCACCGTTGCTGCGCTTCGCAGGAACGGCATCGATCGGATCGTGATGCTGACGGGGGACGACAGGAACGTGGCGGAGCGTGTCGCCGGGCCTCTCGGCCTCGACCAGGTCCATGCCGGCGCAAGCCCCGCCCGCAAGGTGGAGGTCGTGCGCGAGGAGCGCTCGAAGGCTCCCACGCTGATGGTCGGCGACGGCATCAACGACGCGCCGGCACTGGCCGCCGCCACGGTCGGCATCGCCATGGGAGCGCGCGGCGCGACCGCATCTTCGCAGGCAGCCGACATCGTGATCCTGACCGACAGCCTGAGGCCCGTGGCCGAAGCGGTCACCATCGCCCGCCGCACGCGCGCGATCGCGTATCAGAGCGTCTTGGCCGGCCTCGGTCTTTCGGGCGTGGCAATGATCTTCGCCGCGCTCGGCTACATAGAACCCGTTGCTGGTGCCCTGCTGCAGGAGGGAATCGACGTTGCGGTGATCGTCAACGCGCTGCGGGCGCTGCGGGGCGGCACCGATCGGCAGCCGATCTTTGACGAGAATCAAGGACGAATTCGGTTGCCGGCGTAGGTTCCGTGACCATTTCCGAGGTAAGGACTGGACGATGAAGGCGAAGCAGCTTGCCCTGGGTATCGCGTTGGCGCTTGCGTCCAGCCCGGTCGGCGCGGGCGACTCGGAGAGCGCGTTCAGGGGCAGACGCATTGCCGAGGCGAACTGCGCCGACTGCCACGCCATCGCACAGTTCGACGTGAGCGCAAACCCGAAGGCACCGGCATTCAGGGACATTGGCAAACTGCGGCCGCTGGAGGCGCTTCGACGGGACTTGCGCGGCGCCCTGTTCCTGCGCCACGCGGTGATGCCGGATTTCGAACCCGATGCCACGCAGGCCGACGACCTCGTCACCTATATGAAGAGCATCCAGGATTGATCCCGGGCGAAAGGAGAAATGGAGATGCGTGGTGAAAGTCTGATCGTCTGCAGCCGTTGCGCGGGCGTGAACCGGATACCGGCGTCGCGCCGCGCGGAGGAGGCGAAGTGCGGCAAGTGCCATGCACCGCTGTTTTCGGGGCATCCCGAGGACGTGGACGCGACGACCTTCGAGCGCCAGATCGGCCGCAGCACAGTGCCGGTTCTCGTGGACGTGTGGGCACCGTGGTGCGGCCCCTGCCGCATGATGGCACCCGCCTTCGAAGCTGCGGCCCGTGAACTGGAGCCGCAGGTCCGGTTGATCAAGCTCAACTCCGATGCCGAACAGTCGGTCGCCGGCAACCTGGGTATCCGTGGCATACCGACGATGATCCTCTATCACGGCGGCAGGGAACTCGGCCGCACCTCTGGCGCGATGAACGCCTCCCAGATCGTCCGATGGACCCGCGACCGCCTGCCGATGGCGGACGCCTGACGCATCCGGGGCGATGGATCCCCTCATCCTGCGGCTCGGGCTGGCGCTGGCGATCGGTCTTCTGGTCGGCCTCGAACGCGGCTGGCGCGAGCGAGAGGCGCCGGACCGCAGCCGCACGGCGGGCATCCGGACCTATGGCATTTCGGGGCTCACCGGCGGCATCTTCGCGGCGCTCGCGCAGGAATTCGAAAGCAGCCTGATTCTCGCCGCGGGCTTTCTCGGCTATGGCGCCGTCCTTGCCTGGTTCAAGGCGCGCGAGGCGACCCATGACAAGGACTACAGCGTCACCGGGGTCGTGGCTGGGCTCGCCGTCTTCGCGCTCGGGGCTCTGGCGGTGGCCGGCGACTATGTCGCGGCGGCGGCCGGCGGTACCTTCCTTGCCGCCGTGCTGGCGAGCCGCGAGGTGCTTCACGGACTGCTGCGCCGCCTCACCTGGGTCGAGCTTCGGTCCGCGCTCGTCCTTGCCGTCATGACCGCGATCGTGCTTCCCATTCTGCCCGACCGCACCATCGACCCCTGGGGCGGGCTCAACCCGCGGGAGATCTGGTTCTTCACCGTACTCACGGCGGCCATTTCCTTCCTCGGTTATGCCGCGACGCGGATCTTCGGCGCGACCCGCGGCCTCCTCGTCAGCGCTCTCACGGGCGCGATCGTCTCGTCCACCGCGGTGACGCTGGCGCTCGGCCGGGCGGCGAAGGCGGAGGCAGGGACGGAGACCGGGCGCTATGCGGGGGCGGCCTGTTTCGCCGCCATGGTCTCGGTCCTGCGCGTCGCGGTCGTTACGCTGATCATAGAACCGGGCGTACTCGCCCACACGGGACTGCCGATCCTGGCCGCTGCCGCGATCTTCGCCGGGGCGGGCACGTTGCTCTTGACCCGCGAGGCAAGCGGGGCCGCGCTCGAACCCGCCAACCGCAATCCGTTCGACATCGGGCCCCTGCTTCTGTTTGCCATCCTCTTCGCGATCGTGTCCACCGCAAGCGCCGCTATTGCCGGGCTGATCGACGACCGGGGCCTGATCGCGGTTTCCGCGATTTCCGGTACGTTCGACGTCGACGTCGCGGTGCTCAGTTCGTTGCGACTCGCAAGACAGGCGGTTTCGCTGGAGACGGTGGCGATCGCGGTTCTCCTTGCGCTGGCGGCGAATGCGCTCGGCCGCCTCATCGTCGCCGCCGTGGCGGGCCCGGTTCGATACTGGATGCCGCTTGGGGTGGCGAGCATCGCGGCGGCCGCGGTCGGCTACGGAGCATTTCTTCTCACGCCCTATCTGGTCCGGGCACTCTTCCCGGCCGGCTGATCGGCGATTCTTGATTCCGATCAAGGCCCGGCTTTGCTCCCGCGCTAACAGTCGCGGCAGGAAAGGAAACCACCCATGACACAGTTGAAGGATCTCACCCCGAAGTTCCGCCACGTGCGCCTCCTGCTCGCGCGGGAAAAGGGACATCCGGACGGCGACCGCGAGGAAGGCTACGACATCCTCGTTCCTCTCGAAACCGAAGGCCACCTCGACCCCGCCGAATGGAAGAAGCACCAGGACGCCTGTCGGGTGAGGCATTTCCGCCATGGCGCGGACGACCGCATCGGCCGGCTCCGCCGCAAGCCGGGCGGCCAGTGGTACTTCGACTATGCCGAGGGCGACCGCGACGACGAGGTGGGCTTCCGGCTCGGCGAGGAACGTTTCGTGACCGGCGAATACATCTCCGTCAGCAGCGGCGGTGCCATGCACACCTATCGGGTGGCCCGCGTCGAGAAGCCCTAGCGCAGCCTAGGGCCACCGCCCGGAGCCGCCGACTGGGGCGGTTGCCGGGCCAGTGCCACCGATCTTCTCCGATACACCTGCCTTCTTCAGGGATCACCCGCTGGATCATTGACCACGCCGGGTGGAAGTTGCGAGTATTGGCAGATCGAGGAGTGGTTGCGCATTGATACCGGTCGTTAGTCTGCCTTTCGTCGAAGCGTCTCCCGAGGGAGTTCGCGGCAAAGCCGTGCGCGTGCACGGCGAGCCTGCGGCCGGACGGGTCCATGCACGGTAGCCCCGGCGCCGACACGGTGGAGCGTGACAGGTTCGGAACGCTCCTCCCCGAATGCCGCGGTGTGACCGCCTACGCCGTCGCGGCGGGCGCCGTACTGGCGCTCTTCGTGATCCGCTATCTGCTCCATGGGTTGCTGCAGCATGGCGCCGTCTTCGCGCCGTTCGTTCCGGCAATTCTGATCGCCTCCACCATCTGCGGTCTCGGCCCGGCACTCCTTTCGCTCGCGCTCTCGCTGGCCGGTGCCTGGTACTTCGGCTCGCTCGCCGGGACCATCGGCGCCACCGAGCTCGCCATCTACGCGGCGGTGGGTCTCGCGACGATCGCGATCGGCGAGGGCGTGCACCGCGCCCGCACCATCGCCGCCCGCACCCAGGCGATGCTGGAAGAGCGGGAGGCGCATCTGAAGTCGATCCTGGACACGGTGCTCGACGCCACCGTCGTCATCGAGAAGGACGGCACGATCGTGTCGTTCAACTCGGCTGCCGTCCGCCAGTTCGGCTACAGGTCCGACGAGGTGATCGGCCAGAACGTGCGCGTGCTGATGCCGGAACCCTATCGCGGCGAGCACGACGGCTACATGCATCGCTACCTCATGACCGGCGAGAGACGGATCATCGGCATCGACCGGGTCGTCGTCGGCCGGAGGAAGGACGGATCGACGTTCCCCATGAAGCTCGCGGTCGGCGAGATGAAGGCCAAGGACAGGCTCTACTTCACCGGCTTCATCCGCGACCTGACCGAGCGGGAAGAATCGGAAGCCCGCCTCCAGGAGGTGCAGGGCGAACTCGCGCGGCTGGCACGTCTGAACGAACTGGGCGAGATGGCCTCGACGCTGGCGCACGAACTGAACCAGCCGCTCTCGGCGATCGCCAATTATGCGCAAGGTTGCAGCCGGCTGCTGCGCAATGTCGGGGACGAGACGGCCTCCCGCATGCGCGAGGCCCTGGAGGAGATCTCCCGGCAGTCGCTGCGCGCCGGACAGATCATCCGGCACCTGCGCGAATTCGTGATGCGCGGCGAGACGGAAAAGACCGCCGAAGACATCCGCAAGATGGTCGAGGAGGCCGGCGCGCTGGCGCTGGTCGGCTCGCGCGAACGCGGTGTCCGAACGGTCTTCGACTATCGTCCGGGGGCCGACATGGTGCTTGCGGACCGGGTCCAGATCCAGCAGGTGCTCATCAACCTGATGCGCAACGCGATGGAGGCCATGCGCGACAGCACGAGGCGCGAACTGACGATACGAACCTTGCCGGACGGGGACATGGCAGCCGTGGAGGTGTCGGACACCGGGCCAGGCATATCGGAGGAGATCGCGGCGCGGCTTTTCCAGCCCTTCGTCACGTCGAAGGCCGGCGGCATGGGCATCGGGCTTTCGATTTCGAAGCGAATCATAGAGTCCCATGGCGGCCGGATGGTGGCCAGCCGCAACGCCGACGGCGGAGCCACCTTCCGCTTCACCCTGCCGGCGATCCGAAGCGAGGCTACCGATGGAGAGAGGTGACTACATCGTCCACATCGTCGACGACGAGGAACCGGTGCGCAAGTCGCTGGCCTTCATGCTGACCGTTTCCGGCTTCGCGGTGCGGCTGCACGATTCGGCCACCGCCTTCCTCGCGGCCGCGCCGACGATCCGCAACGGATGCCTGGTGACGGACCTTCGCATGCCGGACATCAGCGGCGTCGACCTGATCCGGAAGCTGAAGGAACTTGCGGCCAGGATCCCGTCCATCGTGATCACCGGCCACGGGGACGTACCGATGGCCGTCGAAGCGATGAAAGCCGGTGCTCTCGACTTCATCGAGAAACCGTTCGAGGACGACACCCTGATCGCGGCAATCGAACGCGCCGCCCGGGAACTGGACCGGAACGCGGGCGACCAGGACATCCACGCGATCCTGGAGCGGCTCGCCCAACTCAGCGAGCGCGAGCGCGAGGTGCTGTCGGGGGTGGTGGCGGGCCACGCCAACAAGACGATCGCCTACGATCTCGACATCAGCCCCCGGACCGTCGAGGTGCATCGCGCCAACGTCATGGCCAAGATGGAGGCCCGCAGCCTGCCCGAACTGGTGCGGATTGCGCTCGCCGCAGGATTCGTATCGAAGTAGCCCGTCAGCGACGCCGGGTTTGATTTCGCGCAAGGCGTCTCTTTCACTGCAAGCGTACCCGAGAGCGTTATGGCCTGATCCTCCGGCCGCCGTCCTCGTTCGGGAGAATGTCCTTGCAGCCGCCCAAGACGATCCTTGTCGTCGTTCCCGGAGAGGAACTGCGCAAATCGATCGAGTTCACGCTCGAGGCGGAAGGATTCAAGGTCGATTCGCACAAGGGGTTCGAGACGGTTTTCGCAGCACCGCAAGCTGAAGACTTCTCCTGCGCGATCGTTGACGAGGACGCGATCGAAGGTGGCGAACAGAACCTCTCCCGGCTTGCGGAGATAGCCGGTTCCTCCCGTCCGGTGGTGGTGCTTCTGGACAGGATGGCGATGCTGCCTGGAAGCTTCGCCCTCAGGCAGCTGCCCAAGCCACTCCTCGGTCCCGCGCTCATAGAGGCGGTCTCCGCCGTGGTACCCGAGATCTCGGCTTCGATCCTCACTACGTAGTTATCCGTAGGGACATAACCGAATTTCGCCCGCGCGCGGATTGGGCGAGTTTCCTCCCGACACCAAGAACGGGAGCGACCGATGACGATACACACCTCCATGGAATTCCGTAGCGCCACTCTCCTCGGCACCGGCGCCGGAACGGGCTTCGAGGCGTTGCTGCCGGCATCGCCTTTGCAACCGGCGACGCTCTATTCCTCCGGTTCTGAAATCTACGCTCAGGGCGAGAAGGCGGGAGACCTCTATCAGGTCGAGTTCGGCGCGGTCCGCGTCTACCGCCTCCTGGCCGACGGACGCCGCCAGATCTCCGCCTTCCATCTTTCCGGCGAGGTCTTCGGCTTCGAGGCCGACAAGACGCACCACTTCTTCGCCGAGGCGATCGGCGCGACCGGCATCCGGGTGATGCGCCCGCACGCCGGCATCGACTTCTCGCGCGAACTCCTGCCGCTCGCCCTCCAGAGCCTCGTTCGGGCCCAGGAGCATCTTCTGGTGCTCGGCCGACAGAACGCCGCCGAACGCGTGGCGGCCTTCCTGCTCGACATGGCGGCCCGCCAGGGTGACCTGGAGGAGATCGACCTGCCGATGTCGCGCAGCGACATCGGCGACTATCTCGGCCTCACCATCGAGACCGTGTCACGCGTGTTCTCCAGGTTGAAGGAGAAGGGGATCGTGCGCCTTCCCGGCCTGCGCAAGGTGAAGATCGTCAGGATGCACACCCTTCGCGACATGAGCGAGTGACAGGAGGAACCCCCGCTTACGCCGTCGCCAGGAGCGCCATCACCCGCTCGGCCGAAGCCCGACCCGCCACGATGGCGCCTTCCACATATCCGGGAAAGCTGGGCGAGAGTTCCGAGAAGGCGAACTGGATGCGCGGGAGGCCGGCGCGCAACACGGTCTCGGCATCGGGGCAGCGACATTCGTGATCACGTCGCCATAGCCGCCATCCTCCGGTGCCATCCAGCCACGCAGGCTGAAGGCGTCGTGGGCGTGGGCCTCTGGCCCCAGTGCCGCGGCGAGCAGATCGGCAATGTCCATTCTCAGCTGCTCTTCCGACAGCCCCTTCATCCCCCGCGCGGCGGGTCCGCCGGCGAAGAAGGAGAGGGTCGGCCGGTCGTCGGCCGGGCTGCTGTCGCAGGCGAACAGCCCGGTCGGGGCGTGCCACATCACGACGCCGCTCCTTCCCGCCTCGCGCCAGAAGCGGCGGCGGTAGCGTATCACCGCCTTGACGACGCTGCCCGAGGACCAGGCTTCGAGCGCTCGGCGCAAATCCGGCGCAGGCGCAGGGCTGAAAGCGATCCGCGCCGCCGCCGTCGGCGGCACGGCAAGCACCACGGCGCGAGCCTCGAAGACCGACTGCCCGGACCGAACCACTACCGTCTCGCCGACATGCTCGACGCCCGCGGCCGCATGCCACAGCCGTATGTCGAGGCCAATGGAAAGGTCTTCGGCGAGCGAATGCATCGTCTCCACGATCTGGTACTGCAGCTCGGATTGCTCGTTGGTGATGCGCCGGTCGGTCTCGACGAGGTGCCAAAGCGGCATATCCTCCAGCGCATAGCACCAGAGGCCCTCGATCATTGAACGGAAGCCGGCTTTCAAAACCGCACTTTCCGGCTGCCTCGCCAGCCAGTCGGCGACGGTGAGGCCGGCGATCGCGGCGTCCGCGGGCTCGATTCCGTTCAGCCGATCGCGCAGTCCCACCACTCCCCGCCTGGTCGTGGCGAGTTCCCGCGACGGCAACGGCGGCTGCGCGACGTCCTCGCCCTCGAAGGAGGTCGTCGCCAGCGTCTTTCCGTAGCGACGCGCCAGGGCCATCACCTCCGGCATGTCGTCGCACAGGAACTGGCCACCCGTATCGAAGCGCTCGCCGAGCGCGTTCACCGCCGATTCCACGCGGCCACCGACGCGGCCGCGCGCCTCGAGCACGACCGTGCGCAGACCATTTTCCGCCAGCGCGCGTGCAGCCGAAAGACCGGCGAACCCAGCGCCGACGACGATCACGTCCGTCATCATGATTTCCCGTTCCGGTACGGCTTATCCACAGACGGGGATTTTGGCCAGCACCGACGGCAAGCGGCCGTTCCTACGTTTTGCGCGGCGCAGCATCGTTATGGCGTTCGCTTCCTTTTCGTCAGTCGGCGAATGTCATCGAAGTGAAACAAAACTGTTGTCCCGGCGTCGCACACGAACGATACTCCCATCCGCGGAATTCCCCTCCGCCAATGAAGACATCGGGAGTGAAACATGTCTCTTCGCACCACGACAGCGGCTTTGTCAGCCGGCTTTCTGATCTTTTCCGCCGTCCCTTCCCTAGCCGTAACGGACATTTCCTGGTGGCACGCCATGACGGGTGCCAATAACGAGGTCGTCGAGACCCTGTCGAAGGAGTTCAACGAGAGCCAGTCCGAATACAAGGTCACGCCCGTGTTCAAGGGCACCTATCCCGAGACACTGAACGCCGGCATCGCGGCGTTCCGCGCCAACCAGACTCCCCACATCATCCAGGTCTTCGACGTCGGTACCGGCGTGATGATGGCGGCCGAGGGTGCCGTGAAGCCGGTCGCCGAGATCCTGTCCATGGGCGGCGGCGAGTTCGACAAGAGCAAGTACCTGCCGGGCATCGTCGCATACTACTCCAAGCCCGACGGCACGATGCTCTCATTCCCCTACAACTCCTCCTCGCCGATCCTCTACTACAACAAGGACATCTTCGAGAAAGCCGGACTCGATGCGGCCAACCCGCCGAAGACCTGGCCGGAGGTGTTCGATGCCGCCCGCAAGATCAAGGAAAGCGGCGCGGCGGCGTGCGGCTACACGTCGACCTGGCTGACCTGGATCGGGCTCGAGAACTTCTCGGCGTGGAACAACCTGCAATACGCCACCAACGAGAACGGTCTGGCGAGCACCGACATCGAGCTGACGTTCAACACCGAGCCCTTCGTGCGGCACTTCCAGAACATCGCCGACCTGGCGAAGGAGGAAGTCTTCCGCTACGGCGGCCGCACCTCCGAGGCCAAGCAACTCTTCCTGTCGGGCGAATGCGGAATCCTCACGGAATCCTCCGGCGGCCTGGGCGACGTCGTGAAGTCGGGCATCAACTACGGCATCGGCCAGCTGCCCTACTATCCCGACCTCGAAGGCGCGCCGCAGAACACCATTCCCGGCGGCGCCAGCCTCTGGGTCTTCGCCGGCCATGACGATGCCGAGTATGAAGGCGTTTCGGCGTTCTTCCAGTTCCTCTCGCAGCCCGAGATCCAGCAGCGTCTCCACCAGGCGTCGGGATATCTCCCGGTGACCATGGAGGCCTACGAGGCGACGAAGGCTTCGGGCTTCTACGAGAAAAATCCGGGCCGCGAGACTCCGATCACGCAGATGATGGGCAAGGAGCCGACGGCGAACTCCAAGGGCATCCGCATCGTCAACATGCCGCAGGTCCGCGACATCGAGAACGAGGAGTTCGAGAAGATGCTCGCCGGCGAACAGACCGCGCAGCAGGCGCTCGACAACGCGGTGGAGCGCGGCAACGTGGCCATCCAGCAGGCGCTCGGCAACTAACAGAAGCCGGCATCCGATCCCTCCCCGCCCGCGCGTTCGAACCGCGCGGGCGGGCGTCGATTTTTTGCGAAGGATAGCCCGTGACGGCACGCGGCACGTTTCCCCACCGTCTGCTGCCCTACCTGCTCCTGGCGCCGCAGCTCGCCATCACGCTCGTGTTCTTCTACTGGCCGGCCGCGCAGGCGCTCTATCAGTCGTTGCTGCGCGAGGATCCGTTCGGGCTGAAGTCGCGTTTCGTTGGGCTTGCCAATTTCCGGCGCGTACTCAGCGAGCCGAGCTATCTCAACTCGCTCGAGGTGACCGTGATCTTCTCGGTCGCCACGGCCGTCAGCGCCATGGCGATCGCCCTCCTACTGGCGACCATGGCCGACCAGATCGTCAAAGGCCGCGGACTCTATCGCACCCTGATGATCTGGCCTTATGCCGTGGCGCCTGCGATCGCCGGGATGCTGTGGCTGTTCCTGTTCAACCCGACCATGGGAACCTTCGCCTACATGCTGCGCTCGACGGGCTACAACTGGGATCCGCTGCTCAACGGAAACCAGGCCATGGTCCTGATCATCGCGGCAGCCGCCTGGAAGCAGATCAGCTACAACTTCCTGTTCTTCGTGGCCGGGCTCCAGTCCATTCCGAGGACGCTCATCGAGGCTGCCGCGATCGACGGCGCCGGCGAGACGAAGCGCTTCTGGACCATCGTCTTTCCCCTGCTCGCGCCGATCACCTTCTTCCTGCTGGTCATCAACACCACCTATGCCTTCTTCGACACGTTCGGCATCATCCATGCCGTGACCGGCGGCGGACCCGGCAAGGCCACCGAGACGCTGGTCTACAAGGTCTACAACGATGGCTTCGTGAACCTGCAGCTCGGCAGTTCGGCGGCGCAATCCGTCATCCTGATGATCATCGTCATCGCGCTGACGGCCGTGCAGTTCCGCTACGTGGAAAAGAGGGTTCACTATGGCTGACGTCGGCCTGATCTTTCACGGCGGAAGGCTGGCGCCATGATCGGACAATCGCGCAGCCGCACCGTCGTGGCGCATCTGGTGATGATCGTCGGGATCCTCATCGTCGCCTTTCCGATCTACTACACCTTCGTCGCCTCGACGCTGACGCTGCGCGAGATCCTGCGGCCGCCATTGCCGCTGCTGCCGGGCGGCGAGTTCTTCCACAACTACTATGCCGCCCTGTTCGGCGGCATAGGGCGGATTGGCGGCGTGGGCGTCGACCGGCTGCTGATCAACAGCACCATCATGGCGCTGGGCATCGCGGTGGGGAAGATCGCGATCTCGATCCTGTCCGCCTACGCGATCGTCTTCTTCCGGTTTCCGCTCAGAATGTTCTTCTTCTGGACGATCTTCATCACGCTGATGCTGCCGGTCGAGGTGCGCATCCTGCCGACCTACAAGGTGATGGTCGACCTGAACCTGATCGACACCTATACCGGGCTCATCCTGCCGCTGATCGCCTCGGCGACCGCGACGCTCTTGTTCCGGCAGTTCTTCATGACGATCCCCGCCGAGCTACTGGAGGCAGCGCGCGTGGATGGGGCGGGTCCGTGGCGCTTCTTCAAGGACATCCTGCTTCCCCTGTCGCGGACCAACATCGCGGCGCTGTTCGTGATCCTCTTCATCTACGGATGGACGCAATATCTGTGGCCGCTGCTGGTGACCAACAGCAACGACATGAACACGATCGTCATCGGACTGCGCAAGATGATCTCCTTTGCCGACGCCGATACCGAATGGCACCTGGTGATGGTGACCTGCATGCTGGCCATCCTTCCGCCGGTCCTGGTCGTGGTGCTCATGCAGCGCTGGTTCGTGCGCGGCCTCGTCGAAACCGAGAAGTGATCGGAAAGAATGGCAACCGTCGAACTGAAGAACGTCAGGAAAACCTATCCTGGAGGCTTCGAGGCCGTCAAAGGCGTTTCGATCGATATTGCCGACGGAGCGCTGTGCGTGCTGGTCGGGCCGTCCGGCTGCGGGAAGTCGACGCTGCTCAGGATGATCGCGGGACTGGAGACGATCACCGCCGGCGACATCTCGATCGACGGCAAGGTGGTGAACGCCATCGGCCCGGCCGAACGCGACATCGCCATGGTGTTCCAGAACTACGCGCTCTATCCGCACATGAAGGTCTACGACAACATGGCCTACGGCTTGCGCAACCGCGGCATGGCCCGGGACGAGATCGACAGGCGGGTGAACGAGACGGCGAAGATCCTCGAACTGTCGAACCTCCTGCAGCGGCGCCCCCGCGAACTCTCCGGCGGCCAGCGCCAGCGCGTCGCCATGGGGCGGGCGATCGTGCGCAGCCCCAAGGTGTTCCTGTTTGACGAGCCGCTGTCTAACCTCGACGCCAAGCTGCGCGGCCAGATGCGGGTGGAAATCAAGAACCTCCAGAGGTCGCTCGGCGTGACATCCGTCTACGTCACGCACGACCAGCTGGAGGCGATGACGCTGGCCGACAAGCTCGTGGTCATGAATGCCGGCATGGTCGAACAGGTTGGTGCGCCGCTCGACGTCTACGAGAAGCCGGCGAGCACGTTCGTGGCGAGCTTCATCGGAGCGCCGCCGATGAACCTGCTCCCGGTGACGGTCAATTCGTCAGGATTCTCGTTCGCGGACGGCTCCGCTGTGGCCGGAAACGGTTTTGCAGGAAGCAAGGCGGCGCAGATCGGTTTCCGACCGGAGGACGTCGCGATCGGCCAGGGCGATGGCTGCCTGTTGCTGGACTTCCAGACCATCGCGGTGGAGCCGGTGGGAGCAGAAAGCTTCCTGCACGGCAACGCGGCGGGAAGCCCAGTGATCGTGCGCGTCTCAGGCCGCGCGAGCGCCAGGCCGGGCGACAGCATCCCGATCTCCGTGCCGGAGGCGAAGCTCCACACCTTCGACGCGGCAGGCAAGAGGATCGAGCCATCGCACACGTGATGCGACGGCCCGCTACGGGCGCCGGCCGCGATCCGCCCCCGCAAAGACCGGCAGCGGCGCCCGCGAAAGATCAGTAGCCGGCTTTGATCTTCTCGAACTCGGCGATCATCCGGAGCTTGAGCTCCGGCGGCAGCGGCGACTGGAACAACGTCTTGTCGACGAACTTGTCGACACTCGCATAGCCCTTCTCCTCAAGCACTTCGGGATCGACGGCGGCCATGGACTTGGCGTTGCCGTGGCCGTAGCCCCAGTCGTTGACGAGGTACTTGGCGACTTCCGGGTCGGCGTTGACGGCGCTCAGGTAGTCATAGGCCTTGTCCAGGCTGCCGGGCGCATCCTTCAAGAGAACGTAGCCGCAGACCCAGGTGGTCACGCCTTCCTCGGTTTCCTTGTTCATGGCCACGGGCTTGCCGTCAAGCTGGAGTTGGGTCGCAGCGTCGTTCCAGGCCCAGGCGAGGTCCACCTCGCCGCCGCCCATCGCCTGGACAATCTCGGTGTTGTCGGTCCAGTACATGCGCACGTTCTTGTGCACCTCGCGCAGGAAGTCCGACGCCTGCTTGAACTGCTCGTCCGTCATCTGCGTCCAGTCCTTGAGCCCGATGGCGAGCGAGGCCAGCGCGTAGGCGTCGTCGACATTGTCGGGAAGAGAGACGCGGTCCTGGAACCTGGGATCGGCGAATGCCTTGAGGCTGCCGACGTCCTCGAGCGCGACCTTCTCGGTATTGTAGGTGAGGGAAGTGTTGCCCCAGTCCCACGGCATGAACCACGCCTTGCCGTCCTCGGTGGTCGCAAGATCCTTCATCGACATCAGACCGGGCAGCAGATCGTCCCAACCTTCGATCCGGGACGTGTCGAGCGGCTGCAACAGGCCCGCCTCGCGCCACTTCGACACGCTCTGCGAGCATGGATGCGACAGATCCGCCTTGAAGCCGGAGCGCAGCTTCTCGAACGCCTCGTCCTCGTCGCCGAAGAAGGTGAAGGTCGGGGAATCGCCGTGCTTCTCGGTGTAGCGCGGATGGAAGGCGGGGTCCTCGTAGCCGGACCAGTCGAAGATGACGAGTTCGCCATCGGCCGCGAGGGCCGGTCCGATCAGCGGCAGCGTCAGGACACCGGCGAGCGCCAGCGCCGAGGAATGTCTCAATCGTTCCCTGAAAGTCTTCATGATGCATGCTCCCATTTTTCGTTTGCTCTTCATGCTGGCTTGATCTTCCCTCCGGCTTCGCGCGCGAAATGTTTCGGGAAGGTGGCGGAAAGCATCTCGGCAGCCGCCGCAAAGGCGGTTTCGCGGGAAACCTCTTCGGTGCCCATCATCAGGCGAAGCCAGAGCCCCTCCAGCATCGCGTTGATGGCAAGCGCGGTGGCGCGCGGCTCGATGGCGTAGTTCCCCTGGTCGCGCAGCCGCGTGCAGATGTCGACGAGCACGTTCTGGTAGGTCTGGTCGCGCGAGCCACAGAGCGCCTGATAGGTGGGGCGGGACTTCGCCTCGCCCCAGAAGGCGCACCAGGCGGCGAGTTTTCGTCTGCTGCACACGGCGCGGTCGAAATCCGCCGCGCAGAGCGCCCAGAGCTGGCGCGCCGGGTCGTCGCCGGCCTTGTCGAACGCCGCGCGCCAGTGCGCCGCGTATTCCTCCGCCATGAACTGGAGCGTGGCGACCAGCAGCTTTTCCTTGCTCTCGAAATGGAAGTTGACGATGCCGCGCGACAGCCCGGCTCCATCGGCGACATCGGCCAGCGTGGTCTCCGCGTAGCCGCGCCTGGCGAGCGAATCGATCGTGGCGTCGATCAACTGCTGCCTGCGGACCTCCTTCGAGGCCTTGCGGCCCTTCTTCTCGGCATCGGGCCGGCGGTCCCTGACCGTCGTGTCGGGCATGATTGCGTCACTCTCCATGGGTGCGAGCAGCATCAGCCCGGCTTCCTCCCTCTCAGATGAGTGGGACGGTGCTCGCCGCTGTCAAGCACCTTCTGCATGGCTTCCCAGGTCCGGATGTTCTTGTCGACATAGGCCTCGCCGACCGCCGCGGCGGCGCGTTCGTAGAGCGGACCCTTCAGTTTTTCGAGTTCGGCGCGGGCCACATCGCGGTACCAGGGATTGCGGTCGACGGTGGCGACGGCAACGAAGCCTGCCTTCTCCATTGCCTCGCGATAGCGCTTCGGAGAGGCCATGGCGAAGCTCAGGTCTTCGGCGGCGATGTAGGCTTTCATATCCTTGGACGGTTCACCGTCGTGCGAGATCATCCAGTCGCTGGCGGCGAACTCGCCGCCCGGCTTCAGCACGCGGAAGATGTCGGCGAAGAGCGCGTCCTTGTCCGGCACGTGCAGCAGGGCATCCTTGGAAAACACCACGTCGAAGCTGGCGTCGCGGAAGGGAAGCCGTCCAGGCGGCGCCTGGACGAAATCAACCCGCCCCGAGAGGCCGCGCCTCCACGCACGGTCGCGCGCCGTCACGATCACCGGCTCCTCCACATCGAAGCCGGTCGCGTGCGCGGCGTCGTGGCGCTCCACCAGGTGCATCGTAATGCCGCCCGCTCCGCAGCCGATGTCGAAAACGGTCTTGCCCATCAGCGACATGCCGGTCAGTACGCGGTCGACTTCCTCGGGACCGCCTGGCGACAGGTAGCCTTCGCCCCACAGCGCTTCGAGAAAGCGGATCGCGGCATCGTCGTACTCGGGCTCGCTCACCGGCGGTTCTTCCATCCTCCGATTCCCCAGTCTGCGATCTCGTGCGGCGGCTGTCGAAAGTCCCGCAAAGCCTAGCGCACCATGGCCAAAACGCAACCTCGTTTGTTGAACATTCATTCAAAATGACTGGACAGGCGCGGATTGCCCGTGCCAGATTTGTCAAGGGAGAGCCGGTTTCGCCAGGCAGAAGCATGAAGAGCTGGGACGTCATCGTCATCGGTGCGGGCCATAACGGCCTCGTCAACGCGTGCTACCTGCAACGTGCCGGTCTGGACGTGCTGGTGGTGGAGAAGAACGACTGGATCGGCGGCGCCGCGGTTAGCCGCTCGCTCACGCCCGACTTCACCTACTCGAACTGCTCCTATGTCTGCTCGCTTTTCCGGCCCGAGATCATGCGCGATCTGGAACTGCCCCGGCATGGGCTGCAGGTGATCGCCTACGAGGGCGGCGCGGTGTTCACGCGGGACGGCGACTATCTCGCCAACTACCGCGACCACGATGCCCACCGGCGCGAGTTCGCCCGCTTTTCCGTCCGCGACGCGGAGGCATACGACCGCTACTCGCGCGACGTGACGCGCCAGTGTCGCTTCATACAGCCCCTGCTCATGCGCACCGCGCCCGATCCGACCAGTTTCCGTCCGCGCGACCTCGGCGAACTCATGTATCTCGGCCGCAAGTTTGCGGGCCTCGGGGCCGACGAGATGGCGAGGACGCTGCGGTTCTGGACGATGTCGATCGCCGATTTCCTCGACGAGTATTTCGAGACTGACGTCATCAAGGCCTATTTCGCGCTGTCGGGCATCATCGGTACGGCGCTCGGTCCGATTTCGCCCGGGACGGCCTACATCCTGCTGCACCACTACATGGGCGAGGTCGACGGCTCGGTCGGCGCCTGGGGTTTCGCCCGCGGCGGCATGGGCGCGGTCAGCAACGCGCTCGCGTCCTCCTTCAAGGCATCCGGAGGGACGATTCGCACCGATGCCGGGGTCGACCGCGTCATCGTCCGCGACGGCAAGGCACAAGGCGTGGTGCTCACCGGTGGCGAGGAAATTCGCGCGAAGATGGTCGTGTCGAACGCCGACGTGAAGCGCACCTTCCTGAAACTCGTGGACGAGGGCGACCTTCCCGAAGTCTTCCTGCGCCGGGTGAAGAACTTCAAGATCCGGGGCTCGTCGGGCAAGGTCAACATCGCGCTGGATTCGATGCCGGAATTCCCCGCCCTGCCCAAGGGATCTCCCTGCCTCCAGGCCGACCTGCATTTCACCGATTCCGTCGAGCGCATGGAACGCGCCTATGACGACTGGAAGGACGGGCGCTGGTCGGCCGATCCGTTCCTCGACGTCGTCATTCCCACCACGCTCGACCCCACCATGGCGCCACCCGGAAAGCACTTCATGAGCTGCTTCGTGCAGTATTGCCCGCCGAAGGTGGAGGGTCGCGACTGGACGGACGCCGACCGCGACGCCTTCGGCGAAACAGTGATCTCGCAGATAGCCGAGTACTCGCCGGGCTTCCGCGACCGCATCGTGCACATGGAGGTGCGCACGCCGCGCGAACTGGAGGCCGAGGTGGGGCTGACCGAAGGCAACATCTTCCAGGGCGAACTGACCTTCGACCAGTTGCTCTTCAACCGCCCGGTGCCGGGATACGCACAGTACCGCTCGCCCATCGACGGGCTCTACATGTGCGGCTCGTCGACCCATCCCGGCGGCGGCGTGATGGGCGCGCCCGGGCGCAACGCGGCAGCCGAGATCCTGCGCGACCTGAAGCGCGGCACCACGCACATGAGCCCGGCCCATGACGTCATCTGAAGCGGCGAAGTGGGACGCGATCGTCATCGGCGGCGGACATAATGGCCTCGCCTGCGCCGCGGCGCTCGGGCGGAGCGGCCGCAGGGTGGTGGTGCTCGAGGCGGCAAACGCGCCGGGCGGCGGGGCCTGCACGCGCGAATTCGCGCCCGGGTTCCGCGTCTCGGGCCTCGCCCACATCGTCAACCGGCTGCACCCCGAGATGGTGAAGGGGCTCGACCTCGCGCGCCACGGCCTGGAATTCGAAAGCGGCCCCGGCGCGCCGACGACGGCGCTTTCTCCGGACGGCAACCCGCTGACGCTTGCGGGCGCCTATGGCGAGACGCTGGCGGGCGAGGTGGATGGGAAGGAAAAGGCGGCATGGTCCGCATTGCGGGCGCTGCTCTTCCGCCAGGCGGGCATCCTGAAGCCGTTTCTGTCGCGCCGCCCGCCGGACCTCGCCTCCATGAACCTGTCGCAGGCTTCCGCCCTCGGGTCGGCCGCGCTTTCGCTGCGCCGTCTCGGCAAGGAAGACATGCGCGAATTCCTGCGCATGGTGCTGATGAACGTGGCGGACGTTCTCGACGAGCATCTTGCCGACGACCGGCTGAAGGGCCTGATCGCCTTCGACGCGACGCTCGGCGCGCATCTGGGACCGCGCTCGCCCACCTCGCTGCTCGGGCTCTACTACCGGTTGGCAGGCGAGATGGCGGGTGTCCCCGGCGCGCAAGTAGTGCCGAAGGGCGGCATGGGCGCGGTGGCCGCAGCCCTTGCGAGCGCGGCGGGAGCCGCCGGTTGCACCGTGCGTTGCGGCGCCGACGTCCGGAAGATCATCGTCGAGAACCATCGCTCCGCGGGCGTGATCCTCGACGACGGCGAGGAGATCCGCGCCCGCACGATCGTCTCGGCTATCAATCCGCGAACGACCTTCCTCGATCACGTCGGCGCGCGGCATGTCGGTACCGGGTTCGTGCGGGCGCTGACGAACATCCGCATGAAGGGCGACGCGGCCAAGCTGCATCTGGCGCTGGACCGGCCGCCCAAGTTTGCCGGGGTGGGACCGGAGGCGCTGCGTGGGCGGCTGGTGATCGCGCCGTCCGTCGACCGAGTCGAGCGCGCCTTCAATCCCTGCAAGTACGGTGAATTCTCGCCCGAGCCGGTGATGGAGATCACCCTGCCCAGCCTGACGGATGCCTCGCTCGCGCCGAGCGGCGCCTGCGTGCTTTCGGCGGTTGTGCAGTTCGCGCCGCATGCGCTGAAGGAAGGGTGGGAAACGGGCAAGCCGAAGTTCCAGGCGGCGATTCTCGACATGCTGGAGCGATACTCGCCCGGCATCGGCAAGACCGTCCGCCTCGCAGAACTGCTAACGCCGACCGACATCGAGGCGCGCTTCCGCATGCCGGGCGGACACTGGCACCATGGGGAGTTGCAGGTCGACCAGATGCTGATGAACCGGCCGGTCCACGGCGCCGACGGATACGACACGCCGCTGGAAGGGCTCTTCCTCGCCGGCGCCGGCTCGCATCCCGGCGGTGGCATTTCCGGCGCGCCGGGCTGGAACGCAGCCAAGCGTATCATCGAGATGCGGGGGTGAGAGTGATGTCGGAGTCCATGTTCAGGGCCGGTACCCTACGTTGCCCCCCTCTGCCCTGTCGGGCATCTCCCCCACGAGGGGGGAGATCAGCCGTCGCGGCTCTACTTGCGAACCTTCAAAATCGCCAGAGGAGCGACCCTGTTGAAGCTGCCGATCTCCCCCCTCGTGGGGGAGATGCCCGACAGGGCAGAGGGGGGCGCGAAGGATCACGGTCATGACAGTACACTCCCACGCCGGAGTCCCCGCCCGCCTCACCGCCCAGGACCACTGGCGCACCCTTCGCCGCGAGACCCCGTTCCACCCGCGGCTGGCGGCGCTCGCGCATACGAACGACTGGTACAATTGGGCCGGCTGCAAGGCGCCGCACTCGCTGTGGGACGAGGAACTCGAATACTTCGCCATCCGAAGCCAGTCGGCGCTGTTCGACATCTCGCCGATGGTCAAGTACCGGATCGAGGGACCCGAGGCGGAGGCCTGTCTGGAACGCGTCATGGTGCGCAACGTGTCCAAGCTCAAGCCCGGCCGCGTGCACTACACCGCCTGGTGCGACGACGAAGGCCATGTGCTCGACGACGGCACGCTGTTTCGGCTTTCCGAGACAAAATTCCGGCTCTGCTGCCAGGAGCGGCACCTGCCCTGGCTACTGGGCAGTGGGGCGGGCTTCGATGTCACGGTCGCGGATGAGACGGACGAGATCGCGGGGCTGGCCTTGCAGGGACCGACATCGTTCGCCCTGCTGCGCGACGCCGGTTTCGAGGGGATCGAGCGGCTGAAGGCGTTCGACCTCTCCGAGTTCGCGCATGAGGGCGGCCCGGTGACGATCTCGCGCACGGGCTTCACCGGCGATCTGGGCTATGAACTGTTCGTCGACGCCGCAGCGGCGCTGTCGCTGTGGGACCGGCTCTGGGAAGCCGGCCGGCTGCGCGGCCTGCGCGCCATCGGCTATGCGGCGTTGAACCGGGCGCGCATCGAGGCGGGCTTCATCGTCGCCAATGCCGACTTCGTGACGGCCGAACATGCGGTGCGCGCCGACCGCGTGCGCATGCCCGACGAGATTGGCCTGGGCTGGATGGTGGACGCGGAAAAGCCCTTCTTCAACGGCCGGCGCGCCATTCTCGACGCGCGGCGGAAAGGCACGCTGCAGCACATCCTGGTGGGGCTGGAGGTCGAGGGGAACGTCCCGGCCGAGCACGCGATCGTCTATCACGCAAGGAAGAAGGAGGCGGGCCTCGTCTCGGCCGCGATCTGGTCGCCGCTCGCCAAGCGCAACATCGCCATCGCCAGCCTGGCGCGTCCATCCGGCGACACGCGCAAGGACGATCTCTGGGTGGAGATCTATGCCATGCGCGAGCAGCAGTACGTCAAGATGATGAAGCGGGCGAAGGTGGTGCCGCGCCCGTTTTTCAAGCTCAACCGGCGCACGGCGACGCCGCCGGCGGACTTCTGAGATGCCCGAGGAACCGGAAAACGCCGCCCGCGAGGACGCGGAGAACTGGAACCTGGTCCGCACGCCGCTCGGCGAAGCCTGGTCCGGCCGCACGCGCTACGCCGCCGCCATGTACTTCTACAAGAAAGGTGAGATGAACGCCGACACGCTTGAGGTCTACCGCCTCTGCTCGCGGCTCGATCACCAGGATCCGCTGTCTATCATCAGGGACCGGGGCGTGGGTAAGGCGTGGCTGGAAAAGATGGAGGGCGGGTAGGCAGTCGGAGAGGAACATTCCCTATGGCCGTCCACGACCCGCAGGCCGGCGTTCTCCGGCTCCCGATCCTGCCACTCTTCCCGACTGCCTACTCCCGCCTTCTCACCCGATCGTCCTCTCCAGCAACCCCACCCAGTTCCGCCAGGCGATCTTCTCGACGAGATCGCGGCCGTAGCCGTGTTCCAGCATCGCGTCGATCAGCCTCGGCAGACCGGTAACATCGCGGATCGAGGCGGATACCAGCGCGCCGTCGAAATCCGAGCCGAAGCCGACGCTGTCCTCTCCGAGCGCTTCCAGCAGGGCATCGATGTGGCGCAGCATGATGACCATGCCGGTGTTGGAGACCATGCGCCCGTCCTCCCGAAGGAAGCCGGTGGCGAAGTTGAGCCCGACCATGCCGCCGCTCTCCCGGATCGCGCCGAGCTGCCAGTCCGTGAGGTTGCGGGCCGAGGGGCAGATGGCGTGCACGTTGGAGTGGGTGGCGACCAGCGGCGCGTCGGTGATGGCCGCCACGTCGCGAAAACCCTTCTCGTTGAGGTGCGACAGGTCGATCAGGATGCTCAGCCGATTGCAGGCCTTCACCAGCGCCTTGCCGGCATCCGACAGCCCGTCGCCGGTGTCCGGGGAGGACGGGAAGCGGAAGGGGACACCCTCGCCGAAGATGTTGCGGCGGCTCCAGACGGGGCCGATCGAGCGCAGCCCCGCGGCGTGCAGCACTTCCAGCATGTGGAGATCGGGATCGATCGCTTCCGCGCCCTCGATGTGGAACAGCGCGGCGATGGAACCCCGCTCCATGGCCGAGCGGATGTCGGCCGCGCTCCGGCAGACCGTCAGTGCGCCTTCCGAGGCGCGCTCCAGCCGGAAGAGGATCGAGGCCATGGCGAGCGTGGACTGGCTCGCGTCGGCGCGGGAAAGCTCCGCGGGAAGCCCTGCGTTCTCGCCCGCGCCGGGCGGCGGGCCGGAAATGTCCATGGGTCTCCCGACGGGCGGCGGAAAGACGGCAAAGAACCCGCCGGCGAAACCGCCCTGCCGCGCGCGCGGCAGGTCGAGATGGCCCTTGGGGGTGCCGTCCAGGAACATGCGTTCCGGCTCGGCACCGCCGATGCTCATGAGCTTGAGCAGCACGTCGTTGTGGCCGTCGAAGACCGGGATGAGGTCGCGTTCAGTCATGAGGGCGTTTCAATATCCGGAAAGAGCCGACGCGAAACGCGCGGGCTCTCGACCCTCCTAACCGATGCCGGCGGAGGGAGCAAATGCGGTCCGGTCGCAGCAATCTGAAACGACGGAAATCACCGCGCCAGGACGTCGTCCCAGTCGGGGGAATGGCGCTTGAACTCGTCGGCAACGAACCAGCAGGTCGGCGTGATCCTGTACCCGCCGGCGCGGGCATCGGCAATGAGCCGCTCGACCATCCGCTCCGCAATCCCCTGCTCGCGATAGGGCACCGGAACGAAGGTGTGATCCGCGATTACGCGGTCTTCGCCCACCCGCACGAAAGTCAGGCGCGAATCCTCGCCGTTCGGCATGGGAATGAAGTAGCGACCGCCCTTCGGGGTCGCTTCGAACTGGATATCTTGCTCCGTCATGTCTTCACCTCTTCAGGACGTCGGCCCATTCGGGATGCTTCTTGAACTGCGCGTTCGCGAAGGGGCAGAGCGGGATGATCTTCTTGCCGGCCGCGCGGGCGTCCTCCACGGCGCGGGTAACCAGCCGCAAGCCCGCCCCCTGCCCGCGGAAGGCGTCCGGCACCTCGGTATGATCGATGATGATCTGGTGCTGGCCGACATTGGTATAGGTCGTCTCGGCGATAGCGCCACCGGGCGCGCGCAGGAAGTAGCGGCCCTTGGAGCCGTTGTCCTCGTGCTCGATGGTCGTGGGTGCTTCGGTCATGCTCGTTCTCCTTGCGCGGGTGCCGGCAGGCTGTGGGCCAAAAATGCCTTCGCGGCGGAAAGTTCTTCAGGCCGGACCTCGTGGCCGCCCGGATGCCAGTCGAGCGTCACGTCGGCGCCGGCCGCGACGAGCCAGGATTCCAGCCGCGCCGTCAGGTTCGGCGGGCAGATCGGGTCGCGCCGCCCCGCCGTGATCAAAATGCGCTTGCCCGCGAGGGAACCTTCGATCTGAGGTTCGAACGGGATGAGCGGGTGCATGAGCACGGCGGCGTCAAACAGGTCAGGTCGGGCGAACATCGTGGTCGCGAGGATGTTCGCACCGTTGGAATAGCCGATACCGAAAGTACGGTTGGCCCTAGCCTCCGCTCGGTGCGCTTCCACGAAGCCGACCATCTTGCCGGTGGCGCGGGCGAGGTCGTCCATGTCGTAGACGCCCTCCCCGGTGCGGCGGAAGAAGCGGGCGGCACCGTGTTCCGAAACATCGCCGCGCGGGGAGACGATCGTCCCACCCGGAACGAGGTCTCGCGCGAGCGCCAGAAGCTGATCTTCGCCGCCGCCGGTGCCATGGAGGGCGAAGACGAGCGGACGCCCGGGCACGCCGGCCTCGATGCGGTGGATGTAACTGTCTCTGGACATGTTTCTGCTCCATTGACGGGGCGGCGGTCGAAGCCGCCGCTGCCGTCCTCAATCCGTGATCGGCTGCAGATGCGCTTCGAGCGACTTGCGCAGGTGCTCGTGCTGGGTCGGCAGCTTCAGCGCCTCGCCGAGATGGGCCGTATCCTCGTCGCGATCGAAACCGGGCTCGTTGGTGGCGACTTCGAAGAGCACGCCGCCCGGCGTGCGGAAGTAGATGGCCCAGAAATAGTCGCGGTCGATCACCGGCGTCACCTGATAGCCCGTATCCATCAGCGCCTTGCGCACTTCGAGCTGCTTGGCGCGGTTCTCGACGGCGAAGGCCACGTGGTGCACAGATCCGGCGCCAAGTCCGGCGCGGTTGCCGCCCGGCATCGTCTCGATGTCGATGAAGTCTGCGCCGTTGCCGCCGGGGATCGCCAGCCGCTTGACATTTCCCGACGTATCGACCGGCTGATAGCCCATGAAACCCAGCAGTTCCTCGGTCGCGCCGCCGTCCTTCAGCCGCAGCGATACAGAATGGAAGCCGCGTATCGCCTCGTCGGCGGGGACGTCGCTCTTCGTCCACGGCGCGCGGGCATCATCCTTCGTTTCGACGAGGGCAAACCCATCGCCGTCCGGACCGGCGAATGACAGGCGCTTTTCGCCAAAGCTTTCGTCGAGAGCCAGCCCGTTTACGCCTTCACCTTCGAAACGTTCCTGCCAGTAGCCGAGCGTGCCTTGCGGGACGGAAAACACCGTCGTTCCGACCTCGCCGGTACCAGGGTGGCGCCGCGCGATGTTCGGGAACGGGAAATAGGTCATCACCGTGCCCGGCGTGCCAACCTCGTTGCCATAGTAGAGGTGATAGACGTCCGGCGCATCGAAATTGACGGTCTTCTTCACCCGGCGAAGGCCGAGATTTCCGGTGAAGAAGGCGTTGTTCTGCCGCGCTTCCTTCGCCATCGACGTGACGTGATGCAGACCCCTGATCTGGTCGAGCATGGTCTTGCTCCTTTCCGGTTCACTCATGGACCGCGGTAGGCGATCCCTTCGCGACACAATGTCGGATTTTGCCACCAGAATGAAAGCGCACGGAACAAGAATACATCGTTCGAAATTTGTGAACAATAGAATGGGAATCGTTCATTATTCTCAGGTCAGCGAAACCGACCTGGGGGTCAACGCCCTGGCAAGCGGCAGATAAAAAGAGGACCCGCCGCGAATGCGACGGGTCCTTTGCCTAGTACGTATGGAGGGAAATCAGCTCCTCGGAACGACCATCCGCATCTCGTCGCGACGCTCAGCGTAGGAGTCTTCCTCGTAGGCCGGCTGGGCCTCGAGCTGCTCTTCCGTGAAGTTCGTGTAGAGATACTTGTCGCCGTCCTCATCGGTCAGGAACTCGAGCTGGTCCATGCCGATAGCGACCGGCTTTTCGCCCATGCCGAGGAAGCCGCCGACGTCAACGATGATGGCATCGACCTTGCCGTCCTGGCCGAGCACGATGTCGCCGATCTCGCCGACGTTGTCATCATTGGCGCCATAGACGGTTGTGCCGATGAAGTCCTCGGCGGACATACCCGTCGCGTCGAGCGGCTGCAGCGTCGAACGGTCGATCGCAGCGGTTTCCATATCGTCCGCGTCGTTCTCAGCCGGAGCCACCTGCTCGGCCGGAGCCTGAGCGGTCTCTTCTTTCGCAGCTTCGCCCTCGGCGGGTTCGACTACGACCACGTCGGACTTGCCTTCGGCGGCCGGCGCGGTCTCTTCAGCGGGGGCGGCGGCCATGTTCTGGTTGTCCGCCGTCGCAGCGTCGTTCGCCGGAGCGGCAGCCGTGGTTTCGGTCTCGGTCGTGGTGGCGCCATCAGCCGGTACGGTGGCTACGTCGCCTTCGGCCTCGTCGTCGTTTTCGACCGGAGCGTTGGCGAGGTCTTCCGCGGTGGCCGGTTTGGTCTCGGCAACATTCGCGTCAGCCGGCATCGGCTGATAGGCGAGACGGTCGAATTCCTGCTGCGCCTTCAGCGCGTCGGCAGTGGTTTCGACGACCATCCAACGGTCGTCGTCGCGGTCGACCCACTCGACGAGGTTGTATTCGATGGCGACGTCCTTCTGGCCGATGCCGAGGAACCCGCCGACGCCGATCACGACGGCCTGGATGCTGCCGTCCTTGCCGATGACGAGGTCGTTGACTTCGCCGATGTTCTCGGCATCGTCGCCGGTGCCGTTGTAGACTTCCTCGCCGATGATGTTGGACGCGAGATTGCCTTCAGCCTTGATCTGCATGGGGGCATCCTGCTGCTGCATCGTGGCAGCGGGATCCTGCGTGACAGGCTGTGCGGGGGTGGTCGTCTGCGCGATCGCGCCAGTCGAGATGAGGGTTGCGACCGCGGTGGTCGCCAAGAGGTTGCGGATCATGTTAGTCTCTCCTTGTGCATTTCACATGCATGGCCGCGCAACAGTCCGATCGTCGCTGTGAGGGGTGGGGCGCGGCCTATACAACGCCGGGTCAACGCGGGTCCACGGAAGTTGTTCCGGCCGCGAAATGCTTCCAGTACATTTTCTGACGCCGCCCAGAAGCTGCATTCGTTGGGGAACCTGCCAGCCTCGCCTGCGTTGCTGCCTGTTCGATTCCAGACTCTGAACCTGTTCACCCGGGAAACTCCTGAATGCATTTTCTCGCGATCCTGAACCGCGAAGGCGGGACACTGCGGACCACCGACCTTGACGCGTTGTCCGACTACATGCGCCAGTCCATGAGCCGGGCGGGCCATGGCATCGAGATCGAGATCGTAGCCGGAGCCGAAATTTCGGACGCGTTGAAGAAAGCCGTTGCACGTGAGGATGTGGACGTCGTGCTTGCCGGCGGCGGGGATGGAACGATCTCGGCCGCTGCCGCGATGCTGATGGACACCGGCAAGGCTCTTGCCGTCCTGCCGGCAGGGACGATGAACCTCTTCGCGCGCGGACTCCACATACCCCTGACATTGGAGGAGGCGATCGACGGCTACGCCCATGGCGAGGAACGGGCCGTGGACATCGCCACCGCGAACGGAAAGCCGTTCGTCCACCAGTACTCCATCGGTCTTCACGCCCGCATGGTGCAGCTCAGATCCCGCTTCGAATACGGGTCACGGTTCGGCAAGATCCTGGCGTCCTGGCGCGCGGCATTCGCCGTGATGGCCCACCCGCCGGCAATCGACATCTCGCTCGACATCGGCAGCACCCAGATCCGCACGCGGACCACCGGCCTCGGCATATCCAACAACGTCTTCGGGGAGGGTCATCTGCCTTATGCCGACAAGCCGGACGGAGGGGTGCTGGGCATCTATATATCCAGCGCGGCGAACCGGCTGGAGATACTGTGGTTCTTCCTGGCCATGCTGAGAGGACGTTGGAAGGATCTGGAAATGGTCGAGATCCACGAGTGCGAGACGGCTATCCTGAAGATCCGGTCCCCCTTGCGCCGCCACCCTTGCGTCATGGACGGCGAACTGAGGCCGATGGAAAGGGAGACGGTTCTCCAGATCCGCCCGAAGGCCTTGCGCGTTCTGGTCCCCTCTGCCGAAGCGACGATGCAGGACCGAGGCGGAAGCGCGACCTGATCAGTAGTCGTCGTCAAGCTCGTCCGGATATTCGCCGGTCGGCCTGCGGTTTTCCTGGTAGATTACGTAAGCGGCGATCGCCGCCAGCGGGATGACCACGGTTCCAACCCAGCCGGCGGAGCGAATCAGCGCCGGTGCCGCTGCCACAGCGGCGGCCGTCGCCATCGACCGCAACTGATCAGACCGTTCTTCGCGCTTGCGGCGCCGGGTACGCATCGCGGCGATCACGCGATGGGCGATCAGGATCGTGGCCGAGATCGCCAGAAAACCGAATCCGAACCAGAGGGCAGCGTAGAATCCGCCGTAGCGCTCGGCAGTATAGATGAAGCCCGCCGCGATCAGAAAACCGAAGCCCATCAGAAACGCCACGCCGGCGAAGGCGAAATCGATCACGGCGCGCCGGATGCGCCGCGCCGTGCGCGCCGCATCCAGATTGGTGATCATGTCAAAGATGGAGCCCAGCACGAACCGGCTCTAGCGGCGGGCGATCAGAGCGAAGAGGAACCCGACGCCAGCGGCGATGGCTAGCGACGTCACTGGCTTTTCGCGGACGGTCATGACGATTTGCGCTTCCATGTCGCGCGCGCTGGCGCGAATGTCGTCCAGAGCAGCCTCGCCCTGGGCGCGAATATGCTCTGCGCCGCTGATTGCAGCACGGCGGGCCGCCGCCGCCGAACGCTCGCCGGAACTCGACAACTGGGCCTTCAGGAGTGCCATCTCTTCCCGCAGCAGGGCGATCTGCGCCTCGAAATCCTCGCGGGAATCGATCTTCTCCGCCTTCGGATCGTTGCTCGGCTTTTCGCTTTTCGCTTGCGTCGCGCTCATGAAAACGTTCTTCCTCTAACAAACAGAAGGCGAAACGCGGCTGCCGCCGTCGGGTTCCGCAATGTCGATCGGGGAACCAGTATACATGAAAATTCGTTTCGCGGCGGGAATCCAGCTGGAAATATCCTGATGCAGCCCCGCCTTCCCAAGAAGCCGCCCATCCTGCGGCTTCCGCCGAAATCCAACATCGATCTCATGATTTCGAAGGCGGCGGAACTGGCGGCGATCGCGGTCGGCATCGTCGCTGTCGTGTTCGCACTCGACGCGGCGGAATTCGTACTGGCGCCCGTAACGACTGCGATCGTCATCGGCCTGATGCTCGGACCGGTCGCCACGCGGCTGGAACGCCACGGAGTGCCGGCCACCGTTTCGGCCGGGGCGGTGGTCATCCTCTTTCTCGTCATTCTCGCAGTCGCCGCAACCGCGCTCGCGGCACCGCTGGGGACCTGGATGAACCGGGCACCGCAGATCTGGCAGGAGTTGCAGATCCACCTGTCGCAGTTGCGCGAACCGCTCGGTACGCTTCAGGACATCCGCGACCAGTTGCGTACGGCAGTCGGCGACGGCGGGGTGACGGTTTCGGTGGATGAAAGCTCCACCGTCGAAAGCGTCGCTACCCTTGCGCCGGCAATCATCGGCCAGGTCCTGCTCTTCCTCGCCAGTCTCTATTTCTTCGTCGCCACCCGCTATCAGACGCGCCACTCCATCCTGCAGGTCTGCGTCTCGCGCAAGCTGCGCTGGCGCGTCGCGCACATCTTCCGCGACGTCGAGCGCAGCGTCTCCCGCTACCTCCTGTCGATCTCGATCATCAACGTGGGCCTCGGCTTCGCCGTGTCGATTGCCATGTTGGCGATCGGGATGCCGTCGCCGGCACTCTGGGGCGCGCTGGCCGGTCTCCTGAACTTCGTTGTCTATCTCGGACCCGCAGTGATGGCGGTGATCCTCTTCGCGGTCGGCCTCACGCAGTTCGATACGCTGGGCGGCAGCCTGCTTCCGCCGCTGGTCTACCTCGCGATCAACCTGGTCGAGGCACAATTCGTGACGCCGCACGTCATCGGGCGCGCCATGACGATGAACCCCTTCGTGGTGATCCTGTCGATTGCCTTCTGGATATGGATCTGGGGACCGCTCGGCGGCTTCATCGCCATCCCCGTGCTGCTCGTCCTCTATTCGGTTGCAGCGAACATCATCCCCGGAATCCCGTGGATGCCGGAGGAACACACCGCCACCTTGCGCCGGGTGGATCTGAGGAACATCCGCCGCTAAGCCTCCGGTGTCGTTGCGCGGCCGGTGGACTTCCGAATTCGCTGCTGCGATGAAGGGCCAGCATACACGCAGGAGCACGAGCTGGGGTCATGGACGACTACGGGCAGTGGATAGGCAGGACTGAGACGCGACGCGACATCGTCGTCGCCGGTCCGCTGGACCGCCTCGCCGCGACGCTGGACCGCACCGATCCGCCGCTGAAGCCCGGCGATCAGGCGCCTCCCCTCGCCCACTGGCTCATGTTCCTGCCGGGCGAGCCGCAGTCTGCGCTAGGCCCCGATGGCCATGCAAGGCGCGGCGGGTTCCTTCCCCCCGTGCACGAACTGCCGCGGCGCATGTGGGCGGGCAGCCGGCTCAAGTTTCCCGGCGACCTCCGCGTCGGGATGGAGGTCGAACGAAGGTCGCTGATCGCAGACGTGAAGCAGAAGGAAGGCGAGACGGGCAGCCTGGTCTTCGTGACGGTGCGCCACGAGATCGGCGAGCCCGGCGGACCGGCGCTGGTGATCGACGAACACGACATCGTCTACCGCGGCCTCGCCGGGGCTGCCGCGAAAAGCGCCATCGCCGCCCCGGCCTCAGGGGAATGGCGGCGCGAGATCGTGCCCGACCCCGTCCTCCTCTTCCGTTACTCGGCGCTTACCTTCAATGGCCACCGCATCCACTACGACCGCGAATACACCGCGCATGAAGAAGGCTATCCCGGCCTCGTGGTTCACGGGCCGCTGATAGCGACGCTCCTGCTGGACCTCGTGCGCCGGGAACGCCCGGGGAGCCGGATCGACGCCTTCTGCTTCCGCGCGATGGCGCCGCTCTTCGACGGGCGCCGGATGGCGGTTAATGGCGCCACGCCCGACGCCCACGGGAACGTCTCGCTCTGGGCGGAGAACGCGGAGGGCGGCCTCGCGATGAAGGCGGAGGCGAGAATCGGCTGAGACGGGAACACCAGTAGAGGGCCCGACTGCGCTTCCGCCATTCCGAAACTTCCAGCCTAAGCCTGGCGCATTTTGCGCCTCCAGCTCGAGCGGGAGAGATCGTCTTAGCGGGAGGGATCGTCGAAGGAATCAGACCAGCGGCCGCTTGGTTTCCTCGGGAAACTCGGAATGGGCGATTTCCCTCAAACGTTCCAGGTCCAGCACCTCGCAACCGCGGTCGCGCCAGCGGATCAGCCCCCGGTCGGCGAGCTTGCGCATGGTCTTGTTCGTGTGGACCAAGGAAAGTCCGAGCGTGTCGGCGACGAGTTGCTGGGTGATGGGCAGGCCGACCGCGCCGTTGCCGTTCAGTCCGACGGCCTTGGCGCGCATGGTCAGCGATGCGATCAGAAAGGCAGCCCGCTCGAGCGCCGTGCGCCTGCCGACGCTGAGCAGATTCTCGTCGAGCATCTGTTCCTCGCGCGCGGCAAGCCAGGTGATGTCGAAGGCGAGGCCCGGGTGGCATTTATAGAGCTGCTCGAGCTTGTTGCGTTCGAACACGCACAGCAGGAGCGGCGAAAGCGCCTCCACCGAATGCTGCATCTCGCCCATCAGGGTTCCCTGCAGACCGATGAGATCGCCAGGCATGACGTAGTTCAGTATCTGGCGGCGACCGTCCGGCAGCATCTTGTAGCGGAAGCCCCATCCCGAAAGAACGGTGTAGAGGTGCGCGTTGTGGCTGCCTTCGATCAGCACGGAGGCGCCGCGTTCCGCGGTCAGTTCACCCTTCTTGAAGGAAGCGACGAAATCGAGTTCGCTCTCGGCGAAATCCCTGAATATCGGCAGTGGACGCAACGGGCAGCGCTCGCACGTATGCCTCCTCGTCGCCTGCTGCCTCTGCTCGCTCACGCGTTTACCCCTGTACAATCCCGCCGCTGGCCGACGATGCGAGCCGCATCGCATGCGTTGCGGTGCCCCGCGGCGGTCTGTACGTCTTATTTAAATGACATTGCGCGCCACCGGTGGCATGAAATCGCCTTCGCCACAAGATTTATCGGAGACAGATATTGGCCGAACGCCAACTTGCGGGACGTTCGATTCTCATTCTCGAGGATGAGTTCCTGATTGCCATGGACGTGGAGCAGACCTGTCTCGATTGGGGCGCGGACAAGGTGACAATCGTCCGCGCACTCGACCAGCTGGGAGAGGACCCTTTTCGCCAGCACGAGTTCGACAGCGCTATCCTGGATCTGCGGCTGGGCGGCAGTTCGACCGTGGACTTTGCCCACAGGCTGCATGCACGGGGCATACCGTTCGTGTTCGCCACCGGGATGAGCGAACACAACGAGATCGCCACGGGCTTTCCGGGTGTCGCGATCGTTTCCAAGCCCTACTCCGGCGAGGAGCTTCTTCAGTCGCTCATCGCCGCCATAGAGAGTGGCGAACTAAGCCGCAGCGCCTGATCCGAGAACCTGCGAAGCTATCGCGTCAGGGCCGAATTCTCCCTCACCATCGATCGACAGGACTTCCTGAAGGCGCACGCGCGCCCGGCTGACCCGGCTCTTGATCGTGCCGACGGCGCAACCGCAGATCTCGGCAGCTTCCTCATAAGAGAAGCCGGAGGCGCCGATCAGGATGATCGCTTCCCGCTGGTCTTCCGGAAGCGTGTCCAGCGCCGCGCGGAAATCCTTCAGGTCGAGGGTGCCATGCTGGCTGGGATGAACGGCGAGCCGCGCCGTCATCGTGCCTTCGCTGTCCTGCACCTCCCGGCCCCTCTTGCGCATCTGCGAATAGAATTCGTTGCGCAGAATGGTGAACAGCCAGGCCTTCAGGTTGGTCCCCGGCTGGAAACTGCTCTGCTTGTCCCACGCCTTCACAAGCGTTTCCTGCACGAGGTCGTCAGCCTTGTCGCTGTTATGCGACAGGGATACGGCGAAAGCGCGCAGGCTCGGGATGGCCCCGAGCAGGCCGGTCTTGAATGTGGATGCATCGCTCATTGAGCGTTCCCATCCTTGTCCTTCGACGCCTCGGCGCGTTCCAGCTTACTCAACAGGTCGGTGAAGCGGTCCGGTACGTCGTCGGCCATCAGACCGTCATAATACTCCCGCAATTTCTTCCCGATTTCCGAATTCGCGCCCAAGGGATCATCCCCGCGGCGCGGCTTCGGCCCAGCCGCTGCCGATTTTTGCTCTGTCATGCCTGTTAACACCCCTGCCGATACAAGCGGCTTACGCCACCCCTTCTTTTACGAGGCCCTCCAAACCGCGAGCGCCATATCCGGCCATAATGGACGATGTCTGAAAAAGTTCCCCGGGGCGGGAACTTTTTTCCGGCCGGCCCGTTTAAAACGCGATATGCCGTGACGGCGTTCCCGTCCGGGCGTGAGTGAGGGAGACTACAGAGAATGAGCCTGTCCGCAAGTATTGCACCGCATCTGCCTTATCTGCGCCGCTTCTCGCGAGCGGTTTCCGGGTCCCAGGCGAGCGGCGACGCGCTGGTCGGCGCGGTGCTGGAAGCCATCATCGCCGATATCAGCATATTCCCGGACGCAACGAATCCCAAGGTCGGGCTCTATAAGGTCTTCGCCAAGCTCTTCTCCTCCATCGCCATACACGTCCCCCCCGGAACGCCGTCTTCTGCATGGGAAGCCCGTGCCGCGGCAAACCTTTCGGCGATTTCGCCCCTGCCGAGGCAGGCCTTCGTGCTCGTCGCCGTGGAAGGCTTCAGCGACAGCGAGGCCGCCGAGATCCTCGACGTTGACGAAGAGGAATTCGCCGCCCTACTCAGAGAGGCCTCGACGGAAATTTCGCGTCAGGTCGAGACCGACATCCTCATCATCGAGGATGAGCCGCTCATCGCCATGGACATCGAGGAAATGGTGGAAAGCCTGGGCCACAGAGTGGTCGGCACTGCCCGCACCCACGCAGAAGCAACCGCTCTGTTCCGCAAGACCCAGCCGCGCATGGTCCTTGCCGACATCCAACTGGCGGACGGCAGCTCTGGGATCGACGCGGTGAACGAGATTCTGGCCAACACCCCGGTCCCCGTCATCTTCATTACCGCCTTCCCGGAGCGACTGCTCACCGGCGAGCGTCCCGAGCCCGCCTTCCTGGTGACCAAGCCCTTCAACCCGGAGATGGTGAAGGCGCTGATCAGCCAGGCGCTCTTCTTCGACCGGCAGGCAAAGGCTGCGGCCTGATCTGCCGCAGCGACGCTCTCAACTTTCGAAAGCCGCCTCCGGGCGGCTTTTTCGTTATGATTACGTCACGAACGAAAAATTGGCCTCGACGTCGATGTCGCAGATACTGATGTTCGGGATTGCTCGTATTTCGCGCGACACCTCTTGTCGCATACGTAGGCCGGTGAACCGTTGGGCCGAAATGCGATGAGCGCCGCACCCCTTCGCCGCTATTGACGCTCGCGAGTTCTCAAGCGCCGCCCGAGAGCCGGCGTTTTCTTGTGGAACGTAATGCGAGCATCGCTCGTTGGCCTGTCACAACGTCAGCAAGACAGGGCGAACATGGGTCCCAAAGCGGAGAACGGCGTGGCCCGCGGTGCCGATGCCACGTCGACGCGTCCCGGTAGCAGCGGGACCGAGGGGTTTGATCGCAACCTGCTGCGTGCCCTGGAAAACACCAGCATCTCGGTTCTCTATCAGGATCGCGACTTTCGCTACCTGTGGTCGAAGAACGTTCCCAGCGTCTGGAAGAACGTGCCTCTGCCTGGGACTACCGATGCGGACCTCTTTCCGGAACAGGAGGCGGAACGGCTCAATGAAGCCAAGCAACTCGTCGTGGAAACGGGGGAACAGGCACGCATCGAGATCAAACTTCGGGCCGAAGACGGCTTTCGCTGGTTCGAGATGTGGATCGACCCCGATCGCGACGAGGCCGGAACCATCGCGGGGATCGTCACCACGGCCGTGGAGATAACCGAGCAGAAGAGGCGCGAGCAGACCCTGCGAGCATTGCTGAGGGAGGTGAGCCACCGCTCAAAGAACCTGCTTGCGATCATCCAGTCGATTGCCACCCAGACTGGGCGCTACTCCGGAACCGTGGGAGATTTCCTGGTGCGGTTCCGCGGCCGGCTGCAGTCGCTCGCCGCTTCGCAGGATCTGGTGACCTCGTCCAACTGGCGGGGCGCCGACCTGCACGAACTGATTGCCGGTCAGGTGGTCCGGTTCTGTGCCGATCCAGTCCGAAACGTGCGGCTGGAGGGAACGAACCCGTACCTGAACCCCAATGCCGCCTTGCACGTAGGCCTTGCCCTTCACGAACTCGCGGTGAATTCCGTGAGTTACGGAGCCCTCTCCCGGGGCGATGGCGTCGTCACCATTTCCGCGACGACGGCCGACCGCGACGACCGCTCCGTGCTCGAACTGGTGTGGAGGGAGCAGTCCCACGCCAAGCCCGACCTTTCCGGCGGCCGCCGCTTCGGCAGCGTCGCTCTCGAGAAGGTCGTTCCCGCATCCCTCAACGGGACCGCATCGCTGTCCACCGACGATGGCGGGCTCACCTACCGTCTGACCATCCCCGCCGAGAACTTCGAACTGGACTAGGCGCGGCATCCGATAGCCAGGTTTGCTCCGGGCGAAAAAGAAAGCCGGCGCGATGCCGGCTTGAATGAAGCGGAGAAGACATTGGCGGGGGGCGGGTCTGTCTTCTTCCGCGGCGCGCCGGCGCATGGGGGGTGCATGCCAGCGGGCTTTACCAAGATAAAACGAGGCAAACTGGGTCGGGTTCCATCCCGCCCAAATTTTTCTTGAAGAAGCTGCAAATTCTTTCCGTTTGATACAGATCGCGCTCCGGCGCGACGCGCGCGCGTTACCGCCCGCGACTAGAACGTATTTTCGAGACGGGCGGGCGCCCCTTCCGTCGGAAACGGAACCACCGGCGCCTCGATCCGTTATGAAATCCGAAGGAGTTGGTCATGGAACACATTGCTGCACTGCTGCTGGTGATCGGCTGTTCCGGCGATCTCAAGGCCTGCGAGGAGATTCCGACCGATGTGCCCGTCTTCGAGACGCGGCAGGATTGTGCGGCCGAACTCGTTTCGGCCCAGCGCATCTATGGACACGGCTACGACACGACCTTCTTCAAGTGCGTGGGCGTGGATCCGGCGTTGGAGAACGAAGATGCCGAACTCGCGTGGAACATCAATTCGGACGGCACCCTGCATGCCGCGGTCGAGGCGCTTGACGTGATGGTGGCCCTTGCCGATACCGGGCCGCGCCACGATCGTGGCGAACGTGACACATTTGCGGCCAACTAATTCGGCAGACTGAAGCCGGATGGGACTTCCAAGCAGTAAACCAGGAGAGAAATGAAAATGCGGAAGACAATTTTTGCGGCGTTGGCAGCGATCTCGCTCACCGGCACGGCCTGCACGACGGCCGAGCAGGCGGGAACCGTCGGCGCCGTCGGCGGCGCGCTCATCGGCGGCGCGGCGGGTGGCACAAAAGGCGCGCTCATCGGCGCTGTGGCCGGCGGTGTCGGCGGCTATCTCATCGGCCGCACGGCGGACGGACGCTGTCAGTATCGCACGCGAAGCGGAGCGATCGTTTACGACCGCTGCTACTGACATCGGCGGACGTTACAGATTGGAAGCGGGTCCGGCCAGGTGCCGGGTCCGCTTTGCTCGTCCATAACACCAGATACTGCTCAAGCTGCCCGATCCGTCTCCATCGCGCCTGGCCCCGGCACCGCGCCCGGTGGGCACTTACCGAGAATGATCATTCCGAGCACCTCGTCCTTGGTCAGGTCGCTCGTGTTCGCGGTGCCGACCACCTGGCCGTTCTTCATTACGCAGACGCGGTCCGCGAGATCGAAGACATCGTGGATATCGTGGCTGATCAGGAAGATGCCGATGCCGTCCGCCTTCAGTTGTTTCACCAGTTCGCCGACCTGCGCGGTTTCCTGCGGTCCGAGCGCGGCGGTGGGCTCGTCCATGATCAGGATGCGGGCATTGAACAGGATGGCGCGGGCGATCGCCACCGATTGCCTTTGCCCGCCCGAGAGCGACTTGACCGGATCCTTGAAGCGCTGGAACCGCGGATTGAGGCGGCCCATGACCTTGCGCGCCTCCGACTCCATGGCGGCATCATCGAGCGTGCCCCACCTCGTCTTCAGCTCGCGACCGAGGAAGAGATTGGCCGCCGCATCGACGTTGTCGGCCAGCGCAAGCGTCTGGTAGATCGTCTCGATCCCGTAGTTCTTGGCGTCGCGCGGATTGCTGATCTGAGCCGGCTCCCCATTGACCCTGATTTCCCCATGGTCGCGCTTGTAGGCGCCCGACAGGACCTTGATCAGCGTCGACTTGCCGGCTCCGTTGTGGCCGAGAAGTGCCACCACCTCGCCCGCGTGGAGATCGACCGAGGCGTCGTCCACGGCGCGGATGCCGCCGAAGGCGATCGAGATGTTCTTCAGTTCGACGAGCGGCGTTCCGGTCTGTTCCATCCTGCTTCTCCCGTCCTACTGGACCGTGCGGCGGTAGATCGTGTCGAGCCATACGGCAACGACCAGGACGAGGCCGACCACGATGTTCTGCAGCGGCGTGTCGACGCCGAGCAGAATCATGCCGGTCGCCAGCGACTGCATGAGCACCGCCCCCAGCATGGCGCCCGCGACCGTCCCCGAGCCGCCGGCGAGCGAGGTGCCGCCGATGACCGCCGCGGCGATGACGAGCAGTTCGTCGAGCGTGCCCTGAGCGTTGGTGGCCGCATTCAGCCGCGCGGTCGAGATCGCCGCGCCGATCGCCGCGAGCCCGCCCATCAGCATGAAGATCTTCATGGTGACCCAGCGCGTGTTGATGCCGGCCAGTTCCGCGGCTTCCGGATTGCCGCCGATCGCGAAGACGTAGCGGCCGAAGCTTGTGCGCGTGGACAGGAACGTCATGACGATTCCGACCCCGATGGCGATCAGCACCGGAATCGCGATGCCGTGGGCAATGAACAGGCCGCCGTCGGGGATGGTGAGATCGTTCTCCTGTGCATAGCGCCGCACGATCCCGATCGGCCACGGGTAGGAATTGGCAACCGCCACCGCTCCCAGAATGACCACGCAGGCGACCGCGCCGAGAAACACCTCTGCCCACACCGGCCGGAGCGGGAAATGGAACCGCTTGCGCTGGTTGCGACCGAAATAGAGGAGCAGCACCACCGCCACGCAGGCGACGATGCCGACGATCCAGCTCGCCGTCGAGCCGATCGAGCCGGCGGGCCCACCGCCCATCAGCCTGAAGGTTTCGTCCATCGGCGCCACCGTGCGCCCGCTGGTTACCCACCATGCCGCACCGCGCCAGACCAAGAGGCCGCCGAGCGTAACGATGAATGCCGGAACGCCGAGATAGGCGATGATGTAGCCTTGCAGGCCGCCGATGACGACGCCGACCACGATGCCCGCAGCCAGGGCGATGACCCAGATGGCCGGATTTCCGAAGTCGAGATATTGCGGCAGGATCTCTGCCTGCGTCACGCCCATGATCATCCCGACGAAGCCGAGGATCGAACCCACGGACAGGTCGATGTTGCGCGTGACGATGACCAGGACCATGCCCGTGGCCATCACCGCGATGGAAGAGGACTGAACCGAGAGGTTCCACAGATTGCGCGGCGTCAGGAAGATGCCGCCGGAGAAAATGTGGAAACCGAGCCAGATGATGAGCAACGCGCCCACCATGCCGAGCATGCGCGTATCGAGTTCGGTGGCCTTGAGGAAGCTCCCGACGGGGCCGAGTTCATTGGCGCGGGCGCGATCGGCAGGCGCCGTCGAGGTCGCTTCGGACATGGTTTCCTCCCCCGCTGGGGCTGTCTCCGGCGGTCCGGATTGTTCTTGAAGGTAGTTAAGCCTGCGCCGCGGCTTTCGTCAAACCGCGGCGCAGATTCCGTTGGAACGCAAAGATCAGTCGCAGACGGCGACCTTGCCGGCGTCAACGCCCTGGCAAAGGGCTTCCTTGGAGATCCAGCCGGCGTCGACGACGACGTTCAGATTGTCCTTGGTGATCGGGACCGGGGTCAGGAACACGGCGTCGACTTCCTTGCCGCCGGGCGTCGTGAACTTCACGGCATTGGCAATGGCGCCCATCTCGGTTCCGTCAGCGAGCGCAGACGCGATCTCGGCCGCGTTCTTGCCGAGTTCGCGCGCATCCTTCCACACCGAGACGGTCTGGGTGCCGAGCGCGACCCGGTTCAGCGCGGCGTGGTCGCCATCCTGACCGGAAACCGGAATGCCCGCCATGCCCTGCGCCGAAAGCGCGGCCACGACGCCACCGGCCGTACCGTCATTCGAAGCAACGACCGCATCGATGTCGTTGTTGTTGGCGGTCAGGATCTGCTCCATGTTCTTCTGGGCGTTGGCCGGGAGCCAGCCGTCGGTATAGGCTTCGCCGACGTTCTTGACCTTGCCGCTGTCGATGGCTTCCTTGAGCACTTCCATCTGACCGGAGAACAGGAAGTCCGCGTTCGGATCGGACGAGGAACCCTTGATGAAGGCGTAGTTGCCTTCCGGTTGGACCTTGAAGACCTCGCGGGCCTGCATGCGGCCGACTTCCTTGTTGTCGAAGGTGAGGTAGAAGGCGTTCTCGTTCTCGATCAGACGGTCATAGCCGACCACCGGAATTCCTTCGTTGACGGCTTTTTCGACAGCGGGGCCGATCGCCGAGGCGTCCTGGGCGAGGATGATGAGCGCGTTGGCGCCCTGCGAGATCAGCGCTTCCACGTCCGTCAGCTGCTTGGCAGCCGATGACTGCGCGTCGGCGGAGATGTATTTGTCGCCGGCTGCCTCGATGGCAGCCTTCATGGCAGCTTCGTCGGTCTTCCAACGCTCTTCCTGGAAATTCGACCACGAAACACCGATGGTCTTGTCCTTGGCGAGCGCTCCGCCGGCGAAAGAAATGCTGAATACGGCGCAGCTCAGCGCCAGCATCGTCTTGTTCATGCTTATCCTCCCGGTGCATCGTTGCACATGACATGCCGACGGTCCCGCGCGCGGGATTTTCGCCAGCCCAGCCCCTTTAATTCGAGGCTCGAAAAAAATAGTGACTCACCCATTGCGCTGTGTCAAGATGAATCTCGATCGACCTAACGTATTGCAGTGCAACAACAAAATGCCGCGCTGCAAACCTAATGGCGACAGGGAGGATTCGCCGCGATGACGGCGGTGACGCGGTCGGACGACGTGCGCCGGCAGAACCGGAGGGTGGTGATTGCGACGCTGCGAAGCGGCGGGCGCCTCTCCCGCACAGACATCTGCGCGCAGACCGGTCTCAGCGCTTCGACGGTCTCGGCCATCACCGCCGACCTGATCGAGGAGGACATCCTCCGTGAGATCCGCGACGGCGAGGCGACCACGGCGCGCAGGGGCCGGCCGCAGGTGGCACTCGGCCTTAACCCGGACGCAGCGACGGTGGTGGCGGTGGTGCTGTCGATGAACTCGCTTTCCGCGGCCCTCATCGACTATGCTGGCGAGATCGTCGAGGCGAAGCAGAAGCGGCTGGAGACGCTACGGCTATCGAAGGGGGAACTCGTCGAGGCGGCGAGCATCATGATCGGCGAACTCGTTTCCCGGTCGAACAAGAGCGGACGGCGGGTCCGCCGTATCGCTTTCGGCCTGCAGGGCATCACGGATTCGGGTGCGCGCAAGCTCCTGTGGTCGCCGATCACCCCCCACACGGACATCGCCTTCGCCGACCTGCTGGAAGACGCATTCGGCATTTCCGTCACGGTGGAAAACGACTGCAACATGATAGCGGTCGCCCTCCGCGCAAGGCGACCGCAACGATATTCCGAGAACTTCATCGCGATCCTCCTGTCGCACGGGATCGGCATGGGGCTGATGCTGAATGGACAGCTCTTCACGGGCACTACCTCCTCGGGCGCCGAATTCGGCCACATGAACCACATTCCTGACGGCGCGCTCTGCCGCTGCGGGCGCCGGGGGTGCGTGGAGGCATACGCCGGCAACTACGCGATCTGGCGCAACGCCAAGAGTTTGAACGAGGAAGACGCCTACGCGACCGACATTAGCGACGAGGAGATGCTCGCGCTCGCGCAGGCCGCCCGCGACCATCCCGGCCCGGAGCGTGAAGCCTTCCGGCGTGCCGGCGAGGCGATCGGCTTCGGCCTAGGCAGCCTCTTTTCCCTGATCGACCCGGCTCCGGTCGCCATCGTCGGCCAGGGTGCGCTCGCCTTCGATCTCGTGGAGGGACCGATGCTGGAGGCACTCGCCAAGACCGCCGGCGGCCAGCACCACGACCTCCCCAGTTTCGAGACCGAACCGGACGAGATGCCGCTGATCCGGGAGGGTTGCGCCCTGCGTGCCCTCGCCTTCATCGACCGCGAGATCTTCGCAGCCGGCGCAACAACCGTTTCCAACCGCACGGGAAAGGAGGTCGTCTGAGGAAAGTATGCCGCCGGCTGGGGGTGCTCCCTCACTGTCGAACTATGATGGGTTCCACACGACCGTCGGCCGGCCCCGTTCGATGATATGGAAGCGGCCAGACTCGACCCGCTGCCAGGCGCCGGCTTCGCCATCGGGCCAGACGACACGCAATTCGGCCTGACGATCTGCACCCAGCCCCAGATGCCACCAGCCAAGGTGGCCGGACGCATGCCCACCCCCCACGCTTATCTCCCGCCGCATGATCTTGTCACCACGCCGGGTTTCGATCCATGAGCCGATGGCTTCGCGGTTGGGACCGGCTTGCCTGAGTTCAAGGCCGACCCAGTTGCCTTCGGTACCTTCGTTTCGCCATAGCTGCGCCGGCTTCCACCGATTCACGACCAGAAGGTCGAGTTGACCGTCGAGGTTGAAATCCGCAAGTGCGGCGCCGCGCGATATCGCAGTGCTGCCCATTCCAGCTTTGTCCCCGACCTCCTTGAACCGACCGTCGGCTTGCTGAAGCAGGAGGTTGTTCGGATCCTCCGCCGCGAAATCCGGCATCTCCGCCACGTTGCCTTTGGCGATGAAGAGGTCGACGAGCCCGTCATTGTCGACGTCCTCGAACTGTGTGTGCCAAGCGGTGGAGGGCTTTACGTCGTCCCCGATATAGGGACGGTGCGCGGTGGCGCCTTTGGCAAAAGCGATGTCGGCATAGACCGGTTGAGGCTTGCCGGCGTCGACCGAGGCAAGCGTCTGCAGCTTGTTGTCGGCCATGCTGGTCAGGAAATACTCGGGATAGCCATCGAAATCGAGGTCGTAGCTGGCGATCCCCATGCCCCAGATCAGGAGCCGCTTCCATCCGTCCTTTTCGCCGTAGAGAACCGGCGCTTCGTCGGGAGGAATACGCCAGAGCTGCTCCTGGCCGCCCTTGTAGTACTCGCGGTCGTTCGAGACCCGCAGATCCGGCGTGCTGGAGCGGTTCCAGTCGGTGAACAGCATCGACAGCGCGCAGTAGCTCGGTCTAAGCGGAAGAGGTTCCGCGAAACGCGGCTCGCCGTCGGATGCCGGCCGGTGGAGCCAGTTGTCCGTGCAGGAGCCCCAGGGAAACGCTTCCTGAGCGCGATCGATGTAGTTGCCGATCGCAAGGGTCGGGAAAGCGGCGCCTCTTTCCCATGTGGCGGCGAATGCGGTGGACCACGCGTCTCCCCCGTCGAACCCCCACGCCTCGTTGGCACGCTCGAAACGGCAACCGCCAAGGCCGCGCATGAGCACGTTTTCCCCGACGCGAAGCAGAACGACGTCCCGGTTCCCGTCGGAATCGATGTCCAGGGGATAGGCGCCCGAGACCGCCTCCAGTTCAAGCCCGCTTTCCTGCGCCACGAAGCGGAGCGGACCGCCTTGCGCGCTGACGTTCCTGAAGAACCTGGCCGGCGAAGCCCCTCCCGCGAGCAGCGCATCGGGGAAACCATCGGCGTTGCAATCGAATGTGGCGACCCCTCCGCCGACCATGAACTCCCACTCACCCTCATAGATGCTGTCGATCCCGCTTGCCGCGGTCTCTTCGATGAAGTGCGGGATCGTGATGTCATCCTCGGCATACGACGGATGCGAGATCGCAAGAAGCACGAGCGCAACCGTGAAGGGGCGAAGAAGAAGTGACGATCTCATCCTTTCGTTTCCCTCGTCCGTAAGCCATTCACAAAGGCCGCCACGCACCGGCCCTGTTCCAGCCCACGCTCGATTGCGGCGCGGAAGTGAATACCGCCGTAGAGTCTGGATATGCCCGCTTCGTCCGCCGCGTGGCGGAAGCTTCGATACCGTCGAGCCGGCAGACCGTCGGATTCGTGGGTGGCGTCCACGAATTCAAATGGATCTCCGAAGAGATCGGCAAGAACCTCCGCGGCGGCGGCCGACTGCGTGCTGTGGCCGCTCGGGTATTCCGGAAACGGGGGGGTGTTCAGGATAGGGACCCAGCGGGGATCGATGACCCGGCGGATATAGGTAACCGGGCGGACCAGATCGAATTCGTACTTGGCGTGCCAGCAAGCGATGAACGAATCCGAAAGCGCGAGCCCGAGACGGGCGAGTACATCGACCCTTCGCGCAAGCCCGGCGTCTTCCCGATCGAGGATTTGTGTGGCGATCGACATCCAGTGACCGGGCGGTGTCGGTGACAGCATCGGGTCGTCCGACCAGAAGCGGGCGATCGCCTGCTGCTCCTCGCTCAGGCCGTTCACGGTCTCGTAGACTTCGAGCGCTTCCTCATAGAACCTCGAGTCTTTCTCCTCGCTGTATTCCGGCGGCGGGGGAAGCGGGCACGAGGCTCCGTCCGGCATCACGAGGGGCCGGTTCCTGCCCCAGTCGGGGAGGAGCGGGGTCTGCTGCTGCGAGACGAGGCTGGTGGGCACCCAGTGGGCGGGGCCCTCCTTCAGCACGTATGCAAGCGGGAAGCCCATGTTCTCGACGACCGCGCCGCCATCGCCGGCAGACCATGCAAGCACATGCTCCGCAACCGTTCGGCCGTAAGCCTCGCTCCGCGCGACAACCTCTTGGGATAGGCCTCGGGACACCTCTGAAGAGAGCTTTTTTCCGACCGCGGCCATCGCACGCTGTCCCGTTGGCCCCGTGTTGGCGAAGAGGGTGCGAATGGCATGCGACATCGCCGATTCGAGCGCAACCGCTTCATCGTAGGCCGCCCCCGGCTCACGCTGCACGGGCTGCTCGAATTCGTTCAGTTGACCTCCGAGCGACTGCAATTCCCCATCGCCAGAGGCAACCACTTCGAACGCCGTGACGCCGAGATAGGCGAGAGAGCGGCTTGCCACCGGCGGAGAATAGGTCGGAGTGTGCCGGACGAGTTCAAGCGTCAGACGGTACCATGTCTCCAGTACGTCGGCGGCCGAGGTTGTCGCTGGCTGCGCAAAGCTACCGCCTGAAATGGACAAGCAGGCGGCGATTGCAAGAACGCACGTCGCCGCCATTTTGCGGATCGTTCCCATCGGCGCCTCCCAAAAATCGCTCACCGAACGCCGCACAATAAGCATGTCCGGTCTTTGGCAGGCAAGGGGAGCCGGATGCGCGGGGACGAGGTCGCGCCGTTCCAGGCGCGGTACGGACGACGTCAAGCCTCTCGGATCGCGTAACCCGCACCGCGGATCGTGCGGATGACGTCGGGCATCCGACCGTTGTTGACCGCCTTGCGCAGGCGTCCGACATGGACGTCGACGGTGCGTTCGTCGATGTAGATCGTCTCGCCCCACACGTTGTCGAGCAACTGGCCGCGCGAGAAGACGCGGCCGGGATGCTGCATCAGGAATTCGAGCAGGCGGAACTCGGTCGGTCCGAGCTTGATCTCGCTCTTCTTGCGGTAGACGCGATGCGATTCGCGATCGAGCACGATATCGCCGACCTTGAGCACGCTGGAGAGCACTTCCGGCTTTGCGCGGCGCAGCAGCGCGCGCACCCGCGCGATGAATTCCGGCGTGGAGAAGGGTTTCACCAGATAGTCGTCGGCGCCCGTCGAGAGGCCGCGCACGCGATCGCTCTCCTCGCCGCGGGCCGTCAGCATGATAATCGGCAGCCGTTCCGTCTCCGGCCGCATCCTGAGCCGCCTGCACAGTTCGATGCCCGAGATCGCCGGCACCATCCAGTCGAGGACGAGCAGGTCCGGCACGCTCTCCTGCAGCCGGATCTCGGCCTCGTCGCCGCGGGTGACGATCTCGACCTGATAGCCTTCGGCTTCGAGATTGTACTTTAGGAGGACGCAGAGCGGTTCCTCGTCCTCGACAACCATGACCTTTGCCGCAATCATGCCGCGTCTTCCTCAGGCACCTACGCCGGCTACCGCCGTTTCATCGATCTTTGGCCGCGCCATGGGCAATTGTTTGCCAGTCATCACGTAGTAGGCGTTCTCGGCGATGTTGGTGACGTGATCGCCAATTCGCTCGAGGTTCTTGGCGCAGAACAGGAGATGCGTACAGGCGGTGATGTTGCGCGGGTCTTCCATCATGTATGTCAGGAGCTCGCGGAAGATCGCAGTGTACTTGATGTCAATCTTCTCGTCCTCGACGCGTAGCGGGACGAGGGCTTCGGCCTCGCGCGCGACGTAGAGGTCGACCACCTTCTTGACCTGGTGATACACCAGTTCCGCCATGGTTTCGATCGAGTAGGAAAGGCTCGAGGGCGTCGATGTTAGCCCGACCGCGCCGACTCGCTTGGCGATGTTCTTGGCCAGGTCCCCGATGCGCTCGAGGTCGCCTGCCATACGGATGGCACTGACGACGGCACGAAGATCCTGCGCCATCGGCTGCCGGCGCGCGATCAGCGTGATCGCCTTGTCGTCGAGTTCGCGCTGCTTGGCGTCCATGATGGCATCGTCGGAGATGATGCGCTGGGCGAGTGCCGCGTCGGTCGAAAGCAGCGCCCGCGTGGCGTCGTCCACCATCGAGGCGGCGAGTTCGCCCATGTCGCAAAGGAGGCGATCGATGCTCTGAAGTTCCTCGTCGAAGGAGGCAACGGTGTGCTCGCCCATGGTCCTGTCCTCGTATCCTGGTGCCGGATCAGCCGAAGCGGCCGGTGATGTAGTCCTGGGTGCGCTTGTCGTCCGGGTTTGTGAACATCTTGTCCGTCGGTCCTTCCTCGACGAGGTAGCCGATGTGGAACATGGCGGTGCGCTGCGAGACGCGGGCCGCCTGTTGCATCGAGTGCGTGACGATCACGATCGTGTAGTTCTGGCGAAGCTCGTCGATCAGTTCCTCGACCTTGGCGGTGGCGATCGGATCGAGCGCCGAGCAGGGTTCGTCCATGAGGATCACCTCCGGCGAGACCGCGATGGCGCGGGCGATGCAGAGCCGCTGCTGTTGGCCGCCGGAGAGGCCGGTGCCCGGCTCCTGCAGCCTGTCCTTGACCTCGTTCCAGATCGCCGCCTTGCGGAGGCTGGACTCCACCACGGCGTCGAGTTCTGCCTTGTTCTTCGTCAGGCCATGGATGCGCGGACCGTAGGCGATGTTCTCGTAGATCGACTTCGGGAACGGGTTCGGCTTCTGGAACACCATGCCGACGCGGGCGCGCAATTCCACGACGTCGATCTTGGGGTCGTAGATGTCCTCGCCGTCGAGCGTGATCTTGCCGCCGACGCGGGCGATGTCGATCGTGTCGTTCATCCGGTTCAGGCAGCGCAGGAAGGTCGACTTGCCGCAGCCGGAGGGGCCGATCAGCGCCATCACCTGCTTTTCGGGAATGTTCAGGTCGACGTCGAACAGCGCCTGCTTTTCCCCGTAGTGCACGGTGACCTTCTCGCCCCGCATCTTGTACGTGGTGGCGGCGTCCGGGGTCATGAGCTTCTTCTCGACGGCAGCTTCGGTCAACATGTTCATGTCCTTCTACTCCATTACCAGCGGCGTTCGAAGCGCTGCCTCAGGAAGATGGCGATGCCGTTCATCACGATGAGGAACCCGAGCAGCACGAGAATGGCGGCGGAGGTTCGCGCCACGAAGCCGCGCTCGGGGCTGTCGGCCCAGATGTAGATCTGGGTCGGCAGGGCAGTCGAGGCCTCGAACACGCCGGCGGGCGGGCTGGTGATGAAGGCGTTCATGCCGATGAGCAGCAGCGGAGCGGTCTCGCCCAGCGCCTGTGCGAGACCGATAATCGTTCCGGTCATGATGGACGGCATCGACAGCGGCAGGATGTGATGGAAAATCGCCTCGTGCTTCGAGGCTCCGATCCCCAATGCCGCTTCCCTGATTGCGGAAGGCACAGACGTCAGCGCTGCGCGGGTGACGATAATGATCGTTGGCAACGTCATCAGCGCAAGGACCATGCCGCCAACCAGAGGGGCAGAGCGCGGCAATCCGAACCAGCCCAGGAACACGGCGAGGCCCAACAGGCCGAACACGACCGACGGAACGGCAGCGAGATTGTTGATATTGATCTCGATCAGATCGGTGAAGCGGTTCTTCGGCGCGAACTCCTCCAGATAGATCGCCGCGGCGATTCCCGCCGGAAACGAGATCAGGAAACATACCAGGAGAAGCCAGAAGGACCCGGAGATGGCGCCGGCAAGGCCTGCGAGTTCCGGGAACCGGCTGTCGGAATTGAAGAACAGGCCCCAGTTGATCGGCCGCGAGATCGCTCCGTTACGTTCGAGCGCTTGGTAGAAGGCGATCTGCCGGTCGCTCACGCGGCGCTGGCTTTCCGGAAGATCGGTGTTCACGAGACCTTTGGCCAGCTGATCGAACGGGTCCGACAGCGGGACCATAAAGGTCGCTCTCCCGTCGAGCAGCGACGGTTCGGCCATGATGCGGTCCCGGATGAGGAACGGAGCCGAAGACGTGAACATGGAGAAGTAGTCGCGCTCGTCCGACCGCGAGAGTTCACCGATGTCGTCGCGCACAGCATCCCGAAAGACGTTGCGCCAGTTCGAATCCATCAAGTTTTCGCGGTCGAGTTCGGCCGAACTGAAATCGATCTCGATGGTCACCATCGACTGCCTGAAGGCATTGGAGCCGGTATAGACCAGGGTACCGACGAGAACCGCGAGGAATCCGAGCGCGAAAGCGATCGCAATCATGCCGTAGATCTGCAGCCGCCGGTCGGCTGCGTAGCGCGCCTTGCGCCGCGCCGCCATGACGTCGGATTTCCAGGCAACAGCCCCGCCGGATCCAGTCGAGGCGCCGTCAGAAAGAGCCATCAGTACTTCTCCCGGTATTTGCGCACCGTACGCAAGGCGATCAGGTTCAGGCCCAGGGTGATGATGAACAGCATGAGCCCGAGCGCGAACGCCGCGAGCGTCTTCGGGTTGTCGAACTCGCTGTCGCCGATCAACAGGGTCACGATCTGGACGGTCACCGTCGTGACGGAATCGAAGGGGTTGAGCGTCAGCTTGGCGATCAATCCCGCAGCCATGACGACGATCATCGTTTCGCCGACGGCCCGGCTGAGCGCGAGCAGCACGCCGCCGACGATGCCGGGCAGCGCCGCCGGCAGGAGCACCTTGCGGATGGTCTCGCCCTTGGTGGCTCCGAGCGCGTAGGAACCGTCGCGCATGGCGCGAGGCACCGCGGCAAATGCGTCGTCGGACAGGGACGATATGAAGGGGATCAGCATCACGCCCATGACGCCGCCGGCAGCAAGCGCGCTGTTGGGTGCGGCATCGATTCCGATGGCGAGGCCGAGGCTGCGGACGGCCGGGGCAACCGTCAGGACAGCGAAGAAGCCGTAGACGATGGTGGGAATGCCGGCGAGGATCTCAAGCAGCGGTTTGACGACGGCTCGGAAGCGTTCACCGGCGTATTCGGTGAGATAGACGGCCGAAAGGATGCCAGTAGGTACGGCGACCGCCATGGCAAGGGCCGAAATGACGAAGGTGCCGAAGAGCACTGGGATCATGCCGAAGGCGCCCTGCCCTGCGACCTGATCCGCCCGAATCGCGATCTGCGGCTCCCAGCGCAACCCGAACAGGAACTCGGTGACGGGGACGCGGGCGAAGAACTGAAGTGCCTCGTAAACGAGCGACGCTACGATGCCGGCCGTGGTCAGAATCGCGACCAGAGACGAGAACATCATGAACCAGGTGACGGAGCGCTCGACGCTGTGACGCGCCCGGAACCGATGCTCGATGGCGCGGAAACCGAAATAAGCCCCAAGCGCGACGAGGGCGGCGACGAGTGCCACCATGGCCCAGGTCGCGAGGGATTCCAGCGAGCGGAGATGCTCGACCGCGGCCAGCACCTCGGGCGATGGTTCCTTGAAGATATTGCCGGAAGCGACCTGGCGGATCTCACTTACCAGAAGGTCCTGTTGCGGACCGGAGAGCTGATCGGATCCGGGAAAGGAAGCGATAACGAGGGCATCGATGACGCTGTTCTGGAACAGAAGCCAAAGCAGGATGAAGACGAAAGCCGGCACGCCGGTCCAGATGGCCGCGTTGAGGCCGTGATAGATCGGACGAGAATGCGATTTCGCTCCGCCCGCGGCGTCGCGCTTGTTGCGGGCGCGCCAGATGCCGACAAATGCGGAAGCAAGCGCGGCAAGCGCCATCAGCCCGATCAGATAGCCCGCCATCACGTCCCCCGTAGGACTGCCTTACTCGTCGATGAAAGCCGGCCGCCCCGTTTCGAGGCGGCCGGGAGTATCGGTTTCGATCAGGAGCCGAGCTTCTTGGCGTCGGCGACGGCCTTCTGCACTTCCATGAGCTTCTCTTCCGAGAGCGGGGTCAGGCCGCGCTCCGGCAGGTAGCCGTCAGCACCCAGGGCCCCCTCGGAGACGTACTCCTCGAGGAACTCGTTCATGCCGGGGATCACGTCGCGGTGAGCGTTCTTCACATAGAAGAAGATCGGACGGGCCACGGGATAGGAGAAGTCGGCGATGGTTTCGAAAGTCGGCTCGACGCCGGCAACCTTCACAGCCTTCAGCTTGTCCGAGTTCTCGTAGAGGAACGAGTAGCCGAAGATGCCGACGGAGTTCGGATCCGCCTCGAGGCGCTGAACGATCAGGTTGTCGTTCTCGCCGGCTTCGACGAAGGGGCCGTCCTGACGCATGCGCGAGCAGACCTCGTCCCACTTGTCCGCATCCGACTTCTTCAGTTCGGCCATGCCCGGCAGGTCCTTGCAGCCGTCATGCATAACGAGTTCGACGAAGGCGTCGCGGGTGCCGGACGTGGGCGGGGGGCCGAAGGCGATGATGTCGAAGTCGGGGAGCGAGGGGTCGATGTCCGACCACTTCTTGTTCGGATTGGCGACGAAGCCGCCATTGCCGTCCGGAAGCTCGGCGGCGAGCGCCTTGAAGATCTGCTCCTCGGTCAGGTCCATGTCGGGCGCGCTGCTCGCATGGGCGATCGAGAGGCCGTCATAGCCGATGAGGGCTTCGGTGATGTCGTCGACGCCGTTGGCGGCGCAGAGTTCGACTTCCGACGACTTGATGGCGCGGGAAGCGCCGGTGATGTCGGCGAAGTCGGGGCCGATGCCGCCGCAGAACGCCTTGAAGCCGCCACCGGTGCCGGTCGATTCGACGACGGGAGCCGGGTTGCCGGTCTTGTTCGCATACTCTTCGGCGGCCGCCTGCGAATACGGGAAGACGGTCGACGAGCCGACGATCTTGATCTGGTCACGCGCGGCAGCGATGCCTGCGGAAGCGGTCAGGGCGATGGCCGCAGCCGACGCCGTGAGGAAAACTTTCTTCATTGGGGCCTACTCCTGTTCGGAAATCCGACGGCGCCTCTGCCGGCGCCTTCCTTCAGCGCTGGAGAGCAGCGCCGCGGCCCGATTAGCCTTCCCATGTTACAGTTGCATGACAGTTTCGTGTCGCCCGGGTGAAGTCGTCCGAAGCGCACCGGAAGACGTCGGCGGCATCTTCATAGCCGGCTAAGCTTAGATCTCTGCTGGCGGCCCGATCCCCGGACAGAATCCCGGCGTATGAAGCTTGCGTGGCGGGATGAGAAAAAGCCGGGCAGGGGAGCCGTGCGACAGCGAGGAGCCGTGCACCGGCGGGTCTTTCTTGGAACAGGATCGGTTGGAGCTCGCGAAGCCGTGTTCAACCCGCCGTCGCTCATCTGCCCGGTGTATCCCCGTTGCCGGAGATGAGTATGTTATGCCTAACGCGCCGCCACGCGAAGCTGTATGGTGCGATCACACCATGACGCCAGGTGAATTCCGCCGCTTCAGCCTGCCTTGTGCAGCGCCCTCTCGGGCGCTTCCAGCCAGCGCTGGATTTTCTCGAGCAGCATGTTGGGGCTGATCGGCTTCGACATGTAGTCGTCCATGCCGGCCGCGAGGCAGCGCTCCCGGTCCCCTTTCAGCGCATGGGCGGTCACCCCGACGATCGGTACGTGCTCGGTGTCCCGCTCCGCCTGCCTGATCGCGTTCGTTGCCTCCAGCCCGTTCATCTCGGGCATGGAGACGTCCATCAGGATCAAGCCCGGCCGCATCTCTGCGTGAGCCTCGACGGCGAGCCGGCCGTTGCGGACGATCTCGAAGCTGTAGGGCGTGTCCGAGAGTATCTGCGCGAAGACCAGCTGATTCACCTCGTTGTCCTCGGCGACCAGGATGTCCAGCCTTCGGGATTGCTGGCTCGGATACCCTGACGGCGAAGCGGTCTCGGGGGGAGCCGTCCGCAGCTGCTCCGCCGCGGGACGAGCTATTTCCTCGTCAGCGGGAGACCGTTCGCCGGACACGATTGGAATGGCGATGTCGTCGTGGTGGCGCTGAATATGCGACACGAGCGCTTCCAGAAGCGCCGACGAACGCGCCGGCTTTATGAGTTGCGTGCCGATGCCGAGATCGCGGTTCTGCGCCAGGCTCAGGGACTGGTCGACGGAGGTCAGCATGATGATCGGCGTGTGAACCAGCGCCGGCACGGTCCGCATGGCGGCGGCGACGTCGCTGCCGCTCACTCCGGGCATCTGGTAGTCGAGCACCACGCAGTCGACCCGCACCCCGAGCCGCGCCGTCTCCTTGAGCACGGCCAGCGCCTCTGGACCGTTCTCGGCCGCGCAGGCGTCGAAGCCCCAGGCGTTCATCTGCTCCATGAGGATCGCCCGGTTGACGGAATTGTCGTCGACGATGAGGACCCGCGCGCCGGTCACGTCGTGCGGGGTAACCTTGCGCCTGGTCTCGAGGTCGCCGAGCGGCAGGGGGATGTCGAACCAGAAGGTGGAGCCCTTGCCGAACTCGCTCTCCACCCCGATCTCTCCGCCCATCAGCGCAACGAGCCGCGAGGTGATCGCCAGCCCAAGGCCGGTGCCTTCGTGGCGGCGGGTGGAACTGGCGTCCACCTGGCTGAACTTCTCGAACACATGGCCGAGCTTGTCCTCGGGAATGCCGATCCCGGTATCGGTCACTCGGAAGCGCAGCTTGACATTCTCGCCGACGACATCACCGGAGACATCGACCAGCACGTGTCCCGAATCGGTGAACTTGACCGCATTGCCGACGAGGTTCGTCACGATCTGGCGCAGGCGGCCTGCATCGCCCACGACCGTGCGTGGCAACTCCGGATCGACCCGGACGATGAGTTCAAGATCCTTTTCCTTCGCGCGAGTAGCCATCAGGGTCGCGACGTCCTCGACGGACTCGCCCAGGTGGAACGGCGCGGGATCGAGCACGAGCTGCCCGGCGTCGATCTTGGAGAAGTCGAGGATGTCGTTGATGATCGTAAGCAGCGCGTTGCCGGACTTTGTGATGATGTCCGTGAACGTCTTCTGCTTCTGGTTCAGTTCCGTCTTCGCCAGCAGTTCCGCCATCCCAAGCACCCCGTTCATCGGGGTGCGGATCTCATGGCTCATGTTGGCAAGAAATTCCGACTTGGCGCGGTCTGCCAGGACAGCGCGCTGTTCCGCGGCGCGAAGTTCCTCCTCCCGCCGCTTCATCTCGGTCACGTCGGAACTCGATCCGATCAGATAGAGCGATCCGTCGGACGCGGTCATCAGCCCCTTGCGGGCGATCTGGTACCGGATGCTGCCGTCGGGCGCGGTCGCGACTTCCTCGATTTCCAGGAGTTCGCGACTTTCAAGGACTTTGCGGTCGCCTTCCATGAAGATTTCGCCGTCGGGTCCGAAGACTTCGCCGTCGGTATGACCGATCGCGTTCTCCTTCGGGATACCCGTCAGGTCCGACCATCCCTGGTTCACGTAGACGATGCGGAGATCCGGGCGCTTGGCGTAGATCGCCACCGGGACGCTGTCGATGAGGCTGCGGAACAGCTCGTTCTCGCGCATGCTCTCCTTGAGTGCGGCCTCGCGCTCTTTCAGTTCCGTGATGTCGACCCGCACACCGACGAAGAGCCCGTCCCTGGTGCGCGTATCGTGAACCTGAAACCAGCGGCCATCAGCGTTCTGCCTTTCCGAGACGTGATGGTCGACATGATAGCGCTGGAGGTATCCCTCGATCCACGCCTCGCGGTCGACCTCGTAAAGTGCGTCGAGCGCGGGATCGTCGGACTGCCTGAAGTAGCCGGCCCGATGGCCTTCCTCAAGAGCCGGACGGAGCGCGCATCCCGGCCGCATGAGATGCGCGATCGCGGGGAGCGATTCGTGTATGCTCCGGTTCGACAGCACGAACCGGTCGTCCTCGTCGTAGATGATCACGCCCGCGGGCAGCGTTTCGAGAACGTGCGCAAGCTGGTTGCGCGCCTGTTCGGCTTCCCTCTCGCGACGGCGGATTTCGGTAACGTCGAAGACGAAACCGCTCACATAGGTGTTGCCGCTCTCGGTGCTCACCCGGTTCTTGCGTACCACCCTCGAGCGCCCGATACCCTTGAACTCGAAATCCTCCTCCACCTCGTACGGTTCGCCGGTCTCCAGAACCCGCCGCTCGTTCGCCTCGAACAGTTCGGCTTCTTCCGGCGTGACGAAGTCGCCGCCCGTCAGACCAAGCATCTCGCCGGGCATCCTGTCGAACATTGCCGCGAACGCCTTGTTGACGAAGACGAACCGCAGATCCTGGTCCTTCACGAAAATCGGATCCTTGACCGCGTTGATCACGGCATCGGCAAGTCCCATCCGCTCGACGGCGACGTTGAGGGCCGCCTCCCGCTGCTTCATTTCCGAGACGTCGTAGTAACAGACGAGACGCTTGCCCCCGGAAAGGGCGGTCACCGAGTATATGAGCGTCGATCCGTCGGCACGATGGAACTCACGCGGCGCCACGTCTCCCCGGCGTATCTCTGCAAGGCGCTCCTCGACGTATTCCTCCCACCGCGATTCCGACACGTTGTAGATCCCGTTGTGCCGGTTCACGTCCATCAGCGCGCGGAAATGATCGCCGACGTTCACATCGCCGGGATCGAGTTTCCAGAGATCGTAGAACGCTTTGTTGATTATCTCCGCCTCGAGGTCGGGATCGAGAAGGACGACGCCCATCCGCATGGTGTTCAGCGTATGCTCGAAGTCTGCGAGAAGATGCTCGGCCCAGCTCTTGGCTTGCGCGAGTTCCTCCTCCCGCCGCTTCATCTCGGTCACGTCGGTTCTCGTTCCGACGCGGTCTCCGGTCGCTGTGAGGCGGTCGCGGCGCAGCATCCAGCGACCATCGGGTGCTTCGTATAGGATCTCCTGGTCGAGTTCCCTGGTCCGTGCCTCGACCTGTTCGCGGATCCATTCTGCTTCCCGCCCGCGCAAACTGCTGACCGCACCGGAATGTGCATACTCCGACACGAGTTCTTCGAAGCTTTGCCCCAGTTTGGAACCCTCCAACAGCGCATATTCGCGTCGGAAGGCATCATTGTAGACGAGGAGCCGGTCGTCTTTGTCCCACAGAACGAAACCGTCCGGCAGCGCATCGATCCCCGCCTGCATCCGCTCCCGAACGGCTTCCGCCGCCGCGAGCGCCTGCCTCGTCTGGTTCTCCTTTTCCTCCCGCGCGGTGATGTCGGTACAGATTGCGATGGATCCGCCGTCCTCGGTGCGGTGCTCGCGCCGCAGAAGCTGCCGGCCGTCGGCCAGACGCCATATCGCCGGTTCGGCGTTCTCCTTCCTGTGCGCTTCCGCCAGGGATTTCCGCCATTCGTCGGGTTCGATCCCGCCGAGGTCGAACAGCCCGCGTTCGAGGCAGGCATCGAGGAACCGGTCGAAGTGGAGACCGGGGCGGACGATGTCCTCCACGCCCCGGAAGAGTGTCAGGAACGCTTCGTTGTAGAGCACGATGCGATCGTCGCCGTCGCAATAGGTGAAGGCATCTTCCATGTGGTCGAGCGCCGCCGTCAGCCGTTCGGCATGGGAGACGGCGGTCTCCCTGCCCAAGGTGGCCGCGGGTTTGTCTGCTGCGCTGGTTGGCGCCGCCGACATCGCCATCAGCGGCGTCACGTTGCGCGCGGTGCCCTGGTATCCGGCAAAGTGCCCTGCCGCGTCGAAGCGCGGAACGCCGGAGAGCTCGACGAATCTGCAGTTGGGTTGGCTGGCCCTGACCTCGTCGATGAAGCTGCGGAAGGGCCGCCGGGCGGCAAGGTCCGAGAGATGCGCCGCCGCGAGCGGATCGTCCTGCGCCCGCATCGTCAGCGCCTGGATGCGCGACCGGCCGACAATGGCCGATCGCTTGATGCCGGTCTGTTCGATGCACGCATCGCCGACCCAGGTCCAGCGATGGGCCGCGTCAGTCTCCCAGAGCCAGTCGCTGCCGATCTCGACGAGCTGCGCGGTCCGGTCACGATCGGTACCGGACGGAAAGCCGCCACCGCCGAGCCTCGCGGTCGCGGCGATCTTCTCGTCCTCCTGGCCGGACGGCGGCATTTTCGCCTCCGCCGCCACCTCGCGCTTCTTCACCCGCTCAGCTCCGTCCCCTTCACAGGTCTGTGATAGGAAAGGATGCCGCAGAAGCGTTAAAGAGCGGCTAACCTTAACAGGCCAGTCGGGGAATCCACCCGGATTCAGCCCCCGTTGACGTCGAAACGCAGCGGTTTCGCCGAATCGATCTTCGGGTTGCCGCGCAGCTCGGCCAGCACGTCCTGCGGGAAGGGCTCGTCGAGATAGAGCAGCGCGATGGCGTCGCCGCCCGGCCGGTCGCGGCCGAGCTGGAAGTTGGCGATGTTGACGCCGCGCGAACCGCAGATGGTGCCGAGCAGGCCGATGATGCCCGGGACGTCGGCATTGGTGGTGTAGAGCATGTGCTGGCCAACCTCGGCGTCGAGATTGATGCCTTTGATCTGGATGAAGCGTGGCTTTCCGTCCGAAAAGCAGGTGCCGGCGATCGAGCGCGTCATGTGCTCGGTTTTGACCGTCAGCTTGATGTAGCCGTCGAACACGCCCGACTTGTCGCGCCGGACCTCCGACAGGATGATGCCGCGCTCCTTCACCATGATCGGTGCGGAGACCATGTTGACGTCCGAGACCTGCGGTCGGATCAGACCGGCGAGCGTGGCGCTGGTCAGCGCCTTCGTGTTCATCGAGGCAGTCGAGCCGTCGAACAGGATCTCGACCTCCTTGATCGGATCCTCGGTGACCTGGCCGACGAAGGCGCCAAGCACCTCGGCGAGCTTGACGAAGGGCTTCAGCCGCGGCGCTTCCTCGGCAGTGATCGAGGGCATGTTGATCGCGTTGGAGACCGCGCCCTTGATGAGGTAGTCCGACATCTGCTCGGCGACCTGCAGCGCAACGTTCTCCTGCGCCTCCGAGGTAGAGGCGCCGAGATGCGGCGTGCAGACGACATTCGGCATATGGAAGAGCGCATTTTCGGTCGCCGGCTCGACCTCGAACACGTCGACGCCGGCGCCCGCGACCTTACCGGACTTCAGCGCCTCGACGAGGTCGGCTTCCACGATCAGGCCGCCGCGGGCGCAGTTGATGATGCGCACGCCGTCCTTCATCTTCGCGATCGAGGCGGCGTTGACGATGTTGCGGGTCTTGTCGGTCAGCGGCGTGTGCAGCGTGATGAAGTCGGCGCGGGCGAAGAGTTCGTCGAGCTCGACCTTCTCGATGCCGAGTTCGGCCGCGCGGCTCTCCGACAGGAACGGATCGAAACCGACGACGTGCATCTTGAGCCCGATGGCGCGCGTCGCCACGATCGAGCCGATGTTGCCGCAGCCGATCACGCCCAGCGTCTTGCCGGTGATCTCGACGCCCATGAACTTGTTCTTTTCCCACTTGCCGGCGTGGGTGGAGGCGTTCGCTTCCGGGATCTGCCGGGCGACGGCGAACATTAGCGCCACCGCGTGCTCGGCGGTGGTGATGGAGTTGCCGAAGGGCGTGTTCATCACGATGATGCCCTTGCGCGAGGCAGCGGGGATGTCGACGTTGTCGACGCCGATACCGGCGCGGCCGATCACCTTGAGATTGGTCGCGGCTTCGATCAGCTTGGCCATCACCTTGGTGGCCGAGCGGATGGCGAGGCCGTCATACTGGCCGATGATGGCGGCGAGCTTGTCCTTGTCCTTGCCGATCTCCGGCAGGTAGTCGACCTCCACGCCGCGATCCTTGAAGATCTGCACGGCGGTCGTGGAAAGGGCATCGGATACGAGAACGCGGGGCATGGGTCTGATCCTTTGGGTTTCGTGGCGAAACACCCCTCATCCGCCTTCGCTTCGCTCAGGCACCTTCTCCCACGAGGGGAGAAGGGGGGTGCTGCACCGTCGGTTCTGCCAATCACCTGCATCGGCGACTGGCGGGACGATTAAGGCCGGCGCCCCTTCTCCCCTTGTGGGAGAAGGTGGCCGCGAAGCGGCCGGATGAGTGGTATCTTGGCTAGGCCGCGGCCTTGAGCGCGGCCTTCTGCGTGGCGAAAGCCCAGTCGAGCCAGGGGAGCAGCGCCTGAAGGTCGGAGGTCTCGACGGTCGCGCCGGCCCAGATTCTCAGACCGGGAGGCGCGTCGCGATAGGCGCCGATGTCGTAGGCCGCCCCCTCCTTCTCGAGAGTCGCTGAGAGGTTCTTGGCGAAGATCGCTTGCGCTTCGATGTCGAGCGCCATGATGTCGGGATCGACGATCGACAGACAGACCGAGGTGTTGGACCGCGTCGCGGGATCGACCGCGAGGTGGCCGAGCCAGGACGAAGCTTCGACGAACCGGTCGAGCACTCCGAAGTTGGCATCGGCGCGGGCGACCAGCCCTTCGAGCCCGCCGACCGACTTCGCCCATTCGAGCGCGTCGATGTAGTCTTCCACACAGAGCATGGAGGGCGTGTTGATCGTCTCGCCCTTGAAGATGCCCTCGATGAGCTTGCCGCCCGAGGTGAGGCGGAAGATTTTTGGTAGCGGCCAGGCCGGCTTGTAGGTCTCCAGCCGTTCGACCGCGCGGGGGCTGAGGATCAGCATCCCATGCGCGCCTTCGCCGCCGAGAACCTTCTGCCAGGAGAAGGTGACGACGTCGAGCTTGGAAAAATCGAGCCGTTGCGCGAAGGCCGCCGAGGTGGCGTCGCAGATCGTCAGGCCCTTGCGGTCGGCAGGAATGAAGTCGGCATTGGGAACCCGCACGCCGGAGGTCGTGCCGTTCCAGGTGAAGACCACGTCGCGGTCGAAATCGACCGTCGAGAGGTCGGGCAGTTTGCCGTAGGGCGCCTCGATGGTGCGCGCGTCCTTGAGCTTCAGCTGCTTGATCACGTCGGTGACCCAGCCGGCGCCAAAGCTCTCCCAGGCGACCATGTCGACGCCGCGCTCGCCGAGCAGCGACCACATCGCCATCTCGACCGCGCCGGTATCCGAGGCGGGAACGATGCCGATGCGGTAGCCGGCGGGAACCTGGAGGATTTCGCGGGTGAGATCTATGGCCCGTTCGAGGCGCGCCTTGCCGACCTTGGCGCGGTGCGAACGGCCGAGCGGCGCGTTCTTCAGCGCCTCGGGCGACCAGCCGGGACGTTTGGCGCAGGGACCTGAGGAGAAATTGGGGGATTCCGGACGGAGTCCGGGCTTGGAAATCGTCATCGTGGTCTATCCTTCCAGATAGTAAGCCCGCTCGTTGGGGAGGGGTGGCCCACGGACGGCGATATTCCCTTCACCCCCGCGCCGTCAAGGGCAAAGTTCTCGTTGCGGAAACGACGGCCGGAGTTGTTCCGCTGCCGGAAAAACGAAAGACGGCGGCCGAGGTCGCCGCCGAAATTCCAATCCTGGCGGGATGCGCCTACCAGAGGTCGTAGCGAAGGCCGACCTTGACCTGGTGGATGTCGACGCCCTCACGGACGACCGGCAAACCGTTGCTGATCTCGGAGTATTCAAGGTCGGGTGCCGACAGGAACTGGTAGCCGACGTCCAGCGAGAGATTGTTGGTCAGCCGGTAGGCCGCCCCGGCGTTCAGCGTATAGGCGAAGCTGAACTGGTTCTTGTCGTCCGTCAGCGCGATGTCCAGCACGGCGGGATCGACGAAGTTCTGATAGTACCCCTGCTCGCGCTTGGAGTAGACGAACCCGACGCCGGCCCCGATGTATGGCGTCAGGCCGACATAGGTGCCGAGGTCGACATAGGCGTTGGCCATGCCGGTCCAGGCCTGGTTCTCGACGCCCACGGTCGTCGTGCTGACGCCCGGATTGCTGAAGGAGAGGTTCTGGTCGTTCTTGGCGAGGAAGCCGAAATTGACGTCGGTCCGGAAGTAGTCCGACCAGTGATAGCCGAAGCCGACCGAGCCGCCGAGGGCGGTGTGCGATTCGTCCCAGGACGGGTTCGCGATCGTCGGACCGCCGTAGTCCAGGTTCCGGAAGGGATTGTCGGTGTTGTAGGTGAGATCGCCGCGCAGATACCAGCCCGACCCTACCTCCACCGGTACGACTTCCGGGGCTTCCTCGACGTAGATCGGCGGATCGTAGTCGGCGCCGAGCGCGTGGGCGGCCGGCCACCCTGCCAGCGCAACGGTCGAAAGCACTATTCTGGACAGCAATCTCATCGCCTCACTCCGGATTGTTCCGCCGGGCGCGCAATACTCGCGTGCACCGTTAAGAGGCATTGTTAACCATATTGGTTAAACGCGGGTTAAGCATGGACCTCGCCTGCCGCCAATGAAATCAATTGCTTGGCGCGGCGTCCCCGCAAAAGCGAAAGGCCGCCCGGCGAACCGGACGGCCTTCCTAGTACCTGGTGGTCGCAGGAAGTTACTTGTAGACGGGCATGATCGGCTCGGGCTCGTAGGCGACCTGCTGAGGAGCCGCGCAGTTCGGATTGCCGCCGCCGAAGGTCCAGCGAAGACCCGCCTTCACCTCGTGCGCGTCTATGCCCCTGTCGAAGCCGGGACCGACGCCGATCGAGACACCGCCGGGCGTGAATTCCTCGAACATCCGGCCACCTTCGATGTGGGTGAAGCGGTATCCGACGTCGGCCTGGAGGTTGCTGGTCAGGCAGTAGGAGGCGCCGGCCATGACCGACCAGGCGAAGCGCCAGTCCTTGGCGCCCTTGTGCGTGATGGTGCCGCCGCCGACCGTGTTGCGCAGGTCGTCCCACTTGAGATGCGCGCCGCCGATGCCTGCGCCGACATAGGGAGTGACGCCGTAGTAAGTGCCGAGGTCGGCGTAGGCATTCGCCATCAGGAGGATCGCGGAATAGCTGGTCTGGTCGACCGACGTGCAGGTCGTGCCGCCGCAGGTTCCGATAGTCGTTCCCTCGAAGTCCGACTTGGCCCAGTAATCGATCGTGGTGTCGACGCGTAGGTAGCGTGTCGCCTGGTAGCCGACGCCGCCGCCGAAGGACCATGCCCCGTCGAGGTCACCATCCAGGCTGCCCGTGCCAGGGTCCGGCGTGCAGCAGCCATAGGTGATGTAGTCCGAGCCCTTGAACTTGGACCAGTGGTAGTCGATGTCGCCACGGATGTACCATGCACCATGGTCGACCTGCTCGTAGACCACCGGCGGCGGGATTTCCACGACCGGCGGCTCGTAGAGATCCGCTGCGTGCAGAGTGGACGCGCTCAAGAGGAACAGCGCGCCGGTCATCAGCCTGGCTGACATCAGCATGAGGACTATCCTTGCAATTCCCCGGAAACGATTTCGTACCGGGTCCGTTAATCTCGCGAGGATAATGGAAGGGAAAAGTTAAAGCGGCCTTAACCGTGTTCGTTTACCACTGAGCATCGGCAAAAACACGAAAGCCTCCCCCGGAGGAAGGGTTTCGGCAGGACTCGGTCTACGGAATTCCGGCAGGCTCAGGCGGCGGTCTTGATGCTTCCGATCACGCCGACGAGATCGTTGACCACCTTTTCGACCAGCCCGGGATCGTCTCCTTCGGCCATGACGCGGATCAGCGGCTCGGTGCCGGAGGGACGAATCACCAGACGCCCCTGCTTGCCGAGACGGCTGCGGGCCTCGTCGATCATGGCGCGCACCGGATCGCTCTCCAGCGGGCGGCCGCCATCGAAGCGCACGTTCTTCAAGACCTGCGGAACGGGTTCGAACTTGCGGCAGACCTCGCTTGCCGGACGGTTCGAGCGCTTGATGCAGGCGAGCACCTGCAAGGCCGAGACAAGCCCGTCGCCCGTGGTGGCGAAATCGGAGAGCACGATGTGCCCGGACTGCTCGCCGCCGACGTTGAAGCCGTGGGCGCGCATGTGTTCGACGACGTAGCGGTCGCCGACCTTCGTGCGCTGGAGGGTCAGGCCGAGGTCGCCCAGATGGCGCTCCAGACCGAGGTTCGACATCACCGTTGCGACCACGCCGCCGCCGGCGAGCCGGCCCGCCTGGTGCCAGGATTCCGCGATCACGGCCATGATCTGGTCGCCGTCGACGATCTCGCCGTTCTCGTCGGCGATGATCATCCGGTCCGCGTCGCCGTCGAGCGCGATCCCGATGTCGGCCCTCACCTCGCGCACCTTCTCGCAAAGGCTGGCGGGGCTGGTCGATCCACACGCGTCGTTGATGTTGAAGCCGTTCGGCTCGTCGTGAATGGCGAAGACTTCCGCACCGAGTTCCCAAAGCGCTGCCGGCGCAACCTTATAGGCGGCACCGTTGGCGCAGTCGATGACGATGCGCATGCCGGCCAGCGACATGGAACGCGGCAGCGTGCGCTTGGCGAACTCGATGTAGCGGTCGTGGACGCCGTCGATGCGCTTGGCGCGTCCGAGCCCTTCCGAACTCGCCAGTTCCGCCCCGAGATCCTTGTCGAGCATCCCCTCGATGCGCGTTTCGATCTCGTCGGAAAGCTTGTAGCCGTCAGGCCCGAAGAGCTTGATGCCGTTGTCGTAGAAGGCGTTATGGGAAGCCGAGATCATCACGCCGATGTCGGCGCGCAGCGACCGCGACAGCATGGCGACGGCCGGCGTCGGCACCGGTCCGAGCAGGAACACGTCCATGCCGGCGGCGCAGAAGCCCGCGACCATGGCGTTCTCAATCATGTAGCCCGAGAGCCGCGTATCCTTGCCGATCACCACGCGGTGCCGGTGCTTGCCGCGCTGGAAGGAGAGGCCGGCTGCCATGCCGACCTTCATCGCCACCTCGGCGGTCATCGGAAAGGTATTGGCCCGTCCCCGGATACCATCCGTACCGAAATACTGCTTTGCCATTCCTGTCGGTTTCCCCACCGCTTCTTCCGGCCCCACGAATCGGTGTGCCATAGAGCGGTTTGCTAGCGGAATCACAATATGTGAGACTGTGTAACCGAAGATTCAGCTTCCGAGCATAGACCGGACCCAATTGACGGCCGGTTAACGCAGCGACGAAATCCACTCGCGCAAAAGTTTCACCGCATCGTGGTCGGCGAGCACGCGGCCCAGTTCCGGCATCATCACGCCAGGCTCGGTGCTTTCGACGCGGTGGATCAGGATCGATCCGTCCGGATCGCCCGGCTTCACGTCGAACGCGCGGTCGCCCGAACCCCGCCCCGCCGCGACGGGCCGCTTGCCGATGCCGAGCGCAACCGGATCACTTTCGTCGAAAGTGAGGAAGAGGCCCGAATTGCTGGCGGGGCCTTCACGGCGGTGGCAATGGGCGCAGTTGACGTCCAGCCAGGCGCGGGCGCGGGCTTCCAGCGGTGCTGATTCGTCGCGCCAATCGGGCACCGACGGGGCATCCCCCGGATCCGGCGCTCCCGACAGCGCTCCCGATTCGCTCCAGGTGGCGAGCTGGTTGTGCGCTCCCTCTGGATAATCATAGTCGCGGTTGAGATTGCGCGCCTTGGGCCCGAGCGGGACGATCTCGCCAGACAGAGCATGGCAGCCCTTGCACTGGTTCTTGTTCGGCACCGAATAGGTGAAGGAAACCGGGCCGTCGGCGATGCCGGAGAGCGTGACGGGTACCTTTGCGCCGGCAATCTTGAGCGCCGCATCAGTCTGCTCGTCGTTCCACAGATAGGCCCAGGCCTGCCACCCGTCCTCGCGGCGCAACAGCACCCGCGTCTCGATCAGCCGGAGGTCCACGTCCGGCGCATCGAGGGCGGCGGGAAACGCGAACGTCTTCACCAGCGCCGAACCGACGGGAAAGGCGAAGGCTTCGGTCGGGTCGTAGGTCGCGGCCTTGCCGGACGGCACGTAGACGAAGCGATGCTTGCGCGCGTGGTCGGAGAAGAGCGGTGTGTTGAGATCGTAGGGGATGACGCCGTCGGCCGGCACCTGCGCGGCCGCATCGGCGAAGAATTCGAACCCGGAGAGGAGTTGCGGCGGCCTGTCCGCAAGGATCGCCTCGTCGGACACCGCGTGGCCGAGGCTGGTGAATTGGAGGAAGGCGGCGAGCGCTGCGGTGACGACGCCGACGACGCGGTCGGTATCAGGCATCCGTCGCCCGCTCACGCACCGCCATCCTGAGGCAGCTTCACCGGTTCGGGTTCGGGCAGGGAGCCGGCCCGGGACGAGATGTCGGTGTCCGGCCACCAGCCCCAGGGCAGCAACAGCTGCGAGATCATCTTCAGATTGACGAAGGTCGTTCCTTCGGCTTCCTCGACGTAGACGCCGTTCTCGCTCGCAGTCCAGGAGAAATACTCCGGGATCGTGGTTACCCCGTCCCAGACGATGTCCGGCACCGGCGTCCCCGAGACGTCCGAGATCGTCTTGCCGACCTCGCCGTCCGGCTCGAAGCCGCCCTCGCCGTAGACGTTGTCGTGGACGTAGACGCCGCGCGGCACGAAGACGTAGTTCTCGTCCTCGTATTCGTTCGGATAGGCGGCGACGAGCACGTGCGCGGTCGCGTTACCGTCGAGCCTGTTGTTGAAGACGTGGACGTTGCGGTTGGCCATGACCATGATGCCCATGCCCTTCGGAACGATGGCGACCATGTTGCCCTCCGGCGCGAAGTTGGGCGTGTCGTTGTCCACCACCTCGTTGTCGAAGACGCGGATGTCGTGGCCGCCCTGTACCGGCAGATTGGGGAGATCGAAAACCAGGATACCCCCGGTGTTGTGGGCCGCGACGTTGTGGTGAACGTCGGCGCGGAAGGAGTTCTCGATCTCGATGCCGGCGACGTTGTACTCGGCGCGGCTGTTGCGCACGATGATGTTCTCGCTCTGGCCGACATAGATGCCGGCGTCCGATGCGCCGCGTACGGTGACGCCTTCGATCAGCACGTTCTTCGATGAGACGGGGTAGACGCCGTATGCGCCGTTCTCGGCCTTCGGGCCGCCCGTCCATTCCACGCGCAGGTTGCGAAAGGTGATCTGGTCGGAACCCTTCGACTTGACGCCGTCGCCCTTGGTGTCCTCGACCGCGAATTCCTCCAGAACCACACGGTCGGACGTCACCAGCAATCCCTCGCCCGATCCGGTCTGGCCCTTGAAGGAGAGCACCGTCCGGTCGGCGCCCGCGCCCCTCACCGTGACGTCGTCGACGTCGAGGGAAAGACCGTCGGTAAGTTCGTACCTGCCTTCCGAGATCATCACCGTATCGCCGGGCTGGGCCATGATCAGCGCCTCGAGCAGCCTCTCGCTGGCTCCTTCGCCGTGCTCTACGGTGATTTCGGCCGCGAAGGCGGAACCGGCGAGGCACAGGGCAAACACCGCAGAGGAGATGGGCTTCGTCGTGCGCAGTAAAATCGAACCGGATTGCATCTTGCTGTTCCACTTCCGCGAGAAAGCTTGACGATGCCGCCGATCCGGTGCCAAGTCAACAAAGATGAAAGAGTTTCATTTTCCATGCGCACGATGCTGAACGGCGGCGGACCTTCGGCGGATACCCGGGGCAAGCCCCGGCAGAAGCGGTCGCTGCGAACCGAAGCGGCACTTCTGGCTGCGACCGAGGCGGTGGCCGCCTCCGAAGGCGAGGCCGCGGTGACCACCTCGCGCATCGCGGCCGAGACGGGCGTGGCAGTGGGGACGATCTATCGCTACTTCGCCGACCGGGACGCCATGCTGCTGGCAGCGTACGACGCGACGGTCCTGCGGATCGTCGAGGCGTGCGGCGCAGAGCTCACCGAACTCGATCCGGACATCGGCGTGGAAAATGCCGCGCGGCACCTGCTCGACGTCTATCTCGCCGCCGCGCGCGCCATTCCGGGCCACGCCGCCTTGCTGCGGGCCATGCGCCGAATCCGCTCGGTCGAGCAGGACGACGACGAGAATCGCAACCGCATCGCGCAGGATCTGCTCTCGCCCTTCCTCGCGCGCTTCGGCATCGGTGCCGCCCGCGACGACGACGCGCTGCACTTTCTCAACGTACTTCTCGGGACCTTGGTGGACCTCTACCTGATTACCGAGGAGGAGGGTGCGCAAGAGAGTATCCGAGGGCACATAGAGGCCCACATGCTACTCGGATTATCTAGGATAGCTACTACTTAACTTTGTAGTAGAAGCGGCAATGCTTCTTGCTCTTTTCTGACGTCCATTCCACCGGACATACGTGGTTCGCATCGAGCCATTCCCATATGCCAGACTCGGTTTTTCCGTTGCGGACGTTTTTCCAAGTCTTATCGACATAGAAGCTTATGCTGCCCTGCTGGAAGTTGAAACGCTTCAGCAATTGCTTAGATGCAGCCGCAGCATGAGACATCATAGTCAGCGCTCCAAACAGGATTGCCATTGCCGCGATAATTTCCCTCATATCAGATATCCCCAACCTCAACGCCCATTGCGAGCCGACGACTTATACACGATACTCTATTTTGTGGTTACCTTGCCATGGCATGGTATTCGTCGTTCGGGCGCATGTCGACCGCAGCGGCCACCCGGTTCGACATGTTGAAGAAGGCCGCAGTGGAGGTGATGTCCCAGATGTCGCGGTCCGTGAAGCCCGCCTCGCGCAGCGCGGCGCGGTCGGCCTCCTCCATCTTGTCGGGCGTTTCGGTGAGCTTCACGGCGAAATCGAGCATCGCCTTCTGGCGCGGCGAGAGATCGGCGGCGCGATAGTTCATCACCATCATCTCGCCGAGCTTCGGATCACCGGACAGTAGACGCACCGCTGCGCCGTGCGCGGTCAGGCAGTAGTAGCAGTGGTTCACCGACGAAACCGCCACCGCGATCATCTCGCGCTCGAGCTTCGAGAGCCCCGAGGCACCGAGCATCAGATCGTTGTACATGTCGGTGAAGGCGCGCAGCTTCTTTTCATCGAACGCATAAGCGAGGAGAACGTTGGGGACGAGGCCAAGCTTCTCCTCGCACTTGGCGAAATAGGCCCTCGTCCCCTCTCCCAGGTCGGCGGCCGGCTGCAGATCGAGAGCCGTAGTCCTGCTTTTCATGTCCGTCATCTTCGTTTCATCCCTCCGTATCATTTTGGCCGCGCGGCGCGCCGTCAGGGTCGCATTCACGACTTTGTCTGTTACGATAGCCAAAAGAACTGCCCGGAGGAAATGCAATGGCGGCGCATGACGGCGGCGGCACTGACGCCGACAACGATCCCACCATGTCCGACGCTGCCAGGCTCGCCGGCTTCGCCGGTCTGCTGTTCTCGCGAGCCTCCCGCGAAGACGTCTCGGCCTATGACGCGGCCATGCTCGAACGTGCCGCCGAACTCGCCCGGGCGGCGGTCGAACGGCACCACAAGGGCGAGAGCATCGTCGCGATCGAATACCAATCCGGCGTCGAGCGAGAGGATCGCCCGGTGACGGTGATCACCGTCGTCAACGACAACATGCCCTTTCTGTTCGATTCGATCATGGGCGAGATCGGAGAAGGTGGCGTGGCGCCCTTGCTGGTGACGCATCCCGTCATCTACGTCACGCATGATGCCCAAGGGGTCCGTTCGATCGAGGGCGAGGCCGACGCCAGCGACGGAAGCGACCGGCTGAGCGTCATCCACGTCCACGTCGCGGCAATGAGCGAGACGGAGGCGCAGGATCTCGAAACACGCATCGGACGCGTCCTGACCCAGGTCCGCGCGGCGGTCGGCGACTGGAAGCCCATGCTGGCCCGGCTGGAACACACGATCTCCGACTACCGCTACATGCCCGTCCCGCTCGACCGGGGCGCCGTGACCGAAGCGGTCGCATTCCTGGAATGGCTGCGCGACGACAACTTCACGTTCCTCGGCATGCGCAGTTACAGCTTCACCGGCGAAGGCAACAGCGGAACGCTCGAGAGGACCGACCAGCGCGGCCTCGGCATTCTATCGGATCCGAACCTGCTCGTGCTGCGCGGCAACACCCAGACCTCGGTGACCACGCCGGAGATCCTGGAGTTCCTCAACGGCCCCGAACCGCTCATCGTCACCAAGGCGAACGCCCGCTCGCTCGTCCACCGCCGGGCCTATCTCGACTATGTCGGCGTCAAGACCTTCGATCCCGAAGGGAAGCTCACCGGCGAATTGCGAATCGTCGGGCTGTTCACCTCGACGGCCTACACGCGCTCGATCCTGAAAATTCCGTATCTGCGCTCGAAGGCCGAGACCGTCATCGCCGCATCCGGCTTCGACAAGAACGACCATTCCGGCAAGGCGCTGATCAACGTGCTGGAATCCTATCCGCGCGACGAACTCTTTCAGATGGACACGGACCTGTTGCGCCGGCACGCCATGACGGTGCTGGCGCTCGGCGAGCGGCCACGCGTGCGGGTCCTCGTCCGCGTCGACCAGTTCGACCGCTTCGTCTCAGTGATCGTGTTCGTGCCGCGCGACCGCTACGATTCCCGCGTCCGCGCCGAAATCGGAGACTATCTGAAGACCGTCTACGAAGGACGTCTCTCCGCATACTACCCGGCCTTCCCGGAAGGCTCCCTCGCACGCGTCCATTTCATCATCGGGCGCTCGGGCGGCAAGACGCCGGCAATCGAAGCCGCCACGATCGAGGCCGCGATCCGCGACATCGTCCGCACCTGGGACGACGTCCTTCGCGAGGCAGCGGTCGAAGCCGGGGCCGACCCGCGCTTCGCAGCCATCGCGCAGCGCTTTCCCGAAGCCTACCGCAACAGCTTCGCGCCCTTGGAGGCCCTGGCCGACGCGGGCCGCATCTGGGACCTGTCTGCCGCCAATCCGATCGCCATCGACTTCTATCGCCACGCCGACCAGCCGCCGGAGCAGGTCGCGCTGAAGATATTCCATCACGCATCGGCCGTCTCGCTCTCGCAACGCGTGCCGCTCCTGGAGAACATGGGCTTCCGCGTGATCAGCGAGCGTACCTTCGAGACCGGTCCGGAGGACGGCGGCAAGGTCTTCATCCACGACATGGAACTCGAAAGCGCCTACGGCAAGCCGGTGAACCTCGCCATCGACGGGGCGCTGTTCGAGGACGTCTTCCTGGCGGTGTGGAACCGCAAGGCCGACAATGACGGCTACAACGGGCTCGTCCAGACGGCGGGGCTGCGCTCGCGCGAGATCATCATTCTGCGCGCCTACGGCCGCTACCTCCAGCAGGCCGGCATTCCGCAGAGCCAGGACTTCATCGCGGCGGTGCTTAATCGCTATCCACGGATCGCCGCCGACCTCTTCCGGCTGTTCACGGTCCGCTTCGATCCCGCCGTTCCCCATGGCACGTCCGCGCACGACCAGCAGGAACTCACCGGCAGGATCGAGGCGGCGCTCGACGACGTGCCGGTCCTGGACGAGGACACCATCATCCGCCGCATCCTGAACCTGATCCAGTCGACGCTGCGGACCAACAGCTTCAAGCCCCCGGAGTCGGGAAAGACGCGTTCGCTTGCCTTCAAGCTCGATTCGCGGCAGTTGACGGGGCTGCCCGACCCGAAGCCGTGGCGCGAGATCTTCGTCTACGGCCCCGAGGTGGAGGGCGTGCACCTGCGCTTCGGGCCGGTGGCGCGCGGCGGTCTGCGCTGGTCTGACCGGGCGCAGGACTACCGCACCGAAGTGCTGGGGCTGGTCAAGGCGCAGCAGGTGAAGAATGCCGTCATCGTGCCGGTGGGCGCCAAGGGCGGCTTCTTCCCCAAGCAACTGCCGCAGGGCGGTACGCGCGACGAGATTTTCCAGGCCGGCAAGGCGGCCTACGTCAACTTCGTCTCCAGCCTGCTGTCGATCACCGACAATCTCAAGGGCGACAGTGTGGTTCCGCCCGAAGGCGTGGTCCGGCACGATGGCGACGATCCCTATTTCGTCGTGGCGGCCGACAAGGGCACGGCAACCTTTTCCGATACCGCCAACGAAATCAGCCAGGCGCATGATTTCTGGCTCGACGACGCCTTCGCATCCGGCGGCTCGGCCGGCTACGACCACAAGAAGATGGGGATCACCGCGCGCGGCGCCTGGGAAGCGGTCAAGCGCCACTTCCGCGAGATGAACCGCGATATCCAGAACGAACCCTTCACCGTCGTCGGCGTCGGCGACATGTCGGGCGACGTCTTCGGCAACGGCATGCTGCTGTCGAAGGAAATCCGCCTCATCGCCGCCTTCGACCACCGCGACATCTTCATCGATCCCGATCCGGACCCGGCCGCCTCCTTCGCGGAGCGGGAGCGGATGTTCGCCCTGCCCCGCTCCAGTTGGCAGGACTACGACCGGTCGACGATCTCGGCCGGCGGCGGCATCTTTCCGCGGTCGCAGAAATCGATCACCCTGACGGAGGCCGCCGCGAGCGCGATAGGCATGACCAAGACCGTCGCCTCGCCGACAGAGATCATGAACGCCATCCTGAAGGCGCCGGTGGACCTTCTGTGGTTCGGCGGCATCGGCACCTATGTGCGCGCCACTCCCGAATCCAACCCGGAGGTCGGCGACCGCGCCAACGACGCGATCCGCGTCACCGCGCCCGAGATCGGCGCCAAGGTGGTGGGCGAGGGAGCCAACCTCGGCATGACCCAGCGCGCGCGCATTGAATACGGCCTGCACGGCGGGCGCTGCAACTCGGACGCCATCGACAATTCTGGCGGGGTGAATTCCTCCGACGTCGAGGTCAACATCAAGATCGCGCTCGCCGCCGCCATGCGCAGCGGCAAGCTGAACAGGCCAGACCGAAACGCGTTCCTGGCCGAGATGACGGGCGAGGTGGGCGAACTCGTCCTGCGCAACAACTACGACCAGACGCTCGCCATCTCGCTGTCGCAACTGCGCGGAATGGCCGACCTGCCGCACCAGCAGCGCTTCATGGCGGCACTGGAGGCGAGCGGCGATCTCGACCGGGTCGTGGAGACCCTGCCGAGCGACTCGGCCCTTGCCGAGCGTTCCGCGCGCGGCGAACCGCTGACCCGCGCCGAGATCGGCGTGCTGCTCGCCTATGCCAAGATCGTGCTCTTCACCGACATCGTCGAAAGCGAGCTGCCCGATGAGCCGCATTTCGATGAAGATCTTTTGTCCTATTTCCCGGATCGGATGGCGAGGGAGTATCGCGCCGAGATCGAAGGCCACCGGCTGCGGCGCGAGATCATCGCCACGCAGCTCGCCAACGACGTCATCAACCGCGGCGGCCCCTCCTTCGTGAACCGCCTGCAGGACGTCACCGCCTGCCCAGCCTCCGAGGTCGTCGCGGCCTTCTCGGTGGTGCGAGACGGCTTCGAACTGCCGGCGCTCTTCGCCGAGATCGACGCCCTCGACACCCATGTGAACGGAGCCGCGCAGCTCGCCTTCTACCAGGCCGTCGTGCGGCTGATATACGCCGCCTCCTACTGGGACCTGAAGAACGCCGACCGGGACGTCTCCGTCAGCGGCAGGATCGACGAACTTCACCGCGCTCGGGGGACACTGGAGCCGAAACTGCCGGACATGCTGCCTGCATTCCTGAAGGAACGGATGGCCGAGCGGCTGGCACGCTTGACCGATGCCGGTGCCCCTTCCGCGCTGGCCGAAAGACTGGCCTTCCTGCATGTGGCCGAGCTCATTCCCGATATCGACCTTGTCGCCCGCCACGCCGGCGCCGACCTCGTGGTCGCCGCCGGCATCTACCTGCGGATCAGCGAAGCCTTCCGCATCGGCCGGATCGAGGAGGCGGCCCGCGCGGTCGTTCCCGCCGACTACTACGACGGGCTCGCGCTTTCGCGCGCCAACGACATGATCGGCGCCGCCCGGCGTGGGATGGCGGTGGCAGTGCTGACCGGCTATGGAAACGAGGAGGATCCGGTCGCGGCCTGGATCGAAGCCGGCGGACAGCGGCTCGCGCGTGCCCGCGACAGGCTCCAGGCGCTGACGGAGGGCGGCGACATCAGCGTGTCGCGCCTCACCGTGGCGGCGGGCATCATGGCGGATCTCGCCGGCTGACGATCCATGCCCGGCAGGGCGGAGGGCGGAAATGAGTGACGGGACTGGCGACCGGGCGTCGCGGCGCGGCATCTGGGGCTGGATGCTCTTCGACTGGGCGCAGCAGCCCTTCCATACGCTGATCATCACCTTCGTTTTCGCGCCCTACTTCGCATCCGCCGTCGCGCCGGACGCGGCGCGCGGACAGGAGCTCTGGGGCTATGCGACGGGCGCGGGCGGCCTGCTGATCGCGCTCTCCTCGCCTGTCCTCGGCGCAATCGCCGACGCGGCAGGGCCGCGCAAGCCCTGGATCGTCGCCTTCTCCATTCTCGGCGTCGTGGGCTGCTGGATGCTCTGGTTCGCCGTGCCGGGCGCAGAGAACATGGCGATGGTCCTGTTCTTCATCGCGCTCGCCGTCTTCGGCATGGAGTTCGCCGCCGTCTTCAACAACGCCATGATGCCGACGCTCGTGCCGCGTTCGGAACTTGGCCGGCTCTCGGGCTCCGCCTGGGGCCTGGGCTATGCCGGCGGCCTGATCTCCCTGGTGATCGTACTCGGCCTGATGTCGGCATCGCCGGAGAGCGGCCGCACCCTGCTCGGCCTCGACCCGATCCTCGGGCTCGATCCCGCTATGCGCGAGGGCGACCGCGCCGCCGGGCCGTTCACGGCGATCTGGTACGTCGTCTTCGTGCTGCCGATGTTCCTCTTCACCCCCGACGTCGCCCGGCGCGCATCGGCCAAGGGCATGGTGAGCCGCGGGCTAAGACGTCTCGGCGACACGCTGAAACAGCTTCCCTCGCAGCGTAGCTATTTCAGCTTCCTTCTGTCCTCGATGTTCTACCGCGATGCGTTGAACGCGCTCTACGCCTTCGGCGGCATCTACGCCGCCGGCGTGCTCGGCTGGTCGATCATCCAGATCGGCATCTTCGGCATTCTCGCCAACCTCACCGGCGCGGTCGGCGCATGGTACGGCGGCATCCTGGACCAGCGGTATGGCCCGCGCTTCGTCGTGGCGGTCTCGGCCACCCTGCTCGCGTTCTGCTGCCTGATCGTCATCTCGACGACGAACACGGAGGTCCTCTTTGTGACGGTGGCCGCTCCGGGAGACGCCTCGGGCATTCCCGACATCGTCTTCTACTGCGCCGGCGCGCTGATCGGCGCGGCGGGCGGATCGCTGCAGGCCGCGTCGCGCACGTTGCTGGTCGATCAGGTGGACAAGGAGCGGGTCACGGAAGCCTTCGGCCTCTACGCCCTCTCCGGCAAGGCGACGACCTTCATCGGACCTTTCGCCGTCGCGCTCGCCACCGGCTTCTTCGCCTCGGAAGCCTTCGGCTTCTCCGCCCAGGACGCCCAGCGTCTCGGCGTCACGCCGATCATCCTTCTCTTCGTAATCGGGCTGGTGCTGTTGCCGATGGTCCGGTCGCGCGACTATCAGGTGCCGGCGGAGGCGTAAGCTTCCTCAATGCCGGAAATGCCGCATCCCGGTGAACACCATGGCGATCCCGTGCGCGTCGGCAGCGGCGATGACCTCGTCGTCGCGCATCGAGCCGCCCGGCTGGATGACGGCGGTGGCGCCGGCCTCGACTGCGGACAAAAGCCCGTCGGCGAAGGGGAAGAAGGCGTCCGAGGCAACGACCGATCCGGCTGTTCCCGGCTCTTGGAGCCCGGCGGCCTCTGCGGCGTCCTGCGCCTTGCGCGCGGCGATCCGGGAGGAATCCACGCGGCTCATCTGCCCGGCGCCGATACCCACCGTCGCGCCGCCCTTGGCGTAGACGATGGCGTTCGACTTGACGTGCTTGGCCACCCTGAATGCGAATTTCAGGTCGGCCAATTCCGCCTCCCCTGGCGCGCGCTTCGTGACGACCTTGAGGTCGAGATCGTCCACGACGCCATTGTCGCGCGACTGGACGAGCAGACCACCGGAAACGGTCTTGGCGGCAAGCCCCGGCGTGCGCGGATCGGGCAGGCCGTCGGTGACGAGCAGCCGCAGGTTCTTCTTCGCCGCGATGATCGCCTCCGCCTCAGCGCTGGCACCGGGTGCTATGATCACCTCGGTGAAGACTTTCGCGATCTCCTCCGCCGCGTCGGCGTCGAGCGGCCGGTTCAGCGCCACGATGCCGCCGAAGGCCGAGACCGGATCGCAGGCGAGCGCCTTCAGATAGGCTTGTCTCAGGCTCGCGCCCTCCGCCACGCCGCAGGGGTTGGCGTGCTTGATAATGGCCACCGCCGCCGAGCGCGCCGGATCGAACTCGGCGACGAGTTCGAAGGCGGCATCCGTGTCGTTCAGATTGTTGTAGGAGAGCTGCTTGCCCTGCACCTGGCGCGCGGTCGCAACCCCGGGGCGCTTCTCGCCGGTCACGTAGAACGCAGCCTGCTGGTGCGGGTTCTCGCCATAACGCGTGACCTCCGCCAGCCGCCCGCCGAAGGAGCGCCAGGCGGGATGTTCCACGTCGAGCGCTTCCGCGAACCAGTTGGCGATCGCCGCGTCGTAGGCGGCGGTGCGGGCGAACGCCTTGGCGGCCATCTTCTTGCGGAATTCGAGCGACAGGCTGCCCGTATTCATCTCCAGCGCATTCAGCACGGCGGCATAGTCGCCCGGATCTGTCACGACCGTGCAATAGGCATGGTTCTTCGCCGCCGCGCGCACCATCGCCGGGCCACCGATGTCGATGTTCTCGACCGTCTCGGCCTGGCTTCCGCCGGCAAACCGCACCTCCTCGAAGGGATAGAGGTTGATCACTACGAGGTCGAAGGGTCTTATGCCGTGCTCATCCATGGCCGCTGCGTGTTCGGGGTCGTCGCGCACGCCGAGCAACGCGCCGTGCACCAGCGGGTGCAGCGTCTTCACCCTGCCGTCCATGATCTCGGGAAAACCGGTCACGTCCGAGACGTCGATCACCGCGATCCCCGCCTCCGCGATTGCCCGGGCGGTGCCGCCGGTGGAGACCAGTTCGACACCTCGGTGCGCGAGTTCGGAGGCGAATTCGACGAGACCGGTCTTGTCCGAGACGGACAGGAGGGCGCGGCGAACTGCGACGAGATCCGGCGCAGGAATGTTCTTGGAGGCGACGGCCATGCGCGGGGTACTCCGTGAATGCGGGGACGCCGCGCCCTAGCATATGCGCCGACGAAAACAAACGCTGGAGGGCGGTGCGCGGCGGGCGGCAATCCTATCCGCGCAGGCGCGCGAAACGCCAGCGCACCTCCTGCCTTTGCGAAGCCCGGAAATGGAGGACGATCTGCAGGTTGCGCCGCGGCCCTGTGAGACCGGCAAAGAAGATCGATTCCTCCACGGAGGGCTTCACGGCCTCGCACTCGAACCGCCAGTGATTGTCCTCGCCGGCCGAGAGCACGAGCCGCTGCGCCTTGTCGCGCAGCAGGTTGACATCCGGGTGGACGTGGAAGCGAATCGCCACCGCGTCGTCGCGGTCGCGGGGGGCCGAGCCGTCCGGTCGGTGGAACCGGTCGACGCCGTCGAGCACCGCTCCCTCCGCGCCGAGCGAAAGCTCGCGTTCGTGCACGATGCCGAACAGCGGGACGTAGCCGTCGTGCGAGGCGACGAAGCCCTGGGTGCCGCCGGCATCCGTGCGTCGCGACCGCACACGGTTCGGACCGCCCACCAGGAGCGGGCCAAGAAACGCGCGCAGGCGCGGCGACGAAAGAATGCGACTGGACGACGTGTCGTTGAGGACGGCTGTCGAATGCGCGGCCGTCGCGCGGGCGAGCGCGAGAAAATCCTTGGGACCGTAAGTGTCGACGCCGGAATTGACAACTAGAACCCTTCGCTTCGACGAGAATTCGAAGGAGAGGCACCCAGCATGCGCCTGCGTCGACACCTCGGGACGGATCGGCGCGCCCGTGTCGGCGATGACCGTCGTCGCGCCCATCGTCAGGCGTTCGAAGCCGGAATGCGGGGCGTGCAGGAGCGGCTGGCCGATCGCATCGTCATGCCGCAGGATCGCCACGATCCTGTCGGGAATGGTGGCGCCCATTCCGTTGAAGCGGGCGAGGTTTCCGTCATGGTGGCGGAAGAAGCGGAGCGCGGGCAGCATCCGGTCGATCGCACCCATCAGGGCCGGTGGCGGCGCCTCGGCCTGGTTGGCGTAGGTCTGGCGCAGCGGCAGGAGATCGGCCAGAAGCTCCAGGATCGCCAGCGGGTTGCGCGAGATGTGGCCGCCGTCGGCAAGGATCTGCCGGTCGAGCTCGCGGGCCAGATTGCGCGTGGCGTTGCGCAACGTGGTGGAAGCGGTGGGCAGCGACAGCGCGGCGAAGGCCAGTGCGATGCGCGCCCTGAGCCGCTCCTCGCCATCCGGCATTTCCCGCACCATGGCGCGCAGGTAGCGGATCTGCAGCGAGAGCGAGCGCAGGAAGGCCCGGTAGAACTGGAACTCGGCCCCCTGCAGGACGATCGTGGAATGCTGCAGCCAGGCGATGATCCGCTTGGAGGTCACGTCGGGCTCCCACGCAATGCCGCGCAGGCGCGAGCCGTCCGTGTCGATCCAGTCGGTGATCAGCGCGCGGGCGTTCGCCGATGCGAGGTCCGTGCCCGCCTCGCGCATGTGTCTCAGCCAGCGGAAGCCGTGCAGCGACTTCAGCCATGCCTCGCCCGCGCCTTCCACGCCGAAAGGCGATTCTCCGCCAGTCTCGACCATGCGTCCGGCGAGCGGAAACCGGCCGTGATACATTTCCGAGGCGAGATAGGCGTCCGCCAGCCGCAGATCGGGTGGCGCGATCAGCACGCGGTCGGGCGTGCGCCCGGCATAGCGCCAGCGATATGCGGGACCCGTGCGCAGGCGGCGACGCAGACGGCGCCATGCCTCCTTCGCGACAAGTCTCCACAAGCGCGGTGAATGCCCCCCCGCCTTCGCCAATGATCCTGTCCCTCGAACGTCCCGCCCGGCAAGAGTCTATCTGATTCAAACCGCTGCGCGACATCGTTTTTGAAGCGACGGGCGATGTCCTAGGATTTTCGCCTGAGACGTGCGGCGAAGAAGCCGTCGAGACCGGAAATCCTGGGGTCGTCGAGGGAAAACCCGGCCGGCGTGGTGCGGAGTTCGCCCCGTTCGTTGATGAAATCCTCCGCTCCAGGAACATCCCCCGGCTTCAGCGGATCGCGCTCGTAGCCGGCTGATTCGGCAAGGAATGCGGCGATGACCGCCTCGCCCTCGGCGGGATCGAGCGAACAGTTCGAGAAGACGAGGCGCCCGCCCGGTCGCACCAGCAGGGCCGCCCGCGAGAGCAGCCGCGCCTGAACGCCGGCCAGCTTCTCGATATCCTGCGGCGACTTGGTCCACGGCACGTCCGGGTGGCGGCGCACCGTCCCCGTCGACGAACAGGGCGCATCGAGAAGCACGGCGTCGAACGCGGCCGACGGCTCCCAGTTCATGAGGTCGGCCTCGACGATTTCCACGTCGAGCCGGAGCCGCTCCATGTTCTGCCGCAGCCGCCTGAGCCGGCTCGCCGACACGTCGAGCGCAGTCACATGGGCGCCCGCGTTCGCCAATTGCGCTGTCTTGCCGCCGGGGGCGGCGCAGAGATCGGCAACGCGCGATCCGCGGACGTCGCCGAGCATGCGGGCCGGCAGCGACGCCGCCGCGTCCTGCACCCACCATGCGCCTTCTGCATAGCCGGGCAGGTCCGGAACCGCCCCGTCCAGGGAGGCGACGCGCACGCCGCCGGTCGGCAGGACTATCCCGCCGAGCTTTCGCGCCCATCCTTCGGGATCGGAAACGACGGTGAAATCGGCCGGCGCCTCGACCCGGTGCATGGCGAGAATAGCCGTGGCCGTCTCGGCGCCGTAGACCTCTTCCAGACGATGCGCGAACCATTCCGGCGCGTCGCGGTTTGCCGCAAGCGCGGCGGAAAGCGAGCGCTCCTTTCTCCGGGCGAGTTCGCGCAGCACACCGTTCACCACTCCGGAAAACCGCGCCGTGCGGGGGTCGCCCTTGGCGTGCAGGACGGCGAGGTTCACCGCCGCGCTGTCGGGGATGTCGAGAAACAGGATCTGCGCCGCCGCCACGTGCAGGACATGCGCCAGCGCGGTCGCGTTGACCGGCAGCGGCCGGTCGAGGCGGCTTCCGATCAGTGCGCCGATGGTGTTGCGATAGCGCAGCGCGGTGGCAAGGATGGCGCGCACGAGCGCCCGGTCGCGCGCCTCCAGCGCCAGATACTGCGGATGCCCGTGCTCGTTGTCGGTCAGTCCGTCGAGCGGCGTCTTCTTGTCGATCACGGCGGCGAGCAGCCTCGCGGCCGTCTTCCTCGCCGGCAGGCCCGGCGCGGCATTGTCCGATCCGGGGAGAACCCTATGGCTTTCGTTCGGGGTGGCGGACTTGCGGCCGTTCCCGGCCCTCACGACCACGGGCCCTTCGGCCCGTCGTCGTTGCGGCGTTCACGCCCGGCGCGGGGAACGGACGTGCGCGACGGCTCCCGGGGAGCAGCACGCGGCGTCTTGGCGCGGGCAGCTCCGTTCCATGGTCCTTCCGGCGCAGCCTGCGCCGGTGCGCTCCGCATCATTCCGTTGCCGGCCATCTCTTCCAGCGCCGCGATGCGGTTCTCGGTATTCGGGTGCGTGGAAAAGAGGTTGTCCATCCTCTCGCCCGAGAGCGGGTTGATGATGAACATGTGGGCCGTTGCCGGGTTGCGTTCGGCGTCCGGATTGTGGATGCGTTTCGCCGCAGTCGAGATCTTGTCCAGCGCAGACGCGAGCCACAGCGGGTTGCCGCAGATCTGCGCGCCGAGCCGGTCGGCAGAGTATTCGCGCGTACGGCTGATCGCCATCTGAACCAGCATGGCGGCCAGTGGCGCGACGATCATCGCCGCCAGCACGCCGACGATGCCGAGCGGATTGTTGTTGTCGCGGTTGCCACCGAAGAAGAAGGCGAAATTGCCCAGCATCGAGATCGCGCCCGCAAGGGTGGCGGTGATCGTCATGGTGAGCGTGTCGCGGTTCTGGACGTGGGCGAGCTCATGCGCCATCACGCCTGCGACTTCCTCGTAGGAAAGCCGTTCCAGAAGCCCGGTCGTGGCCGCCACCGCGGCGTTCTGCGGATTTCGCCCGGTGGCGAAGGCATTCGGCTGCGGGTTCTGGATGAGGTAGACCTTCGGCATCGGCAAGCCGGCATTCTGCGTCAGGCCGCGCACAATCTCGTAGTACTCGGGCGCGCTGCGCTCGTCGACCTCCACCGCATGGTGCATCCTCAGCACCATCTTGTCGGCGTTCCAGTAGCTGAAGAGGTTCATGCTGGCAGCGATGACGAAGGCGATGAGCATGCCGCCCGAACCACCGATCATGTAGCCGATGCCCATGAACAGCGCCGTGAGGACGGCCAGCAGCATCGCAGTGCGTATCATGTTCATCGACGTCTCCGATCCTGCGGTCCGGCCATGGGCTCGATCCGGATTCCGAACCGCTCTATATGATGGGAAGCAGCGATTGCCACTTCAATATTCGGGACGGTGCGGACGTGACGGAAAGAACTGCGGCGAAGGACGAGGCATCCGGCGGAGACGAACACGCCGCGCGGCAAAAGCCGCTGAGCGAAGCGGCCAGACGCGCGCTTGCCGAAGCCGAGGCGCGGCGTGAGGCCTATCTTCGCAAGGAGGCGGAGATGCCGAAGGAACTCGGCGGGCGCGGGGGGAAGGAGCCCGGACGCTACGGCGACTGGGAGGTGAAGGGGCTGGCCACCGATTTCTAGGGCCCCGGGCCGAACACTCTTGCCGGGAGAAGAAAATAGGACTATTTTCCTCCTATGGCGATTCCCCGACCAAGGTCTTTCCCGGCGTGGCATCCGCGGCTCTTGCCCGCCGCGGTCATAGCCTTCTCCGTCTCGCTCCCGCTTGACGGCGCTCGTGCGGCGGACGTCTTTCCCGGCCCGGTCGTGGCACATGTCCTGAAAGTCATCGACGGCGACACCTTCACCGCGGAGGCACTTATCTGGCCCGGCCAGGTGCTGACGGTGAACGTTCGTCTGCGCGGGGTGGATGCGCCTGAGTTGCGCGCCCGCTGCGACGGAGAGCGCAAGGCGGCAGTGCGCGCGACCGATGCGCTCGAAGATCTGATCCACGGCGACGCGCCGGTGACGATCTCCAACATTGCATCGGACAAGTTCTATGGCCGCGTTGTCGCCGACGTCACCACGGGTGCGGGAGACCTGGTCGCAAAACGGCTTCTCGATGCCGACCTTGTGAGGCCATACGCGGGCGGCGGGCGGGCCGGCTGGTGCTGAGCCTGCGCCGCGCCGATTCGGCACAGCGCCTTCGCGAACCGGTTTCCGGCAGCAGCCAGCACTGGTTATGCGCTGCTTCCGAGCGGCGCCGGTTAACCAACCGGTAACCATACCCCGAAGAAGTTCCTCTGTTCCTCAAGGGCTTGGCCTCTCTGCCTCGGGCCGGCGCCGGCCGCGCCTGGGACTGGCAGCGAACTTGCTTGACCTGTGCGAAGCGGACTGCCGCGGATGGGTCAGGTCATGTCGAGGAAATCGTCTGTCGAATGGGTGAAGTGGTTCTGGAGCGACCGGAGCGGCAACTTCGCCGTCGCGACCGGCGCGGCGATCTCCGTTCTGGTGCTGGCAGGCGGTTTCGCGATCAACATTGCCCAGTTGACGCTGACGAAATCGAACCTGCAGCAGGCGCTGGATTCGGCGGTGACGTCCACGGCCCGCGACCTAACCACTCACAAGATCGACCCAGAGGACGCAGATGCCATGGTATCCGCTTTCCTGCAGGCGAACGGGATCAGGGGGTTCGCCCAGGCCGACCGCGTCACGCTCGACCGCGTCGAGGTCGACCGCTCGACCCGGATGGTGACGGCGCATGCGAGCGTCGTCCTCGATCTCGCCTTCCCGGTCTTCCGCTCGTCGACCACGCGCCGTATCGCCGTCGAATCCGCCGCGCTCTATTCCGACAAGCGGATCGAGGTGGCGATGATGCTGGACGTGACCGGCTCGATGGCCGGCCAGAAGATCAAGGACCTGAAGAAGGCAGCCAAGGGCGCTGTTTCGACGTTCCTGACCGGACAGGACCCCGACGATCCGCGCGTGCGCGTCGCCATCGTTCCCTATGCAGATTCCGTCAACGTCGGAGCACTGGCGAACACGGTCAACGTGGAGACCGGCTATACGACCGACGAGCCGCCGGCCATCGACAGTGCGCGCTCCGCCTCGTCCTCCTTCCGTCCCGACACCTGCGCCACGGAACGCAAGGGCCGCTATCAGTTCTCCGACGCCAGTCCTTGGAAGGCGATGCCGAGCCGCGATTATCGCCTGCAGTTCTGTCCGGGCGCGCAGCTTTCGCCGCTGACGGCGGACAAGGCGCGGCTCGACAACCGCATCGATTCCTTCTCGGCCGACGGTGCCACCGCGGGACACATCGGCATCCAGTGGACCTGGTACATGCTGTCACGCGAGTGGAAGGATTTCCTCCCCACTGGCTCGGCGCCGGCCAGGGCTTCCGACGACAAGACGGCCAAGTTCGCGATCCTGATGACCGACGGGGAGTTCAATACCGCGTTTGCCGGCGTGGGCCGCTGGGAGCAGCCCCGCACGCAGCAGCAGACGCGCTCGCGCAACCATGCCGAAAGGCTGTGCGAGGAGATGAAGAAGGACGGCATCGAGATCTTCACCGTCGGATTCATGCTCAAGGAGAGCGCCGCCAGGCAGGTCATGGCGAAGTGCGCGTCAACTGACGATGCGTCGTCGAAGCACTATTTCGAGGCGGGCAGCGGCGCCGAACTCGACGCAGCGTTCCAGGCCATCGCAGCCAACATCGAACGCCTGGCGATCGTCAAGTAGTCGACGCTACGCCTCGACCCGCATCGGCAAGGCGACACCAAGGAAAAGGGGCCGCCCGATGAGGCGGCCCCCGTGTTTCCGTCCGCGGCGCGGCTCGTGGCGACGGCAAGGCCGTCAGCCGCGCGTCACGCCCTTCATCAGGAAGGCTGCTTCCCGCAAAGGCGATCCGCCGAAGCCACGCTCTGGGAAACGAAACCACTCGACATCGGATCACCTCCTTTCAGTTCGTTGAACACAAGAGAGAGGATGGGGTGATCCGGCCTGGAATGCAAGTGGCGTCGCTGCAACAGGTCCGCACGCCGGCCACCGCGTCACCCGCCGGTTTTCGTGGCTATCTACCCGTGGTAGAATTCCGGATGATTGGAGATTTTAGGGTTGCACTTCATCTAGCCCGCGCAACAGCGACCCTTCTGCTCTTCGCTGGCCTTTGCACGCCGGCGAGCGCTTCGCCGCCGCTAAGCAAGCCCGTCGCCGGTACTCTCGCGATTCCCGTGGCCGCGCGCACCTGCAAGGAGGTGTCATCCTGCGAGGAGGCGGTGCGGCTGTGGTGCGGCGGATACCGGCGCGCCGACGGTGATGGCGATGGGATCCCCTGCGAGAACGTCTGCAGGACCAAGGAACAGGTCGACAGGATCCGCACGGCGATCGGCTGCTGAGCGGCCGAGGCCAGGCAGCCTCAGCGCGCCGCGATGGCCGCCGCCGCGCCTGCCATCATGGTGGCGCTGGCACGATTCGCGACGCGCATCGCACGCGCGCTCCGGAGGAGCTTTCGCGCACCGCCGGCAGCCAACACCCAGCCGAGGTCGACCGCCACCAGCACCAGGACCATCGTCGACGTCAGTTCCGCCCAACCGAGCAGCGTGACCGAGTCCAGGTCGATGATGGTCGGCAGCAGCGCCATGTAGAACATCATGATCTTGGGGTTGCCGAGCGTCACCGCCATGCCCGTGGCGAACATCTTCCACGGCGAGCCGGAAGCTGGCGCCTGCCCGCCCTCTGCGGCGACGGGTGCCGTCCACATTTTCCAGGCCAGCCAGGCGAGATAGGCGACGCCGGCCCATTTGATCGCCAGAAAGACGGCATGGAAGCTCTGCGCGATCAGCGCCAGCCCGAAGATCGCGAAAGAGAGCCAGATCGCCTCGCCGATCCACATCGCCGCCAGGAAAGGCATCACGTCGCGGGGGCCGCGCGCCAGCACGCGCGCCACCAGCGCGGCGATGCTGGGACCGGGGGAGCCGGCCGCCACGATCAGCGCGCCGGCGAAGATGGCGAGGGAGGCGAGGTCCACTGCTGCTACTTCTTCTTGTTCTGCCGGTTCGAGACGAGGTCGTCCACGACCGCCGGATCGGCGAGCGTCGACGTGTCGCCCAGCGCGCCGAAATCGTCCTCGGCGATCTTCCTCAGGATGCGGCGCATGATCTTGCCCGAGCGTGTCTTGGGCAGGCCGGGCGAGAACTGGATCTTGTCGGGCGAGGCGATCGGCCCGATCTCGTGGCGTACATGCGCCACCAGCTCCTTGCGCAGCTCCTCGGTGGGTTCGACGCCCGACATCAGGGTCACGTAGCAGTAGATGCCCTGCCCCTTCAGGTCGTGCGGATAGCCCACGACGGCTGCTTCCGAGACCTTGTCGTGGCTGACCAGCGCCGATTCCACCTCCGCCGTACCCATGCGGTGGCCCGACACGTTGATGACGTCGTCGACCCGGCCGGTGATCCAGTAGTAGCCGTCGCCGTCGCGGCGGCAGCCGTCACCGGTGAAGTACTTGCCCTTGTAGGTCGAGAAGTAGGTCTGGATGAAGCGCTCGTGGTCGCCGTAGACCGTACGCATCTGTCCGGGCCAGGAATCGGTGATGCAGAGGTTTCCGTCCGCTGCACCCTCGAGGACCTTGCCGTCATTGTCGACCAGCTGCGGCTGGACACCGAAGAAGGGAAGCGTCGCGGAGCCGGCTTTCAGGTCGACTGCGCCGGGCAGCGGCGTGATCAGGATGCCGCCGGTCTCGGTCTGCCACCAGGTGTCGACGATCGGCGACTTCTTCTCGCCGACCACGTTGTAGTACCACTCCCAGGCTTCCGGATTGATCGGCTCGCCGACGGAACCGAGCACCCGCAGGGACTTGCGCGAAGACTTCTTCACGTGCTCATCGCCGGCCCCCATCAGGGCGCGGATGGCGGTGGGCGCGGTGTAGAAGATGTTGACCTTGTGCTTGTCGATTACGTCCCAGAAGCGCGAAGCGGAGGGATAGTTCGGCACGCCCTCGAACATCAGCGTGGTGGCGCCGTTGGCCAGAGGCCCGTAGACGATGTAGGAGTGCCCGGTGACCCAGCCGACATCGGCCGTGCACCAGTAGATGTCCCCCTCGTGATAGTCGAAGACGTACTCGTGCGTCATCGAGGCGTAGACCAGATAACCGCCGGTCGTGTGCAGCACGCCCTTCGGCTTGCCGGTCGACCCGGAGGTGTAGAGAATGAACAGCGGGTCCTCCGCCTTCATTTTCTCCGGCTCGCACTCCGGCCTAACCCCACGGATCTCGTCGTGGTACCAAAGGTCGCGTCCGTTGGCCCAGCCGACCTTGCCGCCGGTGCGGCGCACGACCAGCACGTTCTTGACCATGACGTGGTTCTTGGCGGCGATGTCGATCGCCTTGTCGGTGTTCTCCTTGAGCGGAATCGTGCGGCCGCCGCGCAGCCCCTCGTCGGCGGTGATGACGAAGGTCGATTCGCAGTCGACGATGCGACCGGCGAGCGCATCCGGCGAGAAGCCGCCGAACACCACGGAATGGATCGCCCCGATGCGCGCGCAGGCGAGCATCGCGTAGGCCGCCTCCGGAATCATCGGCATGTAGATGGTGACGCGGTCGCCCTTCTTGACGCCGTGCGCCTTCATCACGTTGGCGAGCCGGCAGACATGCTCGTAAAGCTCGCGATAGGTGATCTTCTTGTCGTCGTAGGGATTGTCGCCCTCCCAGAGGATCGCGACCTGGTCGCCGCGCTTCTTCAGGTGGCGGTCGATGCAGTTGTAGGAGACGTTGGTCTGGCCGTCCTCATACCACTTGATCGACACCTTGCCCTTGAAGGAGGTGTTCTTGACCTTGGTGTAGGGCTTGAACCAGTGGATGCGTTTGCCGTGCTTGCCCCAGAACTTGTCCGGGTCCTTCACGCTGTCCTTGTACCACTTGTCATACGTGTCGCGGTCGATCAGCGCCCGCTTCTTCCACTCGGCTTTGACACGATGGACATGGACGTCGGACATGCTTTCCCTCCCGTTCGGACATTTCGCGGCGGCATGGCGGCTCGCGCTCGCCGGCCCGCTGACCCGGGCCGCATTATTATCAATTCGCCGCGCCCCACAACATTAGACCTTGGGTTGGGCGTGTCGACGTGTCGCGCTGTCGGCCACCGCAACGCTCCGCCTCTTGTCAGCAGCCACCTGACGCGGCTGCCAACACATTGAATCAGCGACAGAATTCGGCTTCCATCACGAAAATGTCAATAGACGATTAACCTTCCGGTCCGACACTTTTTCCTTGGAGGAGAATCGACCAAGGCAACGGACGACCGGAAGGACTGCCATGCGTGACGCTTCTGAAATGGAACTGATCCTCAACGGGTATGGACTGACCACCGCCCAGATCCTCTACCGCATGCCCGACCATCCCCACCTTCTCCAGACATACATCTGGCAGGAATACGATCTCGCTCCCCGCTTTCCGGCGCTCTTCAGGTTCGTCGAGTTCTGGCGCGAGAAGCTCGAGGGACCGCTGCATTCCGTTTCCTACACGCACCGGAAACTGATCGCGCCGAACGAATGGCGCAGCGTGAACGGCGAGCTGGTCCTGCACTAGCCGTAACCTGCGCCGGCGCGAGGCCCTCGCCCGGCGGGTTCGCGAGCCGGGCGCGGGGTTTCCTGTAGCGGACGCGATCGGTCCGTCCTATATTGTGTTCGACGGTCTGCGCTTCGCGGCAGGAGTAACACTTCCCCGGGGCCTTATTGATCCTTAGGGAGCTGTCCCTGGGGGGACCCGTGGGTCCTCTCATACGGCGCCCACCTACTTTGTAGGCACCCGGGATCAACCTCTCCACCGGTTGTCGTGGATCGTCGCTCTCCCTCGCCTCCCGGATTCCAAGGTTGATTTCTCCCCGCCATTCGGGTTCCTGCACGCCGGAAAACGGGAAACACCGGATGCAGCCCCTCAAGGAACTGAAGCGACGGCGTCGCGAGGAAGCACTCGCGCGCCGCGATGCGCTCGCACCGCAATACCGCATCGAGGCCTCGCTTTCGGTCGCCGAGACCGGCACCGAAGCGATCCAGTGCGGACCGGGCGACGTGGTCTCCGGTTTCTGGCCGATCCGTTCGGAGATCGATCCGCGCCCGCTGATGGATGCGTTGCGCCAGAAGGGGGCTCGACTCTGCTTGCCGGCGATCCTCGACAAGACCACCATCGTCTTTCGCGAACTTGTGCGCGGCGCACCGTTGGTCGACATGGGCTTCGGCACCATGGGCCCTTCCGGGGAGGCCGAGGTGCTCGACCCGACGATCATGCTCGTCCCGCTAGCCGCCTTCGACGCGCGCGGCCACCGCATTGGCTACGGCGCCGGCTACTACGACCGCGCTATTTCGAAACTGCATGCGAACGGTCTGTCGCCCCGCCTCGCCGGAATGGCTTTCGACTGCCAGGAGGTCGAGCGCGTGCCCGACGAACCGCACGACATGATCATCTCCGAACTGTTGACCGAAAGCGGCTTGCGCCGTTTCGCCGACGGACTGTAAGGCTCGCCTCATGAGACTTCTCTTCCTCGGAGACATGGTGGGCCGCACGGGCCGTAACGCGGTGTGGGACCGGCTGCCCGGCCTGATCTCGGACTTCCGGCTCGACTTCGTCATCGTCAACGGCGAGAACGCGGCGGGCGGCTTCGGCATCACCGAGGACATATTCCGCCAGACGCTCGATGCCGGCGCCGACGTCGTGACCACCGGAAACCATGTCTGGGACCAGCGCGAGGCGCTCGAATTCGCCCCGCGCGAAGAGCGTTTCCTGCGCCCGGCGAACTTTCCGCCCGGCACGCCCGGCCATGGCTCGGGCCTCTTCACGGCGAAGAACGGAGCCCGCGTGATGGTCTCCAACATCATGGGCCGCGTCTTCATGCATCCCGAACTCGACGATCCGTTCCAGGCGGCGGAGCGCGAACTGGCCGCCTGCCCGCTCGGCGAGCAGGCCGACGCGGTCGTGATCGATTTCCATGCCGAGGCGACGAGCGAGAAGATGTGCTTCGCGCATTTCGTCGACGGGCGCGCAAGCCTCGTCGTGGGGACCCATACGCACCAGCCCACCGCGGATCACCAGATCCTGTCGGGAGGTACCGCCTACCTGACCGATGCCGGCATGTGCGGCGATTACGATTCCTCACTCGGCATGGACAAGAGCGAACCGCTCAACCGGTTTCTCTCCAAGGTGCCGAAGGGGCGTTTCGAGGCAGCGGCAGGTCCCGCGACCATCTGCGGCCTCGGGGTCGAGATTTCCGACCGCACCGGGCTCGCCGAAAAGGTCGCACCGCTGCGACTGGGGCCGCGGCTCGAGGAGACGGTTCCGGCCTTCTGGAACGGTCATTGACCGGCCGCGTTGAAGAACCTAAGTCTCCGGCAATCCAGCCAGCTCCGTTTGGAAATCCCTCCCCATGCCTTTCGCAGAGTTCATAGCCCCGCACTTCGTATGGCTGGATGACCCGACCGCCTGGGTCGCGCTGGCGACGCTGGTCGTGCTTGAGATCGTGCTCGGCATCGACAATCTGATCTTCATCTCCATCCTGACCAACAAGCTTCCGGCCGAGCAGCAGAAGAACGCGCGGCGCATCGGCATCGGCGCCGCCCTGGTGCTGCGCCTCATCCTGCTTGCCACGATCTCCTTCATCGTGAGCCTGACCTCGCCGCTCTTCACGCTGTTCGACCACGGCTTCTCCTGGCGCGACCTGATCCTGATCGCCGGCGGCCTGTTCCTCGTCTGGAAAGCGACGAAGGAGATCCACCACTCCGTCGATCCGGAGGATCACAAGGACAACATGATCGGGTCGGCGGTAACGATGTCCATCGGCGCCGCGATCCTCCAGATCCTGCTGCTCGATCTGGTCTTCTCGATCGATTCCATCATTACCGCCGTCGGCATGACCGACGAGATCGCGATCATGTACATCGCCGTGATCTGCGCGGTGACCGTCATGCTGGTCGCGGCCGAGCCCCTGTCGCGGTTCATTGCGAAGAACCCGACCATCGTGATGCTCGCGCTCGGCTTCCTCCTGATGATCGGCATGACGCTGATCGCCGACGGCATGGGCTTCCATGTCCCCAAGGGCTACATCTACGCCGCGATGGGTTTTTCCGCCCTGGTGGAAGGCCTCAACATGCTGGCGCGCCGCAAACGCGCGGCCGACAAGGCCGCGGGCCGCGACGGCGGCGGACACTGACCGGCCTCAGATCGGCGTGCCTCCGGGCCGGGGAAGAACTTCCCCCGGCATGGGGATCAGCATGTGGCGCTCCCTGAGCCAGGGATCGATCGCGATCGCCTCCCGCAGCGCTTGCTGGCTGAGTTCCATGCGACCCTGCCGCATCAGGACGAGCGCCTTTCCGGCAAGGGCTGCGAAGTGTTTCGGCTCCAGTTCCAGGGCGCGGTCGATGTCGGAAAGGGCGTCGTCGAGATTTTCCTTCAGGAAATGCACGAAGGCGCGCTGGTTCCAGCCTTCCGCGTAATCGGGCGCCGCGGCCACCACGCCGTCGAGGATGCGCAGGGCCTGATCGAAATCGTAGGATTCACGCGCCCGCATGGCTTCGGCGACGTCGCGGCGCACCTGCGCAGTCGGTCCTTGCGCCATCCACATCCGCCAGATGGCGTCCTCGGCCGTCCGCGCGGCGGTCTCGGTCGGCGCATTTAGCAGTTCCTCGAAGAGCCGCTCTCGTTCGTCAGGGTCCGCGGCCTGCAAGGGGGCGGCCGCCAAGAGCAGCGCCAGGAATGCGAAAACCAGCCGTCCCGGACCGGCCATGACGGACCTCATACCCCTTGCAGGATGAGGATCGTCGGCCGCCTCGGCAGGTCACGCAGCGAAATGGTGAAGCCGCGTTCCTCGCGATAGTCGATCTCGTAACCCTCGCCCATCATCGACAGGAACTCGCCCATGGGTGTCGAGTGGCGGTGCATCGGCAGAACGATCGAGGAATAGAGCCGCGTGGTGATCTCGCTCATGTTGGTGAGCGACTGCGTCATTCCCCCATCGACCGGCACCATGACGATGTCGAGCCGCCCGATCGCGGCATAGTGCGCGTCGGTGAGGTCGTGATGCAGGTGGCCGAGATGGCCGATGCACAGATCCGCTACCTCGAAGATGAAGATCGAGTTCCCGTCCTTCTCCATCGCGCCGTAGCGGCGGATGTCGGTCGGCACGTTGCGGACATAGACGTCGTCGACGACGACGGCATGCCGCGCCGGGCCGTCGCCGCCGGGGTTCCAGCCCGGCAGGACATATTCGATTGCCGGATCGGGAGTGGTGGTGAAGTGCGTCGTATGTGCCTTGTTCATGGTGATGACGCGCGGCAGCGGATCGCGTCCGTAGACGCCGCTGTAGTCGGTGGCGATGCGCACACCGGCCGGGCTCTCGATGATGTAGGTAGAATGGCCGGCATAGGTGATCGTCACCTCGGAGACTTCCCTCACGGTCTGCGCCGGTGTGAAGCTCGCGTAGGTGACGGACGGCAGTCCCTGAGCGATCGCCAGGCATTTCGACGGCACGGGATCGTTCTGCGCCAGCGCGGCGATCGGCCAGGACAGGACGGCAAGCAGGTTGGCGGCAGCGCGGGAGAGGGACATGAAAGGTTCTCCGTCAGCGACGCGTTAGCGGGCGTATATCCATTACGCCACGTTATTGCCGCGGAACGGAGTCACGATTTCGCGAGAGGACAGGTCGAATTTCCCACCTCGCCACCGGTTGCAATTCGCGGCGGCTCTGGTTATATCGCGGGCTCTTGGACGCGCCCATCGTCTAGCGGTCAGGACGGCGCCCTCTCACGGCGCAAACAGGGGTTCGATTCCCCTTGGGCGTACCATTCTCGCATCGATGTGCGAACCACAGGACTGTTCCCTTCCACTCTCCGAGTTGCACCCTAGAACGAAGGCGTGGGCACGTCTCGATCGCCAGGTATTCTGATCTCACGCTCCCCGACATCGATCCGTCAGATTCGACCACCGAATTGCCTTGATCCGATCCTTTTCCAAGCCATCCATGATGCGGGGAGCAGCCTGATGCGAACCTTCATACTTTTTCCGGCGCTCCTGGCGCTCCTTGCCTCCGCCGATCTGCCTGAGACGGCACCCGCTCCACCGGACAATCCTCGGGCGCCGGAAGCATCCTCCAGCCAGCCGGAGACCGCTGGCGAGGCAGCATCCGGGAATACCGACAACGCCATCGGCGATCTCTCAACCGAAGACGCGCCGGCTGATGGAGCACCAGAGGCGGACGGAGGCGACGACGCGGAAGACGCGGCCGAGGCTCCCGATCCGGCTTCCGCGCCGGACCGGCCGCCCGAGCCCGTGGACGAGGCGGTGATCGCCCGGTGCGAGACGGAACTGCGCGCTCTCGGCGCGGTCTTCGAGCGACGCGATACCATCGACGGCGACGGGGCCTGCGGCGTCTACCGGCCCTACAATCTGCGCGAGGCGGCACCCGGGGTCACCGTGAAACCCGAAACGGAGATGACCTGCGCCTCCGCGCTCGCGACCGTCCGCTGGGTGCGAAACGAGGTCCTGCCGGCGACCAGGGCGCTGGGCATGGGTGTAGAGCTGTCGGAGATCACTCACGCCTCCACCTATGTCTGCCGCAACCGAAACAACCGGCCGGACGCGAAGATTTCGGAACATGCGCGCGGCTCCGCGATCGACATCTCCGGCTTCGGATTCGACGGCCACGATCCGATTCCGGTCGTGCCGCGCGTAGGCGTGGGCACGATCGAGGAGGCCTTCCAGCGCGCCGTCCGCGCCGGCGCCTGCATGCACTTCACCACCGTGCTCGGCCCCGGATCGGACGAGAATCACGACGACCATCTGCACTTCGACCTGGCGGAACGAAGCAGCGGCTACCGGCTCTGCCAGTAGCGGTCGCCGCAAAAGCGAAGGCCCGAGCGATGCCCGGGCCCTCAATGCATGATCGCTAGTTAGGGGATGCGCTCAGCCCTGCGGCTGCGGTTCCATGCCGGCATCGGGCTCTTCACCGCCCTTCTTCTTGCCATGCACGCCGGCCTTCGGCACCGCCGATCCGCGCGAGGGCGGGGTATCGTCGCCGAGGTCGCGGTTAGGCTTCTGCCCGGCGATCACCTGCCGGATTTCGTCGCCCGACAGCGTCTCGTATTCCAGCAGCGCTTCGGCCACCGCGATCCATTCGTCGTTCTTCTCGGTCAGGATGCGGCGCGCCTCGGAGTAGGCCTCCTCGATCAGCCGGCGAACCTCGGCGTCGATGATCTGCTGCGTCTCTTCCGACATGTGCTGCTGGCGCGCCACCGAATGGCCGAGGAAGACCTCTTCCTGGTTGTCTCCGTAGGCGACCTGCCCGAGTTTGTCGGAGAAGCCCCAGCGCGTGACCATGGCCCGGGCGAGCTTGGTCGCCTGATCGATGTCGGAGGCCGCGCCCGAGGTGATGTTCTCCTTGCCGAACTTGATCTCCTCGGCGACACGCCCGCCCATCATGATCGCAAGGCGGGAGACCATGTACTTGTAGCTCATCGAGTAGCGGTCACCCTCGGGCAACTGCATCACCATGCCGAGCGCGCGGCCGCGCGGGATGATCGTCGCCTTGTGCAGCGGGTCGGAGGCCGGCACGTTCAACGCCATGATGGCATGGCCGCCTTCGTGATAGGCGGTGAGTTCCTTCTCGGCCTGCGTCATCGCGGTCGAGCGGCGCTCCGCGCCCATCATGATCTTGTCCTTGGCGTCCTCGAACTCGGCCATGGTGACGAGACGCTTGTTGCGCCGCGCCGCCATCAGCGCCGCCTCGTTGACGAGGTTGGCAAGGTCGGCGCCGGAGAAGCCCGGCGTGCCGCGGGCCAGCACCTTGAGGTCGACGTTGGGCGCCAGGGGAACGTTTCGGGCATGCACCTTGAGAATCTTCTCGCGACCGGTGATGTCCGGGTTGGGCACGACCACCTGACGATCGAACCGGCCAGGCCTCAGCAGCGCGGGATCCAGCACGTCGGGACGGTTGGTCGCGGCGATCAGGATGATGCCTTCGTTTGTCTCGAAACCGTCCATCTCGACGAGAAGCTGGTTGAGCGTCTGCTCGCGCTCGTCGTTGCCGCCGCCGAGACCCGCGCCGCGATGGCGGCCGACGGCGTCGATTTCGTCGATGAAGATGATGCAGGGCGCATTCTTCTTCGCCTGCTCGAACATGTCGCGCACGCGGCTGGCGCCGACGCCCACGAACATCTCGACGAAGTCCGAGCCGGAAATGGTGAAGAACGGCACGTTCGCCTCGCCCGCCACCGAGCGCGCAAGCAGCGTCTTGCCGGTTCCGGGAGGGCCGACGAGAAGCACGCCGCGCGGAATCTTGCCGCCCAGGCGCTGGAACTTCTGCGGGTCGCGCAGGAACTCGACGATCTCCTCGAGGTCCTGCTTGGCCTCGTCGACGCCCGCCACGTCCTGGAAGGTGACGCGGCCATGCGCCTCGGTGAGGAGTTTCGCCTTCGACTTGCCGAAGCCCATCGCGCGTCCGGAGCCGGACTGCATCTGGCGCATGAAGAATATCCACACGCCCAGGATCAGGATCATGGGCAGCCAGGAAATCAGATATCCGAATATCGAATTGGAGCCGTCATTCTCCGGCCGGGCATTGATCGTCACGCCACGATCCTCAAGCCGGCTTACCAGCGAGGGATCGCCGGGAGAGTAGGTCTGGAAACCGGCGCCGTTGTCGGTATAGGTGCCGGTGATGCGCTCGCCGGCGATCGTCACCGACTTGACCCGGCCGGACGAGACGTCGCTGATGAATTCCGAATAGGCGACCTCGCGTGCGCTGCCCCGCTGTTGCGGCGTCTGGAACAGGTTGAACAGCGCAATCAGGAGAACGGCGATGATCGCCCACAGCGCGAGATTGCGGTAATTTGGATTCATCTTCGGGTCCCATGCGCATCCGGCTGGCGATGCGCGTCCATCGTGGAGAATTCAGGCTAACATAGGGTTCACGACACCCATTGCCAAGCATTTGCCCGGCATTCGGTTAAGGACCTTATGCGGCAATGTGGCTGCGCAATGGCGGCTCTGGAATCCGGTCGCCGTCGAGCAGTTCCGCCAGCGCCCTCGCGGGGGCGAGATCGAAGCTCGGCAGGAACCGGATCCACGGCGCCGGCAGCCGCCGGAGCCGCTCGGGCAGACCGCCCTGACCGCTTCCTTCGCCGCCCGATTCTGCGTGCCGTACATGGACGAGAGGCTCCGCCGCCATCGCCGCGCGCATCAGGGCTTGCGGCGCTCCGTTGCGGTCGCGGACACGGGCGGCGGCAAGCGTACCGCCTAGTGCTTCCACCACCGCGTTTTCCGGCAGTCCGCCGCCCGATATGCGGTAGCGGCCATCCCAGACGCCGCCGGCCGCCGCCGGCATGGCACCGGTCCAGCCTGCGCGCATTTCACGGTGCAGGTAGGCCGTTCCCGACTTGCGGAGATCGACGACCGTACCGCCCAGTGTGCCGCGAAAGGCCGCGCCCTCGAGCCGCTCGTAGAGTTTTCTGGCCCGCGCGGCGTCCGGAAGGTGTTCGCGGCCGCCGACGGCGGCGAGCAGGATGCGCAGCGCAAGCCGAGCGCCCGGCCGGTCGTTCACCTGCGCGAAGGCGGGATCTAGCCGCACGAGACCGGGCGAGACGAGGCTTGCGTAGCGTGCGATGATTTCGCCTGCATGTTCGCCCGTGGCGACCCGATCCTCCGCTGCGAGGCGACCCTGTTCAATGAGGGCGGCAACGATTTCGTCCTCCTCGGGACCGGCCAGCGCACGGCGTGCCGCGACCCGCTCGTACTGCGCCATCTCGTTGCTGGGGTCGTCGACCCAGGAAACGCCGGCCTCCGCCAGGAAAGCCCTGAGATCGGACCGGCGCCAACCGAGGAGGGGCCGCACGATCCAGACCTTGCCGTCGTAGAGCGTGGCAGGCGCCATCCCGGCCAGGCCGCGGCCGTCGCCACGCTCCCGCCGCATGGCGATGGTCTCTGCCTGGTCGTTCATCGTGTGCCCGGTCATGACGACGGAAGTTCCCGCCTCGACAGCCGCCTCTGCAAGCAGGCGATACCGGGCTTCGCGGGATGCCGCCGACACGCCGGTCGCGGGCTTCTCGCCTTCCCATCTTATCGTCCGGTGGCGGATCCCCCGCTGCGCGCACAGGCGCGCCACCATCGCCGCCTCATCCGCCGCCTGCGGCCTCAAGCCATGATCCACGGTCACGGCGAGGATTTCGCCGCCGGTGGCGCGAAGATACGCGTCGAGCAGGATCAGAAGTGAGAGAGAGTCGCTGCCGCCCGAAACGGCTACCATGACAGGGACCGCATCCGTCAGGCGAATGCCGGAAAAGACTCTGTCTGGGCTGATGTCCAGGATACGTTCCCCTCTCTGGCCGGCCACAACGGCGGCCCGGGACATCGGTTCCATGCGCCCGGTCGAAGCTCGAGACGCGGGCGGATACCGAACTCGTCAGCAGCCGGCCAGGGCCTGCTCGGCCTTCACCCGCTCCTTGAGCGCGGCGGAAAGATCACGGTATCGGTTGCCGATCTCGGCATAGGTCGCGCAGGCGACGTCTCGCTGATTGAGCGCGGCGAGGGAGACGCCGAGCTTCAGGAGCATGTCTGGCGACTTGCCCGAATTCGGATAGCTCTGGTTTGCCGCCAGGAACACTTCCGCCGCCTGCCGGTATTCCTGCATGCCGAGCAACGCTTCGCCCAGCCAGTAATTGGCGTCCGCGGCCTTCGGATCGTTCGGGAAGCGCTCGATGTGTTCCCGGAACCCGGCCTCAGCCGTCGCGTAATCGCCAGACAGGATGAAGTTGTAGGCGTTCCGGTAGAGTTCATCCGGGCTGTCGGTAGCGGGAAGTGCCGCGACCTGGGTTCCGTCGGTCGAGCTGCCACTCGCGACACGTCCGGCATCCTCCGCGAACGCGGTGTCCTCCTCGCCGGCGTCCGCGGCGCCGCCGATCGGTTTGCCGTCGGCGTCGAATGTGATCGTGCCGAGCGTCTTCGGAAGCTCGCCGGTCTGCTGCGCCGTTGCGGTTGACCCTTCGCTCGCGCCAGCAAGCGTATCGGTGCCGCCGAGCCCGTCGCGCGCCGTGTCCTGCGAAGGGTTGGCCCTCACGGCGCCCTGCTTTTCCTCAAGCTGCTGGAGACGGAACTCGTTGTCCTCCTGCATCTTGCGGATCTGGTCCTGCGTCTGAAGTAGGAGGAAGTTCAGCTCCTCGATCTTGCCGTTCAGCTGCCGGATCTGCTCCTCGAGCTGGACGACGCGCGGATCGCCGGCCTGGGCGAGTTGCACCCGCGGCGCCTCGTCCGGCTGGCGCAGCCAGTTCTGCGGCAGGAGACGCTGCAGCGTACCCGTCCCGGCGGGCGACTGGGCATTGAGCGGCGCCGCGCCCGCCACGCTTCCGACGAGAAGCGGCAGCGACAGGGCAACGCAAAATATCGTGGTGGATTTCATCGACGATCTCGCTTTGGGAATTCCGAATGCCGGAGGCGCAGCCGCGCCTCGATCTCGAATTTACCAAGCCTTGCGACTTCGGCCAAATTTTGTTTTGGCACAAAGCGAGATGGACAGCACGGGAATTCGGCGGGCCGTTGTCGGCCCGCCGGCTTCACGCCATGGAATCAGCTGCCGGCGCCGCCGAGAACCGTCACCGCGCGGCGGTTCTGCGACCAGCAGGAGATGTTGTCGCACACCGCCACGGGGCGTTCCTTGCCGTAGGAGATCGTCCTCAGGCGGGTCGCCGGAACGCCGCGGGCGACGAGGAAGTCGCGCGTCGCGGCGGCGCGGCGGGCACCCAGCGCAAGGTTGTACTCACGCGTGCCGCGCTCGTCGGCATGGCCCTCGATCGTGATCGCATAGGTCGGGTACTGGCTCAGCCACTGCGCCTGCCGGGAGAGCGTCGCCTGAGCGTCGGCGCGGATGGCGGACGAATCGGTGTCGAAGAATATCCGGTCACCAACGTTGACGGTGAAATCCTGCTGCGATCCGGGCGTGGCCGAGCCTGCGCCCCCGAGACCTATGTCGGCCGCATTGTTCGGGATTTTCTTCGAAGCACATCCGGTCACCGCAAGTGCCATCACGAGCGCGATGACGGCGGGATTCCTGGTAAGTGTTGCGATACGGCGCATCACTGCCACTCCTTGGCATTCTAGGGGTTACTTTGACTTTCCAGTAACCACCTTTCGGTTAACCGGCGAACAAGAAACACGGTTAATGCTTGCTTATTCCCCTCGAATCCGCCCCGCCCTCCTGGCCGATCTGCGGTTTGCCGCACCCTATGCGGGATTACGGCCGAAACGCGACGCAAAGGCGTCCGCAGCGTGATTTGGGGCCGCTACATAGCCTTTCACGTCATTGTCACCGATCACTCGAGCAGCGGCGACCATGCCGGATCGGAGGCGAAATTGGGGCTCTGGATCGGCTGTTCGTTACGGCCGGTCAGATCGACCGAATAGAGACGCGGACCGCCGGCCCCGGCCGGCTCCTTGAAGAACATCAGGACCCGGCCGTTCGGCGCCCAGGTCGGTCCTTCCTGGCTGAAGCCGGTGGAAAGTATACGCTCGCCCGATCCGTCAATCCGCATGACGCCGATCTGGAACTCGCCGCCCGATTGCTTGGTAAAGGCGATCAGGTCGCCGCGCGGCGACCACACCGGCGTGGAGTAGGTCCCCTCGCCGAAGGAGATGCGCCGCTGGTTCGTGCCGTCGGCGTTCATGACGTAGATCTGTGCCCGTCCGCCACGGTCGGAGGTGAAGACGATCTGGCTGCCGTCGGGAGAATAGGACGGCGACGTGTCGATCGCGCTCGAATCCGTCAGGCGTGTCGTCGTGCGGCTTCTGAGGTCGAGGGTATAGATGTTGGAATTGCCGTCGTCGCGCAGCAGGCTCATGATCACCTTCTGGCCGTCCGGCGAGAAGCGCGGCGCGAAGGTCATGCCCGGAAAGTTTCCGACGAGTTCGCGCTGTCCCGTTTCGAGCTGCAGCAGGTAGACCTGCGGCTGGCCGCTCTCGTAGGACATGTAGGTGATTTCCTGCCGGTTCGGCGAGAAGCGGGGCGTCAGCGAAATGGCGCGTCCGTCGGACAGGAACCGGGCGTTGGCGCCGTCCTGGTCCATGATTGCGAGCCGCTTGGTGCGCTGGTTCTTCGGTCCGGATTCGTCGATGAAGACGATGCGCGTGTCGAAATAGCCCTTTTCTCCGGTCAGGCGCTCGTAGATCGCGTCGGCAATGATGTGCGCGATCCTCCTCTTGTTGGCCTGCGAGGCGAAGAACTGCTCGCCCGACAGTTGCTGGCCGGCGAAAGTGTCCCACAGACGGTACTCGGCACGGATGCGGCCGTCCGGTTCCTGGCTCACCCGTCCCGTGACCAGCGCCTGCGCGTTGATCACCTTCCAGTCCTCGAAACGGGGGGCGGCGTCCGGATTGGAGATCTTCTCGATGAAGGCCGCGCGGTCGATGGGCGCGAACAGGCCCGAGCGCTGCAGGTCCGCCGCGACGATGCCCGAAATCTCGGCGCCGAGCGCGTCGGCCGACAGGAAGTCGGTGATCGCGATCGGCAGCGGTTCGACCACGCCCTTGTTGACGTCGATCTCGACCAGGGCGCGCGCCGGGACGATGGCCGCGCCCGAGATCGCTGCGATCATGGCCGCCGCGATCAGGAGGGGTTTAAGGAGACGTTTCATGCCTTGCCCTTCTTCATTCCGTGTCGCGGCCGAAACCGCGAAAATCCCGTGTGTTGCCGGTAGCCGCGAACAATGATCAGAACATGTCGCTCGGGTCGAAATTCACCACGACCTCGGCCCAGACATCCTCTTTGCCCTGCGGCAGGATGAAGCCCCTCTGATCGCATTTCTGGACGGCGCGCACCGCGCTTTCGTCAAACTGCCGATTGCCGCTGGATGCTATGACTTCTGGCATGCCTTCCAGCCGTCCGCCTGGCGCGACGTTGAAGCGGATGGAGGCGCGCAGGTCCGACGCCTCCTCCGCGCCCGCCGGAATACTCCAGCATCCGGAGAACTGGGTCCTGAGCGCGTCAAGTTCGCTCTGCGAGAGTTTCTCGCCCGTCGTCTTGCGCTTGCCGCCGAGGGCCGCCTCCTGCGTGGATCGCTTCGCGCCGCCGCCCGAGGCCTTTTCCTTGTTCAGAAGCGCGGCGACGTCCTGCAGCAGGTCGTCCGACTTCTCCTGCGCGGGCGCCTGGGCCTGCTTCGGCGCCGGCTTCTCGGCATCCTTGCGTTCGGGCGCCTTCGCGGTCTGCGCCTGCGCCGGCTGCGGCCTCGGGCGCGCTTCGGGACGCGGGGCGCTTTCGGGCAGCGCGGCCTCCTGCGCCTCCTCCGCTTCGGCGGGAACGGGCTCCGGTGACGGTTCGGGTTCGGCTTCCTGCTGCGGCTCCGGTTCCGGCGCCGGGTCGGGCTCGACCTCCTGCGGCGGCTCTGGCTGCGGTGTCACCTCGGTTGCCGGCACGGGTTCGGGCTTCGGCTCCGGCTTCGCCGGTTCCGGCTCCGGGATGGGATCGGGGATCGGAGCAGGTTCGGGCGCGGGCTCCGGCAAGGCGGCCGTCTCGACAGGACGCGGCTTGGGATCGGGGGTAGGCGGCGCGGGGGTGTCCACCGTGTTGTCGCCCACCTGCTCGGCATTCTCCACCGCCTCGGGACGGGTCGTCGGCACGGGCGCGGGCGCCTCGGCAACGGGCGCTTCCCTCTCGCCGACCTGCACCTGGCTGATCTCCTCGATCGGCACGATCTCGACGGGGAAGGATTCCACGTCCATCACCTCGAAAGCGCGCGGCGCCGAGAGCGTGAACAGCCCGACGGAGAGCAGCAACGCATGCAGGATCGTCGATGTGACGAGACCGGCCTTCATCGCGGCTAGCTGTCCTGCTCCTGCAGGGTGACGAGGCCGAGATTGTGGAACCCCGCCGCCGAAATGCGCGCCATCACGCGCATCACCGTTCCGTAGTCGGCACTCTTGTCGCCGCGCACGTAGATGCGTTCCTCGTAGCCGGTTTTGGAAATGGCCTCGAGCTTCGCCACGATTTCCTCGAGCGGTATCTCGGTCTCCTGGAGATAGATCTGACCCTTGTCGTTGACCGACACGGTGATCGGCTGGGTGTCGGCGTTCAGTGCCTTCGCCTGCGTCTCCGGCAGGTCGATGGGCACGCCGACGGTGAGCAGCGGCGCGGCCACCATGAAGATGATCAGGAGCACCAGCATCACGTCCACGAAGGGCGTGACGTTGATTTCCGACATCAGCTTGTGGTGCCGCCCCCGGCGCCTGTGGCCGCGGCTGCCCCGTCCGCCGGATTGTCCTACAGACATGCCCATGGCAAACTATCTCCCTCAGGCGCGCTGAGCGACCTTCTCATCGATCTGCCGCGACAGTATGGCCGAGAATTCGTCGGCGAAGCCTTCCATCCGCACCGCCAGCTTGCCGGCGTCGGACGAGAGCTTGTTGTAGGCCACGACCGCGGGAATGGCCGCCAGCAGGCCGATCGCGGTGGCGAGCAGCGCCTCGGCGATGCCGGGCGCGACGACCGCGAGGCTGGTCGACTTGGACCCGGCGATCGCCTGGAACGAGGTCATGATGCCGACGACGGTGCCGAACAGGCCGATGAAGGGGGCGGCCGAGCCGATGGTGGCGAGGAAGCCGAGCCGGCCTTCGAGCCGCTCCATCTCGCGCGTCAGAGCGAGGTCCATGGCCTTGTCGATGCGCGTCTGCAGGCCGAGCGGCGCGCGCGCGCCCTTCTCGAAGCTCTTCTTCCATTCGCGCATGGCGGCGACGAAGATCGAGCCCATCCCGGTCGTGTTGCGCTCCGAAAGCGTCCGGTAGAGTTCTTCCAGCGACTGCCCGGACCAGAATGTCTGCTCGAAGCGGTTGAGTGCGAGGCGCATGCGGCCATAGGCGATGATCTTGTCGATGATGATCGCCCAGGTCCAGATCGACGCCCCGAGCAGTCCGATCATGACCATCTTCACGATCCAGCCGGCCTGCCAGAAGAGTGCCCACACCGATAGGCTTGCTGACGGCTCTGCGAGAGCGAGAGTTTCCATGAAAGTCCTGTCCTAGTGTGAACCGCCGGCCGGGTCGCCCACGCAACTTGCCCCTGCTCGACCGGAACCGCACGGTTCTCCGGCCATCGTTCCCGACGCTATCGCGGCCTTTTCCGCAGGAATCTTGGTGAAACGAAGGCGCGCGGCATCGTCGGCATTCTACCGATCGGATTCATGGAGGATTATGGTTAACGAGGCGTTAGGATGACGGCTTGGCCGTCATCCGGTGCTGGCCGGCATGAACGCCGTGATCCACGCCTTGGGGAAGCGGCGCGGCCTGCCGTCCTCTCCCACGATGGCCGCCTCGACCTTCGCCTCGATCAGCACGGTGCCGCCGCGCAGGATGCGCTGCCCCATGAAGATGCGCGCGCCTGAGATGTTTTCGGTGCGGGTCTCGATGGTCAGCACGTCGTCCATTCTCGCGGGCGAGCGGAAGTCGATCTCCATGCGCCGCACCACCCAGACGATCCTCTCGCCCTCGGCGCCGGCCGCCAGTTCGGTATGGTGCACGCCGCAGAGCCGCAGGAAATCCGAGCGGCCCCGCTCAAAAAATTCGAGATAGCGGGCGTGGTAGACGAAGCCGGAGAAATCCGTGTCGGCATAGTAGACGCGCGCCGACAGCCGGTGGCCGTCCGCGGTGAGTTCGCCCGAAAGTCCGGTCTCGCGTTCACCATGATCCGCCATCGCGCTTTCCTTCGAAGGTTCGCTCTGCCATGTCTCGCCGCATGCGGCACCTTGCGACCTCGATGGCATTTCGCCCCGCCTCGATCAAGGCCGGGCCGGGAACGGGACGGATCTACGTTGCGCGGCGGCTCGCCGGCTGGGTACTGGCGATCGCGATCGCGCTGATCGCCCTGCCGGCACACGCCGCGACCTTCCAGGCGCAGCGCGGCATCAATCTCGACATCTGGGTCACCTGGCCCGACGAGAGTCGCTGGGGCGAAGAAGGCGTGCTCCTGCCCTTTCCCGAATGGCGCCGCACGCTCGATGCCGCCGGCCTCGAGAAGTTGAAGGCCGACGGCTTCGACTTCGTGCGCATCCCGATCGATCCGCGACCCTTCCTGTCGGACCGTTCGGCGCGGTTCCACGACCGGCTCTACGGCGAGGTGCTCGACGCCGTGCGCCTGGTGGAAGACGCGGGACTGAAGGCCATCGTCGACCTGCACCTCTTCCCGACCGGTTCCAGCGGATCAGTCGGCATGGGCCAGGTGATGGACGATCCGGCGCTGTTCGACCGCTACCTCGATGTGGTGCGGCGCATGGCAGGCACGCTGAAGGCGGAGGATCCCGAACGGATCGCACTGGAACTGATGAACGAGCCAGTGGCCGAATGCGGACCACAGGACGCCGCTTGGCCCGAGCGGCTGCAGCGCCTCTACGCGGCCGCGCGCGCCTCCGCCACACGGCTGACGCTGGTGCTCACCGGCGCCTGCTGGGGCACGGCCGAAGGTCTCGCCGCCATCGACCCGGCGCAGATCCCCGACGACAACGTCATCTGGTCCTTCCACACCTACGCGCCCTTCCTCCTGACGCACCAAGGCGCAACCTGGTCGGGCGACTTCATCCGCTACGTCACGGGCATTCCCTACCCGCCCCATGCCGTGCCGCGCGCCGAGCTGGACGCGGCGGTCGAGAAGGCACGCGAAAAAATCCGGGCCGAGGCGCCATGGCTGCGCCAGTCGGGCATGCTCGCCTATCTCGACGAGCAGGTCGCGGCGATCGACACGAAGGAGGAACTCGCGGCCGCCATGGCCGAACCCTTCGACACCGCCGCCGCATGGGCCGCCGAACATGGCATCGATCCGAAGAACATCATCCTCGGCGAATTCGGCATGATCCGCCAGGAATGGCAGAACGACTTCGTCATGCCGCCACAATGGCGCGCCGCCTACTACCGCGACATGATCGCGCTCGCCGAGACGCACGGATTTGCGTGGTCGATGTGGGGCTATGGCGGGGCGTTCGGGGTGGCGGAAGAGTTCGAGGGCCGGCCGGCGGAACAGGATGTGCTGGGGGTGGTGCGGGGGCTGCGGTAGTCCGAAACCCGTCATTAGAACGGTAGGAAGACGAAGATCCTACTCTTCCTCGAACAGCCGCCCTTGCACTTCCGCCATATTGCGCGGCGGCTCGAGGCCCATGTGCTTCCAGGCGTTACCGGTCAGCATCCGTCCGCGCGGGGTGCGCTGGATGAAGCCCTGCTGGATGAGGTAGGGCTCGATGATGTCCTCGATGGCGTCGCGCGGCTCCGACAGGCCGGCGGCGATGGTCTCGATGCCCACCGGCCCGCCGCCAAAATTTCTGGCGATCATGGACAGATACCGCCGGTCGAGGCTGTCGAGCCCTAGAGCGTCGACCTCCAGCCGAAGCAGCGCCTCGTCGGCCACGGTCCGCGTCACCTTCTCGGCGCCTGCCACCGAGGCGAAGTCGCGAACGCGCCTGAGCAGCCGGCCGGCGATGCGCGGCGTGCCGCGGGCGCGCCGCGCGATCTCCAGCGCGCCGTCGTCGCTCATCGGCAGCGCCAGGATGCGCGCCCCGCGCCGCACGATCAGTTCCAGTTCCTCGACCGTGTAGAAATCGAGCCGGACGGGAATGCCGAAACGGTCGCGCAGGGGATTGGTTATGAGGCCGAGGCGGGTGGTGGCGGCCACCAGGGTGAAGCGGGCGAGGTCGATCTTGACCGAACGCGCCGCCGGCCCCTCGCCGATGATCAGGTCGAGCTGGAAATCCTCCATGGCTGGATAGAGGATTTCCTCCACGGCGGGCGACAGCCGGTGGATCTCGTCGATGAAAAGGACGTCGCGGTCTTCGAGATTGGTCAGCAGCGCGGCAAGGTCGCCGGCCTTGGCGATGACCGGGCCGGAGGTGGAGCGGAAGTTCACCCCGAGTTCCTTCGCCATGATCTGCGCCAGCGTGGTCTTGCCGAGACCCGGCGGGCCGACGAAGAGCACGTGGTCGAGCGCCTCGCCGCGCGACTTGGCCGCCTCCACGAAGACCTTCAGGTTGGCGCGCGCCGCCGCCTGGCCGACGAACTCGTTCAGCGACTGCGGGCGCAGCGTGACGTCGACGTCCTCGCCGCGCTTTTCCGGCGTGATCAGGCGGGGGGCGGTGGTCATGTCAGGAGTTCCATGGACGGAATGGCCCTGGCGGCCCGTTTGTCGAAAGTCGCCACGGTCGCACATCCCGCTCGCCGTGCGCTAAGCGCGATCAGGTGATCGGCGATGTCGCCTTTCGCCTTCTGGGCGATCAGCATCGACAGGGACGCCTCCTCCTCGAATACGACCTCAGCCGACTCCAGCAGCGCGAGCACGACGCCGCGCACCGAGTCACGCGGGTATCCATAGCGGCGTTCGAGTGCCCAAACCATTTCCGCAAGCACGATGAGGCTGACATAGGCCGGGTCGTCGGCGGTGCGCGCGGTCAGGAACCGGGATGCGACCTCGAACTGCTTCGGGTCATCCCGCACGACGAACCGCAGGAGAACGTTGGTATCGACGGCCTTCATTTCCCTCTACCGTGCGCCTCGTTCCATTCTCGCACGATCCGGACGTCGTCTTCCGCGACGGCCTGGCCGATCGCATCGTCCATGTCCTCGATGGTGGCTCCCGCACCCGCCGGAGGGCGACCAAGAATTCCCGCGAGGTCGGCGAGCTTCCGGTTCTTCGGCATGGCGACGACCTCGCCGTTGCGAACGGTCACGTAAAATCGAGTGCCTGCCCCAAGTCCGAGTTCCTCGCGCACATCCTTCGGGATGGTAAGCTGACCCTTGGACGTCATCGTAGTATAAGCGCCCATATGTCTTACTCCCGGGATCTTTTCCTACGAAACGAGAATAGTAAGAACCAGCGCCGCGCACAACCGCTATCGCGCCAGTTCCTTCAGCCCCAGCCGGATCAGCTTCGCCGAATCCGCCCCTTCACCCGCCGCCTTCATCGCAGCCGCGATCGCGTTCGCCGCAACGTCGCGCGAATAGCCGAGGTTGGTCAGTGCCGAGACGGCATCGGCCACCGGGGCCGGCGCCACGCCATCGCCGAGTTCCTGCTTCAGGCCCATCGTGCCGGATGCGGGGCCCGAATAGGCCGGCGCCTTGTCGCGCAGTTCGGTGACAATGCGCTCGGCCACTTTCTTGCCGACGCCGGGCGCCCGCGCCACCATCGCCACATCGCGCAGCGCGACCGCGTTGGCGAGTTCGGATGCCGACAGCGTCGACAGCACCGCCAGCGCGACCTTCGCGCCGACGCCAGGGACGTTGTTCTGCAGCAGCCGGAACCACTCGCGCTCGAGCGCGGTGGCGAACCCGTAGAGCCGGATCATGTCCTCGCGCACGTAGGTCTCGATGAACAGCGTCACCGCCTCGCCGACGCCCGGAAGACTGGCCAGGGTCCGCGTCGGGCAGAAGGCGACGTAGCCGACCCCGTGCACGTCCACCACGCAGTGATCCTCGGCAATCTCGTCCAGCGTCCCCTTGAGCTTGCCGATCATGGATATGTCTCTGGAGCGATGATCTCGAGGGATGGGAAATAGGTGGCGTAGCGCCTGGAATCGCGGGTGAGAAGCGCGTGCCCTTCCACTTCCGCATGCGCTCCGACCAGGAAGTCGGGCAGAGTGCGCTCGCGCAAACCGCCGGCGCGTCGATAGGCGCGATATGCCTGCCCGGCGCGAAAGGCAACTTCGAACGAGAGCGACAGCTTTTCCAGAACGAGGCCAGAGAGTGCTCGGCTCAATGCCTCCGGCGAAGCGAAGTTGGCGCCGATCTCGGACCAGATGATCGGATTGACCGCCAACGGCCGCTTGCCCCCCAGTTCGACGAGCTTGCCTGCGGACCATTCCGCCGTATCGCTTCCAAGCATGACGTCGAAGAAGATATTGGAATCAACGAGAACCGAGGTCATCGCGCTCGCCCCGGATAGACTCGAAGTACTCGTCGGCTGTCATTCCTCCCAAGTCCAATGTGCCAGCCACGCGGGCGGTCCACTTGCGGATGGATTCAGCCGGTTCGACGTCTCTGTCGACAGAGGGCAGCAGGCGAAGTTTCACCTCGCCGTCATTGTCGTTGACGAATTCCACCTCCGAGCCCGGCTGGATGCCGAGTTGCTCGCGGATTTCCTTGGGGATGGTCACTTGGCCCTTGGACGTAACGCGCATGGTAATACCTCTGCGGTATTACCTACGCGGTACAGTAGAACAAGTCAAGAACAAACCGGTCACGCCACGCGCGCGGCGGCGGCCAGACGGCCTGTCACGCTCTGCCGGTGGTGCGCGTGGCAGATCGCGATCGCGAGCGCGTCGGCGGCGTCGTCGGTGTCGAAGACGGCGCGTGGCATCAGCACCTTCACCATCATGTGGATCTGTCGCTTGTCGCCGTGACCGACCCCGATCACGGACTTCTTCACCGCGTTCGGCGCGTATTCGGCGACCCTCAGCCCGGCCTTCGCCGGGACCAGCATCGCGATTCCGCGCGCCTGGCCGAGTTTCAAGGTGGCGACCGCGTCCTTGTTGACGAAGGTCTGTTCCACTGCCGCTTCGTCGGGCATCTGCGCGTGGATGATGGCGGACAGCCCGTCATGCAGTTCGCACAACCGGGAGGCGAGGTCGGCCTTGGCATCGGATACGACAGTACCGGCGCCAACGAAGCGAAGCGCATTCCCGCACGCTTCCACGATGCCCCAGCCGGTGCGGCGCAGGCCGGGATCTATGCCGATGATGCGAATCGTTTCAGCCATGGACCTACTCTATGCGGACGTAGGACCATTGCCATCCGGATGTGAACAAATAAGAAACAAACTGCGCCGCTCGTTCGACCGGATCTCCCCGGATTGCCTATTCTGCACCTTCCGCGGCCGTTTCTCAGGAGACCCTCCCCTGCTCCCACCGCTGCCGGACCTCGATGCCGCCCTCGTCATGCTCCTCGCGACGGTCGCCGTCGCCGGCGTGGCGCGGGGCATGTCGGGCTTCGGCACCGGAATGATCGTCGCTCCGGTCGCCGCCGCGCTTTACGGTCCCAGGGTCGCGCTGGTGGTGATCGTCATCATGGACTCGCTGCCGGTCCTCCCGATCACCCTGCCGGCTCTGAAGATCGCGCGGTGGAAGGAGGTCCTGCCAGTGGCGCTCGGCCTGGCGTTGCTTCTTCCGGCGGGCGTCTACGTGCTGAAGCACGGCGATCCGGTCGCCCTGCGATGGTGCATCTCGCTATCGATCCTCGCCTGCGCGGCGGCGCTGTGGAGCGGTTGGCGCTATCGCGGGCCGCGCGGCGCGCCGGTCTCCTTCGCGGTCGGCGGCGTCGCGGGGCTGCTGTCGGGCATCGCCTCCATCCCCGGCCCGCCGGTCATCATCTACTGGCTGGCGGCGAACCTGCCTGCCGCGATCATGCGCGCGAATCTGTTGACCCTCTTCCTTATCGGCGAGGGCCTCTCCATCGCAAACCTGTGGCTGGCAGGGCTCTTCGAAGCGGACGCGGTGATGCTGGGTGTCGTTGCGGCGCCGTTCTACTTCGCCGGCCTCGCAATCGGCTCGCACCTGTACGGGTGGGCGAGCGATGCGGTCTACCGCCGCGTCACCTTCCTTCTCATCGTCGCGGCCGCGATCTTCGCGCTGCCCGCCGTCCAGCCGCTCTTCGCCGCCCTCGCCGGCGCCATCGAAGCGGGCTAGTTCCGGCCGAACGCCGTGCGCAGGAGCGTTATCTGGTCGGAAACGGGGTTTGGACGCGGCGCAGACTGGACCGGTTCGGCGCCGTGGCCGTAGATCTCGTCGTCCATGCGTCGAACCAGCGATTGCAGGCTGAGCGAGCGCTCCACCAGTGCCTTGAACGCCGCGGGGAGTTCCTCCCAGCCCGACGCGCCGTCCCGCGCGGAAGCGGTGTCGAGCCTCACCTTGGTCTTTTCGGCGGCGACCTGTTCGCGGGTCATCTCGCCGGAATTGGCGGCGCGCTGGAGGAGGAGCCACGACGCGATCTGCATCAGGCGGGTGGTCAGCCGCATCGATTCGGCCGCGTAGAGGGTCGCACCGATACGCGACAAGCCCTTCGCCGCGGCGCGTCCGTCGCCATCGAGATATTCGGCGGTCTGCTCCACCAGACCCATGCCCTCGTCGTAGAGCGGCTTGAAGGAGGCCGAGAAGACGCGGCGCTCGGCGAGCTTGATCGTCGTTGCACTCTGTCTGACAGGCTCACTCATGACACCACCCCTTTTTGCCGCCGGATTTCCGAATTGCTCGAACGCTATCACGCGTTCACTGTTCCCGCCCAACGACCGGCAGCGCGAAAATGCGATTTCTCCACGGCGTAGGCAAGTCGATGTTTAACGAAGGGTTAACGCGGGCTTCCGCTTTGCCGCTGGCGAAAAAAAAGAGCCGCGCAAAGCGGCTCTCAGGAGTTTAACAGGGAGGCGTCAAACAGAGCAGCCCCAGCCGCTCAGTCAGAATCCAGAGAACTGGATGGACATAGTAAACAGCCGTAAAGCTTAACGCTGGGTTAACGCCTCGAACGAAATCTTCATTTCTCTCATCGCGCGCCGGCCGTCGCCAGGTCGCGCTGTCCGACCGGACCCCACACAACCGGGAGCGCGATCCAGGCGAACATCAGCATGCCGCCGAAGAAGCCGAGCGAGGCAACCGCCACGACCGGCTCGATGGCCTCGTTGCCGGCCAACAGGAAATAAAGCCCCACGAGCAGGAATACTCCGCTCACCGACTGGACCCAGAAGTGCACCCGGGCCAGCAGCGATCGGCCGACCGCGGGATAGAGATGGTAGAAGAACCCGAACACTGCCGACATCAGCCAGCCCGCCACCATGGCATGGGCGTGAACCGGCATCTGGCCGTGGTCGTGGGTGATCGACATGTGCAGCCCCAGCGACATGCCGAGGATGCCGTAGACGATGGCAATGGTGAAGAAGTTGCGTGCAGCGCCCTGCATTTCGAAAGTTCCTTTCCAGATCGAAGGTCCAGGCGACCGTGCGGCGCCGTCCGGCGCCCGGTCGTCTGGGGCGGTCTGCTAGCATGGGAGTCGCATCCGCCCCGTGTCACCTGTACGCGGCAGGGTGACGGAAACTGTTACATTTTCCACGCAACGCAAAATTCCGCCGCGACCCGTCTCACAGATCCTTTGCCATCTCCCTCAGCCGGAACTTCTGGATCTTCCCCGTGGAGGTCTTGGGGATTTCGGCGAAGACCACCTGCCTGGGCACCTTGTACCGGGCAAGCAGCGTGCGGCAGTGCTCGATGATCTCGGCTTCGCTCGCCGTCCGGCCGGGCCTGAGCTCGACATAGGCGACCGGCGTCTCGCCCCATTTCTCGTCGCTCTTGGCCACCACGCCGCAGGAGGCGACGGCCGGATGCTTGTAGAGCGCGTCCTCCACCTCGATGGACGAGATATTCTCCCCGCCCGAGATGATGATGTCCTTGGAGCGGTCCTTTAGCTGGATGTAGCCGTCCGGGTGCATCACGCCCAGGTCGCCCGAATGGAACCAGCCGCCGGCCAGCGCTTCCTCGGTGGCCGCCCTGTTCTTCAGGTAGCCCTTCATGACGATGTTGCCGCGGAACATCACCTCGCCGATGGTCTCGCCGTCAGCCGGCGTCTCAACCATCGTCTCCGGATCCATGACCGTGAGCCCTTCCAGCGCCGCGTAGCGGACTCCCTGGCGTGCCTTCCGGGCCGAGCGCGCGCCCTTCTCGAGATCGTCCCACGCGCCTTTCCACTCGTTGACCACGGCCGGACCGTAAGTCTCGGTGAGGCCGTAGAGATGCGTCACCGCAAAGCCGGCGTCGGCCATGCCCGAAAGCACGCTCTCCGGCGGCGGCGCGGCAGCGGTGTTGAAGGTGACGGTCTGCGGGAATTCCCGCTTATCCTCGTCGGGCGCGTTGATCAGCGTCGACATGACGATCGGCGCGCCGCAGAGATGGGTCACTCCGTGGTCGGCGATGGCGTCGTACATGGCCTTCGCGCGGACCCAGCGCAGGCAGACATGCGTGCCCGCCTGAACGGCGAGCGTCCAGGGAAAGCACCAGCCGTTGCAGTGGAACATCGGCAGGGTCCAGAGATAGACCGGATGACGGCCCATGCCGGCGTGGATGGTGTTGGCGTAGGTCATCAGAGCTGCGCCGCGGTGGTGGTAGACCACGCCCTTGGGATTGCCGGTCGTGCCGGACGTGTAGTTGAGCGCGATAGCGTCCCACTCGTCGTCCGGCATCGCCCAGGCGAATTCGGCGTCGCCCGAGCCGAGAAATTCCTCGTAGTCAAGCGTCCCGATGCGCTCGCCCTTCGGAAAGGGCGCATCGGCGCCATGTTCCGGATCGTCGTAGTCGATGACCAGCGGCTTCACCTTCGCCATGCCCAGCGCCTGCCTGACGATGCCGGAGAATTCGCGGTCGACGATCAGCAGCTTCGTCTCGGCATGGTCGAGCTGGAAGGCGACGATGGCCGCGTCGAGCCGGGTGTTGAGCGAATGCAGAACCGCCTTTACCATCGGCACGCCGAAATGCGCCTCCAGCATCGCTGGCGTGTTGGAGAGCATCACCGTCACCGTGTCGCCCTTGCCGATGCCCTGTGCGGCGAGTGCGGAAGCGAGTTGGCGCGTACGGGCATAGAAATCGCGATAGTTGAGCTTCGCCGATCCATGGATGACAGCGGTCTGGTCGGGAAAGGTTCGCGCCGCACGCTCCAGATAGGTCAGCGGCGTCAGCGGCTGGTGGTTGGCTGGATTGCGCTCCAGCCCCTCGTCATAGATGCCCGGCATCGCGGCGCGGCCGGAATGCTCCCTGTCCATGTAACCTCCCCTTCATTTCGCATCTCGGCGCGCATCTCACCTTCGTGCTCCGCCACAGTGGCGTGTCGACAGCCCCCTCGCAAGCGGGATCATGCAATGAGAGACGGCATCGAAAGGACTATTCGAGAGCGGGTTGTGCGACATGGTCGCCCGGCTGTCCTCAAGATCCTGCTCGCCAGGGACCGAGCGCCCTGGCCAGGCCCGCACGAGGGAGTTGTGCGCACCCGTTGGAGCAATTCAGAACACTGCCACCGCCCCGTCCCACAGCAGCTTCACCGCGACGAGCCCGACGGTGACGTAGGTGACCGAATAGAACAATTCCGGCTTCATGCGCTTGACGATGAACACGCCGGCGAGCGTGGCGACGAAGGCCACGGGCATCAGCACGAACGATGCCGAGAGATTGGTTGTATCGAGCTCCCCGAGCGCGAAGTACGGGACGAGCTTCACCGCGTTCATCACGGCGAAGTAGATCACGCTGGTGCCGACATAGACCTTGGGGTCGAGCTTGAGCGGAAGGGCATAGACCTGGAAGGGCGGGCCGCCGGCATGCGCGACGAAGCTGGTGAAGCCGCTGACGGTGCTCCAGACGATCCCCCGCGGAACGCTGTGCGGCCGCGCGTTCTCGGCGCGCGACAGCTTCTGCAGGAACCATCGCGAGACGAAAAGCAGGGTGACGATGCCAAGGATCAGCCGCACCATGTCCGGCGTCACGATCGCGGCTGTCAGCCAGCCGATGCCGATGCCGACCATCGCGCCCGGAAGCATGATCACCAGTGTCCGTCGGTCGAGGAAGCCTCGCCACGACCAGAGCGAGACCATGTCCATCAGGACGAGGATCGGCAGCAGGATCGCGGCGGCCTGGACCGGCGACATGGCGAGCGCCATCAGCGGCACGCCGACCAGCGCCATCGCGCCGCCGAGCCCGCCCTTGGCCAGCCCGACGAGGGCGACCGCCGGGATCGCAACGGCATAGAAGAGGGGATCGGAGAGCAAGGGCGTTCTGGATCGCGCGGTGGGAGGACACCCCCGCTTAGCCGCATACCGACAGCATTGCGAGGGGAAACTCGGACGCGGATACCTCGCTGCATCCGCTGGCCAAGCGGCGGCCTCTCCTTTATGCCCAATTGCCACCACGATCCCGAGCCATAGGCCTGCCGCAGAATGGACCCGATGCAACCCATAATCCCCGACCGCTGCCGGCTCGTGCTGATCGCGCCGCAGGAGGACGATGCCTCCGTGCTGGAAGCGGCTATCCGCGCCGCTCTCTCGGGCGGAGACGTCGCATCGCTTATACTGCCGCAGTACGGGCTCGACGACGCGGCGTTCCAGAAGCTGGCGGAGCGGATCGTGCCGGTGGCCCAGGAAGCTGGCGCCGCCGTCATGATCGCCGGCGACACGCGGGTCGCCGCCCGCGTCAAGGCCGACGGCGTCCATGTCGAGGGCGGCCGCGCCGCGCTGGCCGATGCCATCGACCGACTGCAGGACAAGATGATGGTCGGGACCGGCGGCGCCAAGACGCGCGACGACGCGCTGGAACTCGGCGAACTGCGCCCGGACTACCTGTTTTTCGGCCGCTTCGGCTACGACACGGATCCGCAGCCGCATCCCCGCAACCTGACGCTCGGGCGCTGGTGGGCCGAGATGATCGAGGTCCCCTGCATCGTCATGGGCTCGAGCGAGATTGCGTCCGTGCGCCAGGTATCCGAGACCGGGGCCGAGTTCGTAGCCCTGTCGCGCGCCGTCTTCGGCGAAGGCGTCGATCCCGCCGCAGCGGTCGCGGAGGCCAATCGCCTGCTCGACGAGGCCGCGCAGGCACCCGGGAAGGAAACGTGAAGCCGATCGCCCTGTTCATGGCTGCGGCGGTCTGCGCGATCGTGCCTTCCGCCTCCTTTTCGGCGGAACCGGCTGGGCCGAAGGCAGCCAAGCCGGAGAAAGCACAGGAACAACAGGCCGGCGGCGCAGCCGGTTCGGCCGTGGATCTGCTCCGCTTCGGCAAAAAGACCTCCGATGCCGCCTTCGGCGCCTTCCAGCGTGGCCTCTACATCACCGCCTACAACCTGGCGCTCCCGCGCGCAGAAAAAGGCGATCCTGCGGCCCAGACGCTGGTCGCAGAGATTCTCTCGCGGGGCCTTGGCGTCGCGCGCAAACCTGCGGAAGCGGCGGAATGGTACGGCAAGGCCGCGGAGGCCGGCATCCCGGAGGCGCGCTTCCAGTTCGCCCTGGTCCTGATCGACGGCAAGTATGCGGGTAAGGACCCGGAGAGGGCCTTCGAACTGATGAAATCCGCGGCCGATACGGGTCACAGGCTGGCTGCCTTCAATCTCGCCCAGATGCTGATCGATCGCGAGCCGGGGCCGCGCGGCCTCGAACGGGCGATCCCCTACTACGAAAAAGCAGCGAGGGCGGGGCTCGCCGATGCGCAGTACGCCATGGCGCAGCTCTACGAAAACGGCGTCGGCGGCTTGAACGACGACGCCAAGGCGCTCTCCTACCTCACGCTCGCCGCCCGTCAGAACTTCGACACCGCCCAACTCGACCTCGCGACCTGGCTGATCGAGGGACGGCTGGGCAAGCCCGACTACGAGGCGGGTTTCGCCTGGATGAAGCGCGCCGCCGAAAGCGGTAACGTCGCCGCGCAGAACCGTCTCGCAAAGCTCTACGTCTACGGCCTCGGCACAGAGCCGGACCCGATCCTGGCCGCGGCCTGGTACATCATCGCCCGCCGGGTAGGCCTTCGCGACGTCGAGATGGACGATTTTCTCCAGGGTCTCACGCCCGAACAGCAGAAGACGGCGATCGAACGGGCGAACCGGCTGCGCTGACGCGGCGGGTCCTTGAGCAGGCGCTGAACCCTGCTGCCAGAACGGCGTCAGTAGGCCCCGTGCGATAAGTCCCCCAGCCGCGACCCAGCGGCATCACAGAGGGACCCATCATGAAATTTGCTTCCGTGCGCCTGATCGCCGCCGATATCGAGAAGATGGTCGCCTTTTATGAGCGGGTAACGGAGACGACCGCCGAATGGCTGGCGCCGCAGTTCGCCGAGATCGTCACGCCGTCGGCGGCGCTCGCCATCGGCAGTTCCGAAACGGTAGCGATCTTCGCCGAGGGCAGCGCCGAACCCGGCGCCAACCGGACCGTCATCATCGAGTTCATGGTCGACGACGTCGACGCCGCCTACGAACGGTTGAAGGACGGATTGGATCTGGTGCACCCGCCCAAGACCATGCCGTGGGGCAACCGGTCAGTCCAGTTCCGCGATCCGGAAGGCACGGCGGTGGCCCTATTCATGCCACAGACGGATGCGGCCAAGGCGCGCTTCGCCTCGCGGTAGGTTCGTTCGATCGAACTCCGGCGGGGCAGGTGCGGGCCGCGCCCTCCCCGCCGTGCCGTGCGTGATGACCCGCTTGGCCGCGCAGACTTCGATCGGATAGCGGAGGCTCCCTTGCCTCTCTAGTCGATTTGTGGTCTTGGGAGCGCCGAACTGCGCGGCTTGCGCGAAATCCCATTTCCGGAATACCCCAATGGCCAAGATCAACGGCAACGAAATCCGTCCCGGCAACGTCATCGAGCACAATGGCGGCCTGTGGGTCGCGGTTAAGACGAACGCGGTGAAGCCGGGCAAGGGCGGCGCCTACAACCAGGTCGAGCTGAAGAACCTGATCGACGGGACCAAGCTCAACGAGCGCTTCCGCTCCGCCGAGACGGTCGAGAAGGTGCGCCTCGAGCAGAAGGACTTCTCCTACCTCTACGAGCAGGGCGAGGCGCTGGTCTTCATGGACACCGAGAGCTACGAGCAGCTCGAGCTCCAGAAGGATTTCGTCGGCGACCGCGCGGCCTTCCTGCAGGACGGCATGATGGTGACTGTCGAGCTCTACGAGGAAAAGCCGATCGGCATCTCGCTGCCCGACCAGGTCGCCCTGACGATCACGGAAGCCGACCCGGTCGTGAAGGGCCAGACGGCGGCCTCGTCCTACAAGCCCGCGATCCTCGAGAACGGCATCCGCGTCATGGTCCCGCCCTTCATCGAGGCGGGCGAGAAGATCCTCGTCGACACGAACGAGATCACCTACATCCGCCGCGCCGAGTAGCGGCATCATCGGGAAGGCGGGTTTCGGCTGATGGCGTATTCGGCGCTGATGAGGGTCATGGTGGAGGCCGCGCGCAAGGCGGGCCGCTCGCTCGCGCGCGATTTCGGCGAGGTGCAAAACCTCCAGGTCTCCATGAAGGGTCCGGGCGACTATGTCAGCCAGGCCGACCGCAAGGCCGAAGAGATCATCTACACCGAACTGGCGCGTGCGCGTCCGGGCTACTCTTTCCTGATGGAAGAGCGCGGCGTGGTAGAGGGCGAGGACGCCCAGCACCGCTGGATCGTCGATCCTCTCGACGGCACCACGAATTTCCTGCACGGCATTCCGCTCTTCTCGATCTCGATCGCGCTGGAGCGCCAGGGCCAGCTGACGGCGGGCCTGGTCTACAATCCCGCCATGGACGAACTCTACACCGCCGAACGCGGCGGCGGCGCCTTCATGAACGACCGCCGGCTGCGCGTCGCTGGCCGCGCGAAACTGTCCGACAGCGTCATCGGCACCGGCATCCCCCATCTCGGCCGCGGCCACCACGGCAACGCGCTGATCGAATTGCGCAACGTCATGGGCGAGGTTTCCGGCATCCGCCGCATGGGCTCGGCCGCCCTCGACCTCGCCTACGTCGCGGCGGGCCGCATGGATGGTTTCTGGGAGAACGGGCTTTCGCCCTGGGACATGGCGGCCGGCATCCTGCTCGTCCGCGAGGCCGGCGGCTTCGTCAGCGACAGGGACGGCGGCCCCGGCATGCTGGACACCGGCGGCATCGTCGCCGGCAACGAGGCGATCCACAAGGCGCTCCTGAAGGAACTGAAGAAGCCAGCGCCGGTACGGTAAGCCGGTTTCTTCGCGTTTCGCAAATCGTCAGGCCGCGGTCCAGCCGCCGTCGACCGACAGCGTCGTGCCTGTGATCTGCGCGGCGTCTTCCGAACACAGGAACGCCGCCGCCCCGGCAATCTGCTCGACCGTCGCGAATTCCTTCGACGGCTGCTTTTCGAGGAGGATGTCGCGGATCGTCGTCTCCCGGTCGAGGCCCGCCTCCCGCGCGCGATCCTGGATCTGGGTCTCGACAAGCGGCGTGAGTACGAAGCCGGGACAGACGGCGTTGCAGGTCACGCCCTTGCCCGCGAGTTCCAGCGCGATCGTCTTGGTAAGCCCGACGACGCCATGCTTGGCGGCCACGTATGCGGACTTGTTGGGCGAGGCGCGCAGGCCGTGCGCCGAGGCGATGTTGACGATGCGGCCCCATCCGGCCTCGCGCATGCCGGGAATCGCCGCGGCCGCCGTGTGGAAGGCGGATGACAGGTTGATCGCGATGATTGCGTTCCACCTCTCGACCGGAAACTCCTCCACCGGCGCCACGTACTGGATGCCAGCGTTGTTGACGAGGATGTCGACCGACCCGAAACGCGATGCGCTCGCTTCGACAAGTGCCCTGCATTCGGCCGGCTTCGACATGTCGGCGCGGACATAGATCGCCTCGACGCCGTAGCGACGGGCGAGACCGGCGGCGATCGCATGATCCGCTTCGGCATCGGTGTAGGAATTCACCACGATATTGAAGCCGCCGGAAGCGAGGCGCTCGGCGATGGCCAGTCCTATCCCGGATGTCGACCCGGTGACGACGGCGGTCCTCCGGCTTTCGCGTGACGCACTCATGGTGGGCAGTCTCCTTTCGTTGCGGCGCCATATTGCGTTGCGACAGTCACAACGCAATGCAGCAGAAACACTTACCCCGGCGGCGCCCGTTCGCAATTGCTCCGAAACGGCGCGGGAAATGCCGTCGTCGGGCTTGGCGGGACGCTCCAACCCGCTATGACATGGTGGAGGAGAGATTCCCGGGGTCTTCAGGAAGGACATCGTCGCGGTGACAGAGCGGACATCCTCGCTTGCGCCGTTCGCGCATCCCGTTTTCCGGGACGTGTGGGTGGCGAGCCTGGCGTCGAACCTCGGCGCCCTGATCCAGGCGGTCGGCGCGGCGTGGCTCATGACCTCGATCGCCGCTTCGGCCGATCTCGTCGCGCTGGTTCAGGCGTCCACGACCCTTCCCGTCATGATCTTCTCGCTGGCATCCGGCGCTCTCGCGGACAGTTTCGATCGACGCCGCGTCATGATCGTGGCGCAGTTGTTCATGCTGACGATCTCGATCGCGCTGGCGCTCTTCGCCTGGTTAGGAACGATGTCGCCCTGGCTGCTGCTTGGCTTCACCTTCCTCATCGGCTGCGGGACGGCTCTCAACAACCCGTCCTGGCAGGCATCGGTGGGCGACATGGTTCCACGTTCCGCGCTTCCGGCGGCGGTCGCGCTCAACAGCGTCAACTTCAACCTGACACGCAGCGTCGGTCCTGCGATCGGCGGCCTCATCGTGGCGACCGCGGGCGCGGCTGCCGCCTTCGCGGTCAACGCCGTCAGCTACCTGCCGCTGATCTTCGTGCTGTCGCGATGGAAGCCCGACGCGCAGCCGAACAGCCTGCCGCCAGAACGCATGTGGACAGGGATGACCGCCGGGCTTCGCTACGTGGCGATGTCGCCGCATATCGAGAAGGTTCTCCTGCGCGGCTTCCTTTTCGGCTTCACGGCCGTCGTCGTGCTTGCATTGCTGCCCCTGGTGGCGCGCGACATACTGGATGGGGGCGCGTTGCTCTATGGCCTGATGCTCGGCTGCTACGGCATCGGCGCGGTCGGCGGCGCGTTTCTCGGCGGCCGGCTTCGGGAGTTCCTGTCCAACGAGACGATCGCCCGCATGGCCTTCATCGGATTCGCGGTCTCGGCTTCGCTGACCGCATGGAGCGGCCAGGCATGGCTGACCGGGCTCGCAGTCGGGCTCGGTGGTGCCTGCTGGGTCCTGGCACTGGCGCTCTTCAACGTCACCGTTCAACTCTCAACGCCGCGGTGGGTCCTCGGACGCGCGCTGGCGCTCTACCAGACCGCGACCTTCGGCGGAATGGCGCTGGGAAGCTGGGTCTGGGGTCTCGTTGCCGAGGAGTATTCGATTTCCGCATCGCTGCTGGCGGCGGCCGTCTTCATGGTCGCGGGTGCTGCCGTCGGGCTGCGCTTGGCCCTCCCCGATCGCTCGTCGCTCGACCTCGACCCGCTGAACCGCTGGAAGGCGCCGCCGCTGGCGCTCGATCTCCAGTCACGCAGCGGTCCGATGGTGATCCTGATAGAGTACGTCATTCGGGAAACGGATGTCCCCGCTTTTCTCGACGCCATGGCCGAGCGCCGCCGCATCCGCCGCCGCGACGGCGCGCGCCAGTGGGAACTGATGCGCGACACCGAGAAGCCGGAGCAATGGATCGAGAGCTTCCACGTCCCGACCTGGCTCGACTACGTGCGCCACAACCAGCGCACCACCAAGGCCGACGCGTCCGTCAGCGACACGATCCGCGCGTTGCACAGCGGCGCCGAACCGCCGCGCGTCCACAGGATGGTGGTCCGTCCCGCGACGCGCCGGGGCGTCGGGACGGAACTGAAGTCGCACGACGACCTCCACTGACACGGGCACTGGCCGCCCCGCCCCTAGTAGCTACGCACCCGCCGGCTTCATTCGGCGGGCGCCGCGCGAGGCCCGTAGGACGGCGTCTCCGGTTCGGCCGGCAGATCGCGCGCGGCCAGGAAGGTGTAGAACATCGGCACGACGAACAGCGTGAACATGGTGCCCACGATCAGGCCGGCGAAGATGACGAGGCCCATGGCCGAACGCGCCGCGGCGCCCGCGCCCGAGGCGGTGATGAGCGGCACCACACCGAGTGCCATAGCCGCGGTCGTCATCAGGATGGGGCGCAGGCGCGTCTTGGCCGAGGCGACGATCGCCTCGCGGCGTCCGAGCCCGTGCAGGTGCCGCTGCTGGTTTGCGAACTCCACCAAAAGGATGCCGTGCTTGGTGATGAGGCCGACGAGCGTAATCAGCCCTACCTGCGTGTAGATGTTCAGCGTGCCGAGCCCGATGTTGAGCGGCAGGATCGCGCCGAAGATCGACAGCGGCACCGACATCAGGATGATAAGCGGGTCGCGGAAGCTCTCGAACTGCGCCGCCAGTACGAGGTAGATGACCACGATGGCGAGCGCAAAGGCGATGACGATGGTGTTGCCCTGCTGGCTCTCGATGCGCGACTGGCCCGAATAGTCGATGAAGAAGCCGTCCGGCAGCAGCGGCCGGGCGATCTCCTCGATCGTCGTCAGGCCGTCGCCGCTCGATACGGTCGGGATAGGCAGGGCCGAGATTGTCGCGGCGTTGAGCTGGTTGAACTGCTCTATCGAGGCGGGCGAGGCATTGGTGGAGATGGAGACCACCGCCGACAGCGGCACCATTTCGCCGGACACCGAGCGGATGAAGAACTCGCCGAGCCGCTCGGGATTGTTCCGGAAGGCCTGCGGCACCTGCATGATGATGTCGTAGCTGTTGGAATCGCGGTCGAACTGAGCGACGGAGCCACCGCCGACGAGCAGCGCCAGCGTGGTGCCGATGTCGCTGATCGGCAGCGAAAGAGCGGCGGCGCGGTCGCGGTCGATCGTCACCGTTATCTGCGGCGCGTCGAAGGCGAGCGAGTTCTGCACGACGATGAACCGGCCGGACTGCTGCGCCTCAAGGCGAATCTTTTCCGCCACCTCGTAGACCCGCGCGGGATCGCCCGTCGAGCGGATGACGATGGAGATCGGCAGCCCGCCACCGGTGCCCGGCAGCGAGGGCGGGGCGAAGACGAGCGCCTGGACACCCGCCACCTTGGAGAGACGCGCCTGGATGTCGGCCTGGATCTCCTTCTGCGACCGCTCACGCTCGGACCAGTCCTTCAGCGCCCAGACGGAGAAGCCGGAATTCGTCTGTCCGCCCGAGCCGACGATCGAGAAGTTGGCCTTGACCTCCGGAATGTCGCTGGTCAGCTCACGGATCTGGTCGACGTAGAGCTGGGTGTATTCGGTGGTGGCATAGCGGGGCGCGGTGATGAGCGCGAACAGGGCTCCGGAATCCTCCTCCGGTGCCAGTTCGGTCGTGGTCTTGAAGAACATGAAGCCGGTGACCGAGACGAGGGCGATGACGATTAGCAAGGTGACCGGCCGGTAATTCAGGGACCCGCCGACCCAGCGCTCGTAGCCATTGGCGAAGCGGTCGAAGAACCGGTCGACCGCCTTCTGGAAGCGGCTGTGGTTGCCGGCCTTGAGGATGCGCGCGGACATCATCGGCGTGATGGTCAGGGCGACAATGCCGGAGATGATCACCGAACCCGCCAGGGTGAAGGCGAATTCGCGAAACAGCGAGCCGGTAAGACCGCCGGTGAACATCAGCGGTGCGAACACCGCCGCGAGCGTGATTGTCATGGCCACGATCGAGGATGTGATCTCTGCCATCCCCTTGTAGGCGGCCTGGAAAGGCGGCAGTCCCTCCTCGATGTGGCGGTGGATGTTTTCCACGACCACGATCGCGTCATCAACGACGAGGCCGATCGCCAGCACCATCGCCAGCAGCGACAGGAGGTTGATCGAATAGCCCATCATGAACAGCAGGAAGCAGACGCCGACCAGCGACAGCGGTATGGTGACCACCGGCATCACCACCGACCGGAACGATCCCAGGAACAAGAGGATGACGACGACGACGATCGCGACCGCCTCGGCGATCGTCTTGAAGACCTCCTCGATGGAGGCGCTGATGGTTTCCGTCGAATCGTAGACCAGCTCGATCGTCATGCCGTCGGGCAGGCTGGCGCTGATCGCAGGCAGTTCGTCGATCACGTCGGCGGAGGTGTCGAGCGGATTGGCGGAGGGTGTGGGGAAGATGCCGATGAAGGTGCCTTCCTCGCCGTTGAAGTTGACGACCGTATCCTCGCTTTCGGCTGCCAGTTCGACGTCCGCCACGTCGAAGAGCCGCACGATGCCGTCTTCGTCCGATTTCAGCGGCAGCTGCCCGAAGGCCTGCGGGTTCTGCAGGGTCGACCGGACGGTGATCGAGTTGGAAACGAAGGTGTTCTGCGTCTTGCCGGGAGCGGACAGGAAGTTCGACGCCCGGATCGCAGCCAGAACCTCGGCCGCGGTGAGGCCGCGCGACGCGAGCTTCACCGGGTCGACCCAGACCCGCATCGAGTATTCCTTCGCGCCGAGAACCTGCACGTCGGCGACGCCTTCGATCGTCGACATGCGCGGGCGGATGACGCGCTGGATGTACTCGGTCAACTGCTCGGCGGTCATGTTCGGGTTCTGCATCGCCAGGTACATGATGGCGAACTGCTGGCCCGTGCCCTTGACGATGACCGGATCGTCTGCGTCGGACGGCAGCTGGCCACGGACCTGGTTGACCTTGGCGATCACCTCGGTCAGCGCGGCGTCGGGATCTGCCCCCAGCTGCATCTGGACGGTGACCACCGATGCCGAGGGGCGGCTCTGCGAGGTCACGTAGTCGATGTTCTCGGTGGTCGAGACGGCGGCCGAGACCGGCGCCGTGATGAACCCCTGGATGAGATCGGCGCTTGCGCCCGGATAGGTCGTCGTGACGGTGATCACCGTCTCCTCGACCTTCGGGTATTGCCGGACCGACAGGCTGAACATGCCCTGCGCTCCAAGCAGCAGGATCAGGAAGGCCAGCACGGTCGACAGGACCGGGCGGCGGATGAAGACGGTGGAGATGTTCATTGCGCGGGCGCCTGCTCAGCCGTCAGCTGCGGCCGGACGGTGTTGTCGACGACGACGGGAGAGCCGTTGTTGAGGCGGTTCTGACCGGCCGTCACGACGAGGTCTCCGGGGCTCACGCCCTCTGTGATCTCGACGCGGCCATCCGAGCGCCGCCCGGTCTTCACGAAGACCTGGCGGGCGACCAGGCCGTCCTTCGCCTCGCCGGAAGCGTTCTCGGCGGGGCGCACGACATAGACGTAGTCGCCGTAGAGGCTGACGACGACCGCCGTCTGCGGCACGGCGATGACATTGTCCTCCCGCGGCAATTCCACGCGAACCTGCACGAACTGGCCGGGTGCCAGCTTGCCGTCCGGGTTCGATATCTCGGCGCGGATCAGCACCAGCCGGGTCGACGGGTCGACCTTCGGTTCGATGCCGGTGATCTTGCCGGTGAACGGCATGTCATTCTCGGTCACCCCGAAACGGACCGGCTGTCCGATCTCGACCTGGTCGAGGCTCTGCTCGGGGACCGAGAAATCCGCGCGCAGCACGTCGAGGTTCTGCAGCGTGGCCACGACCGTGCCGGGTGCGATGTACTGCCCGACATCGATCCGCGGAATGCCGAGCGTGCCGCCGAACGGCGCGACCAGGCGCTTCTGTTCGAGGACCGCCTCCAACTTGTCGACCTGCGCGGCGGAAGCCGACGCGGCGGCCTGCGCCTGCTCGACGGTGGTCTCGGAACCCACGCCGCGCTTCTGGAGTTCCTGCGCCCGCGTCAGGCTCTGGGCATCCAGCGCGGCCTGTGCGCGCTGGGCCGCCAGATCGGCCGCCTGCTGCGTGTCGTCGAGCTGGACGAGCAGATCGCCCTTCTCCACCTTCTCGTTGGCCTCGAAGTTGATCTCCTCGACGACGCCCGCGATCTCCACCGAGAGATCGACGCCGCGCGAGGCGCCCACCGTCCCGATCGCCTGGATCCCCGGCGTCCACGTGGCCGGCTCGACCTCCACGGTCGAAACGGTCGTCGGAGCGACGGGCATGTCGGCGAAGAACTGATCGATCGCGTTGTCGCGGAACATGTTGAAGCCGACGATACCGCCCACGACGATAACCAGCAGAACGATTGCGATGAGAAGGCGTTTGATCACGAAGGGCTCCGCGACGGGGTTCGAGCGGCGGGACGCATGTCGGTGCGGCATCATCCCACATAGGAAGCACTTGATAACTGTACCGTCTGGACGGTATTGTCAATCACGACCACGCCTGAGGGAGGACGCAGGTTGAGCACCACCAAAGCAAATTCGCGTGAACGGATCCTTGCGGCAGCCGCCGAACTTGCGCGCAATGCGGGACCGGGCAGCCTGTCGCTCGACGCCATCGCGCACCAGGCCGGAGTATCGAAGGGAGGGCTGCTCTACAATTTCCCGACCAAGGCAAAGCTCCTTCAGGGGCTGGTGGAGAAGCATCTCGGAGAAATGGAGCAGTCGCTCGATGCCGCGGCGGCCCGCGGGGAGCCGCTGCTTGCCGCATACATGCGCCTCATGGAGGGCAGTTCGGCGGAGGAGCGCCCGCCCGCATCCTGGATCTTTTCAGCCATCGCCGAGGATCCGGAGTTCTTGGCGCCGATCAACCAGTTCCGGCGCCGGCTGCTGGCGCGCCTGCGCGCGGAGACGCACGATCTCGCAGGCGTCCTCGTCGCCTTCTTCGCCATGGAAGGCCTTCTGTGCATGAAGCTCTTCGACGACGAGCTGCTCGACGCCGAGGACCGCCGCCTTATCATCGAAAGGGCACGGGCGGTCGCGGGGGGCGGGTCCTGATGCCTATGATGGCCCCTGCCGACACAGGATCGTCGCCATTTTGCTTCACGCTTGACATGGCGGAGGTGCTCCGCCACCTGAATTGCATCCCGAACCGTCGCGGAGCCGACAGATGAACGCCATTGCGCCGATCCAGAAGGCCGCCGGGCAAGGTCCCGCGCCGCGCCGCCAGTCCGTCGGCGTCGACGTCGGCGGCGTCCTGGTCGGCGGCTCGGCGCCGGTCGTCGTGCAGTCGATGACCAACACCGACACGGCCGACATCGACGCGACGGTCGCACAGGTCGCCGCCCTCCACCGTGCCGGATCGGAGATCGTGCGCATCACCGTCGACCGCGACGAGAGCGCGGCGGCCGTGCCCCGCATCCGCGACCGCCTGGCGCGGCTCGGCGTCGACGTGCCGCTGGTCGGCGACTTCCACTATATCGGCCACAAGCTCCTCGCCGATCATCCGGCCTGCGCCGAGGCTCTGGCCAAGTACCGCATCAACCCGGGGAACGTCGGCTTCAAGGAGAAGAAGGACCGCCAGTTCGCGGCGATCGTCGAAACCGCGATCCGGCACGACAAGCCGGTGCGGATCGGCGTGAACTGGGGGTCGCTCGACCAGGACCTGCTGACACGCTTGATGGACGAGAACCAGAACGCCGGCTCGCCGCTGACCGCGGTGGAGGTGATGCGAGAGGCGATCGTCCAGTCGGCGCTCTTGTCGGCCGAACTCGCCGAGGAGATCGGGCTGCCGCGCAACCGCATCATCCTGTCGGCCAAGGTCAGCCAGGTGCAGGACCTGATCGCCGTCTATGCCGAACTGGCGCGCCGCTCGGACCACGCGCTGCATCTCGGTCTGACCGAGGCCGGCATGGGCACCAAGGGCATCGTCGCCTCGTCCGCAGCCATGGGCATCCTGCTGCAGCAAGGCATCGGCGACACGATCCGCATATCGCTTACCCCCGAACCCGGCGGTGATCGCACCCGCGAGGTGCAGGTGGCGCAGGAACTGCTCCAGACCATGGGATTCCGCCAGTTCGTGCCGATCGTCGCAGCCTGCCCGGGTTGCGGGCGCACCACATCCACCGTGTTCCAAGAACTCGCCCAAGCCATCCAGGACGACCTTCGCCGCAACATGCCGGTCTGGCGCGAGAAGTATCCGGGCGTCGAGGAACTCAAGGTCGCGGTGATGGGCTGCATCGTCAACGGTCCCGGCGAATCCAAGCACGCCGACATCGGCATCTCGCTTCCGGGAACCGGCGAGACGCCCACCGCTCCGGTCTTCGTCGACGGCCGCAAGGCCGCGACCCTCCGCGGTCCGGCGATCGCTGCGGAGTTCCAGCAGATGGTTGCCGACTACATCGAGCAGCGCTTCGGCGCGGGCGGGCGGCACGCAGCGGAGTAGAGCCGTGCGGCCGCGGGGCGCGCTGGCGGGGATCATCCTGGCCGCTGCGGCTGTTGCCTCTCCGCCAGCATCGGCCGATCCTCCGGGGCCGCGCCCGAAAAAGCCCCAACCCGTCACCGTCGAGCGCATCTGCGATCTGATCGAAACGCACGCGAAGAGCAACGAGCTTCCCCCGGAGTTCCTCGCGCGGCTGATCTGGAAGGAGAGCCGCTTCGATCCGAACGCGGTCAGCCCCGCCGGCGCGGAAGGCATCGCGCAATTCATGCCGGGCACCGCGAAACTGCGCGGCCTGGCCGACAGTTTCGACGTCGAGCAGGCAATTCCCGCTTCCGCCGCCTATCTTGGCGAGCTTCGAACAGGGTTCGGCAATCTCGGCCTGGCCGCGGCCGCTTACAATGCTGGCGAAGGCCGCGTGGGGCGCTGGCTGCGCCAAGGCGGTTTCCTGCCGCTCGAAACGGAAAACTACGTCCTCGATATCCTGGGCGAGCCCGCCGAGAACTTCATCGACCGCTCCGTTCCGGTGGTCGTCCCGCCGCTCCAGGAGGAAAAGAATTTCGAGGAATCCTGCGAGGCGCTTCCGGTCACCATGAGCGCCACCGTGCCGATGGCTTCGGTGCATGTGAAGCCATGGGGAATCCAGGTCGCCGGGAACTTCCGCCGCGCGGCGGCAGTGAGGCAGTATCAGCGGGTGAAGGCACGTTTCCCGGCGCTGCTTTCCGACCACGAGCCGGTGGTGAGCCGTATACGCAGCCCGATCGGCCGGCGCGGCATCTATGCCGTGAGGATCGGCGCCGACGATCGCGCCGAGGCCGACGCCATCTGCCGCCAGCTGCGCGGCGTGGGCGGTTCCTGCGTGGTGCTGCGCAATAGGTGATCCGGTTGGGATCAGGCCGTGCGCGCCATCTCGCCGCCGCCGATCCAGGTCTCCACCTTCAGCGACAGCTTGTTCGGCGAGACCGGCTTGGAGAGATAGTCGTCCATCCCCGCCTCCAGGCATTTCTCCCTGTCGCCCTTCAGCGCATGGGCCGTGATGCCGATGACCGGGGTATGGACGCCCGTTCCGCGCTCCGCCTCGCGGATCGCGCGGGTCGCTTCCAGTCCGTTCATCTCCGGCATCGAGACGTCCATGAGGATGATCCTCGGCTTGAGCAGCCGATGCATCTCGACTGCCGACCGGCCGTTGCCGGCGATGCGGTAGCTCAGCCCCAGGCCCTCGAGGATCTGGCGAAGAACCAGCTGGTTGACCTCGTTGTCCTCGGCGACGAGGACGTCCAGCGGTCCCGGCTTGTTGATGGTCTGGGCAGAGATCCGGCGCTCGGTCGGCTCGACCACACGGACGCGGGTGGGGAAGGGAACAGTCTCCGACGTCCGCACCGGCCGGATCGCCGTCCTCGCCCTTTGCATGACCGACACCAGCGTTTCGAGCAGCGCCGAGGAGCGTGCCGGCTTGTGGAGGTGCGCGGCGATGCCGAACTCGATCGCCAGGCGCGCCGTCTGTGCCTGGTCCACCGACGTGAGAAGCACGACCGGAACCGGGGCGATCTTCGGATTGTCCCGGATGGACTTTGCCACCTCCCCACCGTTCATGCCCGGCATCTGGTAGTCCAGGACGACGCAGTCGACCGGAATGCCGAGCTGCCGCGCCCGCTCCAGGAAGGCGATGCCGACCGCTCCGCTCTCGACGGCGGCGCAGTCGAAGCCCCAACTCTTCAACTGTTCGACGAGGATGTCGCGGTTGACCGGATTGTCGTCGATCGCAAGCACCCGCGCACCTGTGACGTCGACCGGGACGACCGGTCTGGACGCGACACCCGAATTGTCGACCCGCAGCGAAATGGTGAACGAGAAGGTCGATCCCTCCCCGACCGAGCTCTCCACCGCGATCTTCCCGCCCATCAGTTCCACCAGCCGCGAGGCGATGGCGAGCCCCAGCCCGGTTCCCTCGTGCCGGCGGGTCGACGAGGCATCGACCTGTGCGAACTTGTCGAATACCGCGGACAGCTTGTCCTGCGGAATGCCGATGCCGGTGTCCTCGACGCGCAGCGTGATGTCCACGGTCTCTCCGCGCACCGTGCCGGAGATATCGACCAGGACGTGTCCCTTCTCGGTAAACTTCACGGCGTTGCCGACCAGGTTGGTGGCGATCTGGCGGAAGCGGCCGACGTCTCCGACCACGGAAACCGGCAGCGCTGGATCGACCCGGACGATGAGTTCGAGGTCCTTCTCCGCGACCTTTGCCGAAACCAGCGTCGCGACGTCCTCGATCGCCTCGCCGATGCGGAACGGCGCGGGATCGAGTTCCAGCTGCCCGGCATCGATCTTGGAGAAGTCGAGGATGTCGTTGATGATCGTCAGCAGCGAATTGCCCGACTTCAGGATGACGTCGACGAACATCGACTGCCGCTTATCGAGTTCCGTACGCTCCAGCAGTTCCGCCATGCCCATCACCCCGTTCATCGGAGTACGGATCTCATGGCTCATGTTCGCCAGGAATTCCGACTTGGCGCGATCGGCGGCCTCCGCCTTCAGCTTCGCGCCTTCCACTGTCTCCTTGGCCAGGCGCAGATCCTCGTGCGCATGATAGATATTGCGCATCATCGGTTCGAAGATGCGCAGCCCCACCAGGCCGCCTGCCACGACCATGACGATTGCCACGACGAGCAGCGACAGCTGCAACGTCCCGTATCGCGAGATCATCTCCTCGTTGAGCTGGTCGAGGGACCGCGACAGGTTCGGGCGAAGGCGATCGTTGGCGAGCTGCTTCAGTTGCAGGAAGACCCGCTGCGCGGCGGGTTGCGAATAATCCCGGAAGATGTCCAGCCGGTCGGCATGGGTGAGCACCTCGCGAATGTCGCGTTTCAGGGATGCGGCGCCGTCTCCCTCCCAGATCTCGCGGACGGCCTTCGGTGCTTCTACGCCGATGATGGTGTTGAGAAGCGCGTGTTTGTCCGGTCCCTCGCCGGCGGGCACACTTCCAGACTCTTCACCCGCCGTTATCGAACGGCTTTCGCCGACCATGACATCCCCTTCGATCGCATGCTCCAGTGCCTCGTAGGCTGCCTGGAGACGATCGAGCGCATCGCGCAAATCGGCGCGGATCAGCGAAATTTCGGCCGGAGTGCCTAGGGCCTGCACCTGGCCGGAGGAACCGAGGCCGGTCGTCTCGACGGAAGCCGATTTGCCGATGCGCGTGTTGTCGAGCCGGATCGTCTGGTAGAGCACGTCGCTCGTGGCGTCGGCCATCGAGGCGATCACCGCCCCGAACTTCACGTTCGTCTTGGCCAGTTCGGACTGCCACATCATGAAGCCCGTTCCTGCGGAAACGGCCAGGATGAACCCCGCGAGAATCGCGTAGATCCGACCGCGCATGTAGGAACGCGTGATGACTGAAGACATGGCGTACCCGAAAACTGAACTCGCCCGAATGTCCGTAAACATCGAGCAATCGTCTTAAACCGGGCTTAACGTTCGGCTTTTTCGCCCTACCGGGATCAGTGGTTTCGCTCGACGACGAAACGCGCGGCGGTGCGAAGCATTGTACCCGCGGCGCCGAACGGGCGCAGCAGGTCGCTGGCCTGATCCATCAGGCCGGACAGCTGCCGGCGTGTCCAATCGATGCCGTGCAGGCCTGCGAGTGTCGCCTTTCCCGCCGCCGCGTCCTTGCCCGCCGCCTTGCCGAGCGTGGCGGCGTCGGACGTCAGGTCGAGAAGGTCGTCGGCAAGCTGGAAGGCGAGGCCGACTGCGGAGCCGAATTCGGCCAGCCGCTCGCGATCGGCGGGGCTTGCCTGCCCGACGATCGCGCCGGCCTCGCAGGCGAAGCGGATGAGCGCCCCGGTCTTCATGGCCTGGAGCCGGAGAATGCCCTCCTCACCGGGCGTCTGCCGCTCGGCCGTGAGGTCGAGGAACTGTCCACCGGCCATGCCGCCCAGGCCCGCCGCCCGCGCGAGTCGGGTGACGAGTTCGATACGTCGTTCCGCCGGAAGTTCCGTCTCGTCGCTGGCGATGATGTCGAAAGCGTATGTCAGCAGGCTGTCGCCGGCCAAGATCGCCGTCGCCTCGTCGAAGGCCCGGTGCACGGTCGGCTGTCCCCGCCGCAGGTCGTCGTCGTCCATGGCGGGAAGGTCGTCGTGGATCAACGAATAGCAATGGACGCATTCGAGCGCCGCGGCGACCCGCAGGGGGGCCGGACCGGTCGCGCCGAACAGGGCGGCGCTCTCCAGCAACAGGAACGGCCGCAGCCGCTTTCCCCCGCTCAGGGCGCCATGGCGAATAGCCTGCATCAGGCCGGACGGCCGCGCCACTTCGCCGTCGCGCGGGCGATCATCGAGAAGGGAGCGCAGCATGGATTCCACGGCATCGGCATGTGCCATGCGCGTCGCTTCGAAGAGGGTTTCGACATCGGCTTGCATGGCGGCGAGCGATGGCCGCAAATTCTTCGGGGGTCAAGCACGGCGTGCGGGCGTTGCGCCGGGAGTTCGCGCGCTTTATGTCCACGGCAGGTGAAGCGACAGTATGCCCGTTTTGGAAACACCCGAAATTGACCCAGAGCCCGCGGAGGGCCCAATGGCGCGCCGCGCGGCGAAACAGAGACAATCCCGTTCCAGGCTGCGCAGGTGGCTGGGCCTCGTCGTGGTGGCGCTGGTCGCGCTCGCCCTCATACCGGTAGCCCTGACGCTCCTCTATCTGCTGCCCTTCGTCCATCCGATCTCGACCCTGATGGCGAAGAACCTCGTCACCCTCGAGGGCTACGAGCGCGAATGGGTTCCCCTGGAGGAAATCGCGCCGGTCCTCGTCCACTCCGTGATCATGTCGGAGGACGGCCAGTTCTGCTCACACAGGGGCATCGACTGGGGCGCGCTGAACGAGGTGATCGACGGCGCGCTGGCGGGCGAGGAGACCCGCGGCGCCTCGACGATACCCATGCAGACGGTCAAGAACCTGTTCCTCTGGCAGGGGCGCTCCTTCGTGCGCAAGGCGCTGGAAGCCCCGATGGCGCTCGCCTTCGATGCGGCGGTCTCCAAGAAGCGCACGATGGAAATCTACCTCAACATCGTGGAGTGGGGACCCGGCATCTATGGCGCCGAAGCCGCGGCGCAGCACCATTTCGGAGTATCGGCGGCCAAGCTGTCGCGCCGGCAGGCGGCCCTTCTCGCGGTGACGCTTCCCAACCCGATCGCCCGGACGCCCGGACGCCCGACGCCCGGACTGAACAGGCTCGCCAGCGTCATCGAGAAACGGGCGCAACAGGCCGGCTCCCACATCCGTTGCGTCAAATAGGTCGCCAAGCGCGACGGTGCGACAAAAATTTGGCGACCCCGCTGGCCAAAGCGGGCTCCAGCGTGTATAGGCACGCGACTTTCAAAAAACAGCCTGTCGCGACTGGCTCTTCGAAACGAGGGCGCGGCGGGCTTTGACCGATCGATGGAGCAGGTTCCATGGCTGTACCGAAAAGAAAAACCTCGCCGTCCAAGCGCGGCATGCGTCGCGCCGCCGATGCGTTGAAGGCCCCGACCTACGTCGAGGACAAGAATTCGGGCGAACTTCGCCGTCCGCACCACATCGACTTGAAGACCGGCATGTATCGCGGCCGTCAGGTTCTCGAATCCAAGGAAAGCTGAGCCTCCTTCAGGCTTCTTTCCCGTAGCGCATCGACCGGCTTCGCGCCGGTCTTTTGCGTTTGTGGCCGGGCATCATCTTGACGCTGCGTTCCGGCCCGCTACACCGGTGCGGACCTTACAAAGCGAGTGCGCAATGGCCTCCATCCCGCTGCTGATCGTCCCGTTCATCATTTTCAATCTCGGCCTTGCCGGAATGCTCGGAGGCGGAGCGGCCGGGCCGTGGGAGCAGGTGCTCTTCACCATCCCGATGATGTCGGGTGGCGACTGGTCGATGACGCTCGGCGACCTGACCATCCTGATCGCACTCATCCTGCTCTTCGTCGAGATCATGAAATCGACGCGGACGTCGAACGCCTCGGTCATCGACCACCTCCTCTCGACCTTCGTCTTCGTCGCCTATCTCGTCGAATTCCTCCTGGTGCGCGGCGCTGCGCATTCGGTCTTCTTCATCCTGCTCGTCATCGCCCTGGTCGATCTCGTGGCCGGCTTTTCCGTCTCGATCCGCTCGGCGGGACGCGACGTCAGCTTCAACTGAGGCCGCCGGCTCAACCTCCGTCCGCCGCGAATCCCGCGGCTTCGATGCCGGCGACCGCCGCAGCCTCGTCGTTGTCCGACGTATCGCCTGATATTCCGACCGCGCCCACGATCTCTCCGTCGCGGTTCAGGATGAGCACGCCCCCCGCAACCGCGACGATCCGTCCGCCCGAAACATCTGACACGCCAGCCATGAGGTGCGGGCGTTCCTTGGCGAACGCTTCCAGCCGGCGCGAACCCGCACCGATCGAAAGCGCCCCGTAGGCCTTTCCTGCCGACATTTGCGGCCTGAGGAAGGACGCACCATCCTGACGCTGGAACGCGACGAGGTGCCCGCCCGCATCCAGCACAGAAACGCCGAGGGGCTTGAGCCCCAGTTCCGCGCCCCGGGCGAACGCCCCCTCGATGATGGCGTTGGCAGTGGCGAGTGTCAGTGAGGTCATCTACCTGTCCTTCCGTCCATGGATCACACCGCCAAACCGTGCCAGAAAGTCGCGGTGAGTCGGTCGGCGGCACTATTGCGACTGCCTGTGTCACGAACAAGAGGCGCGGCTATGCGCAAATTCGATATGCCGGGCCGTTCGCCCGTCGTCGCCGAGAACGGGATGGCGGCGACGTCGCACCCGCTGGCAACCGCAAGCGCCATTTCGGTCCTGAGGGACGGCGGCAACGCGGTCGACGCCGCGATCGCGGCCGCCGCGACGCTGGCGGTGGTGGAGCCCCACATGACGGGCATCGGCGGAGACTGCTTCGTCATTGTGGCCGAGCCGGACGGCACGCTGCATGGCCTGAACGGCTCCGGCCGCGCGCCCGCTGGAGCGCACGCGGCGTGGTATCGCGAACGCGGCTTCACGGAAATTCCCGCCACCGGCCCGCACAGCGTGACCGTTCCCGGCGCGATCAAGGCCTGGGAGGTGCTGTCGCAGCGCTTCGGAACCAGAGGCTTCGAGGCGCTTTTCACCGACGCTATCCGATACGCGGAGGAGGGTTTCGCGATCCACCCGCGCGTGGCCCGCGACTGGGCGCGATACGCGGCGGAACTCGCCGCCGACGAGGGCGGCCGGATCCACTATCTGTCGAACGGACGGACACCTGCGGTCTTTTCGCGGCACCGGCTGCCGGCACTCGGCGCCACGCTACGCCGGATCGCCGGAAAGGGCTCGGCCGCCTTCTACGAGGGCGAGGTCGCGTCCGAGATCGCAAGGACAATACGCGAGAAGGGCGGCTTCCTTAGCGAGGAGGATCTGGCGAAGGTTTCCGCCGATTGGGTCGAGCCGATCACGACGGGCTATCGCGGATACGACGTCTTCGAGATACCGCCGAACGGACAGGGCCTGACTGCCCTTATCATGCTGAACCTCATGAACGAACTGCGCGTCGAGCGGACCTCGGTCGACGGCCCCGACCGCTGGCACCTGATGATCGAGGCGGCGCGCCTCGCTTATGCGGTGCGGGATCGCCACATCGCCGATCCGGCCTCCATGACCTGCGAAACCAAGGACCTGCTCGACGCGGCCTACACGGAGGCGCTCGCAGGCGGCTACATGCCCGGGCGCCGAAACGGGAACATCGCGCTTCCTCCGATCCCGAATTCAGACACGATTTACCTCTGCGTCGTCGACGGCGACCGCCGCGCGGTCTCCTTCATCAATTCGCTCTATTCCGGCTTCGGTTCCAAGATCGTCACGCCTGCCTCCGGCATCGCGCTCCAGAACCGCGGCGCCTGCTTCACGCTGGAGGAAGGCCACCCCAACGAGCTCTCGCCGGCCAAGCGTCCGATGCACACCATCATCCCGGGCATGGCGACGAAGGACGGGAAGCCCTCGTGCGCCTTTGGCGTCATGGGCGGCGCCTACCAGCCGATGGGCCATGCGCTGGTCCTGTCGAACATGCTCGATTTCGGCATGGACCCGCAGCAGGCGGTCGACTTCCCGCGGCTGTTCTGGGGCGAGGACGGCACGCTGGAAGCGGAGACGGGCATACCGGCCGGCGTCCGCTCCGAACTCGCCGCAAGGGGACACACGCTACGCGATGCCCTCGGCCCCTGGGGCGGCGCCCAAATCATAGCCATCGACTACGAAAGCGGATTCCTGATCGGCGGATCGGATCCACGCAAGGATGGGTGTGCATTGGGGTGGTAGTTCCCGCTCGATGAGGAAAAGAGGCTTGCCTGCTCAAACGATCAGTTCATCATACATGCCTTTCTCTCGCGTGACTGTCGGAACGACGCGCCGACCAGGTTGTCCTTACTTCCACGGCTTTCCGATGACTGGTACTTGCCTACAGTGCGGTATCCTGCCAAGACGGCACCGGTCGAGATTGTAGTCTCGGCACTCTTCTTCACTGGCCGTCGTGGCGGGGATGGTTGGCTCATTGGCCAGATCGCAGACATTGTCACAGCGACCAGATGCCAAAGCGTGCCGGACGAAGATGGTCCACCATCGGGACGTGTTTCATTTGTCTGAGACTGTGACACTGAACACGGTACAGAATTAGAAAAAGCATGCAACGTCCGCCACTTCATGCCCTGACGTCGCTTCGGTTCTTCGCCGCGGGAGCGATCGTGCTTTTCCACCTGGGCGGCTTGATGCCGTTCGGTTATGTGTTCGGTCTCGCAAACGGAGTATCGCTGTTCTTCGTTCTGTCAGGTTTTATCCTGACCTATAACTACCCAGTCCTGCATGACAAGATCGGTCGGTTTTATCTCGCCCGTTTCGCCCGTCTCTGGCCGGTCCACATATTCACACTGGGCCTAGCCATGTTCCTGCTGCCGAGCTTGGGGACCGGGGCCATGACCGAAAACGGGTTGAAGCTCCTCTTCGCCAATATCTTCCTGCTTCAGTCGTGGGTACCAAAGAACGGCTTCGTCTTCTCGTTCAACGGCGTCTCGTGGAGCATTTCGACCGAAATGTTCTTCTATGCCGCATTCCCGATAGCACTTCTCTGTCGCAGGATTTACCTACTCGCTGCGCTCGCATTCGCGGTCAGCCTTGCCGTCGTGACCTATATCCATATCACGGGTGCGCCGCTCGGCATGACGTCGCCGGGAAGCTGGACATGGCATCACATTATGCTTCACTTCCCGCCAATGCGGTTGTTCGAGTTCCTCACCGGGATGGCAACCGCCAGACTTTTTCTAGCGCGCGGCAGTATTTCCTACGACACGACGTGGCTGGAATGCGGTGCGATCGCCGCTGTGATCGGCTCAGTCGCCCTGATGGGTTTCATCACGGGGGCATACGGGGCCTGGTTCAGCCAAACGGGAAGTTTTCTGGCTTTTGCCTTCCTGATCTATGTTCTCGCTGCGGGAAATGGTGTGATCCGCCGCAGCCTTGAGCATCCTATCCTTATACGGCTTGGGGAAATCAGCTTCGCCACTTACATGGTCCATTCGCTGCTGCTCAAACACGCAACGCAGGCAAAGATGATCGCCACATGGAACCAGTCTGCGGCGGCGATCATGCTCCTGTTGGTAATCTACATTACATCTTATGCAATCTGGCGGCTTGTAGAAGTGCCTGCACGACAGGCCATATTGTCGGCGCGGCCGATGTCCCTGCTCCGGCGGGACAAGGCCGTCTCAGGTACTTCCAGCTAAGCCAGCAGCCCTCACCCCATCCGGTCGATCTTGCGCTGCATGGCTGCGATCTGTTCCTTCAGCTCCTTCAACTCGTCGCCGCTCTGGGCGGCCGGTTCGGGCTGTTCCTCCGGCTCCGCTCCGGCGGCCGGCCCGCCCTGAGGCGGAAAGGGCGTGAACAGGCGCATGGCGTTCTGGAACATCTCGATGTTGCGTCTGGTCTGTTCCTCGAGCGCCTTGATCGGTGTCGCGACGTTCATCATCTCCATCGGCGATTTCGCCATCGTCGACTTCATCTGCTCGCGGAACCGCTCCTGCTCCTTGGCGAAGGCGATCATCGACTGTTCCAGGAAGCTCGGCACGACCATCTGCATCTGGTCGCCGTAGAACGAGATGAGCTGGCGCAGGAAGGGCACGGGTAGCATGTTCTGCCCGTCCTTGTTCTCCAGTTCGAAGATGATCTGCGTCAGCACCGGGTGGGTGATGTCGTCCCCGGACTTGGCATCCTGAACCTTGAAGTCCTCGCCCTTCTTGACCATTTCGGCCAGGTCTTCGAGCGTGACGTAGGTTGATGTGCCGGTGTTGTAGAGGCGGCGGTTTGCATATTTTTTTATGACCACCGGATCGTCTTTGACAGGCACGCGACCCTCCCAGACTTTGGAATATGAAGCGCGATCGGTCGAACGCGCCATGCCCGGCGATGAGGATATGCCTAAATCATCGCCGATTGAAAGCGGTTTGTGCAGTGCACGAGACCGGGCCGGACGGACAGCCTTTCTCGCCAAGATGGCGCGGAGCCCGGCCATGCGCCTGCGAAAGGCAAAGCCGCCGCCGCCGATTCCGGTTTGACACAGGTCATGGAAAGGGCAAGAAAAGTCGCCGACATCCGGCCCGAGAGCCGGTTCGAGCGATCCGTCTTCCAGGGAGATACACATGGCCGCTTCCAACAGCATCGTCGTCGCCAGCGCCGCGCGGACCGCGGTCGGTTCCTTCAACGGGGCCTTCGCCACCACGCCAGCGCACGAACTGGGCGCGGTCGTGGTCAGGGAAGTGCTGGCTCGCGCAGGCGTCGAAGCGGCCGAGGTCGACGAGGTCATTCTCGGGCAGGTGCTCACGGCCGGTGAGGGCCAGAACCCGGCGCGGCAGGCGGCCATCGCTGCCGGCATTCCGGAGGGCGCCACGGCTTGGGGCCTCAACCAGGTCTGCGGTTCCGGCCTTCGCTCGATCGCCATCGGCATGCAGCAGATCGCTACGGGCGACGCGCGCGTCATCGTCGCCGGCGGCCAGGAGTCCATGTCCATGTCGACGCACTGCGCGCATCTGCGCCAGGGTGTGAAGATGGGCGACTACAAGATGGTCGACACCATGATCAAGGACGGGTTGTGGGACGCCTTCAACGGCTATCACATGGGCAATACGGCCGAGAACGTGGCACGGCAGTTCCAGATCACGCGCGAGACGCAGGATGCCTTCGCGCTCGCATCGCAGAACAAGGCCGAGGCCGCCCAGAAGGCCGGCAGGTTCAAGGACGAGATCGTCGCCGTTACCATCAAAGGCCGCAAGGGCGACACGGTGGTCGACCAGGACGAGTACATCCGCCACGGCGCCACGATCGACGCCATGCAGAAGCTCCGTCCGGCCTTCGACAAGGACGGCTCGGTAACGGCGGCCAACGCTTCCGGCATCAACGACGGCGCGGCCGCCGTCCTTCTCATGACCGAGGCGGAGGCCGAGCGCCGGGGCATCAAGCCCCTGGCGCGGATCGTCTCCTGGGCGACCGCCGGCGTCGACCCCAAGATCATGGGCACCGGCCCGATCCCCGCCTCGCGCAAAGCGCTGGAGAAGGCCGGCTGGAGCGCCGCCGACCTCGACCTCGTGGAAGCCAACGAGGCTTTCGCCGCACAGGCCTGCGCCGTCAACAAGGACATGGGCTGGAACCCGGATATCGTGAACGTCAACGGCGGCGCCATCGCCATCGGCCACCCGATCGGCGCCTCGGGCGCCCGCATCTTCAACACGCTGGTCTTCGAGATGAACCGCCGCGGCGCGAAGAAAGGTCTCGCGACGCTGTGCATCGGCGGCGGCATGGGCGTGGCCATGTGCGTGGAAGCGCTCTGATAGGCAGTAGGGGAATAGGGCAGTAAGGCAGTAGGGAACAAAAAAGGGCAGATCGGCAGCCGCACCTACTGCCCTACTGCCCTACTGCCCTACTCCCACAATCTGGGAGGAGTATTCATGCCAAGAACAGCACTCGTCACGGGGGGAACGCGCGGGATCGGGGCAGCCATCTCGATGGCGCTCAAAGATGCCGGCTACAAGGTCGCCGCCAACTATGCCGGCAATGACGATGCCGCGCGCGGCTTCAACGCGGAGACGGGCATCCCGGTCTACAAATGGTCGGTGGCGGATTACGACGCCTGCGCAGCCGGCATCGCACAGGTCGAGGCCGATCTCGGACCGGTCGAGGTGCTCGTCAACAATGCGGGTATCACCCGCGACGCGCCCTTCCATCGCATGACCCGCGAGCAGTGGACCGACGTGATGCGGACCAATCTCGACGGCGTCTTCAACATGACGCATCCGCTGTGGAACGGCATGCGCGAGCGCAAGTTCGGCCGCGTCATCACCATCTCCTCGATCAACGGCCAGAAGGGCCAGTTCGCCCAGGCGAACTATTCGGCGGCCAAGGCCGGCGATCTCGGCTTCACCAAGGCGCTGGCCCAGGAAGGCGCGCGCGCCGGCATCACCGTCAACGCGATCTGCCCCGGCTACATCGCCACCGACATGGTCATGGCGGTGCCGGAAAAGGTGCGGGAAGGCATCATCGCCCAGATCCCCGTCGGACGGCTCGGCGAGGCCGCCGAGATCGCGCGTTGCGTGGTCTTTCTCGCGTCGGACGATGCCGGCTTCATCACCGGATCGACGATCACGGCAAACGGCGGCCAGTACTTCATCTGAGGTGAGAGAGCGGCCCGCTTCGGCGGGCCAGCCGTCAACCGGGTAGACCGTCGTCCGGCGGGCGCCGGTCCGCCAACCCGGCGGAGCGGCCGGCGACCAGCCAGTATGCCGTGCCGCCGACGATACCTGCCGCGATCGCGGCAGTCGCGATCTCCGGCATCCAGATCAGCGGCAGCCCGGCATCGAAATGGCCGACCTCGCCTGGATAGGCTGCCGGTCCCTGCGTGCGGCGCGCGATCATGATTGCAACGAAACCCGCCACGCCGCCGGAGAGCGCGTGATAGAGCCAGCTCCGATAGCCTAAAATTTCGGAGAGGCCGGCAAGCACGGCGGAAGGGACGAACGCGAAATAGGCGACGAACAGCCCGACCAGTGGCACCGAGATGAACAGCCCGCCCATCAGCAGCCACGGCGCTTCCTCGCCCGGCACCGCGAACATCGGCCAGGCGACAAAATGCAGGAAGCCGCTCGCTACGAGCGCCGCCACCCCGTAGCCGATGACGATGAGAAAGAGCCTGAGGAGGATCAGTCCGACGCGGCTCAAGCCTCGCCGTGCCCCGCGATCATCATGGCCTCGAGCGCCAGGCGGTCGCTCTTCTTCATGCGCTCCGATTCCGACTTGAGCTGCCCGCAGGCGGCAAGGATGTCGCGACCGCGCGGCGTGCGGATCGGCGAGGCATAGCCGGCCGCGTTGACGGCATCGGCGAACTTCTCGATCGTTTCCCAGTCGGAGCACTGGTAATTGGTGCCCGGCCATGGGTTGAACGGGATCAGATTGATCTTGGCGGGAATTCCCTTGAGAAGCCGTACCAGTTCCTTCGCGTCCGCGAGGCTGTCGTTGACGTCCTTCAGCATCACGTATTCGAAGGTGATGCGCCGCGCGTTGGACAAGCCCGGATAGGCGCGACAGGCGGCCATCAGGTCCTTCAGCGGATACTTCTTGTTGATCGGCACCAGCATGTCGCGCAGATCGTCGCGCACGGCATGCAGCGAGATCGCCAGCATGACGCCTATCTCCTCGCCGGTCCGGTGGATTTCGGGCACGACGCCGGAGGTCGAAAGCGTGATGCGCCGCTTCGACAGCGACAGCCCGTCGCCGTCCGCCGCGATCAGCAGTGCCTTCTTGACTTCCTCGAAATTGTAGAGCGGCTCGCCCATCCCCATCATGACGATGTTGGTGATGCGGCGGCCTTCAGCCGGAACGATAGCGCCGGCCGGGGTATCGCGGTCGGGAAAGTCGCCGAGCCGATCGCGCGCGGTCATCAGCTGCGCGAGGATTTCCTCTGCCGTCAGGTTGCGCACCAGCTTCTGCGTACCGGTGTGGCAGAAGGAGCATGTGAGCGTGCAGCCGACCTGGCTGGAGATGCAGAGCGTGCCGCGCCCTTCCTCGGGAATGTAGACCGTCTCCACCTCGACCGGGCGCCCCGCGCCGCGCGGCGGAAAGCGGAACAGCCATTTGCGGGTGCCGTCGGACGAAACCTGCTCCTCGACGATCTCCGGTCGCGCGATAGAAAAGGTCCGGTCAAGCTCGGCGCGAAGCTCCTTGGAGATGTTGAACATCTCCGAGAAGTCGGAGACGCCGCGAACGTAGAGCCAGTGCCAGAGCTGGCTGGCGCGCATCTTCGCCTGGCGTTCGGGAACGATACCGGATTCAACCAGCCACTCGGCGAGCGCGGCGCGCGAAAGCCCGACCAGCGGCGGCTTTTCCCTGACCGCGGGACGGAGCGCGTTCCGCGTTTCGGCGGAGGTGATGTCGAACGATAGTGCCATGGTCGGGGAAATATTATCGGCCGCGGCCGATTTCCAATCTTTCGCGCGACATACCAGAAGTTTGCGCGTCAGTCACGCGATGGCTTGGCAAAAGGCGAAAGCACGCCTCGTGTTTCGACACCCCCGCGTGTCGCGAGTGCCGGCCCGGCCATCGGCCGCGCCGAGCAATTTCTCGGATCGGATCGGGCTACTTGCAGGCCGAGATCGAATCGAGCGCGGCGGATATTCCGCGCAGGGAGAAGTTGTAGCTCGTGTCGTTGCCGCGGCCGGATTTGGCGGCGACGGACATCACCGAGCCGGCCTTCATCGCGGCGACGAGCTGCGGCTCCTCGGCGGCGTTCTCCAGCCACGCCGACTTGCCCTTGGTGAACAGCGAGAAGGACCGGTCGCCGACCTTCACAGCCACCTTGGAGTTTTCCTGGAAGGGGTACGAAGCGATGAACTGCGGCTCGAACGCGACGTTCTGGCCTGGCTTCTGGCTGACGAAGAAGAAGATATCTCCGTGATCGAGCTGCTGCGGCTGCTTTTCGGTCGGCACCGACAGAACGTAGCAGACCTTCCCGGAATCGCCCTGGTAGGAATAGGTCCCCCAGGCGTTGAACTGATTGATCTTTGTGGCCGATTGCGCGGCGGCGGGGCCGGCGATCGTCACCGCGATGGCGCTTGCCAGGAGTAGAATCAGTGCACGCATTTCTTCCTGCCGTTCTTGTGTGTCCTGATCGAAGATCGATACCGGTTGCGATGAACCGGGATTCGCTTCAATTTAAGTTAATCGGGGTTACCAAAGGATGAATCCGCTTTGACCCCACGCCCCGATGCGCTTTGCACTCCGGCCGGCCCGACCAGGCACTGTGTTGCTCATCAACCGGGCACATCACAGATCAATTCTCAACGTCACGAAAGCGGCAAGAGTTTGTCGGCGGCAGGCGGCGACGCCGCATCGAGCCTGATCGGCAACGGAAAGGCCGTGACGCCTATTGGTCCAGGAAGCTGCGCGCCGCGGCCCGGTGGGCGGGCGTAATGTGCGACCGGATGGCACCGAGGGCGGCGGTCAGGACGGCGACGTCGTCGGTGAAGCCGAGACCCACGAGAAAATCCGGGATCATGTCCAGGGGAACGACGAAATAGGCCAGCGCGGCAAGGAGGATGCCGCGCACGCGCGCCGGCGTCTTCTCGTCGAGCGCGCAGAAGTAGGCGGCGACCACCTCGTCCATGAAGGGGACACGACCGGCCGCGCGCCGCGCCGTGCGCCAGAAGTCGCGGCGCACGCGATGTTCCCTGCGCCGGTTCTCGTCGGACGGGACGGGGGCAAGCACTTCCTCGATCGCGGCGGCGTCAACTGTCTTCTTCATGTGGTTTATCTGGGTGGCGCGATGGCTGGTCGCAAGTCCCGTTCAGCGGGCGCAGGCGTCCATCTTTCTGGCCAGATTGAAGTCGAGTTCGGTCAGCCCGTCCGCGTCGTGCGTCGACAAGGTCACCTTGACGGTCTTGTAGACGTTGAACCATTCCGGATGATGGTCGAGCTTCTCGGCGGCGAGCGCGACCCTCGTCATGAAGCCGAAGGCTTCACTGAAGTTGCGGAAGACATAGGTCTTGCAGATCGCCTCGCGACCCTCCTGCAATTCCCACCCCTCGAGTTCCGCCAGGGCGTCCCGAACCGCCTGTGCGTCGAGCTTCTGTCTCGCCATGCGACGTCCCCCTTTTGGATTGGCCTCACCGCTGGATTTAGGACACGGCCCGAAAAAATCGAGCCGGCCGCGGGACACCGCGACCGTCAGAGGTCCGGCCGATGCAGCCTAGCGCGGCATGCGGAACGCGTCCGCGGCCGCCGTCGATGCGCCGGTCTGCCCCGTCCTTTCCGCGTCAAGCGGCCATGCTTCCTCGACGATATAGGGTCCGCCGCCAACCGAATCGCGCGACGACATCAGGACGAAGCGGCCGACGCGGAAGGGCGCGGTTGAGAAGCCGCCGTGACCGGAAAGATAGGATGCCAGATCAAGCGGGCTCGCGTTGCGCAGCCGCGCGATCGTGACGTGCGGCACGAACTTGCGCGGATCGTAGGGTGCGCCGTTGCGCGAGCAGATGCGGTCGATCTCGCCTTGCAGTGCAGTGAGTTCCGGGGAAGGCGAGACGCCGGCCCAGAGCGCGTGCGGCTTCTTGGTGCCGAAGGCGCCTACGCTAGAGAGGCGGATCTCGAAGCCCGGCTTGCGGACCCGGTCGAGGCCGCTGACGATGTCATCGGCGACCCGCCCTTCGACGTCGCCAATGAAGCGCAGGGTGATGTGGTAGTTCTCGACGTCGATCCAGCGCGCTCCGGGCAGGCCGCCCCGAAGCAGGGACAGGGAGAGCGTGGCATCACGCGGTACCTCGAGGGCGGTGAAAAGTCGCGGCATGGCTACCTCCTCGAATCGCTCCGTCCTTCCCAGCGAACCATCGATCCTTGCCTGCGGCAAGTCCGATATGTCCGCGTTCGACCTTTCACGACAGGGTGCGGCGCGGCGTCCACACCCTGCGCGCTCTCAGTCGAGCCCGGAAATCGCCTCCTCGACATATGGCAGGGCCTCCGAGACCATGCGGTCGACCCCTTCGGCATTGGGGTGCAGGCCATCGGCGAGCAGCAACTGCCCGTTCGTCGCCACCCCTTCCATGAAGAACGGGAAGAAGGTGACGTCGTATTTCCCCGCAAGCCGCGGGAAGATGCCGTTGAAGGCCTTCGCGTAGTCCGCCCCGAGGTTGGGCGCGGCCAGCATCCCTGCAAGAACGACGTCGATGCCGCGCTCCGTCAGCCGCGCCAGCATCGCATCCAGGTTCCTCTCGGCAATCGCCGGCGCGACGCCGCGCAGCATGTCGTTGGCGCCGAGTTCCAGGATGACGAGGTCCGTCCCGTCGGGAACGGACCAGTCGAGCCGGCCGAGCCCGCCGCTGGTGGTGTCCCCCGAGACGCCGGCATTGGCGACGGACACGTCATGCCCTCTGGCCCGCAAAGCTGCCTGGAGCTTTTCCGGGAAAGACTGCCCCGGTTCGAGCTGATAGCCCGCCATGAGGCTGTCGCCGAACCCGACTATGTCGATCTTCTCTGCGATCGCCTGGTCCAGAAAGGCGAAGATGACCAATCCGGCGACCGAGATTGCACGTATCCGTGGTTTGAAACCCATCTTGCAGAACCCATATGAACCCGGACCGAAAGCAGCCTGCCGCCGTCCATCCCATCAATTCCCGAACCATATAGGGTCCAATCCCGGTGACAGAAACAGTGATCGACCTCAAGAATGTTTCGCTGACACTGGGACAGGGGGCCACGTCGGTCCACGTCCTGAAGGATCTCAGCCTTGAGATCTTCGCCGGCGAGGCGACCGGCATCGTCGGGCCGTCGGGATCGGGAAAATCGACGCTGCTGATGGTGATCGCCGGACTGGAAGGCGTCGATGCCGGTTCCGTGACGATCGCCGGCAAGCGCCTCGACGGGCGCAGCGAGGACGAAGTCGCCGCCTTCCGCGGCAGCAACATCGGCATCGTCTTCCAGTCCTTCCACCTGATCCCGAACATGACCGCGCTGGAGAACGTCGCGGTGCCGCTGGAACTCGCCGGGCGCAGCGATCCCTTCGGTGTCGCTGCCCGCGAACTGGAGGCCGTCGGCCTCAGGGACCGCGTGACCCACTATCCAGGCGAACTGTCGGGCGGCGAACAGCAGCGAGTCGCGATCGCCCGCGCGCTCGCCCCCGAGCCGAAGATACTCATTGCCGACGAGCCGACCGGCAATCTCGACCAAGCGACGGGCCGTCAGATCTCCGACCTGTTGTTCTCCAAGGCAGCCGAGCGCGGCATGACGCTGGTGCTCGTCACCCACGACGTCTCGCTTGCCGGCCGCTGCGACCGGCAGATAGCGATGCGCTCGGGCCGTATCGAGAGCGGACGGCTGCACGCCGCCGTCTCGGCCTGAGGGACCGCCCGTGCGAACCGGACGAATGCTCGACCTCGCCGTGCGATTCTCCCTGCGCGAGATGCGTGGCGGCCTTTCGGGGTTCCTGATCTTTCTCACCTGCATCGCGCTCGGCGTCGCGGCCATCGGCGGCGTCAACTCGGTCGCGCGCTCCATAACCTCGGGAGTGGCGAACGAAGGACAGACGCTGCTTGGCGGCGACATCCGCTTCGAACTGGTCCACCGCCAGACGAGCGATGCCGAGGCAACTTTCCTCCAGAGCCTCGGTACGGTGGCGCAGAGCGCCAACATGCGTTCGATGGCCCGCCTGGAGGACGGGTCCGACCAGACGCTGGTAGAGGTGAAGGCCGTCGACGGATTGTATCCGCTCTACGGCACGCTGGCGACGACGCCTTCGCTCAATCACGAGGCGTTGTTTGGCCGGCGCGACGGTGCCTTCGGCGCCGCCGCGCCGCAGCTCCTGTTCGACCGGCTCGGGCTGGAACCGGGCTCGCGCCTGAAGCTCGGCGGCGAGGTGTTCGAACTGCGCGCGGTGATCGATGACGAACCCGACCTCGTGTCGGATGGATTCGGCTTCGCGCCCCGGCTGATGGTCTCGATGCCGGCGCTCGAGGCTTCCGGCCTCGTGCAGCCCGGCAGTCTCGTGGAGTACGCCTACAAGGTTCGCCTGCCTGCCGGCTCCTCCGAAGCCGATATCGCCAGAATCCAGGAGCGCGCGGGAAGCGATTTCCCCGAGGCCGGATGGAGCATCCGCTCGCGCGCCAACGCCGCGCCGTCCCTGTCGGCCAACATCGAACGCTTTTCGCAGTTCCTCACCCTCGTCGGCCTGACCTCGCTCGTGGTTGGCGGGGTGGGCGTGGCAAACGCCGTGCGGGCCTATCTCGAAGGCAAGCGCGCGGTGATCGCCACGTTCAAGAGCCTCGGCGCATCCGGAGGCTTCGTTTTCGCCGTCTATCTCGTCCAGATCGCCATCATCTCCGTGATCGGGATCGTCGCCGGGCTGGTACTTGCCGCGCTGATGCCATTCGCCGCGAGCGCGGCCCTGTCCGGCGTGCTTCCCGTGCCGACGAGGGGGGCGATCTACTGGGACGCGCTCGGCATCGGCGCGCTGTTCGGCCTGCTGGTAACCTTCGCCTTCGCGCTGCTACCGCTCGGCCGGGCCCGCGACGTGCCCGCCACCGCGCTGTTCCGCGAGATGGGCTTCGACACGACCGGCCTGCCCCGGCTGCCCTATGTCGCGGCGGCGGCGGCGATCGGGCTGCTTCTGGCCGGCCTCGCGGTGTGGTTCTCGACCGACCGGTCGATCGCCGCGATCTTCGTCGGCGCGACCGCGTTCTCCTTCGCCGTGTTGCGGCTGGTCGGCCGGCTGGTCCAGTATCTGGCGCGCAGGAGCCCGCGCGTGCGGTCCACGGCGCTGCGGCTGGCGCTCGGCAATATCCACCGTCCCGGCGCGCTGACGCCGTCGGTGGTCCTGTCGCTCGGCCTCGGCCTGACGCTGCTCGTCACGCTGGCGCTCGTCGACGGCAACATGCGCAGCCAGATCGCCGGCAGCCTCACCGAGCGCGCGCCGAACTTCTTCTTCGTCGACATCCAAAACACCGAGGTCGAGGATTTCGCCACGCTCGTCCAGGACCTCGCGCCGGACGGTAAACTCGTGCGGGTTCCCATGCTGCGCGGCCGCATGATGGAAATCAACGGCGTTGACGTGCGCGAGATCGAGGTGCCGCCGGAAGGCCGCTGGGTGCTGCGGGGCGACCGCGGCATAACCTACGCAAAGAACATCCCCGAAAACGCCACGCTCGCGGGAGGCGAATGGTGGCCGGTTGATTACTCCGGCGAGCCGCTGGTTTCCTTTTCCGCCGAGGAAGGCCGCGAAATCGGCCTGAAGCTCGGCGACACGATCACCGTCAACGTGCTCGGCCGCAACGTGACCGCCCGGATCGCCAACTTCCGCAACGTCGAGTGGGAATCGCTCGGCATCAATTTTGTCATGGTGTTCTCGCCCAACACCTTTGCCGGTGCGCCGCACGCATGGCTTGCCACGCTGCTCGACCGCTCATCGACCGCGCCCGAGGAAGCCCGCATCCTGAACGAGGTCACCCGGGCCTTCCCGGCGGTGACGACGGTGCGGGTCAAGGACGCGCTCGACATCGTCAACCGCCTCATCGGGCAGCTCGCCACCGCCATCCGCGCGGCGGCCGGCGTCGCGCTGATCGCGTCCGTGCTGGTCCTTTCCGGCGCGCTCGCGGCGGGCAATCGCGCGCGCATTCACGACGCGGTGGTGTTGAAGACGCTGGGCGCGACACGGCGCACGCTGATGGCCGCGTTCACGCTCGAATACATGCTGATCGGCCTCGCGACGGCCATTTTCGCGCTCGCGGCGGGCGGCGTCGCGGCGTGGTTCGTCATATCCCGGCTCATGGGGCTTCCTGCGATCTTCCTGCCCGAAGTGGCGGTGTCGACGATCGTCATCGCCCTGGTCCTGACGGTCGGTTTCGGCCTGCTCGGCACCTGGCGGGTGCTCGGCCACAAGGCCGCGCCGGTGCTCAGGAATCTTTGAGCCCACGTTAACCATGTCGGGAGCAAGGTTCCGGAGCGATAAATTTCGTGCGATCACAAACCTTCGTGCGGACAAGCGCTCTTGTTCTTGGCGATAAGGCACATCATATTCGCCGTCAGGCATGCTGGAGTCCCGCCAGCGGCGCCTGGGCGAATCGGGTTCGATGTCGCCCGACACCGGACGGGACAGAAGCTGTAAGAGGAAATCATGGCTGACATCCGCAACTACAATGCGCGCGTCGCCGGCGTCGGCACCCGTGCCGATACCGGAATCGACGAGGGCCTTCGCGCATATATGCTCAAGGTCTACAACCTCATGGCGCTCGGCCTCGCCATCACCGGCCTGGCCGCCTGGGGTAGCTTCAACTTCGCCGTCGCCGATGGCCAGCTGACCGCGTTTGGGCAGTTGATCTACGCCAGCGCGTTCCGCTGGGTCGTGATCCTCGCGCCGCTCGCGATGGTGTTCTTCCTGTCGTTCCGCATCAACAAGATGAGCGTTCCCGCGGCACAGACGGCCTTCTGGGTCTATTCGGGCCTCGTCGGCCTCTCCCTGTCGACGATCTTCCTCGTCTACACCGGCGAGAGCATCGTGCGGACCTTCTTCATCACCGCGACCGCCTTCGGCGGCCTGTCGCTCTATGGCTACACGACCAAGCGCGACCTGTCGGCGATGGGCTCCTTCCTGGTGATGGGTCTGTTCGGCCTGATCATCGCGATGATCGTCAACATCTTCCTGCAGTCGTCCGCGATGCAGTTCGCCATCTCGGCGATCGGCGTGCTGATCTTCTCGGGCCTCACCGCCTACGACACGCAGAACATCAAGGAGATGTACTACGAAGGCGACGACGCCACCGTGGCCGGCCGCAAGGCCATCATGGGTGCGCTGCGCCTGTACCTCGACTTCATCAACCTGTTCATGTTCCTGCTGCAGTTCCTGGGCAACCGCGAATAGCCGGACTGGACCAATCGATCCTTCGGGGCGGCCAATACGGCCGCCCTTTTCTTTTTCGGCGCACTCCGCGTAATGTTCGTGCAACTCCATTCCCTGCACGAAAAATGAGCGTCGTCGCCCTTCGATCTGCCACGAGTGCCGATATCGCCGCGATCACGGCGATCTATGCCGATGCGGTTCGCAACGGTACGGCGAGCTATGAACTCGAGCCGCCCGGCGAGGCCGAGATGGCGGCGCGCTTCGATGCGTTGACCGCGCGGGCCTATCCGTACCTCGTGGCCGAAGACCCGTCGGGCGTTTTAGGTTACGCCTATGCCGGTCCCTTCCGGCCACGGCCGGCCTACCGCTTCATGGTGGAGGATTCGATCTATATGGCACCGGAAGCGCGCGGGAAGGGCATCGGCCGCCTGCTGCTCGCCATGCTGATCGAGGAAACGGCCAAGCTGGGCTTCCGGCAGATGGCGGCCGTCATCGGCGACGGCACCCGCAACGTCGCCTCGGTGCGTCTGCATGCCCTGGTCGGCTTTCGCCACACCGGCATCCTCGAAGGGTCCGGATTCAAGCACGGCCGCTGGCTGGACACCGTGTTCATGCAGCTATCGATGAACGGCGGAACCGCCACCGATCCCGATGCGAACTCGCTGCCCGAGCAGAACTTCCGTGCCGGCAACTGACCGTGCCTGCTTGGCCGGTCAGGCGTGGACCAGCTTCAGGTGCCTGTCGAAGACGTTGAGCACCCGCGCGAGTTCGTGGCCGCGCTTCAGGATGTGTCCCGTCGCCGCCACCACCGAGTAGGCGCCTTGCTTGCGAGCCAGCTTCGGGTCCTTGACGATCTGGAACAGGGGCACTTCGCTCGTTCGCCGGAATACGGAGAAGACGGCACGATCCTGCAGATGGTCGATCGCGTAGTCCCGCCATTCGTTGGCGGCGACCATGCGCCCGTAGATTCTCAGGATTTGATCGAGTTCGCGTCGGTCGAACCTGACCGGTAATCGTTCACGATCCCGCCGTGCCTCGTGAAGCGGGATCAATATTGCGGAGCTGTCCCCATCCTCCGCACCGTTGGAACGCTCGGCCATGAGCTCACCTTCCGTGACAGTTTCACGACGGTTCAAAGGTCGTCTTTCCGGCCCGGTTTTGCAACCCCCGCCCCCGGCGGATAAGCGAGAACCAAGGACAGCGAATGCAATCGCCTGCGGTGGGCAGGCCCACGCGGTGCGATCCCCGCGCGCGGAGATGGGAGAGCGCCTTTGCGAAGAACGCAGGGTCTCCGCCGGCGCTTCGGTTTGTTAACGCCCGGTTAACCCGGCGGTCACGAAGCGGCACAGGATGATCGAATTGGTGATGGCCCGCCACATTCCGGCCGTGAATTATCCCGCTTGCCGCCCCATTGCGCGGCGAACATCCAATCGTTGCCTGAGACGGTTCGGTCTGGCGCTGGCCCCGTAACCCCAAGCCCCCCGCCCACGGTGTCTTCGCTGGGCCGAACCAACCTCGGCAACACCTTTTTCCAAGACCGACCCGATACGGGCGGCGGGTTACATGATCGGGTGGTCGAGGATCGCGGCCCCGATGATAGGCCCCGGAGCACCGTCCTTGCCCATGGCCTGGAGCAGCACGGCGCAGCCGCCGGCACCCTTCTTCTTCAATTCGCTCGACGGGATCTCCAGCCGCATCTCGCGGCCGTGCCACATGCCTGCGGACTGGATCGCCGAAACGGCATTCCAGTAGCTGATGGACTTGCCCGCATTCTCGCCGCGGGCGATCTCCACCTGCGTCGCCGGTTCGAAGAAAACCAGCACGACGTTCGCCTTGCCCTTGCGGTGCGTGCCCGCGCCCGTGTCGATGATGATGCTCTCCGGGGTCTGGCGGATGCTCACGTCGATCACAAGGCCCTTGCCTGCGGCATCCATGTCGGCGACCGCGCCTTCGATCTTGTCGCGGTTGGCGCCGTTCATGTGCTCGCGCCCGTTCACCACGACCTGCGGAGTATAGACCGACCGCTGCCCGAGCGCGCGCGCGTAGTCACGCTGTCGCGCGGTGTTCTCGGGATCAGCGAGCGTATCGCCCCAGCCGAGATAGTCCCAGTAGTCGACGTGATAGGCAAGCGCGACGACGTCGCCGCGCCGCGCGAGATCGGCGAAGTAGGCATCGGCGGGAGGACAGGAACTGCAGCCCTGGCTGGTGAACAGTTCGACCACCGCGCGCGGCTTTCCGTCGACGGACTGGGCGGCTGCCGGGAGGGCCGGCGAGGCGATCATCGCCAGCAGGAATCCGATCTTTCGGAAAATGCCCATGTCCGATCCTGACTGAAATGCGGACGCTGCCGGTCCGCCTTCTCATGCAGCTTCGACATTAAGCGCATGCTCAGGTCAACCCGAAGTCACGTTGCGGTGAGACGATTCTCCCGCATACTCGTCCGGAAAAAGGAGGGCGGAGCGTGAATGATTCGATTCTTGCCAGCATCGACAACTACTGCGAACGCACCGGTCCCGAGTTCTGGTCCGAGCCGCTGAATGCGGTGACGAACCTCGCGTTCATCCTTGCGGGCATCTGGGGGCTGCTGGAGATCAGGAGACGCAACGGCGACGCCTTTGCCGTGGCGCTCGCCTGGTGGGTCATCGCCATCGGCATCGGCTCGGCGCTGTTCCACACCTTCGCCAACGGGCTGACGATCTGGTTCGATGTGGTGCCGATCGCCACCTTCACGCTGGCGCTGACGCTGTTCAACATCCGCCGCTGGGTCGGTTTCGGCTGGGGCCTCTCGCTCGCGGCACTGGTCGGATTCTTCGCCATCGCGGGCGCGATCACCGCAATGCTGCCCGACTGGATCAGGGTCGCCACCAACGGCACGTCTGGCTACCTGCCGGCGCTCCTGTCGCTCGCGTTCTGGGGGCTTGTCCTCATCTGGCGCGGCCACCCTGCCGGGTGGTACGATCTTGTCGCCGCGGCAATGCTGGTAGCCTCGGCCTTTTTCCGCACGATCGATCCCGATATCTGCGAGGCCTTCCCGATCGGCACCCATTTCCTCTGGCACACACTCAACGGCGCCATGCTCGCCGTGCTCCTGGCATCCGTCGCCTGGCACGGCACGCCGGGACGGGATGCGCGGCACGGGCGCCAGGTCGTGGCCGGCACCTGACGAAAAAGCCCGGCCTCGTTATGAGGCCGGGCAGTCGGCAGGCGTGCCGGGGGGAGCCGGCGGGAGTATCGGCCTGCGGGAAACCGTATCGGTCCGCTGCGGACGCGGGTCAGATCATGCGCCGGGCGGCGGCTTCGTCGGCGCGAAGCCGCGCCTGCGCGATCCAGCCCAGTTGTTCCGTCGGGTCGATGCCGAGCGGCGCGTTCCAGGCGACGTGGAGATCGCCACGCACGAGCCCGATGTCGGCAAGCTGCGCATCGCTCATCTCTCCGAGCTGGTAGATCTCGCGGCGGTTCCGCCAGGCACGGATGAGTTTCGCCACCCCGTTCACGATACGCAGCCCGAGTGCCGGGCGCACGCGGGCGGGCCTCTCGATGGCGCTGTGTTCCAGGGCGGTCATGTCGCTCTCCTTCGCTTTGTCGAGGACGCGCAAAGCCCTCCGGCCGAAAAAGTATTCCGGCCGACGGCTGCTTCGTGGCGTCCAGTCGTTGAACGATTTTCTTATCTCAAACCCCAATTGATAAGTCGAACGAATGTTTTTAATCTTAAGCATCAAAGATCATGATAGGTGTGATCCCCATGGCCGCGCAGCTCGACCTCGACCAGCTCCAAACCTTCGTCGCGATCGCCGACACCGGTTCCTTCACGCGCGCCGCCGAGGAGGTGTTCCGCACACAGTCGGCGGTCTCCATGCAGATGCGGCGGCTGGAGGAACGGATCGGCCGGGCACTGTTCGAGAAGGACGGCCGCACCAACCGCCTGACCGAGGACGGGGAGCGCCTGCTCGCCTATGCGCGACGCATGATCCGGCTGAACCGCGAGACGCTGGCCGCCTTCGAGGACAACCGCCTGGAAGGGCAGGTCCGCATCGGCACGCCAGACGACTACGCCGATCGCTTCCTGCCGGAGATCATGGCACGTTTCGCCCGCTCCAATCCGCGCGTCGAGATGTCTGTCATCTGCGAGCCGACGGTCAATCTCGTCGAGCAGATCCGCCGCGGCCTGCTGGACATCGCGCTCGTCACCCATGACGACGAGAAAGGCGCCTCGGAGATCGTGCGACGCGAACCCCTGCTGTGGGTCGCCTCGGCGAACCACACGGTCCACGAGGAGGATGTCCTGCCGCTCGCCGTCGGCCGCCCGACCTGCGTGTGGCGGCGGTCTGCCACCGACATGCTCGACCAGATGGAGCGCGACTACCGCGTCCTGTTCACCAGCTGGTCGGCGACCGTCATCATCGCGGCGGTCATGTCGGGACTGGCGGTGTCAGTCCTGCCGGAATGCGCGCTTCGCCCCGGAATGCGGGTACTCACCGAGAGCGACGGCTTCGGTGCCCTGCCCGACTGCCGCATCGGCATCATGCGCGGCCACTCCTCCCAGCCGGCAATCGTCGACGCACTGGCGCGCCACATAACCGAGAGCCTCGACAACATCTCGCTTCCGGTGCCAGAGGACGGAGCCAGTTTCGACTTCGCGGCGATCGGGTTCTCCATGCGCGGGCGGCGCCAGAAACCTGGTACGATGGCGGGCTGGTAGCGGAAGACGCCGGCCAGGCCTTGCCGCGCATGCGCAGTTCCGTCACCGGGATTTCGATGCGGCAGCGCAGGCCGGTCGGTTCCAAGGACAGGCTGGTCCGGCCTTTCAATTCGTAGGCGAGCGTGCGCTCCGGGACCTCCATCCCGAATCCGCGCCACGGCACTTCGTTGATGCTCGTCAGCCGCTTCCGTTTCCGCTAAAGTTCCGCCGTCGACCTTGCGGAGCCGGAGATCGCCTTGTCCCCCTTTTCGGAGCATACGCGTCCGGGCGACCGCCTCTGGCTCAGGATCGCCGAGCAGCCTTGGCTGTTTGCCTCGCTGATCGTGCTGGCGCTCGCGCTCCTTCCCGTGGCGGTCTGGCTCGACCTGAAGAACCTGTCCGACAACGCGCTGACCACCCAGGCACGCACCTTCAACGGCATGTTCAACGACATCCGCGGCTATTACGCCGCCAACGTCGTGGGCCGCGTCCAGGGCTTCGACGGCGATTCCGTCGCCGTGCACAATTACGAGGACGTGCCTGGCGCCATCCCCATTCCCGCCACGCTTTCGCTCGAACTTGGCAGCGTGATCGCCGGGCGCGGCGTCGAGGACATCGCCTACCGGTTTGTTTCGGACTTCCCCTTTGCTAACCGAGCGCCGCACAATCTCGACGGCTTCGAGACCAAGGCGCTCGCCGATTTCCGCGCTTCGCGCGATCCGGAACAGGTGGCGACCGAGATCACCGGTTCGCTGTTCGAGCGCCAGATCCGAATGGCAGTGCCGGTCATGCTCGGCCAGGCCTGCGTGTCCTGCCACAACATCCACCCCGAGAGCCCCAAGCGCGACTGGCAGGTCGGCGACGTGCGCGGCATCCAGGCCATCACCGTGCATCAGCCGATCGCCAAGAACCTGTTCTCCTTCAAGTACCTGTTCCTCTACTTCGCCGGCGCCGGCGCTTTCGGCATCGCGTTCGCCGGCCTTCAGTGGCGCCAGGCCAACGCCTTCCGCCACATGAACCGCGAACTCGAGGACGCCAACGGCTTCCTCGCCGCGATCTCCATGAAAATCTCGAAGTACCTCTCGCCGCAGATCTACAAGTCGATCTTCTCGGGCGAGAAGGACGTCGTCATCTCCACCGAGCGCAAGAAGCTCACCATCTTCTTCTCCGACATCAAGGATTTCACCGAGACGGCCGAGCACCTGCAGCCGGAGGAACTGACCAGCCTGCTCAACGAGTACTTCACAGAAATGTCGAAGATCGCGCACGAGCACGGCGCCACCGTCGACAAGTTCATCGGCGATGCCATCCTCGCCTTCTTCGGCGACCCCGAGACCAGGGGCGCGCGCGAGGACGCCAATGCCTGCCTCGACATGGCCATCGCCATGCAGCGGCGCATGGTGGAGCTGAAATCGGAGTGGCGCAGGCGCGGCATCGAAAAGCCCTTCGAGGTGCGCATGGGCATCAATACGGGCTACTGCAACGTCGGCAATTTCGGGTCGGCCGACCGCATGGACTACACGATCATCGGCGCCGAGGCGAACCTCGCCGCCCGCCTCCAGCATGTCGCCGAGCCGGGCGGCATCGTCATCTCCTACGAGACCTGGGCACACGTGCAGGACCGCGTACGCGTGCACCGGCTCGATCCGATCACACTCAAGGGCATCTCGGGCGAGATCGTACCCTATGCGGTTGAGGGCATCCACGAGACCACGGGCCAGCCGGCCGAGACCATCAACGAAAGCGGCAACGGCCTCTCGATCTTCCTCGACATTACCAAGCTGGACGGCGAAGCCCGCCGCCGCGCGGAAGCGGTGCTGGAAAAGGCGCTCGGTGCCGTGCGAATGAAGGGCGGCCAGGCCTGACGACAGGCCGCCAGGTCTCGGGCGGCATGCATCTCGTCAACGGGAAAGCAAAAACCGCTCCAGCTTGCCGAGCGTCTGCAGCCCCAGTTCCACTGCCCCAAAACCCTTCGCCGTCTGGTATTCGGCCGCGGTGCTGAAGACCATGCCGAGTGTCACCTTCGTCGTGCCTCCCATGTCATCGAACATGGCCCAGGCATCGGCATGTTTCGGCCCGTTCTCGCCCCACAGGAGCTCGTAGGCCATCCTCTCTTCCGTCCGGACTTCGCCGTAGCGGTGGTGGTTGGGGTATACCGTGCCGTCGGGACCGATCATGTCGAAGACCCATTCGCCGCCCTGCCGCAGGTCGATCCTTTTCGTCCGGCAGGAAAACCCGTCCGGCCCCCACCATTGCGGCAGGGTTTCCTCGTTCATCCAGGCCTTCCAGACAAGGTTGCGCGGCGCCGCGATCACGCGCTGCAGGATCATCGTCCGTCCGGCCACGGCCGAAAGATTGTCGAGCCCCGCGCCGAAGCCCTGCCGGTAGCCCTCCTCCATGTCTTCGGCCAGCGATGTGAGTTGCACGGTCACCTCGATACGGCTGCGCTCGCCGTTCCCTTCTATCGCCGCGGTTACCAGCGCGACCGACAGACTCTCGCCTTCGCGGGAGATCACTTCGTAGTTTACGCTGCGAAGGGGCGGCCGCAGGTCCAGCCAGCCAATCTGGCAGCACACGTCGGGCTCTCCCTCGACCTTGCAGAGCGAGACCTCGCGGCCGCCGATGCGCGTGTCGGCCTCCAGGTACTCGACGGTCACGGCCGGTGTCGGCGCCGACCAGACCGCGCGGGCGGCGGGCGCCGTCCAGGCTTCCCACAGCGTCGACGGCGGCGCAGCGACGTCCCGATCGAAGGTCAGGGTCGCGAAACGGCCATTCGCTGCAACGGCCCGTGTATGGGAGAGACTCGGGTCGGCGCTCGGATCGATATCCAGTGTCATTCGTCGGTTTCCTTCATCAACGTCATCACATAGGCATCCAGCCTGTCGAGCCGCGCTTCCCAGATGGCCCGCTGTTCGTCGAGCCATGTCCGGATCGGGACCAGGGCCTCCGGCACGACCGCGCAGGTGCGGACACGCCCGTCCTTCGACGTCGCGATCAATCCTGCCTCCTCAAGCACGGAGAGGTGCCGCATCACGGTCGGCAGGCGCAATCCCGTGGGGTTCGCCAACTCCGTGACCGGCGCGGGTCCCTCCGCGAGCCGGGTGAGAATCGACCGACGGGTCGGATCCGCCAGCGCATGGAACAGAAGCGAGAGATCGGTATCATGCTTAGCCATGTGTCTAACTATCGCTCTACGGGCGTCGGCGCAAGCAAAAACTTCGTCATTTGGCTAAGTATGAGCGAAAGACCGTCACAGCGTGGAATCCGTCGAACGGACCCATGCACGCACCGCTTGCCGGCATTTCCGTGTCGCCAACGCGGGCGGAGCCGGTTTTCCACAGACGGCGGGCAAGCCCTGCCACGATCGCGTGAGACCGGCGGTTTCGGCATTCGGGACGCGGCCGCGTACCGCGCTATCCGGTTGATCCCGGCTGCCATTCATGCACATGTGGGCGAACCGGCCGCGGAGGAAACTGGCTGGCCGTCCGGATCACGTGCCGTGATCTAATCGATTTGAGGAGGAGAGACTTCATGATGAGAAAATTGCTCGCAACCGCTGCCGTCGCGGTGTCGACGCTGGTCCTGTCCGGCGTGGCCTACGCTGCGGACTACAACTGGACGTTCCAGACGTCGGAGACCGCCGGTGAACCCGGGTTCGTCAACAAGCAGAAGTGGGCCGAGACCGTCAAGGCATTGTCCGGCGGCCGCATCGAGATCGAGATCGTGCCCATCGGCGCGGTCGTTCCGCACACCGACACGCTGGAAGCCGTCGGCGGCGGCATCCTGCAGGGCCACCTGACCGACCCGAGCTACTTCGCCGGCAAGGACCCTGCCTTCGCCATGATGGGCAATCTCGTCGGCGCCTGGAGCGATCCGTTCGAACTGCTCGGCTTCATGCAGTCCGGCGGCGGGCACGAACTCTATTCGGAACTGGTCGAGCCCTATGGCGTGCACTTCATCGGCGCGGCTGCGACCGAGCCGGAGGCCTTCGTCTCCTCCAAGCCTATCCGCACCGTCGAAGACCTGAAGGGCATCAAGCTACGTGCGCCGGAAGGCATGGTCTACGAGATCTTCTCCAAGGCCGGCGCCTCGCCCGTGGCGCTGCCGGGCTCGGAAGTCTTCACCGCCCTCGACAAGGGCGTCGTCGACGCCGCCGACTACACCGTCTTCGCCACCAACCAGGCGCAGGGCATGAACGACATCGCGCACTACCCGCTCTATCCCGGTTTCCACTCGCTGCCGCTGATCGACATCTCGATGACCAAGTCGATCTGGGACGAACTGCCGGACGATTTGAAGGCGATCCTCGACGCCTCGGTCGACGCATTCATCTTCCAGCACGTCTATTCGGTGCGCAAGCTCGACGCGGAGGCCGTCGCCAAGGCCAAGGCGAACCCCGAAATCGAGATCATCAACTGGTCGGGCGACGAGCGCGCCAAGTTCCGCCGCATCGCCCAGCAGGAGTGGGAGACCTGGGCCGGAAAGACCGCCATGACCCAGCGCTACTACGACGCGGTCGTGGCCTATCTGAAGGGACGCAACCTGCTCTGATCGCCAGCGTCTGACGCCACCGATCACCCGCGCCCGGCCGGTCTTTCAGCCGGGCGCAGTCGTCTGCGACGGGAGGAATTTCATGTCGGATAGTTCGCAACCCCGCGGCCCGGCCGATACCGGCGACGTCGAGATCCGCTCGCGGCTCGACCGCGTCGTCGCCGCCTCGGCCAGGCCGTTGTCATGGGCGATCTTCGTCGCCTTCGCCGTCAGCGTCTACGAGGTCATCGCCCGGTACGTTTTCGACAGCCCGACCTACTGGGCACACGAGTCGACGACCTTCCTGATCGCCGCCATCTTCCTCGTAGGCGGGCCCATCGCGCTCTCCCGCGACAAGCATATCCGCGTGCGCATGATCTACGACGCGGTCTCGCCCGCGACGCGGCGCTGGCTCGACGTGGTCAATTCAATCATCGCGATGATCTTCTTCGCCGGGCTCGGCTATGCCGGCTGGATCATGGCATGGAAGGCGACCCACACGCCCACCGGCGACATTCATTTCGAGGGCACCGGTACGGCCTGGAACCCGCCGACACCGGCGCTGCTGAAGATCCTCATCCTGGGTTGCGTGGTACTGATGTTTGTCCAGTCGGCGCTTCACCTCGTCAAGGCGCTACGGCGCGACCTGCCGCAAGAACCGCGTGGAGACCGCTGACATGGGCCTCAGCGCGCTCGGCATCGAGAACGGCACGTATCTGCTCGTCGCCCTGATCTTCCTCCTGCTCTTGACCGGCCTGCCGCTCGCCTGGGTTACCGGTCTGGTCGCCCTGCTCTTCACCTTCGGATGGTTCGGTGGGAACGCGCTACCACTCGTCACCTCGCGCATATTCGGCTTCATCACCGAATATTCGCTGGTCGCGATACCGATGTTCATCCTTATGGCGGCGCTTCTCGACCGGTCGGGGATAGCGAAGGACCTCTTCAACGGCATGCGCGTGCTCGCCGGGAGGCTGCCAGGCGGCGTGGCGGTGCAGACGCTGATCGTCGCCATCCTGATGGCCGCCATGTCGGGCGTGATCGGCGGCGAGATCGTGCTGCTCGGCATCCTGGCGCTGCCGCAGATGCTGCGGCTCGGATACGATCGCAGCCTGTCGATCGGCGTGGTCTGCGCGGGTGGATCGCTTGGCACCATGATGCCGCCATCGATCGTCCTGATCATCTACGGCCTCGTCGCCGGCGTCTCGATCGCGGACCTCTTCGTCGCCGCCATCACGCCGGCGCTGCTCCTGCTCGGCTGCTACATCGCCTACGTTTTGATCCGCTGCCTTCGCGATCCCTCGCTCGGCCCGCCAATGAGCGCAGAGGAACATGCGGAGGAATCGCTCGGCAGCGCGCTGAAATCCCTCGTCGCGCCGCTTTTCATCGTCTTGGTCGTGCTTGGCTCGATCTATGGCGGCATCGCCTCCATCACCGAAGCCGCCGCGCTCGGCGTCTCGTCGGTGATCGTCATCTCTGCGCTGAGGCGCGAACTCACCTTCGCCATGATGCAGGAGAGCCTGGTCCACACGCTCGAAACCTGCGGCATGATCATCTGGATCGGCATCGCGGCGGCCGTGCTGGTGGGCGTCTACAACCTGATGGGCGGCAACCGCTTCGTCTCGGCCGCGATCCTGGGCCTCGACGCCTCGCCGGTCGTCATCATCATGGTGATGATGCTCATCCTGCTTGTGCTCGGCATGTTCCTCGACTGGATCGGCATCGCGCTGCTGACGCTGCCGATCTTCGTGCCGATCATTACGGAACTCGGCTTCGACCCGATCTGGTTCGGCATCCTGTTCGCGGTCAACATGCAGGTGTCCTACCTGACGCCACCCTTCGGACCGGCCGCCTTCTACCTGAAGAGCGTCGCGCCGCCCGACATCACGCTGAAGCACATCTATACCGCACTGCTGCCCTTCATCGGGCTGCAACTCCTGGTGCTGGCGCTGCTCCTGTTCTTCCCGCAAATCGCCATTTGGCCGCTGTAGCGATCTCTACCGGACATCCGCCGTGAAGATCACCGCCGTCACCGCCCACGTCGTCAACGCCGAGATGCGCAACTGGATCTTCGTCAAGGTCCAGACGGACGTGCCCGGCCTGCACGGCTGGGGCGAGGCGACGCTGGAATGGAAGACCAGGAGCGTCGCGGGCGCCGTCGAGGACCTCGCACCGCTGGTCGTCGGCCGCAATCCGCTTGACATTGAGCAGGCGGTCAGGGCGATGCGCAAGCAGTCCTTCTGGCGCCTCGGCGCCATCGGCATGAGCGCCGTCTCCGGCATCGAGCTGGCGCTCTGGGACATCATTGGCAAGCACTTCGGCGTGCCGGTCTGGCAGCTCGCAGGCGGTCGGACCCGCGACAGGGTCCACGTCTACACCCATCTCGGCTTCGGCGACATGCGCGCCGTCTATGAGACCGACAGCGTCGATCCGCTGGTCGAGCGTGCGCATGAAGTGCTCGCGCGCGGCTACACCGCCTTCAAGGTCGTCATCCTGCCCTATGTCTACGCTTATGCGCCGCGCAAAGCCGTCGCCCACGTCGAACGGCTGATGGGCCGCCTGCGCGAGGCGGTGGGGCCGGATATCGAGATCATGCTCGACTTCCACGGCAAGCCCGGCTCCGTCGCCACCGCGCTCTCCTTCATCGAGGCCGTCGCGCCGTTCCATCCGATGTTCGTCGAGGAGCCGATCCAGCCGGGAGACGTGCGCGGCATGCGCATGATCACCGAGAAGTCGACCGTTCCGATCGCGACCGGCGAGCGCCTCGTCGAGCGCAGCGAATTCGAGGACCACTTCCACGCGCGCGCTATGGACATCGTCCAGCCCGACATCTGCCATTGCGGCGGGCTGCTGGAGGCCAAGAAGATCGCCGCCATGGCCGAGACCGCCGGAATGGGGGTGGCGCCGCACAACCCTCTCGGGCCGATCGCGGGCGCCGCGGCGCTGCACTTCGCCGTCTCGACCCCATCCCACATCATCCAGGAGGAGATGGTCGGCGCCGTGCCCTGGTACTTCGACGTGGTGCAGGGCCCGATCCGCATGGTGGACGGCCACTGGCAGGTGCCGGAGACGCCGGGTCTCGGCATCGAGGTGAACGAGGAAGAATGCGCGAAGCATCCCTTCGCGCCGGAAGTCTACCACACGACCAACGCGGTCCTCCCGGACGGCACGATCGTCGACTGGTAGGGGCGGCACCAGCCTGGCGCGGCGCCTCCCCTGCACTTTCCCCTCCCCGCGCACCGGGGTAGAACGGCTACCATGTCCGATCTCCTCTCTCCCGATTCTCCCACCAATGCCGCCGAGTTCACCGTTTCGGAGCTTTCCGGCGCGCTGAAGCGCACCGTCGAGGACGCCTTCGGCAACGTGCGGGTGCGCGGGGAGATTTCCGGCTATCGCGGGCCGCACTCCTCCGGCCATGCCTATTTCGCGCTGAAGGACGACCGCGCCCGGCTGGAGGCGGTGATCTGGAAAGGCACCTTCGCGCGCCTGAAGTTCCGTCCCGAGGAAGGCATGGAGGTGATCGCGCAGGGCAAGCTCACCACCTACCCGGGGTCGTCGAAGTACCAGATCGTCATCGACAGCATCGAGCCCGCCGGCGCGGGCGCGCTGATGGCGCTGCTGGAGGAACGCAAGCGCCGGCTGGCGGCGGAAGGCCTGTTCGAGCAGGCGCGAAAGCAGCTGCTGCCCTTCATGCCGAGGGTGATCGGCGTCGTCACCTCCCCCACCGGCGCGGTGATCCGCGACATCATCCATCGGATCTCGGACCGCTATCCACTTCATGTGCTGGTGTGGCCGGTGCGCGTGCAGGGGGAGACGACTGGAATGGAGGTGTCCAACGCGGTCGCCGGCTTCAACGCGCTGGCGCCCGGCGGCGCGATCCCCCGGCCGGACGTCCTGATCGTGGCGCGTGGCGGCGGCAGCCTGGAGGATCTCTGGGGGTTCAACGACGAGGCGATCGTGCGCGCGGTCGCGGCCTCCGGCATCCCGGTCATCTCCGCCGTCGGCCACGAGACCGACTGGACACTGATCGATCTCGCCGCCGACGTTCGCGCACCGACGCCGACCGGCGCGGCCGAGATGGCGGTGCCGGTCAAGGCCGATCTCGAAGCAACGCTCGCCAGCCTCGGCGCGCGGCTGAAGAACTGCTCCTCGCGCAATTTCGACCGCAAGCACCAGGCACTGCGCGCCGCCGCGCGCGCCCTGCCCTCGGCCGACCAGCTGCTCGCCCTGCCGCGCCGCCGCTTCGACGAGGCCTCGGCCCGGCTCGACCGCTGCCTCGACGTCGGTATCGAGCGCAAGCGCGCCCGCTTCGCCGGCCTGCGCCTGACCCCTGCCACGCTGGAGCGGCGCATGGCCGAGGCCGGCCGCCACCTCGTCCGTCTCGGCGCGCGCATTCCCGGCGCGCATTCCGCGCTGCTGCGCGACCGCTCCCACCGGCTCGCCCGCTCCGCGGCGCGGCTGGGGCTGGAGCCGCTGCTGCGGCGCATGTCGGCCTGCGAGGATCGCGTGGCCAATCTCGGCCGCCGGGCCGACCGGGCCGCGGACGTGCGGCTCGCACGCCTTTCCGACCGGCTCTCGCAGGCGGCGCGCCTCAATTCCTCGCTTTCCTACAAGGCGGTGCTGGAGCGCGGCTTCGTGGTTGTCCACGACGCCTCCGGCGCGCCGGTCAAACGGGCCGCCACGCTCGGGGCCGGGGACCAGGTCTCCCTGCAGTTCGCCGACGCCTCGACCGGCGCGGTGATCGTCGGGGAAGGCGGTCCCGCGAAGCCGCGTCCCAAGGCAGCGCCATCTTCCAAAACTCCGCCGGCCGGCCAAGGGTCGCTCTTCTGACCAGGTGCGCCTCTTTCGCTAGCGCGAAGAGTTTCTGATTAATTAATGAGCGATCTGCAAAAAACGCAGGCGATCCATGCGTTTTCGTCCCTTCTCGCACTGCACAAAAACACCTATCTGCGCATTGTGAAATCGCATTTGCCGTAGAAAGACGCAGAGATGAACATTTTCCAGAACTATCGCAACTGGCGCCGCTATCGCAGCGCCATCGACGAACTCAGCCGCCTGAGCTCCCGCGAGCTCGACGACATCGGCATCACGCGCGCGGACATCCCGCACGTCGCACGCCGCGGCCGCTGAGCCGCCCGACCGCAGGTTTGGCGGCCGGGTTCGCCTTCCCGCCCATGAAATGAAAACGACCGCCGGGATCGCTCCCGCCGGTCGTTTTTTTTTCAGCGCCGCCAGTCTCAGGCGGCGAGGTCGCGCAGCACGTATTGCAGGATGCCGCCGTTCTTGAAGTAGTCGAGTTCGTCCAGCGTATCGATGCGGCAGATGATCGGTACGTCCACCGTCGATCCATCCGCGTACTCGATCTTCGCGCTCATCTTCTGGCGCGGCTTGATGTTGTCTATCCCGTCAATGGTGACCTTCTCGTCGCCCTTGAGGCCGAGAGAGGCCCATGACGTGCCTTCCTCGAAGACGAAGGGGACGACGCCCATGCCGACGAGGTTCGAGCGGTGGATGCGCTCGAAGGACTGCGCGACGACCGCCTTCACGCCGAGCAGGTTGGTGCCCTTGGCCGCCCAGTCGCGCGAGGAGCCATTGCCGTACTCGACACCGGCGAAGACGACCAGCGGCACGCCCTCCTGCTTATACTGCATGGCGGCGTCGTAGATCGACATCTCCTCCTTCGAGGGATAGTGGATCGTGTAGCCACCCTCGCGTCCGTTTTCGCCCAGCATGAAGTTGCGGATGCGGATGTTGGCGAAGGTACCGCGCATCATCACTTCATGGTTGCCGCGCCGCGTGCCGTACTGGTTGAAGTCGGCGACGCCCACGCCGTGGTCGGTGAGGTACTGTCCCGCCGGGGAAGCGGCCTTGATGGAGCCGGCCGGCGAGATGTGATCGGTGGTGATCTTGTCGCCGAACAGGCCAAGGATGCGCGCACCCTGGATCTTGCCGACGTCGCCCGCCTTCTTCGGCATGCCGGCGAAATAGGGCGGGTTCTGGACGTAGGTGGAATCGTCGTCCCACGCGTAGGTCTCGCCGGCCGGGATCTGCACGGCCTGCCAGTTCTCGTCGCCGGTGAACACCTCGGCATATTTCTGTACGAAAAGATCGCGCGTGACGTGCTTGTGGATGAACTCCTGGATCTCCTGGTTGGAGGGCCAGATGTCCTTCAGGAAGACGTCCTTGCCGTCCTTGCCCTGGCCGATCGGCTCCTTGGTCAAGTCCTTGGTGACCGTTCCGGCGAGCGCATAGGCGACGACCAGCGGCGGCGAGGCGAGATAGTTGGCTTGGACGTCCGGCGAGATGCGGCCTTCGAAGTTGCGGTTGCCGGACAGCACACCGGCCGCGATCAGGCCCTTGTCGTTGATGGTCTTGGACACCGCCGGCGGCAGCGGGCCGGAATTACCGATACAGGTCGTGCAACCGAAGCCGACGAGATTGAAGCCGATCTGGTCGAGCTCCTTCTGCAGGCCGGCCTTCTCCAGGTATTCGGCGACCACCTGCGAACCGGGCGCCAGCGAGGTCTTCACCCACGGCTTCTGCTTCAGGCCGAGGCGGTTGGCGTTGCGTGCCAGAAGCCCGGCTCCGATCAGCACCGACGGGTTCGACGTGTTGGTGCAGGACGTGATGGCGGCGATCGCCACGTCGCCATGGCCGAGATCGAAATCCTCGCCCTCGACCTTCCAGCGCTTGTCGGCTTCGGACGCGTCCTTCTTGTATTCCTTGACCAGTGCCTCCTCGAAACCGGCGGCGATGCCCGGAAGCGGTATGCGACCCTCGGGGCGCTTGGGGCCGGCCATCGAGGGAACCACGTCGCCGAGGTCGAGTTCCAGCGTATCGGTGAACACCGGCTCGGCGGCACCCGGCTGCCAGAACATGCCCTGCGCCTTGGAGTAGGCCTCGACCAGCGCGATGCGATCCTTATCGCGGCCGGAGATGGTGAGATACTTCAGCGTCTCCTTGTCGACCGGGAAGAACCCGCAGGTCGCGCCATACTCGGGACCCATGTTGCCGATCGTGGCGCGGTCGGCCAGCGTCATCGAGGCGAGGCCCTCGCCGAAGAACTCGACGAACTTGCCCACGACGCCCTTCTTGCGCAGCATCTGGACGACGGTCAGCACGAGATCGGTCGCGGTCACGCCTTCCTTCATCGAGCCGGTCAGCTTGAAGCCGACGACCTCGGGCAGGAGCATCGACACCGGCTGGCCGAGCATGGCGGCTTCCGCCTCGATGCCGCCGACGCCCCAACCGAGTACGCCCAGGCCGTTGATCATGGTGGTGTGCGAATCGGTGCCCACGCAGGTGTCGGGATAGGCGACGGTGGCGCCGTCCTCGTCCTTCGTCCAGACGGTCTGGCCGAGATATTCGAGGTTCACCTGGTGGCAGATGCCGGTGCCGGGCGGCACGACGCGGAAATTCTGGAACGCCTGCTGGCCCCATTTCAGGAAGCGGTAGCGCTCGCCGTTACGCTCGTATTCGAGCTCGACATTGCGGGCAAAGGCCATCGGCGTTCCGAACTCGTCGACGATCACCGAATGGTCGATGACGAGGTCGACCGGCACCAGCGGGTTGATCTTCTGGGGATCGCCGCCGAGCGCCTTGATGCCGTCGCGCATGGCAGCGAGGTCGACGACGGCGGGAACGCCGGTGAAATCCTGCATCAGCACGCGCGCCGGGCGATAGGCGATCTCGTGGCCGGCCGAACCCTTGTCGTCCAGCCACCCCTTGAGCGCCTCGATGTCGGCCTTGGTGACCGAGCGGCCATCCTCATTGCGCAACAGGTTCTCCAGAAGCACCTTCATCGAGAAGGGCAGGCGCGACACGCCCTCGAGCCCGTTCTTCTCGGCCTCCGTCAGGTCGAAATAGACGTACTCCCTGTCTCCCACCTTGAGGGTGCGGCGGCAATTGAAGCTGTCGAGAGATTTAGACACGTGCGATCCCTAACTGTCTGTTGCCGAATTGGAAACGGACGCCAGTGCAAGGTGAGCAAAGGTGCGGGTACGGTCATTTCCGCTATCCGCTCCTGGGTACCGCGCCCCTTGCGGGGAGGTGGCGCCGTTCGGCGTAATTGGCTTCCATGCTGACCGCTGGCACGGTTGCTGATCTCTTAGAGAATTTCTAAAGAGAGTTCCAGTGTCGCGGGCGGGAATAATGCTGCATCGCAATGCGACTTTCAGCGGGCGAGGAACGGATCTGGCATGCGCCTCGTGGCGAACGATCTATCGGGCGAACGCGGCGGCGAACCGGTGTTTTCCGGCATCTCCTTCGGAGTGGCCGATGGCGAGGGATTGCTCGTCACGGGCCCCAACGGTTCCGGCAAGTCGACGCTGCTCCGCATCGTGGCTGGCCTGCTCCCGTCGGCGGGTGGGAGAATCGAGATCGAGGACGCGGACGCCCGATGGCCCGATATCGCCTCGGCCTGCCACTATCTTGGCCACCAGAACGCGCTGAAGCCGGCGCTGAGTGTGCGCGAGAACCTCGGCTTCTGGCGCGACTACATGGGAGAGCCGCACCTTGCGGTCACCGAGGCGCTCGAGATGGTGGGGTTGGACGAGATCGGCCACCTGCCGCTCGGCTACCTGTCGACCGGCCAGAAGCGGCGCATCGCCATCGCCCGGCTTCTGGTGAGCTATCGTCCGGTCTGGCTGCTCGACGAGCCGACGGCCGGCCTCGACCGGGCTTCCGAGAAGCAGTTCGCGGATCTGATGCGGGCGCATCTCGAAGACGGCGGCATGATTCTCGCCGCCACCCACCTGCCGCTCGGGCTGGAGTGGACGCACGAGCTGAGGATGGGGGCCTGAGATGCTGGCCCTCTACGTCCGCGACGTGCGGCTCGGTATCCGCGCCGGCGGCGGGGCCTTGGTCGGCATCCTGTTCTTCCTCGCGGTCGTGGCGGTCATCCCTTTCGGCGTGGGGCCGGACCTGAACCTACTCGCGCGCATCGGCCCGGCGATCCTGTGGATCGGCGCGCTGCTCGCCAGCCTGCTCGGGCTCGACCGCCTGTTCCAGGCAGACCGCGACGATGGTTCCCTCGATCTCCTGATCATGAGCGGCGGACGGCATCTGCTCGCGCTGGCGGTGCTGGTGAAATGCCTCGCGCACTGGACGGCGAGCGTCCTGCCGCTGGTGATCGCCGCGCCGCTCCTCGGGCTCTTCATGAACATGGACCCGGTCGGCATTGGCGCCGCCACGCTGACGTTGCTCTTCGGCACGCCGGCAATCGCCTTTATCGGCGCGGCGGGCGCTGCGGTGGCCGTGTCGCTGCCGCGCGGCGGGCTGCTGGTTTCGGTGCTCGTCCTGCCGCTGGTCATTCCCGTGCTGATCTTCGGCGTGTCGGCGAGCTACGGCGCGGTGACCGAGCCCGACCCGTTCCTGCCGCCTTTCCTGCTGATGGTGGCGCTGACCATGTTCTTCGCGGTGCTCGGCCCGTTGGCCGCGGCGGCCGCCCTTCGCTGGTCGGCGGACTGACGCGATGTCTGGCGAGACCGATCTGCAAACGCTGCTCGCCTCGATGCGACCACGCCTCGACGACCGAGTGTTCGCCTTCGCCAGCGCGACACCTGATCAGCCGCTGCCGCAGGAGGCCGGCATCGTCATGCGCTTTTCCGAGCGCGAGGGAACGACCCTCGTCCTGCCGATGGAGGATGCGACCCGCCTCGGCATCGAAGGCACCTTCCCCTGCCGGATGATCACGCTCGACATCCATTCCTCGCTGGAGGCGGTCGGGTTCCTCGCCGCGATCCTGCCGCGCCTGGCGGCCGCCGGCATCGGCGTCAACCCCGTCTCGGCCTTTCACCACGATCATCTCTTCGTACCATCCGACAGAGCAGAGGATGCGCTGGCGATCCTGAGCGGCATCGCAGCCGAGGCGCAAGCCGGGGCGATCCGCCGCGGTCCCGTCGCATCGAATTGATCGCCGGTTTGACGAGGGTCAATTGCGGCTCGCGCCAAGGAATTCTATGAGGAACCGATGAGCCAGACCACGATCGCACCCGGACGCTGGAGCGACCTCGCCAATCCCACGCGGTTCGTCGCGCTGGCGAACGCCGTCGTGCCGTGGCTCGCCGGCCTGGCGGCGGTCGTGCTGGCGGTCGGGTTGTGGCTCGCATTCGCCGCGCCCGAGGATTACCAGCAGGGCATCACTGTGCGCATCATGTACATCCACGTGCCCTTCGCCTGGCTCGCCATGATGTGCTACTCGATCATGGCCGTGTCGGCGATCGGCACGTTGGTGTGGCGCCATCCGCTCGCCGACGTCGCGCTGAAGGCGGCGGCACCCATCGGCGCGGTGTTCACGGCGCTGTCGCTGATCACCGGCTCCATCTGGGGCAAGCCCATGTGGGGCACCTGGTGGGTCTGGGACGCGCGGCTCACCTCCGTCTTCGTGCTCTTCCTGATGTATCTCGGCCTTATCGCGCTCACCCGCGCGCTCGACGATCCGAGCCGCTCCGCGCGCGCGGCGGCGATCGTCACGCTGGTCGGCTTCGTCAACATCCCGATCATCAAGTTCTCGGTCGACTGGTGGAATACGCTGCACCAGCCCGCCTCGGTGATGCGTCTCGACGGACCGACGATCCATCCAAGCCTGCTCTGGCCGCTGCTTACGATGGCGTTGGGCTTCACGCTGCTCTTCTTCACGCTGCATCTGATGGCGATCCGCACCGAGATCTGGCGCCGCCGGGTGGCCGCCATGCGCCGCGTCAGCGCCCGCCGCGCCGACCGCAAGGCGGACTGACGACATGACCCATGCGCTCTACGTCGCCGCCGCCTACGGCATTTCGGCGATCGCTATCGTCGCGATGATCGCCTGGAGCCTCCTCGACCAGCGTGCCCGCAAGGCCGAACTCGCGGAACTCGAGGCGAGCGGCGTACGCCGCCGATCCGAGCGTGCTCGGGAGGACAAGACTTGAGCATCGAGGAGAGCCCGCGGAAACCGCGCCGCTGGATCGTATTCGTGCCGCTGATGGCCTTCCTGGTCCTGTCGGGCCTGTTCCTGGCGCAACTGATGTCGGGCCGGGACACCTCCACGATTCCCTCCGCGCTCATCGGCCAGGCCGCGCCGCCGACGGACCTGCCGCCGCTCGAAGGCGCCGGCGTGCCGGGACTCAACAATGCCGGTCTCAAGGGCGAGGTGACGCTGGTCAACGTCTGGGCATCCTGGTGCGCGCCCTGCCGCCAGGAGCACCCGCTGCTGATGCAGCTGGCAGGGGACGACCGCTTCCGCATCGTCGGGCTGAACTACAAGGACGACCCGGCCAACGCCCGCCGCTTCCTCGGCGAACTCGGCAGCCCCTACGACGCGATCGGGGTGGATGCCAAGGGCCGCACGGCGATCAACTGGGGTGTCTACGGCGTGCCGGAGACGTTTCTGGTGGGCCGCGACGGCACCATCCTGTGGAAGCATGTCGGCCCGTTCACGCCGGAAAGCGTGCGGGACGAGTTGATGCCGCAGATCGAGAAGGCGCTGGCCGCGGGGTAAGGTTGGCAGGCGCCGTTCCCGGGCATCCTCACCACATCGATTTGGCGTAGGCGTCGTCCAGCCACTCATCCGTCTCGCGCGCCGGCTGAGGCAACGCAAGCTGGTCCTTGAGAATCTGGCCCAGTGTCGGCATCTCGGCGCGCGCCGGCCAGCTTTCCGGTTTCCACAGTTCCGAGCGCATGAACGCCTTCGCGCAATGCATGTAGCAGGCGAGCACTTTTACCACGATCACGGTCGCCGGCAGCTTGCCGTCGACGGATAGACGGGTGCGCAAGGCTTCGTCCGTGGTGATGCGGGCTTGCCCGTTGATGCGCAGCGTCTCGTTCATGCCCGGGATGAGGAAGAGCAGCCCGACCGCGGGATCGCGCAGGATGTTTTCCAGCGTGTCGAGCCGGTTGTTGCCGGGCCGGTCGGGAATGGCGATCGTGTTGTCGTCCAGCACCGCCACGAACCCCGGCTTGTCGCCCTTCGGCGTCACGTCGGCATTGCCCTGGCCGTCGCACGAGCCGATGAGCACGAAGGGGCTCTTTGCCAGGAAGTTCCTGGAGTGGGCATCGAGCGCGCGCAGCTCCTTGCGGATGGGCGCGTCGCCCGGCTCCTTGTAGATCGCACGCAGTTCCTCGCGGGTCGTCAGATACTCCATTGTCAGCCCTTCCTCCCGAACGTGTCGTCCGTCGAATGCCTCATGATGAGCGGCATCTGGCTGAATGTGAAGACGAGCGTGATCGGCATGATGCCCCAGACCTTGAAGGCGACCCAGAAATCCGTGGAGAAGCTCCGCCAGACGACCTCATTGGCCACCGCCAGGAAGAAGAAGAACAGGCCCCAGCGCAGCGTTAGCTTGCGCCAGCCCTCGGCATCGAGGCTGAAGGCCTCATCGAAGACGTAGCCGAGCAGCGACTTGCCGAACATCAGTCCGCCGAGCAGGACGGCGCCGAAAAGAGTATTCACGATGGTCGGCTTCATCTTGATGAAGGTCTCGTCCTGCAGCCAGAGCGTCAGCGCGCCGAAGACGAATACCACCACACCCGAAACCAGTGGCATGATCGGCAAGGTCCGGACGAGCAGCCAGGAGACAGAAAGCGCGAGCGCGGTGGCCACCATGAACAGGCCGGTCGCGATGAAGAGCGGACCGCCGAGTTCGCTGAGCGAAGTGAAGGTCTCCGCCAGCCACTCGCCGCGCGAATTGGCGAAGAAGAACACCATCAGCGGCCCTAGCTCCAGCACCAGCTTGAGCAGCGGGTTCATATGCCGGCGCTTGGGATCGGCGGGGTCTCGTTCGAAGATCGGTTCTTGCATGACTATCCTTGTCCGCGGGTCGTTTCCGGGTCTTGCGGCGGGTCAGGCCACGCCCGCGATGGCCCTGGCAAAATCGCCGGCCGAGAAAGGTTCGAGGTCGTCGACCTGCTCGCCGACGCCTATGAAGTAGACTGGCAACTTGTGCTTGGCGGCGATCGCCACGAGGATGCCGCCGCGCGCAGTGCCGTCGAGCTTGGTCATCACCAGCCCGTTCACCCCCGCCACGTTGCGGAAGATCTCGACCTGGTTCAGCGCATTCTGCCCGGTGGTGGCGTCGACAGTTTGAAGCACGGTGTGCGGCGCCTCGGGATCGAGCTTGCCGAGCACGCGGACGATCTTCTCCAGTTCGGCCATCAGTTCGGCCTTGTTCTGGAGCCGGCCGGCGGTGTCGATGATCAGCACGTCGGCCCCCGCATCCTTGGCCTTCTCGTAGGCGTCCCAGGCGAGGCCCGCGGCGTCGGCGCCGAGCTTCGAGGAGACGACCGGCGAGTTCGTGCGCTCGCCCCAGATCTTTAGCTGCTCGATCGCGGCGGCGCGGAACGTGTCGCCCGCCGCCAGCATCACCGACAATCCGCCAGCGGTCAGCTTTGCCGCCAGCTTGCCTATGGTCGTGGTCTTGCCGGTGCCGTTGACGCCGACGACCAGCACCACGTGCGGCTTATGCGACAGGTCCAGTTCCAGCGGCAGGGCAACGGGGCCGAGCACCTTCTCGACCTCCTTCGCCATGACGGTGCGGACCTCGAGGTCCGAGACGTCCCGCCCGTAGCGGCCGGAGGCGAGCGAGTCGGTGATGCGGATCGCGGTTTCCATGCCGAGATCGGCGCGGATCAGAACATCCTCCAGATCCTGCAGCGTGTCCTCGTCAAGGCGCCGTTTGGTGAAAACGCCCGATATGTTACCGGAAAGCTCCTTCGACGAGCGCGAAAGACCTTCGCGCAGGCGCTGCAGCCAATTCGGGCGCGGCTGCGGTTCGATCGGGGCCGGCGCGGCTTCCGCCTTCCGCTCGACGGCCTTGCCAACGGTGACCCTGCCCCGTGGCCGCGTCGTACCCGACGCGGGCGGTTGCGGCACCGGCTCGGGTTCGGGCGCGATGTCGTCGACGAAGGGATCGGAATGGACGGGCGAAGGCTCTCGCAAGGGCGGCAGGATTTCGGAAACGGGCACGGAGGCGTGCTGCTCCCCGGAATCGGGTTCGGGCGCCGCGACGGGCGCTTCATCCGCGGTCGGTTGCGCCTCTGCTGCTTTGGGCAGCGGTTCGACGGCTTGTACAGGTTCGGTAGGGCGACGTTCGGGAGCGGGGGCGACGGCTTCCGGTTCCGGAGCGATTTCGTCCAGGATCGGATCCGGCGCGACCGGCGATGGCTCGCGAAGCGGCGGCTGGATCTCGGCCGAAACCTCGGTGGCGGCGGGCTCGGCCGTCGGGAGCGTCACCGCGTCGGACAATTTCTCCTCGGCCGGCGCCTCTTCGACCTTGTTCTTGCCGAAGGAAAAGACCTTCTTGATGAATCCGAATGCCATGCGTCCTCGGTCTAGGCGGCTTGCGCCTGGTCGGATGCCGCGATCAGCTGCGATCCGTCGTGTCCCGAAATGCGTACGGGCACGATCTCGCCGGGGCTGCCCCGGTCGACTTTCACCAGCGTGAAACCCTCGGTGCGGCCGACGCCTTCGCGTTCGACGAGCACCGACTGGTCGGTGCCGCGCAACGCCTCGATGTGCCGGCGGTAGGCGGCGTCGCCCGCCGCGCGCAGGCGTGCCGCCCGCTCCTTGACGATGCCTCGCGCAAGTTGCGGCATGCGCGAAGCGGGCGTGCCCTCGCGCGGCGAGAAGGGGAAGACGTGGAGATGCGTTAGCCCGCATTCCTCGACGATCGCGAGGGAGTTCTCGAACATCTCCTCCGTCTCGGTCGGGAAACCGGCGATGATGTCGGCGCCGAAGACCATGTCTGGCCGCAGGCGCCGCACGTCCTCGCAGAAAAGGATGGAATCGGCGCGCAGATGGCGCCGCTTCATGCGCTTCAGGATCATGTCGTCGCCGGCCTGGAGAGAAAGATGCAGATGCGGCATCAGCCGCTTCTCCGTCGCGATCGCCTCCATCAGGTCCGCGTCCGCCTCGATGGAGTCGATAGAAGACAGCCGCAGGCGGCGGATGCTTGGAACCTGGCGCAGGATGGTCCGCACCAGCCTGCCCAGCCTTGGGGCACCCGGAAGGTCGGCGCCGTAGCTCGTCATGTCGACGCCGGTGAGCACCACCTCCGCATAGCCGTTGTCGGCGAGCCGCTTCACCTGCTCGACCACGGCACCCATCGGCACCGAGCGGGAATTGCCGCGTCCGTAGGGGATGATGCAGAAGGTGCAGCGGTGGTCGCAGCCGTTCTGCACCTGCACGAAGGCGCGCGCGCGGCCCTCGATCGCGTCGACCATGTGCGAGGCGGTCTCGGTCACCGACATGATGTCATTGACGCGCGCCTTCTCGGTGTCGTTCACGCCGAAATCCGGCAGGGCGCGGTAGTTGTGGCGCTTCAGCTTCTCCTCGTTGCCGAGCACGAGGTCCACTTCCTTCATGCCGGCAAAACTGGCGGGATCGGTCTGCGCTGCGCATCCGGTCACGATGATGCGCGCGTGCGGCTGTTCGCGCCGAGCCTTGCGGATCGCCTGTCGCGCCTGGCGCACAGCCTCGGCGGTCACCGCGCAGGTGTTGAAGACCACCGCGCCGCCCTGGAGTTCGCCCAGGCCTGCCGCCTCCGCCTCGCGCTTCATCACCTCGGACTCGTAGGTGTTGAGACGGCAGCCGAAGGTGACGACGTCGATGCCCTTCGTCGCATGCGCCATCAGAGCGCGCCCTCGATCTCGCGCGCCCAGACGCCGGTTCGCGGGTCGAAATTGCCGGAGAACTCCCATTCCGCCGGGCCGGTGAGGATCACGTGGCCGTCCTCGCGCCACTCGACCGTCAAATGTCCGCCGGGCGCGGTGATGTCGACCTTGCGGCCGGTGCGCCCCGTGCGGGCCGCGCAGACGGCGGCGGCGCAGGCCGCCGAGCCGCAGGCCCTGGTCAGTCCGGCGCCGCGCTCCCATGTGCGTATCGTCAGCGAGGCTGGCGACGTCGCCTGCGCGATGGTGATGTTGGCGCGCTCCGGGAAGATCGGGTGGTTCTCGAGCAGCGGTCCGACGCGGTCGAGTTCGTAGCTCCACACGTCGGCATCCACCCAGAAGACGGCATGCGGATTGCCCATCGATACGACGGAAGGCGAATGAAGAACCGGCGCGTCGATCGGCCCAGCCTGCAGTTCAATGGCGCGCGTGTCTCGGAATTCCTCCGCGAGAGGAATGTCCCTCCAGCCGAAGCGCGGCTCTCCCATGTCGACTGAGATCAGGCCGTCCTCGTGTTCCCGCGCGTTGAGGATGCCGGCTACGGTCTCGAAAGCGAACGCCTTCTCCCCCGTCTCCGCCGACAGCGCCTGGACCACGCAACGCATGCCATTGCCGCAAGCCTGCGCCGGGGAGCCATCGGAATTGAGGATGTCGATGAAGAAGGCGGTACCCGGGGTCCGGGGATCGTGGATCGCCATGATCTGGTCGAAGCGCGTCACGGGATCGGCCGCAAGCACGAGCGCGGCCGCCGGCGCGACCCGATCCGCACGACCGCGCATGTCGGCGACGATGATTTCGTTGCCGAGCCCGTTCATCTTCGCAAAGGGCGCGCGGTCAGACATGGCCAGGAACCGGAGTGCTCGTTCTCAGCCGCTATATGGCGGAACTGGCCACGGATTACCAGTCTTGCCGGCTCTCGCCGGCCGCGGTTACGCCGCGATGGCGATCACGCCGAACAGGACGAGCAGGAAGAGGATGAGGACGATACCGATGAGCACCTTCGCACCGGTCAGCGCGGCTCCGGAAACCGAATTGAACCCGAGCAGGCCCGCGACGGCGGCGACCACGAGAAGAATGAGGATCCATTTGATCATGATGAAACATCCCTCGGCAGTTTGCCTGCCCATAATGGAACAGGAGGGACTTTGTTCCGGATCGGAAGGAAGCCAGATGGACGACCAACGCGACCGGTCGCGGGGATCCACGAACCGGTCGCGCTTAGCCGTGGCCGACGACGAACCGTGGGGCAGGAGGTTCGCGTGACGGCTTTGGCATTCGTACGCAGTGCGGCAGCGACGGCATTTCCGGCTGACCGTGCCGGGCTGTCGCGCGACCGGGAAACTGCCTGTCGGGGCGGGCTGGGAGGATGCCCGCATAACCCGTCAGGGCCGCTCGTGGACTGCGCTTCGTTCTCGTCCGATCGACTTCACTTGCCGACGAATTTCGTCCCGCAACCTTTCGAGGGCATGTCGCGGAGATGAAACTTCCGTAACGGACCGTTACGTTGTGGAGGACGGCAAGTCCCAGGCCTCGCCGGGCAGCATCGGCCGGAAGCGCTCGCGCGGTACGCCGGCTGAATCCAGTGCGGCGTACAGCCGGTCGCGCGGCTCATCGATCGGCTCGTTCGTCAGCTGGAAGGTCCCCCAGTGGCAGCCCGCCGCGAACTCGGCGTTGCAAAGGCGCATGCCCTCGACGGCCTCCTCCGGGTTCTGGTGCTGGCCCTCCATGAACCAGCGCGGCTCGTAGGCACCGATCGGCAGCACCGCGAGACGGAAACTCCCGTGCTTCTGTGCCGCGTCCCTGTAGTTGATGCCGCGATGGAAGCCGGTGTCGCCGGCGACGTAGACCTTCCCGGCGGTGGTCTCGACCACGAAAGCCGACCAGAGCGCCATGCGCCGATCACCGGCCCCTCGCGCGGACCAGTGGTGCGCGGGCTCGATGTGGACCGTCGCCTTGCCGGACGGTGCAGCGAAATCGTGGCTTGCGCCCCAGTCGCCGCAGAAGATGCGCATGCCCGGAACGTCCTTGCGGACGATGGCGTCGTTGCCGAGCGGCGTCACCAGGAGCGGATCGTGCGCCTGCCGAAGCCGCAGGAGCGTGGCTGCGTCGAGATGGTCGTAGTGGTTGTGCGACAACAAGACGACGTCAATCGGCGGAAGATCGTCGAAGGCGATGCCAGGTTCGTTGACCCGGCGCGGACCAATGAAGGACAGCGGCGACACGCGCTGCGACCAGACCGGATCGGTCAGGATCGACAGGCCGGCGATCTGGATCAGCAGCGTCGCATGGCCGACCATAGTTACGCGGAGCGCGTTCTCGTGCGAGAGCGTGTCCGCCTTTGCGGGCGCAAACGGGCTCGGCCACGACGCCGGCCATTTCGCGCGCCCTCCGGCGAACTGCCAGCGCAGGAGGTCAGTAAACGGACGCGGCGGGATGCCTTCTGGATTGAAGAAGATGCGGCCGTCGAAATGATCGCTCGGCGGACCGCCATAATAGGGGTTGTCGTTCTTCCCGCCCGCCGCCAAGGTTCCGCCTCCTGCAATCGACAAAAGGCCCGCCGCGCCGGACCACTTTAGCAGCGCTCGCCTGTTCATGGTTTTTTCTTAGGTGATCGCGACCAACGATCAAAGCCCCGTGTCATTGAGGTCGCTACCTTGTGATGTCGCCATCGACAATGGCGGAATTCGCGGACTGCTCTCGATCATGGTGCGTGGTTCGACAGGCTCACCATGAGGGCCGCTGGAGGTTTGGCGGGCGCCAGAGGATTGTTCCGCGATCGGCCGGATATCACGCCGGGAGCCCGCCTGACCATCCATACCACACATGGTGAAGCTATGGTGAGGACGACACACGTGGTGAGGCATGAAACCACCAATACCCATCACGGTGAGCCTGTCGAACCACGCACCAACATGGAAAGCCTGCCGAACCACGATGCCGAGGCAAGCACCTCGGAAATGCGGAACTTGAGATGGCGAGGGGGTTGTCTTGGCGCCCAAACAGGCAATATCGCGATCAACAGGGCCGGTGGCATGAAATCTTCGCGAATCAGATATCATCGGACTCAACATTGCCACGTTTGTGGCGATTCACAGGCGCACATGCGTGGCGGCGCGACTTGCCTGCCGCCCTCACGGAGGTTCACGATGACGCTTTCGAATGCCGGACGGACGAAAACGGGCCTGGCGGCTCTGATGCTGGTGTCGCTGGCGATCGTCTCCGGTTGTCAGGGAGATCGCATGAGCTCGGTCAGCACTCGCCCCGAGCCGCTGCGCCCTGCACCTTCAGGGTCCGTGGTGGCCAGCCAGCTTCCCCCGCCCTCGGGTCCGACTGACCCCAGCGCCTTCCCGCCCGCGCCCACTGTCCCGGGACAGCCTCTTCCAGGGCAGACCGGCACCGATGTCGCTTCTCTCGACCCTGCCGCCGGCGCCGCGCCAGTCGAACCCGTTGTTCCCGCGGGTGCGGCCGACCTTACCGCCGGCAGCGTCGCCGGCGTGTGGAGCGTCAGCGTGGCAGGACAGTCATGCCGGGTCGCGACGCCGCAGACGAAGTTCGGACAGGGCTATCGCGCCGGGCCGCTAGGATGTCCAGCGCCGATGGACGGCGTCAAATCATGGAACGTGGCGGGCAAGCAGCTTTCGCTTTACGACGAGAGCGGCAACGCGCTGGCGCGGCTCTACTCTTCGGGCGCCGAGCGGTTCGACGGCCAGACCACGTCGGGTCAGCCGATTTCGCTGTCCCGCTAAAGCAGTCGCAAGCCAGAAACGCGTACCGGTCGCCCGATGTCGCTCCGCGATGGTCTGCAGCCCTTTCCGTCGCTCCGCCAGGCCTACCGCAACCGCATCGAACGCGGCGAGATCAGCCGCGACCCCGCGCAGGAGACGGTCGCGGCGGCGCTCGACCGGCTGATCGAGGAGATCGCGACGAGGCGGCTCGCCGCCAAGTCGAGTTCGCTCGGCTGGCTCTTCGGCCGCAAGCGGCAGGCCAAGGCGTCTGTGAAAGGCCTCTACATCCATGGCGGCGTCGGACGCGGCAAGACCATGCTGATGGACCTGTTCTTCGAACTGATCCCGGTCAGGCGCAAGCGGCGCGCTCACTTCAACGACTTCATGGCCGACGTGCACGACCGCATCGGCCGGCACAGGGCGGCGGTCAAGGCGGGCGAGGCCAAGGGCGATGATCCGATCCCTCCGGTCGCGCAAGCGCTCGCCGCCGAGGCCTGGGTCTTGTGCTTCGACGAATTCTCGGTCACCGACATCGCGGATGCCATGATCCTGTCGCGCCTGTTTTCTGCGCTCTTCGATCAAGGGGTCGTGCTCGTGGCGACCTCCAACGTGGCGCCCGACGACCTCTACCGCGACGGCCTGAACCGTCCGCTCTTCGAGCCCTTCATCGGCATTCTCAAGCGACACGCGGACATCCTGCATCTCGACGCCCACACGGACTACCGGCTGGACAAGCTCAGCCGCGTGCCGGTCTACATGAGCCCGGTCTCCGACGAGACGGAACGTGCCTTCGACGCCGCCTGGACGGACCTCGTCAACGGTTCGGCGGAGCACCGCGAGGAGATATTGGTGAAAGGCCGGCACGTGCCGGCGCCGCGGGTGGTGCGCGACGCGGCCCGCTTCACCTTCTCCGAGCTCTGTCGCAAGCCCCTCGCCGCGCGGGACTATCTGGCGATCGCCGACCGCTTCCGCACCGTCTTTCTCGAACACGTCCCGGTCATGGACGACTCCACGCGCAACGAGGCCAAGCGGTTCATCCTCCTGATCGACACGTTCTATGACAGGAAGGTCAGGCTGGTCGCGACCGCAGAAGCGCCGCCGGAGAAGCTCTATCGCGGCAGGACGGGCGCCGAGGCGTTCGAGTTCGACCGCACCGCATCGCGTCTGGTCGAGATGCAGAGCGAGGAGTGGCGCGATCGATTGACGGAACAGGTACCGGAACCGCGACCCGTCTCCTGACGCGCGGCAAGACCAATGTGGCGACAAGAATAATTTTTACGTTTACGTAAATGCCGGAAGTCTTAACCGATTGAAACTATTCATACGGAAATTTTCAGTTGAGTTTTTCGCCCTCGGACGGTAAGGCGACGTCGTGAAATGCAGGCCTTTCCGGGCCGAAATCGCCGCACGCAAGGCACCCATTCTCGGGGCTGTCCCGCCCTGAATTGTCGCGAGGGAATCCAAACAACATGGCACGCAGCAAGATCGCGCTCATCGGTTCCGGCATGATCGGCGGAACCCTGGCTCACCTGATCGGGCTCAAGGAACTGGGCGACGTGGTCCTGTTCGACATCGCCGAGGGCATCCCGCAGGGCAAGGGCCTGGACATCGCGGAATCCTCGCCGGTAGACGGATTCGACGCTAGCTATTCCGGCGCCAACGACTATTCGGCGATCAAGGGCGCGGACGTCTGCATCGTCACGGCCGGCGTGCCGCGCAAGCCCGGCATGAGCCGCGACGACCTTCTGGGCATCAACCTGAAGGTCATGGAGCAGGTCGGCGCCGGCATCAAGAAGTATGCGCCCAAGGCCTTCGTGATCTGCATCACCAACCCGCTCGATGCGATGGTGTGGGCGCTGCAGAAATTCTCCGGGCTGCCGAAGAGCCACGTGGTGGGCATGGCCGGCGTACTGGACTCATCGCGGTTCCGGTACTTCCTCGCCGAGGAGTTCAAGGTCTCGGTCGAGGACGTTTCTGCCATGACGCTCGGCGGCCATGGCGACGACATGGTGCCGATGGTGCGCTATTCGACGGTTGCCGGCATCCCCCTGCCCGATCTGATAAAGATGGGTTGGACCACCAAGGAAAAGCTCGACGCGATCGTGGAGCGCACACGCAAGGGCGGCGGCGAGATCGTGAGCCTCCTCAAGACCGGGTCGGCTTACTACGCTCCGGCGGCATCGGCTGTCGCGATGGCCGAAAGCTATCTCAAGGACAAGAAGCGCGTGCTGCCCTGCGCCGCGCATTTGAGCGGCCAGTACGGGCTCAAGGATATGTATGTCGGCGTGCCGGTAGTGATCGGCGCGGACGGCGTGGAGCGCATCATCGAGATCGACTTCAACAAGGCCGAGCAGAAGATGTTCGACAAGTCGGTCGCCGCCGTGCAGGGCCTTTGCGAAGCCTGCATGGGCATCGCCCCGAACCTCAAGAAGTAAGGGAAACCCGCCCCCATGAACATCCACGAGTATCAGGCCAAGCAGGTCCTGAAGGGCTACGGCGCGCCGGTCGCCGAGGGCGTGGCGATCATGTCGAAGGCCGAGGCTTCGGACGCGGCGAAATCGCTGCCCGGGCCGCTCTACGTCGTGAAGAGCCAGATCCACGCCGGCGGCCGCGGCAAGGGCAAGTTCAAGGAACTGGGTCCCGATGCAAAGGGCGGCGTGCGCCTGGCGAAGTCGGTCGAGGACGTCGTCGCCAACGTCAACGACATGCTCGGCAACACGCTGGTGACCAAGCAGACCGGTGCCGAGGGCAAGCAGGTGAACCGCCTCTACATCGAGGACGGCGCCGACATCGACCGCGAACTCTATCTCTCGATCCTGGTCGACCGCACGGTCGGCCGCATCGCCTTCGTGGTTTCCACCGAAGGCGGAATGGACATCGAGCAGGTGGCGCACGACACGCCGGAAAAGATCGTCACCGTGGCTATCGATCCCGAGAAGGGCGTGACCTCCGGCGACGTCGCGAAAATCAACGATGCGCTCAAGCTTTCCGGCGACGCGGCCAAGGACGGAGAAACCCTGTTCCCGATCCTCTACAAGGCCTTCACCGAAAAGGACATGAGCCTGCTCGAGGTCAACCCGCTGATCGTGATGACCAACGGCCGCCTGCGCGTCCTCGACGCCAAGGTCTCCTTCGACAACAACGCGCTGTTCCGTCATCCGGACATCATGGAACTGCGCGACACGACCGAGGAGGACGAGAAGGAGATCGAGGCGTCGAAATATGACCTCGCCTACGTCGCGCTCGACGGCAACATCGGCTGCATGGTGAACGGCGCCGGCCTTGCCATGGCGACGATGGACATCATCAAGCTCTACGGCGCCGAACCGGCCAACTTCCTCGACGTCGGCGGCGGTGCCAGCAAGGAAAAAGTGACGGCGGCCTTCAAGATCATCACCGCCGATCCAGCGGTGAAGGGCATCCTGGTCAACATCTTCGGCGGCATCATGAAGTGCGACGTCATCGCCGAGGGCGTGATCGCCGCGGTGAAGGAAGTCGGCCTCAAGGTTCCACTCGTCGTGCGGCTCGAAGGCACCAACGTCGAACTCGGCAAGAAGATCATCAACGAGAGCGGCCTCAACGTGATCTCAGCCGACGATCTCGACGACGCGGCCAAGAAGATCGTGGCGGCGGTTAAGGGCTGAATTTGTGCGACCGGCGGCGCCGATCCTCCTGACAGGCCTCGTGCTGAGCGGCGCGTGGCCGGCGTTCGCGGAGACGGACTGGTCGAAAAGTTTCGTCGCCACATTCGAGGCTGCGTGCGTGCCGGAGCGCCTGAGCTATGAGGGTACGCTGTCGAATGCGATCGCCGAAGGATGGTCGAAATTCGACCCCGCCCGCCACGCGGAGTTCTTGGCGATGATGTCTCAGGTCGCGGCCAGCGTCGAGGAGGACGCGGAGGAACTGGACATGACTTTCGTATCCGAGACCTTGTCGAAAGAGGTTGCTGAACGTCCTCTTCACCTAGTCGTCTCGTTCGTGAAGTCCGAATATCTCGATTCCGTCGGTTGTTATCTCTATGATTTCGACGCAACCGAACCGGTGGCCTCTTCGGCGGTTTCCAATCTCCTCGGCGTCAAGCCCGCACAGATCCACCGGGATGAGACAATTGAGGGCGCGGTCTGGGGACCGCCGCCGTCGATGCCCCGTACGCTCGATACCTATCTCACCTACATCCCACCGGGAAGTCCGCTTGTGACTATGGCGGGATTTGACGGGGTGGTGTTGAAGTTCACAACCTCAGCGCCGGAGCGTGACTGATGGCGTACGGGATCCGAAACGTCGCTTGCTTCGCTCCACTTATTTCCACATATATACCCTGTGGGATTATGTGGAGATGTCCATGAAGAACATCACGCTGGCCATTGACGAGGACCTTCTGGGAAAAGCCCGCGATCTTGCGGACAGACGCAAGACGTCGCTAAACGCGATGGTGCGCTCACTGCTGCAACACGAGGTGGAGCAGGAGGATCGTATCGCCTGGGCGCGCGAAGGCATGCGCAAGCTCATCGAGGAGAAACAGGCACGGGGGGGTAGCAGCCAGCCTTTCCAGTGGAGCCGCGACGAAAACTATGCCGAACGAGAAGATCGAATGCTTTCTCGACTCGAACGTCCTCCTCTACGCGGCTTCGGAGAGGAATCTTGATCCTCGCCGCTTCGATATCGCGCTCGGTCTCGTCCTTGGGACGCTTTTCGGAGTGTCGGGACAGAGCTTGGCCGAGTTCGCGAACGTGTCCCGCCGCAAGCGCCTGCTCGAAGATTCGGAAATCGACCGGTGGCTGGCGTTCCTCGGCACTTTCCCGTTCGTACCGGTGGACCAGACCTATGTCGCCGCCGGTCTCGCCTTGGCCCGCCGATATCAGCTCAAGTACTACGACGCCGCGCTGCTCGCCGCGGCCGATCGCCTCGGCGCGCCGATATTCTATACCGAAGACCTCAACCACAATCAGGTTTACGGCTCCGTGCGAGCCGTCAATCCTTTCCTTTGACAATTGAAGCGGGGACCGATCGCCTCATGTCCATACTCGTCGACAAAGACACCAAGGTGCTCGTTCAGGGCCTGACCGGCAAGACCGGCACCTTCCATACCGAACAGGCGCTCGCCTATCACGGGACCAAGATGGTCGGCGGAACGCATCCCAAGAAGGGCGGGGAAACCTGGACCGGATCGCGCGGCGAGACGCTGCCGATCTTCGCCTCGGTGGCCGAAGGCAAGGAGAAGACGGGGGCCAATGCTACCGTCATCTATGTGCCGCCGGCAGGCGCGGGCGCGGCGATCGTCGAGGCGATCGAGGCGGAGATTCCGCTGATCGTGTGCATCACCGAGGGCATTCCGGTGATGGATATGGTCAAGGTGAAGGCCAGGCTGGACCGCTCTTCGTCGAGGCTGATCGGGCCGAACTGTCCCGGCGTGCTTACGCCCGACGAGTGCAAGATCGGCATCATGCCGGGCAACATCTTCCGCAAGGGCTCGGTGGGCGTTGTCTCGCGTTCCGGAACCCTTACCTATGAGGCGGTGTTCCAGACCACGAACGCGGGCCTGGGCCAGACGACAGCTGTCGGCATCGGCGGCGACCCGGTAAAGGGAACGGAGTTCATCGACGTGCTGGAGATGTTCCTGGCGGACGACGAGACGCAGTCGATCATCATGATCGGCGAGATCGGCGGTTCGGCCGAAGAAGACGCCGCGCAGTTCCTGAAGGACGAGGCCAAGAAGGGCCGGAGCAAGCCGATGGCGGGTTTCATCGCCGGCCGTACCGCTCCTCCGGGACGCACGATGGGCCACGCGGGTGCGGTCATCTCGGGTGGCAAGGGCGGCGCCGAGGACAAGATCGCGGCCATGGAATCGGCCGGCATCCGGGTTTCGCCGTCTCCCGCCAGGCTCGGTCAGACGCTGCTTGAAGCCATCAAGGGCTGATATGGGTTTCCTGGCCGCGCCAGCGGCCGGTGCGTGAGGGACAGACGGGCGACGAGACCGCGAAACAGCGGCGAAGGAACGCCGCAATCACAAGGAGACGGAGCGCGGGCTCCGGCAAGGCACATAGAATGGCACGGCAGGATCAGGCCAACGACCGGTTTTCTCTCACATCGTTCCTCTACGGTGGCAACGCCAGCTACATCGAAGAACTCTACGCATCCTGGCAGGACGACGCCTCGTCGGTCACCGAGGAATGGCGGGATTTCTTCGGTGGGCTGAAGGATGAGGCGGATCTCGTCCGCAAGAATGCCCGCGGCGCCTCCTGGCAGCGGCCGAACTGGCCGCCCAAGGCGAACGGCGAACTGGTCTCGGCACTGGACGGCGACTGGGGCACGGTCGAAAAGCACTTCGACAAGCGCACACGTGAGAAGGCCGCGGCAAACGGCAAGGCCGTCGCCGAGGCGGACGTCCATCAAGCGACCCGCGATTCAGTGCGCGCCATCATGATGATCCGCGCCTACCGCATGCGCGGCCACCTTCACGCCAATCTCGATCCTCTCGGCATGGCCAAGCCGCAGGAGGACTACAACGAGCTTTCGCCGGAGAACTACGGCTTCACCGAGGCCGACTACGATCGCCCGATCTTCCTCGACAATGTGCTGGGCCTGGAGTTTGCCACGATCCGGCAGATGCTCGACATCCTGAAGCGGACGTACTGCTCCACCATCGGCGTCGAATTCATGCACATCTCCAACCCCGACGAGAAGGCCTGGATTCAGGAGCGCATCGAAGGTCCAGACAAGGGCATCGAGTTCACCGAGAACGGCAAGAAGGCGATTCTCCAGAAGCTGATAGAAGCCGAGGGCTTCGAGCAGTTCATCGATGTGAAGTACAAGGGCACCAAGCGCTTCGGCCTCGACGGCGGCGAGGCGCTCATCCCCGCGCTCGAACAGATCATCAAGCGCGGCGGGTCGATGGGGCTGAAGGAGATCGTGCTCGGCATGGCCCACCGCGGCCGCCTCAACGTGCTGTCGCAGGTGATGGGCAAGCCGCACCGGGCGATCTTCCACGAGTTCAAGGGCGGTTCGATAAACCCCGACGACGTCGAAGGCTCCGGCGACGTCAAGTACCATCTCGGCGCCTCGTCCGACCGCGAATTCGACGGCAACAAGGTGCACCTCTCGCTGACGGCGAACCCGTCGCACCTGGAGATCGTCAATCCGGTCGTCATGGGCAAGGCGCGTGCCAAGCAGGATCAGGTGTTCGGCCGCAAACGCGAGGAGGTCGTTCCGATCGAGGAGCGCTCCAGGGTCCTGCCGCTGCTGCTGCACGGCGACGCCGCCTTCGCCGGCCAGGGCGTCGTTGCGGAGTGCCTTGGCCTGTCTGGTCTGCGCGGGCACCGCGTCGGCGGCACACTGCATTTCATCATCAACAACCAGATCGGTTTCACCACTAATCCGCGCTTCTCGCGCTCCTCGCCCTATCCGTCGGATGTGGCGAAGATGATCGAGGCGCCGATTTTCCACGTGAACGGCGACGACCCGGAAGCGGTCGTCTACGCGGCCAAGGTCGCGACCGAATTCCGCATGATGTTCCACAAGCCGGTGGTCATCGACATGTTCTGCTACCGGCGCTACGGCCACAACGAGGGCGACGAGCCCTCGTTCACCCAACCGCTGATGTACAAGAAGATCCGCTCGCACCAGTCGACCGTGCAGATCTACGGCAAGCGGCTGGTCGATGCGAATTTGATCACCGAGGAGGAACTCGACCGGATGAAGGCGGGCTGGCGCGCGCATCTGGAAGCCGAGTTCGAATCCGGACAGGCCTACAAGCCCAACAAGGCGGATTGGCTCGACGGTGCCTGGTCGGGCCTGCGCAGCGCCGACAATCAGGACGAGCAGCGGCGCGGCAAGACGGCCGTGCCGATGAAGACGCTGAAGGAAATCGGCAAGAAACTGACGGAAGTCCCCAAGGAATTCGAACCGCACCGGACAATCGCGCGGTTCCTGGAGAACCGCCGGCAGGCGATCGAGGCGGGCGAAGGGATCGACTGGTCGACGGCGGAAGCGCTGGCCTTCGGCGCCATCCTGCTCGAAGGAAATCCGGTGCGGCTCTCCGGCCAGGATTCCGAGCGCGGTACCTTCTCGCAGCGCCACTCGGTCCTCTATGACCAGCGCGACGAGGGCCGTTACATTCCGCTCAACAATCTCGGGCCACAGCAGGCGAACTACGAGGTCATCAACTCGATGCTCTCGGAGGAGGCCGTGCTGGGCTTCGAATATGGCTATTCGCTCGCCGAACCGCGTGCGCTGACCTTATGGGAGGCTCAGTTCGGCGACTTCGCCAATGGCGCGCAGGTCGTGTTCGACCAGTTCATTTCGTCGGGCGAGCGCAAGTGGCTGCGCATGTCGGGCCTCGTGTGCCTGCTGCCGCACGGCTACGAGGGCCAGGGACCGGAACATTCGTCGGCGCGGCTGGAACGCTTCCTGCAGATGTGCGCGGAAGACAACATGCAGGTGGCGAACATCACCACGCCGGCCAACTATTTCCACAGCCTGCGCCGTCAGCTGAAGCGCGATTTCCGCAAGCCGCTGATCCTGATGACGCCGAAGTCGCTGCTGCGCCACAAGCGCGCGGTGTCGACGCTCTCGGAAATGTCGGGCGAGAGCTCCTTCCACCGCCTTCTCTGGGATGATGCCCAGCTACTCGCCGACCAGCCGATCAAGCTGGTCAAGGATTCGAAGATCCGCCGCGTCGTCATGTGCTCGGGCAAGGTCTACTACGACCTCTACGAGGAACGCGAGAAGCGTGGCATCGATGATGTTTATCTCCTGCGCGTCGAGCAGCTCTATCCCTTCCCGGCCAAGGCGCTGATCACGGAGTTGTCGCGCTTCCGCAACGCGGAGATGGTTTGGTGCCAGGAGGAGCCCAAGAACATGGGTGCCTGGGCCTTCATCGATCCCTACCTCGAATGGGTGCTTGCGCATATCGATGCCAAGCACCAGCGCGTACGATACACCGGCCGGCCCGCGGCGGCTTCACCCGCCACGGGCCTCATGTCCAAGCACCTGGCGCAACTCGAGGCATTCCTCGAGGACGCGCTCGGCGAATAGGCGATCCGCCAACCCTTCGAAGGCAACGGAAACGATATCATGGCTACCGAAATCCGCGTCCCCACGCTCGGCGAATCCGTAACCGAAGCCACGATAGGAAAGTGGTTCAAGAAGGTCGGCGACGCCGTGGCGCAGGACGAGCCGTTGCTCGAACTCGAGACCGACAAGGTCACGCTCGAAGTGCCGGCTCCTGCGGCAGGCACGCTGGGCGAGAGGACCGCCAAGGACGGCGAGACGGTGGGCGTCGGTGCGCTGCTCGGCATGATCGAGGAAGGCGCGGGATCGAAGCCTGCCTCCGCTCCCAAGGAGCCAAGGAAGGAAAAGGAAGCCGACTCGGAAAGGACCTCGATCGCGCAGGCTTCCGGCGACAGCGGCTCCGCCTCCCTCAAGGACGCCGAGGAGCGGACCGCGCAGATCGCCGGCGGAGCCCCGACCGAGCGCGACATGCCGCCCGCCCCGTCGGCCGCCAAGCTGATGGCCGAGAAGAACGTTTCCGCCGAGCAGTTGGAAGGCACCGGCAAACGCGGTCAGGTACTGAAGGGCGACGTTCTCGACGCAATCGCGCGCGGTGCCCCCTCGCAACCCTCCGAGACGCCCACGGCGCCCCGCGCCCCGGCGCCCGCCGAGGACGAGAACCGCGAAGAGCGCGTGAAGATGACGCGACTGCGCCAGACGATCGCGCGCCGGCTCAAGGACGCGCAGGCGACCGCCGCAATGCTGACCACCTTCAACGAGGTGGACATGAAGGCGGTGATGGACCTGCGGTCCAAATACAAGGACGTCTTCGAGAAGAAGCATGGGGTGAAGCTCGGCTTCATGGGCTTCTTCACCAAGGCGGTGACGCATGCGCTGAAGGAGATCCCGGCGGTCAACGCCGAGATCGACGGCACCGACATCATCTACAAGAACTATGCCCACATCGGCGTCGCCGTCGGCACCGACAAGGGTCTCGTCGTTCCGGTCGTGCGCGATGCCGACCAGATGTCGATCGCCGAGATCGAGAAGGAGATCGGTCGCCTGGGCGTTGCAGCGCGCGACGGCAAGCTTTCCATGGCCGATATGCAGGGCGGCACCTTCACCATCTCCAACGGCGGTGTCTACGGTTCTCTGATGTCGACGCCGATCCTCAACGCTCCGCAGTCGGGCATCCTGGGCATGCACAAGATCCAGGAGCGGCCGATGGTGGTCGGCGGCCAGATCGTCATCCGCCCTATGATGTATCTCGCGCTCAGCTACGACCACCGCATCGTCGACGGCAAGGAAGCCGTGACCTTCCTCGTGCGGGTAAAGGAAAGCCTGGAGGATCCGGAGCGTCTCGTTCTGGATCTGTAGGCCACAGGCAAAAGCGCGACCCTGAGGCCGAAGAACGGGCCGCGCTTCTCGCATAGACGGGGTGCGCTGTGTTAATGATTGTCGACAGAGGGCGAACGCATATACGGCTGACTTGAGGCAATCGATCCGATGACGGTGGAATTCCTGATTACCTCGCTCGTCGTCGTTCTCATCCCCGGGACCGGCGTCGTCTACACGGTCGCCACCGGCCTTTCGTCGGGCCGCGCCGCCAGCATCGCCGCTGCCTTCGGCTGCACGCTCGGCATCATTCCCGCAATCCTCGCCTCTGTCGCCGGTCTCGCGGCGATCCTGCATACGAGCGCCCTCCTGTTCCAGGCGTTGAAGTACGCGGGAGCGGCATACCTCCTCTATCTGGCCTGGCAGACGCTGCGGGATTCGGGCGCGCTGCAACTGTCGCCGCGCGAAGGTGCGCAAAGGCACTCCATGGCCGGCGTGATCCGGACCGGCTTCCTGATCAACATCCTCAATCCCAAACTGTCGGTCTTCTTCTTCGCCTTCCTGCCGCAGTTCATCCATCCCGGCGCGGTGTCCGCGGTGGCGCAGATGCTGACGCTGGGCGGCGTCTTCATGGCCATGACCTTCGCGGTTTTCGTCGTCTACGGGAGTTTCGCCGCGATGGTGGGCGAACGAATCCTGCGCAGCGAGACGGTGATGACCTGGATGCGCCGCACGGTCGCCCTTGCCTTCGCCGGCTTCGGACTGAGGCTGGCTCTGTCCGATCGCTGAGGCGAGTGATCCGCCATTGGAATCGTCATGCGGCGGGAGTAAACTGACCCGGCGGAACCGGACGATAGCGGCCGGTCTCTCGTGGGGAGGAATCACATGGAAACGGCAGCGGCTTCGGCCGAGATGACGGTTCTGGCCTGGAGCGTCATCCTACTTCTCGTGCATATCGTCGCCCAGACGCTCGCGCTGGCGAAGGATTGCGGGCTCGGCTACGCGATGTCGCCGCGCGACGAGGCGCGTCCCCTGTCGCATCTGACCGACCGGTTGACCCGCGGCCTGCGAAACTACGTCGAGACCTATGGAGCCTTCGTGGCACTCGCGCTGGCGCTGGCGGTCACGGGCAAGGCCGGCGGCTACGGAGCGACCGGCGCATGGATCTGGTTGATCGCGCGCGTGATCTACGTCCCCGTGTTCGCGGCCGGCATCCCGGTCCTGCGGACCGGTGTCTGGACCGTATCGATCATCGGCCTCCTGATGATGCTGGCGAAGCTGATGAGCGCCGGGATTCCGGCCGCTTGACGGAGCACGCGATCGGCCACACATCGCGGAGCGGCGCGACCATCCGCGTCTGCGTGACGGTCGCTGGCTGCCTGGCGGCGGCCGCCGCGTGGGCGGCTTGCCCCCAGGAACTCGCCGTCTATTCGGAACGCGAGAACTCCGCGTCGATCGAGTTCCGCCCGCCGCCGGCGGGGTCGGCCGTCCAGACGATGGAGTTTCGGACCGTGTTTTCGCAGAATGAAGTCGTTCTGGACGGAGTGGTGCTCTGGACCCAGGGCACTCCACGGCCGATGGGCATCGCCATGGACCAGTGCCCTGAAGGAGACGTCACGGGCGACGAACTCGCCGCCTGCACCGTTTGGCAGGGCGTGCTCTATTCGGTCGGGGGCGAAGGCGAGGTCGCCCTCCTCCCGGATGTAGGGGAGGACGCTGCGGAACAGATCCTCCTGCCCGATTTCGGGCCGGCCGTGCGCCATTCCCGTATATACGGAGCGGAAGGGGTGAGCATCGTTCCCTGGGACGTATTCCGCCTGAGCGGCTGCCAGGAATAGATGCCGCGCCTTTCGATCGTGAAAATCTGCCGGGAAGCCTATTTCCATCACCTCCTTCGCGAACATCGGGGTCGCACCGCAGACCGTGTGTCGCTATAGAGGCCTGTCTTTTTTCGCGGCGGTAGCCGGCTCAAGGAAGGAAATACCCATATGGCCAATGTTGTGGTCGTCGGCTCCCAATGGGGCGACGAGGGCAAGGGCAAGATCGTCGACTGGCTGTCGGAGCGCGCCGATCTCGTCGTCCGGTTCCAGGGCGGCCACAATGCCGGCCACACGCTGGTGGTCGACGGCAAGGTCTACAAGCTGTCGCTGCTTCCCTCCGGCGTGGTGCGCCCCGGGAAGCTCTCGGTAATCGGCAACGGCGTGGTATTCGATCCGCACGCGTTCGTCGCCGAAGTCGGACGATTGAAGGAACAGGGCGTAGACGTAACGCCCGAGCGCCTGAAAATCGCCGAAAACACCGCGTTGATACTGTCGCTGCACAGGGAACTCGACGGTTTTCGTGAGGACGCGGCATCGAACTCGGGAACGAAGATCGGAACCACCCGCAGGGGCATCGGACCGGCCTACGAGGACAAGGTCGGACGCAGGGCGATACGGGTCATGGATTTGGCGGACATGGAGTCACTGTCGGGCAAGGTCGACCGACTGCTGACGCATCACAATGCTCTGAGGCGCGGCCTCGGACATCCGGAAGTCTCCCACGAGGCGGCGATGGACGAACTGCGCGCGGTCGCCGACAAGGTGCTGCCCTACATGGACCGCGTCTGGAAGATCCTCGACGATGCGCGCCGGGCGGGCGACCGTATCCTGTTCGAAGGCGCGCAGGGAACCCTGCTCGACATCGACCACGGCACCTATCCGTTCGTCACTTCCTCCAATACCGTGTCGGGGCAGGCAGCGACCGGTTCCGGCGTGGGGCCGGGAACGATCGGCTACGTGCTGGGCATCACCAAGGCCTACACGACGCGCGTCGGCGAAGGCCCGTTCCCGACCGAGCAGGTGAACGAGATCGGCGAGTTCCTCGGCACGCGCGGCCACGAGTTCGGCGTCGTCACGGGGCGAAAACGCCGCTGCGGCTGGTTCGATGCCGTGCTCGTGCGGCAGGCCGTGGCGGTAAACGGCATAACCGGCATCGCGCTGACGAAGCTCGACGTGCTCGACGGGCTGGACGAGATCAAGGTCTGTACGGGCTACATGCTCGACGGCGAACCGATCGACTATCTGCCGGCGAGCCAGGGCGCCCAGGCGCGCGTCGAGCCGGTCTACCAGACACTGGAAGGCTGGAAGGGCACCACGCGAGGAGCGCGCAGCTGGAACGACCTTCCGGCGCAGGCCGTCAAGTATGTCCGCTACGTCGAGGAATTGATCGGGGCGCCCGTGGCGCTGCTTTCGACCAGTCCGGAGCGCGGGGACACGATACTTGTGACGGACCCGTTTCAAGACTAGTTTTGGCACCCCGGCGAGGCGACCTCCTCTTGGCATCCTCCGATCGGGAAAGGAATACAGGTCAACGTTAGATGGCGGATTTCGTAGCGGTTCTGAAGAAGACCATCGACGGTCTCGGGGAAACGACACCCGAAGTCCGCGAAAAGGTCTACAAGAAGGCGCGGGCGACGGTGGGCGCGAAGCTCGCGGCGCTGAACCCGCCGCCCCCGCCGGCCGTTGCGGATCGCCAGCGCAAGGCGCTCGAGGATGCGATCAGGCAGATCGAGGCCGAGTATTCGTCGACCGCGATCGCGCCTGTCGGCGACGACGATCCACTGGCCGAACTCGACGCGCTTTTCGCGGGATTGTCGAAGTCGAAATCACCGGCGTCCGCCCCGGCCGCGGCAGCCAGCGCGTCGTCCACGGCAATCGCAGCCGCGACGAAGCCGCAACAGGCGACCGCCGCCCCGAACGTCAATCCGTCCCCGCTGAAAGGCGCGGAACTGGTTCCGCCCGAGGGCGTCGAACTGCCGGAGGTGGACGACGACTTCCCCGCGCCGCATGGGGAGCGGTCCTACGCCGACCCGTCGGCGGATCTCGCCGAGCCGGGACATCATCCGCTTCCGGAGCCGGAGGATGTGCCACCTCCCCCCCGCCGCGAACGCTCCGGCCTGGTAAAGTGGCTTGCAGGTGCGGCCGCAGCGATCATCGTCTTCGGTGGGGCCGGCTATGCGATGTGGCTCAACCGGGACAGTTTCGCAGAACTGATCGGCGACAGCGAGCAGGTGGCGGCGGTCCAGCCGGCCGTTGACGCTGAACCGCTCCAGGAGCCGGCCGAGACTCCGGTCGAGAGCGAAACGGCGGCCGTCGAGGTCGCCGCCGCGCCGCCCGCCGAGGAAGTTCTCCCCGAAGAAACCGCCGCCCAGGAGGAGCTGCAGAAATACACCCAGCGTCTGAATCCCGACGGGAGCGAGATCGACCCGGGTCCCGCATCTGGCGAGGCATCGATTGGCGAGGGCACGTCCGTGGCGTCCGCGACGCAACCCGCCGGTGACACCGTCCCCGCCGCCGCGCAGGCGGCAGACACTCAAACGCCCGCGGCCGGAGAGACGGCCGTTCCGGTCGGGCAACGGGCGATCTTCTATGAGGAACGCACCAGCGTGGCGCAGGGATCGGCCGAACCCGGCTCGATTGTTTGGTCGCTCGTTCAGGAGTCCCCCGGCGGAGACCTGCCGCCAGAGCCGGCCATTCACGCCGAGGCGAGCATTCCGGGCAAGGACATCAAGCTGCGTATGACTATTCGCCGCAACGCCGACGACTCTTTGCCCGCAAGCCACATCGTGGAACTCATTTTCATCACGCCCGACAATTTCGACGGCGGCGCGATCGACAACGTGCTGCGCATGACGATGAAGCAGACGGAAGAGGCGGCGGGCAATCCGCTGCAGGGGATTCCCGCCAAGATCGCGGACGGCTTCTTCCTGATTGCGCTCAACGACGACAAGCCCGCGGCCGACGCGAACACCGCGCTGCTGCGCCGGCAGAACTGGATTGACGTCCCGATCGTCTACAAGTCCGGCCGGCGTGCACTGATCACCATGGAAAAGGGCATTCCCGGAGAGAAGGTGTTCGAGCAGGCGCTCACCGCGTGGCAGAACGCCTCCAGCGGCTGACCGTCAAGCTTTCACATCCGCAGTCTTTGCAAAAGAAAAACCCCGCCGATGAAGGCGGGGTCGGATTTCTCGCTTCTGCGCGTTCGGGTCAGGCGTGTGCGTCCGCCGACTCGATCGGCCGCAGCGCCTGGGCTTGTCGCTTGGCTTCGGCCTTGACGGCGTCCTGAACCTTCTCGAAGGCCCGTACCTCGATCTGGCGCACGCGCTCGCGGCTGATGTCGAACTCGCCCGACAGTTCCTCGAGCGTCAGAGGGTCCTCCGACAGGCGCCGCGCCTCGAAGATGCGCTTCTCGCGGTCGTTGAGGACCATGAGGGCGGACTTCAGAAGACCGCGCCGATTGTCGAGTTCGTCCTGCTCGACGAGCATGTCTTCCTGAGACTGGCTGTCGTCAACGAGCCAGTCCTGCCATTCGCCCGATTCGCCTTCCGTCGCGCGGATCGGCGCATTGAGCGAAGCATCGCCGGACAGCCGGCGGTTCATCGAGATCACCTCTTCTTCGCTGACGTTGAGCCGCGTGGCGATCTCGGTGATCTGTTCTGGCTTCAGGTCGCCTTCCTCGAGCGCCTGGATCTTGCCCTTCACCTTGCGCAGGTTGAAGAACAGGCGCTTCTGATTGGCGGTGGTGCCCATCTTCACGAGGCTCCACGAGCGCAGGATGTATTCCTGGATGGACGCCTTGATCCACCACATGGCGTACGTGGCGAGACGGAAACCGCGATCCGGTTCGAACTTCTTCACGGCCTGCATGAGGCCGACATTGCCTTCCGAGACGACTTCGCCGATCGGCAGGCCATAGCCGCGATAGCCCATCGCAATCTTCGCGACGAGACGAAGATGGCTGGTGACGAGTTTGTGCGCCGCATTGGTGTCGCCATGCTCGGCAAAACGCTTGGCGAGCATGTACTCTTCCTGCGGCTGCAGCATCGGGAATCGGCGGATCTCTTCCAGATAGCGTGAAAGACCGCCTTCACCGGAAACGATACTTGGTAGTGACTGGGCCATGATAGCACCCCTCCTTCTTGTCATGCGCCCCCGGGTCCCCCGGCGGGCGAACGGACGCGGCCGTGCATAGGACGCACCACGACCGAAGCTTCAATATAAGAACAATCAAGGCGATTTCACGGTATCTTACCGCCGGATACGATGTGTCACGCTCAAGTGAACAATCCGTGAACCTGTCGTCCTCAAACCCAACTGCGGAACGCCTGCAAAAGTTCCCCCATATCCGCGGGCGGGGGCGTCTCGAACCGCATGATCTCCGATGTCGCAGGATGGCGGAAGGCAAGCATTCGCGCATGCAGCGCCTGGCGTGGAAAATTCTTCGCCAGCGACCGCAGCGGCTCGGGCAGGCGGTTCGCCTTGGTACGGAACGCCAGTCCGTAATCATGGTCGCCGATGACCGGATGGCCGATATGGGCCATGTGCACCCGGATCTGGTGCGTGCGGCCGGTCTCGAGGCGGCATTCGACCAGTGCGGCGACTTCCTCGGCTTCGGGCGAGACGAACCGCTCCTCGATCCGGTAGTGCGTCACCGCGTGGCGGGCGTCGGGGCGCTGCGGGTTCACCACGGCCCGGCGGGTGCGGTCACGGCCCGAGCGGCCGAGATGCGTGTCCACCATCCCGCTGTCGCGGCGCGGAGCGCCCCAGACGAGTGCCGCGTAGGCACGTTCGAGCTCGCCGGCGGCGCCATGGTCGGCGAACGCCTCTGACAGAGCCCGATGCGCGGCGTCGGTCTTGGCGACCACCATGACGCCGCTCGTGTCTTTGTCCAGCCGGTGCACGATGCCGGGCCGCCGAACGCCGCCGATGCCGGAGAGCGATGCCCCGCAATGATGGATCAACGCGTTGACCAGCGTCCCGGTCCAGTTTCCCGCACCGGGATGGACGACGAGGCCGGGCGGCTTGTCGATGACGATCAGGTGGTCGTCCTCGAACAGCACGGCGAGTTCTATCTCTTCGCCCTGAGGCTCGGCCGGCTCCGGTTCGGGCTGGAGGAGTTCGATGCGCTCGCCCGCCGCGAGCTTGCGTTTCGGTTCCGTGACGGTCGATCCGCCGACTCTGACCGCTCCTTCGCGGATGAGCGCCTGCAGCCGGCTTCGCGACATGGCTTCGCCCATCCGGGCGGAGAGCCACTGGTCGAGGCGCTGGCCGACGGCGGTCTCGTCGGCGACGAGAACAGTGGTATCTTTCAATCCCGCATGGGCTTCGCTATCAGGGGCGCGCGACAGGGACCTGGCTCCGGGAAAACATGGTCAATCCGAACATGGACGACACAGAAGAAAAGCCGCTCGATCCGGCCGCCGAACGGGTGCGCAGGAAACTCGTGCGTTTCGTCGCGGTCAATCTCGGCATCCTGTTCGTGGCCGTTATGGCGGTGCTCGGCGCCGTTGTCTACAAGTCGGGGCTGATCGGCGGGAATGATGACGAACCGGTCGTCGCCGGTGCCCCCGGCGCGGTAGGGACGATCCTCGAGAACGGCGAAATCCCGCTTCCCTCAGGCGCCCGCCTCCTCTCGCAGGCGCTTTCCGGCAATCGCCTTTCGCTGCACGTGGAGATGGCGGACGGCGCGAGCGCGATCTTCCTCTACGATCTGGGCGAGGCACGCATGCTCGGCCGCTTCGCGATCGTCGAATGACCGGCCGCCGGATCGCTACCGTCAGTCTCCTCGTCCGCGATTATGACGAAGCGATCGAATGGTACCGCGACAGGCTCGGCTTCGACCTCGTCGAGGATACCGACCTCGGCGCGGGCAGGCGCTGGGTCGTCGTCGCGCCGGGCTCCGGCGGCGCGCGGCTTCTTCTAGCCGAGCCCGCGGACGACGCACAGGCCGCCAGGATCGGAGACCAGACCGGCGGCAGGGTCTTCCTTTTCCTGGAGACCGACGATTTCCGCCGCGACCATGCGCGGATGACGGTCAAGGGCGTGAGGTTCCGCGAAGCGCCGCGCGAGGAAGCCTACGGCACGGTCGCGGTGTTCGAGGACCTCTACGGAAATCTGTGGGATCTGCTGGAACCGCAGCCGCGCGGCTGATCGCATGGCGCGTCCTTCTGGATTTTCGCCCGCAAACTATCTATAAGCCCGCCAATTCAAGAAAAGACCGACGACAGGGGTGCCATGGCTGGCCATTCACAGTTCAAGAACATCATGCATCGCAAGGGGCGCCAGGACGCCGCGCGCTCCAAGATGTTTTCCAAGCTGGCGCGCGAGATCACCGTCGCCGCCAAGATGGGAACGCCCGATCCCGACATGAACCCGAGGCTGAGGCTTGCGGTGCAGGCGGCCAAGGCGCAGTCCATGCCCAAGGACAACATCCAGCGGGCGATCAACAAGGCCTCCGGCGGCGATACGGAGAACTACGAGGAAGTGCGCTACGAGGGCTATGGACCCGGCGGGGTGGCCGTCATCGTCGAGGCGCTGACCGACAACCGCAACCGCTCCGCTTCCAACGTGCGCGCCGCCTTCACCAAGGCCGGCGGCTCGCTGGGCGAGACCGGTTCCGTTTCCTTCATGTGGGACCGTGCCGGCGAGATCTACTATCCGGCATCGGCCGGCGACGCCGACAAAGTGATGGAAGCGGCCATCGACGCGGGTGCTCAGGACATCCAGTCCGACGAGGAAGGCCACACGATCTATTGCGGTTTCGAGGATCTCGGAGACGTGGCCAAGGCGTTGGAAGATGCTCTCGGCGAGGCCGACTCCGTCAAGACGATCTGGAAGCCGCAGAACACTATCCCGGTCGACGAGGAACGTGCCCAGTCGCTGATGAAGCTGATCGGCGTGCTCGAGGACGACGACGACGTGCAGAACGTCTACGCCAACTTCGAGGTCGACGACGAGACGATGGCCAGGCTCAGCGCGGCGTGAGTCCCGGACCCGCCGCGCGGCCGCGCATCGCCATTACCTACTGCACGCAGTGCCAGTGGCTTCTGCGCGCCGCCTGGATGGCGCAGGAACTGCTTTCGACCTTCGGCGCCGACATCGGCGAAGTAGCGCTGGTGCCCGGCACTGGCGGCGTCTTCGAGATCACCTGCAGCGGCGAGACGATCTGGGAACGCAAGCGCGACGGCGGCTTTCCCGAAGCCAAGGTGCTGAAGCAGAAGGTTCGCGACGTGGTGTGGCCCGAGCGGGATCTCGGACACTCGGATCGGCCCACGACAGGCTCCTGACCATCACGAACGCCGCATGATCACTCCTGCCAAGCGCGGCGAGAGCCGCGCCACCAGGCGCAGCGCCTTCGCCTTTCCGATCCAGACATGCCTGCGACGGCTCTCGATCGCTTCGGCGATGGCGACCGCGACGACGCCGGCATCGACCTTGGGAATGTCGCGGCCTGCCGTCATGGGCGTATCCACCACGGGAGGATAGACCGTGCAAACCGCGACCTCGGGGACCTGGTTGGACAGCGCGGCGCCGAAGTTTGCCAGCCCCGCCTTGGCCGCCGAGTAGACTGCGGCCGTGGACTTTGGCGCGAGGGCGAGCGCGCTCGCAACATTGACGACCATGCCGCGGTTCGCCGCAAGGCGCGGCAGCAGTCCCTTCGCCAGAAGGATGGGCGCGACGAGGTCGAGCGCGACCTCCCTCTCCACCGCGCAGTCCTCGTAGCCCGGCGCATCGAGGCGCTGGTCGACCTGCACGGCCGCGTTGTTAATCAGGACGTCGATCCCCGGATGGCTGTTCGCCAACCGGCCGCACAGTTCGCCGATCGCCCCGGTGTCGGTCAGATCAAATGGAACAGGGACAATCAGCGCGTTGACCTCCGCCAGTTCGCGCAGCTTCTTGTCGTCGCGGGCAAGGGCGAGCACCGTGTGCCCGGCTTGCGCCAGTACCAGCGCGAGCTCGCGCCCGATGCCCGAACTCGCTCCCGTCAGAAGGATGATGTGCCTTGCCATCGCGTGTCGCTCCTGTAACCCTCTCCTTCATAAGCGGCGGGAGCGCGCCGCGCGTTAACCGCGATCAACGGCGATGACGACAGCCAAGCGTGTATTCGAGGCTCTGGCCGGCGGACCATTGCCGGATTGGGGAACGTTCGAGCGCACCATCTCTGTGGTGCGCGCCGACGCCGGCAGCACGATCTTCGATCACGGAGACGAGGTGCACGACCTCTTCCTCGTCCGGTCCGGGCTGGTCAAGCTCGTCTACCTTCGGGTGGACGGGTCCGAGTGGATCAAGTCCTTCATCGAGGACGGCATGTCCTTCTCCAGCATCTCGAGCATCGCCGGCGTCGGGCCCGCGCCGTTCGGCGCCATGGCGATCGAGGACTGCGTCCTGGAGCGGCTTCCGATCGCCGCGATCCTGCGGCGCGCCGACGAAGACGCCGCTTGGTCCCGCGCGGTCCGCAATGCGCTTGTCGATTTCGCGCTACGCAAGGAGGAGCGCGAATGCGTCTTCCTGACGATGAAACCGCCCGAACGCTATCGCCACCTGAAGACGACTCGCCCGGGTCTCCTCGGGCGTGTGCCGCAAAAGGATCTGGCGGCTTTCCTCGGCGTCACGCCAGTCGGCCTGAGCCGCATCGCCGGCCGGATAAAGACCAGGCCTTGAAGGCGCGCCCGGCCACCAACGCAAAAACCCCGCCGAAGCGGGGTTTCCAAAGAAGCTCGAAGCTATCGCCGGCGGCTCAGATGCCGAGATTGGCAAACTTGTTCTTGAACTTGGTCAGGCGGCCGCCGCGGTCGAGCAGGGTCTGCTGTCCGCCGGTCCAGGCCGGATGGGTGCGCGGGTCGATGTCGAGGTTCATCGTGTCGCCTTCCTTGCCCCAGGTGGACCGGGTGAAGTACTCGGAACCGTCGGTCATCACGACCTTGATGGTGTGGTAGTCGGGGTGGATCTTCTCTTTCATCGCTCTGGTCCTGGTCTTTGGGGTCACGGCAGGCCGGCGCCTGCGGCAATCTCGCCCTATTCAAAGGTTGAAGCCGCGGCCGGCGAGGGCTACGGCTTCAAAAATCGTCGGCGTGCCTATACATCAGCCGAAACCGGAGCACAAGACCGCACCCGTGCCACGCGCGGACAGCGGCCGGACAGGAAGCGAGGAACGCCATGGCGGAGACGACGAGCGACGAAGAACGACGCCGGCGCTCGCTGAAGCCGCTGCGCAAGGTCTTCCCCTATCTGCTGCGGTACAAGCGCCTCGTCGCGGGCGCCCTCGTTTTTCTGACACTCGCCGCGGCCACCACGCTTACCTTGCCGCTCGCGGTGCGGCGCATGGTCGACCACGGCTTCTCGACCTCGGATTCCACCTTCATCGCGAACTATTTCTCGATGCTGATCGTCATCGTGGCGATGCTCGCGCTGGCCTCGGCCTGCCGCTACTATTTCGTCATCTCACTCGGCGAGCGCATCGTGGCCGATATCCGTCGCGACGTCTTCGAGCACGTGACGCGGCTTTCCCCCGGCTTTTTCGACAAGGTCCAGTCGGGTGAGATCGTCTCCCGCCTGACGGCCGACACCACGCAGATCAAATCTGCCGTCGGCGCGACGGCATCGCTCGCGCTGCGCAACACCATCCTCGGCATCGGCGCGGTGGGCATGATGGTGGTCACCAGCCCGAAGCTGTCGTTGCTCGTCATCGGCGCGATCCCGATCATCATCGTGCCGCTCATCGCCTTCGGCCGCTCGGTGCGGCGGCGGTCCCGGCTCGCGCAGGACATGCTGGCCGAGGCGACGGCCTATGCAAGCGAGCAGATCGGCTCGGTGCGCACGCTGCAGGCTTTCACCAACGAACGACTGGTCTCGTCGAAATTCGCGAAGGCGGTCGAGACGGCCTTCAATGCCGCGCAGGCCTCCATCTTCGCGCGCTCCTTTCTCACCTTCTTCGCCATCTTCATGATCTTCTCCTCGGTCGTGGCGGTGCTCTGGTTCGGCTCGCGCGACGTGCTGACCGGGGCAATGACGCCCGGCACACTGGGCCAGTTCCTGCTTTACGCCGTCTTTGCCGCCGGCGCGCTCGGAGCGCTTTCGGAGGTCTGGGGCGAGTTGAGCCAGGCGGCCGGCGCGGCCGAACGCCTGACGGAACTTCTGGCCGAACAACCCGCGGTCGCCGCACCCGCCGTGCCGGTGCCAATGCCCGCCAACGGGGCCGGGTCGGTCGAGTTCCGCGACGTGGTCTTCGCCTATCCGACCAACCCGGACCGTTCGGCCCTGCACGGACTCTCCTTCGAAGCCAGGCCCGGCGAAACGATCGCCATTGTCGGCCCATCCGGTTCCGGCAAGAGCACGATCTTTTCGCTGCTGCTGCGCTTCTACGATCCCCAAGGCGGCGAAGTGCTGATCGACGGCATCGACCTCTCGCGTGCGGATCCGCTGGACGCACGCTCGCGCATCGCGCTCGTCCCGCAGGACCTGACGATCTTCGCCGCCACCGTTCGCGACAATATCGCCTTCGGCCGTCCCGATGCCACGGACGAGGAGATACGGGCCGCAGCAAGGGATGCGCTGGCAGACGAGTTCATCGAAGCGCTGGAACTCGGCTACGACACGCCGGTCGGCGAACGCGGCGTCACACTCTCGGGCGGCCAACGCCAGCGCCTCGCGATCGCCCGCGCAATCCTGCGCGACGCGCCGATCCTGCTACTCGACGAGGCCACGTCAGCACTCGACGCGCAGAGCGAGAGGCTGGTTCAGGTGGCGCTCGAGCGCCTGATGGAGGGTCGAACGACCATCGTGATCGCGCACCGCCTCGCCACCGTGCTCAAGGCCAACCGCATCCTCGTCCTGGAGGGTGGGCGGATCGTCGAGGAAGGCACGCACCAGAGCCTGGTTACGCAGGACGGCATCTATGCGCGGCTGGCGAAACTGCAGTTCGAGACCGGCGCCGACGCCTTCAGGAAGGCGGCGGAGTAGCTTTCACGTCGTCCCGCGCATCAGCCAGGCGTCGTGCCACTTCTTCCGGCGTCCGGCTACCTCCACCCTTTTCGCGGTCCGCGACCATCGCGATGATCGCCTCCGCCATCGGCGCCTTCATTCCCTGGGTGGCCGCCAGCCGCACGACGGCGCCCTGAAGAAACTCCGCCTCCGTCTTGCGTCCCGCAGCCAGATCCTCGGCCATCGAAGAGGTGGCCTGCGGGTCGATCGCCAGCATGCGCCGGGCCACGATGCCGAACAGGACGTCCGGCAGGCGCAGGATGTGCGGGATCATGGCCGGGCTCACACCCTCGATACGCGGCAGCGCCAGGCCGGCGCGGCGCGTGACGGCTAGCGCCTCCGTCATCTGCCGGGCGAGAAGCAGGCGCCAGCGGCGCTGCGACAGTTCTTCGCGCAGCGACAGGCCCGACAGGGCGTTGAGCGCATTGTTCAGGTTGAGGATGAGTTTCGACCAGGCGAGTCCCGCCATGTCGGGATGGGCACGACACTGCAAACCGTCCACGTCGAGCAGCGTCCGCAGTTTCTCGTGTCCCTCCTCGATGGTGACCGCCCCGCTGGTGGAGCGGTGGAAGCGCGGCGCCACGCCGTCCGGCAGGCTCTGGGCGACGTTGAACGGAACCATGCCCGCCACCATCGCGCGACCGGCGAGTTCCGAGCGGAGCAGGGGCACGTTGTCGACGCCGTTCTGAAGGCTGACCACGATCGCGCCCGGCGGCGCATGGCGGGAGATCAGTCGCGCCATCTCCCGTGTGTCGCCGCTCTTGACCGTGACCAGGATCACGCCGGCATCGCCAAAAGCCTCGGCTGGATCGGTGGAAAGGTCGAGCCGGCCGGGCGGGAGCGAGCGGTCGCGCCCGTCCAGGTCGGTCAGCCGCAGGCCGAACTCCCGCAAGCGATCGCCAAGGCGGGGGCGAAGCAGCAGGCGCACCTTGCGGTCCGCAAGCGCAAGCGAACCGCCGACGAAGCAGCCTATGCTGCCGGCGCCGGCAACGACGATGCGGACTTGGTCATCCATTCCCGTTCGACGATTGCGGCGCGTCGAGCAGGTTCGCCACCGTGCGCATGAAGATGCGAGCGCCGATCGGGATCAGGTCGTCGGGAAAGTCGTAGTCGGGATTGTGCAATTGCGGCGTGTTCTCGCCGCTGCCGAGGAAGAGCATGGCCGACTTCGCGCCGTGGCCGAACCGCCCGAAATCCTCGGAAGCGCGCATCGGCAGTTCGCGATCGTCGTGGACGATGCCTTCGACGTCCATGGCGGCGCGAAGGTGCGCGGTCGCGTCGGCGTCGTTGAGGCTCGCCACGAAGATCTCGTGATAGTCGACCGAGTGCCTAAGCCCGCCGGCTTTCGCCTCCTCCCGGACGAGCCCTTCAGCCGCGGCGACGAGATCCTCCATGCGTTCGTCGAGCCGCGTGCGCAGCGTCGCCCAGACCTCGGCCCGGCCAGGCGCGATGCCGAAGACCCGTTCGCCCATCTCGGTATGCGTGATCGTGACCAGGGCAAAATCATCGCTGTCGAAACGACCGGCGGAAAGGCCGGTCAGGGCCGGCATCAGGCGGCTGACCGCCATCATCGGCGAGGTGCCGGTCTCCGGCATCGAGGAATGGGAGGTCTTGCCGTCGAGCACGATGCGCATGCCGCGCGAGGCACAGTTGACCACACCCTCCTTCAGCCGCACATGGCCGAGCGGCGTACCCGGCAGATTGTGCAGGGAGAAGGCGAAGTCCGGCGCGATCGTCGGATAGCGCGGATCGGCGATGACCCCCGCCGCCCCCGCGCCGGTCTCCTCGGCCGGCTGGAACATCAGCACCACGCGCCCCCGCGCCGGGCGCCTGCGGCCGAGCTGGCGCGCCATGGCGGCGAGGATCGTCGTATGGCCTTCGTGGCCGCACATGTGCGACTTGCCCGGCACCTGCGAGCGGTGAGGAGCGGTGGAGATTTCCTCGATCGGCAGCGCGTCGAGTTCGGAGCGGAACAGCAGGGTCGGGCCGGGAACGCCGCTGTCGTAGACCGCCGCGACGCCGTGGCCACCCATGCCGGTCAGCACCTCGTCCGGCCCCGTCGGGGTGAGGAAGTCGACCACCTCGAGAGCGGTCTTTTCCTCCTCGCCTGAAATCTCCGGCTGCTGGTGGAGCTTGCGCCGCCAGGCGACGAGTTCTGCGATGTCGGAGTTGGTCAGGCCGTGCTGCATGGTGCTCGCTTCATTGCTGGACGTCATCGCGCCGCGTGGCGGCCCGCGTTCCTGCCGGAGAAGATGCAGCCGCCGAGGAAGGTTCCCTCCAGCGCGTTGTAGCCGTGGTAGCCGCCCCCGCCGAAGCCCGCAACCTCGCCGGCCGCGTAGAGGCCGTCGATCGGTTCGCCGCCGGCGTCCAGCACCTGGCTGTCGAGATTGGTGTGGATGCCGCCCAGCGTCTTGCGGGTGAGGATGTTCAGCCGGACCGCGATCAGCGGCCCGTTCGCCGGGTCGAGGATCCTGTGCGGTGCTGCCGTCCGGATCAGCTTGTCGCCGAGATAGTTGCGCGCGCCGCGGATGGCGGTGATTTGCGCGTCCTTGGAAAACGGGTTGGCGATCTCGCGGTCCCGCGCTTCGATCTGCATCCTGAGCCGGTCGTGATCGATGAAAGCTTCGCCGGTCAGCGCGTTCATTGCGTCGACAAGTTCGCGCAGGTCGTTTCGGACGATGAAATCCTCGCCCTTCTCCTTGAAGGCCTCGACCGGCGGCGGAGCGGAGGCGCCGCGCCGGTTCTTCATGACTGCGCGCCAGCTCTTGGACGTGAAATCCGGGTTCTGCTCGGAGCCGGAGAGGGCAAACTCCTTCTTGATGATCTTCTGTGTCAACACGAACCACGACCAGTCGTGGCCGGTCGCAAGAATATGCTTGAGCGTCGAGAGCGTGTCGAAGCCCGGCAGGCATGGCGCCGGCAGCCGCTCCCCGCGCGCGTCGAACCACATCGACGACGGACCCGGCAGGATGCGGATGCCGTGGTTCGGCCAGATCGGATCCCAGTTCTTGACGCCCTCGGTGTAGTGCCACATGCGGTCGGCATTGATGACCGCGGCGCCCGCCTCCTGCAAAACGGCGATCATGCGGCCGTCGACGTGATGCGGCACGCCGGCCACCATCGTCTTCGGCGGTGGCCCGAGGCGCTCGACCGGCCAGGACTTGCGCACGAGGTCGAGATCTCCGCCGATACCGCCGGAGGTAACGATCACAACGCCTGCGGACAGTTCGAAACCGCCGATCACCTCTCGCCCGGATTTTTGGCCGCGCTGGACGGTGGAAGGCTCGAGGATGTCGCCCGCGACGCCAGATATGCTCCCGCTCGTTCGCAGGACGCGGCTTGCCCGGTGGCGGAACCTGAGCGCGATGCGCCCGCCGTCGACATGTTCGCGCACCCGCCGCACGAACGGTTCGATCACGCCCGGACCGGTGCCCCAGGTGATGTGGAAGCGGGGTACGGAATTTCCGTGGCCGTGCGCGTGTCCGCCGCCGCGTTCCGCCCAACCGACGACGGGAAACCAGCGCATGCCCATGCCATGAAGCCACGGCCGCATCTCGCCGGCGGCGAAGTCGATATAGGCTTCAGCCACCTTCCTCGGCCAGTGGTCTTGCGGGCGGTCGAACTGTGCGGAGCCCATCCAGTCCTGGAGCGCAAGGTCCCGGCTGTCCCTGATCCTCAGGCGCCGCTGCTCTGGACTGTCGACGAAGAACAGTCCGCCGAGCGACCAGAACGCCTGCCCGCCGAGCGAGTTCTCGCCTTCTTGCTCAAGAATGACGACCTTCCTGCCCCTGTCTGCCAGTTCGCACGCCGCGACCAGCCCGGCCAGTCCGCCCCCGACGATGATTGCATCCGCGTCCATGACAAACCCTCCGAGGCCGATCCAAGCCGATGGCGGTTGGCAACGCAAGAGAGAGCAGACGGACGACCGCGGCATACGGGGCCAAGCCACGCGTATTAGAGCCCTGCCCCCGGGCGACCCCGCTTGACGCCACCATAAGGGAGGCGTCATCTACGATCATTGACCGGGGTGCACGACATTGCTTGCAACGATCCTGATCGCGCTGGTGGCGGCGCTGCACGTCTACTTCATGTATCTGGAAATGATCGCTTGGGACACGCCTGCCGGGCGAAAGGTCTTCGGCACGACGCCCGAGTTCTCCGCGGCTTCGAAGGCCTTGGCGATGAGCCAGGGGCTTTACAATGGCTTTCTCGTCGCCGGCCTCGTCTGGGGCCTGTGGCTCGGCACGGAAGGTTTCGCGATCAAGGTCTTCTTTCTCGGTTGCGTGATCGTGGCGGGCCTGTTCGGCGCCGCCACGGTGTCGCGGAAAGTCCTCTACGTGCAGGCCCTGCCGGCAATCCTGGCGCTGGCGGCGCTGGTCATGGGCTGGTGAGGCTCACCGCTCGGTGAGCTTCAGCTCGATGCGGCGGTTCTTGTTGCGGGCATCGGGCGTGTCGCCTTCCACCAGCGGCTGGAACTCGCCGAAGCCCGCCGCCACGAGCCGGCTGGCCGGCACGCCCTGCTCGATCAGGTACTTCACCACCGCGGTCGCGCGGGCGGAGGAGAGTTCCCAGTTGTCGCGGTAGCGGCCGGTCCCCGAGAGCGGCACGTTGTCGGTGTGTCCGTCCACACGCAGCACCCAGTTGATCTCGGGGGGAATCTCCTTCTGGAGGTCGATGATCGCTTCCGCAAGCTTCGCCATTTCCGTCCTGCCCGCGTCGTTGATGACTTCCGAACCGGAAGGGAAAAGTACCTCTGACTGGAACACGAAGCGGTCGCCGACGATCCGGATGTTCTCGCGGTCGGACAGGATCTCGCGCAGCCGGCCGAAGAAATCCGAGCGGTAGCGGTTGAGTTCCTGCACCCGCTGCGCAAGCGCGACGTTCAGACGCCGGCCCAGATCGGCGATCTTGGTGCTCGATTCGCGATCGCGCGCCTCCGAGACCTCCAGCGCACCTTCAAGGGCGCCGATCTGCTTTCTCAGTGCCGCAATCTGCTGGTTGAGAAGCTCCACCTGGGACAGCGCGCGTTGCGAGATCTGGCGCTCCTGGTCGAGCGCACCGCTCAGCGTGCCGATCTGTTCCTCGGCGGCGGCATCCGCGCCTGCGCCCTGCGAGAGCAACTGCTCCAGCCTCGAACGCTCCGTTTCCGCCGCCTGGAGCGACGCCTGCAGATTGGCGAGTTGGTCCTCCGCGTCCTGCGTGTTCGACCGCTCGAGCGCCAGGAGTTGCGTCAGTTCGTTGATCTGCGAATTCAGCCGGTTCAGCACCTCGTCCTTGCCGGTGATCTCTCGGCTGAGCAGGAACTGCGCAAGCACGAAGACCGACAGGAGGAACATGATGGCCAGGAGCAGCGTCGACAGCGCATCGACGAAGCCCGGCCAGTAATCAACGCCGCGTTCGCGACGCCGTGTGCGTGCGAGCGCCATCTCAGCCCACTCTATCCATCTTCCGCAGCGAGTCGGCGATGTCCTTGAGCGTCTCGCGCATCTCCTTCTGCTCCTCGGCCTGCGCTTCCACCCAGTCGCGCATGATCTGCTGTTCGTTGCGCATGTTCTTGACCAGGCCGGAAATGCCTTCGGCGAGGCTCGCCATGGAGGTCGCGACGCGCTGGCTGGAACCGCCTACCTCGTGCAGCGAGCGAAGCTGTTCGGCCATGCGCCGCATCTCCTCGCTTGTGTCGGCCCGAGACGTGTCGAGCACCGGCGCGTCGGAGCCGACATCGGTTACGGAGGACAGCCAGTTCTCCAACTCGGTGTAGAAGCGGTTCTGTGCCCGGCCGGCCTGCAGGTCGAGAAAACCGAGCACCAGCGATCCGGCGAGGCCGAAGAGCGAGGAGGAGAAGGCGGTGCCCATACCGGCCAGCGGCGCCGAAAGGCCGGACTTCAGGGAGTTCAGGATGTCGTTCGTGTCGCCGGACCCCGGATCGAGCGACTGGATGGTGGAGCCGATGGAGCCGATGGTCTGGAGCAGGCCCCAGAAGGTGCCGAGCAGCCCGAGGAAGACCAGGAGGCCGATGAGATAGCGCGAGATGTCGCGGCTCTCGTCGAGGCGCGTGGCGATGGAATCGAGGATAGAGCGCATCGAATTGGTCGACAGCGCGGTGGCCGAGGACCGGCTGAGCAGCGCCTTCATCGGCGCGAGCAGCACCGGGTTGCGCGTGTCCTGGCCTGCCCGGAACGAATTCACCCAGCGCACCTCACGGAAGAGGCGGATGACCTGGTTGAAGGCCAGTAGGATGCCCACGGCGAGCACGCCGAGAATGAGACCGTTGAGGCCGGGATTGGTGGCGAATGCGGTGGATATCTGGCGGTAGAGGATCGCTGCAACGAAACCGGCGATCGCCAGGAAGATCAGCATGGAGAGGAGAAAGACCTGAGGGCTCGAAAGCTTGTGCGGGTCGTACTGCGCACCTCCCGCCAGGCCGTCTTCGCCCAAAGTCCTCAACCACGTCATCGCCCAAGCCTCGTATCCGTTCCCGCACCAAGCCGCGACTCTAGCCGGAATTGTGACGAAATTGAAAGAAGCCGCCGTGGCGCGGCGGCGGAACGCCCGATCCTTCAGACCCTCCCGACCACGAGTAGGTCAAGCATCGCCGCCAGATGCAACCCCGCTCCGGAAACGACGAAGCCGTGCCACAGGGCGGACTGATAGCGCAGCCCGTTCCATACGAAGAAGATCACGCCCGCCGAGTATACCATGCCGCCGGCCAGGATGAGCCACATGGTGGTTTCGGGAACGATGGCGGCGAGTTCGCCCGCGACTGCCACGCCGCTCCAGCCGATGGCGAGATAGAAGACGGTCGCCCAGCCGTCATAGCGGCCCGGAAGGAGGAGCTTGATACCCATGCCGACCACGGTCGCGGCCCAGACGCAGACGATCGTGATCCGCGCCAGCGTTTCGGGAAGCTGCGCCAAGAAAGGCGTGTAGGTTCCCGCGATCAAGAGGAAGATGGCGGCGTGGTCGACACGGCGAAGATACCACTTCGCGCGCGAGGCCGGCCAAAGATTATAGGCGCACGAGACCGAAAGAACCGTCAGCAGCGAAATCACGTAAAATACGGCGGCGATGTATTCTCCCGCGGCGGTCCGTCCGAAGGCATAGGCGAGGAGGACCGTCCCGGCCGCAATCGCGATGACGATCCCGACGGCATGGACGATGCCGTCCGCCCACAGCTCGGCGCGCGAGAGCCTGCGCCACTCGCGGTAGAAACGCAGATAGGTCCCAGGGTGCGGACGGTTGATTGCCATGGTTTCCTTTGCCACCCTGACATGACGACAGATTGAATGGGGCGCGACCATAAAAATATCCTGCTCGATCAGTCTGGTGGCGCGCCTCGACTTCAATGCGGAGGGATGCGCATGCGTTCCCGCTGACGCGATGTCCGCGCGAGCGATGTTTGTCAGGGCTGCAGCGCCAGCGACACCACCCGCACCAGCCCCCGCACCGACCGTCTCTGTTCGGCTGGGTCCTCGATTCGCATCTTGATGCCTTCCAGCCCGTCGAGAAGCAGGGAGGCGAGCATGCCCGGGGCCAGATCCCGCGCCTTCAGGTCGGTACCCAGACGCGCGGCCTCCTTCTCGATCTCCCGGGCGATCATGGCGCCGAGCCGCTCGGTCCAGCCCGCTACGATGTCGCCGGCAAGGCTTCCCTTCATGTCGAGGATGTCGGCGCCGTGCGGAGAGCCGGCGAACTTCTCCACCATGGCGAACATGCAGTCGTCGATCGCTCCAATCAGCCGGCCGGACAGATCTCCGGGTCCGGCGAGCGCAGCCTTCGCGGCCTCGGCGGATTGGTCCAGCATCATCATGGCGATTGCGCGGTAGATGTCGGTCTTGTTGCGAAACTGGAGATAGAGCGCCGGCCGCGACATCCCGGCCGCGCGCGCGATGTCGTCCATCGTCGTGCGCTGGTAGCCATAGGCAAGGAAGACCTTGATCGCGCCCTCCAGGATGCGCGAGCGCTTGTCCGCCTCGCTCGTCGGCATGTTGATCGTCAATCCGGCCACCCCTGGCAAATGCGTGTTGACAAAATAACGAAATTTGTCAGAGTGTATATCCTGTACCGACAATGCGCAACCAGCATGCCGGAAATCGCCATGGACGACAACGAAGGGTATCCCCATGCGCCTCAACGTCGACGGAAAACAGATCGAGATCGATGCGGATCCCGAAATGCCGCTGCTCTGGGCCCTGCGGGACCTCGCAGGCATCACGGGTCCGAAGTTCGGCTGCGGCATCGCGGCCTGCGGGGCGTGCACAGTGCTCGTCGACGGCGTGCCGGTGCGCTCCTGTTCGCTGCCCGTCGGCGGCGTGGAAGGCGATATCGTCACCATTGAGGGGCTGGCTGACGGCGACACCCTGTCCGCCGTGCAGCAGGCGTGGCTGGACGAACAGGTGGCGCAGTGCGGCTACTGCCAGGCCGGACAGATCATGAGCGCGACGGCCCTGCTCGACGAAGTGTCCGATCCGACCGACGAAGACATCGACAACGCCATGGGCGGCAATCTTTGCCGCTGCGGCACGTATCCGCGCATCCGCGCCGCCATCAAGCGCGCGGCCGCGATGAAGCTGGCGAGGGCCTGACCATGGCAAGCATCGGAAAGATCGCCCGCCGCACCTTCCTGATCGGTGCCGCCGCCATCGCGGGTGGTGTCGCCGTCGGCTATTGGTACGTATCGCGCCCCTATGACAATCCCCTGGAAGACGACCTCGCCGAGGGCGAAGCGACCTTCAATCCTTTCGTCAAGATCGCCTCGGACAACACCGTGACCGTGATCGCGCCGCGCGCGGAGATGGGGCAGGGAATCTCCACCACGCTCGCCGCCTTCGTCGCGGAAGAACTTGGCGTTCCTCTCGAGGAACTGACCGTCGAGCACGGTCCAACGTCCTTCGCCTACTACAACGGCACCATGATGGAGGAATCAGGCCCGTTCCCCTGGTTCGACGACAGCCTGCTCGCCTCGATTGCGCGCGACGCCTTCTCGACGGTGGGCAAGGTGCTGGGCCTCCAGGCGACGGGCGGCTCGGCATCGACACGTGACGGCTTCGAGCGCATGCGCCAGGCGGGTGCCGCCGCGCGCCACATGCTTCTCGCCGCCGCGGCCGACCGCTTCGACGTGCCCGCCGGCCAGCTCGAGACCGTCGGACGCACGGTGCTCCACAAGGCGTCGGGAAAATCCGCCACGTTCGGCGAACTCGCAGTCGATGCGGCCAAGATGTCGCCGCCCTCTTCGGTGAAGCTCAAGGACAAGGCCGACTGGACGCTTCTCGGCAAGCCGCAGAAGCGCGTCGACATGCTGGCCAAGGTGACGGGGGCGCCGATCTTCGGCGTCGACGTCATGCTGCCGGACATGCTCTTCGGCACGGTGAAGATGAACCCGGTCTTCTGGCAGAAACCAGCCTCTGTCGACCTGTCGAAGGCGGAGGCAGTGAAGGGCGTGGTCAAAATCGTGCCGCTGGACACGACCTATGGTCATGGCTTCGGCGTGATCGCTGAGAACACCTGGGCGGCATTCAGGGCCGCCGATCTGATCGAGGCGGACTGGGGCAAACCCGACTATCCGGCCGACGGCGGCGCGGTCGACGAGGCGCTGAATGCCGCGCTCGCAACCGACGGCTCGCGCCTGCGCGACGACGGCGACGTGGACGTCGCCTTCGCCGACGCCCCTGCGGATAGCGTCTTGGAAGCCGAATACGCCGTGCCCTTCCTCGCCCACATCTGCATGGAGCCCATGAACGCCACCGCACGCTTCAAGGACGGCAAGCTCGAGATCTGGGCGCCGAACCAGATGCCGACGCTGGTCGAGTATCTCAGCGGCGCGGCGATCGGGCTGGAGAGCGCAAACGTGACCGCACACACGACCTCACTCGGCGGAGGCTTTGGCAGGCGCGAGGCGGACACGACCATCTATGCCGCCATCATGGCCAAGGAAGTCGAGGGCCGTCCCGTCAAAGTCATCTGGAGCCGCGAGGAGGACGTCCGCCACGATTCCTACCGGCCCGCGGCGAAAGGCCGGTTCCGCGCCCGCCTGAACCAGGACGGCCTGCCCGTGGCGCTCGACATGCGCATCGCCGCGCCTTCCGTCGTCGCCAGCGTCATGCGCCGGACCTTCCCGTCGCTCTCGCCGGCCGGGCCGGACGGCACGATCACGCAAGGCTCGCACGACCAGCCCTACACGATCGCCGACTACCGCGTGTCCGGCGCCAAAGCCGATCTCGGCGTGCCGGTCGGCTTCTGGCGCTCGGTCGGCAACTCGTTCAACGGCTTCTTCCACGAGGGCTTCATGGACGAAATCGCCACGAAGGGGGGGCTCGATCCGGTCGAGATGCGCCGCAAGCTGATGGCTGCCCACCCGGTGGCAGTGAAGGTGGTCGACAAGGTCGCCGAAATGGCGAACTGGGGCGAGCCGCTGCCGGCCGGCCGCGGCAAGGGCTTCGCCTTCACCCTGTCCTTCGGCAGCTGGGTCGGAGAGATCGTTCAGGTCGCCGAGACGGATGCAGGCATCCGCGTCGAGAAGGTGTGGATCGCCGCCGACGTCGGCACGGCGATCGACCCGGGCATCATCGAGGCGCAGCTCACCTCGGGCGCCATCTTCGGGCTTTCGGCCGCGATGGGCCAGGAGATCACCTTCGCGAACGGAATGGTCGAACAGTCGAACTTCCACGATTTCGACGCCATGCGCATCCATCAGTGCCCGGAGTTCGAGGTCGCGATCCTCGAGAACTACCACAGGATGGGCGGCGTCGGCGAAATCGGCACGCCCCCGGCGGCGCCCGCGCTTGCCAACGCGATCTTCGCCCTGACGGGCAAGCGCATCCGGGCCCTGCCGCTGTCGCGCGAAGTCTCGTTCGCATGAGGCCGCTTGCAACACTGCTGACAGCCTTTGCCATCGCGGCAAGTTCTTCCGCGCTGGCGCAGGAGACCCCTGCCCCCGACCAGCCGCCCGTACCCGCCGTCGACCGGGCAGCCGGTCTCTCCGAATGGGAGAAGATCAACGCCGTTTTTTCCCATCCGCGCTGCGCCAACTGCCATGTCGAGGACGATCATCCGCGATGGTCGGGGACGCACTACGGCGAGACCCGCAACCACGCCTTCAACGTCCAGCGCGGCACCGACGAATCCGGCTTCGGCAATCCGGGGCTGCGCTGCACCACATGCCATTTCGAGAGCAATTCCAATGTGCTCCATGGTCCTCCCGGTGCGGAGAACTGGCATCTCGCACCTGCCGAAATGGTCTGGTTCGGGAAAAGTTCGGCCGAAATCTGCGCGCAGATCAAGGATCCGGAGCGCAATGGCGGCCGCACGCTGGAGGAGATCGCGGTCCATGTCCGCGACGATGGGCTGGTCGGCTGGGGATGGGCGCCAGGGCCCGGCAGGGAACCGGCGCCGGGATCGGCCGTAGAAACCTTCGCCGCCCTCGAACGCTGGAACGCGGCCGGCGCGCCGTGTCCGGACGGTTGAAGCATGCATCAACAAAAGTTACTTTTGTGCAGCGCACTTTTACGCTAAACCGCGTCCCGAATACCGCGCTCAACAGCCTTTGGTTGAATACAGCACGGGTATCTCCCACATGAGCCGCACGCCCGGTCGGCGCAAAGGCTGCGGGGCGTACGCCGCGGGATCTTGAAATGGCGAAGTACAGATTTCACAAAATGGCGGCGATCGTCGTCTTCGCCGCCTCCGCTGCATGGATCGCGACCGGAGAGTTCTCCTCCGTCGGCAGTGCCGTGTCGCAGTCCGCGGAGCCGGCGGCCGAGACCGTCACTGACGAACCGGCCGTTGCGCCGCGCGTCGTCGCGGTCGTCACGCCGCCGCGCATCCAGCACGCACGCGCCATCCGCATTTCCGGCACCACGGAGGCCAACCAGCGCACGAAGCTCGCCGCGCGGACCGGCGGGATCATCGAAGAGCTAGCCGTCGAAAAGGGTAGCCGCGTCAAGAAGGGCGACCTGATCCTGCGTCTCGAGACCGAAGGCAAGCAGGCCGCGGTCGAGATGGCTGAAGCCATGCTCTCGCAGCGCCAGGCCGAACTCGATGCCGCCGAGCGGCTGGCCAAGAGCGGCAACGTCGCCAAGCTCCAGCTCGACAGCGCCCGCACGGGCATGGCGACGGCACAATCCCAGTTGGAGGCGTCGAAGGCCGAACTCGATCGCATCGAAATCCGGGCACCCTTCTCCGGGCTCGTCGACACGGTTCCAGTCGAGGCGGGAAGCTCGCTCATGCAGGGCGCCGAGGTAGCGACCATCCTCAACCTCGATCCCATCCTCGCAATCGGGGAAGTCGGCGAAGTCAGCATCGGCTACGTCGGCGTCGGCGACAAGGCGGACGTACGGCTGGTCAACGGCGACAGCGTCGAAGGCACCATCCGCTACATCAGTCGCGACGCGTCCACCCAGACACGGACTTTCCGCGTTGAGGTCGCGATCCCGAACGATGACGCGAGCATCCCCGCCGGCATGACAGCCGAGATCACGCTGCGCGCCGAGCCGGTGGATTCCACCGTGCTGCCGCGCTCCGTCGTCACACTCAGTGCGGCCGGCGATCTCGGCGTGCGCGCGATCGACGGCGACAACAAGGTGGTGTTCTATCCGATCGACCTCGTCGACGACACGCCGCGCGGGCTGGTGCTCGCCGGCATCCCCGCCGACGCCCGCATCATCGTCGCCGGACAGGAACTGGTGACCGAGGGCGACGTCGTCGATCCGAAGGAAGCGGATCGTGCGACGATCGAGAAGCTGGTCGGCAATCTCGCCGACGGGATGTAGCGATCCATGAACATCGTTAGCATCGCCATACGCAACGCGCGCCTGACCCTGTCGATCATGATGTTTTTCTTGATCGCCGGGGCACTGGCGTATCAGGCCCTGCCCAAGGAGGCGGAGCCCGACGTCGCGATACCGGTCCTCTATGTCAGCCTGGCCTACCAGGGCATATCCCCGGAGGATTCGGAGCGACTCCTGCTGCGGCCGGTCGAGACCAAGCTGAAGAGCCTGAAGGGCGTCAAGGAAATGCGCTCGGCCGCCTATCAGGGCGGTGGCTACGTGCTGCTCGAGTTCGATCCCTCGACAGACCTCTCCACCGCGCTGGAGGAGACGCGTAACAAGGTCTCCGACGCGCGCGCCGACCTGCCGCGCGACGCCGAGGAGCCGACCGTCAACGAGGTCAACGTCTCCGAATTCCCGGTCCTCGTCGTCACACTGTCGGGCGACGTGCCGGAGCGGGTTCTCACCACCGCCGCGCGAGAACTGCGCGACCGGATCGAGGAGATCCCCGGCGTGCTCGAAGGCACGTTGCAGGGCGCGCGCGACGATCTCGTCGAGGTCATCATCGACCCGATGAAGCTCTCCTCCTACGGCTTCCAGCTCGATCAGATGATCGCGGCGGTGAACGCCTCCAACAGCCTCGTCGCGGCCGGCACGATCGAGGGCGAGGAAGGCAAGTACGCCGTCAAGGTCCCCTCGCTGATCGAGACTGTCGAGGACGTGGCCGAACTGCCGATCGTCGCCGGACCGAATGCGGTCGTCGAGGCCAAGGACATCGCGACCATCCGCTCGACCTACAAGGACGCGGAAACGATCACGCGGCTCAACGGCCGGCCCGCCATCGCCATCGAGGTGAAGAAGCGCATCGGCGAAAACCTCGTCCATACGGTCGAGCAGGTGAAGGCACTCTCGGACGAATTCCAGAAGAGCCTGCCGGAAGGCATGCACGTCACCTACACGCAAGACAAGTCGGTCTTCATCAACCAGCTGCTCAACGATCTGCAGAACCACGTGCTGATCGCGGTCATCCTGGTCTTCATCATCATCCTCTACGTGCTGTCCGGACGCGCGTCGCTGCTGATCGGCCTCGCCATCCCGACCTCGTTCCTGACCGGCATCCTGCTGCTTGCCCTTATGGGCTTCACCATCAACATGGTGGTGCTTTTCAGCCTCATCCTGGCCGTCGGCATGCTGGTGGACGACGCCATCATCGTCACCGAGTTTGCCGAGCGCCGCATGTCGGAAGGCATGCCCAAGGCGGACGCCTTCGATCTTGCCGCGCGGCGCATGGCCGGGCCGGTGATCGCGGCGACACTGACGCGCATCGCCGCCTTCTCGCCGCTGCTGTTCTGGCCGGGCGTGGTTGGCGACTTCATGAAGTACATGCCGATCACGCTCATCGTGACGCTGGCCGCCTCGATGCTCTACGCGCTCATCTTCACGCCCACGCTGGGCGCGATCTTCGCCAAGGCGCATGTGCATGACGACGACGAGCCGCAGCGCGACGGCTGGTACATGGGCGTCGTCCGGCAGGCGGTACGGTTTCCCAAGACGGTGCTCCTGCTGACCGTGGCGCTGCTCGTCAGCGTTCAGTTCGCCTATACGAAGTACGGCGCGGGCGTCGAGTTCTTCCCCTCGGTCGAACCGGACTACGGCCTTCTCTACGTCCACGCGAGGGGCAATCTCTCTCTCGCCGAGATGGACGCCGCCACCCGCGCGGCCGAGCAGCGCTTGCTCGGCTGGCCTGGCGTGGAATCCGTCTATACGCGCGTCGGCAAGACGCAGGGCGGCGGCGCCGACATCCCCGAAGACGTGGTCGGGGTCATCCAGTACGAATTCATCGACTGGCGCGAGCGCAAGTCGGCCAACGACATCCTGGCCGATCTGCGTGTCGCGATGGCCGGCATTCCCGGCGTCGACGTCGAGGTCCGCGTGCCGGAATCGGGCCCGCCGACGGGCAAGGCGATCCAGGTGCGGCTGTCGGCGACCGACCCCGATGGGCTGGACGACCGCGCGCGCGAGGTGGCGGCCCGCATCGCCGAAGTCCCGGGCGTCATCGACATTTCCGACGGCCTGCCGCCGCCCGGCGTCGACTGGGCGCTTGAGGTCGATCGCGCCAAGGCGGCCCAGTACGGGATCAGCCCCAATGCGGTCGGCACCGTTGTGCAGCTCGTTACGACCGGCGTGAAGCTTACTGATTACCGCCCGGAATCGGCAGACGACGCAGTGGACATCCGCCTGCGCCTGCCGGAAGACCGGCGTACGCTGTCCTCACTCGACCAACTTCGGATCGAGACCGCGCAGGGCTCGGTGCCGATCTCGAACTTCGTCACGCGCAAGCCCGAGCCGCGCGTCGGAACGCTGAACCGCATCGACGGCGAACGCACCGTCGTCGTCCAGGCGAACGTCGCCTCGGGCTTGCAGGTCGCGGCCGTCCAGCAGCAGGTGGCGCAGGCCGTCGACGGCATGGAACTCGGCGACGTCCGCTGGAAGCTCGCCGGCTCCAACGAGGACAGCGAGGAGGCTAGCGCCTTCCTCGGCAATGCCTTCGGCGCGGCGCTCTTCCTGATCTTCATCGTGCTTCTGGCGCAGTTCAACAAGTTCACCAGCGTGTTCCTGGTCTTGATGACGGTGGTCATGTCGACCATCGGCGTCTTCCTCGGCCTGCTGATCACCGGCCAACCCTTCGGCATCGTCATGTCAGGCATCGGCGTCATCGCGCTCGCCGGCGTGGTGGTGAACAACAACATCGTGCTGATCGACACCTACGACCGGCTGCGCTCGGAAGGCTGGGAGAAGCTGGAGGCCGTGCTCCAGACTTGCCGCGAACGTGCCCGGCCCGTGGTGCTGACCGCGCTCTCGGCGATCCTGGGCGTGCTGCCCATCGCCTTTGGCCTGGGGCTGGAACTTTTCCACCACGAGACGACCATCAACGCGCCGTCCACGCAGTGGTGGATCTCGCTGTCATCGGCGATCGTCTTCGGCCTGGCATTCTCGACGGTGCTGACCCTGGTGGTGACGCCGTCGGCGCTGATGGTCTTCACGCGCGACAAGCATCGCGCGACGAAGAGCTTCTGGTCGCGCCTCTTCCGGCGCGGGAACAAGGTCGAGAAAAGCAAGACGCCGCAGAGCGCCGCCAATGATCGCGAGCCGGACGCGCTGCCCAAGGCGGCCGAGTAGCCGCCGCCCGGGACCGGGCGACCGAACAGGCATGGGCCTGCGGCCGTACCCGGAGAAAGCCGTGTCTTCGACGACTTTCATCATCATCGTCCTGATCCTGGCCTTGATCGCTGTCCTGCCGAACTGGCCTTGGGCGCGCCGCTGGCGCTGGGCGCCTTCGATCATCACGGGGACCATCCTCGCCGTGGTGATCCTCGTCGCTTAGGCGGGAAAGTTCTGATCGGGAACAAACTCTCATCCCGCGCGGGCATCTTCAGGAACAACATACGTCCTCACGCATTGTTGATCCTCCAACCCGACTGGAGGCGAAAGCGTGACACTGACCACCATTCTCATCATCATCCTCATCCTGATCCTTCTCGGCGCCATTCCGGCCTGGCCGCATTCGCGCGGCTGGGGCTATGGCCCCTCTGGCATCATCGGCCTGATCCTGGTCGTGCTCCTGATCCTTGTCCTGATGGGCAGGATCTGACATCGACACGAACCGAAGCCGCCGACGCGAGGCGTCGGCGGCTTCGTTTTCTTCCCGTTTCGGTTGTCAGGCGGCCATCGCGCGCGTTTCGCGGTCGAGCGCCAGATCTGCCACGGCCTGCCTGATCGCCCGGACGGGGTCCGTCGTCGGCAAGGGGCCGAGCGCCGCTTCGATCTTGCTGCCATCGAGCGAGTGCGGCGTTCGCCACAGATACGACATCACGACGAGTTCGCGCAGCATCGGAACGAACAGGCCACCCGCCCGAAGCAGCGTCCAGGGCACGCCGCGCCGCGACAGCGGACGCCCCACGGCTTCCTCGGTCGCCGCTTTCATCTGCGTTCCCGTCAAAGAGTGGCCGGCGAAGTGGAAGCGATCGAACACCGGCAGTTCCCCGCGCTTTTCCGCCAGCCGCACGAATGCCTCACCCAGATCCGGCAGATAAGCGAAGGCGTGTGGAAGGTCCATCGGGCCGGGCCATATGAAGACGTCCTTCTTCAGCTTCGACAGGATCATGAGGTCGAGCCACGCTTCGCGCTTCACGCCGCCATAGAAGTCGCCGGCCCGCAACACCAGGGTCTGGACGCCTGACTCCCCGGCCTTGCGCCGGAAAAGTTCTTCCATGGCGATCCGGATGCGCGCCTTCGGCGTGGAGGGTACTTGCGGCGCGTCCTCCCGTGTGCCGACAGCGATCTCGAGGCCGAAATTGTAGACGTTGCCGGGTAGGAGTTGCGTCGCGCCAGCGGCTTCCACCGCCGCCACGACGTTTTCTGCCATCGGCATGACCTTCTCCTCCCATTCCGTGTATTGCGGATTGAGCGCGTTGAGCACCACGTCGGCCCCCCTGCAGGCAGCGACGAGCGACCGGCGGTCGAAGGCGTCCGCCTTCACCCACTCCACGCCCGGCGCAAGTTGGTCACCCTTGCTGCTGCGGGCGACCCCTTTCACCCGCCATCCGGCCTTAACGAAGGCACGGGCCGCCGCGTCGCCGACACGTCCCGCCGCACCGAGGATCGCGATCGTCTGCATGGCTGTTCTCCTTTGTTCCGATTGGATGACGGAGAGGTACGCCCTTTGCAGATGAATGATAATTCCCTATTGTTGCGGAACTGATATTCATAATTGAATAGGCGCGATGGACTGGAACCTGCTCAAGAGCTTCGTCGCGGTGGCCGAGACCGGCAGTCTCTCGGCAGCCGCCCGCGGGATCGGGGTCAGCCAGCCGTCCGTCGGCCGGCATGTCGCCGAACTGGAGCGGGAGCTGGGAATAAAGCTCTTCCGTCGCGGGCGTGCCGGCTACGAACTGTCGGACGACGGCATCGCCCTGCTGGGCCGCGCCCAGGCCATGCGCGAACAGGCCGAGGCGATCTCGCGGCTGGCGCTCGGCGCGACGGAAGCGGTCGCGGGCACGGTGCGGATCGCGGCAAGCGAAATCGTCTCCGCCTACGTGCTCCCGTCCATGATGGCCACCTTTGCGGATGTTGAGCCTGGCATTGAGATCGAGATCGTGGCGTCGAACCAGGTCGAGAACCTGCTGCGGCGCGACGCCGACATCGCGATCCGTATGGTCGAACCGGCGCAGCTCGACCTGGTCGCCCGCAAGATCACCGACATTCGGCTGACCGCCTGTGCAGCCACATCCTATCTCGGCCGGCGCGGCCGGCCCGCCACACCGGAGGAACTCGTCGGTCATGACCTGGTCGGCTACGACCGCGGCATGGACCTGATCAACGGTTTTCGCGACTTCGGTGTCGAGATCGATCGCCACGGCTTCCGGTTCCGTAGCGACAACCAGATCGTCTTCTGGGAGGCGATCCGGGCGGGCAACGGCATAGGCTTCGCACAGGTGCCGCTGGTGGCGCGCGAGCCGCTCGTGGAGGCGATCCTCCCGGGCATGCCCCTGCCTACGCTGCCGATGTGGCTGGCCATGCATCGCGACGTGCGCACCAGCGCCCGCATCCGCCGGGTGGCGGACTTTCTCTACGAGCAACTGAAGACTTATGCCGAAGGCTGAGCCGGCGCGCGGTGATGAGTGAACTCCGCGCTTCTCGCCAGACCGGCCATGAGACAGACGACGATGAGGAGCACGGAGACGGCCACATAGACCGGCGCGAAGCCGACATGCTCGCCGACATAGCCGATGGCCGACGGCGCGACGAGGATGCCGGAATAGCCCATCAGCGTGACCGTGCTGAGCGATGCGCCGGACGAGGTGCCGGGCTGATTGCCCGCCGCCGAAAAGGCGATAGGGACCATGTTGGCGATTCCGAGGCCGGCAAAGGCGAAGGCGGCAATTGCAAGCCACGGTTCGGGCGCGAAACCCGCGACGAACATTCCCGCAGCCGCGATCAGGCTCGAGACCCGCAACGTCGTCACCGCGCCGAAACGGTTGCGGACCCGGTCACCGACAAACCGCATCAATGCCATCGCACCCGAGAACGCCGCGAAGCCGAAGCCGGCGGTAGCGAGATCCGCGCCCCGTTCCTGGCGCAGGTAGAGCGCGGCCCAGTCGAGCACCGCGCCTTCAGGGATCATCGAGAAGAGCGCGATCAGCCCGACAAGATAGACAGCCGGATTACGAGGCAGGGCGAAGCGCCGTACCTCGTGCGCCTCCGGCCGCGGTTCGGTCACCAGAAAGCGGAGACCGGCGAGCGTGACGAGCAGCGCCGCGGCGGTCACCACGCCGGCGTGAAACAGGTAGCCCTGCGCCTCGATCAGCGCGCCGCCCGCGCCGCCGCCGATGAAGCCGCCGACGCTCCAGAAGCCGTGCGACGACGACATGATCGCCCGGCGGAGCTGCTTCTCCACCTCCACGGCGTTGGCATTCATGGCGACGTCCATGCCGCCGATGAACCCGCCGAACAGGAACAGCGTGATGCCCGCGGTGACGATCCCGGGCGAGAGCGCGACCGCCAGCAAGCCGAAACAGCTGATAACGCCGAAGATGCGCACCGTCCAGCGCGACCCGAACCGCCCGATCAGGTAGCCGCAGGTCGGCATCGCCACCAGCGCGCCGATACCAAAGGTCAGGATCAGGAGGCCGAGCGTGAATTCGGTGATCTCCAGCCGCGCCAGCGTGACCGGGATCTGCGGCGCCCAGCTTCCGATCAGGAAGCCGTTCACCAGAAACATCGCCGCCACCGCCCGGCGGCCGCGGAGCGCTCTCGTCGCATCGTCTGTCATCATGAACTCGGCTGATCCGGAACGGAAAAGGAGTTAAATCGATTTAGGGAAGTGTCAATCGAGAACGGCGGCCGAACGCTTGGTCCAACCGCCATCGATGCCGGTTACCCCCTCCTGTCGCGCGCGGCGAGCGTCCGCAGGCGCAGGCCATTCAGGCGGATGAAGCCTTCGGCGTCTTTCTGGTCGTAAGCGCCGCGATCGTCCTCGAAGGTGACGAGGTCGTTGCGGTAGAGCGACTTGGGCGAGCGGCGGCCGGTCACGATGACGTTGCCCTTGTAGAGCTTCAGCCGCACGTCGCCCTCGACGTCCTCCTGGCTCTTGTCGATCAGCGCCTGCAGCATCTCGCGCTCGGGCGAGTACCAGAAGCCGTTGTAGATCAGCTCCGCATAGCGGGGCATGATGTCGTCCTTGAGATGCGCGGCGCCCCGGTCGAGCGTCAGGGACTCGATGGCGCGGTGCGCGGCAAGCAGGATGGTGCCGCCCGGCGTCTCGTAGACGCCGCGGGACTTCATGCCGACGAAGCGGTTTTCGACAAGGTCGAGCCGGCCGATGCCGTTGTCGCGGCCGAGGTCGTTGAGGGCGGAAAGCAGCGTCGCCGGCGACAGGCGTTTGCCGTCGATCGACACCGCATCGCCCTTCTCGAAACCGATGGTGATCTCGGTGACCTTGTCCGGCGCGTCCATTGGCGAGACGGTGCGCTGGTAGACATATTCCGGCGGTTCGTCCCAGGTCTCCTCCAGCACCTTTCCTTCCGACGAGGAGTGCAGAAGGTTGGCGTCGACTGAGAACGGCGCCTCGTTGCGCTTGTCCTTGGCGATCGGGATCTGGTGCTTTTCGGCGAAGTCGAGAAGATCGGTGCGCGACTTGAACGACCAGTCGCGCCACGGCGCGATCACCTTGATGTCGGGGTTCAGCGCATAGGCCGACAGCTCGAAGCGGACCTGGTCGTTGCCCTTTCCGGTGGCGCCGTGCGCGACCGCGTCGGCGCCTGTCTCGCGCGCGATGTCGACAAGGTGCTTGGAGATCAGCGGCCGGGCGATCGAGGTTCCCAGCAGATAGGTGCCTTCATAGACTGCGTTGGCGCGGAACATCGGGAAGACGAAATCGGAGACGAATTCCTCGCGCACGTCCTCGATGAAGATCTCCTTCGCGCCCATCATCTCCGCCTTGCGGCGCGCCGGCTCAAGGTCGTCGACACCCTGCCCGAGGTCGGCGGTGAAGGTCACGACCTCGGCACCCAGTTCGGTCTGGAGCCATTTGAGGATGATGGAGGTGTCCAGCCCGCCCGAATAGGCGAGCACGACCTTCTTGACGTCTTTCCACTTGGTCATGATGTGCTCACGAATGAAGGCACCGCGGCGCGGCGCCGATGGATTTCGCGCGCACTAATAGCAGGAAAGGCAAGCCGGGCAAGGTCGCGGCCCTGCCCGGCATGGCGTCCGCCTCAGGTTCGCCGGCGAAACAGCTGCCCCCAGATGTCGTAGGCCACCAGCACCAGCCCGATGAAACAGGCGGCAAACAGGTCCACCCGCTTCACCGAGAATGCGATGATGCCGAGAAAGACCGCAAACAGCAGGAACGCGAGAAGCGCCAGTGCTCGATCGACCATCATCTTGCGATCCTCCTAGCGTCCATAGAAGAGCTGCGGCAGGTAGTAGGCGATCTGCGGAAACACATAGAGCATTATCATCGTGATGAAGACCATGAAGACATAGGGCAGCGAGCCGGCGAAGATCTGCGTGAGCCTGATCTGCGGTGGCGCTATGCCTTTCAGATAGTAGGCCGACATCGCCATCGGCGGGGTCAGGAAAGAGGTCTGCAGGTTGAGCGCGATCAGGATGCCGAAGAACAGCGGGTCGATGTCGAACAGCGGCAGCAGCGGCAGGAAGATCGGCACGAAGATGATGATGATCTCCGACCATTCCAGCGGCCATCCGAGTAGGAAGATGATGATCTGCGCGAGGATGAGGAACTGCAGCGGCGTCATGTCGAGCCCCATCACGAAGTCGCGCACGATGTGCTCGCCGCCGAGATAGGAGAAGACCGACGAGAAGGTCCAGGAACCGACGAACAGCCAGCACACCATCGCGGTCGTCCGCACGGTGAGATAGACGGATTCCTGCAGCCGCTTCCACGTGAGGGCGCGGTAGGCGATCGCCAGCACGAGCCCGCCGAGCGCGCCGATGGAAGCCGCCTCCGAAGGCGTGGCGAGCCCGAAGAGGATCGCGCCGAGCACCGACAGGATCAGGATCGCCAGCGGAAAGAACGACGTCAGCAGCATCCAGGCGAGTTTTGCGGTCGGGATCGGCTCTTCCGGCTCCTCCGGCCGGGGTGCGAGCGACGGCTGCAGCATGGCGCGGCCGATGATGTAGACGAGATACATCCCCGCGAGCAGGAACCCGGGAAGCAGGGCGCCTGCGTAGAGCCGCACGATCGAGACGCCGGACGCGGCGGCATAGACGATCAGCATGATCGACGGCGGGATGAGGATGCCGAGCGTGCCGCCGGCGCAGATGACGCCCGAGGCGAAGCGTTCGTCGTAGCGGGCCTTCAGCATGGCGGGCAGCGCCAGCAGCCCCATCAGCGTCACGACGGCGCCGACGATGCCGGTCGCGGTCGCAAACAGCGCGCAGGTGATGAGCGCCGCGACAGCCATGGACCCCGGCATGCGGCGCGTCGCGATCGACAGGGTCTCGAACAGCCGGTCGACGATGTTTGCCCGCTCCACGATGTAGCCCATGAAGAGGAAGAGCGGGATCGCGGTCAGCACGTCGTTGGCCATGACCGAATAGGTCTGGTTCACGAAGAGATCGAAGATGCGGTTGTCGAGGATATGCCGCATGCGCTCGGCATCGAAGTAGGCGTAGTAACCGAAGCCTATGCCCATCGCCATCAGCGTGAAGGCGATCGGAAATCCCAGCATGATCACGACGATGAACAGGCCGAGCATCAGTATGGCGATTTGCGGATCGGTCATCGGGATTGCCCCTTCGGCGTTACGACATCGACGGCCTCTGAGCCGTGCCGCAGCGCCGCGGCCCCTTCTTTCTGGAGAATGGCCTCCAGTTCCTCCACGTCCTCCGCCGGCTTCGGCCACATGCCGGTGCGGATCGTGATGATGCAGCGGAAGACCTGGGCGACGCCCTGAATGACGAGCAGGATGCCGGCGGCGACGATCACCGTCTTGAACTGGTAGATCGGGATGTTGGCCGGGCTCATGACGCTCACCTCGAGATAGCGCCACGAGCGGCCGATGTAGCGCCATCCGGCGAAGACGAGCGCCAGCACGCCGGGAAAAAAGAAAATGAAATAGAGCACCAGTTCGACCTTGGCCTGCGTCCGCGGCGACCAGAGCCGGTAGACGAAGTCGCCGCGCACGTGTCCGTCGCGGGAAAGAGTGTAGGCGCCGGCCATCATGAACATGGTGCCGTACATCATGTAGGAGAGATCGAAGGCCCAGGGAGTCGGCGCGTTCAACGCATAGCGCACGAAAACCTCGTATCCTACGCCGAACGTCATCACCATGACGCACCAGCCGAAGACCTTGCCGAACCAGGCCGACAGCGTGTCGGCGAAACGTATGTAGCTTTCCATGTCCGCCCCGATTGCGCCGCGTCCGCGCGGCAGGTGGCAGGGCCCTCAATGGCCCCGCCCGCTGTCGACCGGCCGCCGCGGAGGCGGCCGTTGTCCGGATCAGAGCTTTCCGGGGAAGTAGTGGTTGTAGGCCATGCGGTAGTCGGGCGAGTTCTGCAAGCTGTAGAAGACCACGCGCTCGACCCACTTCTTCTGGCTGTCCACCACCTTGGCGAAGAACTCGTCCTCCATGAGCGGCGGCATGATCTTGTCCCAGGCCTCGAGCTGCGCCTGAAGCACGGAGTCCGGCGTGCGCTTGACGTTGACGCCGTTTTCGGTCTGGAGCTTCTGCAGGTCGGACGAGTACTGGTCCATCGCGTATGCGAAGTTCGCCAGGTGAGCGGCTTCGACGCCGTAGCGCAAAATAGCCTGCAGGTCCGGATCGAGGCTCTCGAACTTGTCCTTGTTGAAGATGTACTCGAAAGACTCGCTCGCCTGGTGGTAGGACGCGAGCATGTAGTTCTTGGCCACGTCCTGCGCACCGAAACGCATGTCCGAGGTCGGGTTGTTGAACTCGAACGCGTCGATGACGCCGCGTTCCATGGCGGGCACGATCTCGCCGCCCGGAAGCTGTGCGACCGAGGCGCCCATCGCCTGGAAGAGATCGGCGGCGAGGCCGACCGTGCGATACTTGAGCCCGCTGACCTGGCTGGCGTCGGTGATCTCGTTCTTGAACCAGCCGAGCGGCTGGGCCGGCATGCCGAAGCTCAGGAAACCGACGATGTTCAGCCCCAGCACGTCCTGCGTCAGCTCGCGGTAGAAATCGTAGCCGCCGCCATGGTAGAGCCAGGCGATCATCTGGTTGGCGTCGCCGCCGAACACCGGACCCGTGCCGAAGAGCGAGGCGGCCTTGTTCTTGCCGTACCAGTAGACCGGAACGGTGTGCGCCGCGTCGATGATGCCGTCATGGGCCGCATCCTGCACCTGGAACGCACCCACGACCGCGCCGGCCGGCAGCAGGTCGATCTTCAGGCGTCCGCCCGACATCTCCTGCACCCGGTCCACATACTGCTGCGCCATCTCCTGAAAGATGTCGGAGGACGGCCACGAAGACTGCATCTTCAGGACGATCGGCGCTTGCGCGAGCACCGCCGGCGCGGCAAGAGTCGTCGCCGCGGCGGCGCCTGCGCCCGCCAGCGACGTGTTCTTCAAGAATCTGCGGCGTGATATCGGTGTGCTGGTCATTGGTTCCTCCCTGAATCTCGTATTGTGATATTCCAGCGAGGCCAGAATATGCGATATGAGCCGGGATGCAAGCAGCCGCTGCGGTTCGACTTTCGCAGCATTTACCGACCTCTTCGCACCTGCAGTATTTCCTCGCCGTTTCTCTTGCACTGCAACAAGACACAGAGCGGATCGGCGAATGCTCGTCTTCCGGAGTTCCCATGACCTTCGTTCCCGAAACCGCGGTGATCCTCCAGTTCGCGATCGCCACCTTCATCATTGCAATCACGCCGGGTCCCGACATGACGCTTTTCGTCGGACGCGCGCTCTCGGAAGGCCGCGGCGCGGGCCTCGCCTGCATGTTCGGCGCCATGACCGGCTGCGTTATCCATACGACCATGGTGGCGCTGGGACTGTCGGCGCTGATCGTCGCCTCGCCGCAGGCATTCCTCGTCTTGAAGATCGTCGGGGCGGGCTATCTGGTCTGGCTGGCATGGCAGGCGGTCACCAAGGGCTCGGCGTTCTCGCCCGACACCCGGACGAGGAAGGCGCGATCGGTGTGGCAGAACTGGGCCACCGGCGTGGGGATCAATCTGCTCAACCCGAAAATCATCCTGTTCTTCATGACCTTCCTGCCGCAGTTCGTCTCGGTCGATGATCCGCACGCTGCGGGGAAGCTGTTTTTCCTCGGTCTGAGCTTCATCCCGCTGTCGCTTCCGGTCACGATCCCCATGGTCCTGGCGGCCGATGGCTTTGCCGGACTTTTGAAGAAGAGCCCGCGGGTCACACGTGTGATCGACTGGCTATTCGCGGGCGTTTTTTCCGCCTTCGCGATAAAGATCTTGACAGCCCAGGCGCGCTGAATCCGGCCGGCCATCGCATCGATTCCTAAGTGACTCAAAAGATTCAGCATTTGGGGCCGCACCAAGTGCCGCAACACCACATCTGGTATCGAACAAAACATGAATCGGAGTGAGTCAGCGATTCGTAGCCGTTTCGTTCGGGACTCGTTCCCGCCAGCCGAGTCCCGCTCCGCCCGAGACAGTTTGCGATTGTGTTCGCGGGGCGGAGACCCTATGTCTTCCGTTCCACGCCGCGCCGGCCTGGCAGGCCGGATACCCACCCACGGGCGATGTTTCGGGGCTTTGGCGCGAAGGGCCGTGTTTCCAGTTCCATGAATGTTCATACGACAAACAGTGCGCCGCTGATCCTTTCCGGGCGCGACGTCACCGCCGTGCTCGGACCGACCAACACCGGCAAGACCCATCTCGCCATCGAGCGCATGGTCGCGCATTCGTCCGGCGTCATCGGACTTCCGCTGCGGCTGCTCGCCCGCGAGGTCTATGGCCGCGTCGCCGAGAAGGTCGGCACTGCGAACGTCGCGCTGATCACCGGCGAGGAGAAGATCCAGCCTCCCGGCGCGCGGTATTCCGTCTGCACCGTCGAGGCCATGCCGCGTGAGACCAACGCCTCCTTCGTGGCCATCGACGAGGTGCAGCTGGCCGGCGACCTCGAGCGCGGCCACGTCTTCACCGACCGTATCCTGCATCTGCGCGGGAGGGACGAGACGCTTCTGCTCGGCGCCGCCACCATGGCCGGCATATTGCAGAAGCTGCTGAAAGGCGTCTCCGTCGTCACCCGCCCGCGCATGTCGCATCTCGCCTATGCCGGATCGAAGAAGATCACGCGACTGCCGCGCCGTTCCGCCATCGTCGCCTTCTCGGCCGACGAGGTCTACGGCATCGCGGAACTGATACGCCGCCAGCGCGGCGGCGCGGCGGTCGTGCTGGGCGCTCTGTCGCCGCGGACCCGCAACGCGCAGGTCGAGATCTACCAGTCCGGCGACGTCGATTTCCTCGTCGCCACCGACGCGATCGGCATGGGCCTGAACCTCGATGTCGATCATGTCGGTTTCGCCCAGAACCGGAAGTTCGACGGATTCCAGTACAGGCAGTTGTCGGCCGCCGAACTCGGCCAGATCGCCGGCCGCGCCGGGCGCCACATGCGCGACGGCACTTTCGGGGTCACCGGCCAGGTTGATCCCTTCGAGGACGACCTCGTCGAGAAGATCGAGGGCCACGATTTCGAGCCTGTCCGGGTCCTGCAATGGCGCACCGCCCAGTTCGATTTCGCCAGCCTCGACGCGCTCAAGCGTTCGGTCGAGACGCCCGCCCCGGTCGATGGCCTCACCAGGGCCCTGCCCGCAGTCGACGCCCAGGCGCTGGATCACGTCTCGCGCGAGGAGGACATCCGCGCGCTGGCTGACCGGCCCCAGCGGGTGGCGCTGCTGTGGGAAGCCTGCGCGTTGCCGGACTACCGCCGGATCGCGCCAGCCCAGCACGCCGATTTGATCGCCTCGATCTTTTCCGATCTCGCGCGGCACGGTCATGTCGACGAAAACTACATGGGCGAGCAGGTGCGCCGCGCCGACTCGACCGATGGCGACATCGACACGCTGTCGCAGCGCATCGCCCAGATCCGCACCTGGACCTTCGTGTCCCACCGACCCGGCTGGCTTGCCGATCCGGCACACTGGCAGGAAAAAACGCGTGAGATCGAGGACAGACTTTCGGATGCCCTGCATGAACGGTTGACGAAACGGTTCGTTGACCGCAGGACATCCGTTCTCATGAGGCGCCTGAGAGAAAACACGATGCTTGAGGCTGAAATCAATCCTGCCGGAGAGGTCCTCGTCGAAGGCCACCACGTCGGGGAGCTGCAGGGGTTCCGCTTCACCGCCGATCAGTCGGCGGGCGGTGAAGACGCCAAGGCGGTTCGCGCGGCCGCGCAGAAGGCGCTGGCGACCGAGTTCGATAACCGCGCCGAACGCTTCGGGGCCGCCGGCAACGGCGACTTCGCGCTCGGCTCCGACGGCATCCTGCGCTGGATCGGCGCGCCCGTCGCGACGCTGGTCGCCGGCGACGACGTGCTGAAGCCTCGGATCGTGCTGTTCGCCGACGAGCAGCTGACGGGTCCTTCCCGGGACAAGGTTTTCGCCCGCATCGAACGCTACGCGAACTTCCAGATCGAGAGCCTGCTGAAGCCGCTTCTGGATCTCAAGAATGCGGAGCAGCTCTCGGGCATGGCGCGCGGCGTCGCCTTCCGACTGGTAGAAAACCTGGGCATCATCAACCGGCGCGACATTGCCGACGAGATCAAGGGGCTCGACCAGGAAGCGCGCGCGGCATTGCGGCGGCTCGGCGTCCGCTTCGGCGCCTATCACGTCTTCATCCCCATGCTCCTGAAGCCGGGCCCCGCCGGCCTCGTCACCCTGCTTTGGGCGCTGGCCAACGACGGCAAGGACAAGCCCGGCTTCGGCGACGTGGTCAACGCACTGGCCACGGGCCGTACCTCGCTGGTCGTCGACGCGACATACGAGAAGGAGTTCTACCGGCTGGCGGGCTATCGGCTGCTTGGCCGCCGCGCCGTGCGGGTGGACATCCTGGAGCGCCTCGCTGACCTCATCCGTCCGGCACTCTCCTGGCGTCCGGGCACGGGCAAGCGTCCGGAAGGCGCCTTCGATGGGGCGGCCTTCATCGTCATCCCGCCAATGATGTCTATCCTCGGCGCCACCGCCGAGGACATGGAAGAGATCCTGAAAGGCCTCGGCTACCGCGGCGAGCCCAGGCCGGCGGCGGACGTCAGGTCGCGGCTGGAATCGCTCGACGAGGCCGCACGCAAGGCTGCCGCCGACGAGGCGGCGAAAAAGGAAGCCGATGCCGCGCGCGCGCTTGCCGAGACGGCCGCGGCGGCTCTCGGCGAGAGCGGTGAGAGTGAGCCGCAGAACCTCGACGGGGCGGCGCAGGCCGCGTCGTCCGAGACCCCGGATGCCGGGGGCGCGACGGGCGAAGGCATGGAAGCAGCGGCCGAGACCGCCGCCGCAGCGCTCGGAATCCCGTCCGAAGGCGAACCGCATTACCTAGGGGATGCCGCCGCTCTTTCGGAAGCCGGGACGGACACCACGGAAGAACAGCCGGCAGGCGATGACACGTTGCGTGAAGCGGCGGCCGCGGCACTCGGCGAGCATGAAGAGGGCGAACCGCAGTCACTCGGAGAGGCCGCAGCCGACGTTCAGGCTGGAGTCGCCGTGGCGGTGGAAGCCGGTGTCCCGCCCGTCGACGAGGCGGACGCACCGGCATCTCCGGCGCTTTCGACCGAACCGCCGGAAGCAGCCGCCGCGCAGGACGCCGAGCCCGAAAAACCGGCAACAACCGAAGACGCCCCGCTCGAGGCCGCCACCTGGGCGCCGAACCCCGTGCCCGGCGCGGAAGCCGCGAGCGTCGCGAGCCAAGCGGCCGATACCGCCGACGAGCCAGTCTCCGCCTCCGCTCCCGCCGTCGGATCTGTGAAGGAGCAGGCGGAAGAGGAAAAGCCCATCATGCTGTGGCGCCCCGGCCGCTTCGGCGACCGCCAGCGCAACCGCCACGACAATCGCGGCCGTAACCGGCGCAATGACCGGGAGGCCCAGCCGGACCGGCAGACGCGCGAGGGTCAGCCGGAAAGGCAAAGGCGCGATGGCCAGCCGGAACGGCAGAAGCCGGAGGGTGAAGGCGGCAAGGGCCGCTTCGAGCGCCGCTTCAAGGACAAGCAGGGCCGCGGCAAGCCTGACGGACGCAACGGCGACAAGGGCGAGCGCCGTCCGGCTTTCCAGCAGAAGCCGCGCGAGGAAAGGCCGGTCAGGGTCGACCCGGACTCGCCATTCGCAAAACTGGCCGCCTTGCGGGACAAGCTGAAGAAATAGCCGCCGATGGCAGGGCCGGAGCGCCAGCGCATCGACAAGTGGCTGTTCTTCGCACGCGCCGTGAAGTCGCGCTCGCTGGCTGCCAGGCTGGTGCAGTCGGGTGCGGTTCGCGTCAATCGCGAGAAGATCGTGCAGGCCGCCTTCCCCGTGAAGGTGGGCGACGGGTTGACCATCTCGCTCGATCGCCGCGTTATCGTCTGGCGCGTGCTTGATACCGGCGTTCGCAGGGGACCGGCGGAAGAGGCCCGCACGCTCTACGAGGACCTCGCGCCGCCGCCCGCGCGGTCCGACACGCCGACAATCAAGCCGGCTCCCGCGGCCGCGCGCGAAGCCGGCGCCGGCCGGCCCACCAAGAAGGAGCGGCGGCAGACCGACCGCTGGCGCGAGATGGACTGAGGTACGCTCGCCCGGGCGATCGGGCGGTCCCCGGCGGCCGGCTGGAAAACCATTCCTTCTGCGGCCCGTCGCGCGGCAAACCGCCCCTTGCGTGGCCTATGCAAAGGGGTTACCTCACCGGAAATTCCGCCGAAAACCAATCTCGGGACCCGCGCATGACCTATGTCGTCACCGACAACTGCATCAAGTGCAAGTATATGGATTGCATCGAGGTGTGCCCGGTGGATTGCTTCTACGAAGGCGAGAACATGCTCGTCATCCATCCCGACGAGTGCATCGACTGCGGCGTATGCGAGCCGGAATGTCCCGCCGACGCGATCAAGCCGGACACCGAACCGGGCCTGGAGAAATGGCTTCAGGTCAACACGGAGTACGCCGACAAGTGGCCCAACATCACGGCCAAGAAGGAACCGCCCGCCGACGCCAAGGAGTTCGATGGCGTCGAGGGGAAGTTCGAGAGATACTTCTCGCCGGAGCCCGGCGAAGGCGACTGACGGCGCCGGTTGACGCTGTGTTCACCAGGATATGAAGTGCCCTGACGACCCACCGAATCGGGTCGCGGGGGCTTCGCGCTTGCAGCAAGTTGTTGATTCTTGCACATAATTGTGGTAGATACGCTTATCATGCAGGTGATAACACGTCTGTTTGCGGCGCAAACACCCTAATCTTCGAAAGGTGTCAACGGTTTCCGGCCCAAGGCGACTTGGCTCAGGCGGAGAGAACTTGCGCCTGACGTGGCCTCTCCCATGCCCACTGGAAACTGTTTTCTCGCGCTTGCTTGGGACCGCGCGGCATTCCGCCGCAGCATGATTGCGGCCGCAAAGAGCCGCTGCCGACAAAAGGAGTTCAGGGCGTATGGCAACCCAGCAGAAGAAGACAGCAGCTCGCAACGGCTTCAAGACCGCGGAGTACATCGTCTATCCGGCGCATGGTGTCGGACAGATCGTCGCGATCGAGGAGCAGGAAGTGGCGGGCCACAAGCTGGAACTGTTCGTGATTGATTTCCAGAAAGACAAGATGCGTCTGAAGGTGCCGGTCGCCAAGGCCGCCTCCATTGGCATGCGCAAACTGTCCGAGACCGATTACGTCGACCGTGCGCTGAAGGTCGTGCAGGGCCGCGCCCGCGTGAAGCGCACCATGTGGTCGCGCCGCGCCCAGGAGTACGATGCCAAGATCAATTCGGGCGATCTGATTTCGATTTCTGAGGTCGTGCGCGATCTCTATCGCGCCGACAACCAGCCGGAACAGTCCTACTCCGAGCGGCAGCTCTACGAGGCCGCACTCGACCGGATGGCGCGCGAGATCGCGGCCGTCAACCGCATGTCAGAGACCGAAGCCGTCCGCCTCATCGAGGTCAACCTCAACAAGGGCCCGCGCCGCGGCGTGAAGGCCGACAACGAGGGCGAGCCCGAGGCCGAGACCGAGCAGGAAGTGGCTGCTTAAGGATCGATCGGGGCGCTTTCGCCTCGACGGGGACCCGGTCTGGAGACAGGCCGGGTCTTTTTCTTTCCGCCTGCACGAAGTCGACGGGGCGGGTGCGGCGGAAAGCTACTCCTCGGGTTCCGTCCCGAAGAGCAGCGGGAAACCCATCTTGCGCCCCGCGTCGGTCGCGCGGGTCGCCTTGGTCTCGGCGACATCCTTTGTGAAGACGGCCACCACACAGGCGCCGCGGCGGTGCGCCGTGATCATCACGCGCTGGGCCTGGTCGGCGTTCATCCCGAATTCCGCCTTGAGCACCATCACGACGAAGTCGCGCGGTGTGAAGTCGTCGTTGAACAGGATCACCTTGTGCAGGCGCGGCCGCTCGATCTTCGGCTTGACCTTGGTTCGCGATTTGGTGTCGACATCGTTCATCGCAGGCCCTTGTCGGACGGCGGAAGCTCAATGGTCCGCTTATGGCATGGGGGCTCGGTCGGCGTCCATCAGCAAACCCGGAACGAAAGTTCGCAAATGTCGCATGGTGGTTCGATGATCCTGCAACGCATACTGATCTTTTCGGGCGGCCTCGCCGGTGCCGCGGGTGTAGGGTTGTCCGCCGCCGCCGCCCATGCAGGTGGGGCCAACACCGGCACGGCCGCGTCCTTCCTCCTCGCGCATGCGCCGCTCCTCGTCGCGGTCGGGCTCCTGCGCTGGAACGCCGTCCTTCGCATCGGCGCCCTGATCGTGCTTGCCGGCCTCGTCCTCTTCGCCGGCGATCTCCTGATGCGCGACTTCGCCGGCACCCGGCTGTTCCCCATGGCGGCGCCCTCGGGCGGCACGCTCATGATCGCAGGCTGGCTCGTGGTCGCGATCGGCGGCCTGACCGGAAATCGCACAGGACGGGAAGCCTCATAAGACACCCGCAGCTTTCGGAAGGCCGTCCCTCAGAACCAGTCGGTTTGCATCGACAGCGTCGTGTCGTCGAGGCTGTCGAGCAGTTCGCGCTGCGCCCGCGTTTTGGGAAGTTCGTGCACGAAGAAGTAGCGGCAGGCGGCGAGCTTGCCGTTCAGGAACGCGGTTTCGACACCGCCCGCCTCCAGCTTGCGCGAGGCGACCAGTGCCTGCCGCAGCCACATCCACGCGATGACGACGTGTCCGAACATGTCGAGGTAAATCGTTGCGTTGGCCAGTCCCAGCCGGGGATTCTCGGACGCTGCGACCGCCAGCTTGCGCGTCGTCCCGACCGTCTCCGCGAGATGGTTCGCCAGCGCCTCCGCATGGCCTGAGAGCGCTCCGAACGCATGCGCCTGCGAGACGTCGGCCATGATGCGGCCCGCCAGCGCCTTGACGCCGGCCCCGTTGGCCTGCCCGACCTTTCGGCCGAGCAGATCGAGCCCCTGAATGCCGTGCGTGCCTTCATGGATTGGGTTCAGCCGGTTGTCGCGGTAGATGCGTTCCAGCGGGAAGTCGCGCGTATAGCCGTAGCCGCCCAGGATCTGGATGGCGTGCTTGTTGGCTTCGAGGCAGAACTCCGAAGGCCACGACTTGGCGACCGGCGTCAGGAGATCGAGGAGCAATTCGTTTTCGCGGCGAGCGGCATCGTCGGTCTCGACGCGCAGCGTGTCGACGAGGTCGGCACAATAGAGCCCGAGCGCCAGCGCGCCTTCCACGGCTGCCTTCTGCGCCAGGAGCAGGCGGCGGATGTCCGCATGCTCGATGATCGGCACCTGCGGGCTTGCCGGGTCCTTGCCGTCCGGCTGGCGCCCTTGCGGGCGTTCCCGGGCATAGGCGAGCGATGCCTGATAGCCCGCGGCGCCGAGCGCCGTCGCGCCGAGCCCGACTCCGATGCGCGCCTCGTTCATCATGTGGAACATGTAGGCGAGGCCCTTGTGCGGCTCGCCAAGGAGATGGCCCACGCAGGGCCTGTCCTCGCCCAGATGCAGAAGCGTGTTGGTGGTGCCGCGATAACCCATCTTGTGGTTCAGGCCGGCGAGCGTCACGCCGTTGCGCTCGCCGATTCCTCCCCCATCCAGCACCTCGTGCTTGGGAACGATGAACAGCGATATGCCCTTGACGCCGGCCGGACCGCCCGGGATCTTCGCCAGCATCAGGTGGACGATGTTTTCCGATATCTCCTGATCGCCTCCCGATATCCACATCTTCCTGCCGAACAGGCGGTACGTGCCGTCCTCGGCCGGTTCGGCGCGCGTGGCTATGTCGGAGAGTGATGAACCGGCTTGCGGCTCGGACAGACACATGGTGCCGAAGAATCGGCCTTCGATCATGGGCCGAAGAAAGCGTTCCTTCTGCTCTGCCGAACCGAAGGTGGCTATGAGGTTTGCGGCGCCTATGGTGAGGAACGGGTAGCCGGCGGTCGAGACGTTGGCAGCGGAAAACATGAAGGAAGTCGCCACCCTGACGGATTCCGGCATCTGCGCGCCGCCCCATTCCTGGTCGAACCCGGCGCCGAAGAAGCCCGCCTCGCGATAGACGGCAAGCGCGGCGCCGACGGCCGGGTCCATCTCCACCTTTCCATCGACGAATTTCGGCTCGTTGCGATCGAGCAGCGCGGCGTGCGGCAGGAAGTGCTCCATGGCGATCCGCTCGGCGGTGTCGAGGATGCCGTCGATGGTCTCGCGGTCGTAGTCGCCGTAGCGCGACATGGATCGCAGCCGCTCGGTTCCAACCACGTCGTGCAGTTGGAACGACAGATCGGCGCGATCGATGGAAATCATTGGAACGTTCCCCGGTTCCTGGAGTTTGAGCCTAAACCGTAGCCGTGTTCGCGCTTCGGCCCGCATCTGGAGCGCAGCTGCAAGGCGGCGTGGTTGATCCGGGATGCCGGTCGGAACGTAATGGGTGGTGCAAGCCGTAGCAAGTTCAGGAGCGGGCCATGAACGCCGAACCAGCCGGAAGCTCGATGATCAGCGCAGCTAGAAAGGCGCCGTATCTCGACCGCGTCGAGGAGCACGACCTTGCAGTGCGCTGGAGAGACGACCGCGACCAGGAAGCGCTCCACCGGATAACTATGGCGCACATGCGGCTTGTCATCTCCATGGCGGGAAAATTCCGCTACTTCGGTCTTCCCATGAGCGATCTCGTCCAGGAAGGCCATGTCGGCCTCCTGGAAGCCGCTGCCCGCTTCGAGCCCGAACGGGATGTCCGCTTTTCCACGTATGCGACGTGGTGGATCCGCGCTTCGATGCAGGACCACATCCTGCGCAACTGGTCGATCGTGCGCGGCGGTACTAGTTCTGCCCAGAAGGCCCTCTTCTTCAATCTCCGCCGGTTGCGCGCCCGGCTGGCCCAGGGCTCCGAGCCGCTGAAAGGCGCGGCGGTCTACCAGGAGATCGCCGATGCGATCGGCGTCTCCGTCGCCGATGTCGCATTGATGGATTCACGGCTATCGGCTCCGGATTCATCGCTCAACGCCCCAGTGGCCGACGGCGGAGAATCGACGTCCGAACGCATGGACTTCCTCGTGTCCGAGGATCCGACGCCCGACGAGGTGGTGAGCGCCTCAATCGACGACGAGCGGCGGACGATGTGGCTCAACAGGGCGCTCGGGGTTCTCAACGACCGCGAGTTGCGGATCATCCGCGAACGCCGCCTGCGCGACGAAGGCGCCACGCTGGAATCGCTGGGTACGAAACTCGGCATCTCAAAGGAGCGCGTGCGTCAGATCGAGAACCGTGCGCTCGCGAAGCTCAGGTCGGCGCTGCTGAAGAGCAATCCCGAACTCGGCTCCTCCCCCGCCTGATTCCCGAGAACCGATCGAGATATTCCGCGCCTATTCGTCGGTGATGATCTTCACTTTGTCGCCGGTCGACACGGTCCCGCCCGGCGGCAGTGCGTTCAACAGCCGGAACAGGTCGAAGGCGCGTCCGACGCCCTTCATGCGCGCCGCCAGCATGCCCAGAGTTTCTCCCGGTTTGACGGTGACGACGCGTACCCGCAGCGGCTTCAGGCTGCGCTTCTCCGCCTCGCTCAGGACCTTGAAGCTCGCAAGAACCGATTGAGCCGCCGGCTGCAGGGTATTGTCCTTCGCGGGCGCGGCCGTCAGCAGGCGGTAGACCTGGCCGCCAGCCCGGATGACGGCGATATGGAACTGCCACCCGTCTGCACCCGCCAGAGCCACTGCCGCATCCTGCCCGTTTATCGACGTCGCCCTGACCGAGGCGGGATCGAGCCCCGCCACCCAGCCGCTGCGCAGGTAGTTTTCCAGGGTGATGCCGCGGTCGAGCGCCACGCCGTCGAAACGGATGGCGACGTCGCCCGGACCTGCCGCGGTGACCGCGCTCGCGGAATTGTCGATCACGAAGCCTTCCGGCACGGTGAAGGTCACGCCGAGCGTCGGATGAAGGAAGGCGCGCCCGCGCACGTATCCCTCCTCCGGCGTGTCGCCGAACAGCATGCCGTCCACGCCCTCCAGGAAGGAGTCGCGGTCGCGGGTACCCACGCCCGGCGCCCCGAACTGACGGGCGTGACGCTGCGCGAGCTCGATGCGCTGCGGAGCGTTGGGGTGCGACGCCAGGAAGTCGAGGCTGGCATCCGTGGCGCCGCTGACGCTCCTGAAATCCGCGTAGGACGCCATCGACTGGAGGAAACGCGCCGCGGAGAACGGATCGTAACCGGCGTTGCCGATGGTCTTGATGCCGACGGCGTCGGCTTCCAGTTCCTGGTTGCGCGAGAACTGCGCCAGGCGCAGCTTGCCGCGAACGACCGCCGCCCGCGCTATCTGGCTTTCGCTGAGCACGTCGCTCACCACGCGCGAGGCGAGCTGCTCCTCGGCTTCCTTCTGCTGCCGCTGGACGCCGTGGTTGGCGGTGACGTGCCCCATCTCGTGCGCGATGACGGCGGCGAGTTCGGCGGAATCGTTGGCCAGCGCCAGGAGGCCGCGGGTGACATAGAGGAATCCGCCCGGCAGCGCGAAGGCGTTCACGTTCGGCGAGTTCAGGATGGTGATCTGGTAGGTCTGGTCGGGATTGCCTGCCGCGACGGTCAAGCTCCCGACGACCTTGGCGACCATCCGCTCCAGCTTCGGATCCGAATATTCGCCGCCATAGGTGGCGAGGATGCGCGGATGCTGGGCGCGCGCCAGTTCCACCATCCGGTCGTTGCGGGTGACCGAATCGACGGTGACCGGGTTCGACGAGGGCACGAACGCCTGCTCGCTGATGCCCGGATCCAACGTGGTGCAGGACGAGACGAACACCGCCGCCAGGGCAACAAGCAACGCCCGCGGCAGTTTCCCCAATGGAACCGCCCCGCCCGCACCCCGCCGGACCTGCACTGTTGCCTCGTTCAGGACTTTTCCTTTCCGACCCCGCCGGTCGCGGCGACGGCAGCCGTGATGCCTGGATATCGCATTAAAGCTGCCCGACGGCCCTGATTCTCCGCCGCGTCGGTTACCAAATAGCTTCTATTTCAGTGGAACGGTCATACGGAAGAAATATGTCTTGATCCGGGCAATTCTTTGTTACCGGCCGCGCGAGCCGGCGCCGAGGTAACGCCGCAACGCGCCGGACCGCGCCTGCGAGAAAATCGCCGCGGTTTCACCGACCTCGCGCACCTGCCCCTCCTCGACGAAGGCGGTCCTGCCGGAAATGCGCAGCGCGTCCTGCGGATCGTGCGTGACCATGACCACGGTCATGCGCGTCTTCGCCTGGAGGTCATTCAGGAGGTCGAGCATCTGGTCGCGCAGCGCCGGGCCGAGCGATGCGAAGGCCTCGTCGAGCAGCAGCACCGGCCGGTTGCGCACCAGCACCCGCGCCAAAGCCACGCGCTGGCGTTCCCCGCCCGACAGTTCGCGCGGCAGCCGCCGTGCCTTGTCCGCAAGGCCAACGCTCGTCAATGCTTCCGACACGTGCTCGCGGTCTTCCCGTGTGAGGCGCAGCGAGGGGGAGCGGCCGAGGCCAACATTCGCCGCGACGTCCAGATGCGCGAAGAGGTTGTTCTCCTGGAAGATCATGGAAACGGGCCGGCGGGCCGGCGGCAGGTTCGTCACGTCCGCTCCGCCGATCAGGATGCGCCCCGCAGCCGGCGTCTCGAAGCCGGCGATCAGCGACAGCAGCGTCGACTTGCCCGAGCCGCTCGGCCCCATCACCGCGAGGATCTCTCCGGCACCGACCGAAAGGTCGAACAGCATCGGCGCGCCACCCGGGTGGCTGAACGCCACCTTGTCCAGCACCACGCCGGCACCCGACCCTTCGTTTCCTCCCCCCGTCATCGCCGCCTGCCGCCCGCCGCCTCGGCGACCATCATCAAGAGAAAGCACAGCATCGCAAGAATGAGGGCGAGACCGGCGGCGTCGGCCGTGCGGTAGCTGCCCATCCGTTGCATGAGCAGGTATGGCAAGGTCTGCACCGCGTCGCTGCCGAATAGGGCAATGACTCCGAGATCGCCGAGCGACAGCGCCATGGCGAAGGCGAAGCCGGTCAGGAGCGGCCGCCGGAGCACGGGCCAGTCGACGAGCCGCAGCCGGTCGAAGCCGGCGATGCCGAGCTGCGCACAGAGCCGGTCGTGCCGTGCCGCCGCCTCGTCGTGCGCCGGCCGGATCGCCCGCACCGCGAAGGGGATGGCCATGGCGGCGTTGACCGTCACGACCATGACGGGCGCCAAGGCAAACACGTCCGCGAACCGGCGCACGAGGATGAACCAGCCGGCGCCGATGACGATCGACGGCACGACGAGGATCAGGCTCGCCCCGCCGTCGAGCGCCCGTTCGAGCAAGGATGGGCCGGGAAGCCGGCGCCGCGACGCGAGGCTCTGCCGTGCCGCGACCATCATGGTGGTGAGCGCCACGCACAGCAGCGCCGCCAGCGCCGAGAGCACAAGGCTTGTCGCGAGCGCCTGATGAACCCTCGCCTCGCCCGCCAGGCGCGACAGATCCGCCTGCAGGCCGGCGGTGACGATCGCCGCGATCGGTCCCGCGACCAGCATCAGCGCCAGGACGACGACCAGCCCGTTGAGAACGGTCTCAACGCTCCCCGGTCTGGCATGGCGGCGGGCGGACACCGACAGCGCGGCATCGCTCGTCATCTCTGCGCCAAGGCGGAACAGCATTGCCAGCACCGCGGCGGTGAGCGCCAGCTGGAGCACCGTCAGCGCAAGCGCCCGCGCCGGATCGAAGTCGACGCGCAGCGACTGGTAGATCGCCACCTCCAGCGTGGTCGCAGCCGGTCCGCCGCCGAGTATCAGCACGATCGTGAAGGAGGTGATGCAGAGCATGAAGACGAGGCCGGCGACGCCCGGCAGGCTCGCATGGATGGCCGGCCATTCGATGAAACGGAAGCGCGGCCAGGCGCCCATACCGAGTTGGCTTGCCAGCCGCCACTGGTCCGCTGGTACAGAGTCGAGCGACTGCAGGAAGAGCCGCGTCGCGAGCGGCAGGTTGAAGAAGGCGTGGGCGACGAGAATGCCGGACAACCCGTAGATGCCGGGCCACCGGTCGCCTCCGAGCGCGGCGACCAGATCGGCGAAGTACCCCGCACGTCCAAGGAGCGCCAGCACGCCGAGTGCCGCGACCAGCGCCGGCAGCGCCAGCGGCACGGCGAACAGGCGCAGTAGTGCACTTCGGCCGAAGAAGGCCGGATGCCGAGACAAGGCCCGCGCCACGACGATCGCCGGCACCACCGAGACGATCGTCGACAGCACCGCCTGCAGGAGCGTGAAGCGGGCGACCCGGAACAGATAGGCGTCGAAGGCGGCGAGCGCGCCCTGCCAGTCGCGCGCGCCCTCGATCAGCAGTCCAAGAAAGGCGCCGCCGGCAAGCAGCGCGACGAAGGAAAGCGCTGCAGTGCCGAGCGGGACGGCACCTACGCGTGCCACGACGCTTTCCCGCGCTTCCGCCTCAGTCGCTCATCACCGAGAGCCACTCGTCGACCCAGGCCTTGCGGTTTTCCGCGACTTCCTCGGGGCTGAAGATCAGCGTGTCGTCCGGCTTCACCAGTGTGTCGAAGGCCGGGTTCAGTGGCTTCGACGTCTCGCCAGCCGGATACATCCAGTTCGCTTCCGGGATCGCGTCCTGGAAGCCCGGTCCGGTCATGAATTCCATGAGCGCCTTCGCCAGCGGATTGTCCGCCCCATGGGTCGTGATCCCCGCCACCTCGACCTGGAGGTAATGGCCTTCCGAGAACTTCGCCGCCTGGTAGCGGTCCGTGTCTTCGGCGATCATGTGGTAGGCCGGCGAGGTCGTGTAGGACAGCACCATCGGCGCCTCGCCGCTGGTGAAGAGCCCGTAGGCCTCGCTCCAGCCCGGCGTCACGGTGAGCACCCGGTCCTTCAGCTTCGCCCAGGCCTCGGCGGATCCGTCGCCGTAGACGGCCTTCATCCACAAGAGCAGACCCAATCCCGGCGTCGAGGTGCGCGGATCCTGGATGACGATCTTCTGTTCCGGATCGCCCTCGACCAGTTCCTTCAGGCTGGAGGGCGGCGTCTCGATTGCCTGCGTGTCGTAGACCACGGCAAAGTAGCCGTAGTCGAATGGCAGGAAGACGTCGTCCGACCAGCCGCCGGGCACCTCGACTGCCGGCGCCTCGACGCCGTGCGGCGCGAACAGCCCGGTCGCCTTGGCATCGGCGGTGAGGTTGGTGTCGAGGCCAAGCACAACGTCGGCCTCTGTCCGGTCACCTTCCAGCTTCAGCCTGTTGAGCAGCGCCACGCCGTCGGCGACCGAGACGAATTCGAGGTCGCAGTTGCATTCCGCCTCGAAGATCTTCTCGACCTGCGGCCCCGGGCCCCAGTCGGCGGTGAAGCTCTCGTAGGTGTAGACGGTGAGCGTATCCCTGCCGTCCTGCGCGAACACGGGAAGGGAGAAGACCGAAGCGGCCAGGGCCGCGGCGAAAAATCGGATGGTCGTGCGCATCGAGCGCCTCCTCTGGTTTCGAATGAAAGGAATTGAGGCGCCATTTGCGAGCGTCTAATCCCTCCGCCGGTACGAGCCGGATCAGGTTCAGCGGGTTGGCAGGGAAAACCCTTCGCCTCTCAGCCGGCCAGTCCAAGGACCGCCGGCACCCCGTTAGAGCGATCGGAAACTTAAGGCCGGCAGGGACAGACGGCAAGACCCTTCGAGGGACGAAGTCCGCGGGCCGGTCCCGAGTGCCGGCCTTCCTTTCTTCATCGGCGGCGTGATAGAGGCGGCGCGCATGTGCACCTTCGTCATCCTTCTCGGCGGCGACCTCGTCCGGACGCCGCGCCTCGACGCCGCGCTGTCCGGCGCCCGGGTGATCGCGGCCGATTCCGGCATCCGGCATGCGACGGCGCTCGGCGTGACGCCGGAACTGTGGATCGGCGATTTCGATTCCATCGGCGAGATCGACGTCGAACCCCATGCCGATGTCCCCAGGGAGGTCTATCCGGAAGAGAAGGACAGCACCGACGGCGAACTCGCGGCCGAGGCCGCGCTCGCGCGCGGAGCGACCGCGCTGGTGCTGGCCGGCGCCTTCGGCGGACCGCGCGCCGACCACGCCTTCCTCCACATGACCGCCGCCATCAGGCTGGCAGAGGGCGGCAAGCCGGTCGTACTCACCAGCGGTCTGGAAGAGGGCATGCCGGTCATGCCCGGCCGTTCGGAGTTCGACTATACCGACGGCACGCTGTTCAGCATCCTCGCCTTCTCGCCGCTGTCGGGCCTCAGCGTGTCCGGCGCCAAGTGGCCGCTCGAAAATGTCGAGATCGCCTTCGGCTCGTCGCTGACCATGTCGAACGAGGTCCGCGGGAAGTTGCGCATTACCTTGCGCGAGGGCCGCGCCCTGCTGCTCGCCCGCCCCGAAACACACCTCCCGTCCGCAGGTTAGAGCCGCATGGCGCCACCGCTTCTCCGTCTCGACAACATCCGCCTCACCTTCGGCGGCACGCCGCTGCTGGACGGCGCCTCGCTGTCGCTGTCGCCCGGCGAGCGCATCGCGCTGGTCGGCCGAAACGGCTCGGGCAAGTCGACGCTGCTCAAGATCGCCGCCGGCATGGTCGAACCGCAGGACGGCGAGGTCTTCCGCCAGCCGAGCGCCACCATCCGCTACCTGCGCCAGGCGGCGGACATGGAAGGCTTCGCCACCGTGCGCGCCTATGTCGAGGCGGGTCTCGGCCCCGCGGACGATCCCTACCGCGCCACCTACATCCTCGAAAATCTCGACCTGACCGGCGAGGAGACGCCGCAGACGCTCTCCGGCGGCGAGGCGCGGAGGGCCGCACTCGCGCGGGTGCTGGCACCCCAGCCGGACGTGCTCCTGCTCGACGAACCGACCAACCATCTCGACCTTTCGGTGATCGAATGGCTCGAGGAGGAACTGGCGCGCACCTCCTCAGCCTTCGTCGTCATCTCGCACGACCGGCGTTTCCTGGAGCGTGTGACCCGCGCCACCGTCTGGCTCGACCGCGGTCAGACCCGACGCCTCGACAAGGGGTTCGGCCAATTCGAGGAATGGCGCGATCAAGTACTGGAGGAGGAGGAGCGCGAGCAACACAAGCTCGGCCGCCAGATCGTGCGCGAGGAGCACTGGCTGCGCTACGGCGTGACCGCGCGGCGCAAGCGCAACATGCGCCGGCTCGGCGACCTCCAGTCCATGCGGGCGAAGTTCCGCACCCATCGCGGCGCGGAGGGCGTGGCCAAGATGACGGCGAGCGAGGCGGCCGAGAGTGGCAAGCTCGTCATCGAGACGAAAGGCATCTCGAAGAGCTTCGGCGACCTCGCCATCGTGACGGACTTCTCCATCCGCATCCAGCGCGGCGACCGCATCGGCCTCGTCGGGCCGAACGGCGTCGGCAAGACGACGCTGCTCAGGATGCTGACCGGCGAACTCGCGCCGGACACCGGCAGCGTGCGGCTCGGCGTGAACCTCGAGATCGCCACGCTCGACCAGCGCCGCGCAGCGCTCGATCCCGACGAGACGCTGGCGCATTTCCTGACCGACGGGCGCGGCGAGACGGTGGTCGTCAACGGCGAGGAGCGCCACGTCGTCTCCTACATGAAGGACTTCCTGTTCAAGCCGGAGCAGGCGCGCACGCCGGTGCGCGAACTCTCGGGCGGCGAGAAGGCGCGGCTGCTCCTGGCCCGCGTCCTGTCGCGCCCGGCAAACCTCCTGGTGCTCGATGAGCCTACCAACGACCTCGACATGGAGACGCTCGACCTGTTGCAGGAACTCGTCTCGGGTTTCCCCGGCACGGTGATCCTCGTCAGCCACGACCGCGACTTCCTCGACCGGACGGTCACCAGCACCATCGCGCCGGAGGGCGAGGGGCGATGGGTCGAATATGCCGGCGGCTATTCCGACCTGCTCGCCCAGCGCGGAAGCGCCCGCTTCGAGCGCCGCGGCGGACAGACGAAGACGCCGGAGCCGAAATCCTCTGCAGGCGCCCGGCCGGAGACCCAGGCGAAAGCCGCGTCGAAGAAGCTTTCGTACAAACAGAAGTTCGCGCTGGAGAGCCTGCCGAAGAAGATGGAGGCCGCCACCGCCGCCATAGCGAAGCTGGAGGCGAAGCTCGCGGACCCGCAGTTCTTCGCCCGCGACGCGGCGGGGTTCAACAGGATCGCCGGGGAACTCGACAAGGAGCGCGAAGCTCTCTCGGCCATGGAAGAGGAATGGCTGGAGCTGGAGATGCTGCGCGAGGAGATCGAGGGCGGGTAGCGGCGCCGGACCAATCGGGACGGTGTCACACGAACAGCGCCCTCGCCTTCTCCACTTCCGCGCTGATGAAGGCCGAGACGATCTGAATGCGGCGCAGGGGCCGCACCGTCTCGTGATAGACGAGCCAGTAGGCGCGGCGGATCGGCGGCGCGCCGGCGACCGGGACGAGGTCGTCGTGCATGCGCGCGATGAAGGTGTGCAGGATGCCGATGCCGGCGCCCGCCCGCACCGCCTCGGTCTGGCCGATGGCCGAAGAGACCTGGAACCGCGCGTCCCAGGCGGGATCGAACTCCGCGGCGTAGTCGAGGCTCGGGCTGACGGTCAGGTCGCCGACATAGCCGACGAGGCGGTGGCGGGTCAGTTCGCCGGGCGAAGACGGGAGCCCGTTCTCCTCCGCGTATGTCCGGGAGGCGAAGAGCCCAAGCGAATAGTCGACCAGCTTGGCCGCGACGAGTCGGCCCTCCGTGGGGCGCTCCACGGTGATGGCGATGTCGGCCTCTCGCCGAGACAAGGAAAAGGAGCGCGGCACCGGCACGAGCTGGATCGAGAGATCCCGGTGCAATGCCGTGAGTTCGCCGAGCCGCGGCGCGAGGAAGGCGACGCCGAAACCGTCCGGCGCGCCGATGCGCACCGTTCCGGCGATCTCGTCGCCCTCGCCCGCGATCTCGGCGCGCGCGGCGATCATGTCGGCTTCCATGCGCTCGGCAATCACGAAGAAGCGCTCGCCGGCCTCGGTGAGTTCGCTGCCCGTCGTCAGCCGCCGGAACAGCTTGGTCTTCAGGCTCTCCTCGAGCGCGGCGACGCGGCGCGACACCGTCGCATGGTTGAGTTCGAGCCGCCGGGCCGCGCCGAGAATCTGCCCGGCCCGCGCCACGGCGAGGAAGACCCTCACGTCGTCCCAGTTCATGCGCATCGTCCTCCCATCGTCGAAACCTGCCATTTGCGGGAATTGAAGTCCACTCGGCGCCGCGCACTATTTGGCGCACAACCGATACGGCGGCGCTCGCATTGCATTCGCGTGCGCAAAGCGGGACACTGCGCGAAATCATTCAAAGGGAGCGAAACATGCAGGAAGTCGGCCATTTCATCGGCGGCAAGCACGTCGCCAGCACCAGCGGGCGCAACCAGAACATCATGCAGCCCATGGACGGCAGCGTCCGCGGCACGGTCGCGCTGGGTTCGAAGAAGGAACTCCGCGACGCGGTGGAGAACGCCAAGGCGGCGCAGCCGGCCTGGGCGGCGACCAACCCGCAGCGGCGCGTGCGCGTGCTGATGAAGTTCCTCGAACTGGTGCACAAGGAGTACGATTCGCTCGCCGAACTCCTGGCGCGCGAGCACGGCAAGACGATCGCCGACGCCAAGGGCGACATCCAGCGCGGCCTCGAAGTCGTGGAAGTCTGTATCGGTGCGCCGCACATGCTGAAGGGCGAATACACCGACGGCGCCGGCCCCGGCATCGACATCTACTCCATGCGCCAGCCGCTCGGCGTCGTGGCAGGCATCACGCCGTTCAACTTCCCCGCCATGATCCCCCTGTGGAAGATCGGCCCGGCGATCGCCAGCGGCAACGCCTTCATCCTGAAGCCTTCGGAGCGCGATCCGGGCGTCCCGATGCGCATCGCCGAACTCTTCCTCGAAGCTGGGCTGCCGGCCGGCATTCTAAACGTCGTCAACGGCGACAAGGAAGTGGTCGACGCCATCCTCGACGATCCCGACATCAAGGCGATCGGCTTCGTCGGATCGACCCCGATCGCGCAGTACATCTATTCGCGCGCCGCGGCGACCGGCAAGCGGGCGCAGTGCTTCGGCGGCGCCAAGAACCACATGATCATCATGCCCGACGCCGACATGGACCAGACGGTCGACGCGCTGATCGGCGCCGGCTACGGCTCGGCCGGCGAGCGCTGCATGGCGGTTTCGGTCGCGGTGCCGGTCGGGCAGGAAACCGCCGACCGGCTGGTGGAAAAGCTGATCCCGCGCGTCGAGAGCCTGAAGGTCGGTCCGTCGACCGACAGTTCCGCCGATTTCGGGCCGCTGGTGACCCAGCAGGCGCTGGAGCGCGTGAAGGGCTATGTCGATCTCGGCGTCAAGGAAGGCGCAAAGCTCGTCGTCGACGGCCGCGGCTTCAAGATGCAGGGCTACGAGAACGGCTACTACATGGGTGGCTGCCTCTTCGACGAGGTGACGCCGGACATGCGCATCTACAAGGAAGAGATTTTCGGCCCCGTGCTGTCGGTGGTGCGCGCCAAGACCTACGAGGACGCGCTGAAGCTGCCCAACGAGCATGAATACGGCAACGGCGTCGCGATCTTCACGCGCGACGGCGATGCCGCGCGCGATTTCGCTTCGCGGGTTCAGGTCGGGATGGTCGGCGTCAACGTGCCGATCCCGGTGCCGATCGCGTATTACACGTTCGGCGGCTGGAAGGGCTCGGCCTTCGGTGATCTGAACCAGCACGGCCCCGACGCCTTCCGTTTCTACACCAAGACCAAGTCGGTCACCGCCCGCTGGCCGAGCGGCATCAAGGACGGCGCGGAGTTCGTCATCCCGACGATGAACTGATCCGGCGGTCGGAAGAGCGGGGCCGGCTCATGCCGGCGGCGGTCATGATCGACCGCCCGCTCGATCTGCCCCTATGAGGTGTCGTTGGGCTTCGGTTTAGTGCCGCCTGGGCGGCAGCCGGAGCCCGGAATGGCGTGCGACGTGAGGCCGGGCCGCTCCCGTTGGCGGTCGAACAGGTCTCCGAGTGGCAAGAGAGTGCAGAGCGCAGCGGCCAGCGCGTAGAAGCGCGCGGCGAGCCGCAGCGCGTCGTCGGGCTCGTTGGCGTCCGACGCTATCACGTCGAGGTCCGAGTGCGGCATGCCCGCGGCCTCGAAGACGTAGTCTTCCGACACAGTCGCCGCATAGCGCAATATGCAGAGCACGAACCAGCGGACCGGCGCGGACCGCGTGGCGGCCTGCTCGGCCATGGCGGCGAAAGAGACGATCAGCGCAATGACGCGCCGAAGGATCCTTTCGTCCACCATTGCCGCATGCACGTCCATGTCGTGTCCTTCGCTGACCAAGCGGTGGTGTGGCGCGGGTGGTGGGCGCGTGGATGGAATTCGAGGAAGCCGTTGATCCGGCTGGGGTGGGTGCCCGTCCGATCCACGCCGGCTCCCCCTCCGCTTCGTCGTCCTCGGCCGACCGGAGCGAAGCGGAGGGAGAGCCGGAGATCCAGGCCTGAGAGGCAGTCACGGGCGAGGTGGTGGAGAAGGAGGGGTGGTTTCCTGCACCACCTCACGCGGCCGGCAAAGATGGCGCTTCCTGCGCCATCTCACGCTGCCGATAGGCTCAGGCATGGATCCCAGGGTCTGCGCGACGCCGCTTCGCGGCTGCTCCGCCCTGGGATGACGAAGCTGGGGGGGTGACGGCGCTAACCGCTCGCTGCAAGGGAGCGCATGACGACCGAGGATCAAGCGGCGGGACGGACTAGACGCCGATCCCGCGCGCTGCCTCTCTCCGCTTCGAACAGAACTCCGATCGGAGCACCGCCTCCCTCTGCTTCGTCATCCTCGGCCGACCGGAGCGAAGCGGAGGGAGTGCCGAGGATCCAGACCTGAGAGCTGGTTACGGGTGAGGTGGAGGAGGGCGAGAGCGATTGCGACGCCTCACGCCGGGCGGCGAGAGCGGCTTCCTGAACCACCTCACGCTGCCGGTACGCTCAGACCTGGATCCCAGGGTCTGCGCGACGCCGCTTCGCGGCTGCTTCGCCCTGGGATGACGAAGGTGGGGTAGCGACGACAACCGTCGGCGTCAGCGGTGGCGCGAGCGTTAGCGTCGCGCCAGCACGTTCATCTCCGACATCGTTCCCGGTCGCCGCCACGCGTTTCCCGTCGTCATCATTTCGTGAAGGCCGTTGTGGAACCCGTTTGGGCCCTGCGACTTAATTCTCCAATCGCCTGCGGGCGAAGGTTCAAGGAAAAGCCAATCGCGCCCCCGGAAGGAGGCACAACGTCTCGTGCTCGCGAGATGAAGGAGAAGTATTCCCATGGCAAAGCTCCCCGTCACTGTCGCCGCGATCGCCGCAGCCATCACCCTCACTGCAATTCCGATCGCTTCGATGGCCGGCTCCGGCTCCCCGATGGATGGCATTAGCCCGCCGCCGCTGGCGGCTTCCCCGGAGGCGCGGGTGCAGGCGTCGCAGGCGCCGAGCCTCGAACTCTGCGGCAAGCGCGACTCCATGGTTGCCGATCTCGGCCAGCAGTTCCGCGAACAGTCCCTGGCGACGGGCCTCGTGGACGAGAACGCCATGATGGAGATATTCGTGTCGCCATCCGGCACCTGGACGATTTTGGCCACCGGCACGGACGGCGTTAGCTGCGTGCTGGCCGTCGGCGAAGGTTTCGAGGCCAATACCCAGATCGCCGGGCTAGGCGTCTGACGCTCTGCGTCAGCGCCGCAGAGCCTCCTCGGCCCGTCGGCGCAGGGTGAGCATCAGTCGGTCGGCCTCCTGGCCGGCTTTTTCCTCGTCTCCGGCCATGATGGCCCGCACCATCGACAGATGGCGGTCGGCTGCTTCGGCGAGGCCGGTTTCGGCCTGATACCGAAACCAGAAGCGGCGGCTATGGGTCTGCAAGGGCGCGGCGAGGCGCGACGCGAAGGCATTGTCTGCGCCAAGCGCCAAGGCTTCGTCGAGGCTCTTGTCTGCTTCGAGGAAAGACAGCACGTTGTCCTTGATAACGGCCTTCTGCATCCACAGCGCCGCATTACTGAATTTCTCCGCCGCCTCGCGCGTCGCGTTGCGCGTCGCCGCTCGAGCCAACAGCACCTCGACGGCGCGGCGGGCGTCGATCACCTTCAGCCAGTCGCCGGGATGAAGCGGCGCCACGGCGACGCCGGCGCGTGGCCTGATCTCCAGAAGACCTTGCCAGGCGAGCCGCTGCACCGCCTCTCGCACCGGCGTGCGACCGAGGCCTAGCCGTTCGATCAGAGCGCCTTCCGTGGTCGTGGAGCCTGGCGCAAGTTCCAGCGTCACGATCATGCGCTCCAGCGCGCGGTAGGCCCGGGCTGCGGCCGGCTCGGCCGGGGTTTCGGGAGGGTTCATCGGTCTGCCATTTGATATATCACTTGCATATCAGGCTTCGGTTGCGATTGACAGGCCCAACCGCGCCAGATATATCACAGATATATCAGAAGGAGAGTGGCCATGTGGGCAGGTGTTTTCCCCGCGGTGACGACGAAGTTCACCGAGAGCGACGAACTCGATCACGCGGAGATGGAGCGCTGCTTCGCCCTGCAGATGGAGGCGGGCTGCGACGGCATCATCGTGGCGGGATCGCTCGGCGAAGGGCCGATGCTGTCGCATGAGGAGAAGCTGGAGGTGCTGAAGACCGCCCGCGGAGTCGCCGGCGGAAAGCCGGTGCTCCTGACCGTCAACGAGCCCGGCACGCGCGAGGCCTGCGCCATGGCGAAGAAGGCGGCGGCTGCCGGCGCCGACGGGCTGATGGTCGTGCCGAGCCCGATCTACCACACCAATCCGGACGAGACCGTCGCCGCGCTTTCGGCGGTCGCGGCCGCGGGCGACCTGCCGGTGATGATCTATTCCAACCGGCTCGCCTACCGGGTGGACGTGACCATCCCGATCATGGAGGAACTGGCGGCCGACGCGCGCTTCGTCGCGGTCAAGGAATCCTCGGACGACATCCGCCGCTCCACCGACATCGTCAACGCATTCGGCGACCGGTTCGACCTCTTCACCGGCGTCGACAACCTCGCCTTCGAGGCGCTGTCGGTGGGCGCGATCGGTTGGGTGGCCGGGCTGGTCACGGCGTTTCCGGCCGAGACGGTGGCGATCTACCGGCTGATGAAGTCGGGGCGCCGCGACGAGGCACTCGCCATCTACCGCTGGTTCCGGCCGCTGCTCGACCTCGACGTCTCGACCTATCTGGTCCAGAACATCAAGCTTGCCGAGGTCTTCGCCATCGGTACCAACGACCGCGTGCGCATGCCGCGCAAGCCGCTGTCCGGCGAGCGCCGGGCGACGGTGGAAAAGGTGGTGAAGGACGCGATGGCGACACGCCCGGAGCTGCCGAAGCTCTGAAGGTATCAGAAAGGCGCCTAAGGTCCGTGGATGAGCGCTTCAGCCGCACCTGAGGAAGACCACGACGTCATTGTCGTCGGTGCCGGGATCGTCGGCGTTTGCTGCGCGGCGGCGCTGGCCGAAGGCGGCTTTCGTCCCCTGGTGATCGACCGCACCGGCATCGTGGAGGAGACGAGTTCCGGCAATGCCGCGGCACTCGCCTTTTCCGACGTGCTGCCGCTGGCGCAGAAAGGCATGATGCGCCATTTACCGCGCTGGCTTTCCGATCCGCTCGGGCCGCTCTCGATCCCGCCTTCGTACCTGCCGAGCCTCCTGCCCTGGCTTTACCGGTTCTGGCGCGCGGGGCGCGGGTCGGCCTACGAGGGCGCGCTCGCCGCCCAGGCCTCGCTGATGCGGCTCGCCGAGGCCGAGTGGATGGGGCTGATGGAGCGCAGCGGTACGCGGCCGATGCTGCGCGAGAACGGCTCGCTGGAGCTTTACGAGAGCGAGGCGGAGTTCGCGGCGTCGCTGCCCGGCTGGGCCGCGCGCGACCGCTTCGGCATCGCCTACCGCCATTTGGAGCGGGACGGCATAGCGGAAATCCAGCCGGGCCTGTCGCCGCAATTCGTCAAGGGAACCTTCGTGCCGGGATGGAAGACGGTCTCCGACCCGCAGGAACTCGGCAAGGCGATCTGGGCGCATGCGGAGCGGAACGGGGCGCGGTTCCGGAAAGGCACCGTCGAGAATGTCGGCCAGTCCGGAGAGATGCCGGAGGTCCGTCTCGCCGACGGCCAGCGGCTGCGGGCCGGGCGGATCGTGGTCGCCTGCGGAGCCTGGTCGCACCTTCTTGCGCGCGGGCTCGGCGACCGCATCCCGCTGGAGACCGAGCGCGGCTACAACACCACGCTTCCGGCGGATGCCTTCGACCTGAAGCTCCAGCTGATCTTTTCCGCGCACGGTTTCGTCGTGACGCCGCTGTCGACCGGCATACGGGTCGGCGGCGCGGTGGAGCTGGCGGGCCTGAAGGCGCCGCCGAACCATGCGCGATCGAAGGCGATGCTTCGCAAGGCGCAGCGCTTCATGCCGTCCCTGAAGGCGGAGGGCGGGCGCGAATGGATGGGCTACCGACCTTCCCTGCCGGATACGCTGCCGGTGATCGGGCGCGCGGCGGGCGACGATCGTGTCATCTATGCCTTCGGCCACGGTCATCTCGGCCTCACCCAGGCCGCGGCCACCGGGCGGCTTGTCCGCGACCTCGCGGCGGGGCAGTCTGCGGCGATCGATCTTTCCCCCTTCAGCCCGCAGAGGTTCTGAGTTTCCGCCATGGCGCGCCATTCCTTCCACTGCATCGACGGGCACACCTGCGGCAATCCGGTCCGGTTGGTGACCGGCGGTGGGCCGCTGCTCCAGGGCTCCACGATGATGGAGCGGCGGGCGCATTTCCTGGCCGAATACGACTGGATCCGCACCGGTCTGATGTTCGAGCCGCGCGGCCACGACATGATGTCCGGCTCGATCCTCTATCCGCCGACGCGCGAGGACTGCGACGTCGCGATCCTCTTCATCGAGACGTCCGGCTGTCTGCCGATGTGCGGGCACGGGACGATCGGGACGGTGACGATGGCGATCGAGCACGGGCTGATCCGGCCGAAGACGCCGGGTGTGCTGCGGCTCGACACGCCGGCAGGTCTCGTGACCGCCGAATACCGCCAGGAAGGCGAATATGTCGAGGAAGTGCGCATCACCAACGTGCCGGCCTTCCTGCATTCGGAAGGCCTGGAGGTCGACTGTCCCGACCTCGGCCGGCTGCGGTTGGACGTCGCCTATGGCGGGAACTTCTACGCGATCGTCGAGCCGCAGGAAAACTACCGCGACATGGCGGATCATTCCGCCGGGCAACTGATCGGCTGGAGCCCGGTGCTGCGTGCACGGCTCAATAATGCCTACCGCTTCGAGCATCCGGAGAACCCGGCGATATCCGGCCTGTCGCACATCCTGTGGACGGGTGCGCCGACGGTCGAGGGCGCCGACGCGCGCAATGCCGTCTTCTACGGCGACAAGGCGATCGACCGTTCGCCATGCGGCACCGGCACCTCGGCCCGCATGGCGCAGCTTCACGCCAAGGGGAAACTGAAGGCCGGCGACGGCTTCGTGCATGAATCGATCATCGGGTCGCTGTTCAAGGGGCGCATCGAGCGGGAGACGCAGGTCGCGGGCCGGCCGGCGATCATCCCCTCGGTCGGAGGCTGGGCGCGGACGACCGGCTACAACACCATCTTCATCGACGACCGCGATCCGTTCGCCCATGGATTCGTGGTCCGATGAGCCCGATGTCGGCGCTGATGAACGGGTGTCTCGCCCGCAAGGAAAAATCCGGGAAGAAACTTCTCACGCAAAAACCTTCCTGTTTGCGACGGTGTTCGCGCGGAAATAGGCAAGGACTTTGCGGTGTGCCAATGCTAGCCTCGAAGCTGGCCCAGCCGCGGGAAAGCCGCAACGAGCGGCAGTCGCGGGTCCCCCGTAGGTGGCGCAAGGGAACCATTTTTCCCGTTGCAATCCACCTTCGAAGGGATAAGGAACAAAGGGGAACAAAGAAGGGCGCGCCACCGGCGACGCTCCAGGGGAACCACCGACGATGGAATATTTCGTCCAGCAGCTTATCAACGGGCTGACGCTGGGATCGATCTACGGACTGATCGCGATCGGCTACACGATGGTCTACGGCATCATCGGCATGATCAACTTCGCCCATGGTGACATCTTCATGGTCGGGTCGTTCATCGCACTGGCGACATTCCTGATCCTGACGACGGTCTTCGGGTTCGTCTTCCTGCCGGTCGTGCTGCTCATCGTGCTGATCGTGGCGATGCTGTTCACCTCCGCCTGGGGCTGGACGGTGGAGCGCCTAGCCTACCGCCCGCTACGCGGATCCTTCCGCCTGGCGCCGCTGATCACCGCCATCGGCATGTCGATCGTGCTCCAGAACTTCGTCCAGGTGACGCAGGGCGCGCGCAACAAGCCGATCCCGCCGCAGATCCAGGGCGGCATCACCATCATGGACGGCATGACGGAAAACGGCCGCATGGTGGTCCAGCTCTCCTATATCCAGATGATCATCATCCTGACGACCTTGGTGCTGATGGTCGGCTTCACGCTGCTCATCTCGCGCACGCCGCTGGGCCGCGCGCAAAGGGCCTGCGAGCAGGACCGCAAGATGGCCGCGCTGCTCGGCGTCAACGTCGACCGCACGATCTCGCTCACCTTCGTCATGGGTGCAGCACTCGCCTCCGTCGCCGGCCTGATGTTCCTGCTGCTCTACGGCGTGATCGACTTCTACATCGGCTTCCTCGCCGGCGTGAAGGCATTCACCGCGGCTGTGCTCGGCGGCATCGGTTCCCTGCCCGGCGCCATGTTGGGCGGTCTGCTGATCGGCCTCATCGAGGTCTTCTGGTCGGGCTACTTCACGATCGAATACAAGGACGTGGCCGCCTTCTCGATCCTGGCGATCGTGCTGATCTTCCTGCCCTCCGGCCTGCTCGGCAAACCGGAAGTGGAGAAGGTCTGATGGCGGCCGACAGCACGGGTGCGCCGACCTCCGACATGCGTCCGGAAGGCGCCCAGAGAGCACTGGAGGAGCGCGGAAAGGCGCCGCTGATCGTTCCCGAAGCCGACAGGAATTCGACCGGGAACTCACTCCGCGACGCCCTCGTCGCGGCCGCGCTGACCTTCGTCCTCGGCTTCTTCTTCCTCGGCGTCAGATCCGACATCGCTGCGGGCGGGTTGGCCCTGAGTTTCCGCTGGGGGCTGCTCTTCACCGCGGTCGCAATCGTCTTCGGCGCCCGATTGCTACTCAACGTCTTCGTCTTCCGCACCGCCAACCCGCTGACCGCCCGGCTATCGCAGAGCTTCTCGAGCCGCGCGCGAGGCTTCGCCGGCGTCGGAACATGGCTCGGACGGTTCCTCTTCGCCTTCGCGATCGTGCTGCCCTTCTTCTTCACCTATTTCTTTCCCGGCCAGGACCGCCAGTACATCGATCTCGCCATCCTCATCATGACCTACATCATGCTGGGGTGGGGCCTGAACATCGTGGTCGGTCTCGCAGGCCTGCTCGATCTCGGCTATGTCGCCTTTTACGCCGTGGGCGCCTATTCCTTCGCTCTGTTGTCGACCTATTTCGAATTCATCGGCTTCTGGACAGCGCTGCCGCTGGCCGGCTGTCTCGCGGCATTCTGGGGCATCATCCTCGGCTTCCCCGTGCTCAGGCTGCGCGGAGACTATCTCGCGATCGTGACGCTCGCCTTCGGCGAGATCATCCGCGTCGTGCTCCTGAACTGGTACGACTTCACCGGCGGTCCCGACGGGATTTCGGGAATACCCAAGCCGACGCTGTTCGGTCTCGAATTCTCGCGCGGCGAGGGTGGCTTCGCCGATTTCTTCGGTCTCGAATACGACAACATCCACCGGTTTATCTTCCTCTATTACATCATCTTCATCCTCGCGATCATCACCAACCTCGTCACCCTGCGGCTGCGCAAGCTGCCGGTCGGCCGGGCATGGGAAGCGCTGCGCGAGGACGAGATCGCCTGCCGGTCGCTCGGCATCAACACGACCAACACCAAGCTGACCGCGTTTGCGCTGGGCGCCATGTTCGGCGGCATTGCCGGCTCGTTCTTCGCCACCAGGCAGGGCTTCATCTCGCCGGAAAGCTTCACCTTCCTTGAATCGGCGATCATCCTGGCGATCGTCGTGCTGGGCGGCCTCGGCTCGCAGATCGGCGTCGTCATCTCGGCGGTGGTCATGATCGGCGGCATCGAAATGCTGCGAAACCTCGGATTCCTGAGCAACATCTTCGGTCCCGGCTTCGACCCGACGCAGTACCGCATGCTGATCTTCGGTCTGGCCATGGTGCTCATCATGGTGTGGAAGCCGCGCGGCCTCGTCTCGACCCGCGAGCCAACAGCCGTGCTCAGGGAGAAGAAGCGGATCGGCGCCGACATGGTCGCACAGGGCGAAGGTCACTGATGGTTTCGACGATGGAAAAGACCGCTACGGGCGCCGCCCGCAGATGGGAGATCGATCCCGTCCTCACCGTCGAGCACCTGACGATGCGTTTCGGCGGCCTCGTGGCGGTGAGTGACCTCTCCTTCAATGTCGGGCGCGGCGACATCACCGCGCTGATCGGCCCCAACGGGGCAGGCAAGACGACGGTCTTCAACTGCGTCACGGGTTTCTACAAGCCCACCGAGGGGCGCACGGTGATGCGCCACGGGGCGGGCTTGCAGCAGGACGTCATAGACGAGGTGACCGACAGCGGGCTGCGCTGGAAGCAGAACGCCAACGGTGCCGTGTTCCTGCTCGAGCGCATGCCCGATTTCGAGATCTCAAAGCGCGCCAAGGTCGCGCGCACGTTCCAGAACATCCGGCTGTTCGGCGGCATGACGGTGTTGGAAAACCTCCTGGTGGCGCAGCACAACCCGTTGATGAAGGCCTCCGCATTCACCTTCGGCGGCATCGTGGGCATTCCCGCCTACAAGCGGGCGGAGCGGGAAGCGATCGACCGGGCGGTCTACTGGCTGGAGCAGGTCCATCTCGTCGACCGCGCCGACGATCCCGCCGCCGACCTGCCCTACGGCGCGCAGCGGCGTCTCGAGATCGCCCGTGCCATGTGCACGGAACCGCTGCTGCTGTGCCTCGACGAGCCCGCCGCCGGCCTCAATCCGCGCGAATCGCACGAACTCAACGAACTCCTGAAGTTCATCCGAGAGAAGCACGGCACGTCCGTCCTCCTCATCGAGCACGACATGGGCGTGGTGATGGAGATATCGGACCACATCGTGGTGCTGGACTACGGCGTGAAGATTTCCGACGGCGACGCCTCGCATGTGAGGAACGACCCGAAGGTGATCGCTGCCTATCTCGGCGTCGACGACGAGGAGGAGATCGACATTCCCGAAGTGCTCCATGACGTAGAGGACGCCGAGGCGCGTTCGGGCACCACCCTCCACGACGAGGGAGACAAGGCATGAGCCCGCGCGAACCGATGCTGAGCGTGCGCAAGGTCGAGACCTACTACGGCAAGATCGTCGCGCTGCGCGGCGTCGACGTCGACGTCTATCCGGGCGAGATCGTTACCCTGATCGGGGCCAACGGTGCTGGCAAGTCGACGCTGATGATGACGATCTGCGGAAGCCCGCAGGCGCGGTCGGGCCAGATCGTCTACGACGGGCAGGACATCACCTCGATGCCGACGCACGAGATCATCCGCCTCGGAATCGCCCAGTCACCGGAAGGCCGCCGCATCTTTCCGCGAATGACCGTCATGGAGAACCTCCAGATGGGCGCCTCGCTGGTGGCGGACGAGCATTTCGACGGCGACCTGAAGCGCATCTTCGAGCTCTTCCCGCGCCTCAAGGAACGGGCCGGGCAGCGCGGCGGCACGCTTTCGGGCGGCGAGCAGCAGATGCTGGCGATCGCCCGCGCGCTGATGGGCCGCCCCAAGCTGCTTCTTCTGGACGAGCCGTCCCTCGGCCTCGCTCCGCTAATCGTCAAGCAGATCTTCGAGGTCATCAAGGAACTCAACCGCACCGACGGACTAACCGTTTTCCTCGTCGAGCAGAACGCATTCCACGCGCTCAAGCTCGCCCACAGGGGCTACGTCATGGTGAACGGCTCCATCACGATGAGCGGAACCGGCGCGGAGCTTCTGAAACGCGAAGAGGTGCGCGCGGCCTATCTTGAAGGCGGAAGGCACTGAGCGGGAACATGGAAAAGGCAAACGGTATTCTGTGGGAAGTCTCGGCGTGGGAGTTCGTCTTCGTGACGATCATCCTGGCGGGCGCGGCGGCCTTCATGACGGGACGTTCAGCGGCGAATGTCTGGTTGGAGAAGCGGCAGTTGGTCGTCTATCTCGTCCTGCTCGCCGCCGCGACGCGGTTCATCCATTTCGCGCTGTTTTCCGGCAGCCTCCTGACGATCTACTACTATGTGATCGATCTCGCGGTGCTGCTCGTCATCGGGTTCGCCGGCATGCGCATGACGCGTTCTAAGCAGATGGCCACGCAATACGGCTTTGCATTCGACCGCGCAGGACCCTTCGGGTGGAAGCGGCGCTGAGCACGGCGGCGGCACGGCCGTTTACGAAGTTCGACCTGGAGCCTTTATTTCGCTGAAGAAGTGGGCTTTTATGTCGGCAAGCGGGAAGGGAACACCCGCACACATCCGGTCCGGGGAGACCAAACACCCTCACGGCCGGTTCAGGCATTCCTCAGGTGTTTAAGGGAGTTATCATGAAGAAATCACTCTTGGCAGGCGTTGCGCTGACCTTCGCAATGTCTTCCGCCGCATATGCGGACATCCTTATCGGTACCGCCGGTCCGATGACCGGACAGTATGCGTCGTTCGGCGCGCAGATGAAGGCGGGCGCCGAGCAGGCCGTCGAGGACATCAACGCAGCCGGCGGCGTCAACGGCGAGATGCTCAAGCTGTTCATCGGCGACGATGCCTGCGATCCCAAGCAGGCCGTGGCCGTCGCCAACCAGGCGGCCGGCGAAGGCGTGGTCTTCATGGCCGGCCACTTCTGCTCGGGCTCGTCGATCCCGGCTTCGGCCGTCTACGCCGAGGAAGGCATCGTCCAGATCTCGCCGGCATCGACCAATCCGAAGTTCACCGACGAGCGTCCGGGCGAAGGCATCTTCCGTGTCTGCGGCCGCGACGACCAGCAGGGCGCGGTTGCCGGCCAGTTCCTTGTCGACAACTTCGCCGACAAGAAGGTTGCCTTCGTCCACGACAAGACCGCCTACGGCAAGGGCCTTGCCGACGCCACCATGGCGGCCTACGAGGCGGCGGGCGGCAAGCCGGCTCTCTACGAAGCCTATACGGCCGGTGAGAAGGACTACACCGCTCTCGTGTCGAAGCTGAAGTCCGAAGGCGTCGGCGTTCTCTATGTCGGCGGCTATCACACGGAAGCCGGCCTGATGGCCCGCCAGATGCGCGAGCAGGGCATGGACACCGTGCTGGTGTCGGGCGACGCGCTCGTCACCGACGAGTACTGGGCGATCACCGGCGATGCCGGCGAAGGCACGCTCATGACCTTCTCGCCCGACCCGCGCAAGAACGAGATCGCGGCTCCGCTGGTCGAGAAGTTCCGCGCCAAGGGCATCGAGCCGGAAGGCTACGTGCTTTATACCTACGCCGCCATCCAGGCCTGGGTTTCGGCCGCTACGAAGGCGGGCTCGACCGACTTCGAACCGGTGGTGGCCGCTCTCAACGACGGCGCCTTCGACACCGTGCTCGGCTCGCTCGAATTCGACGACAAGGGCGACGTGACCCTGCCCGGCTATGTGTTCTACGAGTGGAAGGACGGCAACTACGACTATCTGGTGCAGTAGGCTTCAGACCTGATCCTTCATTGGATATCGGGCCCGGCGCAGCGATGCGCCGGGCCTTCGCATTCAGGCTGCCTTGCCCGAAGAGGCGCCTGTGCCGATGAGAAGATCGGCAGGCATCTTCCACTCCCGCACCAGCATGTTCATCATGTCGACCGTGAGTTCCCTCTTTCCGAGCAGGATTTCGGACGCGCGCGACCGGTAGCCCAGCAGGTTCGCGAGATCCGATTGTGACTTTCCCGTCAGCGCCATGAATTCCTTTAGCGCTTCGACTGGCGTCATCGTGCCCGATTCCATCGGCCAGTGCTGGCGTTCGTAGGCTTCGATCAGCGTCGCCAGAACATCGAACCGGTCCGCTTCGGGCGTGCCTTCCTCCGGCTCGTGATCGAAGTACCGCCCGATCTCGGAGAGAGCCCAGGCGTGATCGGCTTCGTTTCTAATGGGACGAATGTTCATTGACTGTCTCCGGGTCGATTTTGTCATACTCCGCGTGTGTTCCCACGAACTTCACCAGAACCCGGCGATATCGGTAGGACACGTGCACGATGAGCCGGAACTTGTTGCCACCGACATCGAAGATTGCCCGGTTGTCCGCAACGAAATCGACATTGGCACCAAATCGAGATTTGACGTCCTTCGGTCCAATCCATGAGGCACTTTCCACGACGGAGAGCCACACGCGCAACGGCTTTTCTGCCGCCGGATGCCGTTGCCAGAAGGCCCGCAAGGTGGAGCGCGACAGAACCTGCATGAGGCCAATCTAAGCATGTAACCAATTTGGTTGCAAGAAGTGGTTCGAGCGATCGGTTTGCACTGCAGCAAATTCTCGCTAAGGATAAGCGACTTCCTTCTTCAGCGCCGCCGGAGACCGCCTCGTGATCAAGAAGATCCTCGTCGCCAACCGTTCCGAAATCGCGATCCGCATCTTCCGAGCCGCCAATGAACTCGACATCCGCACCGTCGCCATCTGGGCGGAAGAGGACAAGTACTCGCTGCACCGCTTCAAGGCGGATGAATCCTACCCGATCGGCCGCGGACCGCACCTTCCGAAGGACATGGGTCCGATCGAAAGCTACCTGTCGATCGACGAGGTGATCCGGGTTGCGAAACTGTCGGGCGCGGACGCCATCCATCCCGGATACGGCCTTCTTTCGGAGAGCCCCGAATTCGCCGACGCCTGCGCGGCGAACGGCATCGTCTTCATCGGTCCGAAGCCGGAAACGATGCGCCGCCTGGGCAACAAGGTCGCCGCGCGCAACCTTGCCATCGAGATCGGCGTGCCGGTCGTCCCGGCAACCGGACCGCTGCCGGACGATCCCGAGGCGATCAAGGCGCTGGCCGCCGACGTCGGATATCCCGTCATGCTCAAGGCTTCCTGGGGCGGCGGCGGTCGCGGCATGCGCTCGATCCGCTCCGAGGCCGACCTCCTGCGCGAGGTGACCGAGGGCAAGCGCGAAGCCAAGGCCGCCTTCGGGAAGGACGAGGTCTACCTGGAAAAGCTCATCGAGCGCGCGCGCCACGTCGAGGTGCAGGTGCTGGGCGACACGCATGGAAACGCCGTGCATCTGTTCGAGCGCGATTGCTCCATCCAGCGGCGCAACCAGAAAGTCGTCGAGCGCGCGCCGGCCCCCTACCTCTCGCAGGAACTGCGCAACGAACTGTGCGGCTATGCCCTGAAACTTGCCAAGGACACCGCCTACATCGGCGCCGGTACGGTGGAGTTCCTCCAGGACGCCGATACCGGCAAGTTCTACTTCATCGAGGTCAACCCGCGCATCCAGGTCGAGCACACGGTCACAGAGGAAGTGACGGGCATCGACATCGTCAAGGCGCAGATCCACATCCTCGACGGCTTCGCCATCGGCACGCCGGAATCTGGGGTTCCCGCGCAAGCCGACATCAAGCTCAACGGTCACGCGCTCCAGTGCCGTATCACCACGGAAGACCCCGAGCAGAACTTCATCCCCGACTACGGCCGCATCACCGCCTACCGCGGCGCTACCGGCTTCGGCATCCGTCTCGACGGCGGCACGGCCTATTCCGGCGCCGTCATCACCCGCTTCTACGATCCGTTGCTTGAGAAGGTCACGGCCTGGGCGCCCACCGCGGACGAGGCACGCAAACGCATGGACCGCGCCCTGCGCGAATTCCGCATCCGCGGCGTGGCGACCAACCTCACCTTCCTGGAAGCGATCATCAGCCACCCGGATTTCCGCGACAATGCGTATACGACCCGCTTCATCGATACCACGCCGGAGCTCTTCACGCAGGTGAAGCGGCGCGACCGCGCGACCAAGCTCGTCAACTACCTCGCAGACGTCACCGTCAATGGCCATCCCGAAGCACGCGGACGGCCGCGCCCCAACCCGGATGCCGCGGCCCCCGTCGTGCCGTTCGTCGGCGGCGAGGTTCCCGACGGGAGCAAGCAGCTGCTCGACCGCCTCGGCCCGCAGAAGTTCGCGGCGTGGATGCGCCAGCAACAGCGCGTGCTCATCACCGATACGACAATGCGCGACGGCCACCAGTCGCTGCTGGCCACGCGCATGCGGACATACGACATCGGCCGGATCGCCGGCGCCTATGCGCGCGCGCTGCCGCAGCTCCTGTCGCTCGAATGCTGGGGCGGCGCCACGTTCGACGTCGCCATGCGCTTTCTCACCGAGGATCCCTGGGAGCGGCTGGACGAGGTGCGCAAGGGCGCGCCGAACCTGCTCCTCCAGATGCTGCTACGCGGCGCCAACGGCGTCGGCTACACCAACTATCCCGACAACGTCGTCCGGCATTTCGTCAAGCAGGCGGCGGCGGGGGGCATCGACCTCTTCCGCGTCTTCGACTGCCTGAACTGGGTCGAGAACATGCGCGTCGCCATGGACGCGGTGGTCGGGGAAGGCAAGCTCTGCGAGGCGACCATCTGCTATACGGGCGACATATTGGACCCGGCCCGATCCAAGTACGACCTCAAATACTATGCCGCGCTGGCCAAGGAGCTGGAGGCGGCGGGCGCCCACATCATTGCGGTCAAGGACATGGCCGGGTTGCTGAAGCCCGGCGCCGCGCGCGTGCTCTTCAAAGCGTTGCGCGAGGAGACCGCGCTGCCGATCCATTTCCATACGCACGACACGTCCGGCATTTCCGCCGCCACCGTGCTCGCGGCGATCGAAAGCGGTGTGGACGCCGTTGACACCGCGATGGACGCATTGTCGGGCAATACCTCGCAGCCCTGTCTCGGCTCGATCGTCGAGGCGCTCAAGGGAAGCGACCGCGATCCGGGGCTCGACCCGGCCTGGATCCGCAGGATTTCCTTCTACTGGGAGGCGGTGCGCAACCAGTACGCCGCCTTCGAGAGCGATCTCAAGGGACCGGCCTCGGAGGTCTATTTGCACGAGATGCCGGGCGGCCAGTTCACCAATCTGAAGGAGCAGGCCCGCTCGCTTGGCCTGGAGACGCGGTGGCACGAGGTGGCGCAGGCCTATCACGACGTGAACCTGATGTTCGGCGACATTGTCAAGGTGACGCCGTCATCCAAGGTGGTCGGCGACATGGCGCTGATGATGGTGAGCCAGGACCTGACGGTGGCCGACGTGGAGAATCCGGGCAGAGACATCGCCTTCCCGGATTCTGTCGTCTCCATGCTGCGCGGCGATCTGGGACAGTCGCCGGGCGGTTGGCCGGAGGCTTTGCAGAGGAAGGCGCTGAAGGGCGAGAAGCCGATCACGGTGCGTCCCGGATCGCTGCTGAAGCCGGCCGACCTTCCCGCCGTACGCGCCGATGTGGAAGAGAAGGTCGGCCGCGAGATCAGCGAGTTCGAATTCGCCTCATCGCTCATGTATCCGAAGGTGTTCGCCGATTTCGCCGCCGCACAGGAGGCCTACGGCCCCGTCAGCGTACTGCCCACGCCGACCTACTTCTACGGAATGTCACCCGAGGAGGAGATCTTCGTCGACATCGAGCGCGGCAAGACGCTGGTGATCCGCTGCCTTGCCGTCGGCGAACCGGACGAGAAGGGGATGGTCACGGTCTTCTTCGAACTCAACGGCCAGCCGCGCCGCGTGAAGGTGCCGGACCGGGCCCATGGCGCCTCGAACGGCAAGGCGCGGCGCAAGGCTGAGCCCGGCAACGACCTGCATGTGGGGGCGCCGATGCCGGGGGTGGTGTCGACGCTCGCGGTCGCGGCGGGCCAGGAGGTTAAGGCCGGCGACGTGCTCTTGTCGATCGAAGCGATGAAGATGGAGACGGCGCTGCACGCCGAACGCGACGGAAAGATCGCCGAAGTTCTGGTGCATGCCGGAGACCAGATCGACGCCAAGGACCTGCTGGTCGCCTACGCCGAATGAATCGGGCCGCCCGAGGCGGACCCGATTGTTCGGTGATCGCGAGCGACGGCCGGTCAGCCGTCGATCTGCTTCGCCATGATGGCGATCGCCTGTTGGTACACGGTCGCGGCGTTCCAGCCCTGGATGGCGCGGTAGTTTGGCTGCCCCGGCTGGTAGCCGGCGCCCGGCCGCCAGCCGTGGGCACGCAGGAAATTCGCGGTCGAGGCCAGTGCGTCGGCGGTCGAGCCGACCAGGTCGATGCGCCCGTTGCCGTCGCCGTCGACCCCGTAGCGCAGGATGCTGCCCGGCAGGAACTGCGTCTGGCCGAGTTCGCCGTGCTTGGCGCCGACCGAATTCGCCGACACCACGCCGCGATCCACGAGTTCCAGGGCCGCGAGCAGATGGCCGGTGAAGAAATCGGACCGTCGGCAATCATAGGCGAGCGTGGCGGTCGCCGAGATCAGGTTGGTATCGCCCATGAAGCCGCCAAAGGCCGTCTCCATGCCCCAGATGGCGATCAGCGGGCCAGCCGGAACGCCATGGCGCGCCTCGAGGTTGGCGAAAAGCTTCGCGTTCTGCGCCTTCAGCTTCTTGCCCTTGGCAACGATGGTCGTGGCGCCGCGAACCTGCATGAACTTCTCGAGCGAGTACTTGAAGCTCTTCTGGCCGCGATCGGCATTGATCGTGCCCTGCGAATAGCGGGCGCCCTGTAAAGCCGCCAGTCCGCGCTGCCCGACCCCGGCCCTGGCGGCCTCCGCTGCCATCTGCTGTTTCCAGTTGTCGAAGCCCGCAGACGTATTGCCGCAAGTGGCTGCGTTCGCAGCCCCCGTCGCCAGTCCCAGCGCCAGGAGCGCTGCCGCGAAAATTCCGCCTTTCGGCATCTATGCCATCTCCATCTCTCGCAAGATGCACGTAGCCAGGTCGCGCCCAGCGCGGTGCATCCGATGATAATATCGGTGCGGAATCTCGTTAGCCCATTCCCGCACGTGCGCCATTGGCACACAATCACGTCCAATCTTTGTCATATCGAAACGGGAATGGCGAGATGGGCGATGTCGACGTGGTTATCGTGGGAGCGGGCTCGGCGGGCCTTTCGGCCGCGAAGGTATTGAGGGCCGCGGGAAGGAGTTTCACCGTCGTCGAGGCCATGGACAGGATCGGCGGCCGGGCCTGGACGACGAGCAACGATTTCGGCGTTCCGTTCGACATCGGCTGCGCCTGGCTTCACGCAGCCGACCGCAACCCCTACTACGCCGATGCCCAGGCGGCGAACTGGACGCTCTATCATCACGACATGAACCTCGACCACCTCTACTACGGCAAGCGCAAGGCGAGCGAAGAGGAAGAGGCCGAGGTACGGAAAGCGGATGGCATCCTCGCGGACCTCCTGGAAAGCCACTCCTCCGACGACGACCGGCTGTCCTCGCTCCTGGCGAAGGGGCACGCGGTGCGGGCGGCGGCCACCTTCTCCGGGCCGATGGATTTCGGCAAGGACGACGACGAGATATCGATCGCGGACTTCCGCGCGGCGGCCGATCTCGACCCGAACTACTTCACCAGGGAGGGGTTCGGCGCGCTGGTGGCGCATTTCGGCGCGGACGTGCCGGTGACGCTTTCGGCGCCGGCCCACAAGATCCGCTGGGACCTGCCCGGAGTGGCGGTCGAAACCGGCAAGGGTACCATCCGCGCGAAGGCGGTTATCGTGACGGCCTCGCCCGCCGTTCTGGCCTACGAGGAGATCGAATTCGACCCGATATTGCCCGACCTCTACGAGGAGGCGTTCTTCGACCTGCCGATGGGCATGCTCACCAAGATCCCGATCGAGATCAAGGGCACGAGGCTCGGCCTGTCCGCCTTCGACGATCTCCTGATCGAGCGACACGCGCGCCACGACATATTCTTCCTGTGCTTTCCCTTCGACCTCGACCTGATGGTGGGTTTCGTTGGCGGCGATTTCGCCTGGGAAATGTCAGTGGCGGGACAGGCGGCGGGCGTCGATTTCGTTGTCGACCGGCTTTGCGGCATCTTCGGCAGCGACGTGAAGAAGCATGTCGGACGATCCATGATGACAAATTGGGGCGCCGAGAAGTACGTCCGCGGCGCCTACGCGGCGGCGCGGCCCGGCAAAGCCAGGGCTCGCGAGACGCTGTCGCGGCCCGTCGCAGACCGCATCTGGTTCGCAGGCGAACACCTTGCGGGACCGCTGATCCAGACCTGCGGCGGAGCGCGGCTGTCGGGCGAGGCGGTCGCGCGCGAGGTCCTGAAAACGCTGGGCTGAGTTCCTTTCGCCGCCGGGCAAGACCGTCCTGACGAATTCCGAGGGTTCCGCGCGCAGTGGAAATCACCTCTTCGGTGGCCGTTTTGACCACGTCCGTCTTGCACAGGCGCCGCACCCGGCGCTATGGTTAACGAATTATGAAGACCAAGCTGACCATCGACATCCGCCGTGCCGAGGAAAAGGACGCCTCGGCGATCGCGGACGTGCATATGGAAGCCTGGCTCGGCGCCTATTCGGGCATCATCCCGCACCGTGCCCTGACCAAGATGGTGAACCGGCGCGGCAGCGCATGGTGGCGCAACGCGATCCGGCGCGCCTCGGCCATCCTGGTCGTCGAGATCGGCGACGTCGTCGCCGGCTATGCCACGATGGGTCGCAACCGGGCACGCGAACTACCGCAGCAGGGCGAGATCTACGAACTTTACCTGCGACCGGAATATCAGGGCGTCGGTCTCGGGACGCGCCTGTTCGACGCGGCGCGCGAGAAGTTGGCCCGTCACGGGCTGAAGGGCCTCGTGGTATGGGCGCTGGAGGAAAACGACGGCGCGCTTTCCTTCTACCAGGGCACCGGCGGGCGCGACGTCGCCGAAGGCATCGAGGTTTTCGACCAGAAGGCTCTCAAGAAGGTCGCCTTCGTCTGGGAATGAGCCCGGCCGCCGCGGGCCGGCGATCGAAATCGTTGCGGTCCGCCAGCTTGCGCTGCACTGCACAAAAGGCTATGCGCCTGCGCATTCCCCTGGAGTCCGCACCATGCGCATAGAAGCCATCTCGATCGGCAACAATCCGCCCGAAGACGTCAACGTCATCATCGAAGTGCCGGTCGGCGGACAGCCGATCAAGTATGAGATGGACAAGAAGGCGGGCACGCTGGTCGTCGACCGTTTCCTCTACACGCCGATGACCTATCCGGGCAACTACGGCTTCGTGCCCCACACGCTGTCGGGCGACGGCGATCCGATCGACGTGCTGGTCTGCAACACGCGCGAGCTCATTCCCGGCTGCGTCATCAACGTGCGGCCGATCGGCGTGCTGATCATGGAAGACAATGCGGGCCAGGACGAAAAGGTGATCGCGGTCCCCTCCGCGCACCTGACGCGCCGCTACGAGAAGGTGTTCAACTACACCGACCTGCCGGAGATCACGCTGCAGCAGGTCGAGCATTTCTTCGAGCACTACAAGGATCTGGAGCCCGGCAAGTGGGTGAAGATCGGCGGCTGGCACGATGCGCAGACGGCGAAGAACATGATCGTCGAGGCGATCGAGCGCGCGAAGACCGCGGCCTGAGGGGCGCGGCGCTCAGTTCGCAGTCCGGTTGAAGGAGGGGACAGGCACGGTCCCCTGCTCGATCGTCGGCTGGTCGGCATCGCAGACGAAATCGCGCACCACGTTGTCGGCGATATGGCGTGCCTTCTCGTTGGCGTTGTCGTTTCCGGTCGCGACCACGTAGCCGACGGCGCAGCCCTCCCGCTCTGCGGGTTGACCGACTTTGGCGACAACCAGGACTTCGATCTGCTCGTCGCCACCCTCCGGGTCGCTGACGAACCAGCGATGGATGGTGGCGAACGGGATCTGGTGCTCGCCCGCGGTCTCGATGCGCCATTCCACCGTCGGCCCTGTGGAATTGAAAGCGTCGAAGCTTTCCCAGGCGGGGGCGAGGTCGCCGCCCGGCGCGAAGCCGTAGAAGAGGGATTCCCGCGCGTCGCCGTAGTAGAGGAAAACGGGATAGCCCCGGTATCCGTCGCACACCATGTTCGCCCAGTCGCCGCCGTCGTCCGCAGAGGCGGCCGCGAAGGTGGTGCAGGTCGTATCCGCGTCGATCTTGGTGTAGGCGCTGACGATGCCATCCGCCGCCGCCGGCATGGCGCCGAGAAACAGGCCGGCGAGCGCACCTGCACATCCTGCCATTCGTGCGACCATTGGACGTTCCTCCCTTCCTGCGTTTGCCGAAGACTATTCGGGAACGGAGATGTTGAGAAGCGGGACCGCCCCTCTCCTCAGGGCGTGCCGGCCAACGCTTCCAGCTTGCGGACGATTTCGTGGACGTCGCCGATGACCCGCAGCGTTTTCAGGCGCGCGCTGGCGCCGCTGGAGACCGTGACCTGCCCCTTGGGGATTCCCAGCGCATGCGCCAGCAGCTTCTCGAGCGCCTTGTTCGCGGCACCCTTCTCGGGTGCAGCGCGCACCCGCGCCTTCAGATGCGCGCGCCCGTCAGCCGTCTCCTCGACACCTTCGATCGCATCGGCCCCACCGCGCGGCGTCAGGCGCACGAAGACGTCGACGCTTTCTGATGCGGAGCGGAAGAAATCAGGCAAGGCGCCTCAGATGACGGCGGGAGCGACGGTCGTCAGGATGAACTGCCGGACGAAGAACAGAATGAGGAGCAGGATGATCGGCGAGATGTCGATGCCGCCGAGATCGGGAAGGATGCGCCGGATGGGCCGCAGCGCCGGTTCGGTGACGCGGAACAGGAAATCTCCGATCGTGGCCACGAACTGGTTGCGGCCGTTGATCACGTTGAATGCGAAAAGCCAGGAGAAGATCGCGGATGCGATGATCATCCACCAGTAGATGTCGATCGCGAGGACGAGGGTCTGGATAAGCGCAACCATGCCGAACTCCGTGATTTGCCGTGATGTAGACACTGCGCGGCGTCCGGGCAAGTCCGCAGTCCATCCTCCACTTCTTGCGGCAAACCGCTTCGCATTGACTTTTCCCGGCAAACAGCGCTAGAAGCGGCGCGTTTTCGGAGCAGACAATGCGCGGCCTCACCATGGCTCTTCTTTCGATCGGCGAGACCGGCTGGTTTTCCGGCGGCGATCGCACGCGCAGCGTTTCCACCACGAAAAAATCCCCGGCCAAAACGACCGCCACCGCGGTCTGACCACCCTCGGCCTGCTCGCCCTCTCCCGGGTCCGGCCCGGGGAGAAGCCCGCGGGGCCAGCGGGCGCCATCCAAGCCAGGCAGCGGAGAGGGACAGGAGTTCAAGACATGGGTTTCAAGATCGCAGTCGCCGGCGCGACCGGCAATGTAGGCCGCGAGATGCTCAACATCCTCGAGGAGCGCGGCTTTCCCGCCGACGAGGTGGTGGCGCTCGCCTCCCGCCGCTCGTTCGGCACCGAAGTGTCCTACGGCGACCGGACGCTGAAGGTGAAGACGCTCGACACCTACGACTTCTCTGACACCGACATCTGCCTGATGTCGGCCGGCGGCAACGTCTCCAAGGAGCATTCGCCGCGCATCGGCAGGCAGGGCTGCGTGGTGATCGACAACTCCTCGGCTTGGCGCTACGACCAGGACGTCCCGCTGATCGTTCCGGAGGTCAATCCGGATGCCATCGACGGCTTCACCCGCAAGAACATCATCGCCAACCCGAACTGCTCGACCGCGCAGTTGGTGGTGGCGCTGAAGCCGCTGCATGAAGCCGCGAAGATCACGCGCGTGGTCGTGTCGACGTATCAGTCCGTCTCCGGCGCGGGCAAGGACGGCATGGATGAACTGTTCACGCAGACCCGCGCCGTCTACGTCGCCGATCCGGTGGAATCGAAGAAGTTCACCAAGCGCATCGCCTTCAACGTCATCCCGCACATCGACGTCTTCATGGAGGACGGCTACACGAAGGAAGAGTGGAAGATGATGGCGGAAACGAAGAAGATCCTCGACCCGAAGATCAAGCTCACCGCGACCTGCGTGCGCGTGCCGGTCTTCATCGGCCACTCCGAGGCAGTCAACGTCGAGTTCGAGAGGCCGATCTCCGCCGAGGAGGCACGCGACATCCTGCGCGACGCCCCGGGCTGCCTCGTGATCGACAAGCGCGAGGACGGCGGCTACATCACCCCGCTGGAATCGGCGGGCGAGGACGCGACCTACATCTCGCGCATCCGCGAGGACATCACAGTCGAGAACGGGCTGTCGATGTGGGTGGTTTCCGACAACCTGCGCAAGGGCGCGGCGCTCAACGCCATCCAGATCGCCGAACTGCTGGTCGCGCGCGGCCTGATCCAGCCGAAGAAGCAAGCCGCCTGACGCCGGGCCACCCGCGCTGTCATAACATCAGCCAGGGCGACTGCCGGACATGGCAGTCGCGCGGCCCCAAGGTTCATTGTATTTCCGATTGATTCCCACGTACGATCCACCCCAAGATTGAACGATCAAGCCATCGTTCTTCTTGGTGGGAGGAGAGAGAGGGATGTCGTTCAGTCACGTCGATGACGTCTTGGTAGACCGTATCTATGAGGCGTCTCTCATTCCGGAGCAGTGGCCGCAGGTGCTTCGGGATTTCGCACGAATGGCAGGCGCGCAGGAAGCGGCACTCCTTGCGGCGGATAGCGAAGGTTCGAAACTGATCGGTTCGTCACCGGCGGTCGACGAAATCGCAGCGAAGGTCTTCAGCTATCCCGCGGGAATTGAACGAACCCGTCGCCTCGTGGCCCTGCGTCATCCGGGTTTCGTCACCGATCGCGACGTGTTCACGCACGAGGAAATCCTGAACGAACCCATGTTCGCCGACTATCTGATACCGAGCGGTTACGGACGAGGAATAGCAACGGCGATATGCGTTCCCAACGGAGACACGATCGTCCTCCATGCCGAGGGAAACTATCACGACGGTCCTTTCGATTCCCGAACGGTCCAGGCGCTCGACGCCCTTCGGCCGCATATGGCGCGGGCGTCGCTCCTTTCGGCGCGACTGGGGATAGAGCGGGCGCGCGCCGCGGCTGAAGCGCTCGCGGCGGTCGGCCTGCCTGCAGCCGTGCTCGGGCACGGCGGCCGCACGCTCGCCGCCAACGACTTGCTCGTCGCCCTCATGCCGCATGTCGTCCAGGATCGGTCCGCTCGCATGACGCTGACCGATCCGAGCGCGGACGCGCTCCTCCGGACAGCCATCGAAGCTGTCGGCCGATCATCGGGTCTATACGCGGTGCGATCCATCCCCATCCGGGCCACCGATGAGCACCCGCCGGTCGTGATCCATCTGGTTCCGGTGAGGGGCGCCGCTCACGATGTATTTGCTGCGTCCAGCGCCGTCCTGCTGGCGACGCCCGTGGTGCCGAAGGAGGTTCCCGGCGCGAACGTCCTGCAGGCGCTTTTCGATCTCACTCCCGCCGAGGCGAAGGTGGCGCAAGCCATCGGCAATGGGGAGACCACGGCGGGCATTGCCGCTTCCAACGGCGCATCACTCAACACCGTTCGCAACCAGCTCGCTGCCGTGCTGGCGAAATCCGGGCTGCACCGGCAGTCGGATCTTGTCGGATTGCTCCGGGGAGTGGGGCTGGATCCGGTCTTCAAGCCCTCGTAGCAGGCCCTCGAGGCGGCAGCCGGGATGCGGCCTTGGTGCCTGCCACGGTGCCCTTCGTCGCCCGCAAGAGGACGGCACGGGACCGTCCGCGGCTTCGGCAACGCAAAGGGCGGCGGACCGGATGGCCGCCGCCCGATCTCCGCGCCGGACGCCCGCGTCAGGACGCGGCGGCTTCGCTCTCGGTACGCTCGGCGGCGAGCTTCGCGGCGGCTTCTTCCTCGGCCTTCTTCAGGAAGGCGGCGCGCTCCTGCGCCTTCTTGCCCGGCTCGGCCTTGTTGGGGTTGCTGCGCGCCGGGCGCTTGGCGATGCCGGCCTGGTCGAGGAAGCGCAGCACGCGATCCGTCGGCAGGGCGCCATGGGAAAGCCAGTGCTTTACGCGCTCCTCGTCGATCTTCACGCGGTCGCCGTCCTTCGGCAGCATCGGGTTCCACGCGCCGATCGCCTCGATGAAGCGGCCGTCGCGCGGGCTGCGCACGTCGGCGACGACGATGTGGTAGTAGGGACGCTTCTTGGAGCCCGCGCGGGCCAGTCTGATCTTCAGTGCCATTTCCGTTTCTCCTGATGTCTCACTGATGGTGTGGCCTGATCCGGCCGGTTCTCACGCGCCCGCCGGGGCGCTTTCCTTCTCGCTGCCGTTGGCGGCAGCAATCGCTTCGTGGTGGCGGATCACTTCCTTCACGATGAAGTTCAGGAATTTCTCCGCGAAATCCGGGTCGAGATGCGCATCCTTCGCCAGCCGCCGCAGACGCTCGATCTGCTGCTGCTCGCGCGCGGGATCGGCTGGCGGAAGGCCATGTTCGGCCTTGAGCACACCTACTGCCTTGGTGCAGCGGAAGCGCTCGGCCAGCATGTGGATCAGCGCCGCGTCGATGTTGTCGATCGAGGCGCGGTAGCCGGCCAGGATCTCCTTCGCGTGCTGGGTGTCGGCAGTATCGGTCAAGTCCACCCTCCCGCTCACTTCTTCTTCGGGAGGCCGGGCAGGCCGCCACCCATGCCGGGCAGACGCGGACCGCCGGGCAGTCCCGGAAGACCGCCGCCCGGCAGACCGCCGAGGCCCTTGGGGAGACCGCCGCCCATGCCGGCGGCCTCGGCCTGCCTGCGCAATTGCTCGAGCTGTCCGGGGTCCATCTTCGACAGGTCCGGCATGCCGCCCATGCCGGGCATCATGCCGCCGAGGCCCATCTTCTGGGCCATGCCGCCCATCAGGCCTCGCATCATGCCGCCGCCTTTGCCCTTGCCGCCCATGGCCTTCATCATGTCGGCCATCTGGCGGTGCATCTTCAGGAGCTTGTTGATCGCGGCCGCGTCCGTGCCGGAACCGGCGGCGATGCGCTTCTTGCGGCTGTGCTTGAGCAAGTCGGGATTTCCGCGCTCGGCCTTGGTCATCGAGCCGATGATAGCGAGCTGCTGCTTGAACATCTTGTCGTCGAAGCCGGCGGAGGCCATCTGGTCCTTCATCTTGCCCATGCCCGGCATCATTCCCATGATGCCGCCCATGCCGCCCATCGACTGCATCTGACGGAGCTGGTCGGCGAGGTCGTTCAGGTCGAACTTGCCCGACTGCATCTTCTTGGCCATCGCCGCGGCCTTTTCCGCGTCGATGGTCTCGGCCGCCTTCTCGACCAGTGAGACGATGTCGCCCATGCCGAGGATGCGGTCGGCGATGCGCTTGGGATGGAATTCCTCCAGCGCGTCCATCTTCTCGCCGACGCCGATCAGCTTGACCGGCTTGCCGGTGACGGCGCGCATCGACAGCGCCGCGCCGCCGCGCCCGTCGCCGTCCATGCGGGTGAGCACCAGGCCCGTGATGCCGACGCGCTCGTCGAAGCTGCGGGCGAGGTTGACGGCGTCCTGGCCGGTCAGCGCATCGGCCACCAGCAGGATCTCGTGCGGCGACGACACCTTGCGGATGTCGGCCATCTCGACCATCAGCGGCTCGTCGATATGCGTGCGGCCCGCCGTGTCGAGGATGACGACGTCGTGTCCGCCGAGCCGTCCGGCCTGGACGGCGCGTTTCGCGATGTCGACCGGCGACTGGCCGGCGACGATGGGCAGCGTGGCGACCTTCACCTGCTCGCCGATCTGGCGCAGCTGCTCCTGGGCGGCCGGGCGCCGCGTGTCCAGCGAGGCCATCAGGACCTTCTTGCCCTGGCGATCGGTCAGCCGTTTCGCGATCTTGCCGGTGGTCGTCGTCTTGCCCGACCCCTGCAGGCCCACCATCATGATGACGACCGGCGCCGGCGCATTGAGGTCGATCGCCTTGCCTTCCTCGCCGAGCATGGCAACGAGTTCGTCATGGACGATCTTGACCACCATCTGGCCGGGCTTGATCGACTTCACGACCGCCGCGCCGACGGCCTTCTCGCGCACCTTTTCGATGAAGGAGCGCACGACTTCCAGCGCCACGTCCGCCTCGAGCAGCGCCCGGCGGACCTCGCGCAGCGCCGCCGAGACGTCGGCTTCGGAGAGCGCGCCGCGGCCGGTGAGGCCGTTCAGGATGGAGCCAAGGCGCTCCTGGAGGGATTCGAACATGCGTTTTCCTTCGTCTCTTGCACCGCGGTGATGCCAGAGAGGTAGTGGTTCCGCGCCGGCCATCAAACGCCGAGCGCGCACAAAGCCAAAAAGCACCCGGGGGCGCATCGCGCTGCCGGGTGTTGGCCTCCGGGATCAATTTACACCACTAGGGGTCCCGGTTGGCTGCTCGGAGTCAAAGCTCGTCGCTGAATTCCGGCCGCTCTAGACAGGAAAAGGCGACGCGAGTCAAGTTCCGCAGCGCTTCGTCGCGTCCGACGGGATCACGCGCCCTTCAGAAGCCGGCGCACGTAATCCAGCTTCTCGGCCACCTTGGGCGAGATGACGAAGGGGTAGAGGTCCCTCAGCCCCATGCAGCGGTTGATCCCGTTGACGATCTCCGTCAGCGCCAGCCAGCGCGAAACGACACCGTCGATGTCGCTATGGGGATCGGTCTCCCGGACGGCGGACGCGGCGGCGACGTCCAGCGTGTGCAGCGGAATGCGGAATTCCTCGGCCATTTCCAGCGTATCGGCGATGTGGAGGTAGTGTGCCCAGGTCTCGGCCCAATCCTCCCAGGCATGGCTGGCCGCATAGGCCGAGATGTGCCGCTGCTCCCAATCGGGCGGCGCCGCGTTTTCGTAGTGCCGCTGCAGCGCCTGCGCGTAGTCCTCCCGCTCGTCGCCGAAAAGCGCCCGGAACGCCTCGAGCCTTTCCGGATGGTCGCGCACGAGCCGGTCCCAATAGTAGTGACCGAGTTCGTGGCGGAAGTGGCCGAGGAGCGTGCGGTAGTTCTCGCCCATCGCGATGCGCATCCGCTCCCGTTCGGGCGAGTCCGCCTCCGCCACGTTCAGCGTGATCAGCCCATTGTCGTGGCCGGTCAGGATGCGCTCGCCGCCCGGCCCGGCACCCTTCGGGTCGGCCAGGAAATCGAAGGCGAGCCCCTCCTCGTCCTCTGGACGCTGCTTGGGCCACACCGGCAATCCGAACTCGAGAAGCGCGAAGACCACCCGACGCTTCGCCCGCTCGACGCGGGCCCAGCGGTCGCGGTTTTCCGGTACCGAAAGGTCCGGGATCGTCCTGTTGAGGGCACAGGCCCGGCAATACCCGCCGAAACGCTGGTCGCCTACCCAGTTGCAGGCACATTCGTCCGCGTTCAGGCAGTTGGGGCTTTCCGCACCGACAAGGACGAAGCCCTCCTGTTCCGGCGCATAGGCGACGGAGCTGCTGCAGGCAAGGCAGCGCGAGTTCTCGAAATAAAGCCGGCTCGCGCAGGCCGGGCAGGCGAAGAGTTTCATCAGAACGATCCGAAAATGCGTGGAGGCGGAGGCAAACGCCGCTCGAATGACAAGGTTCCGCATGTCATTTGATTGACTTTGTCAACAAACTATATGACACTGTCAATGAAAGGACTCCCATGACACAGACCGGTCAGCGCCACGAGGAAGCGATCGCAGGAGTGCGCGATTTCAACCGCTTCTATACCCGGTTTCTCGGGGCATTGAACGAGGGGCTGCTGAGATCGCCCTACAGCCTGTCGGAAAGCCGCATCCTCTACGAACTCGGGACACGACACAGCGTCACCGCCAGCCAGCTCTCGGCGGAACTGGGCATGGATCCGGCCTATCTCAGCCGTCTTCTCAAGAAACTGCGGGAGGCAGATCTTGTGCTCGCCTCCGCCAGCGCCGAGGATGGTCGCGCCACGGTCCTCTCCCTGTCGAAGCCCGGACGCGAAGCTTTTGCGAACCTCGATCGCGCCTCGCACGAGGAAATCTCGAACATCCTGATGCCGCTCGGCCCGGACGGAGCCTCGACGCTGGTCGGCGCCATGCAGCGCATCCGCGCGGCCCTCGATCCATCGACAACGGAGAACCCGCCCTATGTGATCCGGCCGCACCGCATCGGCGACATCGGCATCATCATCTCCCGCCAAGGGGCGCTCTACGCGCAGGAATACGGCTGGGACGGGACATTCGAGGGCTTCGTCGCCGAGATCGCCGGCGGGTTCCTCAAATCATACGATCCGAAGCGCGAGCATTGCTGGGTGGCGGAGCGGCACGCGGAGGTCGTCGGCTCGGTCTTCCTGGTCGACGCCGGCGGCGGCACGGCCAAGCTGCGCATGCTCTGGGTCGAGCCCTCGACGCGCGGACTGGGCATCGGCGGACGGTTGGTCAATGAATGCATCCGCTTCGCCCGGGACACGGGCTACGAGCGCATGACGCTCTGGACCAACGACATTCTCGTCTCGGCCCGACGTATCTACGAGAAGGCGGGCTTCAGGCTCGTCGCGGAGGAACGGCACCACAGCTTCGGCAAGGACCTGGTCGGCCAGAACTGGGATCTGGAGCTTTAGATCTCGACGATATGGTCGTCGAGTTCGTTGGGGTTGGTCGCGCCTGGCGGGAAATGTTCGGCGAGCAGCGCGCCGACGCTTTCCACGGCGTTCGCGAAACCCTCGCCCAGCCGGTCGTGGCGGGCGCTGTCGACGAGGCGGGCGACGATGTCGTTCCAGGTCGACTGGTCGACTTTTTCGTCGATCGCAGAGTCGGCGACGATTTCGGCGTAGCGTTCGGCCAGCGACACGAAGATCAGGACCCCCGTGCGCGCCTGCGTGGCATGGACGTTGTGGGCGAGGAATTGCCGCGCCGCGTTGTCGTGCGCACGCCGGTAGCGCAGCCGCGGCGGCACGAGATGCACGCGCAGGCCGGGCACGACCCGCAGCACCAGGAGCGCGGACGCGAACGCCACCGCCTGGGCCAGCGCCATCGACACGGGGCTCACATCCACCCACCACCAATCCGCCACGAGTGCGGCGACCAGGCTCGCCGCCAGCATCCCAAGGGTGAGCATCAGGGACGAGGCGAAGAAATAGTCGTCGCTCCGGCGCGCGAGGACGCAGTAGATCTCGCCCGACGTCGTGGCCTCGGCGGCGCGGATGGCCGCGGAGACGCGCTTTCTGTCTTCGGGTGAAAGACCGGATGTCATCGCCTCTTCCTACCAGCTGCCCGAGGCGCCGCCGCCTCCCGACGATCCGCCTCCGCCGGAAAAGCCGCCTCCGCTGCTGCTTCCCGACGACCAGCCCGAGCCGGATGAGCCCCCGACCCAGCCGCCGCCCGACCGGCGGCGACCCGAGGAACCCGAACCGCCATAGGTGAAGTCCATGCCGAGCCAGCGGTAGCGGCCTGGTCCGATCCTGCGGCCGAACAGGCGCGCCCCGATTGCGAAAGCGAAGGACCCGAAGAACAGCGTGCCCCAGATGACGAGGAAGATGACGACCTCGATCGGGATGCCCTCCTCTTCCTTCCGGTTGCGCTCGGCGCGCGCCTCCAGTTCCGCCGCGTTGCCCTCCAGAACCAGGATGATGTCGTCCACCGCGCGGCTGATTCCGCCCGAAAAATCGCCGGCGCGAAAGGCCGGCACCATCGTGTCTTCGATGATGAGCTTGGAATGGAGGTCCGTCAGCGTCCCCTCGAGGCCGTAGCCGACCTCTATGCGCATCTTGCGGTCGTTCGGCGCGACCAGGAGCAGGATGCCGTTGTCCTCTCCGGCTTGGCCGAGGCCCCAGGCGCGGAACAGGCGGTTCGCGAAGGGTTCGATCGCCTCGCCGTCCAGGCTGCCGATCGTGGCGACGACGATCTGGTCGGACGACTTCTCCTCGAAGGCCTGGAGCCTGGCGACGAGCGCGGCTTCGGCAGCGGCATCGATGATGCCCGCCTGATCGACGACGCGGCCGGTGAGTGCGGGAAAGGGTGCTGCGAGCGCAAGGACGGGCAACAGGAGCAGAAGCGCGACGAGCAGCGACCGCAGGCGCCGCCCGGATAGGTCGTCGATGCGCATGTCCCCTGCCACGGACGGCGGGAATCTAGCCGCTCTTGCCCGTGCCGAATTCCACCTTCGGAACCTCCATCTTGTCCTCCGACACGGTGAAGTTCTGGAACGGCTCGGCATCGGTGAACCAGAACCAGGTCCAGATCATGGAGGGGAACGTCCGCAAGGTGGTGTTGTAGACCCGCACCGCCTCGATGTAGTCGCGCCGCGCCACCGCGATGCGGTTTTCCGTGCCTTCGAGCTGCGCCTGCAAGGCGAGGAAGTTCTGGTTCGACTTCAGGTCGGGATAGTTCTCGACCACCGCCAGCAGGCGCGAGAGGGCGCCGGTAAGCCCTGCCTGACTCTCCTGAAAGGCCTGGAAAGCCTGCGGGTCGTCCAGCATCTCGGGGGGCAGCGTCACCTGCGTGGCTTTCGCGCGCGCCTCGACGACGGCCTGCAGCACGTCCTTTTCCTGCTGGGCGTAGCCCTTCACCGTCTCGACGAGGTTCGGGATCAGGTCCGCCCTGCGCTGGTACTGGTTGAGCACCTCGCTCCACGCGGCCTTCGCCTGCTCTTCGGCCGTCGGGATGGTGTTGAACCCGCACGCCGACAGGAACGGCGCGATCATCAGCAGGAAGAGAAGCGTCCTCATCCGGCTCCCGGCGCCGGCGGCCGCGACTGGTGATGCTGGCATAGCACGAAATCTCCCGATTGGCGGACACCAGACTAGCGCCGATCGTACAGGTTTGGAACGGGGCGGAGCGCCGCTGGCGGCACGCGCCGCAAATGGCCCACCATCGCTCGCACTTCCCCTCTGCAACGGCCCTTCGCCCGCTTGACATCTAGCTGCGGCGAACCGTAAAAGCCGCAATCCGCTGGACGGGGCTGTAGCTCAGCTGGGAGAGCGCGTCGTTCGCAATGACGAGGTCAGGGGTTCGATCCCCCTCAGCTCCACCAGCGGCGGGATCCAGATGCCCGAAATCAAAGCGCAATCACCGTTTTCGACCGACGGCTTCCCCACCTTGTTCCCGGTTTGCGATGTCTGTCGGCTGACAAGCTCACGATGACGACGTCGAGATGCGCTGGATGTGTGCTTCCAGGATGACGGCCGCCTATAGGGCGAGTTCGAAGCTCACGCGGCGATCCTTGCTTCCCAGCGGCCATCGATCACCGCGGCGTGGACCAGAGCCACCATCAGGTTGCGAACTGTCTCCAAAGCGTAGGTCGCCGGTCGATCGGCCATCTCGCAGATGTAGAGAGTCCGCGACAGTTCGGGTTCGATGATCGGCCGGAAATGCAGCAGTCCGCTTTCGATGTGTTCGTACATGAAGAGCTTGGTGCCGATGGCGCACCCCAGCCCGGCGGCCAGCGATGCACCGATGGCGTGGACGGAATTCATCTGCAGCTTTGCCCGGCCTTCGATCTTCTTCAGCAGGTTGGTGTCGTCCATCAGCGCCCGGGCCGAGATGCCCTGCCTCAACAGGATCAGCGGCAGTTCGAGTATGTCGTTGAAGGGTACCGGTTCGTCGCTGTCGCCGATGATGGCACGCGTTCCCACGAGCACCATCTGCTCCTCCAGCACCGGCTGAGTCCTGAGGCGGGGGTCGGCAGGCGGATTGTAGACGAGCGCCAGGTCGACCTCCGAGGCCATCAGGTGGAGCAGCGTAGAGCCTGACAGGCTTTCCGACAGGGACAGGCGCACCCTCGGATAGTCGTCGACAATCCGCCGGCACAGATCGACGCCGATCGCCTTGACGGCGGAATAGGCCATGCCGACCGAGACGTCCCCGGAAACGTCGTCGCCGGCTTCGCGGATATCCTTTTGTGCGGCTGACATCGCTTTGAGGATCGCCTTGGCGTGACCGTAAAGCCGTTCTCCCGCCGCGGTGGGGCGCAGGCCCCGCGGCTTGCGCACGAAGAGATCGGTGCCGAACTCGGCCTCGAGATTGGCGAGATGGTGGCTGAGCGCAGAGACCGCGACGCGGCACGTCTCCGCCGCGCTGGACAACGTGCCCTGCTCGTAGATGGCCGCGAAATACCGCAACTGTCGCGAATCCACTTTGCTCGACCTTTCTGGAATTTCGAATGTTCGCTTAGAAACATTATGATTTTCCGACCTCTCCGGCAACGCTACCGTGGGGCCATCGAGGAGGTGTGAATGCAATCGGACTTCCAACCGCTGGCCGGCATCCGGGTCGTGGAGATGACCCACATGATCATGGGACCGTCCTGTGGCATGTTCCTCGGCATGGTCGGCGCGGAAGTGATCAAGGTCGAGCCGCCGGAAGGCGACAAGACGCGCGATCTTACAGGCATGGGCCGTCCGTTCTTCCCGCTGTTCAACCGCGGCAAAAAGTCGGTGCAACTGGACCTGAAGTCGGAAACCGGTCGCAAGGCACTGGACGCGCTGCTGGCGACGGCCGACGTCTTCATCGACAATTTCCGCGACGCATCGCTGGCAAGGATGGGAGCGGACCCGGCCGACCTGCGCAAGCGCTTTCCCCGCCTGGTGCTGGCCTCGCACAAGGGCTTCCTCGCCGGACCCTACCAGGACCGTACGGCGCTCGACGAAGTGGTGCAGATGATGACGGGCCTCGCCTACATGACCGGCCCGACCGGGCGGCCGCTGCGGGTCGGTTCGTCCGCCAACGACATCATGGGCGGGTTGTTCGGTGCGTTCTCGGTCGTGGCCGCACTGTTGGAACGCCAGCAGACGGGCAAGGGCCGCAGCCTGCGCATCGGGCTGTTCGAGAACTGCCTGCTGCTCGTCGCCCAACACATGGTGCAATTCGAACTCGAGGGCGTGAACCCGCCGCCGATGCCGGAGCGAACGTTCTCCTGGCCGGTCTACGATATATTCGACACCGCCGACGCCAGACAGATGTTCGTCGGGGCGGTGACCGAAGGGCAGTGGGTTGCCCTTTGCAAGTTGCTCGGTCTGGACGACCTGCTATCCGACCCCTCGCTCCAGACGCGCATGGACCAGATCGATGCCCGCGACCGCACCGTTCCCATCGTCGCGGCGGCGATCGCCAGGCGCCGCGCAGACGATCTGTCGCGCGAGTTCGAGGCCCTCGGCATTCCCTATTCGCCGATCGCCAAGCCTTCCGACATGTATTCCGATCCGCACGTCATGAGGCCGGGAGGGCTGGTGCCGTCCAGGCTGCCGGACGGCCAGGTGTTCCGCGCTCCGTCGCTGCCGGTCGACGTGGACGGAGCCATGATCGATGCCGGCGGGGATGTGCCCGCGCTCGGCGCGGATACGGTGGCGGTTCTGGCGGGCCTCGGCTTCGACGCCGACGAGATCGCCAAGGCGCGCGGCAGCGCGAGGAAAGCGGCATGAACCGCCGCGCCGAAGCCTATCCCGCCGACAGGGTCAGCCTGCGCGAGGTCGGGCTGCGCGACGGGCTTCAACTGGTCAAGACGTGGCCGACGACCGAAGAGAAGCGCTCGTGGCTGGAGCGAGAGCATGCTGCGGGCGTCCGGCACTTCGAGGTCGGCTCGTTCCTGCCGGCCAACCGCATGCCGCAATTCGCCGATCTCGCGTCGACGATCGCGGCGGTAGCGGCGCTTGAGGGCGCGCGATCGGCCGCGCTGGCGTTGAACGAGCGCGGCGCCGGCGACGCCATCGGAACGGACGTCGACGAGATCGTGTGTGTGATCTCGGCGACCGAGGAGCACAGCCAGGCAAACACGCGCCGTTCTCGCGCAGACGCCATCGATCTTGTCCGCACGGTGGCGCGGCTGCGCGACGAGGCCGGCCATAAGGCAATGGTCAACGCCGGCATCGCCATGGCCTTCGGCTGCTCGATCGCCGGGCGCGTCGATCCGGACGAGGTGCTTCTGCTGGCGGAAGCATGCCTGGCGGCGGGCGCCGATGTCGTCGGCATTGCCGATACCGTCGGCTTTGCCGGCCCGAGGCAGGTGGAGCGGCTGGCGAAGCGCATGTGCGGGCTTGTTGGCGATGGCGGGTTCATCGTCCACCTTCACGACACCCGAGGCATGGGCATCGCCAACGCCTCGGCCGCGCTCGACGCGGGCTGCCGCATCCTCGACGGATCGCTGGGCGGCCTCGGCGGCTGCCCGTTCGCCCCAGGCGCCACGGGCAATGTCGTGTTCGAGGACCTGGTCTATCTCTGCGAGACCAAAGGCTTCGCCACCGGCATCGATCTGCCCGCGCTGGCCGCGGTTCGTGATATACCCGAGCATGCGATGCCGGGGGAGAAGTTCTACGGAGGAATTGCGCGCGCCGGTCCGCCGGCGGCGTTCGACTGGCGGGTCTGAGCAGAAACGGGAGCCCCGCTTTCCAGACAACAAGGCATCCAAGGGAGGAACTGCAATGAAACGAACGACGCAAACACTGGCGGCGACGCTGCTATTTTCCGCATCCGCGATCGGCATGGCGAGTGCGCAGACCGCGATGCGCTGCAGCCATCAGCTTCCGCCTGCACATCACATCGCCAAGGTCGTCGATCAGTGGGCGGCCGAGGTCGAGAAGCTCTCCGAGGGAGAGCTCGATGTTCAGGTGTTCGGCGCCGACAGTCTCGTCAAGGCCAATGACAATATCCTGGCGGTCGCCAAGGGCGACATAGAATGTGCGTTCTCGCTCAACTTCCAGTGGGGCAAGACGCTGCCGCTGATGAACGTCACCGTCGGCCCGTACACAATGTCGTCCATCGAGGCGTGGAAGAAGTGGCCGACGTCCGAGGCCGCTGCTTTCCTCGAGCAAAAACTCGCCGAGAAGGGCGTGAAGAACGTCGCGTGGATGTTCCAGACCAACACCAGCGTCTTCACCTCGAAAGGCAAGGCGCTGATCACGCCGGCAGATTTCCAGGGCCTGAAGATGCGTGGCATCGGGCCGGCCTTCGACCGCGGCCTGACGGCGATGGGCGCGACCACGGTCTCGATGCCGGGAAGCGAGGTCTACCAGGCACTGGCGACCGGGATCGTCGATGCGGCGATCACCGACGTCGCTGCCGCCTATTCGCGCAAGTACTACGAGGTACAGGACCACATGACGGTGGTTCCGGTGCTCGCGGCCTATCTGCACGGCTACGTGAACCCCGGCTGGTATGAAGGCCTCAGCGAGAAGTCGAAGGCAGCTCTGGACCAGGCTGGCAAATCCGCCTCGCAGTGGGCGCTGGACGCCTCGATCCAGGCTTCGGCCGACGCGCCGAAGCAGCTTGAAGAGAAGGGGGTCACCGTTCACATCGCCACCGATGCAGAGAACGAGGCGTTCAGGGCCGCAATGCAGCCTGCATTCGCCGAAGGCTTCGCGGAGGAGACCGGCGAGGACGGCAAGACGCTGCTTGGCCTGATCGAAAAGATCCAGTAGCGGCCGGCATGACCGGAGAGCTGGAAAAGCAGGAGGCGCCAGGCGCCTCCTCGCTTCCCTATCGGGCGGCGAGGGCCCTCTCGCTTCTGGGCGGGGCCCTGAGCGCACTGCTGATCCTGGTCGTGCTCGCGATCACCGTCGTCAGCGTCTTCAACCGGTATGTGCTCAACCAGCCGATCATGGGCGTGGACGAGGGAACCGGCTTTCTTGTTGTGGCCATCGTGATGCTTGGCGCGGCGGAGGCGCTGCGGCGCGGGGATCATATCCGCATAGACCTGGTCTTCGACCACGTCGGCCCGCGAATCCGCTGGTGGCTGGAACTCTGGTCGCTTGCCAGCGTGGCAGGCTTTTCGGCTCTTCTGCTCGTGACCTCGTGGCACACGGTCCAGTTCTCGCGCGCCTTCGGCGCGTATTCGACCGGCTATCTCTCGATACCGATGTGGATACCGCAATCCACCATGGTCGTCGGCTCGATCCTCCTCGCCTTTGCCGCTCTCGCCGCCTTGCTCGACTTCGTTGCAGGAAGACGGTCGTGACGACCCTTCTCATCCTTGGATCGCTTGTCGCGCTGTTGTTGACAGGCATGCCAATATTCGCCGCGCTCGGACTCTCGTCGGTTGCGGTGCTGCTGGCCTTCGAAGGCAAGATCGATTCGATCGCCGATACGGTCTTCGCAAGCCTGAACAATCCGCTGCTGGCGACGATCCCCATGTTCGCCTTCATGGCGCATGTGATGATCAAGGCGAAGGTCGTCGACGACCTCTACGACATGGCCAACAAGCTGGTCGGGCACGTGAAGGGCGGACTCGGCTTCGCGACGATCCTCTCCTGTACCATCTTCTCGACCATCTCGGGTTCGTCGGTCGCCACGGCGCTCACCATCGGCTCCACGGCGATTCCGCAGATGCAGCGGTTCGGCTACCGGCCGCGCGACACCTACGGCATCATCGCAGCCGGGGGTACGTTGGGGATCCTGATCCCTCCCTCCGGCCCGATGATCCTCTACGCGATCGTGACCGATGCCTCGATCGGGGCGCTGTTCCTGGCCGGCATGATCCCGGGCCTCATCATGGCGGCGGTCTTCGCCGTGTTCTCCTGGGCACAGGCCAACAGGCACGGAGAGACCGAGGCACAGATCTGGCCGGGAACCCGCGTCGTCGCGCGCGCGATGTTCAATTCGGTCTGGGCCGTCGCCATGCCGCCGATCATTCTTGGAGGCATCTATCTCGGCATCTTCACGGCCGCCGAAGCTGCGGCTGTCGGCGCGGTCTACGCGATCGCCGTCGCGCTGATCGTCTATCGCAACGTCTCGCTGGCCGATCTGTGGGACTGCGCCTGGCAAACCATGCGCACCAGCGCGATGCTGTTCATGATCATCGCCGGCGCCGGCCTGTTCGGCCATGCCGTCACGATCATCCGCCTGCCGGCCGAAATCATGGAAACCGTGACCGCCTACGGCCTGTCGCAGACCGGTTTCATCCTGGTGGTGATGATCGCAATCTTCATCCTCGGCATGTTCCTGGAGACGATCGCGATCATCCTGATTACCACACCGATCATACTGCCCGCGATGATTGCCCTTGAGATCAACCCGGTCTGGTACGGCGTGCTTCTGATGATCAATCTCGAACTGGCGCTGATCACGCCGCCGGTCGGCATGAACCTTTTCGTCATCAAGGGTATCACCGGCGCGCCGCTTGCCGACGTGATCCGAGGGTCGGTGCCCTATGTTGCGCTTCTCGTCGGTGGCCTCCTCCTGTTCTGGGCTTTCCCGCAACTTTCGCTGTGGCTGCCGACGAGCGCGGGCTTCGGGCGATAATAGGCCCATCCAACGGACCCGCTCCTAGCGCATGTCGAACAGTTCCTGATGGAAGCGCTCGGCCACAGGCAGTCCCTGCGCGGCGAAATCCTTGCGCAACGCCTCGCCGAAGGCCGTCGGACCACAGAACCAGATGCTGGCATCGCGCCATTCTGGCGCGGCGGCACGGATGCGCTCGCCGGTCAGCAAGCCGTCGCGAGCGTCGACCAGAACGTGCAGGCGGATGTTCGCCGCATCCGCATCTGCGTTCAGCTTGTCGATAGCTTTCTCGTCGTAGTCGGCGGTCGTGTGGAACATGTCGATCGCCGGGCGGGGCGCACCCGGATTTTCGCGTCGCTCCCGCGCCAGATGCTTCATGGCGGCGATGAACGGCGTGATCCCTATGCCGCCGCCGATCCAGATCTGCCGGGGCTGACCGTTATCGAAATCGAAACAACCATATGGCCCCTCGATCGTCACCTCCTGCCCGACCCGTAGCTTCTCGCGCAGGTGGCCGGTGTGGTCGCCAAGTTCCTTCGTGACGAAGGTGATGCGCCGGTCGTTGTCGTTCCAAGCGGAGGCGATGGTGTAAGGGTGTGCACCTTCGAAACGGTCCGACGTCGCGAAGGCGAATTGGCCTGGCCTGTGGCCATGCCAGCCCTGCGGCACCTCGATCACAGTCTCAAGAGCTTTCACGCCGGGATAATACTGGAGCGAGGCGATCCTGCCCCGAACCTGACGTCCGGCGCCGACGCGACGCAGCAGAACGATCACCGCAGCATATGTCCCTGCGGCGAGAAGCAGCGCCATCACCACGCCGATGGGCGACGTCCAATATCTGAACGTCGTCAGCACCACGGCGTGGAACACCAGCACCAGATAGACGACGGCGAGCAGGCGGTGCGTCTTATAGAAGAGCCGATAAGGGAAGGACTTTATGAGCGCCAGGGCAATCAGCAGCACTGCAGCGTAGAATGCCCATTCGCCGAGACCCTCCGCCGAGCCACGCAGTGTCATAAGGAACTGCTCGATCGGGTTTTCAAGTGGAGGCCTCTCGCCTCTTGCCGGCCGCGCGATCAGGCCCCAGCCCACCGCCCATTTCGGCCCCTGGCTCCACAGCCAATGGACCACGGAAATGACGAGCGCGGCGATCCCCAGCCACTTGTGCAGGCGGTACATCTTGTCCAACCCGCCGAACCACCGTTCCGGCCGGCGCGGCCGCAGCGCCAGGACCATGGCAACGCTCATGGCAGCCATGGCGATGATGCCGCTGTACTGGACCATCGTCCCGCGAAGGGCCAGGAAATTGGCAGGCTGGAACAGTTGGGGCTCGGCGAGAAGCCACAAAACGGTCAACAGTGCCAACATCCCCCAGAGGGCGAGTTTGATGTGCCGCATTTCAAGGGTTCTCTTCGTGCCAGCAGGTTGTGGTGCTCTTTATTGGGGGAAAGGCAGAGGAGATCGTTGACGTGAATCAATGTGGGGATGTGACCTGAGGACCGGGGCCGGAAGGAGACTTTCGGCTGGCCCCCTTCCGCCAATTGATCAGGGCGTACGACACCTGCAGAGCGTCGACACCCCCGCAACGAACCAATTTCCAGTCGTGCCAGCCCCCGACATTGTCGCGACGCCGGCGCTGCTCCTGCCGATTTCCCCATCAGCCGGTTTCACGCCGGAGAGGCTGAAGGAATTCACATTCGTGAAACTTTCCTTCCTGGTCTCGTGGTCGTTGACTTGTCGAGCCAGGAAAATGATCTTTCACAACAGGCGTCGCCGAGATCGGCAGCCTGGAGGACACACGAAAGACCGGCTGCTGCGAAACGCGCCGTCCCTATGGGCGGCGGCTGGGACCCTCGCGTCCGACAATGGCTCTGCGCGGCGACCTGCTTCGAAGCATGCATTCACCCGCGCCGGCACGATCTGGCCCGGTCGGTCACAGGACGGAGGATGCCGGAATGGCGCAAGCAGACAATGCACCCGACAAGGGAACGAGAACCCGTCGCGTCGACGTCATCGTGGTCGGGGCCGGCTTCGCGGGCATGTACGCCGTGTACCGGTTCCGCGAGATGGGAAAGCAGGTCGCCGGCATCGAGGCAGGCAGCGACGTCGGCGGCGTCTGGTACTGGAACCGCTATCCCGGCGCGCGCTGCGACCTGATGAGCGTCGACTACAGCTATGGCTTCTCCGAGGAGGTCCAGCAGGAATGGACCTGGTCGGAGCAGTTCGCAGCCCAGCCGGAAATCCTCGCCTATGCCAATTTCGTCGCCGACCGGCTCGACCTGCGCAAGCACTTCGCGTTCGACACGCGCGTCACGAGCGCGGTCTGGGACGATGCCAGGCGCATCTGGCGAGCGACCACGGACGGCGGCGAAACACTGGAGGCGCCCTATTGCATCATGGCCACGGGGCCGCTCTCCGTTCCCAAGGATCCCGACATTCCAGGCATCGGACGCTTCAGGGGTCAGCTCTTGCGCGCCCAGAGGTGGCCGCACGAGCCGGTTGATTTCAGCGGCAAACGCGTCGGCGTGATCGGCACCGGCTCGACTGGCATCCAGATCGTCCAGACGCTCGGAAAGGAAGCAGGCGAACTCTTCGTCTTCCAGCGCACGCCGAGCTACACGCTGCCCATGCGCAACCACGATCTCGAGCCCGACTATGTCGCCGAGATGAAGCGGCACTATCCGGCCATGCGCGAGGCGATGCGCAACAATCCCACGGGAGGCACGCGCCCCGTCTCGACCCGTCCATTCTTCAGCCTTCCCCCGTCGCAGCGTCTGCAGGCGATGGAGCAGGCCTGGGAAAACGGCGGCCACACCTTCCTCGGTTCCTTCGCCGACCTGATGACCAACCAGGAGGCCAACGACCAGGTCGCCGATTTCGTGCGCGACAAGATCGGAAAGATCGTAAAGGACCCGGAGACGGCCGAGGCACTGAAGCCGAGGGGCTATCCGATCTTCGCGCGTCGTGCCTGCCTCGATACCGAATATTACGAGACCTACAATCGGCCCAACGTCCATCTTGTCGACTGCCTGAAGGCGCCGATCGTGGAGATAACCGAGAGAGGCGTCCGCACCGAAGCCGGGGAGACCGAGCTGGACATCCTCATCTTCGCGACGGGCTACGATGCGCTGACGGGCGCGCTGCTCGCCTTCGACGTGGTCGGCCGTGACGGACTTTCCCTGAAGGAGAAATGGAAAAGCGGACCGGTTTCCTATCTCGGCTTCATGGTGGCGGGCTTCCCGAACCTCTTCGCGCCGAGCGGCCCGAACGGCCCCGCCGCTCTCGCCAACCTGATCACCATCGCCGAGCACGACGTGGACTGGATCGCCGGCGCGATCGAGTACATGGAGGAGAACGGCATCGAGACTACGGAGGCTACTGAGAAGGCCGAGGCGGCGTGGATGGAACTGGTCGCCCGGCTCGCCGAGCGCTCGCTGATCCGCAAGGCCAAGACCTGGTGGGTCGGCTCGAACGTGAAGGGCAAGCCGCAAGGACTGACCATGTTCGTCGGCGGGTTCAACAAGTATCGGGATCTCTGCGCCGCCGCGGCCGACGGCTACGCCGGACTGTCGTTCGAGAAGGCCCGCGAGAGCGCGGCGGCATGATGGAGGCGCGCTCATCGACGCCCGGAGGCGCAGCCATGCTCGGGCTCATGCAGGACCGGCAGCTCCTGGTATCGGGGCTGATCGAGCATGCGGCCCGCTATCATCCCGACGTCGAGATCGTAAGCCGTACCTGCGAGGGGCCGATCGTGCGCACGAACTGGGCCGAGGTCCGCTCCCGCTCGGCAAGGCTTGCCAACGCTCTGCTGCGCATGGGCATCCGCCCGGGCGACCGCGTCGCCACGCTCGCCTGGAACACGCACCGGCATCTCGAACTCTATTTCGCTGTCTCCGGCATCGGAGCTGTGCTGCACACGGTCAATCCGAGGCTCTTTCCCGAGCAGATCGACTACATCCTGAACCACGCGGAAAGCCGAGTGTTGTTCTTCGACATGACCTTCGCCGCGCTCGTGACGGATCTCCGGCCGAGGCTCGGCAAGGTCGAGCGGACCGTGGCGATGACCGATGAGGCGCGCCTTCCGGACGCACCGGACGGAACGATCGCCTACGAGGCCCTCATCGAAGGCGAACCCGATGAGCTGGTCTGGCCCCAGTTCGACGAGCGCTCCGCGTCCTCGCTCTGCTACACGTCCGGCACGACGGGCAATCCGAAAGGCGTTCTGTATTCGCACCGCTCGACGGTGCTCCATTCGTTCACGGCATGCGCGGCGGACGGCCTCAGGCTTTCGGCCGCCGACAGCGTTCTGCTGGTCGTGCCGCTCTTCCACGTCAATGCCTGGGGCGTTCCCTACGCTTCGGCGATGTGCGGCGCCAAGCTGGTGCTGCCGGGTCCGCACCTCGACGGCCGGAGCCTTTTCGATCTCGCCGTCGCGGAAACTTGCAACTTCTCGCTCGGTGTGCCCACCGTCTGGCTCGGCTTTTTCAAGCATATCGACGAGACGCCCGGCCTGGATCTTTCCCGTCTGAAGCTGGAGCGCGTCGTCATCGGCGGATCGGCCGCGCCCCGTGCCATCATCGAGCGGTTCCGGCGCGATTTCGGCGTCTTCGTCATCCATGCCTGGGGCATGAGCGAGACGAGCCCGCTGGCGACGATCGGCAACCTTCTTCCGAAGCATCGCGGCCTTTCCGAAGAGGAGCAGGTCAACGTCCAGGTCAGGCAGGGACGCGCGATCTGCGGGGTGGAGCTCAGGATCCGCGGCGAGAACGGCGAGCCGCTCCCCCACGACGGGTCGCAGGCCGGCGATCTGCTCGTGCGCGGACCCTGGGTGGCTTCGGGCTATTTCAAGGGCGAAGGCGGCGACGTGCTCGATGCGGAAGGCTGGTTCGCGACAGGCGACGTCGCCAAGATCGACGCCGACGGCTACGTGCAACTGACAGACCGGTCCAAGGACGTCATCAAGTCCGGCGGCGAGTGGATCTCTTCCATCGATCTCGAAAACGCGGCCGTCGCGCATCCGGACGTCGCGGAGGCGGCGGTGATCGGCGTGCATCACCCGAAATGGCAGGAGCGGCCGCTGATGATCGTCGTGCCGAAATCGGGAAAGACGCCTGGACGCGACGAACTGATGGCGTTCCTGTCGGCGCGGGTGGCGAAATGGTGGCTGCCCGACGACATCGTGTTTGCCGAGGAACTGCCCCACACGGCAACGGGCAAGCTGCAGAAGACGAAACTCCGCGAACGATATGGAAGCCACGCGCTGCCCGGCTAGATCTTCACATCCATGAAACCGATCCGCAGCGCGGTGTTTGCGTTGTACGAGGCGGTCCCATCGCCTACCGTTTCTTCAAGACGGCGATAGCCGCGCAAGGGAGGAAGAATGCCCCAGGCTCAACTCGACGATCCCGAGGGAACGCTCGCCATGCTGCGCGATAGCGTGGCAACGCTCGCCTCGCGCTTTCCCGGCCCCGCTTCCGTGCGTGCCAAGCGAGCCGCTGGTGGAGATCGCGACGCGGCGCTCTGGCAGGCCATGGCGGAAGCCGGCTGGAGCGCGATCCTTCTACCGGAGGAACTGGGCGGCGCCGGGCTCACGCTCGCCGAGCAGGTGGTCGTCAGCGAGGCGCTCGGGCGTGCGCTGATCAGCGAGCCGGTGGCGATCTCGGCCGTTCTGTCGTCGCGCCTGCTTGCCGCGGCCGCCCAGTCTCAGGAGCGGGAGCGTCTCGCAGCGGGTCTGGTCGGCGGCAATCTCGCGCTCGCGCCCGCCTGGATCGATGCGCCAGGCCGCGCCATGACGGCGCAAAAGACGCCCGGCGGCGGATTTTCGCTCACCGGCACGAAGCGCCACGTCGATCTGGCACTTTCGGCTTCGGACTTCCTGGTGACCGCCGACATGGCGGATGGCGTGGGACTGTTCGCGGTGCGCGCCGGCGGCCCGGGCATGTCGGTGGAAACGGCCGCCGGGGTCGACGGGGCCGTCATAGGCACGTTGCGCCTCGAACGGTGTGCGGTGCCAGTCGAGGCTCTGATCGCCTCGGCGCCGTCGCTCGACGATCTGATGGATGAGCCGATCGCCGCCGCGCGGGTCGCGCTGGCCGCGGAACTCGCCGGTATCGCCTCGCGCGCCGTGGAGATCACCATCGACTACACCAAGGGGCGCGTGCAGTTCGGGAAGCCGATCGCGAGCTTCCAGGTCATTCAGCATCGCCTCGTCGACATGTGGACCGACGCCGAATTCGCCTGCGCGGCCGTGGTCAATGCGGTCGAGACGCTCGCGCTCGGCGATGATCGCGCGGGGCGGATGGCCGTGCTCGCGGCCAAGGCACGCGCCGGCGACGCCGCCGTCTCGGTCTGCCGCCGCGCCGTGCATCTCCATGGCGCCATGGGATTCACCGACGAAAGCGACATCGGGCTCTACCTGAAGCGTGCCACGGGCCTCAACGCCACACTCGGCCAGCCGGAGGACCTTCGGCTCCAATTCGTCAATCTGGAACGCGCCGCCTGAGGCGGGGAGGAAATCGTGCAGAACAAGCTCATCAAGGTAACGGTCGAGGAGCGCATCGCGGTCGTCCAGCTCGACAATCCGCCGGTCAACGCCTACTCGCGCGATTTTTCCGACGAACTGATCGAGGTGTTCGACGAACTCAACGACACGCCCGAGGTGCGCTGCATCGTCATCACCGGCCGCGGGAAGATCTTCTCGGCCGGCGCCGACATCAAGAACCGGCAGGCGGTGGGCGATATCAAGGGCGAGACATATCGCCATCTGCGCCGCACGCGCGAAGTTTCGAACTGCATCATGGAGTGCGGCAAGCCCGTCATCGCCGCCGTCAACGGCCCGGCGCTCGGCGCCGGACTGGGACCCGTCTATGCGGCCGATATCGTTCTGGCTTCCGACAACGCGGTGTTCGGGCTGCCCGAGATCGACATCGGTCTGATGGGAGGCGCGCGCCACACGATGACGATGTTTCCGAAGTCGCTCGCCCGGCGCATGATCCTGACCGGCTACCGCGCGCCCGCCGAGGAACTCTACCGGCGCGGCATCATCGAGGCCTGCGTGCCGCTCGAGAAGCTCATGGACGAAGCCATGGCGATGGCCCGCATCATCGCCGCGAAGAGCCCGAAGGCGCTCAGCCTCGCCAAGCGCGCCATCAACACGGTGGAGCACATGCCACTGCGCGACGGCTACCGCTTCGAGCAGAATCTGACGGTCGAGATGACCCGCCACGAGGATTCCAAGGAAGCCATGCGTGCTTTCGTCGAGAAGCGCCCGGCCGTCTTCAAGGATACGCTGTGATGGCCGCGGCCCAGGACTGGAACGCGCTGTCGGACGCGGCCTTTCGCGACGCATTTCGCGATCTGGTCGAGCGGCGGCTCCCCGCCGAGCTGCGCTTCATGCGCAAGCAGCGGCCGCTCTTCGACGAGGTGGCGGTGTGGTATCACGCGCTGGCGGAGGAAGGCTGGCTGGCGCCGGTCTGGCCGGTGGAACATGGTGGCATGGGCCTCTCCCCGGCCAAGCACATGATCTATGTCGAGGAATGGGGGCGGCTCGGCTGCCCACGCATTCCCGATCATGGAATCGGTCTGGTCGGGCCGCTTCTCCTGGAACACGGCACCGAGGAACAGAAGGCGTACTACATGCCGCGCGTCCTTTCGGGGGAGCACGTGTGGTGCCAGGGCTATTCCGAGCCCGGTTCGGGTTCCGACCTCGCCAGCCTGCGGACTTCCGCGGTGCGCGACGGCGACGAGTTCGTCGTCAACGGCCAGAAGATTTGGACCACGCTCGCCCACTGCGCCAACTGGATCTTCGCGCTCGTACGCACGAGCCGTGACGAGAAGGTTCGGCAGAAGGGCATCACGGTCCTTCTGATCGACATGACGACGCCCGGCGTGACGGTGCGCCCGATCGCCAACCTGCGCGGCGAGACCGATTTCTGCGAAGTCTTCTTCGACGACGTGCGGGTGCCGGTCGGCAACGTCGTCGGCGAGATCGATCAGGGCTGGAACGTCGCGAAGTCGGTCCTCGGGCACGAGAGGATCTTTCTCGGCGCGACCACCCGTCCCGAGATCGCCATCGAGCGCCTGGAAAAACTCGCCCAGGCCAAGGGAGCATTTTCGGATCCCGCCTTCCGCTCGCGCTATGCGCGGCACAGGCTCGATCTCTACGATCTCGGCTCGGCTTTCGACCGCTTTGCGAAGGTGCTGCGCGAGGGCGGCGAGCTCGGTGCCGACGTCTCCATGCTGAAGATCTTCACGACCGAACTCTACCAGCGCATCACCGAGGAAACGCTGACACTCGCGGACGAGGATGCACGCTACTTCGACGACATAGACGCCGGCAACGGGAAGGTCGACGCGATGAACCTTTTCCTGGATTCCCGCGCACCTGCAATCTTCGGCGGATCGAACGAGATACAGAAGAACATCCTTGCGAAGGCGGTCCTGAAACTGCCGAGTTGAGGAGCGCCGCCACTGGCGCGCGCGAGGGAGGAGACGATGGCGACCATTGCAGCAGTCGCGCCACCCGGCGCGAATTCCGCCGCTGACATCACGGACAAGGCGCTGGTGGGCGAAGGTCTGACGAAGGTCTTCGGCGGCTTTGCCGCGGTGAAGGACGTGAATCTGTCTGTTCGGCGAGGATCCATCCATGCGCTGATCGGACCGAACGGTGCCGGCAAGACGACCTGCTTCAACCTTCTGACGAAGACGCTGACGCCGACGCGCGGACGCATCCTGCTCGACGGAGAGGACATCTCGCGCATGCGCACGTCCGACGTCGCGCGGCGCGGCCTGGTCCGTTCCTTTCAGATCTCGGCGATCTTCCCGCATCTGACGGTGCTCGAGAACGTGCGCGTAGCGCTGCAATCCTCCTTCGGGACCGGCTACCAGTTCTGGCGATCGCTGCGGGCCGTCGCGCCGCTCAACCAGCGCGCCGAGGAACTGCTCGAGCAAGTCGGCATCCAGGACAACCGCGACAGCCCGGCCGCTGCCTTGTCCTACGGCAAGAAACGGGCGCTGGAGATCGCCACAACGCTCGCGCTCGAGCCGCGCGTCATGCTGCTCGACGAGCCGACGGCGGGCATGGGGCACGAGGACATCGAGCCGATCACCGAACTCATCAAGCGGGTGGCCGTCGGCCGCACCGTGCTGCTCGTCGAGCACAATCTTTCCGTCGTCTCGACGCTGTGCGACCGCATCACGGTGCTGCAGCACGGTGAGGTGCTGGCGGAGGGCTCCTATCAGGAGGTCTCCAACGATCAGCGGGTCGTCGAGGCCTACATGGGAGGCATCGATGAATAGCGGCGCGCAATCGCTTGCCAAGGGTGAGACGAAGGACGGCGAGACCCTTCTCGAGGTAGACGACCTGAGCGCGTGGTACGCCGAGTCGCGTGTGCTGCATGGCATGGCGTTCGACGTGCGGCCGGGCGAGCTTCTGACGCTGATCGGCCGAAATGGTGCCGGCAAGACGACCACGCTGCGCTCGATCGTCGGCCTCCTGCAGAAGAGAACCGGCGCGATCCGCTTCGACGGACGCGACCTCGTCGGAATGCGCCCGTTCGAGATCGCGCGCCTCGGGATAGGCTACTGCCCCGAAGAACGCGCCATCTTCTCCTCGCTCTCGGTGAAGGAGAACCTGTTCCTGCCGCCCGTTTTGAAGCCGGGCGGGATGACCGAGGCGGAGATCTTCGAAACCTTTCCCAATCTCAGGGCGCGGTCGGCCAGCCAGGGCACCAAGCTTTCGGGCGGCGAGCAGCAGATGCTGGCGATCGCGCGCATCCTGCGAACCGGTGCACGGCTGCTTCTCCTCGACGAGCCCAGCGAAGGCCTGGCGCCGGTGGTCGTCAAGGAGATCGGCGGTATCATCAAGAGGCTCAAGGCCAAGGGGTTCACCATCATTCTGGTCGAGCAGAACCTACGCTTTGCCCGCCTCGTCGCCGACCGGCATGTCGTCGTCGAGAACGGCAAGGTGGTCGACCGCATGACCAACGCCGAACTGGCGGCGGACATGAACCGCGTCAAATCCTATCTGGGAGTGTGAGCAATGTTCGATGGCATCAGCACGCAACTGCTGCTCGGACAGATCCTGATCGGCCTGATCAACGGCTCCTTCTACGCCATGCTGTCCATGGGGCTCGTCATCATCTTCGGCATGATGCACGTCATCAACTTCACCCACGGCGCGCAGTACATGCTGGGAGCCTTCTGCGCCTGGCTGCTGTTGAACTATCTGGGCATCGGCTATTGGCCATCGCTTGTCCTTGCGCCCTTGGCCGTCGCGCTGTTCGGCATCTTTCTTGAGCGCGTGCTGTTGCGGCCTCTCGCCGGACTGGACCATCTCTACAGCCTGCTCGCTACCTATGCCGTCGCCCTTATCGTGGAGGGGCTGGTGCGCATCAAGTACGGTTCGACCGGGCTGCCCTACGACAACCCGATACCCGGCGGCGTCAATCTGGGCTTCATGTTCATGCCCTACTACCGGCTCTGGGTGGTGGCTTTTTCTATTGTCACCTGCGTGGGCACGTGGCTGCTGATCGACCATACCAAGCTCGGCGCCTATCTGCGCGCGGCCAACGAGAACCCGCAGATCGTGCAGACCTTCGGCATCAACGTGCCCAAGCTGATGACGCTGACCTACGGGTTCGGCGTGGGGCTCGCCGGTCTCTGCGGCGTCCTGGCGGCACCGATCTACCAGGTCTCGCCCTCGATGGGCTCGAGCCTGATGATCGTCGTCTTCGCGGTCGTCGTCATTGGCGGCATGGGCTCCATCATCGGAGCCGTCGCCACGGGCTACATGCTCGGCATCGTGGAAGGCCTGACCAAGGTGTTCTATCCGGAGGCCGCGAGCGTGGTTATCTTCCTCTTCATGACGGTTGCGCTCTATCTGCGCCCGCAAGGCATCTTCAGCGGGCGGGAGGCGAACTGATGAGACTTCCGCTTCTCGCCGCCGTGGTCGCGGTCGCGCTTCTCCTCGTGGCGCCCTTCTATTTCTACTCCGTCACGCTGATGACGATCATGTGCTTCGTCGTCTTCGCCTGCTCGTTCAACCTGCTGCTCGGCTATTCGGGCCTGCTGTGCTTCGGGCATGCGATGTTCTTCGGCGGCGCCGCCTACATCACCGGTCACCTGCTCAAGACGACCCCAATGTCGCTCGAACTGGCGATCCTGTGCGGCGGCATCTTCAGCGGCCTGCTCGGCCTCCTGATCGGAGTGCTGTCGATTCGCCGGCAGGGCATCCAGTTCGCGATGATCACGCTCGCCTTCTCACAGTTCGTCTACTTCATCTTCCTCCAGTCGTCGTTCACGGGTGGCGAGGACGGAATGCAGGCCATTCCGCGCAATGCGCTCTTCGGCTTGTTCGACGTCTCCGACAATGCGGTCTTCTACTATGTGGTGCTGGCAGTGACGCTGGTCTGCGTCTTCGTCTACTACCGCATCGTCCATTCGCCGTATGGCGAAGTCCTGAAGGCCGTCCGTGACAACCAGCCGCGCGTCGAGTCGCTCGGCTTCAACCCCGAGCGCGTCAAGCTGCTCGCCTTCGTGCTTTCGGCCACGATGGCCGGCATCGCCGGCGGCATGAAGGCAACGGTCTATCAGTTCGCCACGCTCACCGACGCATCCTGGCCGATCTCGGCCGAGGTCATCCTGATGACGCTGCTCGGCGGCCTGGGCACGTTGACAGGCCCGATCTTCGGGGCAGGCATCATCATCATGCTCAACGACTATCTCGCGGGTTTCGGCGAATGGGCACTGATCAGCCAGGGCGTTATCCTGCTCGTGGTGATCGTCTTCTTCCGGCGCGGTTTCGTCGGCGAATTCGACGCGCTGACGCGATACCTGCGCGGCCGAAAGGCCGAAGCCGCGGTCACCAAGCCGGAAAATTCCGTCCAGGCGCTCTGAGCCTCCACGGGATTCCCCAATTCTCGCGTGCAACCCCGGGGCTTTCTTCTTCAGAATTCGATGTCGATGGGCTGGTCGAACGGGTCGCTCGGCGCGACCGACTTGGCCGCGCGCTGGAGGATCGCGAGGTAGCGCTCGCGGTTCTGCCGGACCCGTTCGGCGGCGCCACCCACGCCGATCGTGGCGGGCTGGTTCTGGATCGTGATCGGCAGGAGCACGCAGACCGTGCCGCCGCCGAGGAACGGGATGTTCTCGGTCCAGGCGTAGCCCTGCTGCCGGATCTCGCGCACCCGCTCCATCATGTCGGAAATCTTGACGCGGTCGGCTGCGCGGGGCGTCGCAATATTGGCGCGGCGCACCGTGTTGTCGATCTTGTCGTCCGAGAGGGTCGAGAGCAAAAGCCAGCCGACGGCCGACTGCGTGAGCGGGCGCAGTGTGCCTTCATCCACGTGGAAGCGCAGCGCATGCACCGACTGGATGATCTTGACGTATTGTAGATAGACGTCGTTGCGTGTGTTGATGGACGCGGTTTCGCCCGTCGCGGCGTGCACGTCCCGCAAGGCTTCCAGCACGCGCCCCGTACCGAACAGCGCACGCGGCACCCAGTCTCCCAGCGCAGTCACCTTTGGGGTCGGAAAATAGAGCCTCTCCTTGCGGTCGAAGTTGAGGTAGCCCAGCGTGACGAGAGTCTTGAGGAGCACGGTCGTGCTCGATTGCGGATATCCGAGAGCAAGCGCGATCTCCGACATCGCGCGCGGCTGCCTGAACAGTTTGAAGTACTCGAGTATCTCGATGGCCCGCGTCGCGGACTTGACCTGAGAATTCTGCATCGAACGCTCCTCCCAGCGATCGTCATTTTCAAGAATGTGAAACTGCTCGCTACGTAGGAATTGCTTCTGGCCTCACCGCACTGCGCATGACAAGCTGCCTTTCGTCAAGGCCGGATACCTTCCGGTCCTGGGAGGAACGGAAGACGGGCGCCTGCGGGCAAGCCCGCTCTGGGGGGAAAACCGAGCCATGCCGGCCGGGTCTTCCCGGGACTTTCGATCGATGTCGGACGGCGGTCAGGACGCGGGTTTGGATCTTTCGCACGAGGTGCGGAAGGGAAAGCGATGAATCGCGCCGCGCGCGATGATCGCGGCGATGGTCTCGCGGCTTCGAGCGAGGCCGAGGCAATTGTGGGCGGTGGCTTCAGAGCCGTCCGGGTGGAGCAGGAATGCCGGAAAGGACGCGCATGTCGGGGCGGCTTGAAGGTCTTGTGGCACTGGTCACGGGAGGAGGACGCGGGATCGGTCGCGCCATCTCCGAAACATTCGCGCGTGAAGGCGCCGCGGTGGGCGTCCTCGACCTCAAGCCCGAAATCTCGAGTGAAGCGGCGGATGCCATCAAGAACGCGGGTGGAAAAGCGATCCCGCTCGTCGGCAACGTCGCCAATCGGGCCGATGTGTTCGCCGCCGCCGCGGCGCTGTCCGATGCTTTTGGTCCCGTCACGGTGCTCGTCAACAATGCCATGTGGAACCGTTACGGCTCGCTTCTCGAGCAGGACGAGACGACGATCGGCCGCATGATCGACGTCGGGTTCAAGGGCGTCGTATGGGGATATCAGGCCGTGGTCCCGCAAATGCGGGACGCCGGAGGCGGATCGATCATCAACATCGCGTCGCCGGCGGCACTCATCGCGCTGCGTCACGGCATCATGTACAGCGCCGTCAAGGCAGCCGTTCAAGCCTCGACACGCTCGGCCGCGGCGGAGTTCGGCCCGATGAACATCCGCGTCAACGCCATTGCGCCGGGTTCGACGCGCACCGATGGCGCCAATCGCGTCGTCGACGAGGCCGGCTGGGAACGGCGCAGGCAGAAAGTGCCGCTCGGACGGCTCGGCGAACCGGAAGACGTCGCCAACGCTGCGCTCTTCCTCGCCAGCGCGGAGTCGACCTGGGTGAGCGGCGACATGATGCTCGTCGACGGCGCCATGACATTTGCTTTTTCGTGAGATCGGCCGGCGCGACGCGCCGGATGTGCAACCCGCTTCCGGCGCGGTGAAGATTGTCCGGAAACCAAAGTGGAGGAGAATGAAATGAAGAAGATCAAGGGTTTCGCGGCCTTCGCCGCAGTGCTCGCAGGCTCGACGGTGCTGGCTTCGGCGGCGCTGGCTCAAGGCATCTCGGGCGACGTGATCAAGATCGGCATCATGGCCGACCAGTCCGGCCCCTACGCCGACAATGGCGGCCCGGGTTCGGTCGAGGCAGCCCGCATGGCGATCGAGGATTTCGGCGGTGAGATCGACGGCAAGAAGATCGAACTGGTCATCGCCGACGACCAAAACAAGCCCGACATCGGCGCGGCCATCGCGCAGAAGTGGATCGACGAGGAAGGCGTGGACGCCATCGTCGGCGGTTCCGCCTCCTCCATCGCGCTCGCCGTGCAGACGATGATGGCCGAGAAGAAGAAGCCCTACATGCTGGCGGGAACCGCCTCGTCCTCGCTCACCAACGACGCCTGCACGCCCTACAGCATGCAATGGGTGCTCGACACCTATTCGCTTCCCAAGGCGACGGCGAAATCGTTGGTGGAAGCGGGCGAGGACACCTGGTTCTTCATCACCGTCGACTACACGTTCGGCAAGCAGTGGCAGGCCGATACGACAAAATTCATCGAGGACGCCGGCGGCAAGGTCGTGGGTTCGGTCCTGCATCCGCTGAACTCGAATGACTTCTCGTCCTATCTCCTGCAGGCGCAGGCCAGCGGCGCCAAGGTGATTGCCCTCGCCAACTCCGGCTCCGACTTCGCCAACGTGATCAAGCAGGCGCAGGAATTCGGCATCACGGCCGCCGGCCAGAAGCTCGCCCCCCTCGGCGTGCAGATCAACCAGGTGCACGGCATCGGCCTGCAGGTTGCGCAGGGCCTGCAGATCGTTACGCCCTTCTACTGGGACTCCAATGACGAGACGCGGAAATTTGCCGAAAGATTCCGCGAGCGTTTCCGGGGCCGCACGCCCAACGAGACGATGGCCGGCACCTACAGCGCCGTCAATCACTACCTCAAGGCCGTCGCTTCGACGGGCACCGACGAAGGCGAGGCAGTCGTCAAGGCGATGCACGAGACGCCGATCAACGACTTCGAGATGAAGGACGTGACGATCCGGGCGGACGGCCAGTCGATGCGGCCCATGTACGCCGCCACCATCAAGAGCCCGGACGAATCCAAGGGCGACTACGACTACTACACGATTACCGGAACGGTCCCGGCGGAAGACGCCTGGCGTCCCGCCGCCGAGAGCAACTGCCCGCTGCTCAAGTAAGCCTCCCAAGGCTCGGGGTGGAGGAGATTTCTCCTCCACCCATCCCTTTCACTGGCCGGCCCGCACATGACGATACACTATTCCCTCGTCTCCGAGACGCCGGACCTCCTCGGCGAAAGTCCCGTCTGGGACTACGACAACAAGCGGCTCTACTGGGTCGACGGCGTGTCGCGCCGCATCCGCTGCCATGTTCCGGCTTCCGGTGCGTTCCAATCCTGGGATACGCCCTCGATGGTCGGCTCGATCGCGCTGGGCGAGGGGGGCACGCTGGTCGTGGGACTGGCCGACGGCATCTATCTGCTCGACCTCGCGTCGGGTGGTTTCTCGCCGCTGATGATACCGGAGCCGGCTGACCGCAAGGTACGGTTCAATGACGGCAAGAACGACCGCTACGGGCGCTTCCTTTGCGGCACGATGGGTGTCAACGCGGACCCGCTGGGCAAGCTGTGGCGAGTGGACCGCGAAGGCCGCTCCAGCGTTTTTGCCACCGGCATCCGGATATTCAATTCGCTCTGTTTCAGCCCCGACGGACGGACAATGTATTTCTCCGACAGCCTCGACCGCACGATCAGGGCTTTTTCTTATGGTCCGGGCGATGCCGAAATCGGCGATCCGCGAATTCTCGTCGATACCGACGTGTTCGATTCGGGACCGGACGGCGCGACTGTGGACGCGGAAGGCTGCCTGTGGGTCTGCCTCGTGCAGGTCGGGAAAATCGCCCGCTTCACGCCCCGCGGAAAACTCGATCGCCTGATCGATGCTCCGACGGACATGCCCTCCTGTGTGAGTTTCGGCGGCGAGGACCTGTCGACCCTCTACGTCACCTCGATCAAGGATTCGGGCTCGGGCCGCGCGATTTCGCGCCACCCGCAGGGCGGATGTCTCTACGCCATCGAGGGGCTGGGCGTCCGCGGTCTCCCGGAAGCACGTTTCGGTGTACCCCTTCTCCAGGAGGACGGGACCGACCGATGCTCGAGCGAATAGACACCCTCGCCCCGCTGTTGGCGCCGAACTCGGTTGCGTTGATCGGCGCTTCGGACGATCCACAGCGCATCGGCGGCCGTCCGCTGCGCTATCTCCGCGAAGCCGGCTTCGCCGGGGCCGTGTTCCCCGTCAATCCCCGGCGCGACACCGTGCAGGGGCTGCGCAGCTATGCCTCGGTGGCGGACCTGCCGGAGACGCCCGACGTTGCGATCCTCGCAGTCCCGGCTGCCGGAACTCTAGAGGCGGTGCGCGCCTGTGCGGCGCGCAAGGTCAAGGCCGCGATCGTCTTTTCGGCCGGGTTCGCGGAGGCCGACGAGGCAGGCCGTGCCCTGCAGGAGGAGATGACCGGCATCGCCCGCGAAAGTGGCATGCGGCTGCTCGGTCCAAATTGTCTCGGCGTCTTCAGTCCCGCGACCGGCTGGTACGGCACCTTCTCCGCCATGCTCGACGGGACGCTCATGCAGCCCGGCCCGGTCGGCATCGTCTCGCAGAGCGGCGCCTACGGTTCGCACATTGCGCATCTGGCGCGGCAGCGGGGCATGGGCATCGGCAAGTTCATCACGACCGGCAACGAATGCGACATCGACGTGGCCGAAGCGTTGCGCTGGACCGTGGAGCAGCCCGACATCAACGTGGTGATGGCTTACGCGGAAGGCATCCGCAACCGGGACGTTTTCCTCGATGCGCTCGATCTGGCGCAGAAGCGGAAGAAGGCGATCGTCTTCATGAAGGTCGGCCGGTCCGAGGTCGGGGCTCACGCTGTCAGTTCCCATACCGCCGCTCTCGCAGGCTCCGACGCGGTCTTCGACGCCGTCTTCCGGCAATACGGGGTCTGGCGTGCCCGTACCACGAACGAACAGCTCGACGTCGCACAGGCATGCGCACGTGGCGTCTATCCCAAGAGCAACAAGATCGGTATTTTCACGCTGTCGGGCGGTTTCGGCATCCAGATGGCCGACGACGCGGAAGCGGCAGGCCTCGACGTCGCGCCCATGCCGGAACAGGCGCAGCGGGAACTCAAGGCCTTGCTGCCTTACGCTTCGCCGCGCAATCCGGTCGATGCGACCGCGCAGGCGCTGACGGACCTGCCGTTGATGACGAGCTACGTGGCGGCGATGCTCGAAAAGGGTGGCTACGATTTTTTCACCGGCATCTTCGGAAGCGGACCGGCGAGCCCCACCTTCGCGGACAGACTGCGCGAAATGCTGGAGACGGCTTCCCGCACCTCCGTCTCCACGATCATGTCGCTCACCATGTCGGCGCCGCGTGAAATCGTCCGATCCTACGAAGCCGATGGTTTCATCGTCAACGAGGACGGCACCGCGCTTATGACCGCCCTCGGAGCGCTGGTGCATTTCCGCAAGAGTTTCGATCGGGCCGAAGCAAAGAAGGGCGGTCCGGAGGTCGCATCTCCCGTCGACCTCCGCGCAGGTCCGCTGGGCGAACACCAGGCCAAGAAGATCCTTTCCGCGGCGGGTATCCGCTTTCCCGCCGAGGCGCTCGCGGGTCCGGGTGACGATGTTGGCGCGGTGGCGGCTACCATCGGCTTTCCGTGCGTGATCAAGGTCGCCTCGCCGGATATCGCCCATAAGACCGAGATTGGCGGCGTTGCGATCGGCATCGCCAACGAAGCGGAGGCGCGGAAGGAGGGCGCGGCGATCCTGGCGCGCGCGGCCGAGCACCGGCCGGACGCCCGGATCGACGGGCTTCTGATCTCGCCCATGATATCCGGTGGTGTCGAGGTGATCGCGGGTGTTTCAATGGACCCCTCGTTCGGCCCCGTGGTCATGTTCGGCCTCGGCGGCATCTTCGTCGAAGTCCTGAAAGACGTCACTTTCCGCGCCGCGCCTTTCGACATCGCCGAAGCGCACCGGATGATCCGCGAGATCCGGGGATATCCCATGCTCGAAGGCGTTCGCGGGGCACCGCCGGCCGACATCGATGCCCTCGCCGACTTGCTGTCGGCGCTGTCGCGCTTTGCCGCAGCCAACGAACGATCCCTGGACAGCATCGATCTCAATCCCGTGCGCGTGTTCGAGGCGGGGAAGGGCGTCGTGGCGCTCGACGCGCTGATCGTAACGCGCAGCTCCACCCCATGAACGCCGGAGGACCAGGCTTGAGCGAGTCCAGACTCACCGAACTTCTCGATCGCGAGGCCATCCGCGACAACATCTACCGCTATTGCCGCGGTATCGATCGGGCCGACGAAGCGGCACTGCGCGCCTCGTATTGGGAAGACGCGCACGATTGCCATGGCGCCTATGACGGTCCCGCCGAAGGTTTCATCCGTCTTGCGCTGGAGATCTTCAAGAGCGGCCCGCGCAACGTGCACCAGGTGGCCAACATCCTGATCGAGTTTGCGGGACCCGACGTGGCGGCGGTGGAAAGCTACTTCACCGCGCTACAGCGCGGGCCAGACGCCAAGGGTGTGGTGCGGCAGTTCCTGCTGGCTGGACGTTACTGCGACAGGTTCGAGAAGCGCACCGGTGAATGGCGCGTGGCACGGCGCACGGTCGTCTACGACTGGGTGGAAGAGCAGGGACCGCCTGAGACAGACGAAGCGACACGCTTCGGTCCGCGCCAGCCGATCGGTGCACCATCGCCGAACGATCCCATCTATGCGCTGCTCGCCGAGCTCTCGCGGGGCTGAGCGTCACATCGACCACGGGAGCGGCCGCCGCTCCCATCTCATGAAAGCCGGTCCCGATCGGCGTCCCGATCACAACGCGAGCGACGGAGAGGCGGTGCAATGTCTTCCCCCCGGCCAGGGCGCCCGGACGCAAAGAGCCACCGCGGACAGACGAGGCGAGACGGCGGAATTGCGCGGCAAGCCGGCGAAGGGCATCTACGGGCTGCGGGCGAGCGCGAGTTCAAAGCCGCAATGCGGCAGGTGGCGAGCGCGGTATTCGTGCTTACCGCTCGATCCGGCGAGGAAGCGAACGGCCTGACCTCGGCTTCGCTCTGCTCGGTTTCCGCCGAGCCGCCGCTCGTGCTGGTCAGTCTCAACCGGGATTCGACGGCCGAACGCCTGATCGCCGAAAGTGGCGCATTCGCGATCAACTTCCTGACCGAGGAACAGCACAGGATCGCGCGGCTCTTCACGGGCGTGGAGACCACGCCCGAGGAGCGTTTCGCCGAAGGCCGCTGGGACCGGCTTGTTACCGGTGCGCCTGTGCTCGATGGCGCGTTGGCCACCTTCGACTGCCAGGTCGAGACGCAGCTTTCGCACGGCACCCATACAATCGTCTTCGGCAGGGTCCTCGCGGCCTTGTCGCTCGACGAGGAAGGCCTGATCTGGCGAGACGGGTCTTTCCGCCGTCTTGCGCCAGTCGTTTGAAGCAGCAGTCCGCAAGGGAGCACGCCATGGAAGATAGCCGAAGAGTGGTGGTCGTCACCGGTGCGGCCGGCGGGATCGGCCGGGCGCTGGTCGAGCTTCTTGCCTCCGACGGCGACCTCGTGGTCGCGGTCGATCTGACCGGCACCGACGTCGCGCAAGTCGCCGCCTCGCTCGGGCCGGAACACGTCGGACTGACCTGCGACGTCTCGAGCGAGGCCGACATCCTCGCGCTCTTCGCGCAGATCGACGCTCGGTTCGGCCGGATCGACGTGCTCGTCAACAACGCCGCCATGGGACCGACGATGGCACCCACGATCGAGACGGGGCTCGATGCCTTCCGCAAGGCGATCAGCGTCAATCTGGTCGGACCGTTCGTGATGGCCCGAGAAGCTGCGAGCCGGATGAAACCGGGCGGCGCCATCGTCAACACCGCCTCGCTGGCGGGTGTGCTCGGCAACCCGCGCCGCAACGCCTACGCCGCCTCCAAGGCCGGACTGATCTCGCTCACGAAGTCGCTTGCCTGCGAATGGGCGGGTCGCGGCATACGCGTCAACGCCGTCGCGCCCGGATATGTCCGCACGCCCATGGTCGCGGAGCTCGAACGGCTCGGCAAGGCCGATCTCGCGGCGGTTCGCAGGCGTGTCCCGATGGGCCGCATGGGGCGGCCCGACGAGATCGCACAGGCGCTGCGGTTCCTGGCTTCGGACCGGGCTCGCTACGCGACGGGATCGGTGCTCGCCGTCGACGGCGGCTGGGCCTCCTTCAACCAGCCGGGCGATGCGCATGCGCCGGTCGACGGAACTCCGGCGGAAGAACTCGCGCTCCCCGACCTCCCGGACAACGGGCGCATCGTGGCGGTGACGGGCGCCGCCCGTGGCATCGGTGAAGCGATCGCGCGGACTTTCGCCGCCAACGGAGATACGGTGGTGGCGCTCGACCAGGATGGGGCAGGCGCGATGGCGCTCGCGAACTCGCTTGGCTCGCCGCATCTCGGTCTCGCTTTGGACGTGACCCTGGAGAAGCCTGTCGTGGAGGCTTTCGAGGCAATCCGGGCCCGCTTCGGCCGCATCGACTTGCTGATCAACAACGCGGCGATCGCCGACGCCTTCAAGCCGGCCCTTGACCAGTCACCCAGCGACCTGGAGGCGGTGCTGGACGTGAACCTTGCGGGCGCCTTCCTTTGCAGCCGGGAAGCGCTGAAAGCGATGGGGTCGGGTGGAATGATCCTGAACGTCGGATCGATCAACACTTTCCTGCCGTTTGCGCCGCGGCACGCCTACGGCGCATCGAAGGCCGGCATCGACATCCTCACCCGTTGCATGGCGGCCGAACTGGGTCCATCGGGAATCCGGACCGCGACGATTGCCCCCGGTTACATCCGGACGCCCGGGGTGGCGGCACTCGAACGTGAAGGCCACATCGACACGCTCGCAATCCGGCGCCGCATCCCGATGGGAGACCTGGGCCGGCCTGAAGACATTGCGGATGCGGCCCTGTTCCTCGTTTCGCCCGAGGCATCTTATGTGAACGGCTCGATTCTCTACGTGGATGGCGGATGGACCTCGTTCGGCAATGCCGGCAATGCATGCATGGTCGGCGGTGATACGGCGACCGAGGCGGCGGAGTAACAGGCCACGCACGTCGACCAGGTTGCCTCCGCGTCATCCTCAGGCTGAGTTCGGCCGATCCCAGGACGATACGCTTCGCGGGCGATCCAGCTGGAGGCGGGTTGCCGGGGCGCGCGAATGCGGGTGAACGTGCGAAAATCCCAGCCAGTTGTTGGGACGTGCGCGGATGTATTGCGGCGGATATGCGATGTCGTCGCCGAGTGCCGCCGCGGCATGGAGCCCCCAGCGCGGATTGTCCAGAAACGGCCGCGCCAGCGCGACGAAATCGGCATCCCCGCTCGCAATGATCGCCTCGGCCTGGTGCGGATCCAGGATCATGCCCACGGCCATGGCGGTCATCCCGATCTGCTTTCTCACGGAGGCCGCGAACGCAACCTGGTGCCCGGGCGTCGCCGGCGGGATCCTTATGCCGGGCGCGATGTTGCCGGACGACATCACGACGTAGTCGACGCCAATGGATTTCAACTCCGCGGCCAGCGCGAGAGCGTCTTCCAGCGTGGATCCGTCCGGATGCCAGTCCGTGCTGTTCAGACGAAACCCGAGGGCACGCTCGCGCGGCCAGACCTTCCGGACTGCTTTTGCGACCTCACAGGCGAACCGGTTCCGCTTTTCGATCGTCCCGCCCCAGTCATCGGTTCGCCGGTTCGTGATCGGAGAAAGGAACTCATGGATCAGATAACCGTGGGCGCCGTGGATCTCGACGAGGTCGAAGCCAGCCCGCACGGCGCGTTCGGCGGATCGGGCAAAGGCGTCGATGATGCGGCGGATGCCGGTCTCGTCCAATTCCTGCGGCGTCTGCCAGCCTTCGTCGAACGCGAGTGCCGACGGTGCCAGCGGTTTCCACGGCCCCTCTTCCGGCGGCAAGGGTTCGCCGCGCCAGCGTTCGGGAATCGTTCGGGTCGCCGCCTTCCGGCCGGTATGCGTCAGCTGAATGCCGATTTTCGCAGAGGAGAGCGTCCGGAGATTTCCCACCAACTCGCTCAACGCGCTTTCTTGAGCGTCATCGTACAGGCCCATGTCGCCGCGCGTGCCGAGGCCTTGGGGCTCGACCGCCGTAGCTTCTACGATGACGAGACCCGCGCCCGAAATCATCATCTGACCGAGATGCACGAGGTGCCAGGGCTGCGCGATGCCGTCCACGGCGCTGTACTGGCACATCGGCGAAACCACGAGGCGGTTCTCGAGGCGAAGGCCACCCAGAAAACCCTCCGAAAACAGCACGCTCATCACATCCTCCCTGAATTCATGCGACGTTGGCAGTTCAACGGGGCGGATGCCACTGCGAAGAGGAAAGCCTGCGCAATTTCAGGAACATAAATTTCATCACAGCCACGGGATCGAACGCGATGCTGGTGTATAGGAACCTCGAAGCACGGCAGCCGTGGTGTCAGGGTCGGCTTCCCTTCCCTCTCACGGGGGTGGCGTAGGCGGCCGGCGGCGGTGCGGCTGGGACAAGCAAGATGCGCTTGTGCATCGGAGGAACCGACTTGAAGAACCGACAGATCTATTTTTTCCGCCGGCCGGACGGCAACCCGACGGCCGAGGTCTTCCAGGAGCGCGTGGTCGATGTCGGCGTACCGGGCGACGGCGAGATCCTTTGCCGAAACCTGACTGTCTCGGTCGATCCCTACCTGCGGCTCAAGATGTACGAGCGCCGCAGCTATACGCCGCCACTGCGGATCGGCGAGGCGATTCCGGGTCGGGCGGTCGCGGAGATCGTGGCGTCGCGAGCGCCCGGCTTCGAGCAGGGCGAACGGGTCGCGATCTATGGCGGCTGGCAGCAATACGCAGTCGTGCGTGCCCAGGCCGCAAGGAAGATCGATCTGGCGAGCTTTCCGGCGGGCGCCTGGCTGGGACCACTGGGAATGACCGGCATGACCGCCTATGCCGGCCTCACCCGTATCGGCAAGCCGCAGCGAGGCGAGACACTGGTAGTCTCGGGTGCGGCCGGCGCGGTGGGTGGGCTCGTCGGACAGATTGGACGTATGATGGGATGTCGCGTCATCGGAATCGCCGGCAGCGCAGAGAAGTGCCGTATCGTTCGCGATGAATTCGGCTTCGACGCGTGCCTCGACTATCGGGAGCCGGACCTTGCGGGGCGGCTCGAGAGCGTCTGCCCGGAAGGCTGTGACATTTATTTCGACAATGTCGGCGGCGAGATTTCCCGGCAGGTCACGGCCCGCTTCAACGACTTCGGCCGGCTCGTGGTCTGTGGCCTCATTTCTCAGTACAACGGCCAGCAGCCGGCGGAGGCGACGGCGCAGGACGAGTTCATGCGCCTTATCCTGACGCGAAGGCTGACCGTCCGAGGCTTCATCGTTTCCGATCTGGAAGGCGAGTGCCCGGAATTCGAAGAAACGATGGGCGGCTGGCTTCGGGCCGGAAAAATCGTTCACCGCGAGCACCCTCGGTACGGTTTCGAGCAGATCGTGCCGGCCTTCCTCGGATTGCTCTCCGGCGAAAATACCGGCAAGTCGATCGTTCATATTGCAGAAGAGAAATCGGCCTAGCGGCGCGTTTTTCGCGTTGTGTTCAACGAAACAAATGAAGCGCGTAATGCCTTCGACGAACGTTCAGAATTGACAAGCGATTCCGTCGGATAGGCGGACAGTCGCGGATGCTTGGGTACTAGCGTTCGGTGGACCTCAGCTCCACCAGTGGCAGTAATTTTTCGAGTTTCCCCTCAAGCATGGCGCCGCTGGCCGCGTGCGCGCCCTTGCCTGTCCGTCCGACACGAACCATTTGCTTGGGAACGCACCTGCCGGCAGGCGCGGGCGGTTTCGTGTCTCGAAAGGGGGAGCCGATGAGATATGTGTGGCTTTCCTTCGGCGTGATCTGCGTCGGTCTCGGCGGCGCGGGCGCAGTGCTGCCGCTGCTGCCGGCAACGCCGTTCCTGCTGCTTGCCGCCTGGGCGTTCGCCAAGAGTTCAGACCGGTTCCACGACTGGCTCATGGATCATCCGACACTTGGTCCGCCCATCGTCGCATGGAAGACGCGGCGGGCGATCTCTCGCAATGCCAAACTGTTGGCCATGGCGTCGCTCGCAGCCAGTCTCGCGATCTCGATCCTGGCCGGAGTGTCCTCGACGATCCTGGCTATCCAGCTTGCCGCGCTCGTCGCGGTAGCGGGCTTCATCCTCACCCGCCGCGAGGCCTGAGGCGAGGATGAAGCAGGAGTTTCGGCTGAAGGGTCGCGGTCTACCAGCCGCAGTCCGCTACTGGACCTGATCGAACAGTTCCGCGAAAGTCTTCTTGGCCTTTCCGGTCTGCTTGACGGCCTTCGCCTCTTCGAGGTTCACCGCGTTCCCGACCTGGACCAGCAGCACCATGCCCATGGCGTAGTGGGGCAGGCACTTGACCCCGTAGACGCCCTCCTTGTCGAGGGTGACCGAGACTTCCTCATTGGTCTTGCCCTTGAACGGCTCAGCACCTTCGGGGATCATGCCCTTCATGGTCTCGGCATTGTGCCCCTTGTCGACGGCCACGAAACGGAGCGTGTCGCCCGCCTCGGCCCGCACGAAATCCGGCTCGAAAACCATGGCGCCCTTTGCGCCCTTGTTGAGCATCCTGATCTCGTGCTCGGCCGCATTCGCCGCGCCGGCGATCGCCATCGCCGCCCCGAGCGCCAGCATTGCAATCAGTTTCTTCATGTCCGTGGTCCTTTCATTCATCCGCGCGTCGTGTCGCGCCGCCGGGAGAGGGGATAACGGAGAAAGCCGCGAGCCTGTTTGCGCTCGGTCAAACAACGGAAAGGATGTGCGGCAAGGCCACCGGCATCGATCGGCGCCGGCCACCGCCGCCGACGCGCCTCGCGGCGACGCTTTTCGGCATGCGGATCATGAGCCGACGTCCTATCTTCCGGCCCATTCCAGCCAATTCCGCAATCTTCGAGGTTCCCTTGCCGCCAGGATCGATCACCGAACCCGCCCGCCGCACGGACATCGTTCACACGACCGAGATCCTCGTCGTAGGGGCGGGGCCCGGCGGGCTTTCCGCAGCTCTGGCGGCAGCGCGGGCGGGCGCCGAGGTGACGCTCGTCGAGCGTTTCGGCTGCTTCGGCGGCAACATCACCGTGGTGGGCGTAGAAGGCTTCGCCTGGTACCGCCACGAAGCGACGGTGGAGGCGAACGGGATCGGACGCGAGTTCGAGGAACGCGCCCGCCAGATGGGGGCGGCCGTGCCCGAGAGCCAGTCGCTCAGCTACGAGATCGACAGCGAAGGCTTCAAGCTCGTCGCCGACCGGCTGGTCGAGGAGGCCGGCATCCATCCCATGCTGCACCGCAGCTTCGTCGCCCCCGTCATGGAGGGCGACCGGGTGGCGGGGATCATCGTGGAGTCCAAGGCGGGCCGCGAGGCGATCATGGGCAAGGTGGTGATCGACGCGACCGGCGATGCCGACGTCGCCCATCGCGCCGGAGCGCCGACCGTGAAGACGCCGGTCGAGGAGATGCAGGCCGCGAGCGTCATGTTCCACCTGGCGGGCGTCGACAAGAAGGTCTTCATGGCCGAGGTGGCGGCCGATCCGCAGACGTACAAGGACTGGTCGACGGGAGAGTGGACGGTCGAGACGGACGGTAAGGAGGACGACATGTTCTCGCCTTTTCTCAAGAAGCCGTTCCGCAAGGCGATCGAGGAGGGGCTGATCCCGGCGCATCTCAGCACCATTGCGGGCACATGGGGCGCCGTGCACGACAGCGGCGAGCTGACCTACATGAACCTCGTCCACCTCGCCGGCATCGACGGGACCGATCCCGACAGCATGACACGCGGCGAGATCGAGGGCAGGCGGCAGGCCATGCTTGCCGTCGAGGCGCTGCGGCGCTTCATGCCGGGCTGCGACGGCGTGCGGCTGCGCAATTTCGGCATGAGCATCGGCATCCGGGACACGCGCAAGATCGACGCCGTCTACAACATGACCGAGACTGACGCGCGCCGGCAGGGCCGGTTCGAGGACACGATCGGCATCTATCCGGAGTTCATCGACGGCTACGGCGTGCTGATCCTGCCCACGACCGGGCGCTACATGCACATCCCCTACCGCGCCATGCTGCCGAAGAAGGTCAAGGGGCTGCTGGTCGCCGGCCGCGCCATCGGTGGCGACCGCATCGCGCATGCGGCGACGCGCAACATGGCCTGCTGCGCGGTGGCCGGCCAGGGTGCCGGCGTGGCGGCGGCACTGGCGGTGAAGGCGGGCCTCGACGTGGCGGAAGTCGACCTGGCGGCGGTCCAGGCGGAACTGGTGCGCCAGGGCGTCAGGATCCACTGACGCCGGCTCGCCCGCGGAGCGGCGGAACTCCACGCCGCCACGGCTTGCGCGCCGGCGCAGGCGGGGTAAGCTCGAAGCCTGCTCACTTCCATGCAAGCGCCCGTTTCACAGGAGACCCGCCGTGACGAACCTCTTGAGACCACTCTTCGCCGCCCTTGTTGCCGCCGCGCTTTCTCCCTTTGCCGCGAGCGCGCAGGCTCTGCCCGACCTCGGCGGGCGCGACGTGGTGGTGGTGACCGAAAACGCCTATCCGCCGCTGCAGTTCGTCGACCCGAAGACGGGCGAGGAGATCGGCTGGGAGTACGACGCGATGAACGAGATCGCCAAGCGGCTGAATTTCGACGTCGCCTACCAGAACACCAGCTGGGACGCGATGATCCAGGCCGTCTCCGACGGCCAGTACGATCTCGGCATGACCGGCATCACGATCAAGGAAGACCGCAAGGAGAAGGTCGATTTTTCCGATCCCTACATGCGCTCCGAGATGTTCATGCTGGTGCGCGGCGACGAGGAACGATTCAACGACGCCAAATCCTTCGCCGCCTTCGACAAGGGGTTGGTCGGCGCGCAGGCCGGCACGACGCCGTTCTACGTGGCGGTCTATGACGTCCTGGACGGCAACGAGGCCAATCCGCGCATCAAGCTCTTCGAGACCTTCGGCGCATCCGTGCAGGCGCTGAAGACCGGCGACGTCGACGTGGTGCTGACCGACGGGACGGCCGGCCAGGGTTACGTCGATGCATCGGACGGTGGCCTGAAGCTGGTCGGCGCGCCGCTCGGCACTGAGGACTTCGGCTTCATCTTCCCCAAGGGATCCGACCTCGTGGCGCCGATCAACGCGGCGATCGCTGCCATGCGCGCCGACGGCACGCTGGACGCCCTGAACCGCAAATGGTTCCTCGACTACAAGATGGGCGAGTGAGGCCGGCTACCGATCTGGCTGCGCAGCCGAAGCCCGCTTCCGGCAAGGAATTCCCGTACTGGCTGGCCGCCGCTGCTTTGATCGCGGTCGCGGCCGCCCTGGCGATTGCCGCGAGCGACCTCTATTCGCAGGTCTTCGGCGTGGTTGCGAAAGGCATCGGCATCACGGTTTTCGTCACCGTCGTGGGTTTCGCGCTCGCCTGCCTGATCGGTCTCGGGATCGCGCTGATGGCGCTGTCCGGATCGGTCGTGCTGCGGCAGGTCGCGCGCTTCTACGTCGAGATCGTCCGCGGCATACCGATCCTGGTGCTTTTGTTCTGGATCGCCTTCGTCGGCGCACCGGCGCTCGTCGTCGGCTGGAACTTTCTCGCCGCGCCGCTGCACCGGGCAGGTATCGTCGAGCCGCTGCTGGTGCGCGACGTGTCGCTCTTGTGGCGGGCGATCATCGCATTGACGATCGGTTATTCGGCCTTCATCGCGGAGGTTTTCCGCGCCGGCATCCAGTCGGTCGACGCAGGGCAGGTCGAAGCCGCCAAGGCGCTCGGCCTTTCGCCCTTCCAGCGGTTCCGGCTGGTCGTCCTCCCGCAAGCGGTCCGCATCATCCTGCCTCCGCTCGGCAACGACTTCGTCGCCATGGTGAAGGATAGCTCGCTGGTCTCGGTGCTCGGGGTCGCCGACATCACCCAGATGGGCAAGATCTACGCGTCCGGCTCCTTCCGCTTCTTCGAGACCTATTCGATCGTCGCATACGTGTATTTGCTCCTCACCGTCGGCCTCTCGCTGGCGCTGAGGGCGCTGGAGCGACGTCTGCGGCGAGCCCAGGAAATGAAAGGATCGTCATGACCGACAAACGCGCCCTCGATCTCGTCTATGCCGCGAGCACACCGGGAGAACTGGCGCACGCCTACGCCGCCTGGGCGGCGAGCTACGACCGCGAGACGGCGGAACTCGGCTACTGCCTTCCTTTCCTGATCACGAGCTGGGTCGCACGCTACGTCGAGAAGGGCGAAGGTCCCCTGCTCGATGCGGGCTGCGGAACCGGATTGACCGGCCCGTACCTCAAGGCGCTGGGCTACGAGGCCATCGAAGGGCTCGACCTGTCGGCCGACATGCTGCGCATCGCGGAAAGCCGCGGAGCCTACACCGCCCTCAGGCAGGCCGAACTCGGCCAGGAGCTTCCTTGGCCGGACGGGCATTTCCGCGCTGTGTTCTCGACCGGCGTCTTCACGGAAGGACATGCCCCCGCGGCGGCGCTCGACGACATCGCCAGGATCACGAAGCCGGGCGGACACGTGATCCTGACCGTTCGCGACAGCATTCTCGAAACGGGCGGTTTCCGCCGGAAGTTCAAGGAACTGGAAGCGTCGGGGAGGTGGCGCGCCGTCGAGGAAAGCCCCCCGTTCCGCGCCTTCGCCATCGCGGAACCGGAGGTGTTGGTGAAGGCATTCGTTTTTCGGGTCTCCTGATCGCGGTCGCTGGGGCTCATTTCGAGATTGGAGTTCCCGCTTTTTTCGATGGGATTTCCCTGCGGCCCGGACCGTGCATACTGGCCGCATATCCGCGATCCTGACGAAGGCATTCACCGATGATCACGCTCACCGCCACCATCCGCTGCAAGCCCGGAGCGGAAGACGCTGTGCGGGCGGCCCTGGTGGAGGTCGGCGACTTTGCGGCGAAGAACGAGCCGCGCACCCTTTCCTTCTTCGTCACCGCTGGTGACATAACAGGCGTTTTCGTCACCCACGAGCGTTTTGCAGACCCGTGCCGCGATGGAGGCTCACAATGCAGGCGCCGGCTCGAAGGGCTTCTTCGCAGCGACGGAGGGTTTGCTCGCCGGGGTCGACGTCGTTACCGGCTCCGAGATATTTTCTGCGACCTGACCCTGCCCGGGAACCCGGCGCTTTCCCGGCAGTTTGCCCATTCGCGCAGGTTCACGATGCAAGAACTACTCGACGACATCGGCCACTCGTCCTGGCTGCCTTTTTCCGTCATCGCGGCCCGCCTGACGCTGGCGGCACTTCTCGGTGCCGTGGTCGGCTTCGAGCGCGAGTGGCGGCAACGTCCGGCGGGTCTTCGCACCCACATACTCGTGGCGCTCGCCGCCGCGCTCGTGGCCATCCTGTCCGTGGAGATCACTCGTTCCGCCTATTTCGAAGTTGACATCGTGCGCATGGATCCGCTGCGCGTCATCGAAGCGGTTACGGCGGGCGTCGCCTTCCTGGCGGCAGGGCTGATCGTCTTCGCGAAGGGCGAAGTCCATGGCCTGACGACGGGTGCCGGGATGTGGCTGGCCGGCTCCATCGGCCTCGCTTGTGGGTTCGGCTTCTGGGGAATTGCCGTCTACGCCACGGTGCTGGCCATCATTGTCCTGACGCTCCTCCGTATCGTCGAGAGGAAGCTGAACATGAAGGAAGAGGGCGACGGCCTGCACGAGCCGACCCGGGCGGAGACCGAGCGGCCGGAAGAGTGAAGCCGAAACCCTGATGCGAAATGTTTGCTGGCAGGCCCCAATGTTGCTATGTGACGGGCCATGGAAGCACTTTTCGGCGACCCGACCTACACGCGGTTCGTCCTGCAGGACAGGAAGCGCCTGCCGGCGCGCTTTTTCGCGCGCATCTCGGGACCGCTGAACGCGCGACTTCGTCTTGCCTGACGACGCCGCGGCCGCCGCGCCGATCTCCCGACACGCTTTCACCGGAACAGCACAATGACCACACCACGCACGCTTTACGACAAGATATTCGACGACCACGTCGTCGACCGCCAGGAAGACGGTACCTGCCTGCTCTACATCGACCGGCACCTCGTGCACGAGGTGACCAGCCCGCAGGCCTTCGAAGGCCTGCGCATGACCGGGCGGCAGGTACGCCACCCCAAGAAGACGCTCGCCGTCGTGGACCACAACGTGCCGACCTCGCCGGACCGCAAGTTCGGCATCAAGAACGAGGAAAGCCGCATTCAGGTCGATGCGCTCGCCACGAACGCCGCCGATTTCGGCATCGAGTATTACGACGCCGCCGACGTGCGGCAGGGCATCGTCCACATCATCGGTCCAGAACAGGGCTTCACCCTGCCCGGCATGACGATCGTGTGCGGCGACAGCCACACCTCCACGCATGGCGCCTTCGGCGCGCTGGCGCACGGCATCGGCACATCCGAGGTCGAGCACGTTCTCGCCACCCAGACGCTGATCCAGAACAAGGCCAAGAACATGCTGGTGCGCGTCGACGGGCAACTGCCCGAGGGCGTCACGGCAAAGGACATCATCCTGGCCATCATCGGCGAGATCGGCACGGCCGGCGGTACCGGCTACGTCATCGAATATGCCGGCGAGGCGATCCGAGCGCTGTCGATGGAAGGCCGCATGACGGTCTGCAACATGTCGATCGAAGGCGGTGCCCGCGCCGGCCTGATCGCGCCCGACGAGAAGACCTACGAGTACATCAAGGGCCGGCCCAAGGCGCCGACCGGCGCCGCGTGGGATATGGCCAAGGCCTATTGGGAGACGCTCAAGACCGACGAGGGCGCTCATTTCGACAAGGTCGTCGTGCTCAATGCGGCCGAACTGCCCCCGGTCGTGACCTGGGGTTCCTCGCCCGAGGACGTGGTCTCGGTGACGGGGATCGTGCCGGACCCGGAAGCCATCGCCGACGAGAACAAGCGCAATTCCAAGCGCCGCGCGCTGGAGTACATGGGCCTTCAGCCGGGCACGAAAATCACCGACATCGAGCTGGACCGCGTTTTCATCGGCTCCTGCACGAACGGCCGCATCGAGGATCTCAGAGCCGCGGCCAAGGTCGTCGAAGGCCGCAAGGTCAATCCGCGGGTCGACGCCATGGTGGTGCCAGGCTCGGGCCTGGTGAAGGCACAGGCGGAGGCCGAAGGTCTCGACCGGATCTTCAAGGACGCCGGCTTCGACTGGCGCGAGCCGGGCTGCTCAATGTGCCTGGCCATGAACGACGACCGGCTGAAACCGCACGAAAGGTGCGCCTCCACCTCGAATCGCAATTTCGAGGGCCGGCAGGGCTTCAAGGGCCGCACGCATCTCGTGTCGCCGGCCATGGCGGCGGCCGCCGCGATCGCCGGCCGCTTCGTGGACATCCGCGACTGGAAGTGACGATCGGGCAAGCCGCCGTCGTGGCGGCTTGCCGCTCCCTGCCGGAACGACCGCGCTCGCGTGCGGGATCTTCCCCGCCAGTCCGGCGGCAAAACGCCGATTAACGAGTTTTTGGTCTCCCTGCCTTATCGGTCTTTTCCATTAGGTGTGGGAACCAAGATGAGTCAGGCAGAATACATCCTTGCCATCAACCTTCTGGTGGCAGGGCTCTTTGCGAGCGCGTTTGCCTGGGCGGCGACCTACGAGAAAGTTAGCCGGCCTGCTCGCTGGATCGCCGCCGGCTTCATCCTGGGTATGGCGAGCTACGGGGCCGAATGGCTGGTGTCGGTTGCCGAGGACGCGCGCTTCTTCGTCTTTGCCTCCTTCTCGCTTTCGATCACGGCCTTCGCATTCTTCAATGCGGGACTGGGCCGTACCTACCGGCAGCCCATTCCGTGGCGTTTGCTCGCCGGCATCCTTATCGTGTCGCTTCCGCTTAACCTCGCGATCTACGATATGCCGCGTTCATTGTTCGTGCGCGACTTCCTGTACCAGGCTCCGTACTTCCTGATGCAGGCCGTCGCGGCCTGGATCGTTGCGCGCACGCCAAATCCGCGCTCCCTCGACAGGGCACTGTGCGCCCTGCTCGTCGTCAGCAGCCTGCACTTCCTGGGCAAGCCGTTCCTGGCAGAAATGTTCGGAGTGGGCGATCGTCCGCAAAACTATGTCGATACGTTGTACGGGGTCCTGTCACAGTCCATGGGCGCCGTCCTGATCGTAGCGGTGGGGCTGATGATGCTCGTGATCCTCTTGCGCGACGTGCTGACCGAAGTGACGGTTAGATCGGAGACGGATCCTCTCACCGGCCTGCTCAACCGGCGTGGTTTCGAGCAGCGGGCGCGGGCGATCGGACAGCATATGGCAAAGCCGAACCTGCCGGCATCGATCGTCATCTGCGACCTCGATCACTTCAAGTCGGTGAACGACCGATTCGGACATGCCGTCGGCGACAAGGTAATCGCAGCGTTTGCGAGGCAGTTGCACGAGGCGGTTTCGGAAAACCACATTGCCGGACGCATCGGCGGCGAGGAGTTCGCCGTCATCCTGTCCGGTGTCGACGGTCCCGCGGCGAGACTGTTTGCGGAAGGCGTCCGCAGCGCGTTCGCCGCGACCCCGATCGAGGGCGCACCCCATGGTCTCAGGCCCACCGCCAGCTTCGGCGTCGCGGAACTTACCCGGACAGATACGCTCTCCGACATGCTCCGGCGCGCCGACCTCGCGCTCTACGAGGCCAAGGAGGCGGGGCGGGACTGCGTGCGGGTCGCCCGGCCCTACTTCTCCGGCACTTCAGAAGACCGGCGCTCCCACCGCGACGGATGAAAGGTCCGCCTGCGCCCTACTTCGCCGCGACCTGCGCGTTCCCGGTGGCAAGCCCGTAATCCCGCATCTGATCGGCCGACAGATAATAGAGCGAGCGCGGCGGCGTATCGAGCGCGTGCAGCCAGAGCGCCGCGTCCACGCCCATGGCGGCGAGATGGCGCGAGATGCGCGCGGTGGTCGCCTGGGCGTCGGCCATCGCCTGTGCCGGATCGGACGGTTCGGTGCTGGCGGAATAGAACTGGTGCACCCCGACGGCGGCCTTGGCGCTGATCGTCCGGTTGGTTCCGCCCGCGAGGATCAGCGGGCAGGAGGAGGCGCACAGCGCGCCGTCCTCGACCTCGGTGGCGAGCCCGCGCTCGCGGATCAGCGTGGCCATCCCGATGGCGTCGTCGAGCGACCCGCCGGGCGAATTCAGCGACACCGTCTTGACGTACTCGCCGCGCGCCGCGAGTTCGGCCTCGAAACGCGCCTTCGACCCAGTATCTATGTAGCCTTCGACAGCGAGCAGGCCGCCTTGCCGCAACGCGAAGACGACAGGCGCACGGAGCGCCGCCTCGTCGGTGGTGACATTCTCGCGCGGGTCGACCGTCGCCGACGCATCGTCCCCGCCCCTGACGGTCACCGCCGGGGGCAGCACCGCCGGCGCGGCCAAGTGACTGGTCGGTTCGCTGGAAAACAGCGGCTGATTGCCCCACAGGTCCTGGAAGTCGAAGACCAGCACGCCGACGGCTCCGGCGAGCAATCCGCGAAACGCCCAGCGTATCACCTCGCCTTCGTCGAACCGGCCAAAATAGCGCAGCAGGACATTCTCACGCCCGGTTTGTCCGGGGATCGCCGGGCTGCCGGCAAGGTTTGCGTCTTTCACGCTCACGGGTCCTGCCTCTTGCGTTCGGAAAAGGGAATGGGGGTGACGTTTTCGCCGGCGGACGGACGGGTATGGACGGTCGCGACAGCCGGTTCGACGTCATTCGGCGCCACCGCGACTTCCTCCACGGGTGCCGCTGTGGCGCGGCGCGCCAAGAGCGCATCGTGGAGTTCCAGCGAGCGCAGCATGTCCGCGGCGGTGATCCGGTCGGCATCGGCGAGATTTTCGTCGCCGCGCCGGATCGCGCCCTGGACCACGCCCATGATGGCGACGAGCACCCCGGGCAGGAGATCGATCGAGATGGCGCCGGCCCAGCTCGGAATGAAGTCGCCGGCGTAACGCAGCACGGCCTCGGCCGCCGAAAGGGGCACGTAACGCCGCTCGGTCACCTTGGGCTGAGCGAGGATCTCGGCCGCCGCGTCCGACAGGGCCTTCGACTGCGCGTCGACCGAGGCGCGGATCGTCGCCATCACCTGGTCCTGGCGGCCGGCGAGGTCGGCCGTACTTCCGTCGGCCACCGGAGCGATGAAGCCTCCGGAGAGGTCCTGCGCGGCGCGCGCGACCGACGGCGCAACCGAGGTCTGTTCGAGGGAGGCGATCACGCCGGCGAGCGCCACGGCCTCTTCCGCGAACCGGTCGGACCGGGGCGCGATGGCGCCCGATTCGGAGACGAGCCCGCGCATGGCAGCGAGGCGTCCCTGACCTTCCCGGAAGAGTTCGGAAACCACCTCCTGGGTGGACCGAATGTTGGCTTCGAGTTCGCGCATCTGCGCCGACATCTGCGTGAGGAGCTGGACGACGCTGCCCGAGCCCGAGGTGCCGGTCAGCGCTCCCGAACTGCGCTCGTCGTCGGCCAGCCGCGCGAAACGCTCTTCCGCGCGCTGGATGTCGGGCAGCAGCGACAGCGCGCCGAGCGCGTTGGTGTTGGCCTGGTCGAGGTCGGCGGTGTAGTCCTCGAGCGTCTCCGCCAGATGCTGCTCGACGGCGGCCGAACCCGCCAGCGCCGCAGCGTTGAGCCAGGACGACATGGCAATGATCATCGCCGAGCCCAGCGCCATGATGCCGAGGAGCGCCAGACGCGAAGAGCCGTCGCGCATCTCCGGAAGGAAGCGCATGAGATACGTCCAGAAGCCGTAGATGCCGACCGACACGGCCGCCGAGTAGATGACCGCCGCGAAGAAGACGATCGCGGCGGTTCCGTCGAGCAGGCTGCGCACCCCGAGATAGGTATAGACGCCGGACGCCAGCGCGAGCGTGGCGAGAACGAACCGCGTCATCGTCTCCAGCGACGCGGAATGGTCCTTCAGTCGGCGGGCTGTCGCGGCGTCACTCATGCGCACTCCGGCTCCGGTTCATCCTTCGTTAACCTTCCCGGCCGGAATTGGAGCAAGAAAGGTGTCGAAAAGAGGGCCAGACGCGGCTTGGTCCTACCGGCAGGGATGCCGCAGAACGGGCACCACGTTGTCGGCCAGCCCGTACATGTAGCTGCGCCCGTGGAGGAGGACGCCGGGCGCGCGGCACGGCCGCTCGTAGCCATATGCGTCGTCCGTCTCGTCGAGATAGACCACGTCGGCGCTGCCGGTTCTCGTGTAGGCCGCCAGTTCCTGCGCGAGGTGGCCCTGCCCGACCACGATCCGCTTGTACCCCGCCGGGCTGCGGATGATCAGGTTGCCGAAACTGTCGGCATAGACGTGATCGTGAAGACCGCCGGCAAGCACGGCGGACGATGTCGCGATGCTTCCCGCTGTCGCCGCCAGAACGACTCCGCAGAGTCCACCGACGATGGATTTCAAATTCAAGCGCATGGCTCGTGTCCTTTCCTTCCAGGCTTCGAGCCTCCTCGGACCCGAACTTAACGCTTTCTTAACCAAAGTCACCGGGGAAGGTGCCGGACTGCGCCAGGCAATTGACAGACATGGTTAATATCCCCAAAGGAATCCGGATGATCAAACAGACCGCCACCCCACAACCCGCCGTCGAGATCGCTCTCCTGCGTCTCAAGGATGCCCTTGATTTTGCGCCGCTGCTGGCGGCCTACGCACAGGCGCTGAAGCGCGGCGCGCCGCGCCGTCCCGACCAGTACTATGCGGAATCGCTGCTGCAGGACCGCACGGCCGAGGTGCTCGGCGCGCGCATGGACGGGCAACTCGTCGGCTTCGCGGTCTTCACGGATCTTCCCGAGCCGGTGTCGGGCATGCGCTGCGGCGCCTGCGACCACATCTACGTCCACCACGATCACCGCAACAAGGGCATCGCCAAGGCGATGGTGGACGTGCTCGCGGACCAGGCGGAGGAGCGCGGCTGGACCAAGCTCATCCTGAATGCGCCGCGCCAGCCCGAGGACGGCAGGAAGCTCTACGAACAGATCGCCGCGCCGGCGGACTGGACGAGCTACGTCATCCGCTTCGACGGCAAGTAGGCTGCCCGCCCTCCCCCAGGGTCAGCCGGCGGACCCGTTGATTCCGCAGCCGCACGGCCACTACTGTCGGCGCCCGATGGCCATCGATTCGAAACCGCGCCTGAGCCTTTTCCTCGCGCTTCCCCTCATTTCCGCCCTGTCAGCCTGCGTCGGCAGCAGTCCCCATGGGATGTCCGCGTCGCCGGCGGCGTTCACGTCGATGCCGACCCGCTATCACTGCGAGAACGGTTCGGAAGTGGTCATCGAAAACCGCGGGACCTCCGTCGTCGTCACGGATGCGTCGGGAGAACCGGTCGAACTGCCCGCCTCCCCCGCCGGCTCGCGCGCCCGTTACGGATCCGGTGCATACGCCCTGGTTCTCGAGGACGGCGAAGCCTTGTGGATGAAAGCCGGCGAGGAGCCCGGAACCTGCCTCCGCTGATGCGCGCCAGCCCGGCGGGCCGACGGACGCCGCAGGCCTGGTCCGGTTCAAACGATTGAACCCGTGCGGGGAGTAAATATCAGGCCGGCCAAGCTTTTTGCGGCTTTGACGCGGTGCGAAAAGCACTCTAGAAAGCGCCCATCCATAGGCTGCTGACGGAGCGAGATCGCGCATCCGGCCGCGCCGTCCGAACTGGGGGAGCCATGAGCAACTCGACAGCCACCCGTCCCGGCATGAAGCCACGCCCGCTCTCGCCGCATCTTTCGATCTACAAGCCGATCCCCACGATGATGATGTCGATCGTGCATCGCATTACAGGCGGTGCGCTGTATTTCGGCATGTTGCTGGTGGCGTGGTGGCTGGTCGCCGCATCGACGTCGGAAGACGCCTTCGGCCTCGCCCAGGGCGTCATGGGTTCCTGGATCGGCATCCTCGTGCTGATCGGCTTCACCTGGGCGCTCTGGCATCATCTGCTCGGCGGCATGCGCCATCTGCTGTGGGACACCGGCTACGCGATGGACAAGCACACCGCCACGACGCTCGCCTGGGCGACGCTCGCCGGTTCACTGGCGCTGACGCTGCTTACCTGGATCGCCGTCTTCGTGGTTGGAGCGTGACGATGGCCGACATGCAGACACCTCTGCGCAGGGTGCGCGGCCTCGGTTCGGCAAGGGGCGGAACGGCGCATTTCTGGCGCGTGCGCGTCACGTCGGTCGCGCTTGTTCCGCTCAGCCTCTTCGCCATCTGGCTGGTGCTGGCGACCTTCGGCTCGGGCTATCTCGAGACCAGGGCGATGCTCGCCCACCCGGTCGTGGCGATCCTGCTCGGACTGTTCGTCGTCATCACGCTCGACCACATGCGGTCGGGCATGGAAGAGATCATCGCCGACTACATCCACGGCGAGGGGCTCAAGCTCGTGCTCCTGATGCTCAATCTCTTCTTCGTCCTCGTCGTCGGCGGAGCGTGCCTTTTCGCTCTGCTCAAGATCGCATTCGGAGGCTGACGCTCCTATGGCAAAGGCAACATCCGCGAACGGCAAGGCCTACACCTTCGTCGACCACAAGTTCGACGTCGTGGTGGTGGGCGCCGGCGGCGCAGGGCTGCGCGCCACGCTCGGCATGGCCGAGCAGGGCCTGAAGACCGCCTGCATCACCAAGGTCTTCCCGACCCGCTCGCACACGGTGGCCGCGCAGGGCGGCATCGCCGCTTCGCTGCAGAATATGGGTCCCGACCACTGGCAGTGGCACCTCTACGACACGGTGAAGGGTTCCGACTGGCTGGGCGACGTCGACGCGATGGAATACCTCGCCCGCGAGGCACCCGCCGCCGTCTACGAGCTGGAGCACTACGGCGTGCCCTTCTCCCGAACGGAAGAGGGCAAGATCTACCAGCGGCCCTTCGGCGGCCACATGCAGAACTTCGGCGACGGCCCGCCAGTGCAGCGCACCTGCGCGGCGGCCGACCGCACCGGCCACGCCATCCTGCACACGCTCTACGGCCAGTCGATCAAGAACAACGCCCAGTTCTTCATCGAGTATTTCGCGCTCGACCTGATCATGACCGACGGGGTCTGCACGGGCGTCGTGGCGTGGAACCTCGACGACGGCACGATCCACCGCTTCGCCGCCAAGATGGTGGTGCTGGCGACCGGCGGCTACGGCCGCGCCTATTTCTCCGCCACCTCGGCGCACACCTGCACCGGCGACGGCAACGGAATGATCGCGCGGGCCGGCCTGCCGCTGCAGGACATGGAGTTCGTGCAGTTCCACCCGACCGGCATCTACGGTGCCGGCTGCCTGATTACCGAGGGTGCGCGCGGCGAGGGCGGCTACCTCGTCAACTCTGAAGGCGAACGCTTCATGGAGCGCTACGCGCCCTCGGCCAAGGATTTGGCCTCGCGCGACGTCGTCTCGCGCTGCATGACCATGGAGATCCGCGAGGGCCGCGGCGTCGGCAAGGCCAAGGACCACATCTTCCTGCACCTCGACCACCTCGACCCGGCCGTGCTGCACGAGCGGTTGCCGGGCATCTCGGAATCGGCGAAAATCTTCGCCGGCGTCGACGTGACCAAGGAGCCGATTCCGGTGCTGCCGACCGTGCACTACAACATGGGCGGCATCCCGACCAACTACTGGGGCGAGGTGCTGAACCCGACCGAGGCCGAACCGGACCGCGTCGCGCCTGGCCTGATGGCCGTCGGCGAGGCAGGCTGCGCCTCCGTCCACGGCGCCAACCGCCTCGGCTCGAACTCGCTGATCGACCTCGTGGTCTTCGGCCGCGCCGCAGCCATCCGCGCCGGGCAGGTCGTGGATCGGACGTCCGCCATCCCCTCAATCGACGAGGTGGCGGTCGACCGGATCATGGCGCGCTTCGACCGCATCCGCCACGCCGACGGCGCCACGCCGACGGCCGTGCTGCGCGAAAAGATGCAGAAGGCCATGCAGGAAGATGCCGCGGTGTTCCGCACGCAGGAGTCGCTCGAGAGCGGCTGCCGGCGCATCTCCGCGATCTGGGGAGAGCTTTCGGACCTCAAGGTTACCGATCGCTCGATGATCTGGAATTCCGACCTGGTCGAGACGCTGGAACTCGAGAACCTGATGGCCTGCGCCATCACCACGGTCTACGGCGCCGAGGCGCGCAAGGAGAGCCGCGGCGCGCACGCCCGCGAGGATTTCGACAGCCGCGACGACGTGAACTGGCGCAAGCATACGCTGTCCTGGGTGAACGACGCCGGCGAGGTGCGGCTCGACTACCGGCCGGTGCACACCGACACCATGCTGCCGGAAAGTGAAGGCGGCATCAGCCTGGCCAAGATCGCGCCCAAGGCGCGGGTGTATTAGGCTAAAGGGCCGAAGGAGGTCCGGAAATGGGCGAGATCACGATCAGGCTTGAAGACGCAACGCTGGTGAAGGCGATCGAGGAAATGGCGTCCATCCACGGCAGACCGGTCGAGACGGAGATCGAGGGCGTTCTGAAGCGCGCCGTGGAGGACCACCAGCGGCGCCGGGAAATCGTCAGCCGCATCGACGAGATAGCCGCGACGACCCCGAAAGGCGTAGCTCAGACGGACTCGGTCGAGATCATTAGGCAAATGCGCGAGGAGCGCGATCGTGCGCTGGGTGGTTGACGCCTCCATAGCGATCAAATGGGTCATCATCGAAGATGGCCGTGAGGAAGCAAGACGGTTTCTACTAACGAACGACGACCTGATAGCACCGGAGTTTCTCGTGGTCGAAGTGGCCAATGCATTGCGGACGAAGATTGCGCTGGGTCAGTTCGAGGCCGAGAATGGCGCTCGCGCGTTGGAAGCCGTGCAGTCCGCCATCGGCACGTTCATTCCCGACCGGCAACTCGTCTCGGACGCATTCTCGCTGGCTGCGCGACTGCGGCACTCCGTCTACGATTGTCTGTACCTCGCTTGCGCCGTCCGGCACGACGCCACGATGATGACTGCCGACACCAGGTTCCTTGACAAGCTCGCCCCGTACCCGGAGAGCGCCCGCGCTCGGGCACTCACCTGAAACAGGTTTGAATCAATGGTAGAACTCACCCTCCCCAAGAACTCCAAGATCAATCCCGGCAAGACCTGGCCGAAGCCGGAAGGCGCGACAAACCTGCGCGAGTACAGGATCTACCGCTGGTCGCCGGACGACGATCAGAACCCGCGCGTCGACACCTACCATGTCGACATGGACGATTGCGGGCCGATGGTGCTCGACGCGCTTCTGTGGATCAAGAACAAGGTCGATCCGACGCTGACCCTTCGCCGCTCCTGCCGGGAGGGCATCTGCGGTTCCTGCGCCATGAACATCGACGGCACCAACACACTGGCGTGCACCAAGGGCATGGACGAGATCGACGGCGCAGTGCGAGTCTACCCGTTGCCGCACATGCCGGTGGTCAAGGACCTCGTCCCGGACCTGACCGTGCCCTACGCGCAGTTGACCTCGATCGAGCCCTACCTCAAGACGGTTTCGCCCGAGCCCGCCAAGGAGTGGCTGCAGAGCCACGAGGACCGGCAGAAGCTCGACGGGCTCTATGAGTGCATCCTGTGCTTCTGCTGCCAGACCTCCTGCCCGAGCTACTGGTGGAACGGCGACCGCTATCTCGGCCCGGCCGTGCTGTTGCAGGCCTACCGCTGGCTGATCGATAGCCGCGACGAGGCCACCGGCGAGCGGCTGGACAATCTCGAAGACCCCTTCCGGCTCTATCGCTGCCACACGATCATGAACTGCACGCAGGCCTGCCCGAAGGGCCTGAACCCGGCCAAGGCGATCGCCGAGATCAAGAAGATGATGGTAGAACGGGCGGTGTGACCGCGTCGCATCTGGAACTCAGCGGATTCCTGCCGCATCTCGATGCGGCATCCCTGCTTGCTCGCCTCAAGGCGGCGCCCGGCAACGAGATCGACAGCGGTAAGTTCGCAAGCCCCGAATCTTCCGCGGCGCTGGCCGTCAATTTCTTCGGATGGTTCTGCTTGCGCGGGGACACGTTTCCGGGTTTTCCGGGACTACCCGCGCTCGATCGGCCGGTGCGCGTCGATGTCGAACGCTGCCTGCGCTTTCCCTGGAGCGGCGGCCGCCATCCCTGGCTCGACGCGGTGATCGAGACCCCCAAGCTTCTGATCGGCGTCGAATCGAAACGCTACGAGCCGTTTCGCACCAAGGCTGTGCCGACACTGTCGGAGGCGTATCGTCGCCGGGTCTGGGGCGACCGGATGGCGGGGTTCGAGGCGGTCCGCGACGGCCTGATGGATGGGTCCATGCGTTTCGACAGGCTCGACGCCGCGCAACTGGTCAAGCACGCGCTCGGACTGCGGACGCAGGCGGCGAAGTCGGGAAAGCTGCCGACCCTCGTCTATCTTCACGCCGAGCCGACGCACTGGCCGGACGGGCGAGCCATTTCGTCCGAACTGCATGCTGCCCATCGCAACGAGATCGCTGACTTCGCGCAGAGGGTCGATGGCGACGAGGTGTCCTTCGTGTCGGTTTCCTATGCCAGCCTGCTCGCGTACCTCGCCGCATCCCCCGACGAGGATTTGCGACGACACGGGGCTGCGGTCGGCGAGGCCTTCGCGCCGCTCTGACGCAGGTTTTTTTCTTGCCGCTACCACACCCATTTGCCACATAGGCCGGCATGGACACCCCAGCCTCAGACCTCCCCCTCCTCAATGCCATCGAAGCTCGCGTGCTCGGCTCCCTGATCGAGAAAAAGGAGCTGACGCCCGACGTCTATCCGCTGACGCTCAACGCCATGCAGTCGGCGGCCAACCAGAAGACGGCGCGCGAACCTGTGATGAGCCTCGATGCGGCAGACATCCACCGTGCCTTCAAGTCGCTGCAGGACAAAGGCCTCGTCCGGCAGGTCTCGGGGTCTCGCGTGGAGCGTTTCGAGCATCTGCTCGGCCAGCGTTTCTCGCTGACGCGCGGCCAGACCTCGCTGCTCGGCCTGATGATGCTGCGTGGTCCGCAGACGGCCTACGAACTCCTGTCGCGCAGCGAGCGCATGGCACGTTACGGCTCCGTCGAGGAGCTTCTGGCCGACATGGACCTTCTCATCGGGCGCAAGTTTCCGCTCGTCCAGCTCGTGCCGCGCGGCCCCGGCCAGCGCGAGGACCGCTATGCGCATCTCCTCAGCGGTCCCGTGACCGTGGCAGTTCGGGCCGCAACCGCCGCGCAACCCCATTCCGCCCCGCAATCCGATCTCGAAGCGCGCGTCGCTGCTCTCGAGGAGCAGCTTGCCGAACTCAGGGCGCAGGTGGAGGCGCTGTCGGCGGGTCGCTGAAGCCCGACGGGTATCTTCTCCGCGTTTGGTGCGCTAGTCTAGCCGCCCCACCAGCCGACGGACGGATGCGATGCCGGGTCAACAGGTGCGATATGTCAGGAGCTTCGACGGCGCCCAGATCGCCTATGCGGTGAGCGGGAGCGGTCCTCCAGTCGTGCTGATGCCGAGCTGGCTGACCCATCTCGAATACCAGGGTCGGAGCGTCGCCTGGCAGCCCTGGCTCGATGCACTCTCTTCCCGATATACGTTGATCCGCTACGATCCGCGCGGCTGCGGCCTGTCCGACCGGGATGTCTCGAACCTTTCGTTCGATGCCTGGGTGCAGGATTTCGCAGCCCTTGCCGACAGACTGGAACTCGACAGCTTCCCCCTCATCGGAACCTGCCAGGGCGGGGCGGTCGCCATCGACTTTGCCGGAAGGCATCCCGCGCGCGTCAGCCACCTCGTCCTCTACGGCACATATGCGAGAGGGCGGAACCGGCGCTCGTCCATCCCGCTCGAACCGGAGAAGGCGAAGGTGATGCTCGACATGCTCGAGCTTGGCTGGGGGCAGGAGGATTCCGCCTTCATGCGGTCCTTTGCGACGCAGTTCCAACCCGAAGGTTCGATGGAGCACCTTCGCTCGTGGTGCGAGTTGCAGCGCCGGGCGACGTCGCCGGCCAATGCCGCGGCACTGACGCGGATCATGTTCGATATCGACGTGAGCGACTCCGCGGCAAGAATTGCCTGTCCGACGCTCGTCGCTCATCCCGACCGCGATGCGGTGGCTCCAATCGAAGAAGGACGGCGGCTCGCGCAGATCATCCCGGACGCGCACTTTCTCCAGCTGGACAGCCCCAATCACTTCCTGCTTGCCGGCGAACCCGCGTGGAGCACGTTCGTGCACGCGCTGCATGATTTCCTGCCCGCGTCGGAAGGCGGGATCGATGCTTTCGGACTGACGCCGAGGGAGCGTGGAGTGCTCGACCTCCTCGCCCGGGGGCTCGACAACCAGGCGATCGGCGGGGAACTGGGCATCAGCGAAAAGACCGTGCGCAATCATGTGACGGCGATCTACGACAAGCTCGGGGCTACCACAAGGGCGCAGGCAATCGTCGCGGCCCGCGAGGTCGGCCTGGGGACCTCTTCAGGCCCCCCCGGGACCGAGGTCCCAGCCAGGAACCGCCGGACCGGCCGATAACCGCCCGCTCCGGGACATCCGCCTCATGCGCGCACGGGAACACTGGGCATAGATTCTCTCCTCAAGCCGGAAGACCGGCCTGCCAGGAGAATCGCCATGATTGCCAAGGTTCGTCAGCAACTCCCCTCCTCACCCGTGCTCTCATGCGCCTTCGCATGTGCGTTGCTGCTTGCTCCTGCCGCGCATGCCGGCGAGGCGGGCCGCCTCGACGCAACGTCCATCGAGAGGCTGAAGGTCATCTATCTCGGCTGCGAGGACTCCGCGACGTCGCAGCGACTGGCGGGCGGCGACGCCATGTACTGCTCGATCGCCTATGAGGAACTGAAGCAGCGCGCGTTCGGCGGCGACTTCGGGCAGATCCGGAGATGGCTCGACAGCCGGACGAGCAGACGCGGGGCGTACGGTTGACGCCGGTCGTACGCTCACGCAAGCGTGTCACGGCTTGATTTTGAAACGCTGCGCCGCTGAATTATTTCTCCGGAAAATGGAGAAGAAATCGATGCTTCGCAGCCTCATCGCAGCTTCATTCGTCCTCGCCGGCGGGTTTCTCGCGCCCGCGATGGCCCAGCAGACCGAGACCGCCATCTTCGCGGGCGGCTGCTTCTGGTGCGTGGAATCCGATTTCGACAAGGTGCCGGGCGTCGTCTCGACGACGTCGGGATACTCCGGCGGAACGCTCGAGAACCCAACCTACCCGAACCACGAAGGTCATCGTGAGGTGGTCCGGATCGAATACGATCCTGCAAGGGTGAATTACGAGACGCTGGTCGACGTCTTCTTCCACACCGTCGACCCGACGGATTCCGGCGGTCAGTTCTGCGACCGCGGGCATGCCTATACGACCGCCGTTTACGTGAACGGCGACGAGCAGAAAGCGGCGGCCGAGAAGGCGAAGACCGATGCGCAGCAGGCGCTCGGCAAGGAAGTCGTGACCCCAATCGAAGCCGCCGGGCCATTCTGGCCGGCAGAGGGCTATCATCAGGATTACTACAAGAAGAACCCGCTCAAGTACCGCTACTACCGCTATGCCTGCGGCCGCAACGCGCGCGTCGAGGAGGTTTGGGGCAAGGCGGCATACGAGGGCGTCCCCTCGCACTGACCGTTTCTTCTCAACCGGACAGCGACCGCGGGCGTTACCGGCGGACGCGCGTGGTGCCTCGGTTCCGACCGCGTGCGAGCCTTTCGCCGGCCATCGCCTCCGCGACTTCTTCGGTCGTCTTCCCCTCCTCTTCCGCGCGTCTGAAGATCGCCGTCAGCGTCTCCGGTATTCTCGCGACCCGTTTCATGGTCGCGTCCGCGTCGTAGCCGCCCGGCGCGAGTTCGGCCGCGACGTTCATCAGGCCGCCGGAATTGATGACGTAGTCCGGCGCATAGAGGATGCCGCGCGCCCTCAGGAGGTTGTCGTCCCGGTCAGTAGCAAGCTGGTTGTTGGCCGCGCCAGCCACGATCGAGGCCTTCAGGAGCGGGATGGTCTCCTGCGAAAGAATGCCGCCGAGCGCGCAAGGGGCGAGGACATCCACGTCCGCCTCCAAAATGGCATTGCCCAGGACCGACCGCGCGCCGAGGTGGTCGACCGCCTTTTGCGCACGCGCCGGATCGATGTCTGAAACGGTGAGAAACGCGCCTTCCTGGCTGAGTTTCTTTGCGAGCGACCAGCCGACGGAGCCGAGTCCCTGGACGGCGACGCGGATTCCCGCCAACCTGTCCTTGCCGCGGCGATGGCGCAGGGCTGCCTTGATGCCGAGAAACACGCCGTGCGCGGTCACGGGCGAGGGATTACCGCTGCCGCCGCTGGTCGTCCCGGTCACGTTCGGGGTCCGGGCACGAAGGAAGTCGGCATCCTCCAGCGTCAGCCCGACATCCTCGCCGGTGTAGAACTGGCCGTCGAGGGCGCGCAGCATCTCCGCGTAGGCTTGCAGCAGCTCGGGCGTCTTCTGCGTCTTCGGATCGGCGATGATCACTGCCTTGCCGCCGCCGAGGTCGAGACCCGCGATCGCGGCCTTGTATGTCATGCCGCGCGACAGTCTCAGCGCATCCGTCAGGCCCGCTTCGAAGCTCTCATGCGGCCACACCCGGGTGCCGCCCAGCGCCGGACCCAGCGTGGTGTCGTGCACGGCCACGATCGCGGTCAGGCCTCTGCTCTCGTCGCGCCCGAGCCAGACCTGCTCGTGCCGGTCGAAATCCGGCAGGCCACCGGCTTGCGCGGTGATGTCCTTCAGGGAAAGAGACGATGCACGTCCGGGCACTTTCAAGCTGCGCGGCTCGATGGAATGAAGCATCTTTTCTGATCCTCCCGATGATCTTTTCTCCATCTCTGCCATATAGGGCGAACCGGCCGATCTTTCCTTTCGAAGATGGCCGGGTTCGCGAGCTTACGTTCCGGATTCTGGCACGATTGAGCCAGAATCTGGTCGGACGGGAGAGGCAGCCTCAGCCGAGCCGGGCGTCCAGCGTCACGTTGATGGCGCCCAGCGCCTTCGAAACCGGGCACTCGGCCTTGGCCTTGTCGGCGAGTTCCTTGAACTTCGCCTCGTCGATGCCCGGAACGGATCCCGTCAGGGTGAGCGCGCTGCCGGTGATGCCCTTGCCCGGCACCAGCGTGACGACGGCCTTGGCGTCGAGCTTGTCGGCCGGGGTGCCGTTTTCGGCCAGGAAGTGCGACAGCTGCATGGCGAAGCAGCCGGCATGGGCCGCGGCGATCAGCTCTTCGGGATTGCTGCCGGCCTTGCCGCTCTCGTCCTCGAAGCGCGATTTGAAGGAATAGGCGAGCCCGCTGAGCGCGCCGCTCTGCGAACTAAACGTCCCGGTCCCTTCCTTGAGATTTCCCTTCCAGGTGGCGGTGGCTGAGCGGTCCATGCAGGATCTCCGTTCTCGTGTGGGTTGATTGCGTCTGGCGACAATACCGTGGCGGCCGATCGCGATCCGACAAGTTTCCGTTACTGGCTTGGCGACGTCAGATAGGCTCGCCGCGTAGCAGGTTCGGGGCGGGTCCAGCGAGACCCGCTGCCTGCCGGATGAAGAACGCCTTTAGCCAGGGCATCCGGTCGACCATGCCGAGTCCCACGTCGCGGATCGTCCGCAGCGGTGCGAAGTCGTTGGAGAACATGCGGTTCAGCACGTCGGTGGTGATGCCCATCTGGACGGTGTCGAAGCGGCGCCAGCGCGTGTAGCGTTCGAGAACGTCGAGCGCGCCGATGTCCTCGCCTAGGCGCTCGGCTTCGACGATCACCTGGGCCAGCGCGGCGGCGTCCTTCAGACCGAGATTGAGGCCCTGCCCGGCGATCGGGTGGATGCCATGCGCCGCGTCGCCGGCAAGCGCGAAGCGCGGGGCGACGAATTCGCGCGCAAGGGTCAGCCCCAGCGGCCACGCCTTTCGCGGACCGTCGACGCGTATTTCGCCAAGCTTGAGGCCGAAGCGCAGTTCCAGTTCCGTCTCGAACACGATGTCGTCCTCCGCCACCAGGCGGTCGGCGACCTCGGTCCGCTCGGTCCAGACGATCGAGGAGCGGTTGCCGCCATTCCCGTCGGGCTTGAGCGGCAGGATGGCAAAGGGGCCGGCCGGCAGGAAATGCTCCTCCGCGCGTCCTTCGTGCGGCCGTTCATGCGCCACCGTGCAGACGATGCCCGACTGACCGTAGTCCCAATGCACGGTCTTGATCCCCGCCATCTGCCGCAGGCGCGACTTCACGCCGTCCGCCGCGATCAGGAGCCGCGCCTCCAGGACCTTGCCGCCGGCGAGAGCGACCGTGACCCGCGCGCCCTCGACCTCGAAATGATCCACGGCCACGCCTTCGACCAGGACGATGCCGAGTTCGGCGGCCTGGCGCCGCAGCGCCGCGTTCATCTCCCGGTTGGGCACCATGTGGGCGAAGGGCTCTCCCTCCTTCACTTCGCCGTCGAAGGTAAGGAAGACTGGCCGCACCGGGTCGGTGGTGCGCGAATCGGTGACGATCATGTCCATGATCGGCTGCGCCGCGGGCTCCATCTGGGACCAGCAGCCGAGCTGTTCGAACATCCGCCGGCCCGCGGCGGCGATCGCAGAGGCGCGGGTATCGCGCTCCCAGACGCCTGCAGGCGCCGCATCCACGACCGTAATCTTCAACATCGGCCGCGCCTGCGCGATCGAAACGGCGGTGGCGAGCCCGACATAGCCCGCGCCCGCCACGACGATATCGACACTGTCCTGCATCTTGTTCGACACCCTGGAACTCCATTCCCGAAGCAACGCCGCCACCGGGCCGCTTGACTCATCCTGCCTAACTGTCCGAAACCGGCCTCCCGGCAAGGCCGGCGCGAGAGGGTCCAAAGCACGATGTCTTCACCCATGCAGGAACTCCTCGGTATTCTCGACCTGGAGCACCTGGAGCACAACCTGTTTCGAGGTCGCAGTCCCCAGACGACCTGGCAGCGGGTCTTCGGCGGCCAGACGATCGGCCAGGCGCTGGTCGCCGCGCAGCGCACCGTCGATCCCGACCGGCACGTTCACTCCCTGCACGGTTACTTCATGCGCCCGGGCGACACGCAGGTACCAATCGTCTACGAGGTCGACCGCATCCGCGACGGCGGCTCCTTCACGACCCGCCGCGTGGTCGCCATCCAGCATGGCAAGGCGATCTTCTCGCTCGAAGCCTCTTTTCAGCGTCTCGAGACGGGGCTCCAGCATCAGGTCGACATGCCGGCGGGCGTGCCGTCTCCCGACGAACTGAAGAGCCAGCGCGAACTCCTCGATACGACGCCGAACGTTCCCGAAGCCATCCGGCGCTTCTGGGCCCGTGAGCGCCCCCTCGAGATCAAGCCCGTCCACGTGGAACACTATGTCAGCCGCGACAAGCTGCCGCCCAGGCAGAGCGTCTGGATCAGGACGACCGGGCCGGTGCCGCCGCAATGGCCGGTGCAGTCGGCGGTGCTGGCCTACCTGTCGGACATGACGCTGCTCGACACCGCGACGTTCGCCCATGGCCGCGCGATCTTCGATCCGGACCTCCAGGTGGCGAGCCTCGACCACGCCATGTGGTTCCATCAGCCAGACCCGCTCGACGACTGGCTTCTCTACTCGCAGGACAGCCCGTCGTCTTCCGGGGGCAGAGGGTTCACCCGCGGCTCGCTCTACGCGCGCAACGGCACGCTCATCGCATCGGTCGCCCAGGAAGGGCTGATCCGGCAGAGAACTAATGCCTAAAAATTAGGCATTCCGTATTTTTTGCATATTTGTTAACCCAATCCATTGTGCACTGCCGCAAACCCGCAGCAGCGCGCGCTGCCTTCGCCTATGGATTCCAGCAGCTTAACCCCACCACCCGCGAACTGGCACGGAGCTTGAATCACCTGATGCACGCTCTGGCTGCCTCGGCGTGCCGGCGGTGTCACGTAACGCGGGGGACCCGCAAGAAAAGAAGGGTGAAACCTTATGAAGATCGTGATGGCAATCATCAAGCCTTTCAAGCTCGACGAGGTGCGCGAAGCGCTCACCGCCGTCGGGATCCAAGGCCTGACCGTCACCGAAGTCAAAGGCTACGGGCGTCAGAAGGGGCATACCGAGATCTACCGCGGAGCCGAATACGCGGTGAGCTTCCTGCCCAAGATCAAGATCGAGGTCGCCGTCGGTGGCGACATGGTCGACAAGGCCGTCGACGCGATCAGCGGAGCCGCCAAGACCGGCCAGATCGGCGACGGCAAGATCTTCGTCTACGGGATCGATCAGGCCGTGCGCATCCGCACCGGCGAGACCGACGTCGACGCGCTTTGAGAGCCAATTCGATTTCAAGGAGACAGAAATGAACCTTTCGACCATTTCCAAGGCTGCGTGGCGGCCAACATTGCTCGGCGGTCTCGGACTTGCGGTTCTCGGAGCGAGTGCGGCATTTGCCCAGGAAACCGCCGCCCCCGCGGCGGAGGCAGCCGCCGAAGCCGCCGCGACCACCATGGACAAGGGCGATACCGCCTGGATGATGTTGTCGACCATCCTCGTCCTCTTCATGGTGCTTCCGGGCCTGGCCCTCTTCTACGGCGGCCTGGTGCGCGCCAAGAACATGCTCTCGGTGCTGATGCAGTGCACGATGATCACGGCTGTCGTCATCGTCATCTGGGTGGTCTATGGCTATTCATTCGCCTTTGGCGGCGGCACGGGCGCCTATTGGGGCGGGCTTGGCAAGCTGTTCCTGTCGGGCGTGACGGCTGACAGCGAGGCCGCGACCTTCTCCGACGGCGTGGTGATCCCCGAATTCGTGTTCATCTGCTTCCAGATGACCTTCGCCTGCATCACGCCGGCGCTGATCATCGGCGCGTTCGCCGAGCGTATCAAGTTCTCGGCGGTCATCCTGTTCGTCGCGCTCTGGGTCACCTTCGTGTACTTCCCGATCGCCCACATGGTGTGGGATGCCAACGGCCTGCTGTTCGGCTGGGGCGCTCTCGACTTCGCCGGCGGAACGGTCGTCCACATCAATGCCGGCATCGCCGCGCTCGTCGGCTCCATCATGATCGGCAAGCGCGCCGGATACGGCAAGGACAACATGGCTCCGCATTCGATGACGCTCACCATGGTAGGCGCATCGATCCTTTGGGTTGGCTGGTTCGGCTTCAACGCCGGCTCCAACCTCGAGGCCAATGGCGGTGCCGCCCTGGCGATGATCAACACCTTCACCGCGACCGCCGGCGCCATCATCGCCTGGGTCTTCATCGAAAGCCTCGCCCGCGGCAAGGCCTCCATGCTCGGCGCCGCCTCGGGTGTCGTCGCCGGCCTGGTCGCGGTCACCCCGGCTGCCGGCCTCATCGGACCGGTCGGCGCCATCGTGCTCGGGGCCATCGCCAGCGCGGTCTGCTACTACTTCGTGGCGGTGGTGAAGATCAAAGCCGGCTACGACGACTCGCTGGACGTTTTCGGCATCCACGGCATCGGCGGTATCGTCGGCGCAATCGGCACGGGCGTGTTCACCTCGTCCTCGCTCGGCGGCATCGGCTATGCCGAAGGCGTCGGCATGGGCGGCCAGGTCTGGATCCAGATCCTCGCCGTTCTCGTCACCGTCATCTGGTGCGGCATCGGTTCGGCGATCCTCTACAAGGTCGTGGACCTGATCGTCGGCCTGCGCCCGAGCGAAGAGGCCGAGCGCCAGGGGCTGGACCTCACCTCGCACGGGGAAGTGGCCTACCACTCCTGAGAAAACCCGCGGCGGTTCGTCCGCCGCGCCTATCCGGTGCCCCAGGGCACATCCTCCCAGGAAGCGGAGTCCGGCATTGCCGGGCTCCGTTTTCTTTTCGGCTGGAGAGCTCCGTGCGTGGCTGGATGGTTAATGCCGCTTTAACCTCGCCATCCTAGTCTGGCGCCGATTTCGTGACCCGCCCCAAGTGGATCTCGAAAGGTCGATCAGAGGAAGGAAAGCATGCGCCAAGGCAACCCCGCAGCGTTCGCCATGTCCGGCATCGGATACGGTATCCAGACGTTCCTGCGCCGCCAGTTCCTCCGCGCGCTCGGTCTGGCGCTGCTCGCCTTTTGTGGATTCGCCGTGGCCGGTCTTGCGACCTGGAACGTCGCCGATCCGAGCTTCAGCCATGCCACCGCGAACGAGGTGACGAACGCGATGGGCTATCCCGGCGCGGTGTTCTCCGACCTCGCCATGCAGTTCTTCGGGCTCGCGGCAGTCGCCGGCCTCCTTCCCGCCTTCTCCTGGAGCCTGTTCCTCCTCGCGGCGCGCCGGCTCGACCGGCTGCCGCGCCGCGGCCTCGCCTGGTTCGGGGCCCTGTCCCTTTCGGCCGGTATCACGGGCTGCATCGCTGCGCCGGACACATGGCCGCTCCCCTCGGGGCTCGGCGGCGTCGTCGGCGACATCGTCCTGAAGCTGCCCGGTGCCCTGGCCGGCGGATACCCGACCGGCTGGATCGCGGCGCTCTGCGCGGCGATCCTCGTTGCGCCGACTGTCTGGCTCATGCTCTTCGCAACCGGCCTCATCGGACGCATTCCGGTTTCCGAAGACGGAGTGACATCCGAACGGGACGAGATCGATGACGCGCAACAGGATCCGGAAGAGAGCAGCGGCGTCCTCGCCCTCGGCGCGGTGGTTCACTGGTGGCTCTCGCTGCGCGCCTTCGTGCGCCGGACCTTCGCAGCGGCGCGTCCCGTCCCCCGCGCCGCCTACGACAGGGACGAGCCGGAAGACGATCCGCTGCTCGACCTCGAAGTGTCGCGCGATGACAGACTGACCCCCGTCGCGCCGTCGTCGCCTCGGACCGCGCGGATCGAACCGAGGTTTGCGGCCGATCCGGAGTTCGAGCGGGAGCAGGACGACGTCGAGGACGACTTCGCGGACGAACCGCTCGAATTCGCCGCCGACGTTCCAGCGGCCCCGGAGCGCCGACGGGCCGCCCCGCAGCACGAAGAGACCGACCTCAAAGTCCGCAACTTCCGCTCGGTGCCGGGCCAGGCGCGCGTCGAATCCCCCGCTCCGCGGCCGCAGCCCGGGAGCCGGGTGCAGCGCGAGGCCCAGACCAGCCTGATCGAGGCCGACAGCTTCGAGATGCCGTCGCTGCACTTCCTCGCCGAGGCGAAGAACGTGGTGCGCGACGCCAGCCTGTCGACGGAGGCCCTGGAGCAGAACGCGAGACTGCTGGAAGGCGTGCTCGAGGATTTCGGCGTCAAGGGCGAGATCATCCATGTGCGCCCGGGCCCAGTGGTCACGCTCTACGAACTGGAGCCGGCTCCCGGCATCAAGTCGAGCCGCGTCATCGGGCTGGCCGACGACATCGCACGTTCGATGAGCGCCATCGCCTGCCGCGTCGCCGTCGTTCCGGGCCGCAACGCCATCGGCATCGAACTGCCGAACGCCAAGCGCGAGACCGTCTATCTGCGCGAGATTCTCGCCAGCCGCGACTTCGAGCAGTCCAAGGCCAAGCTGGCGCTGGCGCTCGGCAAGACGATCAACGGCGAGGCGGTGATTGCCGACATCGCAAAGTTCCCCCACCTGCTCGTCGCCGGTACCACCGGCTCGGGCAAGTCGGTCGCGATCAACACCTTCATCCTGTCCATCCTCTACCGGATGAAGCCGGAGGACTGCCGGCTGATCATGATCGACCCGAAGATGCTCGAACTTTCCGTCTACGACGGCATTCCGCACCTGCTGACCCCCGTCGTCACCGATCCGAAAAAGGCGGTCGTGGCGCTGAAGTGGACGGTGCGCGAAATGGAGGACCGCTATCGCAAGATGTCGAAGGTAGGCGTCCGCAACATCGACGGCTTCAACCAGCGCGTGGCGCAGGCGCAGAAGAAGGGCGAAGGCATCTCGCGCACGGTCCAGACCGGCTTCGACCGCGAGACTGGCGAGGCAGTCTACGAGACGGAGAACCTCGACCTATCGCCGCTGCCCTACATCGTAGTCATAATCGACGAGATGGCCGACCTGATGATGGTGGCGGGCAAGGACATCGAGGGCGCGGTCCAGCGCCTGGCGCAGATGGCGCGCGCGGCCGGCATCCATGTCATCATGGCGACGCAGCGTCCGTCGGTCGACGTCATCACCGGCACGATCAAGGCGAACTTCCCCACCCGCATCTCCTTCCAGGTGACATCAAAGATCGACAGCCGCACCATCCTGGGCGAAATGGGTGCCGAGCAACTGCTCGGCATGGGCGACATGCTCTATATGGCCGGCGGCGGGCGCATCCAGCGCGTGCACGGGCCCTTCGTCTCCGACGACGAGGTAGAGAAGGTCGTCGCCCACCTGAAGCTGCAAGGCGTGCCGGAATACCTGGATTCGATCACCGAGGACGACGACGACGAGGGCGGCTCGTCCGGCGCGGCCAGCAGTGGCGGCGATGCCGGCAGTATGGACGATTCCGACGATCCCTACGACCAGGCGGTCTCGGTGGTCTTGCGGGATGGCAAGGCCTCCACCAGTTATATCCAGAGACGCCTGGGCATCGGCTACAATCGCGCTGCCTCGATCATCGAGCGCATGGAGAAGGAGGGGATTGTCGGTCCCGCCAACCATGCGGGCAAGCGCGAGATTCTCGTTCCTACCGAGGAAGAGACCTACTGAGCCATGCCTCAGCCCAACTAACGCCGCAGTCGCTCCCTAGGCGCAGCGGCATGAACAGGAGAATCGGAACCATGACCGCATCGTCCCCCGCGCGTCCGAACCGCTTCCGCCGCGCAGTGTCGGCCCTCGTCCTCGGCATCGCCGTCGCAGGATCGGCGCTGCTGGCCATGCCGATGACCGAAAGCGCGGCCCAGGCGGCGACCATCGCGGACGCGCAGAAGATCGCCGACCACTTCTCCAGCGTCCGCACCATGTCGGGCGAGTTCGTCCAGTTCGGACCGCGCGGCGAGCAGACGGGCGGAAAGTTCTTCATCGAGCGGCCCGGCAAGATCCGCTTCAACTACGAGGCGCCATCCGGCTTCAAGGTGATTTCCGACGGCGATTCCGTGGTCATCAACAATGCCAAGCTGAATACATGGGATCTCTATCCGCTGTCGAAGACGCCGCTCAAACTTCTCCTCGACAACCGCATCGACCTCTCGGGAAACAAGGTGCGCAGCGTCAAGCAGGACGAGGACCTCACCACGATCCAGTTGCAGGACAAGTCGGTCTTCGGCGATTCGACGATCACGATGATGTTCGATCCCAAGTCCTACGACCTGCGGCAGTGGACCATCACCGACGCGCAGGGCAAGGACACGACCGTGATGATCTTCAACGTCCAGCAGGGCGTGAACCTCGACCCGGGCGTCTTCAAGATCGACTACGACTACATCTCCGAGAACACCGGACAGGCGACGGGCAGGCGCTGAGCTCGGCCTGACTCCGAACGTTCGACGGCGAACTCGGCCGCATGACGGCGCGGAAACCCTCCGCGCCGCTTGTCTTTCCGGCCGGCGGCTGACATTGCTGCCGCGACATTCAACGAACCCGCCGCCGCATGCCCCTTTGCATCGCCACCTGGAACATCAACTCGGTTCGCCTGCGCCTGCCCATCGTGGAAAAGTTCCTGCGCGAGCACCAACCGGACCTCCTGTGCCTTCAGGAGACCAAGTGCCCGGACGACCTCTTTCCGGTCGAGGCCTTCCATGCGCTCGGCTATCCCTTCGTGGCGATCAGCGGGCAGAAGGGCTATCACGGCGTGGCCACGATTTCCCGGCGCCCGGTCGAGGTGACCGAAAAGCGTGAGTTCTGCCGCAAGGGCGACTGCCGCCACATCGCGACGCGCTTCCAGGCCGGCGACAGGTCGGTTCTCCTGCACAATTTCTACGTTCCGGCCGGCGGCGACGAACCCGATCCGGAAATCAATCCGAAGTTTCGGCACAAGCTCGACTTCATCGAGGAGATGCGCGATGTCGCCGCCGCCCGCGAGGGCGCGGACGCGTCGATCCTGGTGGGCGATCTCAACATCGCCCCGCTGGTGGAAGACGTCTGGTCTCACAAGCAGCTTCTCAAGGTCGTCAGTCACACGCCGGTCGAGACCGAGGGACTGGAATCGATGCGCGTGGGCGGCGGCTGGCAGGACCTCATGCGCATCCACACGCCGCCGCCGGAGAAGATCTACACCTGGTGGAGCTACCGCGCCCGCGACTGGGAAGCGACGGACCGCGGGCGCCGGCTCGATCATGTCTGGTCGTCGGAAAACCTCGTCGAAAGCCTGCGCGGCATAGAGGTGCTGAAGGAGGCACGCGGCTGGGAACGGCCTTCCGATCACGTCCCGGTCATCGCCCGGTTCGCGCTCGACTGATCCGCCTCAGCGCGTGAAGCGCGACCCTTGCATCGGTGTCGCGATACCGCAGACCAAGCCGCTTTCCAGGCGAAGACCGCACGCCTCGACCATCCGCCGCGATGCAGCGTTGGTCGCCGAGACCAGCTCGTAGATGTGGGTCGCCGTGAGACGCTCGAACACGCGCGAGATCATCAGCGCGTTGACGTAGTTGCCGAACCCCTTGCCACGCAGGGTATCCGCGACCGCGACCAGGCCTCCCCAAGCATACCGGTGGAAGTCGCTGTCGGAATTGTGCGGCAGGTAGCCGTGGGCGACGGCCACGACATTCCCGTCGGCGTCTCCGATGGCTGCGGTCGTAGCGGGACCGATGGCTCCGACCAGCATGGAACCCGAGAACGGTGCCACGCCGGCGGCGCTCATGATCGACTGAATGCGTTGCGTGCGTTCGCCTGTCGGATCGATTGGGCTCTCGAGCTCGAACAGGCCGGCCGGCAGGCTGCGTGACAGTATCCGTTTCGACGCCAAGAGCGCGGTGGACCGGTCCGCCAGGAAGACGTCCCAAGTATCCAAGCGATAGCCCCGTTCGGCCAGGCGGTCATTGAGTCCGGCCACCTCGTCGACGGAAATGAGTCGAAAGCCGCAGATGCCGTCGCGATCGAGGTACTCGTCGATCCGTTCCCATCCGAGCTTTGCCGGATCATCGCAGCCCATCGTGCGACCGGTCTGGCATGCCCCGGGTGTGGCCTCGATGAAGGCAGCCGCCGCTTCCGCCCGTGCTTGAAGTCGCTGCTGCGTTTCGGTGCCGAAATAGCCAGCCATCCGATTGCCCTCCGGCAGCGACCATAACGATTTCACAAGCAGCCGCCAGCCGACGGGATCTGTGTTCTCCGACGCGCTCCCGGTTCCGTTGGCCGCGGATCGCAGCGCGGCGGCCGCGGCTAGAGGAACTTGGGCGCCAGCCGCTCGATCCGCGAGGCCATCGCCGCGAAGCCTTGCGACAACCTCTTGTGAAGCTTGGCCGCCACTTCCGGATATTCCTCGAGGATGCGCCGGAACAGCGCGCGGTTGAGGCGCATGACCTCGCTATCGCTGGCGGCGGCGGCGCCGGTGAGACGCCGCGTGTCGGCGATCAGCGCCAATTCGCCCAGGATGGCTCCCGGACCATGCGTCGACAGCGTCACCCGTCCTTCCCCGGTGTCGCGAAAGAGCGTGATCGAACCCGAAACGACGACATAGGCGCAATCGGCGCGCGCGCCTTCGCGATAGAGTTCCTTCCCGGAGGAAAGTTTCAGACGTTCGGTACCGAAGGCGAGGAGGCGCAACTGGTCGGGTGTGAATTCCTCAAAAATCCCCACGCCGGCAAGGATGCCGATATCGTCCTCAAGCGCCATGAAGCAGTCCCGGCTTCCCCCCGCCCCGCCGTGAGCTTGCTATTCGTTGGCCGACTCAGGGAACGAGCTTGTATCCACCGCTTTCTGTCACAAGTATTTCGGCATTGGAAGGATCGCGCTCGATCTTCTGGCGCAGCCGATAGACGTGGGTTTCCAGCGTGTGCGTGGTCACGCCGGAATTGTATCCCCAGACTTCCTCCAGAAGCACATCGCGCGTGATGACCTTCTGGCCGGCGCGGTAGAGATACTTGATGATGGAGGCTTCCTTCTCAGTCAGCCTGATCTTGCCGCCGCGCTGGTCGAGCAGCAGTTTCTGGCTCGGCTTGAAGGTGTAGGGACCGACCGCGAAGGTGGCGTCCTCGCTCTGTTCGTGCTGGCGCAGCTGTGCCCGAATGCGCGCCAGCAGCACGGCGAAACGGAACGGCTTCGTCACGTAGTCGTTGGCGCCGGCCTCCAGTCCGAGAATCGTGTCGGAATCCGTGTCCTGGCCGGTCAGCATGATGATCGGCGACTTGAAGCCGCCCTTGCGCAGGAGCTTCACCGCCTCGCGCCCGTCCATGTCCGGCAGACCGACATCCATGATGAGGAGGTCGATCAGCCCGCCGCGCGCCGTGTGGACGCCCTTGGAGGCGGTTGATTCCTGGAGGACCCGGAATTCCTCGTAGAGCGAAAGCTGTTCGACGAGGGTCGAGCGCAGGTCGTCGTCGTCATCGACTATCAGAATTGTGCGTGAGGTCATTTCCCGATCCAGTTTTCATATCGACAGGCCGGCGCAAGAGCCTTCTTCTAGAGAGCGCACCGATTCCGCGAAAGCCGATCACCGTGATTTGTTCGCAACCGCAGTCTTACCCGAAAAAAAGTGAACGCAATGGGGCATTAACGCAAGGTGCCTCGATGCGGACGATCATCGAGGTTCGAGCCAGGCCGGGAGACCGCTCCAAGGGACTCCTGAACGTCGGCGGCATCGTATTACCCTGCGCGCTCGGAAAAGGCGGGATTTCGTCGCGCAAGCGCGAAGGAGACGGGGCCACGCCACTGGGGTCGCTGAGGGTTCTGTGGGGGTATTTCCGGCCAGGACGCGGCGCGCTTCCGCCGACGCGGCTCCCGTTGCGGCCGGCCTTCGGAACGCTCGGCTGGTGCGACGCGCCGGGCGACCGCAACTACAACAGGCCGGTGCGGCTTCCCTATCCGGCCAGCCACGAGACCATGCAGCGGGGCGACCGCCTCTACGATGTCGTCCTCGTGCTCGACTGGAACATGCGCCCGGCGATCCGAGGCCGCGGAAGCGCGATCTTCCTGCACCTGGCCCGCCCCGGCTATCGGCCGACGGAGGGCTGCATCGCGGTCTCGCGGCGGACCATGCTGCGGCTCCTCCCGTTGCTGCGGCCGGGTACGAAGATCAGGGTGAGGCGCTGAGCGGCAGGAAAAACGATCCGGCTCCTCACCCCCACCAGCCGATTATGGCTCCCATCAAGAGCGCGACGCCGAGCCAGTGTCCGGCATCAATCAGTGTCAGATCCCAGCCGAACCCCTCGTAGCGCTGGTTGACGGCGAGCGTGGTCGCCATGAAGCCGAGCCAGACGAGGAAGCCGGTCACGACGCCGTTCCAGAGCGTCACCTGTCCCGCGCCCAGGTGGCCGACGATGCCGGCCAGCGTCCAGGCCATCACGAGTTCGCAGACGAAACTCGTGATCAGCAGGCTGGCGCCCGGCATGGCGGGCCCGCCGCCCTTCGGCGTGATGCGCGCCGCCTTCATCCACTGCTTCGACAGGACGCCGTAATAGGCCGCGCCGAAGACGAACCCCACTATCGCGGCGACCAGGATCGCGACGTAACTCACCCCGCCGAACTGCATATACTTCCCTCCGGCCGCACCGCGCGGCGCTGGCCGATGAAACGCCGAAACCCGTGGGAGGTCAATCGAACCGCCACACCGTCGTGCGCTTCACCTCCGCGTCCTCCAGCGCGCGCGTGACCGGCACTTCGTAGCGCGCGAGTTCGCTCAACCGGTCGCGCGGCAGGTAGGAGCGACCGGGGTCGCCCACGAGCACCGCGGTGCTTGCGGCGGCAAGTGACGCGAACCATGGGCACAGGCTCTCGGTCATGACCCTGTCGTAGAATACGTCCCCGGCGAGAATCACGTCCCAATCTCCGTCGGTACCGGTCAAATCGTCGGTGGTGAAGGAGATCGAGACGCCATTGGCCCGTGCGTTGAGCGCCACCGCCGCGCGGCAGAACGGATCGATGTCGGCCGCGAGCACCCGCGCCGCACCCGCCTTCAGCGCCGCGATGGCGACCAGCCCCGATCCGGTGGCGAAGTCGAGCACCGACTTGCCGGCCATGATACCGGGATTGTCGAGAACGTAGCGGGCGAGCCCCTGCCCGCCGGCCCAGGCGAACGCCCAGAAGGGCGGCGGCAGCCCGATCTCTTCGAGCTCCTCCTCCGTGCGCTGCCACAGATCATGCGCCTCGTCGGCGAGGTGCAGGGCAATCTCGGGGACGTGCGGCGGCGCGGACAGCGCGGTGTTGGCGCGGATGAAGTCTTCCGCGCGCTCCGGCGTGATCAGGCGCATTTGCGCTGCAAACGGCTCAGCGGAGGCCGCCCATGCGGCAGACCTCGGTCCACTCGGCCTCGGTCACCGGCTGCACGGACAGGCGCGAATTCTTGACCAGCACCATCTCCGACAGTTTCGGGTTGGCCTTGATGTCGTCGAGCGAAACCGGCTTCGGCATGTCCTCGACCGCTTTCACATCGACGCACTCCCAGCGCTCGTCATCGGTCGTGGTGTCGCGGTGGACGGCGGCGCAGACCTCGACGATGCCGACGACCGCCTTGCCCTCGTTGGAATGGTAGAAGAAGCCGCGGTCGCCGACCGCCATGGCGCGCATGTTGTTGCGCGCCTGGTAATTGCGCACCCCGTCCCATTGCTGGCCTGCCTCGCCCTTCGTCTTCTGCTGGTCCCAGGACCACGCGTCCGGTTCGGACTTGAAGAGCCAGTAGGCCATCACGCAGCCTCGGGCTTGTTGAAGGTCCAGTTCCAGGGCCGGATATCGGTCGAGGCGAACAGGCCGGCCATGGCGTACGGATCGCCCGCCGCGATCGCCCTGGCGGCCTCCTCGCTTTCCGCCTCGACCACGAGCATGCTGCCGTTCGGCTTGCCGTCGGCGTCGAGGAAGGGGCCGGCGATTTTCAGCGCGCCCTTGTCGTTGAGGCCGTTGAGGTAGGCGACGTGGTCGGGCCGCGTGTCCATGCGCAGTTGCAGGTGTCCGGGCTTGTCGTTGCAGATCAGTGCGAACAGCATGTCTTTCCTCTCCTCAGGTCTCTCAGGTCTCACGCTTCAGGGGCCGCGCCAGAAGGTTTGCTACCGCTTCGCGCACCGTGATCTTCCGGTCAAGCAGCATCACCACGCTTTCGGTGATCGGCGCATCGAGCCCGCGTTCCCCGGCGATCTTCCAGGCGATGCCGGCGGTGGCCACGCCCTCCGCCAGCGGCAGGCTCCCGACCGGCTCGCCGCGCCCTAGCGCGTGTCCGTATGAAAAGTTGCGCGACTGTCCCGAGCCGCAGGTCAGGATGAGATCGCCGAGCCCCGAGAGCCCCATCAGCGTCTCCGGCCGCGCGCCAAAGGATTCGGCGGTACGGCGCAGTTCCACGAATCCGCGCGTCACGAGAGCGGCCTGAGCGCTGGCACCGAGTCCCGCACCTGCGACCGCGCCGGCCGCAATGGCGAGCACGTTCTTCAGGGCGCCGCCGACCTCGACGCCGACCAGATCGTCGCTCGAATAGCAGCGAAGCGTCGGCGTGGAGAGGAGCGCAGCGAGTCGGGAGGCGAGGTCGGGGTTCTCGGTAGCGACCGTGACGGCGGTGGGCAGGCCCGCGGCGACGTCGTGCGCGAAGCTCGGTCCCGAAAGCGCCGCGACCAGGTTTTCCGGCAGCACCTCGCGCGCCACCTCCGACAGGAGCCGGCCGCTGCTCGCCTCGATACCCTTGGCGCACAGCACCACGGGGACGGTGCGTGGCAGGATCGGCGCGACGGTCTGGAGCGCCCCGCGCATGGTCTGCGCCGGGACGACTGCCAGCACGCACTCGGCGCCCTGCAGGATCGACCCGGCATCCCTCGAAGCCCTCAGCGCCTCATGCAGGCCAATGCCCGGCAAATAGCGTGGGTTGGCATGGTCCCGGTTGATGGCGTCGACGGTGGCCGCGTCTCGCGCCCAGAGCCGCACCGTGTTGCCAGCGAGGCTGAGCGTCTGTGCGAGCGCGGTGCCCCATGACCCGCCGCCGAGCACCGCGATATGCGCTCCGCCGCTCATGCCTTGGCGCCCCGCTTGCCGGCGCCGACCAGCGGCACAGCGTTGGCGTCCAGCGGCCAGCGCGAGCGCGGCGCCATGGTCATCGGGTCGGTCTCCTCCCCGAGACCGGCCCGCATCCGCTCGATGCCGGCCCAAGCGATCATGGCGGCGTTGTCGGTGCAGAGCGCCGGAGGCGGGGCAACGAAGGCGAAGCCCGAGCGCTCGCAGAGTAGAAGCAACGCGGCGCGGATCGGGCCGTTGGCGGCGACGCCGCCGGCAACGATCAGCGTCGGGCACTTCGCCTGCGGGAACTCGCCGTGGAAACGGTCGAGGCTGCGGGCGACACGGTCGGCCAGCGTCTCCACCACGGCGCGCTGGAAGGACGCGGCGATGTCGGCGACGTCCTGGTCGCGAAGTGGGGCAATCGCGGTCGCGGCCTGCCTGACTGCGGTCTTCAGGCCGGAAAAGGAAAAGTCCGGCCGCGCCTCGCCTTTCAGGGGATGCGGGAAGTCGAAGCGGAAGGCATCGCCCGTCCGGGCCACCCGCTCGACGTTCGGCCCGCCGGGATAGGGCAGCCCGAGCAGCTTGGCCGTCTTGTCGAAGGCCTCGCCGATGGCGTCGTCGATGGTGGAGGCCCAGCGTTCGTAGGCGCCCGGGCCGCGCACCAGGAGAATCTGCGTGTGTCCGCCCGACACGAGCAGCATCAGGTAGGGGAATTCGACGTCGTCGAGCAGGCGCGCGGAAAGCGCATGGCCTTCGAGATGGTTGATCGGAATCAGCGGCTTCCCCGACGCTGCGGCGATCGCCTTGGCCGTCATCATGCCCACCAGCAGCCCGCCGATGAGTCCCGGACCGGCGGTGGCGGCGATCGCATCGACGTCGGATAATCTGACGCCGGCCTCGTCGAGTGCCGCCTCGATGATGCCGTCCAGCGCCTCGACATGGGCGCGCGCGGCGATCTCGGGCACCACGCCGCCGAACGCCGCATGCTCCTCGAGTTGGCTGAGCACCACGTTGGACAGGATACGCGGCAACTCCCGCTCGCGCCAGGCGACGACGGACGCCGCGGTCTCGTCGCAGCTCGTCTCGATGCCGAGCACCCTTATCTCGCCATTTGCAGGCAGCATGATTGCCCGAAAATCCTTTCGCCGATAGGAAGGCGCGGACGTTTGACCGCGACCGGCGCGGGTTAACACGGACGGTGAAGGATGCAAACTCGCCCCCTGAGGATCGGCACGCGCGGCAGCGCCCTGGCGCTCGCCCAGGCGCACGAGACGCGCGCCCGCCTGATGGCCGCGCTCGGCCTGCCGGAGGACGCGTTCGAGATCGAGGTGATCTCGACCAGCGGCGACCGCATCCAGGACCGGCCGCTTTCGGAGGCCGGTGGCAAGGGGCTCTTCACCAAGGAGATCGAGGAAACGATGCTCGACGGCCGGATCGACATCGCGGTGCATTCTTCCAAGGACATGCCGACCATCCTGCCGCGCGGGCTGCGGCTTGCCGCATTCCTCGAGCGCGAGGACGTGCGCGACGCCTTCATCGGCCGTGAGGCCACCTCGTTCGCGGACCTGCCGCACGGGGCGACGGTGGGCTCCTCCTCGCTGCGCCGTCAGGCCCAGATCAGGCGGCAGCGTCCGGACCTGAAGGTCGTGATGTATCGCGGCAATGTGCAGACGCGGCTCAGGAAGCTCGCCGAAGGCGTCGTAGACGCGACGCTGCTCGCGCAGGCCGGGTTGAAACGGCTCGGGCTGGAACATGTCGCGACGAGCATCCTGCCGGAGACCGACTTCCTGCCGGCGCCCGGCCAGGGCGCCATCTGCATCGAGTGCCGCGAGGACGACGACCGGGTGGAGGCCATGCTCGCGCCGATCGCCCATCGCGACACCGGCATCGCGCTCGCCTGCGAGCGGGCCTTCCTCGCCGCGCTCGACGGATCCTGCCGTACCCCGATCGCCGGCCACGCCGTGGTCGACGGCGACGGGCTGCGCTTTACCGGCATGATCCTGCGGCCGGATGGTAGCGAAGCGCACGAGGTCACCGGCGAAGGGGCAACCGCCGATGCGGAGGCAATCGGGCGGGATGCCGGTGCCCGCGTCCGCGCCACGGCCGGAGCAAAATTCTTCGAAGACTGGTCCTGAACGCATGGCACGGGTGCTGGTCACACGGCCGGAACCGGGGGCTTCGGTGACGGCGAAGCGGCTGAGGGCGCTCGGCCACGAGGCGATCGTCCTGCCGCTCAGCGAAATCCGTGCGCTCGATCCAGTCCTTCCGGACCCTTCCGCCATCGACGCCGTCGCGGCGACCAGCGCCAGCGCCTTCCGCCACCTGAAGCCGGAGTGCGCGGCGACCTTTCGGCAGAAGGCCTGTTTCACGGTCGGCGCCCGGACCGCGCAGGCGGCGGGTCAGGCGGGTTTTGCAGACGTGCGGAGTTCGGACGCAGATGCCTCCGCGCTCGCAGCGATGCTGGTTGCGACCCTCCCCGCGAAGTCTCGCATTCTCTATCTCTGCGGTTGCGTCCGACGGCCCGAGTTTGAGGCGGGCGTCGAAGCCGGGGGGATGCTCTGCCTCCCCGTCGAAATCTACGACACGACTTTTTCACCGCCGGAGGCGACGGTGACGGAATCCATGTCGGCCGGACCGCCGGACATCGTCCTGGTCTATTCGGCCCGGACAGCGGAAGTCCTGCGGGACATGATGTCCCACCCCGACTTCGCGTCGAGCCTTAGAAACGCGCGCTTTCTCTGCCTTTCGGAGGCGGTGGCGCGCGGTCTCGGAACCCTTGTCGAGGGCCGGACTTACTGGAGCGACGAACCCGACGAAGAAGCCCTGTTCGCGCTGCTTTCCCGACCCTGACGCAAAAGGGCTATCAATGCCCATATCGCACGTGCGAAAGTGACACGACCAACGAGGTAACCAATGCCCCGGAGCCAGCGATGGTAAAACCGCCGAAGATCCGCCATTCCAGGCCGCGCCGCGACCCCGTCACGATCGACCTCGATCCTGCCGATGTGAAGCGCGAGGCTTCTCAGAAGGAGCCGCCGGCGGACGCGGCACCGAAGACGTCGGCGACCGTTGCCGGGCAGGAGAACACGAAAGCCGCGAGCCCATCCATGTCTGCCACAACGTCATCCTCGAAGGCCGGGAAACCGGAAGACGTCGCTGCAAAGCCAGCGGACAAGGACGAGAAGGTCCTGGCCGGCAAGCCCGAATCAACCGGACCGTCCCCGACTGCGGCTGGCCCGGCGGACGAAAAGAATCCTTCTCCCAAGCCCGAGGCCGCCGGATCGAGTTCCACGCCGGGAAGTTCGAAGGACGATCGCAAGCCCGCGACCGTCACGGCAGGGGCCACTACGTCGGTCCCGCCGAGCGGAAAGCCGGCCCCGAGCAGGCCGGCGGCACCCGGCGCAAGCACGCCGGTATCGCCGAAACCGACCGGCGACCCGAAGGAGCCGCCGACCTTCGGACGCGGCGCGGCGGCCGAACCTCGCAAGACCGACCGTAAGGATGAGCCCGGCCCTGCGCCGGCTCCCGCCAGCCGCGCTCCCTCGCGCCGCGGCGGAGTGTCGGCGATCGCCGCCGGCATCATTGGAGCGGCCGTGGCGCTGGCCGGTGCCGGCGCGCTGCAATATGCCGGCGTCCTTCCCGTGTTCCAATCGGGAGGCACCGACGGGTCTGAAATGGCCGAACTGCGCACGCAGATCGAGACTCTACGCGAGGAGATTGCGGCGGCAGGAACGGACGGGGCCGCGGCCGATACGGCGCGGGTGGATGAACTCGCGTCCGGCCTGGAGCAGATCAGGTCGCAGATCGCCGATCTCCAGGCCGCTCCGCCAGCCGGCGGCGGCGGCGAGAATACCGAAGCCTTGCAGGCGCGCCTTTCGGAACTGGAAAGCACGGTGTCGTCTTTGCAGGGCACGGAGCCCGGCGCTTCTCCCGAGGACGTCGCGACGATCCGCGACCGGGTCTCCGCGCTGGAGGGCCAAGTCTCCGGCGCGTCGGACAGCGCCACGGCGGCCCAGGGGGCCGTTACGGGGATCCAGGAACGGCTGGCTTCTCTGGAAACGCGGCTGCAGGAGCTGTCCGGCCAGGTTGAGGAACAGTCGTCCGATACGGGCGCTGCGCTCGCCATTGCCGCCGCCGGCCTCAAATCGGCGATAGACCGCGGCGACCCCTTCATGACGGAACTCGAGACCTTCGCGGCGGTCGCACCCGATGCGCCGGAAGTCGCCGCACTGCGTGACCTCGCAGCCACCGGCGTACCGACCCGCACTGCGATCGCCGCGCAGTTCGACGAAGTGGCGGCACGGATGATCGCGGCCGCCGATCCGGTCGCCGAGGATGCCGGATACTTCGGACGGCTGCTCGACAGCATGAGTTCGCTGGTGTCGGTGCGGCCGATCGGCGAGGTCGAGGGCGAAGGCGTCGGCCCAACCGTTGCGCGGATGGAAGCCGCGATCGATGGGGGCAACTACGCACGCGCCATCGCGGAGTACGAGACCCTTCCCGAGGCGTCGAAAGCCGCCGGGGCGGATTTCGTTGCCGGCGTCCGTGCGCGCCAGTCCGCCGACGATCTGGTCGCCAAGGCGCTGGCCGGCGCCTTGCGGGCGTGAGAAAAGGAGTTCCGGAATGTTGAGAGTGCTCCTTTTCGTCGCCGTGGTCTTCCTGCTCGGCCTCGGCTTTGCCTGGCTCGCCGAGCGGCCCGGCGACCTGGTCATCACCTTCGGCGGCTATCAATATGAAGTGACCCTGATGGTCGCGGCGGTGATCGTGACCGCAATCGTCGCCGCCGTGATGATCGTCTGGTGGCTGCTCAAGGCGATCTGGAACAGTCCCTACACCGTTGCCCGCTATTTTCGCGTCCGCCGCCGCGATCGCGGCTACCAGGCACTGTCGACCGGCATGATCGCCGCCGGCGCCGGAGACGGCGTGCTCGCCCGTCAGATGAACCGGCAAGCCGCCAAGCTCATCAGCTCCGACCAGGAGCCGCTCATCCACCTGCTCGACGCGCAGGCGTCGCTGCTGGAGGGTGACCATGACGCCGCGCGCAAGAAGTTCGAGGCGATGCTGGAGGATCCCGAGACGCGCCTGCTCGGGCTGCGCGGGCTCTACCTGGAAGCGCAGCGGTTGGGCGATCGGGACGTCGCGCGCCATTATGCCGAGCGGGCGGCGGAAGCCGCGCCGCAGCTCGGCTGGGCCTCCAATGCCACGCTCGAGGCCCGCACGGCCGAAGGCGACTGGGACAGCGCCCTTTCGCTGCTCGATGCGCAGAAGTCGACCAAACTCATCGACCCGGCGAAGGCAAACCGGATGCGCGCCGTGCTCCTGACGGCGAAGGCGACGTCGCTTCTGGAACGCGATGCGCTTGCCGCCAGAAACGCAGCCGTGGAAGCCAACCGCCTCGCGCCCGAGTTCGTTCCGGCGGCCGTGATGGCCGCAAAGGCGCTATTCCGCCAGGGCGACCTGCGCAAGGGCTCAAAGATCCTCGAAACGGCCTGGCGCAAGCATGCGCATCCCGAGATCGCCGATGCCTATGTCCACGCTCGTCATGGCGATTCGGTCCAGGACCGGCTGCATCGCGCAAAGAAGCTGAAGTCGCAGCGCGAGAACAATGCCGAGTCGGCACTCACCGTGGCACGCGCCGCGATGGAGGCGGGAGAATTGACGCTGGCCCGCAAGGCGGCCGAGGAGGCACTGCGCATCCAGCCCCGAGAAGGCGGCTATCTCCTGATGGCCGACATCGAGGAAGCGGATACCGGCGACGAGGGTCGCATCAGGCAGTGGCTGACACGGGCCTTGCGGGCGCCGCGCGACCCGGCCTGGGTGGCCGACGGCGTGGTTTCGGAACGATGGGCCCCGCTTTCCCCGGTGACCGGCCGTCTCGATGCGTTCGAGTGGCGCACCCCGGTGGAGCGGCCGCGCGCTCTGATCGACCAGGAAGCCCACCTCGAAATGCCCTCAAGGACCGTCCTCATACCTTCCGCGCCGCCGGCTGAACCCACTCCTTCCCCTGGCCCGTCCGGGGAGATGCAAGAGACCGCAGCCACCGAGGCCGTGGTCGAAGAACCGGTGGTCGTCGAGGACGCGAAACCGGAGACGGCGCCACGATCCACTGCCAACGGTCCGGCACCAGTCGCCCAGCCGGCGGCGGTTCCGATCGATGTGCGCCCCACGGCGGCGAACGATGACGCGACCGTGAGAAAGCCTGAAACCGGCCTCGAATTCCCGCGGCCGGACGATCCCGGGGTCGAACGGGACGCCGACGAGGATCCTCGTTCGAAACGGTTCCGGCTCTTCTGAGTTTGGCAAGACATCGATGAATGCCGACCCTGGAGCCCGCGCATGTTCGAACGCCTGATTTCCTTCCTGAACGACATCCCCGGCGGAGGCTCGGGAGGCGAACGTCGGGACGACAGCGACGATCCGCGCCTGGCTGCGGCCGCACTGATGGTGCACGTCATGGATGCGGACGGAGTGCGTCTCGACGAGGAACGCGCAAAACTTCGCGAGGCGCTGACGCGGGCCTACGGTCTGTCGGGCTCCGAACTGGACCGCTTCATTCTGCGGGCCGAGGAGGAGGCTCACGAGGCGGTCGACCTCTATGCCTTCACCAGCATCCTGAAGCGCCATCTGGACGAACGCGCGCGGATCGAGTTCATTGGGATCATGTGGGAAATCGTCTTTGCCGACGGCGAGATGAACGAGCTGGAAGACAACATCGTCTGGCGCGTCGCGGAACTTATCGGCGTCGACCGGCGCGACCGCGTTCTCATGCGGCAAAAGGCGGATCCCTCCAGGAACAACAGCGAACCGGGACTCTGACCGAACGGGTATGCCGCCGAAGCGAAATCCGAAGATCCTCATCGTCCTGCATCAGGAGCTGTCCAGTCCGGGCAGGGTCGGGCACCTGCTCATCGAAGGCGGATTTGATCTCGACATCCGCCGGCCGCCGCTCGGCGATCCTCTGCCGGACACGCTCGAACACCACGCCGGCGCCGTCGTGTTCGGCGGCCCCATGAGCGCCAATGACAAGGACGAGTTCGTCCGGCGCGAGACCGACTGGCTCGCAGTTCCGCTCAAGGAGGACAAGCCGTTCCTCGGCATCTGCCTTGGCGCGCAGATGCTGGTGAACCATCTCGGCGGCAAGGTCGAGGGCCACCAGGACGGGCTAGTCGAGATCGGCTGGTATCCGATCCGACCCACGGAAGCCGGCGAGGAACTGCTCCAATGGCCGGAGATGGTCTACCAGTTTCATCGCGAAGGCTTTTCGCTGCCGCAGGGCGCCACGCTGCTGGCCGGCGCGGAAGCCTACCCGAACCAGGCTTTTCGCTACGGTGCGAATGCCTGGGGTATCCAGTTCCACGCCGAACTAACCCGCGCCATGATGCAGCGCTGGGTCGTGCGCGGCGCGCAGCGATTCACCCTGCCGGGCGCCCAGCAGGGCCGGGACCATCTCGGCGGCCGATTCATCTGGGACATGCATCTGAAGCGCTGGCTGATCGAGTTTCTCGACCTGATCTTCCATAGCCCGCGCCGGCATCCCGACGAGGCTGACGGGCGCTAGAGCGTCGCGATCTTTCCGATTCGCTCCCTGCGCTTTAGCTGTCTATTTTTATGCATGTCTTTGTCCCGAAACCGGTTCCCACTTTCGGGAGACATGCTTTAAGCCTCAAGTCCGCCCGTCGAGATGCCGCGCCTTGCGCAGGGCCGGGAAGAGCCATGCCCACAGCCCGGCGATGCCGACCGCGCCGATGCCGCCGACCACCACGGCCGGAACCGTTCCGATGACGGCCGCCATCGCGCCGGCGCGGAACTCGCCCACCTCATTCGAGGCACCCACGAACACCATGTTCACCGCATTTACACGGCCGCGAACCCGGTCGGGCGTCCACAGTTGGATCAGGGTCTCGCGCACGTAGACGCTCACCATGTCGGTCGCGCCGAGGAGAGCCAGGGCGAGGATCGACAGCCATGGCATCGTGGAGACGCCGAAGACCACGGTAAAGACGCCGAACAGCGCGACAAAGAAGAGCATGGCGATGCCCGCGTGATCGCGGATCGGATGGCTGGTCAGCCAGATCGCAACAATGATGGCGCCGATGCCGGGCGCTGCGCGGAGCAGTCCCAGCCCCCAGGGCCCGAGTTCGAGGATGTCGCGCGCATACACCGGGAGCAGCGCGACCGCGCCGGACAAGAGCACCGCGAAAAGGTCGAGCGAGATCGCGCCGAGCACGATCTTCTCGCTCCAGATGTAGCGAAAGCCGGCAAACAGCGTCTCGAGCGTCGGCTTCTCGGCCTCCGTGCGCTGCACCGGTTTCGGGATGGCGAGGATCAGCAGCGCTGCCGCGGCCATGAACACGGCGGCGATCGCGTAGGCGGCCTCCGGCGAGAGGCCGTAGAGCAGCCCGCCGGCCACCGGGCCGACGATGGTCGCGGTCTGCCAGGCGGAGGAATTCCACGCCACGGCGTTGGCGAAGTCCTCCGCCGGCACGAGGTTCGCGACCAGCGAGGCGGCTGCAGGGCCGAAGAAAGCGCGCGCGATGCCGAAGAACGCGAGGGTGACGAAGACGCCGGCCGGAGATGTGAGACCTCGGACCGTCAGGATCAGCAGCGCCACTGCGCATGCCGCTTCCAGAACGGTCGAGACCGCCATCACCAGCCTGCGGCCGAACCGATCGGAGGCCGTTCCGGTGACCAGCACGAGCAGCAGCGCGGGCGCGAACTGGATGAGCCCGACATAGCCGAGGTCGAGCGGATCGCGCGTCAGGTCGTAGATCTGCCAGCCGACCGACACGGAGACGATCTGGGTCGAGAAGGTCGTCAGGAACCGCGCCAGCCAGTAGCGCAGGAACGGCCCGTGCCGAAAGGCGGCGTAGCGGTCAGCGTCGGCGGCGCCGGTCTCGGCCATCATCGGGGTCCAGGTCTTTCGTTCGAAGCGGAAGCGGAGATTGTGCACTCCCACACCGAGCCGGTAACGCAATGCGAGCGGCGCAGGAGCCTCTTTTTCGCCCTGGACCAATAGGATTTCGGCCGGTCGCCCATCGCCGGCGACACCTCGAACCGTCGGGCCGACAAAAAAGGCGGCCGGAGCCGCCTTTCTGGATCGACCGAGTGGTCTTGCTTATTCGCCTTTGGCTTCGGCAGCCTTCTCCTCGGCGGCCTTGGCCTCCGCAGCTTCGGCGGCGGCCTTCTCGGCGGCGAGCGCCTGGGCGGCGGCGACCTTCTCTTCCTCGATGCGCGCCTTCTCGGCATTCATCAGGTCGCGCTCGGCATCGTTGAGCCGGCGGGCGCGCACGCCCGTGTTCTCGGAGATGCGGGCGGACTTGCCGCGACGGTCGCGCAGGTAATAGAGCTTGGCACGGCGCACCTTGCCGCGGCGCACGATCTCGACGCCCTCGACCAGCGGCGAGTAGACCGGGAACACGCGTTCCACGCCTTCGCCGTAGGAGATCTTGCGGACCGTGAAGTTCTCGTGGAGCCCGGAGCCGGCGCGGCCGATGCAGACGCCCTCGTAGGCCTGCAGACGGGTGCGCGTGCCTTCGGTCACACGGACCTGGACGCGGATGGTGTCGCCGGGCTGGAATTCGGGGAGCTTGCGCTTCTCTTCGATCTTCGCGGCCTGCTCGGCCTCGAGCTGACGGATGATGTCCATCGCTTCTTACCTCTTCTTGCTTCTCGGCAGCCAGAGCGCCCTGCACTTGCCCGAGATTCATGACCGCTGGGCTATGCCTTTCGCCGGATCGGCGAGAGGCAGGGGCGAATTCACCGCGCTTGTTGACGGGTCCGGAACGACGGGGTCTTCCGGTTCGGGCGCGCTATTACACCGTCCGGCAGCGTTTGTCACCACCCGCGGCGAAAATCGCGGCGCCGAAACCTATTGGACCGGCGTGGCGAGCGGCTTGCCGCGCTCGATGATGTAGATTCCAAGCACCTTGACCGGCTTGTCGCCCACCGCCTTGGCGTCATGCGGCACGCCGGCGGGGATCGTGTAGGAATCGCCCGCCTTCATCGTCCTGTCCGGCTCGCCGTCGATCGACATTACGGTCTCGCCTTCCAGAACGTAGCCCGTCTCAATGCCCGGATGCGTATGCCGTCCGGCCGAAACGCCGGGCTGGATCTCGGCCAGGCCGGTTATCGTCGTGTAGCCGTCGGGAAAATCGGTCTTCTGCAGCGGCGTGCGCTTGATGCCGTCCTGTGCCGCCGCGGCGGCGGTCGTCAGCACGATCGCAAACGCGGCGAGCGCGAGCTTCTTCATACGTCATTCCTCCCGAGTGTCGCCGCGGGACCACGCGCGGCATTTTAGAGCGTCGAGATTAGCCGAACCCGCGCTGCAGGCAAGCGGCCTCGAGCAGCCTCGGGCGGCGCAATGCGTTCGCTGGACCATTGCACGGCCGGCACAATCTTCCTAAACCGCCCGGACCCCGCCGCCCGATCGTATCGGAATCCTCCCTTGACCCTTCTCCTCGCCTGCCTGCTCTTCCTCTCCGGCTTCGTTTCGGGCGCCATCAACGCGGTGGCCGGCGGCGGCACCTTCATCACCTTCGGCGCCCTGACGCTCGCAGGCATCCCGCCGATCTCGGCCAATGCGACCTCGTCCATCGCCCAGTTTCCCGGCTACGTGACGTCGACGCTCGCCTACTGGAGCGACATCAGGCGCATGTGGCGCGGCGCGCTTCTCCTCTGCCTCGTCTCGGCCGTCGGTTCGCTTCTCGGCGCGCTCCTGCTTTTGGCGCTCGACAACCCCTCCTTCCGCGCGATGGTGCCCTGGCTGCTCATCGGCGCGACGACGCTGTTCGCTGCCGGCCCCTGGCTGAAGCCGAAGCCACGCAACCCCGGAGAGGCCGCGCAGGTCGGCTCGCTCGCCGGGCGCTCGGTGCAGTTCGTCACCTCGATCTATGGCGGGTTCTTCGGCGCCGGCATGGGCATCATGATGCTCGCTACGCTCGGTCTCACCGAAAGCGGGGACTACCACCGCCTCAACGCGCTGAAGAACATGCTGGCGATCGTGATCGCGGCCGTCGCGATCGTCGTCTTCGTGTCGGGCGGCGTCGTGGCCTGGCTGGAGGTGCTCTTCATGATGCCCGGCGTGGCGCTCGGCGGCTATTCCGGTGTTTGGGCTGCCAAGCGCGTCCCGCAGGCGATCGTGCGGGTCTTCGTCATCGCCATCGGGCTATTCCTGGCGGGATATTACTTCTGGACCGGCTGACCGCTCTCAAGAAGGTCCGGCCGCCGCTGCCGTGTCAGCATTTCGGCCTGTTCCCGACGCCACGCCGCGATCCGGGCGTGGTTGCCCGACGTGAGCACTTCCGGGATGGGCCGCCCCTCCCACTCCTGCGGCCGCGTGAAATGCGGATGTTCGAGCAGACCGCCCTCGAAGCTTTCCTCCGTGCCCGAGGCTTCGTTGCCCATGACGCCGGGCAGCAGGCGCACGACGGCATCGAGCAGCACCAGCGCCGCCGGCTCGCCGCCGGAGAGGACGTAGTCTCCGATCGAGACTTCCTCCATTTCTCGCGCTTCGATGACCCGCTGATCGACACCCTCGAAGCGGCCGCAGACGATGACCGCGCCAAGCCCAGACGCCAGCTCGCGCACGCGCGCCTGCGTCAGCGGTTTGCCGCGCGGGCTCATGAGGAGCTTCGGGCGCGGATCGCCTTCCGGCACGGCGTGGTCGATCGCCCTGGCCAGGATGTCGGCGCGCATCACCATGCCGGCGCCGCCGCCGGCCGGGGTATCGTCGACGGTGCGGTGCCTGTCGGTGGCGAAGTCGCGGATCTGCACGGTTTCGAGCGACCAGTCGCCACGCTCCAGCGCCCGGCCGGCGAGCGACAAGCCCAGATGACCCGGGAACATCTCCGGGTAGAGCGTCAGGACGACGGCTCGAAAGCTCACCGGTTGCCTCCGGCCGAGCGCGGCCCCCGCGGACGATCTGGCCCGCCTTCGGATGGCTCTTCCTCGTCCTCCTGATCCCCTAGCCCCGCAGCGGCGGTGTCGATCGTCACCGTCGCGCCCGCGATGTCGATCCGGGGAACCGCGGCTTTGGTGAAGGGGATGAGTTCGCTTCGCCCGCCCGAGGTCGCGATCTCGATGATGTCGCCGCCGCCGAAGTCGTGCAAAGCCTTGATAGTCCCGAGCTTTGCGCCGGTCTCGTCCAGCACGGCGAGACCGATCAGGTCGGCATGATAGAACTCGTCCTCCTCCAGGTCGTCCGGAAGGACCGAGCGATCGACGAAGAGCTCCGTCCCGTTCAGCGCCTCGGCGGCATTGCGGTCCGGAACGCCTGCAAAGCGGACGACCAGCACCTCCTTCTGCGGACGCAGGTCGCGGATGACGAAAGTTCGTCCGTCCGAGGCGTAGAGCGGTCCGTAGTCGCCGAGCGCCAGCGGCTCGCCGGTGAAGGTCTTCACGCGCACCTCTCCCTTGATGCCGTGGGCGGCACCGATGGTGGCCATGAGGACCGGGTTCTTAAGCTTCGGCATCGGGTTCATCCTTCGCGCCGCTCCTAGAACCAAGGCGCGGCGATGGCAATGATGGCATTCACGAAGCGCTAACGCCTGCGCGCCAGCATACCGTCACACCCAGGGACCCGTCTTCGATGCAGGAATTCCTCGTTTCGGCCAAAGCAGACCTGATGGAGGCCCGCGCCGGCTGGCTTTCGGCGCTCGGGCGCGAGCGGCGGCTGGCTTCGCTGACGCTGGAGGCCTACGAGCGCGACACGCGGCAGTTCTTCCAGTTCCTGACCGGCCATTGCGGCGGACCGCCCGGCCTGTCCGACATCGCGGACCTGCGGCCGGCCGACCTGCGCGCCTTTCTCGCCTATCGCCGCAAGGAAGGGGTCGGCGCCCGCACGCTCGGGCGCGGGCTGGCGGCGATCCGCTCCTTCCTGCGCCATCTCGAACGGCGCGGCCTCGCCAACGCGGCCGGGGCGGCGTCGCTCCGATCGCCAAAACTTCCCAAATCCCTGCCGCGTCCGCTGACGGCCCCCGAGGCGAGACGGGTCGTGTCGGCGGGCGAGCAGCTTGCCGAAGAACCGTGGATAGCCGCCCGCAATGCGGCGGTCCTCACCCTGCTCTACGGTTCGGGCCTGCGCATCTCGGAGGCTCTGGGGATCACGGCGAGCCAGATCGCGGGCAAGGGAGAAACCGTCCTGAGGATCACCGGCAAGGGTGGCAAGACCCGGTTGACGCCGATGCTTCCGGTCGCATTGCAGGCGGTCGCCGAGTATCGCCGGCTCTGCCCGCACCATCTTCCGCCAAACGGTCCACTTTTCCGTGGCGCGCGCGGCGGGCCGCTCGACCCATCCGTGGTGCAGCGCGAGATGCGCAAGCTGCGTTCGGCGCTCAATCTGCCCGACAGCGCCACTCCTCACGCCTTGCGCCACTCGTTCGCCACGCATCTCCTGGCACGCGGCGGCGATCTCAGGACGATCCAGGAGCTTCTGGGGCATGCCAGTCTTTCGACGACGCAGCTCTATACCGGCGTCGACACCAGCCGCCTGCTCGACATCTACGACAAGGCCCATCCGCGTGCCTGAGCGGGCTGAAAGGCGGCGTTTTTCCGGATCGGCTTAACGGTTTCGCCGTTATTGCCCGCTAGGATTCGTCCCATGAACCGCGCGATTGCCATATCCGACCGCCTCTGCCGCGTCTCGCTTGCCCTGATCGCGGCGGCGAACGTGCTCTTCCTCGTCGGCTTCGTCGCGGCGGTGCTGCTCGCCATGGACGCTCGCGCGGCGGCGCCGGATTGCAAGGGCACGGATCTGCTCGAGCGGATGCAGGCCGAGGAGCCCGCCCTTCTGGCCAGAATCGAAGCCGAAGCGCAGGCGGTGCCAAATGGACGCGGGCTGCTCTGGAAGGTCGAAAAGCCTGGTGTCGAGGCATCCTACCTTTTCGGAACCATGCACCTGACCGATGCGCGCGTGGTGGACCTCACGCCGCAGGCGCGGGATGCATACCTCTCCGCAGACATAGTGGTGATCGAGACCACGGACGTCCTCGACGAGGGCCGCATGCTGGCGACCATGATGGAACGTCCGGAACTGACCATGTTCACGGACGGCTCCACGCTCAATTCCCATCTCGACGCGGACAAGGCGGCGCAACTCGAGGCGGCGCTCGCCGGACGCGGCATTCCTCCCGCAAGCGTGCAGAAGATGAAGCCCTGGATGCTCGCCGCCGCACTTTCGCTGCCGGCTTGCGAGATGGCGCGCAAGGCCGCCGGTGCGCAGGTGCTCGACGTCAAGCTCGCGAAGGAGGCCGAGGCGGACGGCAAGCGGATCGCCGGGCTGGAGTCTGCCACCGACCAGCTCGAGGCGATGGCATCGCTACCGATCGACTTCCACATCGAAGGACTGATTGCGACGTTGAAGCTCGGTGGCGAACTGGACGATCTGTTCGAGACGATGATCGTCCTCTACGAGCGGGAAGAGGTCGGCATGGTCTGGCCGCTGTTTCAGGCGGCAGTGCCCGAGGCGGCAGACGAAAGCGGCTACGCCGAGTTCGAGGAAGTGATGATCAGGCAGCGGAACAAGACGATGGCATCGAAAGCCGCGCCGTTTCTCGGAGAGGGGAACAGCTTCATCGCCGTCGGCGCCCTCCATCTGCCCGGCGAGGAAGGGCTGGTCGCGCTCCTGCGGAAGGCGGGCTATACCGTCACGCCGGCCGGCTGATACGGTCGGGCCAAGAGGCCGATCACGCGAAGCGTGATTTGGAGCCGGCGGCCGGCTGCGATACTTTCCCGGCGTCAACGATTTGTGGAGAGTGCCCGTGAAGACGATCCTGGTCCTTGCCGCCGCATTCGGACTGTCGGTGTCCGGCGCCTATGCCTGCTCCGTCCACAAGACCGCCCACTCAGGCCAGATGACGGTCGCCAGCATCCAGAGCGACGCGGTCGCCGTGGACACCGAGGCCAGCACGGCTTCCATCGCCACGGAGACCATGGAAAAGCCGGTGACCGACAGCCCCGCGGAAGAGTAGGACCTTTCCGCGGCGGAATTCCCTGACTTCCGCCGGGTCATGGCTCGATCACACTGGGTGTGAATACGAGTTGCATCGTGATGCAACCTTGATCTTCCTGTGCACGTTCTGATGGTTCGAAACGTTGCGAAGGAGACAAGCATCATGACTTATCCCGGAATACGTCCCGAACCGGACCCGGCCAACGATCCGGCGGGCCGGGACTATTCAGATCCCGCGCGCCCTGGCGCCATCGACCGCGACGTGCCCGATCCGGCCATTCCCGATCCGCGTGCATATCCCCCGACGACGTCCAGCCCGCGCGGCATCGCGGCGGCGACCATCGCAGTGGCCATAATCCTGCTCGCCGTCATTGCCTTCAGCTTCCTCGGCAACGGAGCGGATGAACAGGTGACGGTTGCCCCTGAAGCCGGGCAGGTGGAAGGCACGGTCGACCGGGCACCGACGGCCTCGATCGCGCCCGAGGGCGACGAAGCCATCCCGCCGATCCAGCCGAACGATCCCGCCGAGCCGGTCGATACCGCTCCCGCGAACTAGCTCCCGCAACTCTGTTACGGGTTTACCCGGGAGATGCGGCAGGGCCCCGGTGCGAAAGCGCCGGGGCTTTGTTTCCTACATGTGGATCGGCTTGAAGAACGTCGCCATCGCCGCTTCCTTGACCGTTTCGGACATGGTCGGATGGGCGTGGCAGGTCCGGGCCAGATCCTCCGACGATCCGCCGAATTCCATCAGCACCGCGGCTTCGTGGATCAACTCGCCGGCTCCGAAGCCGACGATGTGGACGCCAAGCACTCGGTCCGTCTTCTTGTCGGCCAGAACCTTCACGAATCCGTCAGACTTCAGCATGGCGCGCGCCCGACCGTTGGCGCTGAAGGGGAACTTGCCGGCCGCGTAGTCGACGCCGGCCTTCTTCAACTCTTCCTCTGTCTTTCCCACGGAGGCGACCTCAGGGCTCGTATAGACCACGCTCGGGATGACGTCGTAATTCACATGGCCGGCCTGGCCGGCGAGGATCTCGGCGACAGCCACGCCTTCGTCCTCGCCCTTGTGCGCCAGCATAGGACCCACGATGACGTCGCCGATGGCGTAGATTCCCTCGACCGACGTACGGAAATGACCATCGGTCTTGACGCGTCCGCGCTCGTCCAGTTCGACGCCCGCTTCCTCGCAGCCGAGGCCGTCCGTAAAGGGTCTTCGGCCGGTCGCGACCAGCACCACGTCGGCCTCCAGCCTCTGCGCATCGCCGCCTTTTACCGGCTCGAAGGTGATTCTCGCGCACTTCTTGGCCTTCTCCACGCCGGTGACCTTGGCCCCCAGCTTGAAGTCCATGCCCTGCTTGGCCAGCATGCGCTGGAACTGCTTGGCGACCTCACCGTCCATTCCAGCGAGGATGGTGTCGAGGAATTCGACCACCGTGACCTTGGCGCCGAGGCGTGCCCAGACGGAGCCGAGTTCCAGCCCGATGACGCCGCCGCCGACCACGATGAGATGGCCCGGCACCTTTCCAAGTTCGAGTGCGCCGGTCGATGACACGATCACCTTCTCGTCGAACTCGACCTCGACGCCGGGAATGCCCGCGACGTCCGAGCCGGTGGCGATGACGATGTTCTTCGTCTCGATCTCCTGGACCTTGCCGTCCTCGCCGGTGACGGCGACCTTGCCCTTGCCGAGGATTTTGCCGATGCCGCGCAGCCCGTCGATCTTGTTCTTCTTGAACAGGAACTCCAGCCCCTTGGTGTTCTGGTCCACCGTCTGCTTCTTGTGCGCCATCATGCCCGCGAGATCGAGCCTCGGCTTGCCCGTGGTGAAGCCCAGCGCTTCGAAGCCGTGGCTTGCCTCGGAATACATCTCGGATGCATGAAGCAGCGCCTTGGACGGGATACAGCCGACGTTCACGCAGGTGCCGCCATAGGTCGAGCGCTTCTCGACAACGGCCGTCTTGAGGCCGAGCTGCGCGGCCTTGATCGCGCAGACGTAGCCGCCGGGTCCGCCTCCGATGACGACGACATCATAAGCCATGAGAACACCCTTTCGTTTCGTCGGTTCGCCAGCGCCGCTGACATGCGTTTTCGTGCCCGTGGTATAGGACGCCTCGCCCAAAAAAAGCCAGACCGGAGCGGGTCGAAAATCCCGATCCGGTTCCATTGGCGGACCGAAGCCGGCCGCCACAGGCCCAATCCTTATACAGGCCCCGCTCATTTACTTCGATGAGACGAGCGACTAGGCGGATGCCTTTGCCGCAAGCCCGGAAACCAGATGCATCGCCAAGCCTACCTGCTCCTCCTCGCGACGACCCTCTTCTGGGGCGGCAATACGATCGCGGGGAAGCTGGCGGTCGGCCACGTGTCTCCCATGCTCCTGACCACGCTGCGCTGGGCGATCGCGTTCTGCTGCCTCTACGCCCTTGGGCGGCACCGGTTGGCGGCCGACTGGCATCTGGTCCGACCGCGGCTGCTGTACCTGGCGATGATGGGTTTCTTCGGCTTCGCGGCCTTCAACCTCGCGATCTATTCCGCGCTGCTCTTCACCTCCGCCGTCAATGCCAGCATCGAGCATGCGGGCATTCCGATGGTGATCTTCGGACTGAACTTCCTGATTTTCCGGCAGCGCGTCTTCGCGGGGCAGATGATCGGTTTCGTCCTGACGCTCGCCGGCGTGGTGCTCACAGCCACGCATGGCGACTTGCGCAACCTGTTGCGGCTCGACCTCAACGCGGGGGACGCACTCGTCCTCGTGGCGATCATCGTTTACGCCGGATACACGGTGGCGCTGCGGTTCCGCCCCGCTGTCCACTGGCAGAGCTTCATGATCGTCCTGTCGGCTTCGGCCTGCCTTACCTCCATTCCCTTCGCGCTCGTCGAGTATGCCACCGGCAACGCGATCTGGCCCGATATGCTCGGATGGGGCTGCGTCCTGTTCACGGCGATCTTCCCGTCGCTGCTTTCGCAGGTCTTCTACATGCGCGGCGTCGAACTCATCGGCGCGAACCGCGCCAGCCTGTTCATCAACCTCGTCCCGATCTTCGGGACGCTGCTCTCCATCCTTATCCTGGGAGAGGCGCTTCACCTCTACCATGTCGTCGCCATCGTGCTGGCGCTCGGCGGCATCTGGCTGGCCGAGCGAAGCGGTCGGCGCGTGCGTTCCTAGTCGAGCCAAGTAGACCTTACGTCCTTCGGCCGAGCCTGCTTGACAGGCGCAGAATTCCCGTACAATTGCCGCACGGGGACGTCGGCCGAAAGCATTCACGTCATGCGTAGATATCTCCTGGGTGTGGCCGCGGTCTGCGTCATGGCCGGCAGCGAACCTGCCCTTTCCGAAGTGCTCGCACGCAAGGCGACTCCCGCCGGCTCCATCATCGCGCGCAAGGTCGGCGAGGAAGCCCGCTTCATCGAGATCTCCGACTGGCGCACGGTCGAACTCCACCAGGATCTCCTTGCCGGCGACGTTTTGCGGACGAATGCCCTCGGCCAGCTCGCGATCCTCTTCAGCGACCGGACGCAGGTGAGGATCGGCCGCAACACGACGCTCGTCGTCAAGAACGTCGGCGACGCCAGCGACACGCTTCTCGGCCTCCGGAGCGGCACGCTTTGGGCGCGGGCGGAGCGCGGCGGCGAAGGCCTGACGATCGAGACCCCCGCGGCCTCGGCCGCCATTCGCGGCACGGACTGGACGATGAGCGTCGATGCCGACGGCCGCACGTCGCTCGTCGTGCTGGAAGGTCTCGTCGAACTCTCCAACGAATTCGGATCGGTCAGCGTCGCCGAAGGCGAGGGCGCGGTCGCGTCGATCGGCCAGGCGCCTTCCAAGGTCGTCATCGTCGATCCCGACGACCGGGAGCAGATGCTGTTTCACCTGACGCTGCGGGGTGCGTTCGTCTGGATGCCGGCTTCGCCGCTGCGCACTCCCGAGATGCGTCGGGAACATGAGCGGCTGACGGCGGTCCCGGAAGCAGCCCGCTCGGCGGAAGACTGGGTCACGCTCGCCGAGACCGAGCGCTCCTTCGGCGAACCCGCCGTATCACGCTCGGCTGCCGATCGTGCCCGCGCGCTCGCGCTGACGCCGCAGCAGAAGGCCCGGCTCGATCTCCTCGACGCACTGCGGCACGGCGCCGAGCAACGCTACGCGGAAGCCGCCGGGCTCTTCGAAAGGGCGGCGCCGAAACTTTCCGGCGACCGCCGAGCCGTTGCCCTCTACGGCGGCTACTTCGCGCGCGCGCTCGCCTATCCCGACCGCGTGGAGCGGCCGCCGGCAATCCGCGACGGCGGACCCTACGCGGCGCTTGCAGAGGCCTGGGCGGCCGGTTTTCTCCGGGACATCGCGGCCGCCACCGACATCCTTCGCGAGGCCGAACGGCGGTTCCCGGACAACCCCACCTTGCCGGCCGCCCGCGCCCAGCTGGCCATGCTTCTCGACGACCGCGAACAGACGAAGGAGGCGATCGACCGCGCGCTTTCGATCGATCCGGACGACACCACGGCGCTGGAGGCGCGCGCGAACTACCGCGCTGACATCGAAAGCAATCTCGATGCCGCCCTCGCCGACCTCGAGCGCGCGGCCGAGATCTCGCCGGGATCGTCCACGATCTGGAACACGATCGGTCTCGTCCAGTCGGCCCGGAGGGCGAATCGCGAGGCCGAGCAGGCCTTCCTCCGGTCGATCGAACTCGATCCCTATGACCCGGTCGGCTACGCGAACCTGGCGATCTTCTATCTCGACCACGACCGGACGCGGGATGCCAAGCGGCTGATCGACCGGGCGATCGAGATCGATCCGTCCTTCGACATCGCCCTGGTCGCCCGCGGCCGCTACCATCTCCAGACTGGCGAGATCGACGCGGCCATCGAGGATCTGCTTGCCGGCACGACGGCCAACCCCGCCTATGCGCAGGGGCTGCTGGTGCTTGCCGGAGGCCACTACGAAGCTGGCGACAGGGAGCCCGCCGAACAGGCTCTGGAAAACGCGGACCGTCTCGATCCCAACGACCCGGTGACCTCCATCGTCGAGACGGCGATCGCGATCGACGACTATGATTCGGATCGCGCCATCGCCAGCGCCCAGGAAGCCCTGCGGCGCGCCCGGGCGCGCGGCGGAGACTATTCGACGCTCAGTGCCAACCGGGACGAAGGATCGCTGCTCAACAACGCTTTCCGCCTGCAGGGCCTCGACGCCTGGGGCCGCTTCTACGGCGACGCGGTGTTCGATCCGTTCGAGGGCGCCGCACTGGTCGACCAGGCGGTCTCCGGCACGTCCGACCCGTTCGTCAATCAGTTGAGATTCGGCGACGATCCTGTGGAGCCCTCGCCCAGTGATTTCGGCTTCTCTTCCCTGTTCCAGGGCCTGCTGATGTCGCCAGAGATGCTTTCGGGTCGATCGCGCTCGGCCAATCTCTTTCGTCGGCCTTTCTTCGAAGGCGCCGTCGGTGCCGGCTTTACCGACACCGGTGACGACACCGGCTGGATCGGCAAGGCCGAGATACAGGGATTTTCCACGACGCCGGTGCCGTGGAGCATCTATGCCGAGTTCGATGCGCGCGAGACCGACGAGTTTCGCGAGCGGACGGAGCCGGGCGGTGACATTCCCTATGTCGGCTTCGAACTCGGCACGGAAATCGTCTCGGGTCTGGGCTACGCGACCGTGCGCCCGACGCTCGACGACCGCGTCGTCACCTACCTGAACGTCTCGCGGCCCGAAGACAGGCTCTCGAACGCCCTCACCTTGCTCGATCCAAGGGTCTACGGATTCGACGGGATTCTCTACGACCGCTCCATCGGTTCAGAAGGCATCGAGGGCGGCGTCGGATGGAGCCACACCTTCGCTTACCGAAACGTGATGAACGCCGCCTATTTCGCCTCGGACGTGAAGCAGACGAGCAGCGAGCAGATTGTCAGCTTCGTCGACTTCGGCGGAGTACCGGTGCCGATCGGCCTGCGCGACTACGACGTATCCGCACGCCAGCGTACGCATGTCGGGGCGCTCAGCCATTCGCTGGGGCTCGGCGACCTCACCCTGCGCTACGGCGTCGAGGGAGGCACGATCGGGGTCTCCCGCACGGAGACGCTCTACGAGAACCCGCCCGACGAAGAGATGACCCTGAGCCAGGCCTACGACGTCGGTTTCGGTCGCGCCTATGTCGATGCGGTCTACGAGTTCGGACCCAACCTGAAGGCGGAAGCGGCGCTGTTCGGGACCTGGTTCGGGGGCCTGCTGGATGTCGAGCGGCTGGAGCCGCGTCTCGGCGTCGCCTGGGCTCCTGTGCATGGCCAATGGCTTCGTGCCACCTACAGCCGCGAGAGCGAGGCGCTGACGACCACCACCCTGGCGCCCGTCGCCGTTCTCGGACTGCAACCGAACGCCGCGCCGCTCGACGTCGGCGGCTACGTCGACACCTTCGCCGCGCGCTGGGACGCCGAGTGGAGCCACCGGTTCTTTACCTCGGTCGACTACCAGCATCAGGAACTCTACGGCCTCTCGATCCCGGTTCCCGGCTCTCTCTCGCCGATCGGGGCGGGAGACGGGTTCGAGGACGGCCGCATTGACCGGATCAGCGCCACCGCCAACCTGCACCTCGGCCACGGGTTCGGCCTGTTCGGCACCGCCGCCTGGAGCGATAGCGAGAACCGGACGCCCGGCGCGACTTTCGGCAGCGCCCTGCCCTTCGTTCCGGAACTCTCGGGCCGCGCCGGTATCACCTTCGTGCATCCGTCCAACCTCAAGGTGACTCTTTCGGCGACCTACATCGGCGAGCGGGTCGGCGACGCCTCCGGCACACTCCTGGACGACTACTGGACGGCCGACGCGGCGCTGACGTGGGAGCCGCTCGACAAGCGCTTCGCCCTGGAGTTGGCAGGCTACAACCTGTTCGACGAAAAGTTCGACGTGGCGACGAGCACGCCGGGCTGGGGCCGAACCTTCGTGGGAACTTTCAAGGTCCGATTCTGATGCCGCAGATGGCGCCTCCCCGGAGGCCCAGACCGGAACGGGAGATGCGCGCTCCTTCGCCGGACAGCAGGCGTCGCGCGGTCGCGATCACCGCTGCACTGGCCTTCGCGACGGTCACCCTGCTTTCGCTGACCTCGCCCTGGCGTCTCTTCGAAGCGCGCCTGTTCGACTATTTCTCCACCGTCATGCCGCCTGCGCTGCCTGCGGATGGGCCCATCGTCGTCGCTATCGACGAGCCCTCCTTCGCCGAACTGGGCCTGCAATGGCCATGGCCGCGCGACATGCACGCCCGGCTGGTCGAAGCGCTGAGGCAGGCCGGTGCCAGCGCCATCGGGCTCGACATCATCTTCGCCGAGCCTTCGAGCGAACAGGCTGACGCCGCGCTCGCCGAAGCCATGGGGTCCGACGTCACCCTGGCCGCCGACGTGACGCGGATCGATACGGCGCAGGCTGATCAGGTCATCCGCGTCGAGCCCATCCCGTCGCTCACGGAGCGCGGAGCGAGGCCCGGCCTGTCGTCGATCGTGCTCGACCGCGACGGGACCTTGCGCAGGCTCCCGCCCTATTCGGACGGCTTTGCCGCCACGCTTCTCGAAAGCACCGGCGTCCAAGCCCCAGAAGCGCCGCCGGGCGCGTTGATCCAGACTTTCGGACCCGCCCGCACCTATCCCACCATCTCATACTACCAGGCGCTCGATCCCGGGACCTTCCTGCCGCCCGACACGCTGAGAGGCCGCATCGCCATCGTCGGGCTATCGCTGCAATCCGCGCCAACCGTCGAAGGCGGAGGGGCGGACGCCTATGCGACGTCGTGGACGCCGCGAACGGGGCGGCTCATCGCTGGCGCGGAACTCCAGGCCACGATCCTCGACAACCTCCAGCACGGGCTGTTCATCCGGCCGGCACCCCTCGTGGCCGTGATCGCGGCCAACTTGCTCGGCGCGCTGCTCGCGGCCTATGCGGTCTGGCGCGCCACCGGCTGGCGCACCATCGCCGGCAGCCTCCTTGCGGTCGGGGTTTTCGCGCTGGGTTACTTCCTGTTGCTGCGCTTCGGTCGCATCCATTTCCCACCTCTGGCGCCAGCGCTGGCCTTCGTGGGTACGGCGCTCGCGCAAGGGGCGCAGGACTACGCCGCCGAACGGAAGCTGCGGAAGACGGTCACCCGCGCCTTCTCGCAATACCTGTCGCCGGCACTCGTCGAAAAGCTCGCGCGCGACCCCTCGCGACTGAAGCTCGGCGGCGAGAAGCGTACGATCACCATCCTGTTCTGCGACGTGAGGGGGTTCACGACCATCGCGGAATCCATGAAGGACGATCCCGAAAAGCTGACAGCGTTGGTGAACCGGCTGCTCAATCCGCTTTCGGAGGCGGTGCTGGAGGCCGGCGGCACCATCGACAAGTATATCGGCGACGCCATCATGGCCTTCTGGAACGCACCGCTCGACGATCCGGACCACGCCATCCATGCGGTGGAGGCAGGGCTGGCGATGATCCGCGCCGTCGAGCCGCTCAACCGCGAACTGGTGGCGGAAGCCGGCAACGGAGCGCCGATCCGCTTCGCGATCGGCGTGGGCATCAACACCGGCGAATGCGTCGTCGGCAACATGGGCTCGGACCGGCGCTTCGACTATTCGGCGCTCGGCGATGCCGTCAACCTCGCATCCCGCCTGGAGGGACGCACGAAGGACTATGGCATGCCTCTGCTCATCGGCGACGAGACCGCCCAGCGCATCCGCGACCGCTTCGACCTCGTCGAAGTCGACCGGATTTCGGTCAAGGGCAAGGCGGAGGCGGTCACCGTCTGGACCGTCGGCTCGCTGGCGACAGCGCAACCGGCTACGTCCTCCGCAACGGAGGTTTCCGCCGTCGCAGACCTGAGACCGGCTTCCTGACGAACGTGCCGCTTTCGCTGGCGAGCACCTTCCGCGGGTCGGCCATAGCCGGAGACTGGTGCCGGCGCTAAATCAAGGTGACGGCGCGAAACTAAGCAGCGAGGGCGAGACGCGGTGAAATTCCTGACCAGCGGACCGGACACCGCCCCTATGACGGTCCTGCTCGCCCACGGCGCGGGCGCCGCGATGGATTCGCCTTCGATGGAGGCGATCGCCCGGGCCCTCGCGGATGAAGGTCTGCGCGTCGCGCGGTTCGAGTTCGGCTACATGGCGGCCCGGCGCAATGGCCAGCGCAAACCGCCGCCGCGCGCGGAAACGCTGATCCCGGAATACCGGCAGGCCGTCGAAGCGCTCGCAGGGGAAGAACCGCTGGTGATCGGCGGCAAGTCGATGGGCGGGCGCGTCGCCTCGATGGTCGCGGACGAGCTTTTCGCGGCGGGCCGCATCGCCGGGCTGCTGTGCCTCGGCTATCCCTTTCATCCGCCGAACCACCCGGAGAAGCTGCGCACGGCGCACCTCGCCGGAATGAAGACAGGGGCGCTGATCTGCCAGGGCACGCGCGATCAGTTCGGCACCCGGGAGGAGGTGGCCGGCTACGCGCTTTCTCCGGCCATCGAGCTTCTCTGGCTGGAAGACGGCGACCACGACCTGAAGCCGCGCAAGACCGTCTCCGGCTTCACCGCGGCCGACCATCTGCGCACGGTCGGCGAAGCGGTGAGGGAATGGTGCGCGCGCCTGGCACCAGCCGCCGGATGAGGATCGCCACCTTCAACATCAACAACGTCAACCGCCGGCTGGAGAACTTGCTGGAATGGCTTGAGGAAGCCCGGCCGGACGTCGTCTGCCTTCAGGAACTGAAGGCGACCGACCGGGACTTTCCGGCCGAGGCCATCGACAGGGCTGGTTACGGGGTGGTGTGGAAGGGACAGAAGACCTGGAACGGCGTCGCCATCCTGGCGCGCGATGCCGACCCGGTGCTGACGCGGGACCGCCTGCCCGGCGACGACGACGACCAGCAGAGCCGGTACATCGAGGCCGCGGTGCGCGGCGTGCTGATCGCCTCGATCTACGCTCCAAACGGCAACCCGCAGCCGGGGCCGAAGTTCGACTACAAGCTCGCCCGGCTGGAGCGGATGCGCAAGCACGCGACGAACCTGCGGAAGACCGGCGCGCCGGTGGTGCTCGCCGGCGACTTCAATGTCGCGCCCGGCGCTCTCGACATCTACCCGACGAAATCATGGGACGATGACGCGCTCGTCCATCCGCAAAGCCGGGCGGCGTTTCGCAAGCTGGTAGGCAGAAGCTGGGTCGACGCGCTGCGCCGGTTCCATTCGAACGAGCGGATCTACACATTCTGGCACTACAAGCGGCAGCGCTGGCAGCGCGACGCGGGCCTGCGCCTCGACCATCTGCTGGTCAGCAACAACCTGGAAGACCGGCTCGCCGGCGCAGGCGTCGACCGAGAGGTGCGCGGCCGCGAAGGCGCCAGCGACCACGCGCCGGCCTGGATCGAACTCGGCTGACGCGCGCTCAGAGCGCCTTGCAGCGCTCGTAGAGATCGAAGACGTCCTGCCGCCGGCAAAGCTCCGTCCCCGGCGTCATGGCCGCCGCCGCACCCGCGGCGATGCCGAACCGGAAGGCTTCTTCCTCCGAACGCCCCTCCATTAAGGCGCAGGCCATTGCGGCGAGGAAACTGTCGCCCGCCCCGGTCGCCGAGCGGACACGCACGGGGATGGTCGGTAGCCTCACGATCCCCTTGCGCGAGGCGAGGATCGCTCCGTCGGCCCCCAGCGTGACCGCCACCAGCTCGGCCGCGCCGCGCGCGACGATCTCGGCCGCGGCCTCACCTGCGCTGTCGGCGTCAAGCTTGCGGCCGGCGACCTGCTCGAGTTCGCCGAGGCTCGGCTTGGCCAGGAAGACCTTTGCCCGTTCCAGCGTCGCACGGAGCGCCGGCCCCGAGGTGTCGAGCAGGAACCGCCCGCCCCGCGCCGCCACGTCCGCGGCCAGTTCGGCATAGAAGTCCTCGGGCGTACCTTCCGGTAGGCTGCCGCTTCCCACCACATACTCCGCCGCATGCGACCGCACGTAGTCGAAGGCCTGCCGCAGGCTGGCGGCCGGGACGGGCGCGCCTTCCGGCACGAAGCGGTATTCGAGGCCGGTGCTCTGCTCATGCACGATGAAACCCAGCCGCGTCTGGCCGTCGATCGCGATCTTGTGGGTCCGGATGCCTTTTTCCTTCAGAAGCCGGTCGAGGATCTGGCCCACCTCGCCGCCGCCGAGATAGACGGCCTCGGCGTCTCCGCCGAGCACCGAGACCACGCGGGCGACGTTGATCCCGCCACCGCCGGGATCGAAACGTGTCCGGGTCGTCCTGATCTTGCGGATCGGCCGGACGGCTTCGGCCTCCCCCGATACGTCGATCGTCGGGTTGAGGGTCAGGGTCAGGACTTGCGGCATCGGATTTCCTGCTGGATCGAGTTCGCTGGACGACTGTACGGGTGTCGTGGGCCATACGATCCCATTGCGACGCTCTGGCGGCAACGCGCGTGAGGCCTAGCCGATCCGCTTGACGCGGATCAATGCCCGGCCGCTTCCGCCGACGGTAAATGTCGTCGGCATGATCGAGAAGGCGCGATCGAGAGCCGCCCCGCAATCCGTTCGAGGAGACATTCCCATGAAGGCAGGCGACATCATGACGGCCGGTGCCGCGACCGTACGGATCGACGCGACCGTCGCGCATGCGGCAAGGACCATGCTGGAGCATCGCGTCAGCGGGCTTCCGGTGGTCGACGCGGCCGGCAAGCTGGCCGGCATCGTCACCGAGCGAGACCTTTTGCGCCGGGCGGAGATCGGAACCGAGAAGCATCGTCCGGGTTGGGTCGAACTGTGGCTCAGCCCTCAGGCATCAGCGGACGAGTACGTCCGCGCGCGTACGAGGAAGGTGAGCGACGTGATGTCGACCGACGTCGTCACGGTCGGTCCCGAGACGCCGCTGGACGAGGTCATCTCACTCATGGAGCGCAAGGGATTCAAGAGGCTGCCCGTGGTGCGCGAGGGCAAGATCGTGGGCATCATCAGCCGCGCGAACTTCCTCGTCGCACTCTCCCACCGCATCGAAGAGAACACGGCCGGGCCGGCGGACGACCTGGCCATCCGCCGCAGCATCCTCGGCGAGATCGAGGCGCAGCGCTGGAACCCGCTTGCCATGGTGGACGTCGACGTGAAGAACGGCGAGGTCCATCTTCGCGGCAGTGTCAGCGACGAACCGGTGCGCCGGGCCGTCGTGGTCGCCGCGGAGAACACGCGCGGAGTGACGAAGGTCACCGACAACCTCAGCGTCGTGCCCTTCGTCAGCGCCGGCATCTGATCCGGAATAGCCCCCGGTCCTCGACGCTGCCGGTTTTCCGGTGCAGGGTTGCGAAGGTGTGTCATGTGCCCCGTCGCCGATCGGCGACCGCGGACCATGACGATGCATCGCAAGGGAATTCCCCGATTGGCGGACGACGTCATCGAACTGAAAAGCCGGAACGACCGCGCGCGCATCGCCTTGCGCGGGGCGGAGATTCGGGAGTGGAGCGTGGTCGCCCGCGAACTGATGTGGCAGCCGGACGCCCGGTTCTGGGGCGCCGTATCCCCGATCCTCTTCCCCTTGGTCGGCTGGTCGAACGACGGCCATGTCCGGGTCGACGGCGAACCCTATCCGATGGGCGTTCACGGCTTCGCCTCGTCGCTCGACTTCCGGTTGGTCGAGCATGACGAGAGTTCGGCGCTGCTGCGGCTAACCGAAAGCGCACAGACGCTGGCCTGCTATCCGTTCCGCTTCGAACTCTCCGTCCGCTACCGATTGCACGAAAGCGCGCTCGAAGCCGCGTTCTCGGTCCGGAACACCGACACACGCCCGCTTCCCTTCGCGATCGGCATCCATCCCGGCTTCCGCTGGCCCTTTTCCGCGACGTCCCGCGCCGGGCACGGCATCGAGTTCGACGAGGTGGAGGAGCTTTTCGTGCCGGAGATCTCGCCGCGCGGCTTATTCAGGTCGACGACCCGGCCAGTGCCGCTCGACGGGCGGGACCTGCCGCTGACGGACGAGCTTCTCGCCAACGAGGCGCTCTGCTTCCTGGATGTGCGCAGCGGCGGCCTGCGCTTCCGCTCGCCGGACGGTTCCGCGATCCAGATCGAGACGGAGGGTTTTCCCCATCTCGCCCTGTGGACCCGGCCCGGCGCGCCCTTCCTCTCGGTCGAGAGCTGGACCGGCCATGGCGACCCCGAGGGTTTTTCGGGCGACATCACGGAAAAGCCGTCGATCCGGCTGCTCCCGGCAGGCCGCGAGGACACCTGCCGGGTGCGCTATTGTTTCGAAAGCGGGACGCCGGATTGAGTCGCGCAGCCGCCAGGCGCGCGCGATGCTACCGCTCCCGCAGGTCCAGCGGTAGCAGCGCCTCCGGCATGTTCTGGTAGGCCACCGGCCGCAGGAAGCGGCGGATCGCCAGCGTGCCGACCGACGTCGTCGAGACGTTGGTGCTCGCAGGGTACGGCCCGCCATGCATCATGGAATCGACCACCTCGACGCCGGTCGGGAAGCCGTTGGCGAGCAGGCGTCCGGCCTTGCGCTCCAGAACGGGCATCAGCCGGGAAGCCAGCGGCAGATCGCCATCGTCGAGATGCAGCGAGCAGGTGAGCTGGCCTTCCAGCCCGCGCGCCACTTCGATCATCTCGTCCTCGTCGCTGGCGCGCACGAGGATGCCGAGCGGACCGAACACCTCTTCCGCAAGCGAGGGATTCGCGAGGAACGTCTCGCCCGGGACCGCGTAGAGCCAGGGCCCGGCATTGCGGCCTTCCGCATCGACGGCCACCAGTTCGCGCACGCCGTCCGTGTCGCGCACGCGGCACTGCCCGGTCCGGAAGGCTCCAGCGATGCCGTCAGACAGCATGACTTGCGCCGCCATCTTGCCGAGCGCTTCGGACGCGGTCGCCTCGAAGGCGTCCGCCTCCGCGCCTTCGATGATGATGCCGACGCCGGGATTGGTGCAGAACTGGCCCGCGCCCATGGTCAGCGAGCCGGCCCAGCCCGAGGCGATGTCGCCGCCGCGCGCCTTCAGCGCCTCCGGCAACAGGAACATCGGATTGACCGAGCCGAGTTCGCCGAAGAAGGGGATCGGTTCCGGGCGCGCGCAGGCGAGATCGTAGAGCGCGCGGCCGCCCTTCAGCGACCCGGTGAAGCCCACCGCCTTGATGAGCGGATGCTGGACCAGCGCCTCGCCGGCCTCGCGGGTGTTGGACTGCACGAGCGAGAAGACCCCCGGATGCACGCCGCATTTCTGTATGGCTTCGAGGATCGCTTCCGCGACGATCTCCGCCGTGCCGGGATGGCCAGGATGACCCTTGACGACCACAGGGCAACCGGCGGCGAGCGCCGACGCCGTGTCGCCGCCCGCGGTGGAGAAGGCGAGCGGAAAGTTCGACGCGCCGAAAACGCCGACCGGGCCGATCGGCCGCTGGACGAGGCGGATTTCGGGGCGCGGCGCCGGCTTGCGGTCCGGCAGGGCCGCGTCCGTGCGGCGGTCGAGATACTCGCCCTTTTCGATGTGGCTGGCGAAGAGGCGCAACTGGCCGGTCGTGCGTCCGCGCTCGCCCTCCAGGCGGGCGGCGGGCAGGCCGGTCTCGGAACTGCCGATCTGCGTGATCTGCGCCCCGCGCTCCTCGATGGCGTCGGCGATGGCATTCAGGAAGGCGGCGCGGTCGGCGCGCGATGAATAGCCGTAGGACCAGAACGCCTCCTCGGCGGCCTTCGCCGCGCGATCGACATGCGCGGCCGTCCCGGCGGCGAAATCGTGCGGCGCGCCCGATGCCGGCTGCGACTGGAAGGTCGTGTCGCCCGCGACCCACTCGCCGGCAATGAGGTGCTTGCCGCCCGGCTGATAGCTGTCGGTCATGATATCCCTTTCGTAGGCTGTTCCGGCCGCCTCGCGGGCGGTTACTCGTCGTGGAACGGGTCCGTCACGATGCGCCGTCCCAGCATGAAGGCATCGGCGACATGGACCAGCGGAGAGGCGTCCACGTCGCTCTCGCCCGCCGCGAGAAGCTCGGCGAAGCGGGCGTAGATGCCGTCATACTCGGCTTCGGCCGGCTGGTCGACCGGCCGGCCGTCGATTTCCATTCTCGCCCCCCCGGCCGAGAGCTTCAGAGATCCCTTCGCGGTGTCGACGAAAATGTCCCAGGTCTGCGGACCGGTCTGGCGGAAGTCGAAATCGGCGCTCACCTTGGCTCCCACCGTATCCTCGAATTCCAGCCGCGCGGCGATCGGCGTCTCGCAGTTTTCGGGAAACTCCAGCTCGGCGGAGGTCAGGTGGACCGGACGCGGCATGATTTCGGTCAGGATCGACAGCGCGTTGATGCCCGGGTCGAAGACCCCCATGCCTCCGGCCTGCCAGATCCAGGCCTGGCCTGGATGCCATTTGCGCACGTCCTCGCGCCAGACGATCCGCGCGCTCGTCACCTCCCGCTGCGCAAGCCAGTCTTTCGCCGGGGCGACGGCCGGGGCGAAGCGCGAATGCCAGGTGGCGAAGAGCGTCCGCCCTCTTGCGCGGGCGAGGTCGGCGAGCGCGTACACCTCGGCGACGGTCGCCCCGGGCGGCTTTTCGAGCAGCACGTCGCGTCCCGCCTGCAGGGCCTCCCAGGCCATGCCGAAGCGGACTTGCGGCGGCACGCACAACGCCACCGCCGTCACGTCCGGCCGCGCGCTCAGCAGGTCGCCAAGCCTGGCGTAGTGGTCGAATCCCGGCAGGCTCGATCCCCGGCTGACGGTTGCCGCGAGCGTGAAGGCGCGGTTGCGGCCGATCGACGGGATGTGCTGGTCATGCGCGATCTTGCCCAGACCGACGATGGCGATCCGTGTGGGTTCAGTGGCTTTCACGGGGCACCGCATGTCCGCGCTGGCCGATGAGGAAGTCGAAATCCGCACCGGTGTCGGCTCCGCCGACGTGGAGGTGGAAGAGCCGCGCGTAGCCGCTCCCGGGTTCCGCGACGGGAGGCGTCCAGGCGGCGAGGCGCGCCGTGATCGTCTCCTGTGGCACGTCGAGATGGAGGCGCCGCGCCTCGACGTCGACCTCGATCATGTCGCCGTCCTGCACGATCGCCAGCGGCCCGCCGATCGCCGCTTCCGGCGCCGTGTGCAGGATCACCGTCCCGTAGGCCGTGCCCGACATGCGCGCGTCAGAGATGCGGACCATGTCGGTGATGCCTTTCCTCAGGACCTTCGGCGGGAGGCCCATGTTGCCGACCTCCGCCATGCCGGGATAGCCGCGCGGGCCGCAGTTCTTGAGCACCATCACGCAGTTCTCGTCGATGTCGAGGTTTTCGTCCTCGATGCGCGCCTTGTAGTGGTCGATGTCCTCGAACACGACCGCCCGGCCGCGATGTTTCATGAGATGCGGGCTCGCGGCCGAGGGCTTTATCACCGCGCCATTGGGCGCGAGATTGCCGCGCAGCACGGCGATGCCGCCCTGCGGGGTGAGTGCGCGCGCCACCGGGCGGATCACCTCCTCGTTCCAGTTGCGTACCTCCGCGATCTCCTCGGCGACCGGCCTACCCGAGACGGTGAGCGCATCGCCATTCAGCTTGCCGCCGTCGAGCAGCATCTTCATGACGACCGGCAGGCCGCCGGCGTAGAAGAACTCTTCCATCAGGAACCGCCCCGACGGCATCAGGTCGACGATGGTCGGCACGTCCCGGCCGAACCGGTCCCAGTCGTCGAGGCTGAGATCGACGCCGATGCGGTGAGCGATCGCGAGCAGGTGGATGACCGCGTTGGTCGAGCCGCCGATGGCACCGTTCGTCCGGATCGCGTTCTCGAAGGCGCTTCGCGTCAGGATGTCGGACGGCTTGAGGTCGTCCTTGACCATATCGACGATGCGCCGGCCCGTCAGGTGCGCCATGACGCGGCGGCGCGAATCGACGGCGGGGATGGCGGCGTTGCCCGACAGCGCCATGCCGAGCGCCTCGGCCATGGAGGCCATGGTCGAGGCCGTGCCCATCGTGTTGCACGAACCAGGCGAACGCGACATGGACTGCTCGGCTTCGAGGAAATCCGCGCGGCTCATCTTGCCGGCCTTGATGTCCTCCGACATCTGCCAGAGCGCCGTGCCCGAGCCGACGCGCTCGCCGCGGAACCAGCCGTTGAGCATGGGCCCGCCGGAGACGAGGATCGCCGGTATGTCGACGCTCGCCGCGCCCATCAGCAGCGCCGGCGTGGTCTTGTCGCAGCCGGCGAGCAGCACGACGCCGTCGAGCGGGTTGCCGCGCAGCGCCTCCTCGACGTCCATGGCGCACAGGTTGCGGAACATCATGGCGGTCGGGCGCAGCGACGGTTCGCCCGGCGAGAACACCGGGAACTCGACCGGCAATCCGCCAGCCTCGTAGACGCCATGCTTCACCCGCTCCGCAAGATCGCGCAGATGCGCGTTGCAGGGCGTGAGTTCAGACCATGTGTTGCAGATGCCGATGACCGGCCGGCCGTCGAAGAGGTCCGCGGGCAGGCCCTGGTTCTTCATCCAGGAGCGGTGATAGATGGCGTCGCGGCCGTCGCCGCCATACCACGCCTGGGACCGCAGCGTTCTTGGCCATTCGGCCTTCCGGAAACTCATGCCTTTCGCGGCCTCACAATGCATTCACGCGGACGACGTCGTCGCGCGCTGGCAACGCCGTGACCGTGTAGCCGTTTCGAAGTGGCATCCCGAACGGCGCCGATTCGATCTCGAAGACGTCGCCGGGCTCCGTGCGGACACCGTCGGCGAATGAGAGCGTCGCGGTCCCGAACATGTGGACGTGCACGTCGCCCGGCTGGCGGAACACGCCGTACTTGAAGTGATGATGTTCCAGGTTGGCGATCGTATGCGACATGTTCGTTTCGCCCGACAGGAACGGCTTTTCGAAGATCGTCTCCCCGCCACGGCGGATGCGCGAGGTGCCGCGCACATCATGCGGCAAGTCGCCGACGAGGATTTCGGGACCGAACGAAGCGGGGCGCAGTTTGGAATGGGCGAGGTAGAGGTAGTTCACCCGCTCCATGACGTGGTCGGAGAACTCGTTCGCCAGCGCGAAGCCGACGCGGAACGGCGTGCCGTCATCGCCGATCACGTAGATGCCGGCGATCTCGGGCTCCTCGCCGCCGTCGTCGGCGAAGGCCGGAGACGCGAGCGACGCACCGGGCGCCGCCACCATGGTGCCGTTGCCCTTGTAGAACCATTCCGGTTGCACGCCGGGCTTGCCGTTGGCGGGCTTGCCGCCTTCGACGCCCATGCGGAACATGCGCATGGAATCCGTCAGGGTCGCCTCGTCTGCCTTCATGGTCTTCTGGTGCATGGCGTCGCGCGTCGAAGCCGAGCCGAGATGGGTCAGTCCGGTGCCGGTCAGGTGCAGATGCGCGGGGTCGGGATGCAGGATCGGCGGCGCCAGCCGGCCTTCCTCGTAGGCCTTGGCGAGGTCGACGGCGGGGCCGAAGCCGAGCCGGCCGATACGGTCGGCGATCTTCTCGCCGTCGCGGGCACAGTCGAGCGCGAGCGCGTAGACGCTTTCGGCGCCGCGCAGTTCGAACGCCTCGGTTCCCTCGCGGGCGATGACCTTGAGGTCGCCGGCCGGTGTCCGGATCTGTGATAGCAGCATGGCCGTCAGCCCTTGTTCTTGTTGTAGACGTCGAAGATCACGGCTGCGAGCAGCACGAGGCCCTTGATCATCTGCTGGTAGTCGATGCCGATACCCATGATCGACATACCGTTGTTGAGCACGCCCATCAGGAACGCGCCGACGACGGCCCCGATGATGGTGCCGACGCCGCCCGACATCGAGGCGCCACCGATGAAGACAGCGGCGATCACGTCGAGCTCGAGCGCGAAACCGGCTTTGGGGGTCGCGGTGTTGAGGCGCGCGGCGAAGACGAGGCCCGCCGCCGCGGCCAGCACGCCCATGTTCGTAAAGGCGAGGAAGGTCAGCCGCTCCGTATTGATCCCCGACAGCTTCGCCGCCTTCTGGTTGCCGCCGAGCGCATAGACGCGCCGGCCGATCACCGTATTGGAGGTGATGAAGGCGTAGATCACGGTCAGCACACCCATGGTGATCAGCACGTTGGGCAGGCCGCGGAAGGTGGAGAGCTTATAGGTAATGAACACCAGCGCCGCCGCCACGATGGCGTTGCGCGCGACGAAGAAGGCGAAGGGCTCGTCCTCGATGCCATAGGCGCGGTTTCGCGCCCGCTGTGTCAGGCCCATCCAGACGATCGCGGCGGCCGTCAGCACGCCCGCCGCCAAGGCCAGTATGTTGACCTGCCGAACGTCGAACAGGCCGGCCAGCGCCGCCCCGATGCCGGCCGGGAAGAGGTCGGGCACGAAACCGTTGGCGATGACCTGGAACTCGCGCGGGAAGGGACCGACGGACTGTCCTTCCAGCAGCCACAGCGAAAGGCCGCGAAACACCAGCATGCCGGCCAGCGTGACGATGAAGGAGGGGATCTTCCAGTAGGCGACCCAGTAGCCCTGCGCGGCGCCGATCAATCCGCCTACCGCCAGGCAGACGATGATGGTCACGAACATCGACTGTCCATGGTTGACCATCATGACGGCGGCCAGCGCGCCGATGAAGCCCATGACCGACCCGACGGAGAGGTCGATGTTGCCCGACACAATGACGATCAGCATGCCGAGCGCCATGATAACGATGTAGCTGTTCTGCAGCAGCAGGTTGGTGACGTTGACGGCCCGCAGAAGCGTTCCGTCGGTCACGATCTGGAAGAAGAGCATGACCAGGATGAGCGCGAGCAGGAGCCCGTATTCGCGCAGGTGCGAGGCGAGATAGGCGGCGATCCCCCTGGCGGATCCCGTCTCGCTACCCTTGTTGACACCTTCGGCCAGAGCCATTCGATCCTCCACCCTAGTCGTTCACGATGAGCGACATGATGCGCTCCTGGCTGGCCTCGGCTGCCGTCAGTTCGCCAACCAGCGCGCCCTCGTTCATGACGTAGATGCGGTCGCACATGCCGAGCAGTTCCGGCATCTCGGACGAGATCATGACGACGCCCTTACCTTGTGCGGCCAGTTCGTTGATGATGGTGTAGATTTCGTACTTCGCGCCCACGTCGATGCCGCGCGTCGGCTCGTCGAGGATGAGCACCTCCGGCGACGTGAACAGCCACTTGGCCAGCACCACCTTCTGTTGGTTGCCGCCCGACAGGTTCACGACCTTCTGGAAGACGGTCGGGGTGCGCGTTGCGAGAGCCTCGCGGTACTGCTCGGCGACCCGCGTCTCCTCGTTGCGCATCAGCACGCCGCGGCGCGACACGCCGTCGAGGTTCGCCAGCGTCGTGTTGAAGCGGATCGTCTCGTCGAGAACCAGGCCGAGCGACTTGCGGTCCTCGGTGACATAGGAAATGCCGGCGGCGATGGCGCGCTGGACCGTAGAGACGTCGATCGGGCGGCCCTTCAGCTTCACGGTGCCGGAAATGTTGCGCCCGTAGGAGCGGCCGAAGATCGACATGGCCAGTTCGGTTCGGCCCGAGCCCATGAGGCCCGCGATGCCGACGACCTCGCCGGCCCGCACGGAGAAGTTCGCGCCCTTGATGACCTTCCGCTCGGCATGCTCGGGATGCCATACCGTCCAGTCCTCGACCTCGAGCAGCACGTCGCCCGGCGTGCGGCGGTGTTCGGGAAAGCGGTGGGTCATGTCGCGGCCGACCATGTCGCGGACGATGTCGTTCTCGCTCACGCCGTCCCTGGCATCCTTGGTCGAGACGGTCGTGCCGTCGCGGATGACGGTGATCGTGTCGGCGACATAGCGTACCTCGCCGAGCTTGTGCGAGATCAGGATGCAGGTGACACCCTGCGCCTTCAGGCCGAGCATCAGGTCGAGCAGCTTGCGGCTGTCGGTTTCCTGGAGCGCCGCGGTCGGCTCGTCGAGGATGAGAAGCTTCACGTCCTTCGAAAGCGCCTTGGCGATCTCGACGAGCTGCTGCTTGCCGACGCCGATGTTGTCGACCAGGGTCGTCGGCGGCTCCCTGAGCCCGACCTTGGCCAGCAGGTCCTCCGTGCGCCGGTTGGTCTCGCGCCAGTCGACCACGCCGCGCAGAGCGCGCTCGTTGCCCAGGAAGATGTTCTCGGCAATCGAGAGCTGCGGCACCAGCGCCAGTTCCTGATGGATGATGATGATGCCGCGATCCTCGCTGTCGCGGATGTCGCGGAACTGGGCGGGCGCGCCGTCATAGACGATCTCGCCCTCGAAGCTGCCGGCGGGATAGACACCGGACAGGACCTTCATCAGCGTCGACTTGCCGGCGCCGTTTTCTCCGCAGACGGCGTGGATCTCGCCCTTGCGCACTTTGAGATCGACGCGGTCCAGCGCCCTGACGCCGGGAAACGTCTTGGTGATCTGGCGCATCTCGAGGAGGGTGTCGGCGGTCATGGCCCTGATGTCCTGGCATGCGGTGGAAGGCGCGGACGCCTTCCACCGTGGTGCCTGACGTCCGATGGCTACTTGATCTGGTCCATCGTGTAGTAGCCGCTGTCGATCAGCACCTTTTCCCAGTTGCTGGCATCGACCGAGACCGGCTCGAGCAAGTAGGACGGCACGACCTTGACGCCATTGTCGTAGGTCTTGGTGTCGTTGATCTCCGGCTCGCTGCCCTGGAGCAGCGCGTCGACCATGCCGACGGTGACGCGGGCGAGTTCGCGCGTGTCCTTGAAGACGGTCGAATACTGTTCGCCGGCGAGGATGGACTTCACCGAGGGGACCTCGGCGTCCTGACCGCTCACGATCGGCATCTTCATGTCGCCCGAGCCGTAGCCGACGCCCTTCAGCGCCGACAGGATGCCGATAGACAGGCCGTCATAGGGCGACAGCACGCCGTGCACCTGCTTGTCGGTGTAGTTGGCCGACAGGAGGTTCTCCATGCGGGACTGCGCCACCGCGCCATCCCAACGCAGCGTGCCGACCTTGTCCATGCCCATCTGGCCGGACACGATGCTGATCTTGCCAGCATCGATCATCGGCTGCAGCACGCTCATGGCGCCGTTGTAGAAGAAGAAGGCGTTGTTGTCGTCGGGCGAGCCGCCGAACAGTTCGACGTTCCAGGTTTCGACGTCGGGGAAGCGCTCCTCGAGCCCGGCCACCAGCGAGTTCGCCTGCTGCACACCGACCTTGAAGTTGTCGAAGGTCGCATAGTAGTCGACGTTGCCGCTGTCGCGGATCAGTCGGTCGTAGGCGATGACCTTGATGCCGGAGGCGGCGGCATTCTCCAGCGCGTTCGACAGCGTCGTGCCGTCGATGGCCGCAATCACCAGCACGTCGACGCCCTTGGTGATCATGTTCTCGATCTGGTTGAGCTGGTTCGGGATGTCGTCCTCGGCATACTGCAGGTCGGTCTCGTAGCCTGCGGCCTTGAACTGCTCGACCATCGAATTTCCGTCCGAGATCCAGCGCGCCGAGGACTTGGTCGGCATGGCGATGCCGATGGTGCCCTTGTCCTGCGCGAAGGACGGAACGGTGAATGCGGCCGCGAGCAGGGCGCTCGTTGCCAGGGCGACGTTCAGAAATCTCATTGCACTTCCTCCCATGGAATTCGGCCCCGGGGCGGAGCTCGAAACCTTCGATATGTTTCACGAGGATCCGCGGGCGGTCATCCGCCCGTGCAGTCTCCTCCCTCGGACGCCGGGAGCGGGGTGCTTTCGCGCCTCGCCCTGCAGCGGTGGCGACTCGTGAACCGTCGAGCCATGCTCGTCAAATGCAATTCTCCGTGATAGTTATACCAGAATTGTCATGACGCATTCCAGGAGGGCCGCTTGCCTGAACGCCATCCCGCCCCCGGCATCATTCCGCGGCGGGACGAACTCGCCCGCAAGGGCCTGCGCCTTGCGCATCTGCGACTGATCTGCGCCCTGAAGGAAACCGGCCAGATGAGTGCCGCCGCGGCACAACTGGGCGTTTCCCAGCCCGCCGCCTCGCGCATGGCCGCCGAGATGGAGGCGATCGTCGGGGTGCCCCTGCACACGCGCCATGCGCGCGGCGTGGTTCTGACCCCCTACGGCGAGAGGCTCGCGATGCGGGCCGGGATGATGCTGCAAGGCCTCGACGATACGGCGCGCGAACTGACGGAACTGGAACGGGGAAACGAGGGCACGGTCTCCATCGGCGCCGTGACCGGGGCCGCGCTCGACCTCGTCCTGCCGATCATCAGGCGCGCCCGCGTGACCCGCCCGAACATCTCGGTCACCGTGTCTGTGGACACCAGCGACCGGCTCGCCGAGAGCCTGCTCGCCTCGCGGATCGATTTCTTCATCGGGCGCCTGCTGGGCGACGTCGACCCGGGCCGTTTTTCGCTGATCGAGATCGGCCCGGAGCCGCTCGCCATGATCGCGCGCAGCGGCCATCCGCTGACCCGGCGCCCGACGGTGACGCTCGAGGAAAGCGTCGTCTACGACTGGGTTCTGCAGGCGAGCGGCAACCTCATGCGCCGCACCGTGGAAGGCCATCTGATGGCGCGTCAGGTGCCGCTGCCGCGCAAGGTCCTCAGCACGTCGTCGCTGATGCTGACGCTGGCCTACATCAGTCAGTCCAATGCCGTCTCGGTGGTCGCAAAGGCCGTCGCGGACTTCTACAGCAGGGAGGACGGGCTGGACGGCCGCATCGTCGTCCTGCCGCTGGACACCATGATCGAAGTCCCCGCCTACTCCCTCATCACGCATGCCGAGCGCCCGCTTTCGCCCGCCTCGGAGATCCTGTTCGAGATGGTACGGGAGACGGTGGTTGCCAGCCGGGCGGACGCGGGAAGCCAGGCAAGAGGCGTTTACAAAAATGATATAGTATGATTTTTTGACTGCGGGCACTCGCCCATTCACTGCAAGGGAGGAATGAAATGCTTCGCAGCAAAGCACTATTCGGCGCGGGTGTACTCGTGTCGTTGACCATGATGACGTCCGGTGCGATGGCGCAGACGATCGGGTTTTCCCAGATCGGTTCCGAGTCCGGCTGGCGCGCCGCCGAAACCACGCTCACGCGCCAGCAGGCCGAGGAACGCGGCATCGACCTGAAGTTCGCCGATGCCCAGCAGAAGCAGGAGAACCAGATCAAGGCCCTGCGCTCCTTCATCGCCCAGGGTGTCGACGCGATCCTGCTCGCTCCCGTCGTCGCTACCGGCTGGGACTCGGTGCTCGAGGAAGCCAAGGAAGCCGAGATCCCGGTGGTCCTGCTCGACCGCATGGTGGACTCCTCCAAGGACCTCTACCTGACCGCCGTCGGCTCCGACCTGGTGCATGAAGGCGCGGTCGCGGGCCAGTGGCTCGTCGACACCGTGGCCGGCAAACCCTGCAACGTCGTCGAATTGCAGGGCACGACCGGGTCGTCGCCGGCGATCGATCGCAAGACCGGTTTCGAGAACGCCATCAAGGGCCACGATAACATCAAGATCACCCGCAGCCAGACCGGCGACTTCACCCGCACCAAGGGCAAGGAAGTCATGGAGAGCTTCCTCAAGGCCGAAGGCGGCGGCGGCGACATCTGCGCGCTCTACGCCCACAATGACGACATGGCCGTCGGCGCCATCCAGGCCATCAAGGAAGCCGGCCTGAAGCCCGGCGAAGACATCCTCGTCGTCTCGATCGACGCCGTGCCGGACATCTTCAAGGCCATGGCCGCCGGCGAGGCCAACGCCACCGTGGAACTGACGCCGAACATGGCCGGTCCGGCCTTCGATGCGCTTGCCGCGTACATGAAGGACGGCACCATGCCGGAGAAGTTCATCCAGACGGAATCGAAGCTCTACACCCAGGCGGACGATCCGCAGGGCGAGTACGATCGCCGCAAGGACCTCGGCTACTGACACCGGGTGGGAGAGGCGGCGGGGAAACCGGCCGCCTCTCGGCTCGTCTGGACTTCGGACGTCCCGTGTATGACGTTCGCCGGACGAGGGGGAGGAACCAGTCGAAAGGATGGACGCCGTGGCCGTCAGCCCGCCGCTTCTTTGCGCCGAGGCCGTTTCCAAGTCATTTCCCGGGACGATCGCGCTCGATCGCGTGGACTTCACGCTTCACGCCGGGGAAGTGCATGCCCTGCTGGGGGAGAACGGCGCCGGCAAATCGACGCTGATCAAGTGCCTGACCGGCGCCTACCGGCGTGACGCGGGCGATATCCGCCTGGAAGGACAGTCGATCGACCCGCGCAACACGCTCGACGCGCAGCGCTACGGGATCGGCACGGTCTACCAGGAGGTGAACCTGCTGCCGAAGATGTCGGTCGCGGAAAACCTTTTCCTCGGGCACCAGCCGATGCGCTTCGGCATGGTTTCGGGCCGACGGATGAACCGCCAGGCCAGGGAGACGCTGGCGCAGTACGGGCTGGCCATCGACGTGTCGCGCAGCCTCGACAGCTATTCGGTCGCAGTGCAGCAGGTCGTCGCGATCGCCCGGGCCGTCATGCTCTCCGGCAAGGTCCTGGTGCTCGACGAACCGACCGCCAGCCTCGATTCCCACGAAGTACACATGCTCTTCGACATCGTGCGCTCGCTCAAACATCGTGGGCTTGGGATCGTCTTCATCTCGCATTTCCTCGATCAGGTCTTCGAGATTTCGGACCGCATCACCGTCCTTCGCAACGGCCGGCTCGTCGGGACCAAGCCGACCGCCGACCTCGACCGCGTCGAACTGGTCAACATGATGCTGGGGCGCGACCTCGAGGGCGAGACGCGAACCACCGGCCGCAAGGACCTCCCGACCGCCGAGCCGAGGCTGGCGTTCCGCGGGTTCGGCCGCAAGGGCCGCATCACGCCGTTCGACCTCGAGATCAGGCCCGGCGAGGTCGTCGGCATGGCCGGCCTCCTTGGTTCGGGACGGACCGAGACGGCGGAGACGCTGTTCGGTCTCACGCCGCACGACAGCGGCACCGCCGCACAGGACGGCAGGCCACTGAGGCTCGCCTCGCCGCGCGACGCGATCGCCGCCGGCTTCGGCTTCAGCCCGGAGGACCGCAAGAGCGACGGCATCATCGCCGACCTGAGCGTACGCGAGAACATAGCCCTGGCGCTCCAGGCCCGCATGGGCTGGGCGCGTCGGCTGCCGCTGCGCCAGCAGAACGCCATGGCCGAGGATTTCATCCGCCGCCTCGACATCCGAACGCCGGACGCGGACAAGCCGGTCGGGCTCCTGTCGGGGGGCAACCAGCAGAAGGTGATGCTGGCGCGCTGGCTCGCCACCAACCCCGTCTTCCTCATCCTCGACGAACCGACGCGCGGCATCGACGTGGGCGCCCATGCCGAGATCATCCGGCTGATCGAGGAACTCTGCGCGGGCGGGATGTCGCTGCTGGTCATTTCGTCGGAACTCGACGAACTGGTCGCCTACAGCCACCGCGTGGTGGTCGTGCGCGATCGACAGCACGTCGCCGAACTGGTCGGTGAGGACATCACGACCGGCAACATGGTGGAAGCGATTGCGGCTTCGCAGGTGGAGGACGCCGCTTGACCGGTCTTGCACGGTTCCTGCGCCGCATCGCGCCCCAGCTCCTGACGCTGGCGGCGGTGATCGGCCTCATCGCGCTGGTCTTCCCGGGCTTCTTCCAGATCAGCCTCGCCAACGGGCGCCTGTTCGGCAGCCCGATCGACATCCTGAACCGCGGCGCGCCGGTCGCGCTGCTGGCGATCGGCATGACGCTGGTGATCGCGACCAGGGGCATCGACCTTTCGGTCGGTGCCGTGATGGCGATCTGCGGCGCGGTCTCCGCGTGGGGCATCACCGAAGGCTACGGACTGGCCGCCACGCTCGCCATGGCGCTGATCGCCGGGCTTCTGTGCGGACTCTGGAACGGCTTCCTCGTGGCGGTGCTGCGCATCCAGCCGATCGTCGCTACGCTGATCCTCATGGTGGCGGGGCGGGGCATAGCGCAGCTCATCACCGAAGGCGCGATCCTCACTTTCAACGACGAGAGCCTGATCTTCTTCGGCTCCGGCTCCATCCTGACCGTGCCGACTCCGGTCGTGATCTGGATCGCCACCGGTCTTCTCGTGGCATTTATCGTCCGCCGCAGCGCGCTCGGCATGCTGATCGAGGCGATCGGGATCAACCTTCGGGCCTCCGCGCTCGCCGGCGTCAACGCGCGGGTACTGCTCATCGCCGTCTACATGACATCGGGGCTGTGCGCGGCGCTCGCCGGGATCATAGCGGCCGCCGACATCCGGGGGGCCGACGCCAACAATGCCGGCCTGTGGCTCGAACTCGACGCCATCCTCGCCGTGGTCGTCGGCGGCAATTCGCTGCTCGGCGGCCGCTTCTCCCTCTGCGCCTCGCTCATCGGCGCGATGATCATCCAGGCGATGAACACGGGCATCCTGCTGTCGGGCTTTCCACCCGAATTCAACCTCGTCATCAAGGCGGCGATCATCCTCGTCATTCTCGTCCTGCAATCGCCGCGGGCGCACACGACTATGGTCTTCTTCCGGCGCACGCCGCAGGATGCGGCGGCGCGAACCCGGACGGTGCCGCAATGAACGCGCGACTTCTCCCGCTCACCGCGACGGTGGTGATCTTCATCGCCGCCTACGCCGTGTGCTATTCGCAGTATCCGAACATGCTTTCGACACGCGTGATCGGCAACCTGCTCACCGACAACGCCTTCCTCGGCATCGCCGCCGTCGGCATGACCTTCGTCATCCTGTCGGGCGGCATCGATCTTTCGATCGGCTCCGTGATCGCCTTCTCCGGCGTCTTCATCGCGGTGCTGCTGCGCGACACCGGGTTGCATCCGATCCCCGTCTTCGTCGCGCTTTTGGCGGTCACGACGCTGTTCGGGGCTAGCATGGGCGCGATCATCCATTTTCTGGAGATGCCGCCCTTCATCGTCACCCTGGCCGGAATGTTCCTCGCGCGCGGCATGGCCTACGTGCTGACGATCGATTCCGTCCCGATCACCCACGAGTTCTTCGACCAGTTGCAGGGTTTCTACTGGCTGATGCCGGGCAAGGGGCGCCTCACCTTCATCGGCGGCCTGATGCTGGTCACCTTCCTGGCGGGCATGATCGTTGCGCACCGGACGCGCTTCGGCGCCAATGTCTATGCGCTTGGCGGCGGCGTGCAGACCGCGCGTCTGATGGGCGTTCCCGTCGCCCAGACGACGATGGCTATCTATGCGCTGTCGGGATTCTTCGCCGGACTCGCGGGAATAGTGTTTGCGATCTACACTTCAGCCGGCTACTCGCTGGCCACGGTCGGAGTTGAACTCGACGCGATCGCGGCCGTCGTCATCGGAGGAACCCTTCTGACCGGCGGCAGCGGTTTCGTGGCGGGCACGTTCATCGGGGTGCTGATCATGGGCCTCATCCAGACCTACATCGTCTTCGACGGCTCGCTGTCGAGCTGGTGGACGAAAATCGTGATCGGGCTGCTGCTCTTCGCCTTCATCCTTCTGCAGAAGGGCCTGGTCCTGGTAACCAATCGAGAGAGGACGACGCCGCATCATGCGCGTTGAGACAGAACCGTGCTGAAGTCGGCAATCTCGGGCACCTTCGTGAGGAACAGCCATTCCCATGTGGTGAACGAGCTCGGTAAGTCCATCGTCAGCGGCGTCTACAAGCCGGGCACCGTCCTGCCCGGCGATGCGGAACTTGCGGCCCGGTTCGAAGTGTCGCGTACCGTCCTGCGGGAAGCCATGAAGACGCTCACCGCCAAGGGCCTGGTCGTCCCGAAGGCGCGCATAGGCACGCGCGTGACGCCACGCATCACGTGGAACCTGTTCGACGCCGACGTGCTCAACTGGCATCTGGACAGCGGCGTCGACCGCACCTTCCTCAATCACTTGTCCGAGATGCGCCTAGCTTTCGAGCCGTTCGCGGCGCGGCTGGCCTGCGCCAAGGCCTCGCGGCAGGACATCGACGCCCTCTACACCTGCGCCGAGGCGATGCGACGTGCCGATTCGGTCGAGGCGTTCGCACTCGCCGACCTCGATTTCCACATCGCCCTGCTCGATGCTTCCAGGAACCCTTTCATGTATTCCGTCGGGAACCTGATCGAGGCGGCTCTGGTGACCAGCTTCAGGATCAGTTCGCCCTTTGGTCAGCCGGACCGGCACATGACCAGTGCCGAGAACCACCGCCTGATCGTCGACGCCATCAGTGCCGGCGATGCCGACGCCGCGGCGAAGGCTGTCGAGGTTGTGATCGTCGAGGGCAGGGAACGGGTCGACGCGACGGTGGCAGCCGCATCCCCGTAGGAAAGACGATCGACGAAGCCGCGGCCCGGGTCCTCCCCGGTGCGCTTTCAGGGCGAGCAATGACATCGCAGACCGCAAGTTCGCGGCCCTTCGTGGCCGCAGTCGACTGGGGAACCACGAGCCTGCGCGTCTGGCTTCTGGACGAAACCGGCCAGGTCCTCTCCGAAACCCGCTCCGACCAGGGAATGGCGAAGCTGTCGCGCGGCGAATTCGGCGCCGTGCTGGAGCGGGAACTTGCCGCCCTTCGGGCACCTTCCGGACTGCCGGCGATGATCTGCGGCATGGCCGGCGCGCGGCAGGGCTGGAAGGAAATCCGCTATCTCGAAGTACCCGTCGCGGTGGACGCGATTCTGGAAGCGGCCACTCCCGTCGAGGCGGCGGCGCGACCGGTCTGGATCCTTCCGGGCCTCTGCCAGCGCGCACCAGTCGCCGACGTCATGCGCGGCGAGGAAACGCAGATCGCCGGCGCGGTCGCCCGTTTCGCGGCCGGCGACTACCTTCTCTGCCTGCCTGGCACGCATTCCAAGTGGGTGCAGGTGAAGGACGCGACGGTGACCGGCTTCCGGACCTTCCTGACGGGCGAGATGTTCTCGCTGCTGTGCGAGCACTCCATCCTGCGCCACTCGGTCGGTTCCTCGCGACAGGCGGACGGGCAGAGCCCGGTGTTTCGCGAGCGCCTGCGCACAGTGCTTGAGAACCCGTCCGCGCTGCCGTCCAGCCTGTTTTCGATCCGCGCCGAAGGCCTGTTGGGCGAATTTCCGCCGGACGCCGCCGCCGCCGCCCTTTCGGGCTACCTCATCGGCGCCGAGATCGCTGGCGCCCGCAGCCAGTTCGCGACTGCGGGCAACGAGGTGATCCTGATCGCCTCGGGTGGGCTGGCCGACCTATACTCGGCAGCGTTGGAGGAGGCGGGAATGACCACGACCGTCATCGACGCCGAGACCGCGGTGAGGACGGCCCTGTTCGAGGCTGCCCGGTTCAAGCTCCGGGGGAGTTGATACCCCGGAGCTGCAAAACGACCGCCCCAGATCAGCTGTGGCGGATTTCCGTGCCCAGGACCTTCAGGCATTCGCGGATGAAGGCTGCGAGCGCGGTCCAGCCCTTGGCGGACACCATGGTGCCGTCGACATAGGCTTCCGTCGGCGACAGGTCGATGTAGGTGCCGCCCGCGAGCGTCACCTCGGGTTCGCAGGCGCCCAGCGCGCCGACCTTCTTGCCACGCACCACGCCGTCGACCGCGACCAGGATCTGTACGCCGTGGCAGATGGTGAAGATCGGCTTCTGCGTCTCGTGGAAATGCCGCACCATCGCCTGCACGCGCTTGTCGGTACGGATGTATTCCGGCCCGCGTCCGCCGGCGCAATAGACGGCGTGATACTGGTCGAGCTGCCGCTCGGCCTCCGAGAAGGTCTTGTTGATGTCGGCAAGGTGGCCGTACTTCTCGGTGTAGGTCTGATGCCCCTCGAAGTCGTGCAGCGAAGTCTGGATCTTGTCGCCCGCGTTCTTGTCCGGGCACACGACGTGGACCGTGTGGCCGACCGCCTCCATCGCCTGCTGGAACACGAAGATCTCGTATTCCTCGGTGAATTCGCCGGTCAGCATCAGTATCTTCTTGCCAGGCATTCTTTCCTCCCTTGGTGGCCGTGCGGCCGTCCTCTGTGTGTCAGATTCGGCTTCGGGCGCCGTCGATCGGCGTGCCCATCATTCAGGCGGCGCGATCCAGATGCGCGCGGATATGGCGGTAGCCGTCGCGGTAGACGGCTTGCGGGCTCTCGGCCAGGTCGCGCCAGACCTTGGTGGCGGCGGCGAGATCCTTCAGCGCGCGGCCGAACGCCTCGATGGTCAGCCAGCCGTCATAACCGCTGGCGCGGATGGCCGCGAAGGTCTCCTCCCACGGAATGTTGCCCGAGCCGGGCACGCCACGGTCGTTCTCCGAGATGTGGACGTGCACGATGTTGCGCAGGTTGCGCGTGAAGGCCTCGACCGGCGCCTTCTCCTCGATGTTGGCATGGAAGGTGTCGTACATCGCCCGGATGTTCGGATGCCCGATCACGTCGATATGCGCGGAGAGGCCTTCCATCGTGTTGAGGAGGTAGCACTCGAAGCGGTTCAGCGCCTCGAGCGCGACGGTGACCCCGCGCGCGGCCGCGTGTTCTCCGATCTGCCGCTGCACCTCGACCGAGCGCTTGAATTCGTCCGCCGTCGGTCCCTCACCCGAAAAATACCCCAGCGGCGAATGCAGCGGCCCGCACAGGATCTTCGCGCCCAGAGCTTGCGAGCAGTCGAGCGCCCATTTCACCTGCGCCACGCCCGCCGCCCGCTCGGAAGCGTTTGCCGAGATCAGGTTCATCGCAGGATCGCCGATCGCAGCCACCGCCGTCCGTTCGAGACCGATCTGGTCGAGCATCCGGCCGAGCCGCGCGTAGTCGTCCGGCTGTCCCTCGAAGACCGGCACCTCGACGCCGTCGAAGCCGGTCACCTTCAGGTCTTCCAGCAGCGCCCGGTGATCCTGCGAGACGGAGGTCGTCCACAGGAACATGCACATGCCGATCTTCATGGATCCTCCTCCGCCTCCGCCCCCGGCTAAAGCTTGGTCCAGGCCGCGTTCTTGGCTGACGACTTCACGCAGGCCTCGACGAAGGCGACACCCTCGACGCCGTCGGTGACGGTCGGAAAGACCACGTCCTTCGCAAGCTTCCCGCCCTTCTTGCGCGCGGCGCGAATGGCCCTGGCGGCCTCGGCATAGATGTTGGCGAAGCCTTCCAGATATCCCTCCGGATGCCCGGATGGCGTGCGGCTGACACGTCCCGCGGCAGCGCCCGCCCCGGCCCCGCCGCGCGTGATCAGCTGCTTGGGCTGGCCGAACGGCGTGAACCATAGATGGTTCGGCTGCTCCTGCTCCCACTCCAGTCCGCCCTTGGTGCCGTAGACTCGCAGCTTCAGCGCGTTCTCGTTGCCGGGCGCCACCTGGCTCGCCCAAAGCATCCCCTTGGCGCCGCCCTTGAAGCGCAGCATCACATGGGCATTGTCGTCGAGGGGACGGCCTTCCACGAAGGCGGTCAGATCGGCCAACAGCCTGTCCAGTTCCAGCCCGGTGACGAAGCGGGCGAGATTGTAGGCGTGGGTGCCGATGTCGCCGGTGGCCCCGCCGACGCCCGACTGCTTCGGATCGGTGCGCCAGGCTGCCTGTTTCTGACCGCTGGCCTCGAGCCGCTCGGTCAGCCAGTCCTGCGGATACTCCGCCTGCACCACCCGGATGTCGCCGAGCTGGCCGCTGGCGACCATCTCGCGCGCGTGCCGCACCATGGGATATCCGGTGTAGTTGTGGGTGAGCACGAACAGCTTGCCGCTCTTTTCCACGAGCTTCGCCAGCTTCTTCGCGTCACCAAGGCTGGAGGTCAGCGGCTTGTCGCAGATGACGTGGATGCCGGCCTCCAGGAAAACCTTCGCCGCCGGCCAGTGCATGTGGTTGGGCGTGACGATCGCCACCGCCTCGATGCCGTCCACGCGCTTCGCCTCGGCCTTGGCCATTTCCTCGAAGGACCCGTAGCTGCGCTCCGGATCGAGGCCGAGCTCGGCCGCCGAGGCTTTCGCACGCTCCGGATCCGACGACAGCGCGCCGGCGACCAGCGTGAACTCGCCATCGAGGCGTGCCGCGATGCGGTGCACGCCGCCGATGAAGGCACCCTGCCCGCCGCCGACCATTCCGAGCCGGATCGGCCCGGCGCCTGTCTCGATCCGCTTTCCGCTGACCATTTTTTCCTCCCGAAGGTGCGGCTAGATTGGGGGAATATGGGAATGGGGGAGTAAGACAGCAGGGCAGTAGGGAAGCTTGAAGGCGCCGCAGCCGCTTTCGTACCCTACTGCCCTACTCCCCTATTCCCTTACTCCCCGGCCCCTCTCACTCGATCCCCATCATCTTCCTGAGCGCCGCGCGGTCCGTGGCGCCGCCAGCGAAATCGTCGAAGGCCTTCTCCGTCACGTCGATGATGTGGTGGGCGATGAAGGGCGCGCCCTCGGCGGCGCCCTGCTCCGGATGCTTGAGGCAGCACTCCCACTCAAGCACCGCCCATGAATCATAGCCGTACTGCGTCAGCTTGGAGAAGATGCCGGAGAAATCGACCTGCCCGTCGCCCAGCGAGCGGAAACGGCCGGCGCGGTCCACCCAGCCCTGGTAACCCGAATAGACGCCCTGGCGGCCGGTCGGGTTGAACTCGGCGTCCTTCACGTGGAAGGCCGAGATGCGCTCGTGGTAGATGTCGATGAAGGCGAGGTAGTCGAGCTGCTGCAGCACGAAGTGCGACGGATCGTAGTTGATCGTGCAGCGCTTGTGGCCGGCGAGCTTGTCCAGGAACATTTCGAAGGTCGCCCCGTCGAAGACGTCCTCGCCGGGATGTATCTCGTAACCGACGTCGACGCCGGCGTCCTCGTAGGCGTCGAGGATCGGCTTCCAGCGCCGCGCGAGTTCGGAGAAGGCCTCGTCGATCAGCCCCTCGGGGCGCTGCGGCCAAGGATAGAGATAGGGAAACGCGAGCGCACCGGTAAAGGAAACGGAGACGTCGAGGCCGAGATTGCGCGAGGCTTTCGCAGCCAGCATCATCTGCTCGACCGCCCATTGCTGGCGCGCCTTCGGATTGTTGTGGACCTCGGGCGGCGCGAAGCCGTCGAACTGCGCGTCGTAGGCCGGATGCACGGCGACGAGTTGGCCCTGCAGGTGGGTCGACAGTTCCGTGACCTCTACTCCCGCCTCGGCGCAGGCGCCCTTCACCTCGTCGCAGTAATCTTTCGATCCGGCGGCCTTCTTCAGGTCGAACAGGCGCCCGTCCCAGGTCGGTATCTGGACGCCCTTGTATCCGTGCCCCGCCGCCCATTTGGCGATCGACGGCAGCGAGTTGAACGGCTCGGCATCGCCCGCGAACTGGGCGAGAAAGATCGCAGGTCCCTTGATCCGCGTCGGCATGGTGAAGCTCCTCCCTCCTCGATGCGCGGCCAGCCTAGTGAAGCTGCCTGACCTCCGCAACGAACATTGCGTGCTCACGCTCTGGTATTACCAAAAGATGCTTCGCGTCAAGAATGCGGAAAGCTGGAACGCAGGCAATCCAACGTCGAAAATGCGAGTTTTTTCGTTTTGCCTCATGCCATTAAGCCGCTTCTCCCGCGACTTCGGAGCGATCCTTGCGGCGCGGCGGAATCTGCGATAGTTGTCGTTCCGCGCCTCATTTGGTCGAACCAGATCATTCCAATCGGTTTGTCTTTGGAGGGAGGAGAACGCCTGCGGTCGCGCGCCGCCGGCGGAGCATTCGAACACGTTAGGGAGCGAGCTATGCATCTTTCGACACACAACTGGATGCGCGCCGAACCGCTGGAAACCACACTCAGGCGGATCAAGAAGTTCGGCTACGAGTCGATCGAGATCTCGGGCGAACCTGAGCAGTACAAGACGAAGGAGACGCGCGCGCTTCTGAAGGAGCACGGCATCCGCTGCTGGGGCTCCGTCACGCTGATGCTCGGCGAGCGCAACCTCGCGGCAAAGGATCAGGGCCAGCGCGAGCGCTCGGTGCAGTACGTCAAGGACGTGCTGACGATGGTCAGCGAACTCGAAGGCGAGATCATCACCCTCGTGCCGGCCACCGTCGGCAAGGTCGTGCCGGACGGTACCGAGGAGGAAGAGTGGACGTGGGTGGTCGATGCGACCCGCGAATGCTTCAGCCACGCGAAGAAAGTCGGCGTGCGCGTCGCGGTCGAGCCGCTCAACCGCTTCGAGACCTACCTGTTCAACCGCGGCGAACAGGCGCTGGCGCTGGCCGACGCAGTCTCGCCGGAGTGCGGCGTCTGCCTCGATGCCTATCACATCCACATGGAGGAGTTCGACGTCGAGGAAGCAATCCGGAAGGCCGGGAAGCGGCTGTTCGACTTCCACGTCGCCGACAACAACCGCTTCGCCGCCGGGCTCGGCACGATCGACTGGAAGAAGCTCGTGGGCATTCTCAAGGACGTCGGGTACGACGGCGCGCTGACCAACGAGTTCGTCGCGCCGGTCGACCGCACGCCGGCCAACCGCTACCCGGACATGGTCGAGCGCAACCCGGTCGACATCTCGCCCGAACAGCTCAAGTTCATCCAGGACCACGGCTCCTCGGTGCTGACCGAAAAATTCTACACCGACCAGATGCGCATCACGGCGGAAACGCTGCTGCCGCTGATGAAGTAACCGTTTCCCGCGAGATCCCGCGCCGCCCTTTGCGGGCGGTGGCGGAGAGGCTTCCCTAGATGCGCATCAAAGACGTCCAGGCATGGTGGGTGCGGATACCCATCGAAACGGCGAAACAGCACCGAAGCGATTTCGGCCGCCTGACCACATTCGATTCCGCCATCCTGCGCATCGAGACTGACGACGGGCTGGTCGGCTGGGGCGAAGGCAAGAACGCCGCCGGCAGCGCGGGTGAGTATGCCGCCCTCGTGCATCTCCTGAACACCGAGGTCGGCCCGAAACTCATCGGCCGCGACGCCGGCGACATCACCGGTACCTGGGAGATGCTTTACAACGGCGCGCGCCACGAGAGCGCGGCCGCCGCCGGCCATGCCATGCCGGGCCTGTCGCGGCGCGGCCTCACGGTGGCGGCGATCAGCGCCGTCGACATCGCGCTCTGGGACATTCTCGGGAAATCGCTCGGGCAGCCGGTCTGGCAACTGCTCGGCGGACGCAAGGCCGACCGGCTTCCGGCCTACGCCTCGGGCGGATGGGCACAGGCCGACAAGATCGGCGACCAGCTGAAGTCCTACATCTCGTCGGGCGGGTTTAAGGCGGTGAAGATGCGGGTCGGTGCCATGGACGGCGCTCCGCACGTTTCGGCCACCCGGGTCAAGGCGGCGCGCGAGGCCCTCGGACCCGACGTCGAGATCATGGTCGACGCCCACGGCACCTATACCGTCGGCGACGCCAAGCGCTTCATGCACCTGGCGGAGGATTGCGACCTCGCCTGGTTCGAGGAGCCGGTGATCGGCGACGACAAGCCTGGCATGGCGGAGGTGCGGGCGGCCTCGACCATTCCCATCGCGGCCGGCGAATCCGAGACCACGCGCTTCGCGTTCCGCGACCTCGCGGTCCACGGCGCCGTCGACATCTTCCAACCCGATCCGGCCTTCTGCGGCGGCATCACGGAGGCCATGCGCATCGGCGCCATCGCCAGCGCGTTCAACCTTCGCTTCGCCCCACACCTTTGGGCGGGCGCGCCGTGTTTCTTCGCCGGGCTTCACATCTGCGCGGCATCGCCGGCGAGCTTCATCATCGAATTCTCGCTCGGCGCAAACCCGATGATCCACGATCTGGTGGAGGAAGAGGTTGCGGCACGCGACGGGATGGTTGAAATACCGGATCGTCCGGGGCTCGGCTTCACGATATCCGAGAAGTTTCTGGAGGCTCACATACACCGGGCTTGACCATGAAAGAAAACAACCTGCTGCCGGATCTGGCAGCCTACCTCTATGCCTCGTCGAGTCCCGAGAGCCGGCGCACGCCCTCGGAGCGAGAACTCGCGGAGCATTTTTCGGTCAGCCGCGGCCAGATCCGCGAGGCGCTCGCCATCCTCGAAGCGATGCGGATCGTCGAACGCCGCGCCAAGTCGGGCATCTTCCTCACCACCAAGCAGGCGAGCGTGGAGGCGATGGCGCTGTTCGCCAAGGCGGGCCTGCCGCTCGATCCGATCCAGATCTACGAATCGGTGGAACTCAGAAAGATCCACGAGATCAAGGCCGCCGAACTCGCCTGCACCCGGGCGACGGAGGAAAATTTCGTACGCCTGCGCGAAATCCTGAAGACGTCGGAGGAAAGGTTGTCGGCGGGCGAAGGGCTCGCGCGCGAGGACAGGGACTTCCACCTCGAGATCGTACGCGCGACCAAGAACAGCGTCTTCTACAAGGTTTGCAGCGTCTACTATGTCATGGGCGAACAGCGCCTGCCGATCTATTTCAACGAACCGGAGCGCGGGCGCAAATCGCACGCAGAGCACATCCAGATCTACGAGGCGCTGGTGCGTCGCGACGGCAACCTGGCGCAGGCGCTGATGAGCGCCCACCTGCAAGGGGCTGAGAGCTACTGGAAGGGCATCATCGACGGGTCCGCGCTGTCCGCGGCGCGGATCGAGGACGACCTGACGGTCGCCGCGAAATGACCGGCCGCTCCGGCCGCCCGACGATCTTTTCCACCAACGACATCCATCCGCGGGCCGTCGAGATGCTTTCCCCGGCCGCCGAATTCGTGGTCGCAAGCAGCCCGACGCCAGAGGCGATCCTCGCGGAGGCGGGTACGGCAGACGTGATCATCGTGCGCGCGCCCCTGCCGCCGGCGCTTTTCGACGCCGCGCCCCGGCTGCGGGCAGCGATCCGCCACGGCGCCGGGCTCGACATGATCCCGATCGAGGACGCCACGCGTGCCGGCGTGCTGGTGGCCAATGTACCGGCCGTCAACGCGCCGACGGTCGCCGAGCACGTCGTCATGGCGATCCTTGCCCTCCTGCGCCGGTTCCGCATGGTCGACCGCGACCTGCGCCGGGACGGCTGGTTCGCCGGGCGCTCGCATGCCGACCACGGCCACGATCTCTCCGGCCGGCGGCTCGGCATCGTCGGCATGGGCAATGTCGGCCGCACGGTGCACCGGATGACGCAAGGGTTCGGGCTTTCCGTGTCCGCGACGACCCGCACCCCGGACAATCTTCCCGATGGGGTGGCGGCAGCCGAACTGGAGACGCTGCTCGAAACCAGCGACGTCGTCGTACTCTGCTGTCCCCTCACCCCGCAGACCAAGGGGTTGATCTCGCGTGAGCGGATCGCGCAAATGAGACCCGGCGCGCTGCTCGTCAACGTGTCGCGCGGCGCGGTGGTGGACGAGGAAACGCTCATTGAGGCGCTGCGGGACGGCCACCTCGGCGGCGCGGCGCTCGACGTCTTCGCCGACCAGCCGCTCGATCCGCAAAGCCCGCTGTTCTCTTTCGACAACGTGATCCTGACGCCGCACATGGCCGGCATCACCGAAGAGAGCATGCAGCGCATGGGCGAAGGCGCCGTGCGCGAAGCGCTGCGCGTGCTGTCGGGAGGACTGCCGGAAAACCTGCGCAATCCGGAGGTGGTCGCACGCTACCGGGAACGATTCCCGTCCGGTTGAACTCTCCGCCCGTCCGACCTTACCCGACCGCCAGGTTGCGCCCGCTCGCGCGGTCGAAGAGCACCACCTTGTCGGCGTCCCAGCCGAAGCGGACGACCTCTTCGATGCGCACGCGCTCGCGCGCCGGGACCGTCGCCTTTAGCGTCGTCTCGCCGGCGCGGAGCGTGAGGATCTTTTCCACCCCGTGGTCCTCGATGTCGTGGATGGTCGCCTCGCCCGGCCCGCCACTCTCGAGCCGGATGTCCTCGGGCCTGATGCCGAAGATCAGCGGCTTTCCTGCGTTGCCGTTCACCTGGGCGGAGACGCGGCCGCTGACGGGAAAGCCCGTCCCGGAGCGCGCGACCACCGCCTGGCCGTCCGCGACGTCGCCGTCCAGAAGGTTCATGGGCGGCGAGCCCACGGCGCGGGCGACGAAGGTGTTCTGCGGCCGGTTGTAGATCTCGTATGGCGTGCCGGTCTGCACCAGGCGCCCGCCGTTCAAGACGCCGATCCGGTCGCCCATCGACATTGCCTCGATCTGGTCGTGCGTGACGAACAGGAAGGTGGCGCCGAGTTCCATCTGCAGGTTCTTCAACTCCGTGCGAAGCGCCTCACGCAGCTTTGCGTCCAGCGCGGACAGCGGCTCGTCCATCAGGAAGACACGCGGCTTGCGCACGATCGCCCGTCCGATCGAGACGCGCTGCATCTCGCCGCCCGAGAGCCGGTCGGTCTTGCGGTCGAGCAGGTGCTGGATGCGCAGGGTCTTGGCCACACGGTCGACCCGCGATGCGATCTCGCTCGGCTCGACCCGCCGGATCTTGGACTTGAGCGGGAATTCCAGGTTCTCCCGGACGGTATAGCGGGGGTAGAGCGAATACTGCTGCAGCACGAGAGCCACGTCGCGTTCGGCCGCGCCCCATTCGCCAACGTCGACGCCGTCGATCAGCACCGTGCCCTGCGTTGGCTTGTCCAGTCCGGCGACGATGCGCAGCGTGGTGGTCTTGCCGGCCCCCGTCTCGCCGAGAAGAACGAAGAACTGTCCGTCCTCGACCTGCAGATCCAGGTTCTTCAGCGCCGTCTTGGCGCCGAAGACCTTGGTAACGTTCCTGAGTTCGATATGGGACATGGTCAGAGCCTGATTCCCAGCGACTTGCCGCTGCCGGTGTCGAAGAAATGCGCCTGCGCGGGGTCGATGCGGGCGTGCACGACCTCGCCGGGCCGTGGCACGAAGCCCGCCGGCGTGCGGGCGCGCAGCATGCCTTCGCCGACCTTCAGGTCGACGATGTCATGCGAACCGAGCGGCTCGATGATGTGCGCTTCGACGGGGACGTAGCCTGCCTGCGGCTCGCGCGAGACGAGCACCCCTTCCGGACGGATGCCGAGCGACAGGCCGCCGGCGCCATGGCCGTTCAGCTTGCCCAGCAATTCGCGGGGAAACTCGAAGCCGGAATCGCCCGGATCGTAGTGGACCCGAACCGCTCCTCCCTCTTCTTTCACGGTCGCTTCCGACACATTCATGACCGGGCTGCCGACGAACTGGGCGACGAAGAGGTTCTGCGGACGGGCGTAGACCTCGTCCGGCGTGCCGACCTGCTGGAGGACTCCCTCGTGCATGATGACGATACGGTCCGCCAGGCTCATGGCTTCGACCTGGTCGTGCGTGACGTAGATTGTCGTCGAGCCCTGCTTCATGTGAAGGCGCTTGATCTCGGCGCGCATCTGCTCGCGCAACTTTGCATCGAGCGCGCCGATCGGCTCGTCCATCAGCATCGCCTTGGGCTTTCGCACCAGCGCGCGGCCGATCGCGACGCGCTGCATGTCGCCGCCCGAGAGGGCCGAAGGCTTGCGGTCGAGGAGATCGGTGATGCGCAGGACGCGGGCGACCTCGCGCACGGAGGTGTCGATGTCGGCCCTGCTCATTCCCGTCGCCCGCAGCGGGAACGCGACGTTCTCGTAGACGGTCATGTGCGGGTAGAGCGAGAAGGACTGGAACACCATGGCGATGTCGCGGTCCGAGGCCTTGAGATGCTGGACCGGCTTGCCGTCGATCAGGATGTCGCCCTCATCGATCGTCTCCAGTCCTGCGACGGCGCGCAGCGTCGTCGTCTTGCCGCAGCCGGACTGGCCCAGCATGACGATGAATTCGTTGCCGGCGATCTCCAGGTTCATGTCCTTGATGACCTGGACGCTGCCGAACCATTTCTGCACGCCGCGAAGCTCGATATGCGTCATGTGCGCGCCCTGACCTTGCCGTCGTGATGGTCGGAGACGTCGAATACGTCGTCTTCGACATCTTCCTCGGTCCCGATGGAACCGGGTCCGATATGCGAGGTGACGAGGAAGCAGACCAGGCCAATGAGAATGATCGTCACCCCGTAGCGGTGCAGGAAGAAGTTCCACGGCTGGCACAGTGCCACGATACCGAAGATCATCAGCCACATCGAGCCGGGCTCGAAATAGCGGCGGTTGATTTCGCGAAAGCTCATTTGCGGATCGCTCCGAAGCTCATGCCCCTCAGCAGATGGTTGCGCAGGAGGAAGGTGAAGATGGCCACCGGAATCAGGAACAGGAAGGTTCCGGCCGCGATCACCGTCCAGTCGGGAAGCCCCGACCCGACCTGGCTGGGGATGAAGGGCGGCGCGGTCTGCGCGTCGCGGCGCGTCATGATCAGCGCGAAGGCGTATTCGTTCCAGGCGATGAGGAAGCAGAACACTGCCGTGGCGGCAATCCCGGTCGCGGCCTCCGGAAGCACGATCTTGAAGAAGGCTTCCATGCGCGTGTAGCCGTCGACGAGCGCCGCTTCCTCGTATTCCTTCGGTATTTCGTCGATGAATCCCTTCATCAGCCAGACGGAGAAGGACAGGTTGAAGGCGGTGTAGAGGATGATCAGCCCGAGATGGGTGTCGTTCAACCCGAACCAGCGATACATCAGGAACATCGGGATCGCCACCACCACGGGCGGAAGCATTCGTGTCGACAGGATGAAGAACAGCCAATCCTGTTCCCCGGCCACCTTGAAGCGCGAGAATCCGTAGGCCGTCAGCGTGCCCATGCCGACGGCGAGCACGGTCGAACTGATTGCGACGATCAGCGAGTTCATGAAGCGGCTCGGATAACCGGAGAGCTGCACGTTGCCCTTCCCGTCGCGCACGATCTTCTCGCCACCGTCGAAGACGAGGCGCTCCCACCACGGCGCTTCCGCGTATTCCTCCGCCGTCGGCTGCTCGCGCAGTTGCGAGCGGCGCAGGAAGAGCTTCACGAAGGGAGAGATCTCGGGCTCGAAGACGACCGTCGGCGGGATCGTGGTGGCGAGGTTGCGCGGCTTGAAGGCCGTCGCGGTGATCCAGTAGATCGGCGCCAGGAAGATGATCGTGATGATCAGGACGGCCACGACCGCCAGCCGGTTGAGCGTGACCTCGGAGGTTGTCTTGACGGCAGCCACCTTAGCGCTCCTTCACCTTGTTCAGGTACTTCACGTAGATGTTGGTGATGCCGACCACCATGATGAGCATGATGTAGGCGAGCGCGCTGGACATGCCGGTCTGCCATTCCTGGAAGGCCATCTTGTAGAGGCGGATCGAGATCAGCTCGGCGGACGGCTGGCTGGTCAGGATGAAAGCGAGGTCGAAGGTCTTGAACGCCTCCATCGTTCGGAAGATGATCGCGATCATCAGGATCGGCGCCACCAGCGGCAGCGTGATGCGGAAGAACGTGTAGAAGGTCCCGGCGCGGTCGATCGCCGCCGCCTCGTAGAGGTGCTTCGGCACCGCCGAGAGGCCGGCGAGCGACAGGAGCATCACGAAGGGAGACCACATCCAGATGTCGGTGATCGCGACCGCATAGAGCGCCATGTCGGGATCGGACAGCCATTCGAAACGGCCGAGCCCCAGCGCATAGTTGATGATGCCAAAGGAGGGATCGTAGAGCAGTTTCCAGAACAGCCCGACCACCGCCATCGACAGCATCATCGGCAGCAGTAGCAACGTCGTGATCAGTCCCTTGAAGGGTATTGTTCGGTTGAGCAGCATCGCCACGCCGAAACCGACGACCACCTGGCCCGTCACCGAGACGATGACGTATTTCGCTGTGATGGCGAAGTTCGACCAGATGAACGGGTCATTCAGCAGCGCGCGATAGTTCGCAAGCCCAACGAAGTTCGCCGGCGCATTGGTGGACGCGCGGAAATCCGTGAAGGAATAGCCGAGCGAATAGAGCAGCGGAAAGATGTTGAACACGATCAGGAACACGATCGTCGGAATGATGAAGGCATTGCGGATCGTCAGATCGCTCCAGCCGCGGCGTGCGGCGCGCGATTGCGGATCCAGCGTTGTCATCGCCAAGGTGGCCAAACCCTGCTCCTCTCCAGAGTTCGAACGCGGAACCAGCCCGCTAGGAAATCGGGGGGCGGCGCGAGACCGCCCCCTGGTCTCACATGTCTACTGCTTGTAGCGGTCGTACTTCTCGAAGGTCGCCTTCCAGTCCGCGGCGAGCGCGTCCAGAGCTTCCTTGGCGCTACCCTCGCCCGCCGTGACATACGGATAGATCCGCTGGTTCATCTGGATCAGCAGCTCGGCATATTCCGGCGTCGCCCAGAAGTCCTTCACCTTGAACATGGTCTCGTAGAAGGCCTTGTTGTAGGGCGTGGCGTTCTGGAACTCGGGCGATTCCAGCACCTTGGCGCTGGCGGTGTAGCCGCCGAGTTCGGCCCAGCGCTTCTGGGTCTCGTCCTTGATGAACCATTCCAGGAATTTCATCGCCTCTTCCTGGTTCTCCGAATACGAGATGACCGAGATGCCCTGCCCGCCGAGCGCAGCGAACTGCGCTCCGCCGGGACCCGCCGGATTGGCGAAGAAGCCGGTGCTCTTGGCGTTCGGATTGGACGCCTCATTCACCAGCGCGGGGAAGAAGGCGAAGTAGTTCATGCTCATCGCCGCCAGGTTCTCGGTGATGGCCTGGTTGTTCTCGACGAAGAAGGTCTTGGCCCAGCCCGGAGGCGTGAAGCCGTAGAGCTCGCGGTACATCTCGAGCGCCTTGACGTTCTCTTCCGAGTTGATGATGCCGTCGACCTCGTAGGTGGCGTAGTCGCCGAGCTCGCCGCCGTAGGAGAAGATGGCGTTCTCGACGCCCATGACGAGTCCGTCATAGGAGTTGTCGGTATAGATGGCGATGCCGTAGCGGTTCTGATCCGGACGGTGGAAAAACTCCGCGATGTCGCGCATCTCGGCCCAGGTCTTCGGCGGAGCCAGATCGTAGCCGTACTTGGCCTTGAACGCCTCCATCTCCTTGGGATCCTCGAACCAGTCCTTTCGGTACGACCAGCCGACGGCGTCGCCCTCGGCGGGAATCGCCCAGAACTTGCCGGAGCCGGACGGATATTCCGCGTAGTACTTCACCGTCGCCGGGGCCATTACCTCGCCGAGATTGTGCTTGTTGAAGAACTCCGTCAGGTCGACATAGTGTCCTGCCTCGGAGGCGGCGCCCAGCCACTGCGAATCGCCGACGACCATGTCGTAAGCCGAACCCTGGGCGTTGAATTCGGTGAAGGCCTTCGTCTGGAAGTCCTGCCACGGCGTCGTCTCGACCGTGACCTTCACGCCGGTCTCGGCCTCATATTCGTTGACGAGTTCCTGAAGGTAGTTCGCCGGATCCCATTCAGCCCAGAAGATCGTGAGTTCCTGTGCGAATGCGGACGTCGAATAGGCAAGCGAAGCTGCTAAACCGGCTACCAAGCCGGCGACTCTAATGCGCATAATGTTTTCCTCCCATCTATGCACCTACCGTCGCGAAGTGCCTGCGCCAGGCGCCGGCACGGGTAGTTCCTTGAAGCATCTGCGTCGAAAGGGGCTCTCCTCCACCCCTCCATCCGCTCACCCGAGAGCCATGCTTCCCGGCAGACAGATACTCATCTGGTATTACCAAACCTACGGGACCGTCAAGACCCTTATCCCGAGGAGGGCTCCTTCACTTAAGCCGCTCAACTCCTTCCTTTCGTTACATTCAACCGATTTACCGTACTCGGCTAAAAAAGCATTCCCTTTTCGGACGTCCGGCTGTGCGGGCATCCGCTTCTGCAACTGGTCTAACCAGATTCCGCATCGTCCGACCCGGTTGCCAGGTCTGCCCGATCCTTTATGACGGAGCGCACCAGCGCGCCCGCTGCCCACAGCGCCACTGCCTGCGTGCGCTCGGCGTCGAGCCCCCAGATGTCCTTGAGAACCACCAGCGCCTCGACCCCGAAGATGAGGGAGAGCGCCTGCGCCAGCCTGCGATATTCATCCTCGGGAATCGTCCCACGCAGGGGGCGCAGCGCATCCTCCAGGAGGTCGATCCGGTGGCCGCGGGTGAATTGCGGCTCGTCGCCCAGCAAACCCGCCTGGCGCTTCGCCCATTGTTCGAGCGACAACTTCAATGCGGCCTTGAAAGTGGCCTCGAAGTCTTCGATGCGCGGCAGCGAGGAGCGGAAAAGGTCTTCGACGCGCTCGCCCACGTCGGTCGCGGAGCTCTCCCAATCGAGGATCGGCCCCAGCGCCTCGTCCACCACGGCGTGGACCAGGGCGGACTGGCTCGGGAAATAGCGATAGGCGGTCGCCCGTGACACCTCGGCCGCCTCGGCGACTTCGCTGACCGACGGCGTCACGCCCGATTGCATGAGCCGCGTGGCCGTCTCCAGCATCAGCCGGCGGGTCCGCGCGCGGGGTCCGCGCTCCGGATCGCCTTCCTGGTCGATCGATTGACGTGAGACATCCATGTCAATATGATACTCTCGTCTCACAGAAACGCAATGCCCGGTCGGGGCGCCGTTGCGACGGAGACTGCGGGCCGGGACGGGAGGCACGCCGGGAGGAACGATGAAACGCGTCTACGTCGTCGGTACCGCCGATACGAAGGGGGAAGAGCTTGAGTATCTCGCCGGCCTAATCGAGGCCGCGGGCCCCGCCGTAACGCGCGTCGACGTCGGAACGCGCGAAGCGAAGACCCGCACCGACATCTCGCCCGAACAGATCGCCGCTTTCCACCCGGACGGCGCCGGCGCTGTGCTCGGACTGGACGATCGCGGGCAGGCCGTCGCCGCCATGGGCAAGGCCTTTGCGTCCTTCATCCGCTCGCGCGACGACATCGGCGGCATCATCGGCATCGGCGGCGGTGGCGGCACCTTCATCATCACGGCCGGCATGCGCGAACTGCCCTACGGCATCCCCAAGCTCATGGTCTCGACGCTCGCATCGGGCGACACGGCGCCGTACGTCGACATTTCCGACATCGTCATGATGCCGTCGGTCACGGATCTCGCCGGCCTCAACGGGCTGAGCCGCGTCATCCTCAACAACGCCGCGCAGGCGATCGCCGGAATGGCGCTGCGTCCGGCAACGGTGACGGGCGGCAAGCCTTCCGTCGGGCTGACGATGTTCGGCGTCACCACGACAAGCGTGATGGCGCTCTCCGACATTCTGCGGGACCGCTACGACTGCATGGTCTTCCATGCCACCGGCACCGGCGGCCGGACCATGGAAAAGCTCGCCGACAGCGGCTTGCTGTCCGGCATCCTGGACATCACCACCACCGAGGTCTGCGACCTGCTTTTCGGCGGCGTGCTTCCGGCGACCGAGGACCGCTTCGGCGCGGTCGCCCGCACGAAGCTGCCTTATGTCGGCTCCGTCGGCGCGCTCGACATGGTGAACTTCTGGGCGGTCGACACGGTGCCGGAAAAGTTCCGGGACCGGAACCTCTACCGGCACAACCCGAACGTGACCCTGATGCGCACCACTGCAGACGAATGCCGCGCCATCGGCAGCTGGATCGCGCGCAAGCTCAATGCCTGCGCCGGGCCGGTGCGGTTCCTGATCCCCGAGAAGGGGGTCTCGGCGCTCGACATCGAGGGCGCCGCCTTCTTCGATCCGGAGGCCGACGCGGCGCTCTTCGAGGCGATCGAGTCGACCCTCGATCAGACCCCCGAGCGGCATTCGATCCGGTTGCCGCTCCACATCAACGATCCGGCCTTCGCCCGTGCCGCGGCCGACGCTTTCCTTGAAATCGCACGACGCTGAGGAGCCCATGGCCGGCATTCCACGCAAGACGATCCTCGAAAAGTTCCGCGGCATGATCGCCGAGGGCCGCCCCATCGTGGGCGGCGGCGCCGGCACCGGCCTCTCGGCCAAGTCGGAGGAAGCTGGCGGCATCGACCTGATCATCATCTACAATTCCGGCCGCTACCGCATGGCCGGACGCGGATCGGCGGCCGGCCTGCTCGCCTACGGAAACGCCAACGAGATCGTGAAGGAGATGGCGGTCGAGGTGCTGCCGGTGGTCAAGAACACGCCGGTGCTGGCCGGCGTCAACGGCACCGATCCCTTCGTCCTGATGCCGCGCTTCCTGGCGGAGTTGAAGGACATGGGCTTTTCGGGCGTGCAGAATTTTCCCACGATCGGCCTCTTCGACGGCACCATGCGCCAAAGCTTCGAGGAGACCGGCATGGGCTACTCGCTCGAAGTCGACATGATCGCCGCCGCGCACGAACTCGACCTGCTCACCACCCCCTACGTCTTCAACCCGCAAGAGGCGGTGGCCATGACGCGCGCCGGCGCCGACATCATCGTCGCGCACATGGGCGTCACGACCGGCGGATCGATCGGCGCGACCTCGGCCAAGACGCTCGACCAGTGCGTGGCCGAGATCGACGCCATCGCCGAGGCGGCTGTTGTGCAGCGCGACGACGTCATCGTGCTGTGCCATGGCGGGCCGATCAGCATGCCGGCCGATGCCCGGCGCATCCTTGCGAACTGCCGGATCTGCCACGGTTTCTACGGCGCGAGCTCCATGGAACGCCTGCCCGCCGAAAAGGCGATCCGGGAGCAGACCGCCGAATTCAAGAACCTGGCGCTGCGCAGGGTCTGACACCGAAACAGGAGGAAAAGCCGATGAGCGGCAATATAGGAATGTTCGTCTATCCGAAGAACGTCGACACCTTCGCCTTCGACTGGGGCCGTCTGGCGCTCACGGTCGCGCCGGAAGTGAACGGCGCTCAGCGCTTCTCCGGCGGCGTCGTCGACCTGCCGAGCGGCCAGGGCCACACGCGCCACAACCATCCCGGCGCGGAGGAGATCATCTTCGTGATCTCCGGGCGCGGCGAACAGATGGTCGAGGACGAAAACGGCAATCCGATCACCCAGGAAGTCGGGCCTGGCTGCACCATCTACGTGCCCGAAAGCCGCTTCCACTCGACCCTCAACACCGGTTCGGAGCCGATGCAGCTCTTCGTGGTCTATTCGCCGGCCGGACCGGAACTCGCCCTGCGCGAACTGCCGGATTTCAGGCTCGTGAAGGCCGAAGGCTGAGCGAAGCGGTCAAGCCGTCCCGCCCCGGTTCCAGCCCCGCCCCCGATCGCCGTACATCTCGTAGCCGGTTTCGGTGATCGCCAGCGTGTCCTCCAGCTTGATGAAGCCGCGTTTCGGGTGAAGCATGGTGGTTTCCACCGAGATCACCATCCCCGCCTCCAGCGGCCGCTCCGCATCCACCCCGTCGTAGGTCACCGGGTGGTTGGTCATCAGGAAGGGCGCTTCGTGGGTGATCAGGCCCATGCCGTGCGCGAAGAAGTCGGTGTAGCCCGCCACGGGTGATGATTTCAGCGCGCTCTGCCCGGCTTCGATCAGGTCGCCACCCCGCGCGCCGGCCTTCACCTTCGCAAACGCCGCCTGCTGCACGGCGTCCACGTGGCCCAGCAGGTCCTCCAGTTCGGCATCCGGTTCTCCCAGGATGCCCATGCGGCAGAGGTCGCCGATGTAGCCCTGGTGGTTGCCGCCCGAATCGATCGACAGAACCTCTCCCGGCTTCCATGCCTGGTCCGACGCGGCGCGGTTGTGGCTGGAGCCGAGCGTCAGCAGGCAGTACTCGAACTGCAGCCCGCGCTTGGTCTCCTCCTGCCGCAGCCGCTCGATGATCTCGGTCTTGGTCGATCCCTCGCGCGCCGCGGCGACGGTCGCCTGCATGGAGTCCGTGATCATCTCGGAGGCGTGCCTGAGCTTCTTCAGTTCGCCCAGCGTCTTCACCGCGCGCATGCGTTCCATCATGCCCGTCGCGCCGACCATCGTCGCATCCGGCAGGCCGTCGACGATGATCCGGTAGGCATCGACCGGCAAGAAGGCCGGCTCGAAGCCGATCCGCGCATTGTGCAGCCCAAGTTTGCGGACGTGCTCCACCGCGAGCCGGGCCGCCTCGTGCGACGTCCAGGTCGCGGCCTGCACCGACGGGGTCCAGAACGGGTGGTTCTCGTGCTCGCCCCCTTCCATGCGGTTGCCGATGAAGATCGAATGCTCCGGCCGCCCCTTCTCGTAGGCCACGACCGGCAGATACCGGCTGTGGCCGATGGCATCCATCGCGGAGAAGAAGATGAACCTGTAGCCGCCGAGCAGGTACTGCGTGTTGTGCTTGGAGGTCGCGAGCAGCACGTCGATGCCGGCCTCCTCCATCAGCCGGTCCAGCTTGGCCGTATCGAACGGTACGTCCCGTGCCAGTCCAGATTGATGGATGGTCATCTGAAGGTCCTCCCTGGCGGAATATCGTTATCTGGTCGGACCAGTCTGGCACGATTTTCCGGCGGTCGTCTAGGGAGCAGGAAGCCGGCGGAAGCGGTCTCGCAACCGAAGTCTGCGCGTCATTCGGCGATGAGCGATCCGATCCGTCCGGTCATGGCCGAAACCAGATCCGGGTTCCCGCGCGACTCCACGTTCAGCCGCAGCAGTGGCTCGGTGTTCGAGCCACGCAGGTTGAAGCGCCACTCCTCGAAGGCCATGCTCAGCCCGTCGAGCTGGGTGATCTCAGGCAGGTCCGCCGCGAAGGCGCCGGCGACCCTGGAGATCGACGCGGCGGTATCCGCCACGCGAAAATTGATCTCGCCCGAGCACGGGAAAGCCGCGATCCTCTCCTCCACCAGATCGGCGAGGCTGCGTCCCGTCTGCGAGAGTTCCACCAGGATCATCAGCCAGGGCAGCATGCCGGTGTCGCAGCAGCTGAACTCGCGGAAATAGTGGTGGGCGCTCATCTCGCCGCCATAGACGGCGTTCTCGCGTCGCATCGCCTGTTTGAAATAGGCATGGCCGGTCTTGCACATGACCGGCCTGCCGCCGGCGGCCGTGACGAGATCCTCCGTGTTCCATGTAAGCCGCGGATCATAGAGGATAGTTCCGCCGGGCTCAGACCTCAGCATGGTTTGGGCGATCAGCCCGACCAGATAGTACCCTTCGACGAAATTCCCCCGGTGGTCGTAGAAGAAACAGCGGTCGAAATCGCCGTCCCAGGCGATTCCGAGATCGGCACCGTTCTCGATCACCGCCGCGCGCGCCTTCGCCCTTTTTTCCGGCAGCAAGGGATTGGGGATGCCGTTCGGCAAGGCGGCATCGGGATCGTGGTCGATCTTGATCCACTCCACGGGAAGCGCGCCCTCGAGCAAGTCGATAATCGTCCCCGCGCAACCGTTGCCGGCATGGCAAACCACCTTCATCGGCTTCAGCCGGACGCCGCGCACCTGGCTCAGCAGCCGGTCGATGTAAGGACCCTTCTCCAGTCGGGGCCGCAGCCGCCCGCGCTCGGCGAAGCTCGCGACGGGCGAAAACTCCGCGCCTCCGTAGACGGCCGCTTCGAGCTCGGCCAGCCCGTTCTCTCGGGTGATCGCCTCCGCATGCTTCAGGATCAGCTTGATGCCATTGTAGTCTTCCGGATTGTGGCTGGCCGTGACCATCATGCCGAGATCGGCGCCTTGATGGTCGGTGTTGAAGTAGACTTCCTCCGTGCCGCAGAGCCCGAGCGGCAGGACGGTGACGCCGCTGTCGAGAAACCCCTGCGAGAGCGCCTGCGCAAAGGCTGGGCTGTCCTGGCGCATGTCATGGCCGACGATGACCGTCTTCGGCGCGAGCACCGAGGCCGCGGCCTGTGCGATCCGGTACACGAGCGGCGCGTTGAGTTCGGAAGGTATCCGCCCGCGGATGTCGTACGCCTTGAAAGCTGAAGTGGTCATCTTCGGCCTGAGTTCCGATTCCAGATAGCCCGGCGCGGAGCGGGCAATGTCGATACCGGACCCGACGTCCGCCGCGGTCCGGCACGGCCATCATCGCGGATGAAGCTTAAGAAAACCCGCCGGCAACGCGGTCACAAGTCCTTCATCAGGCGCAAGGCATCGTAAATCGCCGCATGCGTGTTGCGCGCCGAGACGGCGTCGCCGATACGGAAGAGCTGGAAGCCGCCATCGGGATTGCGCACCACCGACTGCGGCACGCCGGCGATCAGATCATCGTGCGAGACCTCGCCGAGGTTGGTCGAGAACGGCTTCAGCTCGAAATAGAGTTCGTCCAGCGGGATGGTGCCATGGTTGATCACCACCTGATCGTAGGTTTGCTGCCTGCTCACGCCGCCATAGTCGCTGCCGATCGTCGCGATCAGCTGGTTGCCGCTCCGTTCGACCGCATCCAGCCGGTAGGTAACCGTGAAGGTGACGTCGAGCTTCTGGAGCGAGCGCATGTAGGGCACAAGGTTCATGCCCATGACCTCCGGCGAAAAGGTCCGGTCGGGCGTCATGACCTCGACCTTGGCGCTGCTGCCGGCAAGCACCTCGGCCGCCTGCAGGGCCGCATGATCGCCGGCGTCGTCGAACACCAGCACGTTGCTGCCGGGCCTGGCGTCGCCCGAGATGATGTCCCATGAGGAGACGACGAGATCGTTGCCGCGCGCGAGCACCTCGGTGTGCGGCAGCCCGCCCGTCGCGACGATCACGACGTCCGGCTCTTCCGCCCGTACGGCGTCCGCCTCGGCCCAGCGGTTGAAGCGGAAGACGACGCCGAGCCTCTGACATTGCGCCATGCGCCAGTCGATGATGCCGATCATCTCCTTTCGGCGCGGGCTGAGCGACGTCAGCCGGATCTGGCCGCCCGGATCGCTCGCGGCCTCGATGACGACGACCTCGTGGCCGCGTTCGCCCGCGACCCGCGCCGCCTCCAGCCCGCCCGGTCCGGCCCCGACGATCATCACCTTCCGGCGCTTGTCCGCCTTGGGGATGACGTGCGGCATGGTGAGTTCGCGGCCCGTCGCAGCGTTGTGGATGCAGTAGGCGGCACCCCCTTGGTAGATGCGGTCGAGACAGTAGTTGGCGCCGACGCAGGGGCGGATCTCCTCCTCCCGCCCCTCCATGAGCTTCCGGACGATGTGCGGATCGGTCATGTGGGCGCGGGTCATGCCGACCATGTCGAGCTTGCCCGAGGCGATCGCATGCCGCGCGGTCGCGACGTCGGGAATGCGCGCCGCGTGAAAGGTCGGAAAATCCGTGGCGGCCCGAATCTCGCCGGCGAAGTCCAGATGCGGGGACGCGGCCATGCCTTGGATAGGAATGACGTCGGTCAGCGCCGCATCGGTTTCGATGTGGCCTCGGATGACATTCAGGAAGTCGACCAGGCCGCTCTCCTTCAGGCGCCTGGAGATTTCCAGCCCGTCACCCTTCGTCAGCCCGCCGTCCAGCATCTCGTCTCCGGTGTGGCGGATGCCGACGATGAAATCGGGGCCGACGCGCTCGCGGATCGCGGTCAGCACGTCGAAGGCGAAGCGTAGCCGGTTGTCGAGCGTCCCGCCATAGGGACCGTCGAGATCGTTGGTCAGCGGCGACCAGAACTGGTCCATCAGGTGCCCGTAGGCTTCCAGTTCAATACCGTCCATGCCGCCGGCCTTCATCCGTTCGGCGGCGTCGGCGTAGTCCCTGACGATGCGCTCGATGTCCCAGTCCTCGAGCTTCTTCGGAAAAGCCCGGTGCGCCGGTTCGCGCCTGTGCGAGGGCGACACGACCGGCAGCCAGTCTCCCTTGTCCCAGCGGGTACGACGGCCGAGATGGGTGAGCTGGATCATCACCGCCGCGCCCTGCTCGTGCACGGCATCCGTCAGGTCCTTCACCCATGGCACCACCTCGTCCTTGTAGACGAGGATGTTGTTGAACGCCGGCGGGCTGTCCTTCGAGACGGCGGCCGAGCCCGCCGTCATGGTCAGCGCGATGCCGCCCCTGGCGCGTTCCACATGATAGGCGCGGTAGCGCTCCTTCGGCATCCCGTCCTCGGGATAGGCCGGCTCGTGCGAGGTCGTGAGAATGCGGTTTCGAAACGTCAGGTGCTTGAGCTGGAAAGGCTGCAGGAGGGGATCGTTCGCCATGCGCCGGGCTCCATTTACACCGTTCGTTTCAGAATAACGACGAATGTACATAAGTGTCAATCAAATCGACATGAGTGGTCGCCCAGTTGACACATATGACCATTTCTCGGTAAAAAGAACGATGGATCAGGTCTTGAACGAGAGCGGCTGGCGCGGTTCCGCGGATCTCTGGCTGGAGGCAGCCTATGAGGCCCTGCTGGAGTCCGGTGTCGACGCCGTCAAGATCATGCCGCTGGCCAAGAAGCTCAACCTGTCGCGGACCAGCTTCTACTGGTTCTTCAGGGACCGTGAGGAACTGCTCGCAACCCTGGTCTCGCGCTGGCGCGAGAAGAACACCGGAAATCTGGTCGGCCGGACCGAGGCCTATGCCGAGACGGTAGCCGAGGCCATGCTGAACGTCTTCGACTGCTGGCTGGACGGCGACCTCTTCGATTCGAAGCTGGAGTTCGCCATCAGGAGCTGGGCGCTGCAGTCGCCGGAGACGCTGGCCGAGATCCAGCAGGCGGACCAACTGCGCATCGACGCCCTGACGAAGATGTTCGTCCGCTTCGGCCAGGACGAGGCGCGCGCCGACGTGCGGGCGCGCACGATCTATCTGGTGCAAATCGGCTACATCTCGATGCAGACGAAGGAAGACATTTCCGTCAGGATGAAGCGGATCCCCCAATATGTCGAGATATTCACCGGCCAGGCGCCCGAGCAGAGAGAGCTCGACCGCTTTTTCGCGCGGCATGGGTATTCGGATTAGCAGCGTCGCGTGATGTGACCGGCGCCCAGAGGAGCGACAGATGATCCCGGCAGATGAACAGGTTGTGACGGTCGCGCCGAAACGGCAACGGTCGGGCCGCGGGGCGAGGCGCGAACAGCGAAGCCACGGATCGCAGGGGCTCGGCCGGCCCTACATCCTGCGCAACATCCCGACCTACGACATTCTGTCGGAGGAAAACCTCGTAAGGATCGAGCATACGGCGGACCGCATCCTCGCCGAGATCGGCATCGAATTCCGCGACGATCCCGTGTCGCTCGACCACTGGAAGCGGGCCGGCGCCGATGTCGAGGGCCAGCTCGTCAGGTTCGAGCCGGGGCTCCTGAAGGAGGTCCTGAAGACCGCGCCGTCGACATTCACCCAGCACGCCCGCAATCCGGAGAGATCGGTGGTTATCGGCGGGAAATCCGTCGTCTTCTCGCCGGCCTACGGCTCTCCCTTCGTGATGGACCTCGACCGGGGACGCCGCTACGGCACGATCGAGGACTTCCGCAACTTCATCAAGCTGGCACAATCCTCACCCTGTCTGCACCATTCCGGCGGCACGATCTGCGAACCGGTCGACGTGCCGGTCAACAAGCGCCACCTCGACATGGTCTACAGCCATATCCGCTACTCCGACCGGCCCTTCATGGGCTCGGTGACGGCCGAAAGCCGCGCCGAAGAATCGATAGAGATGGCGCGGCTGGTCTTCGGCGAGGACTTCGTTGACGAGAACTGCGTCATCCTTGGCAACGTCAACGTCAACTCGCCGCTTGTCTGGGATGCGACTATGACGACGGCGCTGCGCGCCTATGCACGGGCGAACCAGGCGGCGGTCGTCGTGCCCTTCATCCTCGGCGGCGCCATGGGTCCGGTGACGAACGCGGGCGCCATCGCGCAGTCTCTCGCCGAGACCATGGCGGGCTGCGCGCTGACACAGCTCGAACGGCCCGGTGCGCCGGTCATCTTCGGTAACTTCCTGTCCTCGATGTCGCTGCGCTCGGGTTCGCCGACATTCGGCACGCCGGAGCCGGCGATCGGCTCGATGGTGATCGGCCAGCTGGCGCGGCGGCTCGGCCTGCCGCTGCGCTGCTCTGGCTCCTTCACCACCTCCAAGCTGCCGGACGCGCAGGCGATGAACGAGAGCACCATGTCGATGCTCGCGGCCGTCCACTGCGGCGCGAACTTCATCCTGCATTCGGCCGGCTTCCTCGACGGCCTGCTCTCCATGTCCTACGAGAAGTTTGTGATGGACGCCGATTTCTGCGGCGCGCTGCACACCTATCTCGACGGCGTGACAATCGACGACAACCAGCTGGCGCTCGACGCCTTCCGGGAGGTCGGGCCGGGCAGCCATTTCTTCGGCTGCGCCCACACCATGGCGAACTACGAGACGGCCTTCTGGGATTCGGGCGTCGCCGACAACGAGCCGTTCGAGAAATGGGAGGCGGCAGGCAGCACCGACGCCGCCTTCCGCGCCAACCGCAAGTGGAAGCAGATGCTGGCCGACTACGAGGCCCCGCCGCTCGACGAGGGAATCGACGAGGCGCTGCTAGATTACATCGCCCGCAAGAAGGCGGGATCCGAGGACGCCTGGTACTGAGCGGACCGGAAAGCGCCGCCTAGTGGCGCCCGATCGACGTGGCGCGCGCCGCGCCGGGCGTACCAGCGGCGATCGGAGCATCCGTGTCGGCGCCTAGAAGCGGCGCCGGAGGCAGCGACGGTCTCTCCTCGCCCATCCAGCGGAACGCCGGCCCCACCGCGACCGGTTCGCCGGCAATTCCGATGCCTTCGGTCTGCGGGTAGAGGTCGCGCAGGAACTCGCCGAGATCGCGCACCCTCGCGGCGGGTACGCCGGCAGCGTTGAGCTCGTTTTCCAGTGCGGCGGCGTCGCTGGCCGCGAACGCCGCCACCAGTTCGGCACGCAAGGCATCCGTGGCGAGGCCAGCGAGGAACGAGCTGTCCGACAGTCCCACCGGTACGTGCGGCGGACGCGCCAGTTCCGGCTTCCCGAGCAGGCGGCAGAGCGTCGCGAACTGGCCCTTCGTGTTGGCCGCGACCGATATGTGGCCGTCGGCGGTGGCGAAGGTCTCCGCGCCGGGGCTTCCCACGAAGCCCCGGTTGCCGACGCGGTCTGGCGCCTCGCCGCTTTCGAACGTCGCGGCTGCCGGTCCCGACATCAGTGCCAGCGCGGAATCGATCATGGAGACGTCGAGCACGATCGGCGCGGTGTCGCCACGCAGCCGCCGGACAACGGCTGCCAAGATCGCCTCGGCCGCGCTGATGCCGGTCGCGATGTCGATTACGGGGAACCCGACCTTCACCGGCGGGTCGTCCACACCAGATCCCTGCAGCGCCATCATGCCGGTTGCGGCCTGGATCACGTGGTCGTAGGCCCCGCGCGCGGCATGCGGCCCGGACTGGCCCCATCCCGAGATCGAACAGTAGATGATGTCGGGCTTTGCCGCGCGCACCGCCTCGGACCCGAGGCCGAGCCGCTTCGCGACGCCGGGGCGGAAATTCTCCACGAAGATATCGGCCGTGGCCGCGAGCCTCAGCGCCGCGTCGCGGCCCTCTTCGGTTGCCAGATCGATGACGACCGACTTCTTTCCCGCATTGAGCGCCCGAAAGCCCGGCGGCAGCCCGCGCAGCTGCGGCTGGGCGCCCAGCGCGCGCATGGGATCGCCGCCTTCCGGCCGTTCGATCTTGATGACCTCGGCGCCGAGGCAGCGCAGGTGGTGAGTGGCGCAGGGACCGGCCAGCACGTGGGTGAGGTCGAGCACCCGGAAGCCTTCCAGTGGCAGCATCATGGTCTCCGTTCGGGGGAAGCCGCCGCCGCGCCCGCGTCCATGCCGTAGACGCGCCGCGCGGTGCCTGCTAGCAGGGCCTGACGCGCATCGGCGGGGTGTTTGGCGGCGATGCGCTTGTAGGCGTTCCACAGCACCACGTAGCCGATCGAGGTGCTGTCGACGGGAAAGTTGCTCTCGAACATGCAGCGCTCCGGCCCGAAGCAGGAGATGGCATGGCGGAAGTAGCCGCCGCGTTCCTCGACGAACTCTTCCGACGATGGCGGCGTCTCGCGCCGGTGCCCGTCATAGCCGGTCACGATCGAGGCCATCCCGCCGAGCTTCATGACGACGTTCGGAAGCCGCGCCAGCGCCTCGACGCTCTTCGCCCAGGGGCGGAAAGCCGGCTGATCCTCCGCTCGAGCCATGGTGTAGTCGACGGGCGCGCCGAGGTGATCCACCACGATGACCGTGCCCGGCGCCGAGCGGGCGAGCGCCTCGAGATCGTCGAGCTGGAAATGGAACTGGAAACTGTCGAAGACTAGGCCCAGGTCGCCCAGCAGCGCTAGCCCGCGCTGAAAGGCCGGATCGGCATAAAGGCCGGGTGGCGCCGCACCAGCGATCAGCCGCGCCGCCGGGTCCTCCAGCCGCGCGCCGCTCTGGCGCACGCCGCGAAAGAGGTCCCCGCCGGCTTCCCGGTGCGCGTCGAGAACGGTCTCAAGGTCCGGATCGCACAGGTCGGCATGCGCGACGATCGCGCCGATTTGCGGAGACTTGCCGGCCTGCTGCCGGGCGAGCCGGGCAGCGAACTCCGTCTCGCCGACGACGCGCAGGTTGGACGGGCCTTCGGTGCGGTATTCCGATCCGCATTCCACATATACCGCCTGCGTGACCTTATGGCCGGCGCACGCATCTTCGAGGAACTCATCGAGTAGGTAGCGGCTCGTCCGCAGGGACAGGGTGCCCTCCTGCGGGTCGGGAAACAGCTGCTCCTCCCACAGGTGAAAATGGGTGTCGACGCACTCCCAGTCCGGTTCAAGGATCGCTTCGCGGCGCAGGTTCCACCAGGCACCGCGCGCTCCCATCATCCCGATCCAGGTCTTCCGCTCCTGCGGCGTCATCGTTCCTCCCTTTGCCGCCTCCTCAGGATAGTCGGCACCTCGCGCGCATCGGCCGGACGCGCGGCTAACGAACATAGGGTCGCCAGTGGCTTTACCGGTAGTTAAAATTCCTTAGGAGCGTGTTATGGATTGCTAACAGCAACGCTCTCCTTCCGGAAATCAGCCCTCGATGGACCTCAGGCAGATTCGCTACTTCGTCGCCGCCTGCGAGGCCGGTTCGCTCAGCGCAGCCGCCGGCCGGCTGAACTGCACGGCGTCCGGCATCAGCCAGCAGATGAGCGCCCTGGAGGCGCGGCTCGGCGCGAGCCTGCTCGAGCGCACGCGGCGCGGCGTCAATCCCACCCCGGCGGGCTGGCGCTTCTATCATCGCTGCCTCGCCGTCCTCAAATCCGTCTCGGAAGCCGAGATGGAACTGGAGGATTTCGCCGCGGGCCTGAGCGGCTCGGTGTCGGCGGGTTTCGTGCCGGGGCTGGCGAGGGCGGTGCTGCCCGCGGCCCTCGCCCGCTTCACGCGCGAATTTCCGCGCGTCGACTTCAAGATCGGCAGCGGAACGGCCGATACGCTGCTCGCCGAAACCTCCGGCGGGGAGCTCGACTTCTATGTCGGCCAGTTCGCCGCGCGGCAGACGGGGCTCGCGGCCACGCCGATCGGGAAGTTCCCCGTGGCGCTCATATCCGGGTCCCGGCGCGGACTGGTGCAGATGAAGCCCGTGAAGCTCGGCGAAGTCGCGCCGCTGAAGCTCTTCGTGCCATCCGCCACCAACAGCCTCAAGCCGCGCATCGAGGCGGCCATCCGCAGCGGCGACATCGCGGTCGAGCGGACGATTTCCATCGCCAGCCTGTCGGCCGGGCTGGAGTTCCTGAGCCTGACCGACTGGTCCGGGATCCTCCCGTTCTGGATCTGCCTGAAGGAACTCGGCAACGACCGCCTCACCGTCAGCCCGATCCTGGATTCAAGGTTCGATGTCGAACTCGCCCTGATCCATCCGGCACAACGGCCGCTGACGCGTCCGTCGCAGCAACTCTACGACTATTTCCGCCAGGAGTTGCAGCGCTGCGCCGATGAATGGCAGCGCATGATGCGTCAGCTTTAAGCAGCCGTTACGGAGCACTTTAGGAGAAATTAGTTTCCCTTAGGGTTCGGCGGCACTACCGTCGCTGATGGAGGAGCGCTGTACCGCCCGATCGCGTGGGCGGCAGCGCACCGGACACGCGTCACGCAGCGGCCGCACGTTCGCGCAATCGGAAAACGAACGATCGGCGGTCGGTGACCCATCGGGGCGGGAGGATAGATCATGACAAAAGGAAATTCGACTACGGACGGCATGTCCCGGCGCGGGCTGAGCCGCCGGGCGTTCGGTGGCCTGACCATCGCGACGCTGGCAGGCGCGCAAGCGGCGATCGGCCCGGCGGCAGCCGCCGCCGAGATCGAATTGAAGATGCAGTTTGCCTCCCCGGACGGCACGCCTTGGAACGACCTGGATCGCCGCTACGCCAAGCAGATCGAAGCAATCACCGGCGGCCGTGCCGCGGTGACGTTCTTCCCGCCGAATTCGGTCACGCCGTTCAAGGACTGGCTGCAGTCGACCGGCTCGGGCCTGCTCGACATCGGCTTCGTGTGGCACCCGGTGCTGCCGGGCAAGTTCGTGCAGATGGAACTCTTCGCTCTCCCCGGGCTGTCGAAGAACCAGACCTTGGCTAGCGTCGTCTATTGGCGGCTGCGCGACCAGTTCCCGGAAATGGGCAACCTGTTTACCGACAAGGACAACGTCGTCGATCTCGCGACCTTCGTCGCGATGGGCTCGCACCTGCACACCAGGGAGCCGGTCCGCACGCTCGCCGACGTCAAGGGCAAGGTCTTCGCCGCGCAGGATTCAGCCGGCGTGGCGGTGCTTGAACTGCTCGGCGCCAGCGCCAGCGTCATGGTCGGCCCCGACGCCTATCTCGCGCTGCAGCGCGGCGCGGTCGACGGCGTCCTGTGCGCCTGGGGGTGGGTCAACAATTTCAAGCTCAACGAGGTGACCACCTATCACACGCTGCTCAACCTCAATCCAGGGTCCTACAGCACCGTGATGAACAAGGACACCTTCGGCCGGCTGACACCGCAGGAGCAGAGCCATCTGACCGACCTCCATCCCGTCTACTTCTTCAACAACACGACCGATGGCGCGGCGGCGGCGATGTCGAGCATCCCGCCGGACAACATCCTGGCGCTCGGGGCCGACGAGGCCGCGGTGCTGGCTTCCCAGATGCGGCCGTTCTGGGACGAATGGGTGAAAAAGGCCGACGCGGCGGGGATGCCGGGCCAGAAGATCCTCGACGAGGCGGTTCGCCTCATGAAACTCTACGACCAGAACTAGGCCCGGAATTAGACAGGCGAGCGACGCTCGCATTCAGACCTCATACCGGGCGCGCGGCCAGGCCGCCCGGGGCACTGACGGGACCATCCGTCAACGAGAAGGACGTGCAGGAGCGTGGGGCAGTCGATGCAACCGGCAGCGGCCGACGATGACATGCCCGCTCCGCGTCCGTCCCCCGCCGGGACCATCGCGCGCATCATCGCCCTCCCGAGCCGCGCCGCGATCTATGTCGGAGCCGTCGCGCTGCTGGCGATGATGGGGCTGACGGTCGCGGACGTCGTGCTGCGCAACCTCTTCTCCGTCGTCGTGCCGGGCGGCATGGAGATGACGGGCCTCCTGATGATCGTCGTGGCACTGTCGACGCTCGCCGCGGTGGAACTGGAGGGAGGCCACATCCGCGTCGACCTCGTGCTTCAGGCCCTGCCCGAGTTCGCCCGCGCGCCGACGATCGCCGGCGGTCTGCTGCTCACCTGCGCGACGATGGTCGTGACGGGCGTGATGATCTGGGAGCAGGCGATTTATCTTTACGAGAACCGCATCGTCACTGGCGTGCTCCTCGTCCCGGAATGGCCGTTCGTCGCCTGCGGCACCTTCTTCGTCTTCCTCTTCGCGCTCGCGCTGCTCAAAAGCTTTGCCGCGGGCGTGGCCGCGGTCGCGCGGCTGCGGGACGCGCGGGCCGTGGCGATCCTGCTCGCCTGGATCGTCGTCGTGGCGACGATACTCGTCATGGCGCTGTATCCCCAGGGCCTGCCCTTCGACCTGCCGCGCGAGACGCGCGGGCTTGCGGCCATTGGGCTCTGCTTCGCGCTGATCTTCCTCGGCGTCCACGTCGCGGCGGCGATGGCCGTTACCTCGCTGGTCGGCATCAGCATCCTGATCAGCGCGAATGCCAGCCTGACCAGCATCGGCACCACCACCATCGACGTCGTCAGCGACCAGACGTGGAGCGTCGTGCCGCTGTTCACCTGGATGGGGCTGATCGTCGTCGCCTCCGGCTTTGCGGAAGACCTCTACCGCGCCGCCTACCGCTGGATCGGCCACCTGCCCGGCGGCCTCGCTTCCGCCTCGACGGTCGCGTGCGCCGGCCTGTCCTCCATCGTCGGCGACACGCTGTCGGGCGTCTATTCCATGGGCTCCATCGCGCTGCCGCAGATGCGCGCTTACGGCTACGACATGAAGCTCGCCACCGCTTCCATCGCCTGCGCGGCGACCATCGGCGTGATGATCCCGCCGAGCCTGGCCTTCATCGTCTACGGCATGATCACCGAGGTCTCGATCGGCAAGCTGTTCATGGCTGGCATCCTGCCCGGCATCCTGTTCACCGTCATCCTCGTGTCGCTGATCACAATCCGCGCGAAGCTCAATCCGGCGCTGGCGCCGCGCGGCGAGGTCAGCAAATGGGACGAACGCATGCAGTCGAGCGCCAGGGTGTGGCCGATCGTGCTTCTGATGCTGCTCGTGCTCGGCGGAATCTACACCGGCATCGTCACGCCCAACGAGGCCGGCGGCCTCGGCGTGTTCGGCGCGCTGGTCATCGCCGCGGCGATGCGGCGTCTCACCTGGGCGACGCTGTGGCACTCGATCGAACGCACGCTGCTGCTTTCCGCCGGCATCATCGTGATCTTCATGTTCGCCACCGCCTTCAGCCGCTTCATCGCCATCAGCGGCCTGACGCAGCAACTCGCCGACCTGATCATCGGCCTGGAACTCGGCAAGTACCAGCTGATCGGCGCGATCCTGCTCTTCTACGTGCTGATCGGGATGTTCATGAACGCGCTGCCGGCGCTCGTGCTCACCGTGCCGCTGTTCTTCCCGGTGGCCATGAACGCCGGCTTCGACCCGATCTGGTTCGGCGTCGTCGTTGTCATCATGGTGGAACTCGGCGTGGTCACCCCGCCGATCGGCGTGAACGTCTTCGCCATTGCCACCATGGCCAAGGACGTCTCGATGTACGACGTGTTCCGCGGCGTCGCCCCTTTCTGGATCGCCTTCTTGGTCCTCATCGGCCTCATCGTTCTCTTCCCGCAGATCAGCCTCTTCCTGCCGTCGCTGATGTGAGGAAGCCGCCCTGTAGACGAGCGGCGGCCTTCGCGAGAACTTCGAAGCGGTCCGAACCCGCAATGGTGTGCACCCCATTCCGGACCTGGTGACGTCGGGTCGGCCCAATGATCGGCATGTGTCATTCTTCGACCAGAAGCCGGCGAACGCGTTCGACAAGACGTTCGCCGCCATCAGCCTCCGCTACGGAAACCGCACGACCGTCGTAGTCGCCATGCGACTTGAGTATCCGCGATCCGGGGGTAATAGACGGATCGCAAGCTGACGCTGTGCGGGGTGAAGCTGGAAGTCCCCGAAGCGCACAAGGGCCTGAAAACCGCCGTCACCATAACCGGTGTCTGGCGAAATTGGAGAAGGCTCTGACTGTCCGGCCGACTTTCGGCGATCCCCTTCTCGCAAGCCCTTCACCACCACGGAGCCGGTCTGGGAGACTTGGCGCAGGGCAACGAGATGCCTCGGAGTTGAGGGCGCCTGTCCATCGACGAGTTGACTTATGAGCAGGAAAAAGCTACTCATGGGTATGATCGCGTTCGCATCGGTAGTAATGCTTCCGAGGTCGGCGCGTTCGGTTTGGGAGGAGATACAATGACCATACACCGACTTTCCGGCGCCGTTGCGCTGGCTGCATGTTTCGCCGTCACGCCCGCTCTCGCGCGCGACCTGTCCATGGCGCCCGGCTTTGCGCCCGGCTCCATCGTCAACCAGGGGGCCGAATCCTTCGCGAACAAGGTGACGGAGCTGACCGGCGGCGAAATCACCTTCACGATCCATCCGCTCACGCTCCTGAGCGTGCCCCAGATGCTGAACGGCGTGCGCGATGGCGTCGCCGACGTCGGCACCATCCTGCCGATGGTGTTCGCGGCACAGTTCGCCGACGTCAACCTGATCAGCGATCTGGCCATGCTCGGCACCTACGCCCCAGCGATGGCCGGAGCGACGACCGAATACATCCTCACCTGCGAGCCCTGTCTCGATGAGTACGAGAAGAACAACGTCGTGTATCTCGGCTCGGGCTCCACGCCGGAATACGGCATCCAGTCCACCAAGCCATTCGTTTCGCCCGACGACCTGCGCGGCTCGAAGCTGCGGTCTCCGAACGCGACGTTCAACCGCTGGATCGAGCACTTCGGCGGCGTCGCCCTGACCCTTCCGGGCAACGAGATATTCGAGGCGGTGAAGCAGGGCGTCGTCGACGGCGCGCTGCTTTCTTCCGGCGAACTGCGCAACATCCGCATGATCGACATCGTCAAGGACGTGACCGTGGGCGTGCCGGGCGGCACATACAACACGATCAACATCGCAAACGTCAACCGCGACCTCTGGCACGAACTGACGCCGGAGCAGAGGCGGGCGATGATCGCCGCCGGTGCCCATGCGATCGCCGAGACGACCGTCGGATACATGAAAGACGGAGCGGCGGCGCTGGAAGCGGCGCGTGCGCAGGGCATCGAGGTGCATGAGGCATCGCCCGAATTCGTCGCGGCGTCGCAGGAGTTCGTGAAGCAGGACCTGGCCAAGATCGCCAGCCTTGCCAGCGACCGCGGTGTCGAGGACGCCGAGGCGAAGATCGCCCGCTTCAGCGAACTGGTTGCCAAGTGGCAGGGGCTCACCGAGGGCGTCGAGCTCAGCGCCGAAGCCCTGGGCGAACTGTACCGGAAAGAGATCTTCGAGCCCCTCATTGGCGACGACTACGCGATGTGAGAAATCCAGCGGGAGGATTCGTCAAAGGCGGATCCTCCCGGACACGGATTTAGCCCTCGTATCTCTCAATCCCGGAGTACACGCGCGTGCTGCAACGTCTCTGGTCCGCGATCGATGCCGTCCTGGTGGCGGCGGCGGGGCTGATCCTCGTCGCGGGAATCCTGCACGTCACGGCGGACGTGGCGATGAAGTACCTCTTCGCGAGCCCGATCCCCGGCACGATCGTCTACGTTTCCAACTACTACATGACCTCGATCGTCTTCCTCCCGCTCGTCTCGGCCGAGTTGCGCCGACAGCACATTGCCGTCGACCTCTGGCCGTCGTCGACCCCGGCCTGGCTCGATCGTCTGGGCGAGCGCATCACCTGGGGCATCTCGGCCGCCGTCTACGCGCTTCTGACCTGGAACACATGGCAGGACGCCTACCGCAAGTTCGAGGAGGGCGAGTACGTCCTCGATCAATCTGGCTTCGTGACGACCTGGCCCAGCTATTTCATCCTGCCGCTGGGAATGGCGCTGATGACAGGCCTCCTGCTGACGAAGCTCTGGCGCCCGGCTTTGGCTCTGCGCGGAGATGAGGTCGAAGCGAATGTCTAACGAAGTCATCGGCCTTGCTTGCGTCGGACTGCTCTTCCTCCTGTTGCTTATCCGCGTGCCGATCAGCGTCTCGCTGATCGGGGTCTCCACCCTGGGCATCGCTGTCATCACCAAATTCAAGGTGGCGGACAGCCTCCTGCAGACCGTGCCGTACACCTTCGTCGCGACCTGGACGATGAGCTCCATTCCCATGTTCCTGTTCATGGGATTCCTCTGCTTTCACGCCGGCATCACCACGAGCATCTTCCGGGCGGCACGCCTCTTCCTGCGAAGAGCCCCGGGCGAACTGGCCATCGCCTCGATCTTCGGCTGCTCCGGTTTCGCGGCCGTGACCGGATCGAGCGTCGCCTGTGCCGCCGCGATGGGAAGGATCGCCATTCCCGAGATGTTGAAGCAGCGCTACGACCCTGCGCTGGCCACCGGAACTCTCGCCGCCGCGGGCACGATCGGGGCGCTGATCCCGCCGTCCATCCTGATGATCATCTACGGAACCATCGCGCAGGTTTCGATCGTGAAGCTCTTCGCCGGCGGCGTCGCGCTGGGATTGCTCACCGCATTCATCTACTGCGCGGTGGTGGTCGTGCGGGTCCTGATCACCCCTGAACTCGCGCCACGCGGAGAAGAAGGCGACAGGAGCGGATACGTCTCCGCCATTCTGGACACATGGCCCCTGATGCTGTTGCTCGCCGGAGTCTTCGGCGGCCTGTTCCTCGGCTTCTTCACCCCGACGGAGGCCGGCGCCGTGGGCGCCTTCCTCTCCATGGTGGTCGCCGCGGCCAAGGGAAGCCTGAACTTCGGCGTCCTCCGCGACACGATACGCGAGACGCTGGTGACCACGTCCGCAATCATCATCATCACGGTCGGCGCGAGCCTCTTCACGCGGCTGGTGGCGGTCAGCGGCATCAGCGGCGCACTGGAGACGATGGTGGCGACCTGGGGGCTCGACCCGATCACGGTGATGCTCGGCATCGGACTCGTCTACCTGTTGCTCGGCATGTTCCTCGAACCCATCGGGGCCATGCTCATCACCCTCCCGATCTTCATCCCGCTGGTGAACCAGGCCGGCTATGATCTGATCTGGTTCGGCATCATCGTCGCCAAGTTCCTGGAGGTAGGGATGATCACTCCCCCCGTGGGAATCAACGTTTTCGTCATCAAGAACGTGGTGGGGGACGAAATCAGCATGATGACCATCTTTCGAGGGGTCCTGTGGTTCTTCGTCGCCGATCTGGTCCTGATCGCCGCCTGCGTTGTGTGGCCCGGACTGATCACGTGGTCCATCCCCGCCTAGTAAGGAAACGATCGCCATGAACACCATGACGGGACCGGTGCAGGACTACTCCACGATTCGCCTGTCCATCGACGGGCGCATCGCACGGATCGTGCTGAACCGGCCAGAGAAGCTCAATGCGCTGGACCCGGCGATGCTGGAGGAACTCCTGGAGGCACTGTCGCGGGTGCGCGAGACAGCCGGACTGAATGCCCTGTTTCTCGAGGGCGCCGGACGGCTCTTCTCCGCGGGGGTCGATCTGGACACGCCCTTCTTCATGGAGCACGTCAGTGACACGTCGATCTATTCCGGAACACGATTGCTCAACTGGCAACATCGGGTAATCACGGCACTCTTCGAGCAGGAGGTCGTCACGATCGCCGGCCTGAACGGCCATGCCTGCGGCGGCGGCGGGCTGGGGCTGGCAATGGCCTGCGACATGCGCATCAGCGTCCGGGCGGCGCAGTTCTGGATGGTGCCATCGAAGCTGGACGTGGTGCAGGATTTCGGCCTCAGCTGGATGGTGCAGCGGCTGGTCGGGCCGTCTCGCGCCATGCAGATGGCGGTCCTCGGCGAGCGCATTGATGCGGAAACCGCGCTGACCTGGGGCCTCGTCAACGAGGTCGTCGGGGATGCCGATGCGCTTTCCATCAGGCTCGGCGAACTGGCCGCAAGGTTCGGCGACATGGGCAGCGATGCACTTCGCATGATGAAGACGATCCTGCGCTCAGGCGAACGCAGCAATCTTTCCACGCAGTTGAACATGGAGGCGATCGCCAACGGACTCGCGTTCCAGTCGGAGGAGTTCGCCCAAAAGAAGGCAGCCTACCTGCACAAGTCGAGGTCGAAATGAGCCTGGCCGAACGGACCACGATGCGCGCCATGCGCCTACATCCCGATGGTCAGGGCGCCTCGCTGCGACTGGAAGACGACATTCCCGTTCCCCGTCCATCGCCGGGCGAGGTTCTGATCAAGGTACGCGCCTGCGGCCTCAATCAGGTCGACTTGCTGACACGCCAGGGCGAGATGCCGAAAGACGTGCCGCTGCCCCACATCTCGGGCACCGAGGTGGCGGGCGAGATCGCAGTCCTGGGCGAGGGCGTGACGGGTTGGGCCGTCGGCGCCTCCGTCGTGGTGGATCCGATCCTGTCCTGCGGGCATTGCCACGCCTGCATCACCGGCAACACCAACATGTGCAGGACGAGCCGTGTGTTCGGCGTGCAGACGCAAGGTGGGTATGCGCAGTTCGCCGCCGTGCCCGCACGACAGCTGCACGCCATACCCGAAGGTCTCGGCTTTGCCGAGATCGCGGCCATCGCCGTAACCGGCCCGACGGCCTGGCACATGCTGCGTCGACGAGCAGACATCCGCGTCGGCGAGGACGTGCTGATTATCGCGGGCGGGTCTGGCATCGGGGTCCTGGGAATTCAGATCGCCAAGCTGGCCGGGGCACGCGTGATCGCCACCGCCGGCAGCGAGGCGAAGATGCGGGCGGCGCTGGAGCTCGGCGCGGACGAGGCCGTGAACCATTCCCAGGAAGGCTGGGCACGCGAGGTTCGCGCGATGACCGGTGGAAAGGGCGTTGACCTGGTCTTCGAACATGTCGGCGAAGCGACGTGGGAGGGGAGCCTGCAGGCGCTCGCCCGCGGCGGACGGCTCGTCACCTGCGGCGGGCATTCAGGCTTCGACGTGAAGATCAACCTCTGGCATCTGTTCGTGAAGGAACAGACGCTGATCGGCTCGTTCGCCGGATCCCGGCAGGATTTCCTGGACGTCATGAGACTGGCCGAGCGATCGCAGCTGAAGCAGGTCGTCCAGGAGATCGTTTCATTCGAGGATCTCCCACGCGCACAGGAAATGCTGCGGGAGCGGCGCGTGTTCGGCAAGCTCGTGCTCGATCCTTGGGCCGGGTGACAACATGGCGGCCAGGATCAGCTTGATCACCGGCGCGGCCAGCGGGCTCGGCCGCGCGACGGCACTGGCGATGGCACGGCGCGGCGACCGTCTGGTCCTGTGCGACCAGGCGGCGAACGAACTGGACGAAACCGCATCGCTTGTCCACGATTTGGGCGCTGACGCCCTGACGGTCGTGCTCGACGTCACCCGGCCCGGCGCGATGGAGGCGGCGATTGATGCAGCGCGCGCACTCGGCGGACTGGACTATGCCGTGAACAGCGCCGGGATCGAGGGCGCACGCGCTGCCGCGGCGGACTATGCCTGGGAAGACTGGCGCCGTGTCATGGCAGTCAACCTCGACGGCGTGTTCCTGAGCATGAAGGCGCAAATCCCCGCCCTGATGGACCAGGGCGGCGGGGCCATCGTGAATGTCGGTTCCACCGCCTCGTTCGGCGGGGTGGAGACGATGCCCGCCTATACGGCTTCCAAGCACGCATTGCTGGGCCTGACGCGCGCCGCCGCGCTGGACTATGCCCCATTCAACATCCGCATCAATGCCATATGCCCCGGATCCTTCCGCACCCCGATGAGCGAACGATTGTTCGGGCCGGACATGACGGCCATGGCGGAGGCCACGCCGATGAAGCGTTTGGGGAGCCTGGAAGAGATCGCCGCCGCCATTCTGTTCTTATGCTCGGATGCCGCGAGCTTCATAACCGGGGCGGCCTTGCCCGTCGAGGGAGGCAAGCGCGCGCGGTAGTCCAAGCTGACCCGCTGGTATATTTTCAATCCAGACGCTATCCGGCGCCGTATGATCGGCATCGAAGCCCAAGGTGAGTCGGCGGCTGTTTGGAAGATGGAGACCATGACGAAATCCAACGACAAGGCCACCGCCCTGCGGAACGACATCCTGGCGATCAAACGGGAACGCATACTTTCGGAAGCGGTCGACCTATTCTACGAGAATGGGTATCTTTCGACAAACGTGGACGCGATCGCGCAGCAGCTCGGCGCCACCAAGCCGTTCGTCTACTATCACTTCAAGAGCAAGATCGAGCTGCTTTCCGACATCTGCAGCCGTCTCATGCTGGAAGCACTGGACGTGGCCGAGGCCGCCGCGGGTGCGGACGCCGGCCCGGTCGAAAAGCTGGCGCAGTTCGCGGTCGGCTTCACGAAGCTGGTGCTCGAGCGGCACAAGCACGTGTCGATCTACTTCCGCGAGGAACTGAACCTGCCGGACGATGTGAAGGCCGCCATCAGCGACATGCGCAGGAAGATCGACTACCGCCTGCGCGGCATCCTCAAGGAGGGTGTCCAGACCGGCGAGTTCCACTTCTCGAACGTGGCCGTGGCGAGCCAGATCGTCTCCGGAATGGTGAGCTACACCTTCGCCTGGTACGACGAGGCGCGCCCGCTCTCCAAGGAGGCCATCATTCGCCAGATGCTGGAGCAGGTGCTGATGTCAGTCGGCGTCGACCGCGCGCGCCTCGACGCCGTGCAGAAACCGCAGATCGCATGACCACCGCACGTCCCCGCCGCTGACCGCGCGATCGAAGGCACGGGAGAGACCCCTCCCAACTCCTTCGCCCGAATCTGCTCCACGTTCCCGCCGCCCGCCTGGCCCGGTGAGATCGGGAAGCCCGGAGCGTGTGCCTTCTCGCAGCGACGTTCCACCGAACCGTCGGATCGAACCCGACGTCCGCCATCAAATCCGAGAGCGGCCGACGCCGCGGCGATCGACTCCGATTTGGCCTTGCCGTACCTATCCGTACATTGTTATACTGATAAGTATAAACAGGGCGATCCGGCGTCTGGCCGCTACGCCCGGGCGTGCCGGCTGGCCGGCGGGGCAGGAGAAGACCGAGGACATGGATTTCGAACTCACAGAACATCAGCGTTTGCTGAGCGACCTGGTGACGAAGTTCGTCGAGAAGGAGATGCCCAAGGACGCAGTCGCTCGATGGGACCGCGACAACGAACTGCCGAATGACCTCCTGGACAAGATGGCTGAAGTCGGCCTCATGGGAGCGAGCCTGCCCGAGACCTACGGCGGCACCGGCGGCGGGATCATCGAAGAGACGATCGTGCTGGAAGGGCTGGCGAGACACAGCTCGACCGTCGCGCTGGCCTACGGTCTCGACGTCTGTTTCGGTGCCGTGACGCTCGAACGCCACGGCACCGAGGAGCAGAAGCGGTATTTCCTGACGGGTCTCGCCCGCGGCGAGCTGCACTTCGCCTTGTCTCTCACCGAACCGGGCGGCGGAACCGATATCCTCGGCGCGATGAAGACCGTCGCGCGCGAAGACGGCGACGACTGGATCATCAACGGCGCCAAGGTCTTCACCACGGGTCTCAACATCGCGAAGTGGATCTTCGTGGTGGCGCGCACGTCGCGCGACGCGGAGAAGCCGTCTCGGGGACTGACCGTTTTCCTCATCGACAAGGACACACCCGGCATCCGCTACAACAAGATCGACAAGCTCGGCTCGCGCTTCCTGCATTCCTACGAGGTCGTCTACGAGGACGTCCGCGTGCCGAAGGCGTCGATCGTCGGGGCGGTCGGGCGGGGCTGGCCGACGATCCTCGACACGCTCAACAACGAACGGATCTTCGTTGCGGCGGTGTGCTGCGGCCTGGGCCAGGGGGCGCTGGAAGACGCACTTCAGTATGCCAAGGAGCGCAGCGCCTTCGGCCGGCCCATCGGCCAGTTCCAGGCGCTGCAGCACCAGCTTGCAGACCGGATGACGGAGCTCGAATCCGCGCGCCTGCTGACCTACAAGGCGGCCTGGCTCCAGGATCAGGGGCGCGACTGCTCGCTCTATGCCGCCATGGCGAAGCTGCATGCATCCGAGAGCGCCTTCCGGATGACCGACACGGGGATGCGCATCCTCGCCGGCTACGGCTTCACCATGGAATATCACATGCAGCGCTACTATCGCGACATTCGCCAGCTCATCTTCGCGCCGGTTACCAACGAGATGAGCAAGAACTTCATCGCTCAGGTCGGCGGCGGCCTGCCCAAGTCCTATTGAAGGCCGCCCGATGAACGACGCACTGCACCTCTACGAGCGGATGATGCTCATCCGCCAATGCGAAGAGCAGTTGAACGACGTCTTCGCCAAAAACCTCTTTCCCGGGTACATCCATTCGTATCTTGGACAGGAGGCTTGCGCGGTCGGCATCTGCGCGGCCCTGAACGACGACGACTACCTCATGTCGAACCATCGCGGGCGCGGGCACTACCTGGCCAAGGGAATGGAACTGCGATCCATGATGGCCGAGATGTTCGGGAAGGAGACCGGCATCGCCGGCGGTCGCGGCGGCGAGATGCATGCAGCCGATCCCGCGCTCGGCATCCTCGGCGGCAACGGGATCGTCGGCGCGGGGCTGCCCATCGGCGCCGGAGCCGCCTACACGGCCCAGCTTAACGGCAAAGGCCAGGTAGCCGTCGTCTTCTTCGGGGAAGGCGCCAGCAACAACGGCTCCTTCGGCGAGACGATGAACCTGGCCGCGGCCTGGAAGCTGCCGCTGATCATGGTTTGCGAGAACAATCTCTATGCCGAGATGACCCCGTTCGCGAACACGGTCGCCCAGCCGGACGTCGCCATGCGGGCGGAGGGCTATGGAATGCCGGGAGAAGTGGTCGACGGCAACGACGTCCTGGAAGTCCGGAAGGCGGCGATCCGCGCGGTCGAGCGTGCCCGTGTGGGCGCCGGACCGACCTTGCTCGAACTCAAGACCTACCGATGGGGCGGCCACTTCCAGGGCGACCCGCGCAAGTACCGGTCCCGCGAGGAAGAGAAGGCGTGGATGGAGAAGTGCCCGCTGAAGCGCTACCGGGCCTTCATGCTCGAACAGGACATCGACGCCGGATCGATCGAGAGCATCGACCTGCGGCTGAAAACCGAGGTTGAGGAGGCAATCCGGCTCGCGCTCGCGGCAGACGAGCCGCGGCCCGAGACCGCGCTCGACCATGTGTTCGCCGGCGAGGTGGCGTGATGGCGAGCAAGACCTATTGCTGGGCGCTGATCGACGCGATCCACGAGGAGATGAGCCGCGACGAGACCGTCGTCCTCCTGGGCGAGGACGTGGCGGAGGCCGGCGGTGCTTTCGGCGCCTCACGCACCCTTCTTGAGAGCTTCGGCCCCCGGCGCGTGCGTGACACGCCGATCAGCGAGGAGATCATCGTCGGGCTCGGAGTCGGAGCGGCGATGACCGGTAAGCGCCCGATCGTCGAGATCATGTTCATGGACTTCCTCGGACTGTGCCTCGACCAGATCTTCAACCAGGCGGCAAAGACCCACTACATCTACAGCGGTGCCTTCAAGATGCCGCTGGTGATCCGCACCTCGACGGCGGTCGAGATGGGCATCGGCCCGCATCACTCGCAGCTCCTGGAAAGCTGGCTGGGGCACGTGCCGGGCCTCAAGGTCGTGATGCCCTCGACGCCGCGGGACGCCAAGGGGCTGATGAAGGCTGCGATCCGCGACGACAACCCGGTCGTCTTCATCGAGCACCTGGCGATGCATCGGGTGAAGGAGGATATCGAGGACGACGACTTCGTCATCCCGATCGGCAAGGCCGACGTGAAGCGCAAGGGGCGCGACGTCACCGTCGTCGCCACCGGCCTTCAGGTCGCGCGGGCGCTGGCGGCGGCGGACGAACTGGCGAAGGACGGCATCGAGATCGAGGTGATCGACCCGCGCACCATCAGCCCGCTCGACATCGACACGATCGTGGAATCGGTGAAGAAGACCAACCGCGCGCTGGTCGTGACCTCGTCGCTGAAGCCTTTCGGGTTCGGCTCGGAAGTCTCCGCCGAGATCACGGAACGTGCCTTCTTCCATCTGGACGCCCCGGTCGCGCGGCTGACGCCACCCTTCGCACCGGCGCCGTTCGGCAAGAAGTTCGACGCCTGGCTCAACCCAAATGCGGAGAGCATCGCCGCCTCCGTTCGTTCCCTGCTCGGCTGAGGACGCGGGAATGGCGTATCCCATCACCATCCCCAAGCTCGGCCTCACCATGACCGACTGCACGCTTGTCGAATGGATGAAGCAGGACGGCGACCGCGTCGCGGCGGGCGAAATCCTCTTCGCCGTCGAGACCGACAAGATGGTCAACGAGATTGAGGCCGAGCGGGACGGCTACCTTCGTCGCACCGCCGGGCCGGACACGGTGCACCTGGTCGGCGACACGGTGGGCTATCTGCATGACAGCTGCGAGGCGGCGCTGCAGGATGATCCGCCCCGCGCGCCCGCCGCGGCATCGTCCTCCCGGGTCGAGCCGGCGCCGAGCGAGGAGCCGGAGCGCGCCACGCCGGAAGGCATGGTCCTCTCGATGCAGGCGCGAACGGGCGACGGCACGCGCCTCTTCATCTCCCCCGTGGCGCGGACCATTGCCTCGACGCACGGCCTCGACATCGCCGAACTGGAGGGGCTCGGCAGCGGCCCGGGGGGCGCCATCCTGAAGCGGGATGTCGAACGGCGGCTGCAGGCACCGAAGAGCGTGGCCGCGCCGGCCGCGACACCGCCGGCCGGCGCGACCGACGCCGGACCGAAACGGCGGCCGCTCGCGGGCATGCGCCGCACCATTGCCAGACGGATGATGGAGAGCCTGCAGGGCAGCGCCCAGATGACCGCCTTCGGGCGTGTCGACATGAGCGGGAGCGTGCGCCTGCGCCAGGCGCTGGTCGAGCGCGAGGCGGAATTCGGAGTCCGCGTCACCTATACGGACATCGTGGTCAAGGCGGTCGCAACCGTGCTCTCGCAGATGCCGCTCATCAACGCGTCGATCGTGGGCGACGAGATACTCGAGTGGCCCGACGCCAATGTCGGCATCGCCGTGGCGCTGGAGGAAGGGCTGATAGTCCCCGTCGTCCAGAAGGCCGACAAGAAGACGCTGGTGGAGATCGCCCGCGAGCGGAAGCGGCTGGTCGACGCCGCGCGCAATGGCGGCCTGACACAGTCCGACCTTTCGGGCGGCACCTTCAGCGTCAGCAATTTCGGCAGCTATGGCGGAGATTTCGAGACGCCGATCCTCAATCCGCCTCAATCGGCGATCCTCGGCATCGGGCAAATCGTCGATGAACCGGTGGTTCGCGACGGCGCGATCGTCATCCGACCGCAGATGATGCTGAGCATGACCTTCGACCACCGGCTGATCGACGGAGCCGAGGCAGGCCGCTTCCGTGCGAGGCTGAAGGCCTATCTTGAGGAACCCGCCCTGCAGATGGCGGTGCTGAGATGACGGTGAATCCCCTGACGACCTATGAGGGCGCGGTGCTGGGACGCGAGGTCTGCAAAGGCGTGATACACGTCACGCAGTCCGACATCGACGACTTCTGCGCCCTGTTCGGCTACGACGACCCCGCGTTCCGTCCGGACGCCCCGGGAGGGGCCGTCGCACCCACGTCGATGGGACTCACCTATGGGTTGAGGCTCGGGTGGGAGCAGCAGGTCTTTCCGCCCGGCGTGATCCGGATGGGCGACGAGAACGTCCACGGCCATCCGGTCCATGCGGGCGACGTTCTGACCACGGTCCTGACCATCGCCGACCGTTTCGAAAAGAAAGGCCGGAAATTCCTGTCCTACGAGCAGGTGACACGAAACCAGGACGGGCAGATGGTGTGCTCCATCACCTTTGCCGCCATCCTGCCGTGAGGAGGATGGATGGCTGACATTCCGCTCGCCCAGGGCATGCGGCTGCCGCATGTCGAGATCGAGATCACGCAGGCCATGATCGATCGCTATGCCGCGATCTCCGGAGATTTCAATCCTGTCCACGTGGATCCGGACCGTGCGGCGGCTTCGCCGTTCGGGAGCACCATCGCCCATGGCTGCATCCCGATGGAGCCGCTCTTCCAGGCTCTCGCCAGGGCCATGGGGCGGCCGCTCCTGCCCTTCGGCACCCGCGTGTCGCTGCGCTATCGGGCGCCCGCCCGTCCGGGCGACCGGATCCGGGTCGAGGGTGCCGTCGCCGACCGGAAGGACGACGCCTGGCAGGTCCCCTTCGCCTGCCTCAACCAGTCCGGCCAGACGGTGATCGACGGTACATGCCTGGTTCCCGCCACCGACGGGCAAGGGGCCGGCCCCGCATGACCGGGCACCTCGTGGTCATCGGCGGCGGAATCGGCGGATACACGGCCGCGATCCGCGGTGCCCGGCACGGGCTGAAGGTAACGCTGGTCGAGGCCGGCGAACTCGGCGGCACGTGCCTGAACGTCGGCTGCATTCCGACGAAGAGCCTCTTGCACAACTCCGCCATGATCCACGACCTGCCCAGGCATCTGGCGCTGGCGGGGCAGGATCGACAGGACCCATCCGCACCACGCGCGCTAGGTCGTCTCGCCGCCGAAAGATCGGCGGCGGTAGAGCGACTGGTCCGCGGCGTCCACACACTGGTGAAGCGCAACGCTATCACGCTCCTGAACGACCGGGCGACCTTTTCGGGAGAGCGCAGTCTGCGACTCGCGTCGAGCGGGCGTGAACTGAAGGCCGACTTCGTCGTGATCGCCACCGGCTCCGTTCCGGTCATCCCGCCCATCGAGGGGCTGGCCGGGCCGCATGCCCTGAGTTCCGATGAGGCGATCTCCCTCACCGAACGGCCCGACCGTCTGGCGATCGTCGGCGGCGGCGTCATCGGCGTCGAGTTCGCTCAGATATTCGCCAACCTCGAAACGGAGGTCACGATTCTCGAAGTCGCCGACCGAATCCTCGCCGGAGAGGATGGGGAGGCGGTAGACGTCCTGGCGAAGACCCTTTCGGCGCAGAACGTGACGATCCGGACCGGCACCAGGCTGCGCTCGGTGGCGGCAGGAGACGGGGTGGTCGAACTGACAATCGAGGACGGTACCGGCCGATCGACCCTGACGGTCGACCGCATCTTGGTTGCGGCCGGCCGCCGGCCCAATGTCGACGCGCTCGGACTCGCCGCCGCAGGCATTGCGACGAAGCTCGGCGCCATCGGCGTCGACGATCGCATGCGCACCAACGTGGACGGGATCTACGCCGTCGGCGACGTCACCGGCGGGCCATTGCTCGCCCATCGCGCCGCGGCCCAGGCCGAATGCGCCCTTGCCGACATCCTCGGGCAGGAGGCCCCGGCCTTCTCGGCGCTCGCCATGCCCCGCGCCGTCTATACCCGACCCGAAATCGCCAGCGTCGGCTTGACGGAAGCGGAGGCAGGCGCGATGGGCGAGGTGAAGGTCGGTCGTTTCCCGTTCTCGGCCAACGGCAAGGCTCTGGTCGGCGGCCATGCGGAAGGCTTCGTCAAGATCGTCGCGGACGCCGGGCACGACCAGATCCTCGGGATCACGATGGTCGGTCCGGGCGTGTCGAACCTGCTCGGGGAGGCCACGCTCGCCGTCCAGATGGAAATGACGCTGTCGGCGCTGATCCACACCGTGCATGCGCATCCGACGCTATCGGAGGCGCTCGCGGAAGCCGCCCACGACGCGCGCGACGGCGGGGCGATCCACCTGCCGCCGGCGCGCCGCGCGCAGGCGGGAGTGCCGGCGCTTTAGGATGATGGGAACGGGGGGAGCCGTTCCTTGGGAGGAAAAGAGATGGACGCGAGCGGCAGACTGACGATACCGGGCCTTCTCCGGATTCAGGTGGAGCGGAATCCCGAGAAGGACTTCGTGGTCTTCGAGAATGACAGGGGCGAGATCTCGCGCCACACCTACCGCGCCATCGCCACCCAGGTCGCCCGCCTCGCGAACAACCTGTCGGATGCCGGGCTGAGAGCGGGCGAGAACGTCGCGATCGTGCTGACCAACGGGCCGGAGTTCCTTGTCGCGTGGTTCGCGGCCAACCAGATCGGTGCCGTGGCGGTACCGGTCAACGTGCACTACACGCCCGACGAACTCGGCTATCTCGTCGAAAACGCCGAGATCGCGGCAGTGGTGACGGAACCGCGCTTCCTGCCGGTCTTCGAGGCGATCGCACCCCGCGCCGACACTATCCGGCACCGCGTCCTCGCGCGCAGCGATGTGGCGCCGGGCGGCTATGCGCTCTACTCGGCGATCATGAGCGAGGGCGACCCGATCGACCGCAGGACGGCCGTCGACCCGCGCGACGCTTCGCAGATCATCTACACCTCCGGGACGACGTCGCGGCCGAAAGGCGCGGTGCTCGACCACAACAACAGCGTGCTGCAGGGCATCTCCGTCGCCATGCTTTTCGGGATGCGCGCCAGCGACAGGATCTGCGTGGTGCTGCCTCTATTCCACGTCAACGCCCAGTTCGTCGGCGTCATCCCCACGCTCACGGTCGGAGGCACGGTGGTGCTGCTCGAGGCCTTCAGCGCCACGCGCTACTGGAACCAGGTGCGCACGCACCGATGCACGGGCATCAGCATCGTGCCGATGATCCTGCGCACGCTCCTGGCGCAGCCGCCGACGGATGCGGATTCGGCGCACGACGTGCGTTTCTCGTTCTATGCGTTACCCACTGCGCCGGAAGAATGGGAAAGCTTCGAACGGCGGTTCAAGGTCACGCTCGTCGAAGGGTACGGGTTAACGGAAACCTACGGCATCTGCACGTCGAACCCCCTCGTCTACGGGGTGACGAAGCGCCATTGCATCGGCCTGCCGCTGCCGGGACATGAGGTTAGGGTTGTCGACGAGGAGATGAACGACGTGGCTCAGGGTCATGTGGGCCAGATCGTCGTCGGCGGGAAGCCGCTGTTTTCCAACTATTACAAGAACGCGGCTGCCTCGGCAGACTGCATGCGCGGCGGATGGTTCCTGACCGGAGACAACGGCTACCTCGATGCAGACGGCTATCTGAACTTCTTCGACCGCGGCAAGGACGTCATCAAGCGTGCCGGCGAGAACATCGCCGCGACTGAGGTCGAGCGGGTCCTGAACGATCATCCGGAAATCCTCGAATCGGCGGTGATCGGCGTCTTCGACCCCCTGCGCGACGAAGCGGTCAAGGCCTACGTGGTCCGGCAGAAGGGAGCCACCATCGACGCGGCACAGGTCATCGAATGGTGTGCGAAGTATCTGTCCAGGTTCAAGGTGCCGAGCTTCGTCGAGTTCCGCGACGACCTGCCGAAGACTTCGATCGGCAAGATCCAGAAGTTCGTCTTGAAGAATGAGCACGCGAGGCAGGCGGCAGAGGAGACTGCCGGGAGCCAAGGTTAGGAACAGCTCGAAGATGCTTCCAGCGCACGACGCAAGTTCGAGCGATTCAGGCACGCAGCAACAGGCGTAGGGTACGCAGGAGAGTCAGGCACTCGGCTGTTGGCGTAGCTGCTTCTCGACCAGGAACAACCTGACGCTGCGATTTCCACCGGTGGGGCAAATCAGTTCAGTGCTCGCCACGGAGCCAGCGCGCTTCTCCGCGATAGAACTCCTCCATCTGTTCGGGCCGGTCATCGCCGAGGAGGTCCGGGTTGATGTTCACGCCGCGGCTTTGCTGAAGATAGGCGATGTGCCTGTAGGACGGTCGCAGCTTCGCGAGCATCGTTTGATCGATGGGCAACTCGTTTGCCGGATCGACGGCCTGCACGATGTCGCGTTCGAACAGCACCTCGAAGCTGAAGAGCGACCACTCGCCGTCGTTTCGTACCGCGCGCGAGAAGAACCGGCAGAAAACGTGGACATCGATTTCAGTGCCGTCGAGCCTCGTCCGGCTGGAGATCATTGCCGGGCTTTCCACGGTCGCGCGATCGCCGTTGATCTCGGCCAATGCGGGAAAGACCCAATGGGTGCCGCCCCCGCGCTTGCCCATCCATTCGCGCGTGGCTTCGATGTATGCCTCCGCGCCGCGTCCGTCGTACCAGCTCGTGCGGACGTAGGCGTCTTCGTGGAAGCACGCCCTCATCATGTCGAAACGGCGACGGTCTCGCGCGAACCGCTCGCGTCGCACGAGGTCGAAGATCTCCTCCCGGTCGAGAAACGTTTCGAGGCGCTTTTCCTGGTGGTGATCCATGGGAGTTCCGCTGTGTCGGAAGGGGCTGTGGCGGACGACCGAAACGAGGCAGAAGACATTGTGCACCGGCAGGCTCGACTGCGCTCGATTAGCTGTTATGCGCATTCCCAACATAGCCCCCGATGGGGAAGTCACCTAGACTCGATCCGTCGCCGAGCGCCCACGCCAACGTCTTGTGCGCTGCGCCCAGCCAATTGCACACGGGAGGAGAAGAGATGAAACACCACGCCTGGACGATCGCCATCGCGGCGTTGCTGGCAGCGCCGGGTGTCGGCGTGTCCGAAGAGCTGAAAGTCGCCCACATCTCCGCCGAATCCTCTCCAATTTCGGGGGCTGACAGGCATTTCGCGAAAGAGGTCGAACGTCTCACCGGCGGCGACCTCACCATGCGCTTTTTCTGGAGCGGCTCGCTGGGCAGCGGAAACGAGATCATTCACCTGATCTCCTCTGGAGCGATCCCAGCGGGGGTTACGGCGCCGGTCTACTATCCCTCGGAACTGCCGATCGACGGCGTTACGAATGCGTTGCCCTTTACGTTCCCGAGCGCCGGCGCGGCGATGGACGCGAAGCGCGAGATCGCCAAGACCGATGCCGCGCTGGAGGAATACAAGCGGGCGGGGGTCTATCCGATACTTCACCACGGCCTGGCCAACCTCCATCTGGTCTGCAGCAAGAAGGCCGAGACGCTCGATGAACTGAAAGGCCTCAAGGCGCGGTCCAACGGTTTCTACTGGCCGCCGGCATTCGAGGCGATCGGCATCACGCCGATCTCCGTGCCGTTCAACGAGATGTACGAGTCGCTGCAGCGTAACGTGATCGACTGCGTCTTCTCGACCTGGGCGGGCGCGATGGCGGGTCGCCTGGGCGAGGTGGCGAAATACTGGATAGACATCGACATGGGCGCCCTGTCGGGACCGAGCTTCTACGTGCCGTATGCGATGTACAAGGAGGGCGGGTGGTCGCCCGAGCGCATCAAGGCCATCGACGAGGCCGCGGAGATCGCCTTCGATCAGGAGAAGGAGGACATCGAGCAGGCCGAAAAGGACAGCGTCGCCAAGGCGCTCGAGCAGGGCGTGGAACTGGTCCAGTTCAAGGATAGCGACAAGGTCAGGAACGCCATTCCCGACATGGTCGATCTCTGGGTGGAAAAGGAAACCGCCGGCAACGTTTCGCAGGAAGCAGCCAAGCAGGCCGCGGAAGTGATCAACAACATCGAAACGAGCAACTAGGGCATCGCGCAACAGTCCACCGCCTGCGGACCGCTTGTCGCGCCCCGAGAGTGGCGGTTTCGGGGTACGGCTACCGATCCGCGGCGGATAGTCCGCGGCTCGGAGATGGCGGGTTCGGGCCGGGCGGGCGCAGCGGGAATGCAGTCATGGGCAAGGGAGGAGCAGTCTCGTGACTGAACATCTTCGAAAACTTTCGGAGCGCGTTTCGGTCGCGCTGCTTTGCCTGTCTTCGGTCGCCATCGTGCTCATCGCACTCGCGGGCGCGGCAGATTCGCTCGGATCCTCAATTTTCAGCACTCCGATTCTTGGCGTCTTCGAACTGACGGAACTGCTCCTGGTCGTCATCATCTTCATGGCGCAACCCCATGTGGTGCTCACCGGGTCACACATACAGCTCGAACTGTTCGGCTTCGAGCCGGGTTCCGCGGCCGGCCGCGTCAGACGCTTCACGACGGCGCTTCTGGGCATGCTCTGCTACGGAGTTATCGTCGCGGCGTCCTGGCGCGGGTTCACGGAGGCCTGGCACATCCGCGAGGCGACAGCCGGCGTCTATGCCATTCCTGTCTATCCCGTGAAGCTGATCCTTGTCATCGGAGCCGCCCTTGCATTCCTGATGTCGCTACTAAGCTTCTTCATCGTCCCCGACGAGAAGGACCAGTCGCATTTCATTCAAGAAGCGATCTGATGGATCCTACGCTTTTCGCCTTCGTCGCATTCATCGCCATCCTAGGACTGATCGCCTTCGGGATTCCGGTGGCGCTGTCCATCATGACCGTGACGCTGGTCGGCATGTATGCGCTCATCGGGGACGCTTTCGTCCTCGGCACGGTTCGCACGATCACCTTTTCGGTTTCCAGCGGCTATTCCTTCGCGATCATTCCCATGTTCATCCTGATGGGCGAGATCGCCGGCGGCACGCGCATCATTTCCGACCTCTACCAGGCCTGCTACCGGTTCATCGGCGGCTTCAGAGGCGGCGTCTACAACGCAACGGTGCTGGCATCTGCCGGGTTCGCGGCAATTTCGGGCTCGACGATCGTAAACTCCGCGATCTTCACGCGGGTCGCGCTGCCAGAGATCGAGCGGCTCGGCTACCATCGGGGTTTCGGCGTCGGCTGCATCGCGGCTTCGGGTGCGCTGGCCGCGATGATCCCGCCGTCGCTCACCATGGTGCTCTACGGCATCCTGACAGAGACTTCGATCGGCGCGATGCTTATCGCAGGCATCCTGCCCGGCCTGCTGACGGCGGCCGTCCTCATCCTTACCGTGACCGTCTCGGTCAGGCTTCGCCCTAGCCTCGCCCCGGTGAGTTCCGAACGTTTCACCGCGCGGGAGAAGTTTGCCGGACTGCTCGACATCTGGCCGGCCGCGCTGCTTATCCTGATCGTCCTCGGCGGCATCTATACGGGGCTGATGTCGCCGTCGGCAGCCGGCGCGGTCGGTGCAGTCGGAGCGTTCCTGATCGCTCTCCTGAAGCGTCGCATGACCTGGCCGCTGTTCGTGTCATCGCTGAAGAAGACCGCGACGATTGCCGCATCCATCTTCCTCATCCTCGTCGCGGGCATGCTCTTCTCGCGCCTGCTGCTGTTCTACGGATCGGTGTCGGAATTGACCGACGTGCTGACCGCGGGCGGGTTCACGCCCTTCACCTTCATGGCCTGCGTGGTCATCGGCTACTTCATCTTCGGCATGTTCATGGATCCGGTGCCGATGCTGGTGATCACTCTGCCGTTCCTGTTCCCCACGGTACTGGCGCTCGACATCAACCCGATCTGGTTCGGGATCATCGTGGTCAAGCTGATCGAGATCGCAGCCATCACGCCGCCAATCGGGATAAACTTGTTCGCGGTGGTTGCCGCCTCGGACGGGCGTGTCTCGGCATCGGAACTCTTCAAGGGCGTCCAGCCGTTCGTGATCGCCGAGTTGCTGGTGCTCGCGCTGCTGCTGGCATTTCCCTCGATCTGCACCTTCCTGCCGGGACAGATGATGGGGCGATGACGCCGCGCATCTCATTGGGGGAGTGCCAGGCCGCCGACCCTGGGGCACACGTTTCGCGTCGGAACTGCTGAAAAGGAGCGCGGGGCTAACCCGCGAATTTCGGTTCGGCCAGTCCGGTCGCGCCGGGCCGCGTATGGAAAGTGCGGCCGGCATCCGTCTCGGCGGCCAGCTGGGCCTCGCTCAAACCGTACTGCATCGAGGTCACGTAGAGCGTGCGAAGGTCGGTGCCGCCGAATGCGACGGAGGTCACCCGTGTCGTCGGTACGTGAATCTCCCCGATCCGGGTGCCGTCTGGCGCGTAGCGGCCGACAGCGCCCGTTCCCAGTTCCGCGATCCACAGGCAGCCTTCGTCGTCGACCGTGCAGCCGTCGGGGTGAGCTGTCCGACCGCGGAAATCGAGATGCACACGCCGGTTCGCCGGCAAGCCGGTCTCGATGTCATAGTCGTAGGCATAGACGTAGCCTGTCCGGGAATCGGAAAAATACAGCACCGTGTCGTCGGGCGAAAACGCCATGCCGTTGCCTACCAAGATTCCATCGTCGACGCGGTGGAGCGAAAGATCCGGATCGAGGCGCCAGAGACCGCCGATCGGCTCCTTCCAAGACTTGTCCATGCTTCCGACGAAGAACCGGCCGCGCCGGTCGCATTTGGCATCGTTGAAGCGTTCGCGGCTGAAATCGACATCGACCTCGAATCGCCGTTCCTCGCCCGTCGCCGTGTCAAGGAACGCGAATCCGTTGCGGAGAGCCAGGATAAGACCACCCCGCGCGCGCAACGCCATCGCCGTCGGGATGCCCGTCACCTTATAGGAGCGTGTCTCATTGCGGCCCACCTCGTGGCGCCAGATGACGCGATTGGTCATATCGAGCCAGTAGAGGGCGTTCTCGTCCCCCGACCAGAGCGGACCTTCGCCGAGGTCGGCGACGGCATCGCAAAGCACCTGCACGGCGGGGGCCATGGTTCGTTCGCTCCCGTTCATACGGCGAGGATCAGCGCGCTCTTGTGCCCGCCCCCGCCCCCGGAGGTGACGAGGCATGTCTCGGCGTCGGCAACCTGGTTGAGCGACGTGCCGCGCATCTGGCGGACGGCTTCGGGGATCAGGTTGAAGCCCTGTAGGTATCCCTCGGAAAGAAGGCCGCCGGCCGTGTTGGTCGGCAGCTTGCCACCGTCGCGCCGCAGGTTTCCCTGCATGACGAAATCGGCGCCTTCGCCGGGTTCGCACACGCCGTAGTCCTCAAGCGCCATGATCACGATGGACGAGAACGCATCGTAGATCTGGGCGCAGTCGAGGTCCTGCGGGGAGATCCCGGCCATCGGAAAGAGGTGTCGGGCGACGGGCTGCGCATTGGTGGTGTGATAGGTTTCGACGGGCATGTTGTTGGAGCCCATCGGACCCATGCCCCATCCTTCGCCGCTGGCCTGGACCGCCGCGAGAATTCGGGTCGGCTTCTGGCGCAGATCCCTAGCGCGCTCCTTGGACGTGACGATGATCGCCGCCGCGCCGTCGGTTTCGAGACAGCAGTCGTAAAGACGGTACGGGTCGACGATCATGCGCGAATTCGCATGGTCCTCGAGCGTCATGGGCTTGCCGTACATCAGCGCGGCGGGGTTCGTCTGGGCGTGTTCCCGGAACGTGACGGCGACATGCCCGAGCGCCTCGACCGGCGTGCCGTAGACATGCATGTGGCGCCGGAAGGGCAGCGCGGTCTTCTGGCCCGGGCTCATCAGGCCGAACGGCGCCATGTAGCTTCCGCCGACGGCACCGGGATTGTACTGGCCGTAGCGATGGTACTGCCCTTGGCAGAGCGAACGGTAGACCGCGACGTGCTTGCAGATGCCGGCGTGAACCGCCAGCGCGGCGTTCATCACCGCCCCGGTGCAGCCGCCGCCGCCTGCGCCCCAGACCAGATTGGAGAAGCGTATCTCCGGGATGCCGAGCGCCACCTGCAGCAGAACCGGCTCGTGCCGCTCCGGGCCGTAGGAGGCGAAGCCGTCGATGTCGTGCACGTCGAGGCCTGCGTCCTCGGCCGCCATGCGGATCGCCTCGCAGCACAGATGGAATTCGGTCCTGTCGGTGATCCCGCCGCGTTTGGCAAACTCCGTCTGCCCGATGCCAGCTATGGCGCAGCTGTCGGCGAATGCGGCGACTTCCTCCGGCCTGGCCGTTGTCATCCAATGTCCTCTCTTCCTGTTTGCGACGGGCGGGTCAGGCCTTGCGAAAGCGCGGCAGAAAGGTATCCCCCGGGACGGCGTCCCAGAAGAGCTCCACCTTGAGGCCAATCCGCATCTCCTCCGGCGCGGCGTCCACGACGTTCGAGACCAGGCGGACGTCACTTGCGTCCTCCAGCATCACCACGGCGACGTTGTAGGGCACGGCCTGCTTCAGCGCGGGATGGGTCGCGTAGTGGACGACGACGTAGGAAAAAACCTCGCCCCGCCCTGAGACTTGGGTCCACGTCACATTGCTGCTTGCGCAGCGCGAGCAAAGCGGAACGGGAGGATGCCGAAACGTTCCGCAATCGGCGCATTGCTGGATCCGCAGTTCGCGCGCGGCGTGCGATTCCCAATAGGGATAGTCGTCGGGCGTCGGTTCAGGCAGCGGCGTATCGTCGGGCAGGTAAGCCATCACGGGCCTTCAGGGCGGGTATGGGTCGGGAGGCCGGCAGGTGCCGGCCATCATGTGAACGCTCACGATACCGGCGGCATGAGCGCATCGAAAGGTGTCGATGTCGATAGCAGTTATGAGGAGGGCGTCCAGCGCGAACCGTTCTCGCGATTCCACACTTGACGAGTGCGCCTCGGTCGAAGACGGCAGCTCCCACGCCGCGGGAACTGGAGCGCAGTCGCCATACGTTCAGGAATCCGCAAACGCGCTGATCGGACCGGGCCGGTCGCATCGAGACGGTGCCGCATGTGCCTAGGCCAGGAGGGGTGCATAGCTGATATCCAGCGGGCCCAGGTGCACTGTGCCGGTCCGGTTCCTAATACTGTGCGGACAAAACAGCGCGTCACGGGTGCCAGACGTCCCCGCCGGGCACGAGCGGCGCGACGCGCCGTCGCATCGTCGACGTCCGATTGCGGTCGTGATCGCCGAGAGCCGCTCACAGGCTGAAGATGCTGCGGAGACAATCGACATCGACTTCGAACAGCTGCCAGTCGTGTCGGATTGCCGTCAGGCACTGGCCGAGGCTGCCCACGCCGTCCACAGCCACCTCGACCACAATTGCCTCGCGCGCTTCGGCTTCGCCTATGGTGAGGTCGACGCTGCTTTTCGCAAGGCCAGTCAGATTGTCGCGGGGTCCTATCGGATCCATCGCGGCGGCTCCCATTCGATGGAAGGTCGTGGAGTCCTCGCCAAGCACGATCGGATGCACGACCTCCTGGAAGTCTGGAGCTCGACGCAGACTCCACCGGCGCTCAAGAAAAGCCTCTGCGATCTGCTCGGCCGCGACGAGGATCGCGTGCGCGTAACCGTTCCAGACGTCGGCGGCGGGTTCGGACCCAAATTGGTGACATACCCGGAAGAGATCGTCGTGGCCTTGGCCGCGATACTGATCGGCCAACCGGTGAAATGGGTCGAGGATCGGCGCGAACACTTCGTGAGCACGACCCAGGAACGCGATCAGTTCTGGGATATGGAGATGGCTCTGGACGCCGAGGGCCTCATTCTCGGGATTCGCGGTGATCTCATCCACGACCATGGCGCATATACCGCGCGTGGTCTCAACGTGCCCTACGGCTCCGGGGTTACGCTGCCCCTGCCCTACAACGTCCCGGCCTACAAACTGGACATAGCGGTGGCTCTGACGAACAAGGTCCCCGTCACGCCCGTGCGCGGGGCAGGCCAGCCGCAGGCCGCCTTCGTCATGGAACGGCTTATGGACCGGGCCGCACTCGCGACGGGCCTGGATCCGGACGAGATACGCCGCCGCAACCTCGTCCGCGCGGATCAGATGCCGTGCCGCAAGCCGCTGAAGTTGCGCGGCGGGACCGATATTGTGCTGGACAGCGGCGACTACCCCGCCTGCCAGGAGTCCGCGCTCAGGACCAGCGGCTGGCACGCATTTCGCGAGCGTCAATGCGCGGCGCGCGCGCAGGGGCGCCGCATCGGCATGGGCATGGCGAATTATGTCGAGGGAACCGGCCGCGGCCCATACGAAGGCGTGAGCGTCAAGATCACGCGCACCGGTCACGTGGTGGTGTCCACGGGAGCGGCCGCGATGGGTCAGGGGACCGCGACGATGATCGCGCAGATCGTCGGCGAACATCTCGGTGGCGACATGGACAACGTCGTCGTCAGGACGGGTGAGTCCGATCAGTCGATGGGCTTCGGCGGCTTCAATAGCCGGCAGACGGTGGTGGCCGGCGCATCCGCGCAGAAAGCTGCGCTCGAGGTCCGACAGAAAATGCTGAAAGTGGCGTCCCACCTCATGGAGGCCCATGAGGATGACTTGGACGTCCTCGCAGGACGTGTAGCGATCAAGGGTGTCGAGGGCAAGAGCATCAGTTTCGGCGAACTCGCCGCCGCGGCAATCGGTCTGCCAGGTTATTCGCTCCCGGGCATCGACACGCCGGGGCTCGTGGCGACTGGCCAGGTCACGATCGACGATATGGCGTACTCCAACGGAAGCGCAGTCGCGGAGGTCGAGGTGGACGAGGAGACGGGACACGTGCGCATCATCAAGTTCACGCTCGCCCACGATTGCGGCCGCATGGTCAATCCTGTCACTGTCGACGGACAGATCGTCGGCGGCATCGCCCACGGCGTCGGCAATGCGCTGTTCGAGGAAATGATCTTCGATGAGGCCGCGCAGCCGCTGACCACGACCTTTGCGGATTATCTTCTGGTCACGGCCGAGGCGATGCCCGAGATCGCGATCCATCACAGCGAGACGCCCAGCCCTCTCAATACGCTGGGTGTCAAGGGCGTGGGCGAGTCCGGCGTGATTTCAGTCACCGGCGCTGTGGCGGCTGCCATCGACGACGCGCTGTCCGACCTTGGCCTCCACGTGGACACGGTTCCGATCTCGCCCCAGGCGCTCCTTGAGCGCATCCGAACTGCGAAGGAGGTGTCGGCATGACACGGCAAACCAGAGACCTCGTCGATACGCTGGTGCTCGCGCACCGCATCCTCGTCAACGAGGGTGTGCTCGACGCGTTCGGCCATGCCAGTGTCCGAGATCCTGACCGCCCCGATGTCTTCTGGTTGGGACGGGCTCTGCCACCCAGTCGTCTGGGTGCCTCGGACGTCCTGGCCTTCGACCTGGATTCGAGCCCGTTGGAGAAAACAGACACGGCAATCTACTCAGAGCGCTTCATCCATTCGGAGATCTATCGCGCGCGGCCCGACGTCCATGCGGTATGTCATCATCACGCGCCTTCGCTCATGCCATTCTGTGTCGGACAGCTGGAGCTGTCCGCCGTTTCGCAGACCGGCGCGTTCCTGGGATCCAAGGTGACGCTGTGGGACAGCACCGACGAGTTCGGTCCGACACGCATGCTGATCGACGATCCACGACAAGCAGCTTCGCTGGCCCGCGCGTTGGATACACAGTCGCTGGTCCTGATGCGCGGCCATGGCACGGTGGTTGTCGGTCGCAGCATCGAGGACATGGTCTTCAAGGCGGTCTATGCGTGTCGCGATGCCGACGCCTACCGCGCAGCCGCCGCTTTCGGCGCGGCGTCGCCGCTGTCTCCCGCTGAAATAGCGCTGTGCGGTGAACCGGGAGTGCCTGCGATACAGCGAGGCTGGGAGCATTGGACCGCGACCCTTGCGACCCATGGCGACACCATCAAGAGCGAGCGTGTGCGATGAAGCCGGCCCCCTTTGTTCTGCATCGGCCCAAGACACTTGACGAGGCGCTCGCAGCCCTGGCCGAAAACCACGAAGATGGCGGCCTGGTGCTTGCGGGCGGACAGAGCCTGGTTCCGATGATGGCCCTCCGCGTGGCCTACCCGCCACATCTGGTGGACATCAACGGTGTGGAGGGCCTGTCTCGCCTCGAGGTGGAGGACGGTCGTCTTGTGATCGGCGCCACGGTGCGGCACGCGGCCTTCCATCGGCCGGTCATTGAGGGGTGCCTGGGCGAACTGCTGGCTGACGTCTCCCGCAGTATCGCGCACTATCCCATCCGCAAGCGGGGAACCTTCTGCGGAAGCCTGGCCCATGCGGACCCTGCCTCCGAATGGTGCCTTGTCGCGGTTACGCTGGGAGCGGAGTTGGCCCTCGCAAGTACTGGCGGACGAAGGACGCTGGACGCAGCCGACTATCTTGTCGGGGCCATGAGTACAGCTCGCGAATCTGACGAGATTCTGCTTGAGGTGCGTCTTCCTCTCCTGCCGCCCAGTTCGACCTTCGGTTTCTACGAGTTCAGTCGCCGCGCCGGCGATTTCGCGATCGGGATGAGCCTGGTCTCCTACCGGATCGATGCCGGCAGGATGCGCGACGTCCGGATCGGGCTTGGCGGAATCGAAGAGATCTCTCACCGCATGAAGGCGGCCGAGGCGGTGCTGGAGGGACAGGCGCCGGGCACCGAGATGTTTGCCGAAGCGGCGGCCGTGGCACAAGGCAATGTGGATCCCATGGATGATGCAACCACATCGGCTCAGTACAGGCGCGACCTGACCGGCGTGGTGATCCGGCGTGCCCTCGGTGCGGCCCTTGCCCGCCACCAAAGCCAGTTGGCCTGAGGAGACTTCGATGGACAAGCATCCGCTCCAACTGACGGTCAACGGCCGTCGCCATTCCGTCGCCGTGGCGCACCGCAAGACGCTGGCTGACACGCTGCGCGAGGATTGCGGCCTGACCGGCACGCATGTGGGCTGCGAGCACGGCGTCTGCGGTGCCTGTACCGTCATCGTCGACGGGGAAACGGTCCGCTCCTGCCTTATGTTCGCCCATCAGGCGCAAGGTCTGGCGGTACGCACCGTCGAAGGACTGGCCGAGGGTGAGAAACTGCATGTGCTGCAGGAAGCCTTCATGGAGCACCACGCGCTGCAATGCGGGTTCTGCACGCCGGGTTTTCTGATGCTGGTAGTCGGCGCTTTCGAGAGGGACCCCGACATCGCTGACGCGGAACTGATAGAGATCCTGTCGTCGAATCTGTGCCGCTGCACCGGCTACCAAAACATCATCAAGGCCGTGCGGTCGGTCGCTGGAAAGCTGCGCGTTTCGCCGAACCAGACCTGATCGAAGGAGGCTACGATGCCGCTGATCCAGTTAAGCCACCACGATCGCTACGCCTATGAGCCCATAACGGAGCGCCCCGATTTCAGCTGGCCGGGAGGAAAGCGGCTCGCCGTGGCGATCTGCAACAATATCGAGGTGTTCAGCTTTCTGTCGGGCCTCGGGAGCGACAGCGCCTCGGTGACCGCCCCTCAGACCACACGAAACTACGCCTGGCGCGACTACGGCAACCGCGTCGGCCAGTGGTATCTTTTCGACCTACTCGACGAATATGGAATGCCGGCCGCGCACAACGTCAACGCGCTGCTCTTCGAGACCTGCCCGCAGATCGCCGAACGTATCATCGCCCGCGGCGACGAGTTTGTCGGACACGGGCGCACCAACGCCGAAAGGCAGGACGTTCTCCCGGAGGACGAAGAGCGCCAACTCATAGCCGAAGCCACGGAGATGATGAAGGCGCGCACCGGCATCCAGCCGGCCGGATGGCTCGGTCCGTATCTGACGCAGACGCCGGTCACGCTCGATCTCCTCAAGGAAGCCGGCTACGACTACGTCCTCGACTGGCCGGCCGACGACCAGCCGTTCTGGATGCGGACCCGCGCCGGTCCGATCCTCTCCGTACCCTATTCCATCGAGGTCAACGACTCGCCCACTATGGTCTTCCGCCAGGAAGGTGCGTCCAGCTTCGAGCGCACAATGATCGACCAATTCGACGAGATGCTGCTCCAGTCGCGCAAGTGGCCTTTGGTCTACACGATTGTTCTCCATCCGTTCGTGATCGGCCAACCTTTTCGTCTTCGGGCACTGCGTCGGGCTCTCGAACACATCGCGGCGTCGCGTGACGACGTATGGATCACGACCCCCGGACAGATCGCCCGTCACTTCGCGACCGTGCGCCCGAGCGGCTGAAGCCGAAGCAATGCCGGCACCATCAAGGCGAGCGATGACGGCCACATATCTGTGCGGCTTTTTCAGTCTGAGCCTCCTGCAAATGGCGGCCCTCGCGACCCCGCTGCTTGGCGGAGCAATCGGGATCTCCGCCGCGACGCTCGGGATCATGGCCGGAGCCAGATCCCTGCTGCCGCTGGCCTACTCCATCCACATCGGTGCGTTGATGGATGTGGTCGGTGTCAGGCGGATCATCCTGATCTTCTCGGTTCTTTGCGCCCTGCTGCCGCCGCTTTATCCACTGACGAGCTCCATCCCCATTCTGGTGGCTCTCCAGCTCCTGCTTGGACTGGCCTCGGCGATTGTCTGGATGGCGGCCCAGACCGCGATCGCGCGTGTGAGCAACGGCGATACGCGCTATACCAGCCGCTTCTCTTTCATCACCGTCATCGGAACGGTCCTCGCTCCCTTGTTGCTGGGTTTCGTCTGGCAGGCCGGCGGCATCTGGGGCGGCTATGGGCTTATGGGGCTGTGGGGGCTTCTGCTCACCTGCTCCGCCCTGCTCTTCGTGCCGCGCAGTGCCACGGCGGGCCGTGGGCTGCGCCTGGGCGATTTCATACCGAGCCCCGCTGTCTATCGACGTGGTTGTGCACTGCTGCTGGAGCCCGTCGCCGCATTCATCATGGCATGCAGCTTCCTGCGGCTCGCCGCGTTCGGGATCGTGGAGTCATTTTACCCGGTTCTACTCCAGCAGAACGGGCATAGCCCGGTGCTTATCGGGGCGCTCGTGGCATTGGCCAATTTGGCGAGCTCTCCTGCGGCGCTGGTCGCGGGCTGGTGGGTGCGCGTCTGCCGGTCCGAGAGGAACGCCCTGGTCGCCTCGCTGGCCATCCTCATTGTATCTGTGACCGTGGTGCCGGTCCTTGGCTCGGTCTGGCTCCTCGGGCTGTCGATGACCTGTTTCGGTTTTGCACTGGGTGTCAGTCTGCCGCTTCTTCTGACCATGCTATCCCGCGGCATCGTTCCACAGGAGCAAGGCATTGCGGCCGGGCTGCGCGGAACGATCAACCGGCTCGCCGCCTTCGTGCTCCCGGTGGCGATGGGGCTGGTCGCGCAGGTGAGCGGCGTCGGCGGTTCCTTCTGGGTCGTCGGCGGCGCCCTGCTGGCGCTACTGGCATTGGTCGCGCTGCTCGCCGCTCGTTCAGCCAAATCGGACCGCTCCGGTCCAGCTTGGTGAGGAACGCGAAACCTGAAGCGGAAGCGTGGAAATGATGGCACCGAAACGCGGCACGTTCCCAACAAAGGTCTTCAGGGTCGGAAGCGGGAAAAGATCTATCCCGATTTGTCTTTGCCTTTCAGCATGTCGACAAAGGCAGCCGAATTATCGCGCTGGGAACCAAGGGCGACCATCTCGACAACCTCGATACAAGCTACAAGCGCGCGGCAGGCCAAATTGCCCGACCTGTGGAATTAGATCCTTCGCCGAGAATGTATGGAGTGGGATAAGGGCGAGGTGGAGCGAGATTTGCTTTGCTAGTTAATATCTTAGCACGGAAGACTGGCGGAGAGGGGGTCCGCTATACTAGTGTCCTTCCACGAGCCTGGCCGTTCCAGATATCATTGTAATATATGGCATTTTTCTATATACACGTCCTCACGTGTCCGCCGCTGTGTGTGGCTGTCCCCACTTTGAAGTGGGGAGAAAAGTGGGGAAGGTGATGGCTCGGGCAATCCACAAGCTGACCGATGCGGCAGTTAGAGCGGCGAAGGGCACGGGCCGGCATAGCGACGGCGGCGGTCTTTATCTCAACATCGCCCGCAACAACTCCAAATCCTGGGTGTTCATGTGGACCCCGAGTGGTGGCTCACGTCGGGAAATGGGCTTGGGTTCTTATCCCGCCGTATCATTGGCCATGGCGCGCAAGCGTGCTGAAACCAATCGCCAAACCATCGCAAATGGCCGCGACCCGATCGAAGATCGCAGGAAGGAAGCAGAGCCGACGTTTGCCGAGTGTGTCGATCAGTTCCTAGACAAATTCGAAGGCCAGTGGCGCAACGCAAAGCACAAGGCGCAATGGCGCATGACGCTCACCGACTATTGCAGGCCGATTGAAGCCAAGCGGGTATCCGAAATCGAAACAGCAGACGTACTGCGAATTCTCAATCCGATCTGGCAAGAAAAGCAGGAAACGGCTTCCCGGCTGCGGGGCCGCATCGAGCGCGTTCTGGACTTTGCGAAGGTGAAGGGCTGGCGATCGGGAGAGAATCCGGCCCTGTGGCGCGGCAATCTGAAGAACGTTCTTCCCGCTCGTCAGAAATTGCAGCGCGGGCACCATGCTGCAATGCCCTTTGACGCTGTTCCGGCTTTCGTTGTGCGGTTGCAAGTATCGGAGGCGATGGCGGCACGGGCTCTGGAACTCTTGATCCTGACTGCCGCGCGTTCCGGCGAAGTACTAGGTGCAAAGTGGGATGAACTCGACTTTGAAAAGCGGGTGTGGACGGTTCCGGCTGTTCGTATGAAAGCAAAGACCGAACACCGCGTTCCACTGTCATCCCGTGCCATAGAAATCCTGAAGCCGCTCTATGAGGCCCGTGTGTCGGACTATGTCTTCCCGGGCCATAAGGAAAACGGACCGCTTTCGGTAATGGCAATGACCATGCTCATGCGGAGGATGAAGGCCGACCGATATACGGTGCATGGCTTCCGAAGCGCTTTTCGGGATTGGGTTGGCGAGGAAACGCAGTTCCCGCGCGAGGTAGCAGAAGCCGCTCTTGCCCACCAAATCGGCAATGCGGTTGAACGGGCGTACCGGCGCGGTGATGCGCTGGAAAAGCGGCACAAGTTGATGGAAGCTTGGGAACGCTACCTGTTGCCAAAGGAGGTGAGTAAAGTGGTACCGCTTCGCGCATAGTGGTGAACGCCTGACGCTTGGTGCCTGACGTGGAAGTCCGCTCCCGTGGGGATTTCCGCCTGACCGCTTACGGGTGCAGAACTAGGAAAGCGGCCATTCAATTGGCTGCTGCACTTCGACTGCAACGCGCCCCCATGTCGGTCGTTCCTTAGTCTCACAGTAAATTCTCAAAGCTGCCCTCCAGATTTGAGAAACACCTCGTGTCCGGCGAGACCTCGTTCTTGACTTGGAGGCTTCACAAAAACGAGAATTTTGTGCATTCGTCGGAGAATAAGAAATTCCCAGAAGCAGCTCTCGCCCGCACTAGCCGAATGGGACCGCTCAAACGAAGCGCGTTGCGCGGCATGAAGTGAGGGGCTCAAGCATAACGTCCGCATTCGTTTTGTGGCAATGCAGCCGCGATGCCAGGACACGCAGTTGCCCGACTCGGAACGAGCCAATACAAGAGCGTGCACTCGGAGATTTGCTATGGCTACCGCCTTTGTTGCCAACAGTCCGGAGATCGCCGTCGAGAGTTTTGAAGACGGCACCGTCATGATCAATTTCCTGACCGGCCGCTATTTTTCGCTCAACCCGCTGGGTGACTTAATCTGGCTTTCGCTGGGCGATGGCGCGACTTCCGCTGAGATCGGCGCGAGCATCAAGTCCTACGGACTTTCCGGCACGCCGGAAGCGGACGAGCTGACGGCACAGATAGAGCATTTCCTCGATTTGCTGCGCGAACATCGTCTGGTGGCCGAGCGGCTGGGCGAGCGTACCGCCTTCACCGCTCCGGCCGTGCCGCACTTGACCGCGTATGAACGGCCGGACGTCCAGGTCTTCGACGATCTGGCAGACCTCATCCTGCTCGATCCAGTGCACGACGTGAACGAGCAATTCGGTTGGCCCGTCGTCAGAGATGCAGCCGTTGACGGTTGACCCGTTGCAGGAGCGAGCCCCTGTCGACTTCATCCGGGCAATTCTGAAAAGGGCCGCTGACGCCGCCAAGGCAAGCGCCGGCAGGTCTTTACGTCTGGGCCCGGTTGCCACACGCCTGCACGAGATCAGCGGCGGCGGCAATGATCTCGTAGACCGGATACTCCGAGCCGCGAAGGCGCCGGAGGCAGGCGTACCGGCGGCCCGAATGACTCTCATCGTCAGCGTCGGCACGGATAGCCCACTCGGCCCGCCGCCAGCCACCTGGCCTTTCTCCATCGACAGCCGCGCATCCTTCCAACGCACGGTCTGGTCGCCGCAAGACGGCGTCGCGCTGACATCTGACGAACAGACCGGCGTTTGGAACCTGATGGACCTTCGCGAACATATCGGGCTGTTGTGGATTGCAGACCCGCGACTAATACCAAGCTGGGAGTATGGCGCGCCGCTGCGGCACCATCTCCACTGGGTGGCGCTGCAGAGCGGAGCAAGCCTGGTGCATGCAGCGGCGTTTCTGTCGCCGGGCGGCGGGATCCTGTTGTCCGGGCCGGGCGGGTCTGGCAAGTCGACGACCAGTGTCGCCGCGCTGGCGGCCGGATGGAAAATCCTTAGCGAGGATCTGTGCTGGGCTGATGCCAGTGGCGCGGGCATCACCGTCCGCTGCACCTATTCCAGCCTGAAAGTCGCGGCGCAGTCTCGTTCTTCCTTCGCCTTCGTCGACGAGATCGTGCGCGGCCACGACCATGAAGAATTCGAGAAGACGTTGGTTTATCTCGACGGCGACGTCGCGAGAACCGCCGCCGAACGGATGAAGGGCATCTTCTGCCTATCGGGCGCCTTTGCGTCGAAGACGACGATCCGCCCGTGCAGTAAGGCCGTCGCTTTCCAGCTCGTGGCACCCTCGACGTTGTTTCTAATGCGCACCAGCGCGATGGAAACCGTGTCCGTGCTTCGAAAACTGATTGACCGGCTACCTGTTTTTCATATCACGCTTGGGGCCGACCCACGCGAAGCTATCGACGTGCTGGGGAGGTTTGCCGGAAGCCTGGAATGACATTTGAAATAAGCCTGATCATACCGGTTCGTGGCGACGGACCATTTTTGGGGCAGGCGCTGGAATCCGTGGCTGTGCAGGGCGTGTCGATCGCGGAATTGCTGGTGGTCGACGACGGCATGACACAGAAGGCCTTCGACGCGATCGCTCCGTTGGCCAATGAATTCGGCGACGTCAAAATCCTGCGAGGACCGCGAAGTGGACCGGCTGCCGCCCGCAACGTGGGACTTAGGGCGGCAACTGGGACCGTCATTGCCTTCATCGACGACGACGATCTTTGGCCTGATGGCAAGCTGCGCAAGCAATGCGGGATGCTTGCGCAGGACAGCGAATTGGAAGCGGTCGGCGGCCGCATTCACTGGTTTTCGCAGTGGGATGGTCGAGGCCGTCCGGTGCCGGCCGGCGACGATCTAAATGTCGTCCATGTCAACCTCGGCGCGTTCGTCTACAGGCGTGGCCTGTTCGACAAAATCGGCCTGCTCGACGAGGGATTGCTCTATTCCGAGGATGTCGACCTGTTGTTGCGCATGGTGGATAGCGATGTCGCCTTCGCCATTTTGGACGAGCCGATGCTGCACTACAGGCGCCACGCAGGCACGATGACGCATATCAGGACGCCGCGTGAGAAGGCCGATCTGAATCGGTCGCTGCTGGCTTCGCTAAAGCGTCGGCGCATCGGCGGCGCCGTACGGCCAGGCAAGCCGCTCGAGCATTTCCTGGTCAGGTGCGGTACGTGACCGCCTCGGTGATCATCTCGGCAAGGGACGCGGCGCGCACAATCGGTGAGACGCTGGATAGCATTGCCGCTCAGACGGCCGCACCGCTAGAAATAATCCTTGTCGACGATGGGTCGATCGATGAGACAGCCGACATCGCAGAACGGCACCCCGCTCGCGTCCATGTCGTGAGAAGTGTGAACCGCGGGCCCGCTGCGGCGGCCAACACGGGTGTCGGGCTTAGCCGAGGAAAATGGTTGGCCTTTCTCGACGCCGACGATCTGTGGATGCCCGAACGCCTCAGGCTTGCCCTGGATAAGGCCCATTCGAGCGGCTGCGACGCGGTCATGGGTTCGATGCTTGCCTTTCGGGACCCTGATACGCCACCTGAAGCGTTTGCCGGCTTACGCTATGTCGAAGGCGTCACGCAGGGGGCAGTAGTCGGCGCTCTTCTGGTGCGCTCGAGCGGGTTCAGGAGCCTGGGCGGATTCGACGAACGCTTTCGCACCGGCCATTTCGTCGAATTCATGGGCCGGTTCCGCCATGCCGGCCAAAGGCTCGAGACGATCCCCGACTGCATTTTGCTGCGGCGCATCCGCCCGGCAAGCCTCGGACGACGATCGGCCAGCGACGCGACGGGCGGCACAGACCGACTGTCCAAGGACTTCCTGCAAATTGCCCGCGAGGCGATACGCCGTCGCGCCGCCGGCAATTGAACGGCGTTTTCTCTTGAGCTTCAAACCGGATCCTTATCTCGAACGGTTGCTGCAATCGTTCCTGTGCAGGGGCGAGCAGGCGCGGCAAGCATTTGCCGAATGGGTTGGACACGGCAGCTTCGACGACATTCCGCCTTCGCATTTCCGTCAAATGGGGGAACTGGCCGCCGTGATAGATACGTTGGCGCCGGACTACCCCTATCGCTCGCGGCTGATGGGGCTAACGAAATATGTCTGGTCGAACAACATTCATGTGCTGCGACTGTGCCTGCCCGGTCTCGACCGGCTGACGACCGCTGGCGTGCCTACGCTGCTGCTGAAGGGTGGCGGCGTCATCGCCTCCACCCCGGACGCGCTGCACCGCCGCTTCATCCGCGACCTCGACATCATGGTCCATGAACCGGATATACCGAAGGCGGCGGAAGCGCTTTTTGCCGACGGCTGGCGCGCCTCGACAGGCCGCATTCCAGGCAGCGTGCGGGCGCAGCCCTTCGACAAGGTTATCGCCAACAACCCGCATGGCCAGAACCGCGCGGAGATTGACCTTCATCGCTCGGCGCTTCATTTCGGCCGCTACGGCGATTTCGACAAAAAGATGTGGGACAGGGCCGACCAGGGAAATCTGATGGGCCGCGCCGTCCAGTTCCCCGGCGCAACCAGCCGCGCCCTGATCGCGTCGATGCAGGGGTTGATCTACGACGTGGACAGCACCTTCGTCTGGGTGGTCGACGCGGTTAGGGCCTTGCGCGACCCAAAATTCTCCTGGTCGGATTTCTTGACCGAGATCCGCCGCAGAAAGTTGGAGCAGCATGCGTTACGGGTGTTGGACTATCTGCAGAGCGTTTTCGGAGTCGGCTTCGGCGAGGCGCAGCGCCAGCAGTTGAAACCGAATGCGCTGGACTTCCTTTTCAGCGCGGAACTTGACGCAATAGCGGCATCGCGCGAGCAGCGCGGCATTCGCGGTCGCGTGGATATGGCGTTGGCGGAATTCGCGCGGAGCAGATCGTTCGGGCGCCGGGTCGAGTTCAAGACGGATTTCGGAGTCAGGATGGCAAAGGTATCCGATCAGACCGAGCCGTTCGGGGTTGGTGAAGAATACCATTTCGGCACTGTTCAGGCGAAGAGACAGGTCGATCTGATAATCGAACTGCCGGTGACCGCCAAGGACCGACGCGATTTCGACCTGTGGCGCGGCGAGGTCTGGATCGCCCGTCTGAAGATAAAGCGACCCCACTTCGGCCAACCATCCCTGCACGGCCGCTGGCGCACAAAGGTGACCCTGAGGGATGATATCGCAGGCAATTTCTACATCAGCGCGGCAAATTGAAGAGCTTTCGAAAGCGCCTGCTTATCCGCCAGCCGAGAACGTCGAGACCGCCAATGCCGTCGCGGGGCTCGTAACGCAGGATCTTGCGGGCCCGCTCGATCGGCCAGCGGGAACCGGCGTTTCGAGATGTGGCGTTGCAGACGAGATAGTCGATCTCAGGCGCAAGCACCGCGCATTCGATTATCCTGCATAGGTCGCCGTCGCTGAGCCACAGCGAGCGGAGCAAAGGCGGTGCCGACAAAGCGCTGGATTTCTCATTGCGCGGCTGCACCCATCCGATGCGAAGACAGACGACGGATGGGAAGCGCTTGAGCTCTTCTTCGCACCAGGCTTTCGAGTGTCCGTATGGGGTCTGCGGAAGCGGCGGCAAGTCTTCCACGATCGCGATGTCTTTTCCCTCATAGTCCTTCATGACCCAACTGGAACTGGTGAAGACGATACGCCGAACGCCACGGGCGAGACACGCATCGACCACGGCGCGCGTGGCGACGATATTGGAATGGAGGCAGTCTGCTTGCGTTGCCTCGGCGCCGGCTGCGGCAGCAAGGTGGATGACTGTGTCGACATCCCGGAATGCAACGTCCCAGCCGGTATCGTAACCCAGATCGGCAAAGATAGTACCACCGACATCTCGCGACCTGTCGAGCAGAACGAGTTCGTATCCTGCCGCAGATAGATACTTGATCAGCTTGCGGCCGATAATGCCCTCCGCTCCGGTTATGAGCACACGCGGGCGGGCTGCTTTTGAGGTCTTCAAAGAGTCGGCCGAAGCATGGGACATGGCGAATTGCTACACCAGCCGATCCGCATGTGGAACACGCGCAAAACTGACAACAACCCTTTCCCAAACACACGTCAAAAGGGTGCTTCAACAGAAATCCACCCTAAACTGTCGGGAGCCCAGATTTCCTGTGTTCCTTCTAGGCGCGAGCTCTTGGATGTCTGATAACTCAGCCTAAAAATTGAAAGCAGACGGTCGACTGTCGGCCCCGCTGAAGACATTCGGGTTGGCCGCCACGGTCTAGCGGAGCTACTTCCTTCACGAAACGCTTGAACCGGGCCCGGCAGGCATTCCATCCATGCCGTACTGATACTGATACGCAGCGTAAGTTCGGTTGTGGAAGTCTTTACTAAGACCTACATCTTCGGCATGCCCTTGGGTCCCATGCGTCGTTTCTGGGCTGCGATGCGGAATGGTGCATTGGGGCCGCCATAGCCGGCGTATCCACCGCGGCGCTCGACGATCTCGAAGAAGAAGCCTTCGCCAAACATGGGCGTATAGATCTGGAAATATTCGGACGTTGAGTCGCGGTCGTAGAGGATGTTTTCCGCGCGCAGCCGATCGGAGAATTTCGGTTCCAGGCCGAAACGCGCCTCCAGGTCATCGTAGTAGTTGCGCGAGATCGACAGCGGCTCCAGGCTGTTGCGCCTGAGGGCGGCGGCTGCCGCGAAGATGTCGCTGGTAGCGAATGCCAGGTGCTGGATTCCCGATCCGAAGCTCTCGGCGATGAAGTGGCCGGCCAGCGTGCGCCGGTTCTCCGCACCGTTGAGCGTCAGCCTGAGCGAACCGTCCTCGTTCCCGATCACCTGGCTGCGAACCAGACCGGCGGGATCGACGATATCAACCACCGGTGTCTTCCGGGTCCGGAAGATCGAGGTGTAGAAGAGCACCCAGCTCAGCATCTCGTCGTAAGCCATGGTCTGCGCGACGTGGTCGATCGCCTTCAGCCCCGCGCCCGTCTCCGGCACGACGTCTTTCAAAGGCTCGAATTCGATATCCCACACCTTTGCGAGGTCCGACTTCGCGTCGATGAAGTAGATGACACCGCCGCCCACGCCGCGGATGGCAGGAATTGCGATTTCCCCAGGCCCAGGCGCCTGCTCGAATACTTCCGCGCCGAGCGCCTCCGCCCGCTCGACGGTCGCATTGGCATCCTGCACCTTCAGTCCCAGCGCATATGCCGACATGCCATGGACAAGGTGGGCGGAGTGCGCAAAGCCTTTCCGCTCGGTGTTCAGTACGAGGTTGATGTCGCCTTGCCGGAATAGCGCGACGTCTTTTGACTTGTGCCGCGCGGTTTCCCGGAAACCCATCGCTGTCAGCATCGAGGAGAGCTCAGCCGCTTCTTCCTCGTCAGCGGTGAACTCGACGAACTCGACACCCAGCACTTCGATCCGGTCGGGCATGTCCGGAACGGCGATGGACACATCTGGTTCGGCCCGCTTGACCCGATCCATCAGGTACACAAGCGAGCGATATCCGTCGACCGAAACGGTTTTTGGCGATCCGCCGCGAAACTGATCGTTGAAGATCTCGAGCGACAGCGTGCCGGAGTAGCCGGTCGCCGCGACCGCCCGCATGAACGCCGCCACCGGTAGATCGCCTTCGCCCGGCATGTTGCGGAAATGGCGGCTCCAGTAGAGCAGGTCCATCTCGATCAGAGGAGCGTCGGCGAGTTGGACGATGAAGATGCGGTCACCTGGTATGGATCGGATCGTGTCGGGGTCTATCCTGCGGGCGAGAGTGTGGAAGGAATCGAGAATCAGTCCGATGTTCTTATGATCGGCGCGGCGTACGATCTCCCAAGCATCCCGGTGGTCGCTGACATGCCTGCCCCAGGCCAGCGCCTCGTAGCCGACGCGCAGGCCGCGCCTGGCCGCCCGTTCGCCGAGTTCGCGAAAGTCGGCGGCGGCACGATCAATGCCGCCGAGCGACAGGGGCGAAACGTTGGAGCAGACGAGCATCAGGTCGGTGCCCAATTCGGTCATCAGGTCGAACTTGCGCTCGGCGCGGCTAAAGGTGCGGCTGCGCTGCGGCTCCGGCATGCCTTCGAAGTCACGGAACGGCTGAAACAGCGTAATCTCCAGCCCATGGTCGCGCACCATCCGACCGACGTCGGCCGGCGACCCGTCGAATGCGAGGAAGTCGTTCTCGAAGATCTCCACCCCGTCGAAGCCGGCGGCGGCTATTGCGGCGAGCTTCTCAGGCAAGTCGCCGCTGATCGACACGGTCGCAATCGAGGTCTTCATGACTCGTTCATCTCATCTATGGGCTCACGCCGAGTAGAGTGTGCCATTGGCCACCATTGCGTCGATCTCGGCCTTGCTAAAGCCCAGATCGGCCGCGATCTTGTGGTTATGCTGCCCGAGTTCGGGAGCAACCCGCGGCGCGAGCGGCTCGGAATCGGAAAAGTTGAAGGGAAGGTTGGGCAGGCGGATCTTGCCCAGCACCGGGTGGTCCTGCTCGACGATCATGCCGCGCGCCGCGATCTGGGGATCGTTCACCACCTGGTCGATGGTCTGGATCGGCGCGGACGGCACGCCGGCCTCGTCGAGCGCACGCGTGCAAGCCGCGACGCTCTCCTGCGCCATCGCCCAGTCGCGCACCAGCGGCAGGATCTCGGCGCGGTTGGCGTTGCGGCCGGCCGCGTGATGAAAGCGCTTGTCGGCGGCAAGCGCGTCGCCGCCGATGAGTTTCGCCAGCTTGATCCAGGCTTCGTCCACCTGGGCGGCGATGACAAGATAGCCGTCCTTGGCCGAAAAGATGCCGTAGACGGTCGAATCCGGCATGTCGTGGCCGGTCTGCACCGGAAGCTCGACGCCGCCGCTCATCGTATAGGCCTGGACGGCGAAATCGTGCATCGACACCATGCAGTCGTAGAGCGCCAGATCGATGTGCTGGCCCCTGCCGCTCGCGTGCCGGCCGTAGAGCGCCGCGCACACGGCGGCCACGCCGTGGATGCCGGTGTACATGTCGGCAAGCGGCATACGGAACAGCGGCGGCGGCTCGCCGGGCACGCCGATGATCGACATCGCGCCGCTCATCGCCTCGGCGATCAGGCCGAAGCCGGGGCGGCTGGAATAGGGCCCCGTCTGCCCGTAGGCCGAGATCGAGCAGTAGACGAGGCCCGGATTGTCCTTGGACAGAGAATCGTAGCCGAGGCCGAGCTTCGTCAGCGCGCCGGGCCGGTAATTTTCCACGAACACGTCGGCCGACTTCACCAGCCGCTGCATCAGGTCGACGCCCTGCTTCTGGCGCAGGTCGACGCAAAGCCCTTCCTTGCCCATGTTCTGCTGCAGGAAATAGCCGCTGTGGTCGCCGGTGAAATAGCCGTGGCGGCGGCCGGCATCGCCGAGCGTCGGGCGCTCGACCTTGATGACCTCCGCACCCATCGCGGCGAGCGAGCGCGACAGGAAAGGTCCGGCCAGAAAATGGCTGTAGTCGACGACGCGTATTCCCGTCAGGGGCAATGGTTGCTTGGTCATGTCATGTGTTCCCGGGATCTGGCGGTTCAGGCGGCGACGGCCTGGCTGCGCATCGGCAGCATCAGCTTGTGTTCGCCTTCCTGGACGATCTCGCCGTTCTGGTTGATCAGTTTCGAGGGCAGGACGACGATGCCCCAGCCCTTGCGGCGCGTCTCGCGCTTGCTCGCCACATGGAACTCGACATGCAGTTCGTCGCCGATGCGAATCGGCAGCCGGAAATCCCAGTTCCAGCCGAGCGACATACCGGGCTGGAAGCGCAGGTCGGCGCGCGTCTTCAGCCCGTCGGCGAGCGACAGCCCGAACAGCCCGTGCGCCACGCGTTCGCCGAAGGAGGATTTGCGGGCGTAGTCCTCGTCGGTGTGGACCGGCGTGTGGTCGCCGGTGAGATCGGCATAAGCCATGATCATCGCCGACGTCATCGTCACTTTCGGGCTGACGCCGGTCGCGCCGGTCTCGATCTCGTCGAAGAAGAGTTCCTGTGTCATGTCGTTGGCCTCGGTGCAGCGGTCTGAATTGAAATTCGCGTTCACGGTGTGTGGATCGGCGACAGCGCGCGCTCGATGCCCTTGATGGCGGCGACCAGCGTGCGGTTGACCGGCGTCGCCACGCCGTGGCGTTCGCCCCAGCGCACCACGGCGCCGTTGATGAAGTCGATCTCGGTGATCGAGCCCTTTTCCAGGCTCTGCAAGATCGACGCCTTGAAGGCCGGCGGCAGGCCCTCGCCGGCGATCCGCCACGGGCGGTCGGGATCGTCGAAGGACACGGCGATGCCGGCGGCCGCCGCCACCGCCATCGCTTCGCGGACGGCGGCGCGCGCGCAGTCGGCGACTTCCGGCACGTCGTAGAGGTCGCCATAGGCGAGCCGCGTGATGCCGCTGAGCGCGCCGGTCGCGACATTGACCAGCAGCTTGTCCCACACCACGCCCATGATCCGGTCGCTGGCGGTGGTGTCGAGCCCGGCGGCAGAGAACGCGTCGGCGATCCTGCGGACCCTTTCCGACAGCGTGCCGTCGGGTTCGCCGATATGGGTCGCCTTGCCGTCGACGCCGGCGACGACGCGCCCGGGGCTGGTCATGATGCCGCCGACATAGGTCTTGCCCACGAGCACGCTCGCCGGCCCGGCGATGTCGGCGATGACGTCCTCGTGGCCGAGCCCGTTCTGCAACGACAGCACCGCCGTATCGGGGTCGATGGCGTTGCGCGCCTGCTCCAGCGCCTCGCGCGTGTGGAACGACTTCACCAGCACGACGATCAGGTCGAAGGGCGCCTGGCCCCGGCAGTCGGTCGCCGCCCTCACCGGGATCACGCGGTCGCCAGGCTTGAAGGCGAGGGTGAGGCCGTCGCGGTTCAGGCGCTCGACCAGGTCGGCCGACCGGTTGACCAGCAGCACGTCATGGCCGGCCGCCGTGAGCAGCCCGCCGAAGACGCAGCCGAGCGAGCCGGCGCCGAGTATGCAGATCCTCATGCTGTGTCCGCTGGCCGCCATCCCCGTCATCCTCAGTAGGTCGCCCGGCCGCCGGACGCGTCGAAGACCGCGCCGGTGGAGAAGGAGCAGGCAGGCGACGCCATGAACAGCATCATCTCGGCGATCTCGCCGGGTTCTCCCGGACGACCGATCGGGATCTTGGCCAGCACGAGCTGTCGCTGCGCCTCGGTCATCTGCAACACCAGGTCGGTGGCGGTGATGGCGGGCGTGATGCAGTTTGCGCGGATCCCGGTGTCGGCGTTTTCCCGGGCGAGGCTCTTGGTCAGGCCGATGACGCCCGCCTTCGACGCCGAATAGGCCGCCTGGTTGGGATTGCCTTCCTTGCCGGCGATCGAAGAGACGTTGACGATGCGGCCATAGCCACGCTTGCGCATGGCGGGCAGCACGATCTTGCAGGTGAGGAAGGTGCCGGTGAGGTTGATCGCCATCACCCGCTCCCATTCCGACAGGTCGCAATTCTCGACCCTGGCGGTCAGTCCGGTCACGCCGGCCGAGTTCACCAGGATGTCGATGCGGCCGAATTCGGCGAGCGTCGCCTGCGCGGCCGCGGCGACGGACTGCTCTTCGGTCACGTCGCAGCGGGCGTAGTGGTCCATGTGGTCGCCGCGTGCCGCCTCGGGAACGTCCCAGCACGAGACGATCGCGCCGGCGGCCTTGGCCTTCTCGGCAAAGGCGCGGCCGATGCCGCCTAGCCCGCCGACGACGACCGCCACCTGGCCTTCGAGAATTGCCGCCATCGGTTGGACCTCGGTTTGTGGGGTTGTGAGCATGTCAGGCCTTCTGCATCGATCCGCCGAGGAACAGCTGACCGACCCGCGGATCGGCGAGCAGTTCCGAGGCCTTGTCCTGCATGCGCATCTGGCCGAGTTCGAGCACGATGCCGAAATCGGAAATGCCGAGCGCGCTGCGGGCGTTTTGTTCCACCATCAGGATGGTGACGCCGCTGTCGCGCAGGCGGATCAGCGTGCGGAACACCTCCTGCACGAGCTGAGGCGACAGCCCTATCGACGGTTCGTCGATCAGGATCAGTTGCGGGTCGAGCAGCAGCGAACGGGCGACCTCGAGTTGCTTCTGCTGTCCGCCGGACAGCGTGATCGCCTGCTGCTTGCGCTTCTCGCGCAGCATCGGAAACTGCGTGAACACCTCGTCGATGCGCCGCTTGACCATAGACTGGTCCGCGGCGGTGATGCCGCCTAGTTCGAGATTGTGCTCGACCGAAAGCTGCGGGACGATGTTGCGCCCCTGCGGCACGTAGCTGATCCCCTTGGCGATCAACTGCGCCGGCTTCAGACCGGTGATGTCCTCGCCGTTGAAGCGGATGGAGCCGGAATGGATGTTGAGCAGGCCGAAGATCGCCTTGAACACGGTCGACTTTCCCGCGCCGTTGGGCCCGATCATCGTGGTGATCGATCCCTTCGGGATGGTGAAGGAGACGCCGTTCAGGATCGTCTTGCGGCCATAGCCGCCATAGAGGTTCTGGAGTTCGAGCATGGTCAGCTCCCCAGATAGGCTTCGATGACGATGGGATTGGCGCGCACCTCCTCGGGGCTGCCTTCGGCGATGATGGCGCCGTTGGCCAGCACGAGGATGCGCGTGCACAGCGACATGACGAACTCCATGTTGTGCTCGATGACGACGAAGGTGGAGCCGTTCTCGCGGTTGTAGGTCGAGAGCCGGTCCTTAAGATGCTCCAGCATCGTCAGGTTGACGCCACCCGCCGGCTCGTCGAGCAAAACGAGTTGCGGCCCGGCCATGAACGCCATGGCGGCGTCGAGCAGCTTCTGCTGGCCGTAGGATAGCGAACCGGCCAGTTCGTCGCGCAGATGGCCGAGACGGAAGAACGCGATCAGTCTGTCGGCGCTTTCGGTGAGGCCCGCGTCCGACGCGCCCATCAGCCGCCCGAGCATGGTGCCGCTGTGCTCCTGTCCGGCCAGGATGATGTTGTCCAGCACGGTCATCTGCGGGAAGACCTGCAGCATCTGGAAGGTCCGTGCGACGCCGAGCCGCTTGCTGAGGTCGCAGGGGCGCATGCCCAAGACCGGCTTGCCGTTCACCTCGACCTTGCCCTTGTCGGGCCGCGACTGGCCGAGGATGCAGTTGAACAGCGTCGACTTGCCGCTGCCGTTCGGCCCGATCAGGCCGAGGATCTCGCCGCGGTTGACGGTGAAGCTGACATCGTCGACGGCCTTGATACCGCCGAACGACTTGCTGATGTTGCGGACGTCGAGAACGGGGGCTTCGGCGGTCATAGCTGCGCCCCCTGCCCGAGGTCGCCGCGCGCCACCCGCTTGGCCTTGAACGCCGCCGCGGTCTTGTCGATGAGGCCGATCAGCCCCGTCGGGCAATAGACCATCAGGATGACGACCAGCCCGGCATAGATCATCAGGTAGTAGCTCTCGGCGAAGCGCAAAAACTCCGGCAGCATGATGACCAGCCCGGCGCCGAGCAGCGGCCCGAACAGATATCCCGAGCCGCCGACGACCACCATCAGCAGGATCTTCAGCGAGATGATCAGCGTGAACGACATCGGGTCGATGTACTGCACCAGCGGCGCCATCAGTGATCCCGACAGCCCGCCATAGGCGGCGCCGATGGCAAAGGCGAGCAGCGTGATCAGGCGCGTGTCGACGCCGAGGCTGTTGGCGCGAATGGGATTTTCCCGCAGCGCCTTGAAGGCGCGGCCCCAGGGCGAACGCACGATCCAGCGGAAGCCGGCAAACGCGAACAGGAAGACGACCAGCGTGAAATAGTAGTAGCTGCGCTGGCTCATCGTCGAGATCGGGCCGAAATCCGGCCGGGGAATGCCGACCAGTCCGTAGACGCCGCCCGTCAGCCAGTCCTCGTTGCGCATGACCAGGAAGGCGAGCGTCGCGAAGGCCAGCGTGATGAAGGCCAGGAAATGATGCTGGACCCTGAGCGCGGGATAGCCGAGCACCAGGCCGACGACGAAGCAGAGACCCATGCCGGCGAAGACGGAAAAAATCCAGTGGATGCCGGCCATGGTCATCAGGGCGGTCGTGTAGGCGCCGATGCCCATGAAGGAGGCCTGCGCCAGCGAGATCTGACCGGCATAGCCGAGCGTGAGGTTGAGGCCCATGGCGGCGATCGCGAAGATCAGCCAGGAGCAGAGCACGTAGGTGCCGTAGGTGGCCTGCGTGAACGGCGCGAGCACGAGAACGACCAGTCCCGCGACGAGCGCGAGATTTCTCCAGAGCGCCATCAGACGGTCCTCCCTTCCGAAGTCCCGAGCAGGCCCTGGGGACGCAGGAGGATGATGACGATCAGCAGGATCATCGGGCCGGCGATGCGGTATTCCGAGGAGAGATAGGCTGCGGACATGTTGTCGATGACGCCGATCAGCAGTCCGCCCGCCAGCGCCCCGCGCACCTGGTTGAAGCCGCCGACGATCGCGGCGAGGAACGCGACGAGGCCGATAGGCTCGCCGATCGAGAATTTCGCCAGATAGATCGGCGAGATCAGCACCGATGCGATGGTGGCCAGCGCGGCGTTGATCATGAAGGTGTAGAGCACCATGCGCTGGATGTTGACGCCGAGGATCTCGGCGACCGCCGGGTTCTGCGCGGTCGCCTGCATGCAGCGCCCGGTGCGGGTGCGGCCCAGGAAAAGCTGCAGCGCCACGATCGCGATCGCCGAGACGATGAGGTTGCCAACGTCCTGGTAGGAGACGGTTGCCCCCAGCACGTTGAAGGTCGATTCCGAGAACATCGACGGAAAGGGCTGCGCCTCGGCGCTGTAGAATTCCTTGACCATCTCGCGCATCAGGATCGCCAGCCCGATGGTCGCCATCACGATCGGCAGCACGCCGTGCGGCAGCATCGGTTGGATGATGACGCGCTTGAACACCATGCCGAGCAGGACCACGGACACGACCAGCGCCAGGGCGATGGCCGGAAGGAGCGCTAGGCCTAGCACGTGCATGCCGATCAGCACGAAGAAGGCGGGCAGCATGACGAACTCGCCCTGGGCGAAATTGATGGTCTGCGACGCCTGCCACAGCAGGGTGAAGCCGATCGCGGCGAGCGCATAGATCGACCCGGTCGCAAGGCCGGATATCAGGACTTGCATGAACTCGGACATGGAGCCTCTGTTCCCGCGCCGCCAGGGCGCGCGAGGTGAGCGCGAGATGGGGAAGTCCGGCGTTGCGCCGGACTTCGGGTTCGGTCGAAAGGCGCGATCAGTTGGCCGGCAGAGTGTCCTTCACGACGCTCTTTCCGTCCTGGATCTCGACCAGGAAGCTCTCGCGCGAGACCTCGCCCGTCTCGTCCCAGCTCACGTCGAGCAGGATGTTGGGCACTTCCGACACCTTGACCGTCATCGAGTGCAGCGTGTCAGCGACCTTCTGCCTGTCGAGTTCGCCGGCGCGTTCGATCGCCGTCTTGGCTGCGTAGATGGCGACGTAGCCCTTCATGGCGTTGTGGTCGGCCTTGTAGCCGTACTTCTCGCTGAACCTCTTGCCGAATTCCTGGATTTCCGGGTTCGGCGCGTCGACGGTCAGGCCGACATGGCCCATAATGCCGTTGGCGGCTTCGCCGGCCAGTTCTACAACCTTCTGGTTGAGCAGCGTCGTCTCGCCGACGATCGGAACGTCCACGCCCTGCTTGTTCAGTTCACGCAGGATGCGGGCGCTCTCCTCCTCGTGCAGGTAGACGAAGATGGCCTCGGCGCCGGAGCCCTTCAGCTTCGCCACGTCGGCGGCGAAATCCGCCTGGGCGACTTCGCTGGACACGTCCGCGACGACTTCGATGCCGCGATCCGTCACTTCCTTGACGAAGGCGTCATGGCCGCCCTTTCCGAACTCGTTGTTGACCCACGACACTGCGACCTTGGAGACCCCAAGACCGTTCTTCAGGTAGTCGGCGATCTTCGGCATGGATTTATGCGCGCCGAAGGACGAACGGAAGATAAATGGGTTGCCCTTCTGGGTGATCGCGGGGGCTTCGGAACCGACGATCTGCGGAATGCCCTGCTGCTGGGTCACCAGCATGTTCACGATGGTGGAACCCGAATAGACAGTGCCGAGGATCAGGAAGGCGCCGTCGTCGATCGCCTTCTGCACCAGGGCGCGCGAGGTCTGCGCGTCGGTCTGGCTGTCATAGCTCGACAGTTCGAGCTGGTTGCCGAGCACGCCGCCGGCCGCGTTGATTTCCTCCACGCCCATCGTAATGGCGTCGGTCCATGCCTTGCCCACGGTGGCGCCCGAGCCGGACAGTTCGGCGACGTTACCGAGCTTGATGGTTTCGGCAGAGGCCGCGGTAACGCCGAGGCCCGCCGCCACGAGGGCTGCGAGCGCGAAATTCCTGATCATGATGCTCCTCCTAGAGTATCTTCGTTTTTTCCCCGCGCGGCGACCCGCTGGATCGATCGCGCCGGCAGCCGGCTGCTTCCTCCGCCAGCGAAATCGCTCCGCTGCAGGACCGGACGGGGAGGACCATAGGCACAGTTTGCGCCTGGCTCAAAAACTTTCCGACGCATGATGCCCAAAAATGACTGCATTATGCATCATGATGAACTATCATCGCAATTTGATGCATCAAAACGCCCACCTGTTCGATGCAGGTGCCTTCGAAACGCGCAGGGAATTTTTCATGGACCGCCTATCGCTCTCGTATCTGACCTACGGGGAATGCAATCCGCTGACGATGCTGCCGCTGGCTGCGGCCGCCGGCTTCGACGAAGTGGGTTTGCGGATCCTTCCCTCCGGACCCGGCCAGCCCCAGCCTGTGCTGGGACAGGACGAGGACCTCGGCAGGGAGGTGGTGCGCCGCGCGCGCGATTTCGGCCTGGCGATTTCCGACATCGAGATGATTCGTCTAGGCGATCGAACCAAAATCGGCGATCTGCGCCCGTTCTTCGACAGGGCGTCCCTTCTCGGCGGCCGTCATGTGCTGGTCGCCGGAGACGATACCGACCGGTCGCGGCTGATCGACAATTTTGGCGGATTGTGCCGACTGGCCACCGAATACGGCATGACCATCGATCTCGAATTTATGCCATGGACCGCCGTGCCCGATGTCCGAGACGCCCGCGCCGTCGTCGAGCAGGCCGGGTGTTCCAACGGGGCCGTGCTGGTCGACGGGCTGCACTACCAGAAATGCGGTTCCGCGCTGGACGAGGTGGAGGCGCTGCCGGCCGGGATGCTCAACTACATGCAGCTTTGCGACGGCCCGGCCGATTTCGCCCGCGACGACGCGGCGATGCTCTATGCGGCGCGCCATGACCGGCTGATGCCGGGGGATGGCGATGCCGATCTCGTGGGCCTGGTTCGCGCCATGCCGAAGGACTTCGTCTTCAGCGTCGAGGTTCCCAACGACCGCCTGCTTGCCGAACTGGGGCTGGAAGCCTTCATCGCCACGGCCTACCGGTCGGCCCGCAACGTGCTGGCCGCTGCCGGCCGCTAGGGCTCTCTACTCACCGCGGTCGGTGTCGCGAATGTTCTCGCGCATGATGATTTCGGCCGGGATATAGCCGCTTTCCGGCGGTTGTCCGGCATGATGGCCGACGATGGCGTCCACGGCCCGGCGGCTGAGCCTGCCCATGTCCTGGTGCACCACCGCATCGATCGTGCCGTCGAGCAGCGCCTTGCGGGTGAGCGGGGTGAGGTTGAACGCGACATAGGCGACGTCACCGCCCTTGCCTGCTTCCAACAGCGCCTTCTCGATGCCCCTGTTGCCGCCGCCGAGATTGATCATGCCGGCCAGGTCCGGATGCCGCTTCAGCAATTCATGGGTTTCGAGATAGCAGGTGTCGGGATTGTCGCGCGTGTTGATGCTGGGCAGCACCTCGATCTGCGGAAAATCCGTGCGCAACACGCTGCGCGCGCCGCTCTCGCGCTCCTCGTGGCTGCGATACAGCATGTCGCTCATGAAGACGGCGACCTTGCCCCTGCGCGCGCACAGATGGCCGAGCAGGAGTGCCCCTGCCCGGCCCGCGGCGCGATTGTCGAGCCCGCAATAGGCCAGGCTGTCGACGCCCGGGAGCGTGGTCAGCGCGCAAACCACAGGCACGCCCCTGCTGACGATGTCGAGCACGGCGTCGCGGATGAGGCGGTGTTCGATCGGCTGGACTATGACGCCGTCCGAGCGGCGCGCCGCGCACTCCTCGAGGGCTTCCTTGAGCGCGGCGACATTGGCGCGCGGCGCAAACCGCGCATTCAGCTTCACGCCCGCCAGGCGGCTGGCGCGATGGAATTCCCGCATCAGGATCTCGTTGGCGAAGCCGGGACCACCGGCAAGCAGGATGTCGATGGTGAGCGCCTTCAGCGACGACGCCACCACCGTCGGCCGGCCACCGCTCTTGGCCAGCCATTCGGCCGCGTCGCGCACCTTGCTGACCGTCTTGCCCTTCACGCCCGGGCGCCCGTTCAGCACCCGGTCCACCGTCGCCGTGCTCACGCCGGCCTGCAGCGCGATGTCGACGATGCGCGGCTTGGCTCCGACGGACGAAGGTCCTGATGCATCATTTTTGTTCATGAGGACAATTTCTCCTCATTTCGGTGTCTGTCAAGATGCATCAACGCGGAAGCCGCGGTGACAGGCGGGGATCGGGGATGTAGACCATCTGCCATTCAAGAGCGGAAAACCCGCCGGCTGCCGGTGGCGGCGATCACAGGGATGGAGGATCAATGTCCCGCGAAAGACAGGACGCGCTCGAGGCGTTTGCCGCCTCGCTCGCCGAGGCATGGCGCACCGGGGCCAAGATTGCCCTTCCCGACCCACGGGACCGCCCGAAGGACCGTTCGGAGGCCTATCTCGTCCAGGATCGCATGGCCGCGCTCATCGGCGCGCCCGTCATCGGATGGAAGGCCGGCGCGACCAGCGACGGCATGCGCAGGCGCGACGGCCACGACGACATCGTGCCGGGGCGCGCCTTCGCCACCTGCTTCTTCGTCGGCTCCGACCACGCCATTCCGGAAGAACTGGTCAAGGGCGCCCGCATCGAGCCGGAATTCGCCTATCGCATCGACGAGCCGATTCCCGTGCGCCGGCAGTCATGGACTGCGGCCGAGATCGCACCGCGCGTCACCGCCCACATCGCGATCGAATTGATCGGGAGCCGCTACCGGACCGACACGCCGCAGGCCGACCTCACCACGCTGACGGCGATCGCCGACAACGGCAACGGCGTCGGCCTGATCATCGGCGACGTGATCGCAGATCCGGACGCGGTCGATTTCCACAGCCACCCGATCAACCTGTCGGTAGATGGCGGCGAGCCCGCGCGAAACAGTCCGCCCGACATCCGCTGCAGCCCGCTCGACGCCCTCGTCGACGTCGCGAACCACCTTTCGGCGCGCGGCATCCCGCTCGAGGCGGGAACCTACGTCACCACCGGGTCGGCGACAGAGACCGTCGCCGTGATCGGCGGCACGCGGACGGTTGCCGATTTCGGCCCGCTTGGCCGCATCACCCTCGACTTCTCCGGTTCGCCTCAGGTCAAGGCGGACGGTCGGCCGGCCGGCTGAGAGGCGTCGATGAGCCCTTCCTCGGAATTCCCGGCATTCGAGTTCATCCGCGCCGATGTCCGCGGCCATGCGCTCTACCTGACGATCGACCGGCCCGAGGTGCGCAACGCGCTGCATCCGCCGGCGCATCGCGAACTGTCGAGCGCGCTCGATGCCTTCGAGGCCGACGACGCCCTGCACTGCGCCGTCATCACCGGCGCGGGCGAGAAGGCCTTCTGCACCGGCTCGGATCTCAAATATCGCGCTGCGACCGGCGATGCCTTCATCCCCGAATCGGGATTTGGCGGGCTCGCCGAGCGCTACGGCTTGAGTAAGCCGGTGATCGCTGCGGTCAATGGCGACGCCATCGGCGGCGGGCTTGAGATCGTGCTGGCATGCGACCTGGCCATCGCCGTGGAGACTGCGCGCTTCGGCCTGCCGGAGCCGCGGGTGGGATTGGCGGCCAGCGGCGGCCTGCACCGGCTGGCCCGGCAGATCCCGATGAAACACGCGATGGACATCGCGCTCAGCGGACGGCTGTTCCCGGCCGCGGAAGCCCAGGCCAAGGGCCTGGTCAACCAGGTCGTGCCGGCAGGCGCGTTGACGCAGGCCGTCGACGCGCTGGTCGAGGCGCTGTCCCTGTGCGCGCCGCTGGCGCTGCGCGCGACCAAGCAGATGATGCTCGCCGGTCTGGACCAGCCGACCCTGGCGGCTGCGTTCGGGGGCGACTATCCCGCCTATCACGCCATGCTCCGATCGCAGGATGCGCTGGAGGGACCCCTCGCCTTCTCTCAGAAACGCAAGCCCCGGTGGCAGGGCAGATAGGGACGCGAACGCATGGATCTTGAACTCAGCCACGAGCAGAAACTCCTCGTCACGACGGTGAGGAATTTCATCGCCAACGAGCTTCACCCGCTGGAAGGCATCGTCGAGGCCAATGGCGTGCTGGCGCGCGACGACGCGCAGCGCATCTTCGAGAAATCCAGGGCGCTCGGACTCTACGCCATGAACGTGCCGGAAGAATTCGGCGGCGGCGGCCTCTCGGCGCTAGACACCATGCTGGTCGAGGAACAGTTCGGCCACACCAGCGACATCCTGGTGCGGCGGGCCTTCGGCAATGTCTACGAGGTCCTGCTTTCATGCCGGGGCGCGCAGATCGACCGTTGGCTGAAACCCTGCGCGGCGGGCGAGCGGACCTGCTCGATCGCCTTCACCGAACCGGAGGCCGGCTCCGACGCGGCCGCGATCCGCACGCGCGCGGTGCGCAAGGGCGACCGCTGGGTCCTCAACGGCGGCAAGCACTTCATCTCCGACGGCCTCTTCTCCGACTTCTTCGTGGTCACGGCCGTCACCGATCCGGCCGCCGGCCATCGCGGTATATCCCTATTCCTGGTCGACAAGGGGCTAACCGGCTTCACCATTGGCCGCGACCAGAAGATGATGGGTCTGCGCGGCACGAGCCATGTCGGACTGTCGTTCAGCGACGTCGAACTGGAGGATGTGCACCTCCTCGGCTCGGAAGGCGAAGGCCTCAAGCTCGCGCTCTCCGTGCTCGGGCGCGTCCGGCTCGCCCAGGTGGGGGCCCGCTCGGTCGGCAAGGCCACGCGGATCCTGGGATTGACGCTCGACCATGCCCGCGAGCGACGGCAGTTCTCCAAGGCGCTCGGCGAGTTCCAGATGGTCCAACAGATGCTCGCCGACAGCGCCATCGAGATCAACGCAGCCCGGCTCGCGCTGTGGCAGACCGCGATGGAGATCGACCGCGGCATCGATCCGCGCGAGCGCATCTCCCTGGTCAAGGTGCAGGCGTCCGAAACGCTCGGGCGGGTCGCCGACCGCGCGGTGCAGATCTTCGGCGGCATGGGCTACTGCAAGGACCTGCCGATCGAGCGCTATTTCCGCGATGCCCGCATCTACCGCATCTTCGACGGCGCCTCGGAAATCCATCGCACCGTGATCGCGCGCAGCCTGATGAAGGGATCGACCGCGACGTTCGATCCGTACGCGCAATGACGAGCCAGCTAGCACATGGCCGCGAGCCGGATCGGTACGCGGTCTTCGGCAGTCCGATCGCGCATTCGCGCTCGCCCGGCATTCATGCGGGCTTTGCCCGGGTGACGGGCGAGAACATCGAATACGGCACCGTCGAGCCGCCGGTGGAGGGGTTTGCGCCCGCGGTTCGCGCCTTTCTGGCCGGCGGAGGCAGGGGCTGCAACGTCACCACGCCCTTCAAGCTCCAGGCACTTGCCATCGCCGACGAGCAACGCCCCTACGCGGCGACGGCCGGCGCGGCGAACTGCCTGAAGTTCGAGGCGGGCCGGATAATCGCCGAGAATTTTGACGGGACGGGCCTTGTCAACGACATACAGCGTAACCTCGGCTACGATATCGCCGGCCGCCGCGTGCTGCTACTCGGCGCCGGCGGCGCGGTGCGAGGCGCGATCCTGCCTTTCCTCGAGGCGCGGCCGACGCGTCTTGCCGTAGCCAATCGCAGCGCCGACGAGGCCCGGCTGCTCCAGTCGGCCTTCGCCCGCCATGGCGCCCTCGACGCGTCTGGGCTCGACGACATCGAAGGCGCGCCCTTCGACCTGGTGGTGAACGCCACCTCGGCGAGCCTCTTCGGCGAACTGCCCGCCATACCGGTGCGGCTGTTCCATGACCGGACGCTCGCCTACGAACTGGTCTACGGCAGGGGCCTGACGCCGTTCATGGCCTTCGCGCGCGAAAGCGGCGCCGGCCGCACGGTCGACGGGGTCGGCATGCTGGTGGAACAGGCGGCCGAAGCGTTCGGGTGGTGGCGCGGCGTCCGCCCCGAAACGGGATCCGTGATCCAGTCCCTGCGGGCTTCGCTGCCGCAGATCCTTGAGACATGAAGGGCAGAACCGATGCGGCAGAAGATCAGGATAGCAGTCGCCGGCGCCGGCCAGATCGGCCGCAGGCACGTGGAAGTCATTGCCGAGACCGCCGACGCGGCGCTGGCGGCGATCGTCGATCCCGCGCCCGGCGCCAGTGACTATGCGGCCGGTCTTGGCGTGCCGCACTTTTCCGCGCTGGGCGATCTGATCGCGAGGGGGATCGCCGACGCGGTCATCATCGCCACCCCCAACCAACTGCATGCGCAAAACAGCCTCGAGTGCATCGCGGCCGGGCTGCCGATCCTGATCGAAAAGCCGATCGCGACCGATTCCGAAGCCGCCGCCGCGATCATAAGCGCCGCCGACGCCAATGGCACGCCGGTGCTGGTGGGCCACCATCGCCGCCACAACCCCCTCATCCAGCGCGCCAGGGCGGAGTTGGAGAGTGGCGCAATAGGCGATCTCGTCTCGTTCAGCGGCGTCACCTGGTTCTGCAAGCCGGACGAGTATTTCGAAGCCGACTGGCGGCGCATGCCGGGCGCCGGACCGGTCTATCTCAACATGATCCACGACATCGACCTGGTGCACTATCTCTGCGGCGCCATCGAATCGGTCCATGCCTGGGAATCGAACATCGTGCGCGGCAATGCAGTGGAGGAGACCGCGGTCGTCAGCATGAAGTTCCGCAGCGGCATGCTCGGCACCATCAACGTGTCCGACGCCATCGTCGCCCCGTGGAGCTGGGAGCTGACGGCGCGGGAAAACCCGTCCTATCCGCCGACGACCCAGCACTGCTATCTCATCGGCGGAACGCACGGCTCGCTGGAACTGCCGGGACTGCGGCTGTGGCGCAACCGGGACAAGCGAAGCTGGTGGGAGCCCATCGACGCGACGCAGCTGCCGTTCGGGTTCGAGGATCCGCTCAGGCGTCAGATCCGCCAGTTCGTCGCCGTGGTCCGCGGAGAGGAAGCGCCGCTCGTCTCCGGCCGCGACGGTCTGCAGGCGCTTCGCGTCGTCGAGGCTGTTAAGCGATCGGCGGCCATCGGCGCGCCGGTGGCAATCGAAGCCTAGGTCTCCGCGACGTCAGGCAAGCAGCGTCGCGTGGAGCGCGCGCCAGCTTGCCTCGTCGGGGGCGGCCAGCAGTCCGCCGGCCGTGAGCGACGGGCGGTAGGCTGATCCGTCGAAACGGGCATTGTAACCGCCGGCCTCGGCGTGGATCAGCGAACCGGCGGCATGGTCCCACGGCATCAGCTTGCCCCACAACGCGAAGTCATAGGCCTTGCGGGCGAGCAGCCTGTAGTGATGCGCCGCGGCGCGGTATTCGGCCGCTCCGAGTGTGGCCGTCATGCCCGCCGACACCCGCGACCGCAGCGGCTCCGCCAGGAACATCCACGAGACGAGGCCGACCATCTCAGCGACCGGCCGTGCCTCGGCGACGGTCAGACGTGTTTCACTGGCGTCCCTGGCCTGGAACCACGCGCCCTTTCCGCGCAGCGCCATGACGAAGTCATCCCCGATCGGGTCGAGGATGATCCCCGCCATCACCGCATCGTCCTCCACAAAGGCGATCATGGTGCCGAAAAGCGGCAACCCCGACGCAAAATTCTTGGTGCCGTCGATGGGATCGACGAGGAAGTAGCTGGGCATCCGGTCGAGGCCTTCGAGCAGCGACGGATCCGCGCTGCACGCCTCCTCGCCGATCACAGGGACGCCCGGGAACAGCCGCTGCAGGCCCTCGGTCAGCATCCGCTCGGCCGCGAGGTCGGTGTCGGTGACGAGGTCGAGCAGGGAGGTCTTCTGCCGCACGTCGCCGCGGTCGCCCGCATGGAACCGTGGCAGGATCTCCGCCAGGCTCGCCTGCCTCATCAGGCCGGCGACCGCCGCCAGTTCGTCGCGTCCGAATGGGCTCAAGTCCCGCCTCCGAAAGTTGCGCGTCACGCCGGCCGCCAGCGGCAGCCCGACCGGCTCAGCCGGCGGCCTTGATCATCGGATTGCGGCTGCGCGTCAACCGCGGATCGAACTCTGTGACCTCGAGCTGCAGCGCGACGTCGCTCCGGCTTTCGAAAAGCTCCGACATGGCGGCATTCGCCGCGGCGAACAGCGTCTCGACGATCTCCGTCTTCAGCGCGTCGCTTCTGCCGGGCGCGATGCGCACCGTGATCTGCACGAACCCGCCCTTAGGACCGCGGTCGGCGACGCGGGAGTGGAGCGCCGGCCGCGACAGCGTGCGCACGCCGCCGATCGGAAACGCGCCGGTGCCGCACGCGGCGGCGTGGACCGCGTCTGTCAGGGCGGAGATGTCGAGCATCTGGTCGATGCCGGCGTTGTAGTCGATCGTGATGTGGGGCAAGAGCGGGGTCCGTCAGGCTGTCTCGATCATCGAAGCCGCATGATTCGCCGCCGCATAGGCGAAGGCGATCGCCGGCCCCAGCGTGATCCCGGGACCGGGATAGGCGCCGCCCATCACCGACTGCATGTCGTTGCCGCAGGCATAGAGCCCGTGGATCGGCGTGCCGTCGCGGCGCAGGACCCGCGCGTTCTCGTTGGTGACCAGACCGGTGGCCGATCCGATGTCGCCGGGAAAGAGCCTCAGCGCATAGAAGGGCGCGGTGCCGACCGGGCCGATCGTCGGGTTGGGACCATGCGCCGCATCGCCGTTGTTGCGCTGGTAAAAGGTCGAGCCGCGGCCGAAATCCTCGTCCACGCCGGTGGCGGCATAGCGGTTGAGGCGGGCGACCGTGTCTGTAAGGCCCGCGGCGTCGATGCCGAGCTTGCCGGCGAGTTCATCGAGCGTGGCGCCTTCCACCAGATAGCCTTCCGCGACTTGGCGCGCGATGCCGCGTCCGCCGGGGCGGACCATGCCCAGCCCGTAGGTCCGCAGGCCCCTTGCATCGGTGACGAGATAGGCGGGAATGGTCCCGCCATCCTGGTTCGAGGCGTACATCGCTTCGGCGAACTGGTGGTAGGAGACCGTCTCGTTGACGAACCTGCGGCCGTTGCGCCCGACGGCGAAGATGCCGGGCTTGCCGCGGTCGAGGAAGAAGTGCGGAAAGGTCGCGACGCTGCCGTCGCTGCGCGTGCGGATCGACACCGGCGCCCAGTAGCAGGGATTGGCGGCGCTCTCGCCATGATAGGCGCCGAGCGCGATCGCCATGTCGTGCAGCGCGCCCGTATGGCCGGGCGCGGATGGGCTGTGTTGCGGAACGGGCTTCGGCAGCATCCTTTCGCGCATGCCCGGATGCCGGCTGAAGCCGCCCGTGGCCAGGATGATGCAGGCGGCGGTCACGCGGCTTGTCCCGCCGTCCTGGCGCAGGTCCAATATCCAGCCTTGCCCCGGCAGGGGCTCGACGGCGACCGTCTCGACTCCGACGCGCAAGGTCACCCCGAGCTTGCGCGCCGAATGGAGCAGCCGTGCCACCAGCGCATTGCCCATCACCAGGCGCGTGCCGCGCGGATGGCGCAGGCGATCCCACACGTAGCGGCCGATCCGGCGCGTGCCATGCAGCGTCGATTCGACCGACTTGCCGATTGCCTGCAGATGACGGACGTCGTCGCGGTCGACCATCATCCCGCCCAGTACGGTGAATTCGGGAATCGGCGGCCGCAGCAGGCGGAAATCGTCGCCGAGCAGACTGCCGTCGAACGGCAGCGGCTCCAGCGCCCGGCCGCCGGCGACCGCGCCTTCGAGTTCGGAAAGATAGTCCGGATGCACCGGACGGACGCGCAGTTTGGTTTCGGTCCTGTCGACAAGTGTCGCCACGGCCTTTGGCCCGTGCACGAGAAACGCGTCGCGCATCGCCCTGGACGACTGGTTGCCGACCGCGGCGTCGAGATAGCGCGCGGCGCTCTCGACATCGGCGTCGAGCCCGGCCTCGACGGCCAGATGCGTTCCCGGAATCCAGACCGTGCCCGCGGAAAGTGCCGTGGTGCCGCCGACGAACGGCGTCCGCTCGACGACCAGGACGCGGCGGCCGTCGAGCGCGGCGAAGATCGCCGCGGCGAGCCCCGCCGCCCCTGCCCCGAGCACGGCGATGTCGAATCGCTCCGCATCGCGACCGTCGCGGGCCCGCGGCGTAGCGGTCAGCATGCCGCCCCGCACAAGGCTGCCCACGCCGCGTGTCAAAGCGCGCCGCCGGCCAGCCATGCCTTGCCGCGCCCGTAGAGCGCTGTCACTGCCGGACCCGTGAGGCCGGGCATGTCGCGCTTGACGGTGTAGCCGATGCCGGTCTGGAGATAGGCGAGGTGACGGTAGCCTTCCGGAAAGCCGTCGAGCACGTCACGATCGAGCTTCGGGATCCTGGCCGGATCGATCGGATCGAGGCGGTCCTTCTCGTAGATCGGCTGGCGCAGGACCACACCCCATTTTCCGTCACGCTTCTCGAGGAAATCGTAGAAGCGCCCGGTGCAGACGACGTCGCAGGCGACGCTCTCCACCTCGGCGCGCTGGCTGATGGTCATCTTGGTCTGCGCGATGGCGCGGTCGCCGGCCAAGTCGATGGAGGTCCCGCCGAGGAAATGCAGGATCCGCACGCCGTTCTCAAAACCCTTGCGGCTGACTGCGATGAATTCGTCGGCGGTGCCCTGGAACCAGGTCGCCATCATCCGCCCGTCGTCGTGCCAGACGGTCCGGAATCGCTCCCAGTCGCCCGCGTCGCGCCAGACGACCCAGTTTTCCAGAAGGTCGCGGATGGCGAGGCGTTCGCTGAAGTCTGACATCGGGAATCCTGTTTTCGAATGTCGGCGGGCCGTGAGGTGTTTTCTTATGTGAACGAGTTCAGTATGTAAAGCTGGAGTGGCGCTGCCGCTGTCGTCTCCGCTTCTGCCAGATTGAATCCGAGGAACCGTCCATGCCCCTGCTTTCCCTCGCTCATTTCACGATCATCAAGGCCGGTCCCGTCGAACTGATCGAATGCGCGGCGCGTGCCGGCTATGACGCGGTCGGCCTGCGCCTCCAGCCGCCGCTGCCGGGCGACACGATCGTGCCGGTGGTGGGCGACGCTGCCATGCAGCGCGCGGTGGCGGAAAAGCTGCGCGACACAGGTTTGGCCCTCCTCGACGTCGAGGCGTTCTGGCTGATGCCCGAGACCGACATGGAAACCTTCTTCGCCGGGATCAAGACCGGCGCCGAACTGGGCGCCAAGCACGTGCTGGTGGTCGGCAATGACCCGGAACGGGCGCGGCTCGTCGAGCGCTTCGCGCGCTTCTGCGAGCGGGCGAAGGCCTGCGGCGTGATACCGATGCTGGAGTTCATCCCCTACAGCCAGGTGCGGTCCCTGGCCGAGGCGGCATTGCTGCTCAAGGAGTCGGACGCCGCCAATGCGGGCTTGCTGGTCGATTCGCTGCATCTCAGCCGCTCCGGCGGATCGCCGGCCGATCTCGCCGCCTACGATCCGGCGCTTTTCCGCTATGTCCATTTGTGCGATGCTTTGGCAGAGATCCCGGCGATCGAAAATCTTCGCAACGAGGCGCGCAACGAGCGGCTCTACCCGGGCGAGGGAGCGTTGTGGCTGGAGGAATTTGTCGCGGCGTTTCCCGAGGGAACGCCGGTCGCGATCGAGGCCCCGGCGGCGCGCCACGCCCATCTCGGCCATGCCGAGCAGGCGAAATTGGCCGCCACGATGGCCCGGGCTGTGATAGACCGGGCGGACCGGAAAATCCCGGTCGGGACCTGAGGGAGGCTGCATTTGGCGAACGAGGACAATGTGCTGCACCTCGCCGACCGGGCGCCGGCGGCGGAGCAGGGATCGGTCAAGTCAGCGACCCGGGTGCTCGACCTGTTCGAGTTCCTCGGGCGCTGGGATGCGGAAAAGACCCATACCGAGATCGCCGAGGAACTCGCGATCCCGAAGAGCAGCCTGACGCAACTGCTGAAGACGCTGGTCAGGCGCGAATACCTGACCTACGTGCCGCTCTCGAAGGGATACGAGCTCGGGCCCGCCATCGCCAAGCTCGCCCGCCGGATCAAGGACGGGAACGACATCGTCGCCGTTGCCGAGAGCGTGCTGACGTGGATCGCGTCGGAGACGCAGGAATCCTGCGCGCTCAACTTCATCAAGGGCGACAAGTCGGAGGTCGTGGCCTGCGTGATGAGCCCGCGCCGGCTGCTCTATCACATGCGCCTGGGCGACACCGCGCCGCTCTACGCCACCTCTGGCGGCAAGGCGCTGCTCGCGCACCTGCCCCCGGAGATGCTGGAGGACTACCTGGCGCGGGTGGTGTTCGAAAAGATCACGCCCAACACGATCGACAGCGTCGCGGCCCTGCGCAGCGAACTCGCGGAGGTGAAGCGGACCGGCCTGGCCTTCGTGGTCGAGGAGTTCACGCCCGGCATCGCCGGCGTCGCGCGGCCGATCCTCGGCGCGTCGGGCTATCCACTGGGCTCGATCAACATCGCGCTGCCGATCTCACGCTTCGACGAGGCGGCGCGCACGCACTGCATCGCCGTGCTGACGCGGGCGTCAGCGACGATCGATCAGAGGCTGCGCGGCGGCGTGCGCTGAGGGACCGATCGTCACCACGCGCTGCAGCGATGCGGCGTCGAGGGGCATAGGCCAGCCGATAGGTGGTGAGGGTCGCACCGGCATCGACATGTACCGCGCCGAGCGCGGTCACCGTGTCCGCAATCCCTTCCGCGACCATCGCTTCGTCGTACCCCTCGATCAGGATCGCGCCATGATCGGGGAAGTCGGGCGCATCGCCGCCGATGCGGAACAGCACGTCGGCCACCGCCCTGTCGCGCTCGATCGCATGGACGGCGACGAAGGGCCGGTGCGACAGCAGGCCGAGCAGCGCCCGGTGCAGCTCCGCCGACCGCAGGTCGACGCGGTCGTCGACCGGAATGGCGCACAGCACCCCGGCCGCACCGCCGCCGAAGGACGCGATGCGCCGGCAGCACAGGCGCTTAAAGCCGCGAAAGGCCAGCCGCATCTTTATCGACCACTCCGTCGGGTGATCGAGGAGCCTGCGGTAGGGCGCGCTCTGCAGCACGTCCGTGTCGCACATCGCATAGAGCCTCAGGAATTCGGGCAGCGCCCCGGCCAGCCGGACATAGCGCCGCGCGCCGAGCATGCCCGGGGACGGAAATCCGCTCCGGCACGTGCTCGCGGCTGTGCCCGGCGTCGTATTCGCGCCGGTGCGACGGATCGACCCCGTTCCAGAGCGCAAGCACCCCATCGCCATCCACATCCACCATCGATTGCTCCCCGTCGCCGTGCGTTCGGCCATCCACATGAAAGAGTTCCACCCGTGGAGCAACCCTGCGGGTTCACCCGCCGCGGTTCAGGCGGGCGATGGTGGACCAGGCTTCTCGGAGCGATCAGCCCCATTCCTTCGCGATCTCGCGCAGCAGCATGCGCTGCAATTGCATGGCGGGCGGCGACAGGGGCACGCCGCTGAGCGAGATGATGCCGACGGTGCGGCGGATCGAGGGCTCGGTGATCGGGATCACCCTCACGCGCTCATGCTTCGGGATCGCCGCGCGCGGCAGGACGGTGATGGCAAGGCCGGCGATGACGAGGCTGCCCGCCATGTGCGTGCGCTGCACCTCGTAGCGCCAGTCGAGTTCGTGGGCGAAGGTGTTGAGGCTTTCGCTCAGGATGAAGCCGTGGCTCGTGGTGGTGGAAACGCGCGCCAGCGGATAGCCGACCAGATCGGCCCAGGTTAGTTGTGGCCTGTCGGCAAGCGGGTGGTCGATCGGCACAGCGGCGACGAAATCCTCCTCGAACAGCACGCGCGACTTCTGCGCCCAGTGCTGCGCGCCGAGGATGGTGAGCGCGAACTGGATCTGGCCGGCCAGCACCCGGTCGGCCAGGACCGCCGCGTGCTCGTCATGGATGACGATGTCGACGGTCGGGTTCCGCTCCCGGAACGTGCGCAGGGCGCTGGGCAGGTAGCGTTCGCCGAGCGAACTCAGGCAGCCGATCGCGACCCGTTCGTGCGCGCGCCGCCCCTCGATGCGCAGATCCTCGTAGAGCCGGTCGAGGCGCAGCATCATGTCGCGCGCCTTCGGGAAGAAATCCTGGCCGGCCCGCGTGAGCGCCAGCGACCGCGTCGTCCGCTGCAAGAGCATCAGGCCCACATCCTGCTCGAGCTTGCGGATGCGATGGCTGAGGGCCGTCTGCGACAGGTTCATCGCTGAGGCCGCGCTCTTGAAGCTGCCGGACTCCGCGATGCGGATGAAGGCTTCGAGGCCGAGAATATCCATGCCAGAAATGCCGCGATTGATTAATCTGCTTCATCAATAGACCCACGAAATTCGTTTGATCAAGCAATTTGGCCTCCATAGTCTGAACCCCAATGCTGGCCGAGGAGGGCCGGGCAGGAGGAAAATCCGTATGGGCTCCATGGAACCGGAGGGCGGTCGCCTGTTCTTTCAGGCGGAAACCTTCGAGACGCAGCGGCAGGAACGGCGCAGGCTGTCCTCGCGCGTGATCGATGAGCCGGCACAGCCCGTTGCCGTCCATACCGAGTGCGACGTACTCGTGGTCGGCGGCGGCCCGGCCGGAACCGCGGCGGCGGTGGCGGCTGCGCGTCTCGGCGCCGATGTGGTGCTGATGGAGCGCTACAACCATCTCGGCGGGCTTTCGACAGGCGGCCTGGTGATCTGGATCGACCGCATGACCGACTGGTCCGGAAGGCACGTCATCCGCGGCTTTGCCGAGGAGGCACTATCGCGCCTGACGCGCGACATGATCGCCGGGCCGGACAGGGCCGACTGGGGATCGCACGATCCGGAAAAGGTGGCCTACTGGGCCCTGCGCACCGCTGCCTACCACGACACCGTCACCCATTCGCCGACGCTCGATCCGGAATGGCTGAAGGCCGAATCGCTGGCGATGGTGCTGGAAGCCGGCGTGCATCCGATCTTCCACGCCTGGGGCGCGCGCCCGGTGATGGAGGGCAATCGCGTCGCCGGCTGCATCTTCGAAAGCAAGGAGGGCCGCCGCGCGGTGCTCGCGCGGGCGACGGTCGACGCCACCGGCGACGGCGACCTCTATGCAAGGGCGGGTTCCGGGTTCGATACCGAAGTCGACCAGCGCGACATCCACGGCTGCATGAACACCGCCTGGATGTTGGCCGGCGTCGACATGGACGCCTTCCTGCGTTTCCGCGCCGAGACGCCCGAGCAGTATTCGCAGTTCATGGCACGCGGCCGCGAGGCGATGCGCTTCTTCGAACGGCCGGTTGTGTCCTGGCGCAACGACGTCGCCGTTTTCATGGGGCCGCGCCTGTCGGGCTATTCGGCGCTGAAGGTCGAGGATCTGTCCGAGGTCGAGATCAAGAGCCACCAGCTCATGATCCGGCACCTCGCCTTCTACCGCGAGCACGCCCCCGGCTTCTCGGACGCCTATCTGATGGTCTCCGCGCCCCAGCTTGGCGTGCGCCACGGCCGCCGGCTCGTGGGCAGGGGCAAGCTGACGCGCGAGATGTGGGACGGTCGCACCGCCCCCGACGAGATCGGCGTGTCGCCGCCGCTGTCGCCGAAATTCGCCAACATATCGGTGCCCTATTTCAGCATCGTCCCCGCCGACATCGGCGGGCTGCTGGCGCCGGGACGGCACCTGTCCTGCGACGCGACCAGCCATTCCTTCATGCGCGAGATCCCGCAGTGCTGGCTGACCGGCCACGCGGCCGGTATCGCCGCCGCGATCGCCGCCAACCGCGGAATCGAGCCTGCCGAGGTTCCCATTTCCGAACTGAGGCGTAATCTTGCCGCGCAGGGCGCCTATCTCAGCCCCACGAGGGCGATGGCGGAGGCTTGAGGAAGGCGACATGCTTGCGTGCCGCCCGTTTACGATTGAAAGACCGGCGCCGTGAAGAGCCCGGGCCGATATCCGAAAAGAAAATCCATAAAGGGAGAGAGACAATGCTGAACATGACTGACTGGAAAGCCCGAGCCGTCGCGACCGCGATTGCGTTTGGGAGCGCGCTGTCGATCGGGGCCGCGAACGCCGCGGACGTCGCGCCGCTCGACCCGCCGCAGGCGGTGAAAGTCGCCTATGTGCCGATCATGAAGTTTGCGACCGCCTATGTAGCCGAAGGTCGCGGCATCTTCGACAAATACGGGCTCGACGTCGAATTCGAGCGCGTCAAGTCGGGCACCGAGGCGATCGCCTTCCTCGACCAGGGCAGCGTCGACGTTGGCGGCATCGCCATCGTCTCCTCGCTGTGGTCGGCTTGGGATCGCGGTCTCGACATCCGCATCATCGCGCCGGGCGCGCTCGATCCGATGGAGAACGGACCCACCAAGCTCCTGGTGCGCAAGGACCTGGCCGACAGCGGCGCCGTCAAGACCATCGCCGACCTGAAGGGCAAGCGCATCGGCGCGGCCGGCGGTCCCGGCAGCGGCGGCGAGTACTTCGTCGCCAAGGCGCTCGAGCAGGCGGACCTGACCATTCGAGACGTCGAGCTGATGAACATCGGCAATGCCGACATGCCGGCCGCCATTGACGGCAAGTCGATTGACGCCGCGCTGCTGAGCTCGCCCTTCTCCGACCAGGCGATCGCCTCGGGCAACGCCGTGGTGCTGGCGCAGGACATCACGCCCGGCCTGATGACCATCGCCTTCGTCGGCTCCGGCAAGTTCATCAACGAGCGGCCGGACGTGGCCGAGCGTTTCGTGCTCGCGCTCGCAGAAGCGGCCCGCATGATGCAAGGCGACGACTACCTGGCCCAGGAGAACATCGACGCCTATCTCGCCTACACGGCCTCGACCGAGGAGGCGATCCGCACCGGCAGCCCGGTGATCTACGATCCGAACGTGGCCATCCCCGTCGACGGCCTCGCCGACATCGAGCGCGTGCATCGCGAGAACGGCCGCACCGAATACGACAAGCCGCTGGACTTGACGAAGGCCATCGACGAAACCTTCACGAAAAAGGCGATCGAGACCCTCGGCGCCCATTAGGCGGCCCTTTCGTCGCCGACCGTCGACCCGGCGCATGGGCCCGTCCCATGCGCCGACCCTCCGGTGAGGAAACCGCATGAACAGCATGGCTCCGAGTGGCGCGCCCCGCGCGCCGAAAATCGTCGCGCGCAACGTCACCAAAACCTACCCGACGCTCGCCGGGTCGATCACGGCGCTGGACGATTTCAGCCTCGACGTCGCCGAAGGCGAGTTCGTCTGCATCGTCGGGCCGTCGGGATGCGGCAAGTCGACCTTCCTGCGCATGCTCGCGGGGCTGGAGGACATCTCCTTCGGCACCATCGACATCCGTCCCGGCGCCGAGCCAGGCAAGCCGCTGAACAGCGTGGTGTTCCAGGAATACGCGATCTTCCCGTGGAAGACCGTGATCGATAACGTCGCCTTCGGGCTGCAGATGCGCGGCGTTTCGGCGTGCGAGCGGCGCGAGACGGCGCGCGCCTGGCTCGACCGCGTCGGGCTGGCAAAATTCGCGGATTATTATCCGCACCAGATCTCCGGCGGCATGAAGCAGCGCGTCTCGATCATCCGCGCGCTCGCCAACGATCCCGAGGTTTTGCTGATGGACGAGCCGCTGGGCGCGCTCGATGCGCAGACGCGCGTGGTGCTCCAGGACGAGTTGCTGCGGATCTGGGAGGAGACGCGCAAGACCGTCGTCTACATCACCCACAGCCTCGATGAGGCGGTGCTGCTCGGCGACCGGGTGATCCTGATGAGCGCCCAGCCGGGACGCCGGCTCGCCATCTTCGAGATCGACCTACCGCGGCCGCGCACGATCGACGCCATGAACATGCCCCGCTTCGCCGAGCATCGCGCCGAGATCTGGGAGCGGCTGTCGAGCGAGGTCACGCGCGCGATGGAGATGCAGCAATGACCGAAATTTCCAGCGGCAAGCTCTCCGAACACAATGGCGCGCCGCCCGACGCCAAAGATCATCACGCCGCCGACCGCCGCGCAATCCTTATGCTCCTCGCAGCGGCAGTGGCATTGCACGTGCTGCTGGCGGTGACCGGGTTGTGGCGGCCACTGGCGTGGCTGGCCATCGTCGGCAGCTTCGTCATCCTCGTCATCGTCTGCGAGCGCATCGGGCGCATGGTGCCGCTGCGGGGCCGCGCCGCCTACGAGCGCACGCTCGCCTTCGGCTTTCCCGCGCTCGTGCTGCTGCTGTGGCAGTTTGCCGGCGACTACGGGCTGATCAATCCGACCTGGTTTCCGCAGCCGAGCCGCATCGCGGCCGGTCTGTGGGACATGACGGTGCGCTACGATCGCTTTTCCGAAACCAGCCTAATCGGGCGCCCATGGCTGATCCCCGAATATTTGGCCCGCGACGGCTGGGCCGGCGTCTGGAACCTGCTTTCGGAAAGCCACGTCCTGGCGACGCTCGGCCGGGTCTTTGTCGGCTTCGTGCTCGGCGCGATACCGGGCATCCTTCTGGGCGTCGTGATGGGAATCAACCAGACGGTGCGCCTGATGCTCGACACCACGCTGTCGGCCGTCTACGTGCTGCCCAAGATCGCCATCTTCCCGATCGTCATGCTGATCTTCGCCAACCCGTTCGGCGAGGGGCCGAAGATCCTGGTTGTGGCGCTGGCCGTGTTCATCCTGATGACCATCAACACCATGGCCGGAGTGCGCGGCATCGAGAAGGTCTATCTCATGGCCGGCCGCAACTACGGCGCCAATGGCTGGCAAATGATGCGCCATGTCATCATCCCCGGAGCCATGCCGGTCATCTTCGCCGGGCTGCGGATCGCGCTCGGAACCGCCATGATCGTGATCATCTCGGTCGAGTTCCTGCGCGCCAAGCAGGGCGTCGGCTTCATCACCTTCTACTACTGGGAAGTGCTGAACCCGGAAAAGATGTATGCCGGGCTGCTCGTGGTGATGATGCTGGGCGTCTTACTGACCTACGGGCTGCAGGCCCTGCAGCGGCGGATGATGCCGTGGCAGCGATGAGGACCGCCTTGATCACCGGCGGCGCCGGTGCCGTCGGCTCCGCCACGGCCCGCATGCTGGCCGCCGACGGCTTCCACATCGTGCTCGCCGACATCGCCATCGAGGCGGCGACGGCGGTCTGCGACGAGATCGGCCGCGATTTCGGCGTCGAGACGCTGGCGCTCGACGTCGATCTCTCCGACCTCGAAGCAATCAAGCCGATGATGGCGACGGTCGAGGCGCATTTCGGACGGCTGGACTGCCTGGTCAACAATGCCGGCCGAACCGGCGCGCCGACGATCGGCGACGTCGATCTCGACGTCTGGAACGCCATCATGACCATCAACCTGACGGCGCCCATGCTCTTGTGCCAGGCGGCCGCGCCCCTGATGCGGCCAGCCGGCAGCGGCAGCATCGTCAACGTCGCGTCACGCGTCTATCTGAGCGGCACGGGCATCGGCTACACGTCAAGCAAGTCCGGCCTGATCGGCCTGACGCGTGCGCTCGCCGTCCAGCTCGGCAAGGATCGCATCCGCGTCAACGCGGTGGCGCCGAGCTTCCTGAACTCGCCGTTCAACAAGAAGCTCGTGGCGGCCAATGCCGCGATGGCGGATTCGTTTCGCAAGCTGACGCCGCTCGATCGTCTGGGCACGCCCGACGACGTCGCCGGTGCGATCGCCTTCCTCGCCTCCGACCGCGCCTCTTTCATCACCGGCGACGTGATCCACGTCTGCGGCGGCGCGCAACTGGCGCCGCAGCCCGTCTGAAGCGTCTAGGCCGACTTTTGCCGACGGCGGAAGATTTTTCCCCACAGCGGGGTCTGGTTCAGGATCAGGAGCAGGAAGCCCATGGTCAGGGCCAGCGAGATGGGGTTCAGGAAGAAAGAGGTCGCGAAATCGAGCGGGTCGCTGCGCGAGGACAGCATGGCGCGCCGGAAGGACACGTCCATCAGTGGCCCGAGAATGACGCCGAGGATGATCGGCCCGGGCTGGAAGCCGTAGACCTTAAGAAAATAGCCGAAGATGCCGAAGGCCAGCATCCAGTAGACGTCGGTCATGCTGTTCTGGATCGTGTAGGTGCCCACCACCGACAGAAGCACGATTAGCGGGATAAGCACCCCCCGCGGCATCATCATGATCTTCGTGAACACACGGATGCCGGTGAGCCCGATGACCAGCAGCAGCGAATTCGCCAGCACTAGCGCGCCGACGATGAACCAGAACAGATGCGGCGTCTCCACCATTAGCAGCGGACCCGGCCGCAGGCCGTGGATGTAGAGCGCTCCGATGAACAGCGCCGTCACCGCATCGCCGGGGATTCCGAGCGTCAGCATCGGCACGAAGGCGCCGCCGATGACGGCGTTGTTGGCGGATTCCGGCGCGACCACGCCCTCATAGGCGCCTTCGCCGAACGGACGGCTCGGATTCTTGACCGTACGCTTGGCCTGGTCATAGGCAATGAGCGAGGCGATGTCGCCGCCGGCCCCCGGCAGCGCTCCGATGGTAACGCCGATGGCCGAACTGCGCAGCGCAAGCGGCAGGTACTTCCTGACCTCCTTCCAGGCGGGAATGATCTTCGACAAGTGCTGTTTGACCGGCTCGATATCGAGGCTGCGAAGCTGGAACAGCGCTTCGGAGAGACCGAAGAAGCCGATCATCGCCGCGATGTAGGAGATTCCGCCCAGCATCGAGACGTTGCCGAAGGTCAGGCGCGGCTGCGCGGTGAGATTGTCGAGCCCGACGAGGCCGATCAGCACGCCGAGCGCCGCCGCGAAGATGCCCTTGGCGAGCGATCCGCCGGACAGGCCTCCCACCAGGAGAAGCCCGATCAGGGCGAGCAGCAGGAAGTCGCGCGGGGCGAACTGCAGCGCCAGCGAGGAGACCGAGGGCGCCGCGATGGCGAGGATGGCGATGCCGAAGTAGCCGCCGATAACCGAGACCACCGTCGAGATACCGATCACCTTGCCGGCCTCGCCCAGCTTGGCCAGGGGATACCCGTCGAAGGCGGTGGCGACCGCCGCGGGGGTGCCGGGAATGTTGAGCAGGATGGCCGTGCGGCTGCCGCCGTAGACGCCGCCGCAATAGACGCCCACCATCATGGCGAGCGCCGCGTTCACGTCCCACGAAAACGTAAATGAGATCAGCACCGAAGCGGCCATCGTGACCGAGATGCCCGGAATGGCGCCGACATAGACGCCGGCCCAGGTGCCCACGAGCACCAGGCCGAACAGGCTCGGATCGAGCCATGACATGAGAAAATAGCCGAGGGACTCAGGCATGGCGGAGGCTTCCCGTCACGGCAGATAGACCTGGAAGATGAAGCTGAAGACGGCGAAGACGAAGGCAAGCGAGGCCGCGGTGACGAGGCCGGCGGCGATCACGCCCTTACGGTAGAGGAAGACGAACGAGACGAATAGGAAAACGGCGGACGCCACCCAGAAGCCGGCAAGTTCGAGCGCCGCGACATAGACGGCGCAGAGCGCCATGTAGCCGAGGATCGGCAGGGTAACGATGCGCGCGAGACGGGTCGCTCGCGTTTCGGCTTCGTCGACCGACGGAGCGCGGTTCCGCCGCACCTTGACCATCATGATGAGCACGGTGACGACCATCAGCCCCGCCGCGATCATCGGAAACATGCCCGGCCCGCTCAGCGAGCCGAAACCCTCGATTTTCCAGGCTTCCCACAGGAGGAGCCCCGATCCGGCCAAAAGCACGCCGTAGAACACGGTCTGCCCCGGGGCGGGCGATTGCGGTTCGATCATGGTGACGTGCTCCGATGACGTTGCGGCGAGGAGTAGCCCTCGCCGCCGGATTCCGCCAGTGTTCCGTCGGAACGGATCGCGGATCAGAGTCTCGGAATCCCGAGTTCCTCGGGCGAGACCTTGGCGTCGCCGGTGTCATGCAGGATCCAGCTCGTCACCGACTGCCAGCGCTTCATGAACTCGTCGGCTTCCGCGCCGCTGATCGCCATCTTGACCATGCCGGACTTCTGGATGAAGTCATCGACGCGCTCGTTGGCCATCGCCGCCGCGAAAGCGTCCGTCAGCGTCTTCTTCACCTCATCGGGCGCATCGCGCTTGACGAACATGCCCTGAAATGATCCCCAGGGAAGATACTTGCCGAGTTCGGGATATTCGGCCGTGATGGCCGGGATGTCGGGAAACTGGGCGAGTGGTTCCGCATCCAGAACGGCCAGGCCGCGCACGCGTCCGGCGCGGAGCAGTTCCGCCGCGGCGGGCAGGCTCACGGGCATGAAGTCGACATGGTTGCCCTGCAGCGCGGTCAGCCCCGGACCCTCGCCATCGAAGGGAACCTGGGTGACCTCACCCTTGACGACGGAGTTCAGCATCCCCATCGCCACAGCGGGCGATCCGCCCGGACCCGTGGCGCCCATGCGGATCTGGCCGGGATTGGCCTTGATGTCGTCGACCAGTTCGGTCAGTGTCTTCCACTTGGCATCAGGATTGACGACGAAGACCTGGATGTTGCGGCCGACGATCGCCACCGGGTAGAAAGAGGCATAGTCGAGATCCGCCAGGCCGAGCACGCGATGAAGCTGCGGATTTTCTGCGCCGAACAGCAGCGTATAGCCGTCCGACGGCCGCGAATTGACATACTGCATGGCAATGGCGCCGACCCCGCCGGGACGGTTCACCAGCACGATCTTCTGGCCGAGTTCCTCCTCGACGGCGGGCGCGATGACGCGGGCCAGATTGTCGGTGGCGCCGCCGGCGCCCCACATGATGGTTCCCTGGATGTCACGGTCGGGATAGCTCTGGGCCAGCGCCGGGCCGGCGATCAGCAACGCCGCGACGGCGATCAGTTTCTTGAGCATGGTTCCTCCAATTCGATACAAGCACCTATCGGCTGCGCTCGACGCGACAAGTCCGTTCTCCCATAGGCGGGCGGGTCTGTTCTACACGTTGCACAAGGCCATATACAAGAACAAATTGCTTACGGGAGATGTCGCGGGCCGCGGCTTGTCGCGGCATTGGCGCGTTGCCCGGATCAGCCGACGAGCGCACCGAGGCCGGCGCGCATGTCCTTGATCGGGTCGGTCGAAATGATCTCGAGGATCGCCACGCCGGGAAAGCCGCCGGTGCCGATCGCTTCGAGGATTTGCCCGAAACGCACGGTTCCGCTGCCGATCGCGTCATGCCGCCAGCTCGTCCGGGTCGCGTCGGACAAGTGATACTGCCCGATCAGGCGGCCCCAGCGCGCGATCGCCGCGACCTGGTCCTCGCCGATGAATTCGGCGTTGGCGACGTCGTAGGCGATCGATGCGAGCGGCGTCGCGAACTGCTCGACCCAGGCGCCGAGTGCGTCGGCGGTGGGCAGTGGCGTCTGCGGGTGCGTTTCGAAGAACAGGCGGCATCCGCTCGCCCGGGCGACATCGAGAAGCGCTGCCGCGCCGTCGGTCAGGTGGGCGACGCTTTCCTTGTGCGGCGGCGCGAGCAGTCCCGACACCCGTCCCGGCACGACGACGACGCCCTTCGCGCCGAGATCGGCGGCCAGGCGGATTGCCTCCGCGTAGACCTCCACGGTGCGCGCGCGCACCTCCGGCACGACGCTGCACAGATTGTGGTCGAGCGCGGGCAGGTTGAGGGATTCGATTCGCAACCCGTCGGCCTCGATCTGGCGCCGCAGCGCACCACGCTCGGCACTGCTCGTCTCGAACCACAGATGTCCGGGCGCAAGCAAAACGTCGAAATCGTCGAGGCCGATCATGGCCATCCGGCGCATCGCTGGCAGCGCCTGATCGCGCCAGACGAAGGAGAAGGTGCTGCCGCCGATCCTTGGCAAAGCCTTCGTCATGCGGCCGCGCCGACTGGCGCCGCGGCGTCACCAACCCAGAAATCCAGCATCATCTGCCTTTCAGCCTGGAACATGTCGACGCCAGTCGAGGTGAGGCAGCCTGCCTGGCCGGCGGCCGCCAGCAACGGCGTGATCTCGGGCATAGTGATGGCGTCGCTGACGAACATCTCCGGGAGAAGCTTAGATAAATCGACCGGCAGGGGATCGTCTGGCCGCATGCCGGCCGGCGTCACATTGGCGATGATGGCAAAGCCGGACGGGTCGGCCGAACCGACGACTGCCTTGCCGGGATAGCGCTGCGAAAGCCGCGCGATTAGACTGTCCCTGCGTACGGTATCAATGTCGTGGATGGCAAGTGTGTCAACGCCGGCCGCTAGGAAATCGAGGCCGATTGCGCTCCCGGCGCCGCCAGCCCCGACTAGCAGCGCCCGTGCGCCTTCGAAGATGCAGCCCTTGGCGCGCATTGCGGCGACGGCGCCGATACCGTCCAGCATGTCGCCATGCCAGGTTCGGTCGTCATTACGACGCACTATGTTGGTGGAACCGAGTAGGCGGCTGCGTTCCGACAGGCTGGAGCACTGCGCCGCGGCGCTGAACTTGTGCGGGATGGTGACAGCGAAACCATCGACATTGCGCAGCGGCGCAACAGCCTTGAAGAAGGCGGGGAAATCTGCCGGCTGGACGTCGATCGGCACGACGATGGCGTCGATGCCGGACTGCTCGAACATCCGCGTCATGCCGGACGGCGCCTTCACCTGCGCGATCGGGTGCCCGAGGACGAAGTAGACGCGTGTGGCGCCGCTGTAGCTTTCAAGCAAGACCGTATCCTTTTCCTATCATACGATGCGCCGTGCCGCAGAGAGCGGCAGGACTGACTCTCCACAGGGCGCAATTCATTCATCTGTCATACATACAGGAGCTCAACAGGCTAGCGATCCGAACAGAGCCTGACGCTTCATCTTCACTTTCGACCCCCATAGTCGGTTATTTCGATACACGCAAATGTATGAACTCATTCGTCACTTCGAACTAGCCTCGTTCCGCACATCTGAGCGCGGCGGTGCGAAAACCTACCACGGTAGCGGCGGGATGGCTGAGCAAGGCCGGCGTGTTCGAGACCTTCTTCGACCACCTCGCGTCGCTCTCGTCCGCGGCGCACCTGGTGCAGATGTTCGATTCGACGGTGATCCGCGCCCATGTGTCGGCGGCGGCCAAAAACGTATGGCCCGCCCCGGTTGCAAGCGACAATTGGAGGATGGTGTGAACAGTCTGCACAAACGTATCCGGCATGTCGGCCTGGCGGCCGCCGCCAAGATGGAGATCCGCGCGTTCCGATCCTCATAAAGGGGCCGGCCTCGTTGGGCCATTTTACGCCGGAGGTTTTCGGAACACCGATCGACTGTCAGGCCATCTTCCTTTCACCACTCGCCGCTCGTGACGTCCGGCGGTTATCCGTACGTTTGTTCCTCATCCCTACTTCGATGCGACCTGATAAGTCCTTCCGTGGTGGAGCAGCGCCCAGACGGTGCGGGCCATCTTCGCAGCCAGCGCGACGACGGCGACATTGAGGTGGGTGCGAGCGAGGAGTGCGCGCAGCCACGATCCGACCGCCGTGTTGCTCTTGGTCAACGAGGGCATAGCCGACCGTGCGCCCTGGATCAGCATCTTGCGCAGATACCTGCTTCCGCGCTTCGTGATACCCAGGAGCTTCGGCCTTCTTCCAGTTGTGGCTTGCCGAGGCACAAGGCCTAACCACGCGGCGAGGTCGCGTCCCTTGTCGAATGTTGCCGCGCTGCCAACTGCGGCTACCAGTGCGGTGGCATTCAGCGCTCCGATGCCGGGAATGCCTGTCAGTCGCCGGGCGCGGTCGTCGGTCCGCGCCATGGTTGCGAACTCGGCGTCAAAGGCCGCGATGCGGCGGTCCAGCTCTTCCCAGCGCGAACGCATGTCCTCGAGTAGGAACGCCATCCGTCGGCTCAGCGCGTCGCCGCCGTTGTCAAGCAGTTCACTCAGCGAAAGACGCAGCCGGGCGTGACCCTGGGCCACGACGTGCCCGCGCTCCAAAAGCAGGCTCCTGATCTGATTGGTCAACGAGGTGCGTTCACTGACCAGGCGGTCACGCACTCGATTCAGGGCTTGAACGTCGAACTGCTCTTCGCTCTTGAGCTCGACGAAGCGCATGGTGGGTCGCGTCGCCGATTCGGCGATCGCCTCAGCATCGCGGTCATCGTTCTTTTGAGCCTTCACATAAGGGCGCACATATTCCGGAGACATTAAACGGACCTGATGGCCCAGTGCCGCCAGCGATCGCCCCATGTGATGTGCACCGCAGCAGGCTTCCATCGCCATGATGCAGGGCGACAGCTTTGTAGCGAACGCGATCACCCCCTCGCGTCGCATTCGCCGTCGAATGACGACCTTTCCGCTTTCGTCCAGGCCGACGACACTGCAGCTGTTCTTGCCTAGGTCGATGCCAAGGATCACAATGCTCATGGTCCGCTCCTTCCTCTCTTGAACACCGACATCCTACACACAGGCTTCGGCGGGAGGGGCGGGCCATCCATAAAGGGGGCAGCACGGTCAGGCGCTCGGCCGCTCGCGCGGTGGCTTCTCCACCAAAATCCACCTGAAGACAGACTTCGACGGCCATCCCATCGCATTCGACCTGACCGGCGGCGAGAAGGGCGACGCGCCGCACTTCCCGATCCTGCTCGGGCTCGGTCCCGAGGTCGAGCCGCGCGCGGCGATCGGCGACAAGGGCTACGCCAGCAAGGCCAACCGCCGGGCGGCGCGGGATCGCGGCATCATTCTCGTCATTCCACACAAGGCCAACGAGAAGGACAAGCCGGCCTTCTTCGCCAGGACGCTCTACAAAGGCCGCGCCCGCATCGAGCAGGCCGTCGGCAAGATCAAGCGCTTCAAGCGCGTCGCCCTACGCTGCGAGAAGGCAAGGCGAAATTTCGCATCCTTCGTCGCCCTCTCCGCCGGCTTCATCTTGATCAATTCCGTCCACACGGCCTAACAACTCCCCTCGTTTTCAGCGAGTTCTATCATACCGCTACCGAGGGCCGGAAGGTTGTATTGAGCCTGTTCCGCGGCAATCCACTCGGCATAGAGACAATAGAATGATCTTGCATAGGGACCGAGCTGCGTCTGAAGTATCCCCCCATCGCAGACCTCCGTCCTGGCGCACACCGAAGCGCTATCGAAGAATGTGGAGATGTTGATGATGGCGGTTTTTATCGATTTCTCAGGCCCGTGTTGATCATGGTCTGCCGTCACCCGCTCGACAATCGCATAAATGACCTCTCGTGAACCGCCGGGCGCTTTCTTCTTGAAGTCGAAATCTTTCCAAACCCGGTAGACTACATTCCTCGCCTCCAGCATGTCGTCCCTATTGAAGTCGGCGACATACTCGAGTGATTTGTCCTTCTGGCTGTTCTCTGCGCTTTGCACATATGTCCAGTACGCTATGACGAGCGCCGCTATCAGGGTGATATTGGAAATAATTGTCGTCCACGCGACTGCCCAAGGAGTGAACTGCTCGCTAGGCCATTTCAGCATCGGGGCTTCTTGGGGAGACTAACAATCTCGTCCGTGGATTCGATCCGAATTTTTGCGAGGCATGCCAGTTCGGAGCGTGTGAACACCACTATCGCGTCTATGTCGGCATCTGCATCGGCCTTTAGTTCGGGAACGATGGAGTTCTCCAGAAGCAATGCCAGTGATTTCTCCGTAGAGGGCTCAGGGCAAGCTTCCACATAAATGACGACGGGATCATCCGAATTGCCGCTGATGTACTTTTCGGCGTTTTCAATCACGCATCTTGCCAGCTCGTTCTTGACGTTCCAGGCGTCCTCTTGTCCGCGAACAGTTTCAGTTGCGGCGCAGACACAGAGTGCGCATAGCAAGGGCCGCCACAGAACGACTGTCATCCGCCCTTTCCCTGCCTCCGTTTCCGGCCCGCCTATGGCAACACGAAGCTGCTTTCACGTCAATACGGCTGTTGACCTACCGAGCAACAGAGGGAAGGATCGTCTATCCGTCCTTGGAGGGTGTGTTGGCATTTCGCCTGTCAATAGCCTTGGGAGTAGTCGCGCTGCTGGGCGGTGGCGCCAGCGCGGCTCAATTCAATGTGTACGATGATGGAGATGCGATAGGTAGCTGCCCGTCGCTAAAGACCATCGAACTCGTTGGAGACATTGAGGAAGGGGATTTTGAACGTCTGCACGAACTGCTTACGCCAGGACAAGCGAGCAACAGTGAGCACTATGTCGAAATCGGGAGGTTGTCATTCGACAGCGCAGGCGGAGACTACTTTGAGGCGGTAAAAATCTCACATTTGCTTCGAGGATACAACATCCAGAGCTATGTTTCCGCAGATGCTCGCTGCACCGGAGCCTGTGCAATCGCATTCATGGGAGGCACCGGCATCGGGATGGAAGGTTATTTCCCGCCCGACCGACGGTTCGTTCTCGGCGCTGAGATACAACTGACCATGCCGTCGTTCGCCGATGTCGCACGAAAGGAAGGGGGTAGCGAACGCGAGGTATCTCAACAGACCCGCAACCTTACCCTTCAACTTTTCGTCGAGATCTTGCTGCTGGCTGGGGATCGGGAGTGGTCGTCGGAACTAATTCGCAGACTTGTCGAGGATGGACCGGGTCACGCGGTGGATCTCACGGAACCGCAAGTCGCCGAAGCAAATCAGCTCAAGCAAGGCGAAAACTGCCAGCCCTACAGACAGTGGCTCGAAGAATGACACGATTAACTGTTCTCATCTGCATGCTCCCGATGTTCGTAGCGCCTGCCGCCGCGGCTGAGTTCTCCCATTCCCGGTCCGCTGAGGTCGTGACGGTCTCTGTTAGAGGGAAGATTGACGCGGGCGATGCCGCGAAGCTGGAAGCGGTGCTGAAAGAGGTGATCACGGATTCGGGCTCCGTCGTTGTGTCGCTCGACAGCCCCGGCGGCAGCCTGATCGAAGGCTTGAAGATGGCCGATTTGATCCATCAAAACCATGTTGCCACTTATGTCGGTCCAAATGTCTCGTGCGTTTCCGCGTGTGCGATCGGATTCATGGGAGGAGCGCGGCGTGTCGGCGAACAAACCGTACCCGATCGCATGCTACACCCCACTGGCAGATTGGGGTTTCATGCACCTGTGCTGCCGGAGCGTGTTTTTGGCTCAGACGGAAGTTCTCCTGTCCCGATCGCTGCCATGCTCGAACGGCAGATACTCGCAGCCGCGTTTCAGTTCTCCGAATTGACAGTTCGTCACGGCTGGCAACCGAGCCTGGTGAGGGCGGCACTAAATGCACGCGAGGAAAGGGACCTCGTATACGTGAACACGATTGGGGATGCAGGAAGGTGGTTCATACGTCTCGATGCCGAGAAGGAACTGCGCCTGCACGGTTCGCTGGCAGCCGACTTGCTCTGCTCGAACTTACATAATTGGACGTCGGACGGTGGACTCGATCCTATTGCCGCTACCTATCCATCAAAGATTTATGCGAGCTTTCTCCCGAATGGGACGCCAGTTGATGTGCGAACGGACGCCCAACTCCTTGAGGATTGGATATCCTCCGCGCTCAATGATACGGCCTTCGCCTACGAGAACGATGGTGGTCGCCGTCTCGGCACGGAAGGAATGGCCGATAGATGTGTGATCGACACCGATTTGGACGGCGTAATTCTGGACCACCAAGTCACCAACGATGAAATGTCGCCAATCGTTTATCGATACGAAAATGAATATCAAATCTCGCGACCTATGCTGAACGGCTTGTTCACCTGGCATCTACTCCCCTCATTCATCAAGATAGCGGAAATGGAGGAATACGAAGGAGATGCTGCCCTCATTTCGGAACGGTTCTACGATCACAACGGCTCAAAAATGCTCCTGACAGCCATTCGGGCTGGCGAAGACCAAGCAGCCGTCAAAATACAATATTTCCAAACTAAAGATTCTCTCTCAAATATTGTTCCACATGGTAATCTACTGTTCGATGGTCGACGCGAGAAGTCGCGTATAGAGGGAACAGCTCGAACATTCAGGAAGGACTGTTTGCCTGCGCAATATGATGTCTCCGGCACTTGGGGTAGGGATCGTATAGAACTCAACGGAGCTGCACCGAGGCGGGCCAAGGGAGAGTGCAAAGTGATTGGCTACGACCCGAATAGTTCAAATGCGAATTTGGTATTCGAGGGTATTGATCAATAGCGTTGCATAGAGTGAGGCGTCGTCGTTGCCGACTTCAGCGTGTACAGAGAGGGAAATCGGCTGACAGTCGCGCGTTGAGCGGGCGGTGTCAGGGGGCTTTTCTGGCTGGCTTTTTGTCCTCCTTCCGGTCCGTGGTTGCGGGCAGCCCCTCGACGAAGGCCTTTGCGGTGTGCGGCCGCTTGACCCGCTTTCTGATTTTAGTAACCACGAAAAGCCCTTCCAGATACGGCACCGAACGCGCCGAAACGCGAAAGGCCCGCACCGACATTGCAGCATATCACTAGGACGCTGGAACGGATGCCGGCACGCACGCTGATCGAAAGGCGCAATCGAGCGCTGCTTGCCTTTGCCATCCTGACCGGCGGGCGCGACGACGCTATCGCCTCCATGTCCCTGAAGCACGTGGACATCAACGCTGGAAAGATCGAACAGGACGCGCGTGACGTGCGCACGAAAAACCGAAAGACATTCTCCACATGGTTCTTCCCTGTCGGCGAAAAACCGCGCGCCATCGTGGAAGGCCGGCTTGAAACGTTGGAAACCGAATGTCTGTTCGGCCCGGATGATCCGCTCTTTCCGGCAACCGACATGGGCTTGGTCAATGGCAAGTTTGCCGCCACTGGTCTCTCCCGGTCCCACTGGAGTAATGCGGGACCTATCCGCCGTATCTTCAAGGACGCGTTCGCGGCGGCCGGCTTGCCCTATTCTAATCCCCATTCCTTCCGCAAGACACTGGCACGGCTCGGGGAAAGGCGTTGCACGACGCCGGAAGAGTTCAAGGCATGGAGCCAGAATCTGGGCTATGAACAGGTCCTGACCACCTTCACGAGCTACGGAAACGTCGCCAGCGATAGGCAGGCAGAAATCATGCGTTCGTTCGAAAAGGAAGCCGCGAAAGGCCCGCCCTTGACCCCTGAAGCCCATGCCGCTTTGCAGGCACTGCTGGACGCAAACAGGCCGACTTGAAGAGGCATTGGCGCTTGCCTTGGCCGACCCTTGCTGATTCTATCGCGCCACAAATGCGGGAGTGTGTCGCGTGACGGAACTGACCTTCAAGGACAAGGAATTTGTCTACAATCATCACCTTTCCGTGTAGTTTCGTCCACTAACAGGCCGTTGAAAAAGCCGCTCGCGGCGAGGCATTCGGCGTGATTCATTGTCTCCGAAGGGATTCGGAGACCGGTGCATGCGCGGTGACGACAAACGAACTGGCGAACTGTTCAGCTACGTCGATCTTGAGGCGCGGGTTCGGTGCGACCATCCGTTGCGGGCGATCCGGACGATCGTGAACGAGGCGCTCGGCTCGCTGGAGCGAGAGTTCGCGGCGCTGTATTCGACGATCGGGCGACCGTCGATTCCGCCGGAGAAGTTGCTGCGGGCGATGCTGTTGCAGGCGTTCTACTCGATCCGCTCGGAGCGTCTCCTTATGGAGCGGCTGGAATACGATCGCTTCGTCTGCGAACGCGATTGAGTTCTTCAACAGCCTGCTAGTCCAAGATGACGGCACGACGGTCGAATGCGCTCTTGTGCTCATGAGCGAGTGGAAGGCAAAATTGCCCGACTTGCTGAACTAAAATCATCGCCGAAAATGAACAGAGTGGGGAAACCAGTGGGGAACGCCTTCGGCTGAAAGGGAAATTATTTTCGACATCAATGCCTTAGCATAGGCACGTGGCGGAGAGGGGGGGATTCGAACCCCCGATACCCTTGCGAGTATGCCGCATTTCGAGTGCGGTGCATTCGACCACTCTGCCACCTCTCCGCGGGGCCGTGGGCGCCTTGGCGCGGGCTGCTAGATAGCGAAGGGTTACACGCGAGACAAGGCCTATTCTGTCTCGACGCCGTCTCGCATCTTGACTCGATCCCACCCTTCCGCTAACGGGGCGTGGCTTCCGGCGTGGGACCTTCCGCGCCGGTTGTCGTTTGAACCCTGAACAGACTGACAAAAAGACGGCCGGGCGGCACGTGCGCCAGTCACGTGCGCCAGTCCCGAGCCGGACCGAACAGCGAAAGGCAAAAAATGTTCGCAGTCATCAAGACCGGAGGCAAGCAGTACCGCGTTGCCGCCAACGATACCATCAAGATCGAGAGAATTGCCGGCGAAGTCGGCGAGATCGTGCGCATCGGCCAGGTGCTGGCCCATGGCGAAGGCGACGACGTGACCATCGGCGTTCCCTTCGTGGACGGCGTTTCGGTGGCGGCCGAGGTCGTCGAGCAGGGCCGCGCCGACACCGTCATCGCCTTCAAGAAGCGCCGCCGGCAGAATTCGCGCCGCAAGCGCGGCCATCGCCAGCTGCTCACCACGGTGCGGATCTCCGAGATCCTGACGGGCGGTGCCGAGCCGTCGAAGAAGGCCGCTGAAAAGCCGGCCGCGAAAAAGAAGGCCGCCGCAGAGGAGGCCAAGCCGCAGGCAGCGGCCGCGCCGCTGTTTTCCGCGCCGGAAGGCGAGGGCGACGACCTGACCACGATCAAGGGCATCGGCCCGGTCGCGGCCGGTCAGCTGAAGGAGCAAGGCATCACGACCTTCGCCCAGATCGCCGCGCTCTCCGACGAGGACGTCGCGCGCATCGACGAGAACATGCCGTTCAGTGCCGACCAGATCTCGGACTGGCGCGAGCAGGCCAAGGAACTGGCGAAGTAATCCGCCTCCGAGGTTGAAACCCGGCGCATTCGCGCCCATAGAGAATACGAGGCGCTCGGCGAGCGCGAAGGAGCAGGAAAATGGCACACAAGAAAGCTGGCGGTTCGTCGCGCAACGGTCGCGATTCGGAATCCAAGCGCCTTGGCGTGAAGAAGTTCGGCGGCGAGAAGGTCATCGCCGGCAACATCATTATTCGTCAGCGCGGAACGAAGTGGCACCCGGGGTCCAATGTCGGCCTTGGCAAGGACCACACGCTGTTCGCGCTCCAGGAAGGCGCTGTCGCGTTCCAGAAGAAAGCCAATGGTCGCACCTACGTATCGGTGAACCCGATGACCGAGGCCGCGGAGTAGCCGGTTCCGCACTTACCAACACCGGCAGCCCATCTCGGGAACCGGTGTCTGGACAGTCCAGAATAGGGATCAGGGGAGATGGGCCGCCATCGCCCCTTTTTCTTTGTCTGGAAGGACGGAAGACATGGTTGCCGAGAAGGAAGACGTCGAAGACGAAAGTCTGCGGATAGACTGCCCGGTGGTCGTCACCGAGCGCTTGGTGCTGCGCCCGCCGCACGTGGACGACATTGCCGAACTCGCCGAACTCGCCAACAGCCGTCGCATCGCCGAGATGCTCGGCCGCATGCCGCATCCCTATGGCGAGGTCGAAGCGAAATCCTTCATCCAGAATTCCAGGCGGCGCGAGAAGGGCGGCTGCGTCTACGCCATCACCAATTCCGACAGCGGCGCTTTCGTCGGCTGCGCCGGCCTCGACGCCAGGCCGCACGGCCTGGAACTCGGCTACTGGATCGGCGAGCCCTACTGGGGCCGAGGCTATGCGACCGAGGCGGCGCATGCGCTGGTCGATCTCGCCTTCCGGGCGACCGCGATCGACGTGCTGCACGTCACCTGCCGGGTGATCAACGCGGCCTCCCGGCGCGTCATCCACAAATGCGGCTTCCAGTACGCCGGGCAGGGGATGCTGAACTCGCTGGTCGCCGGCCAGGTGCCGGTGGAGCGCTACCAGCTCGACCGGCGCACCTGGGTGAGCCTGAGAAGCTGGGGGCAAGCGTGAGCGCCGCCCCTGGCGCGACGCCTGCCGGAGCCGGCCGTCAGCCGAGTTCGAGCCAGACCGGGCGGTGGTCGGAGCCGACCGCCGTCTCGTCGATCCAGCAGCGCTTTACACGTGGAGCCAGAGAAGCGTGGATGAAATGGTAGTCGAGGCAGCGGCGGCGGGCCGGGTCGTCCGGCCGCTTCGGGTCGATCCATGTGATGCGGCCGGCCGGGTCGGACGCGCCGAGCGTCGCGGCGTCCACCGGATGACCGGCGCGGCGGGCGATGCCGAACTCCACGTCCGGAATGCCGGTCATCTCCAGATACTCCGAGCCGCCGGGCTCCAGGTTGAAGTCGCCCATGAGGACGAACTCTTCCGGGCGCGGCGGCTCGGGAAATCCCATTTCGGACGTGCCGGTCACGGCGCCGCCCTCGCTCGGATAGGCGAGGACCTTGGCGACGAGGTACCGGATCTGGTCGATGCGCTCGCTTGGGCTGGTGTGATCGAGATGGACCGAATAGAAGCGCACCGCGCCGGACGGCGTGGCGACGAGGGCTTCGAGCGCGCCGCGCTGCAGGTTGAGCCGGTCGAAGGTGCGGCTGCGCGGCAGGAGCAGGTTGCGCGAGGAAAGCACCGGCGTCTTCGACAGGATCATGTTGCCGAACTCGAAATGCCGGTCGACGGCGCGTCCGTTCTCGAGAGCCGATCCCATGTCCACGGAATAGGGCGCGCCATAGATGGAGAAATAGTCCGGCAGAAGGTGGCGCAACTCCGCCACCATGTCGCGGCCGGCGTTCTGCGGGTTGTTGCGCGAGACCTCCTGCAGCGCGATCAGGTCGGCCCCGCGCACCGCGTCGGCGATGCGGGAAAGATCGTAGCGGCCGTCCATGCCGATGCCGTACTGGATGTTGTAGGTCACGCATTTCATGGTTCGGCCCCGTGCGCTGGTTCGGATTCCGCCCGGCGGCCCCTCGCGCAGCCGCCGCGCATGGGTTAGAGCAACTGACGTCCGCCGAGGCAAGCCGCGGCGGCCAGAAGGATGATCGTGCAGACATGAAGTTTCTCGACCAGGCCAAGGTCTACATACGCTCCGGCGACGGCGGCGCCGGCTCGGTGTCGTTCCGCCGCGAAAAGTTCATCGAGTTCGGCGGGCCGGACGGCGGCGATGGCGGGCGCGGCGGCGACGTCTGGCTCGAGGCGGTCGACGGGCTGAACACCCTCATCGACTATCGCTACCAGCAGCATTTCAAGGCCAAGACCGGCACGCACGGGATGGGCCGCAACCGCACCGGCGGCAAGGGCGCCGACGTCGTGCTGAAGGTTCCGGCCGGAACTCAGGTGTACGAGGAAGACAACGAGACGCTGATCTGCGACCTCACGCACATCGGTCAGCGTTATCTGCTGGCAAAGGGCGGCAATGGCGGCTTCGGCAACACCCATTTCAAGACCTCGACCAATCAGGCGCCACGCCGGGCCAATCCCGGCCTGCCCGGCGAGGAGATGACCATTTGGCTGAGGCTGAAGCTGATCGCCGACGCCGGGCTTGTCGGCCTGCCGAATGCCGGCAAATCGACCTTCCTTGCCTCCGTGACTGCCGCCAAGCCCAAGATCGCCGACTACCCGTTCACCACGCTGCATCCCGGGCTCGGCGTTGCGCGCATCGATGCGCGCGAATTCGTCATTGCCGACATTCCCGGGCTGATCGAAGGCGCGCACGAGGGCGCCGGCATCGGCGACCGTTTCCTCGGCCATGTCGAGCGAACCGGCGTCATCCTGCATCTCGTCTCGGCGCGCGAGGAACACCCGGGCAAGGCCTACAAGACCATCAGGCAGGAACTCGAGGCTTACGGACACGGGCTTGCCGAGAAGCCGGAGGTCCTCGCGCTGAGCCAGGTCGACACGATCGATGCGGCGGAGCGAAAGAAGAAGACCGCCGCGCTGAAGCGCGCCGCCGGCGTGCAGCCGCTGATGCTGTCCTCGGCCACGCGCGAGGGCGTGGAGGAGGTGCTGCGCCGGCTCATGACCGTCATCGAGGAGACGCGCGCCGGAGACGCTCCAGTCGCAGCGGACGAACGGTGGCAGGATCGGGAGGCGTGACGCGCGAAAGGATGACCAGCCTCCCATGACCCGCCCCCTCTCCTCCCATCGCCGCATCGTCGTCAAGATCGGGTCGGCCCTGCTGGTCGACCGAGAATCCGGCCTGAAGCGGGAATGGCTGCGTTCGCTCTGCGCCGACGTCTCCGCCCTGGCGGATGCGGGCGTGGAGATGTGCGTGGTCTCCTCCGGGGCGATCGCGCTCGGCCGGACGATCCTCGCTCTCGGCCGGCGGCCGCTGAAGCTCGAGGAAAGCCAGGCCGCGGCGGCCGTTGGCCAGATCGCGCTCGCCGGCGCGTGGGCGGAGGAACTCGGCCGCCATTCCCTGACCTCGGGACAGGTCCTGGTGACGCTCGGCGACACCGAGGAGCGGCGGCGCTACCTCAATGCGCGCGCGACCATCGCCACCCTTCTGAGGATGAAGGCCGTCCCTGTCATCAACGAGAACGACACGGTTGCGACCTCGGAGATCCGCTACGGCGACAACGACCGCCTGGCGGCGCGGGTGGCGACGATGATGACGGCCGATCTCCTGGTGCTTCTGTCGGACATAGACGGGCTCTACACCGCGCCGCCGGCGCTCGATCCCGGTGCCGAGTTCATTCCCGTCGTCGACCGCATCACGCCGGAGATCGAGGCCATGGCGGGTGCGGCGGCTTCCGAGCTCTCGCGCGGCGGCATGCGCACAAAGCTGGACGCTGGCAAGATCGCCACCACCGCGGGCACGGCGATGATCATCACCTCCGGAACGCGGCTCAACCCGCTCTCGGCGATCGACCGGGGCGAGCGTGCGACCTTCTTCAGGCCGAGCGCCAACCCGGTGCGCGGATACAAGACCTGGATTGCCGGCAATCTGGAGCCGGCCGGATGGCTGACCGTGGACGCGGGCGCGGTCGGCGCCCTGATGGCCGGAAAGTCGCTGCTGCCGGCCGGCGTCAGGCGCGTCGAGGGCAGCTTCGCACGCGGCGACACGGTCGCGGTCCTTGCGCCCGAAGGCCGCGAGATCGCGCGCGGTCTGGTTGCCTACGACGCCGCGGATGCCGTAAGGATCGCCGGCCTGCGCAGCAACGAGATCGCGGGCGTGCTCGGTTACGAAGGCCGCGCCGCCATGATCCACCGCGACGACCTCGTGGTGACGCAAAGCGCCTCCCGGATGGAGCCCCAGGACTGACGCCATGCTGACGAGAAACGAGAGATCGAGCGAAGACGTCACGGCAATGATGGCGGAAATCGGCCGCAAGGCGCGCGCCGCCGCCCGGCCGCTGGCGATGGCCAGCGCGGAGCGCAAGCATACGGCCCTCCTTGCCATGGCCGACGCGCTCCTGCGCAACAAGGCGGCGATCATGGAAGCCAACGGGCTCGACATGGCGCAGGGCGAGGAGAACGGCCTCGCCGCTTCCTTCCTCGATCGGCTGAAGCTGACGCCCGAACGCATCCGCGCCATGGCCGACGGGGTGCGTGCCATCGCCGAGCTGAAGGATCCGATCGGCGAGGTCATCGCCGCGTGGGACCGCCCGAACGGGTTGCACATCGAGCGCGTGCGCACGCCGCTCGGCGTGATCGGCGTCATCTTCGAGAGCCGGCCGAACGTCACGGCAGACGCCGGCGCACTCTGCGTCAAGGCCGGCAATGCCGTGATCCTGCGCGCCGGTTCGGACTCTTCGAATTCGTCGGCGGCGATCCATGCCTGCCTAGCGGAGGGCTTGCGGGCCGCCGGACTTCCCGAGGATGCGATCCAGCTCGTGCCGGTGACCGACCGCGCGGCGGTCGGCGAGATGCTGAAGGGGCTCGGCGGAAACATCGACGTGATCATCCCGCGCGGCGGGCGCGGCCTCGTCGAGCGGGTGCAGACCGAGGCGCGGGTGCCGGTCTTCGCGCACCTGGAAGGCATCTGCCATCTCTACGTCGACAAGTCTGCCGATCTCGACATGGCCGTGAAGATCGCCGTCAATGCCAAGATGCGGCGCACCGGCATCTGCGGCGCCGCCGAGACGCTGCTGGTCGACCGCGCCTGCGCGGACACCCACCTCCTGCCGATCCTAAAAGCCCTGGCGGCGGCCGGCTGCGAGATCAGGGCCGACGAGGAGACGCGCGAGTTCTATCCGGAAGCGAAGGCCGCGACCGATGCGGACTGGACGACGGAGTATCTCGACGCGATCATCTCGGTGAAGCTGGTCGACGGCGTCGCGGACGCGATCGAGCACATCGAAGCCCATTCCTCGCACCACACCGAGGCGATCGTCGCCGAGGACGCGGCCGCGGTCGAGCGGTTCTTCAACGAGATCGACTCGGCGATCCTGCTCCACAACGCGTCTACCCAGTTCGCCGATGGTGGCGAGTTCGGCATGGGCGCCGAGATCGGCATCGCGACCGGCCGCATGCACGCGCGCGGACCGGTGGGCGTCGAACAGCTGACTTCGTTCAAGTATCGCGTAAGGGGCACGGGGCAGGTACGACCGTGAGGTCCGTCCGGACGAGCGCGTGACAATCCTGCGGGCAATCCACGGCCGCCGCGACTGGCGGGAATGCGAGTGGCCTGCGCAATGAGTCTCGATCGCTTGAGCAACGCGTATCTGCGCATGCCACATGTCGAGAAGGGCATGGCCGTCGGGCTGTTCGGCGGTTCGTTCAACCCTCCCCACCGCGGGCACGCGCTGGCCGCCGAGATCGCACTGAGGCGCCTGCGGCTCGACCAGCTGTGGTGGATGGTGACGCCGGGCAACCCGCTGAAGAACGCAAGCGAACTCGCACCGCTCGGCGATCGGATCGCGCGGTCGCAGGCGCTCATGCACGATCCCCGCGTCAAGGTCACCGCGTTCGAAGCCGCCTGGCGCATCCGCTACACCGCCGAGACGCTGGCGCTGGTGAAGGAACGCAATCCCGGCGTCCATTTCGTCTGGGTCATGGGCGCCGACAGCCTGGCGACCTTCCACCGCTGGCAGCGCTGGCGGGCGATCGCCGCCACGTTCCCGATCGCCGTGATCGACCGCCCCGGCTCGACGCTCGCGTTCCTCTCCTCCGTCATGGCCAAGACCTTCGCGCGCTCACGCGTCGACGAGGACGAGGCGCCGAAACTGGCGCGCATGCAGGCTCCCGCCTGGACCTTCATCCACGGGCCGCGGTCGTCCCTTTCTTCGACCGCCCTGCGCAACGGCCTACCGCGGGACTGAGCCGGCGAAGCGTCGTCCGGTTCGGGACAGTTTCTGCCGCTTTCGTCGCATTCGGCGGGATGTGAAACCGACATTGTGCCTGACGATGAGCGCCTCAGCTTCCAACGATCAAGACACAGCCGCCGAGGCGCTGCCAGCGCCGCTGACGGCGATCGCCAGCGTCATCCTGTCGTCGGCGCTGGTCGCCATCGGCAACGGCCTGATGTTCGCGTTCATTCCCGTGCGTCTCGGCGCGGAAGGCCTGCCGCCGACCTGGGCCGGCCTGATACTGACCGGCCTGTCCGCCGGTGGCATGGCCGGGTGCTTCCTCACCGGGCGCATGGTCAATCGCGTCGGCCATGCGCGCGCCTTCATGACCTTTTCGGCGCTGATCATCCTGTCGAATGTCGCGGTCGGCGTGACCGTCGACCCCTGGCTCTGGATCGTGGCGCGGGTGCTCTACGGCTTTGCCATATCGGGCCTGTTCATCGTGGCGCAGAGCTGGCTCAACGACGTCGTGGAGAACGATATCCGCGGGCGCGTCACCGCGACCTTCTACATGAGCTACATCGTCGGGCTCGGCATTGGCTCGTATCTGCTTGCGTTCATCGATGCCATGACCAACGCCGCGCCGGTGCTTGCCGTTGCCTTCGCTGCAGTTTCCATCATTCCCGTCGGGCTGACACGTTTGAGGACGCCGCCGCCCCCGCCGATTGCATCCATCGCGCTCAGGCGCGCATGGGCCATCTCGCCGGTCGGGCTGGCCGGCATGCTCGCGGTCGGCGGACTGTCGATGATGGTGGCCGGCTTCGCGCCGATCCACGCGACCGCCATCGGCTTTGGAAAGAACGACGTCGCCCTGCTGCTGCTGGCCATGCCGCTCGGCACGCTGATCGTGCAGCTGCCGCTCGGCTGGGTCTCCGACCGCACCGACCGCCGCTACGTGCTGGTCGCGGCCTCGGGTATCGTGATCGGCGCCGGTCTCCTGGCGACGGGCGCGGACGGCTCGGTCTTCTGGTGGATGATCGTGGTCTACATGATGTGGAGCGGCGCCACCGAATCGATCTACTCGATCTCCAGCGCCCATGCGAATGATCGCGCCGAAAAGGGCGATCTGGTCGTGCTGGCGAGCACGATGCTGTTCGCCTGGTCGCTGTCCGGCTTTCTCATTCCCGGCATGGCCACCGCGCTCACGGCGATCGTCGGGACCGGGGCCTTCATCGTCATCGCCATCGTGATCGCGCTCGCGTTCGGGAGTTTCGTGCTGTGGCGGCTGACACAGACGCAGGCGGTGCCGGTGGCCGAGAGCGGAGACTTCGCCCCGTTGTCCGCCCACACGCCTCCGGCCGCGGAACTGGCCTTCGCGCCGGCGGACGAAGGCCCCTCCCGCTCGCGGTAGAACTGGCACGCCCGGAATGTGAAGGCGGCGTGTCTTGAAAGTGTTAGGGGACTCTGCCTATCTTTCACCTGTCGACCGTGATTCACGGCGATGTCGTTGTTCTTGATGCGAAAGGAAAGACACTGAGAACAGCTTTGGTGAAGAAGGCTGAGAATATGCCTTCGCTGGCTGGGTTGAACCGGAACGGTGTTGCCCATGCCCTGAAAACGGTCCTTGACTCTCTCGAAGACTCGAAGGCCGAAAACGTTGTCCCCATCGACATCCAGCGCAAATCGAGCATTGCCGACTACATGGTCGTGGCCTCAGGCCGTTCGAACCGCCATGTCTCGGCCGTGGCCGATCACCTGATCAAGGCGCTGAAGGAGGCTGGACTGGGCACTGCCCGGGTCGAAGGCCTCGCCAGCGCGGACTGGGTGCTGATCGATGCCGGCGACGTGATCGTGCATGTCTTCCGGCCGGAAGTCCGAGAGTTCTACAGCATCGAGAAGATGTGGCAGGCACCGGACCTGGAGGACGAAACGGTTCATTGAACTGTTTCGTCGGGGCTGAATGAAGATTGCCGTTCATGCTGTGGGCCGGATGAAGGCCGGCCCCGAGCGGGAACTGGCCGACCGCTATCTCGACCGGTTCGCCAGGGCCGGTCCCCCCGTCGGGCTCGAATGGGCCGGATTGACGGAAATGGCCGAGAGCCGCGCGCAGAGCGCGGCCGAGCGCAAGCGCGACGAGGCACAGAGGCTCGAAACAGCAGCGGCTGCCGGCGCGGCCCTCGTGATTCTCGACGAACGGGGCAGGAACCTGTCGTCCGAGGCGCTTGCTTCCTGGATCGGCGAGCGTCGCGACCAGGGCCAGCGTGAGATGCTTTTCGCCATTGGCGGTCCGGATGGCCACGCGGAGGATGCGGCGCGGAAGGCGGCGCTCGTGCTTTCCTTCGGATCGCTCACATGGCCGCATCAACTGGCGCGGGTCATGCTGGCGGAGCAGCTCTACCGGGCCGTGACGATCCTTTCCGGCCACCCCTATCACCGCGCCTGAGCGATTTTATCCGCCGGACGGTATCATTTTCGCCAAAAAGACTGTCGACTGAGGGTCAGGAGGCTTGCAACCCACCCGGTATGGTTGATGCTTCGTTAACTGGCTTGTCCCTACTCTGGACGGATGGACCCCGCGGCCAAGATGACCCGTTCCGCCTGCCGGCAGCTACGCCGCGCGATGCACGTCGGCATCGTGTCGTCGGCGCTTGCGCTTGTCATGGCGCCGGCGGCGATGGCTCAGGACCCGGACAAACTTGCGGAACAGAGGGAGCAGACCCGGTCGGAATACGAGAGCATCCTGGAGGCCATGACGCTCACCGACGATCGGCTCCAGGAACTCGCCGACGAGATCGCCGCGGTGCGCAAGGACACCACGGCGATAACCTCGGCGCTGGTCCAGACCGCCAAGACCGAGCGGAAGCTCGCGGAGGATATTTCGGAGATCGAGGAAAGGCTGGCCGGGCTCGAGGACCAGGAGTCGGGCATCAAGCGCTCGTTGCATGCGAGGCGCGGCGTCCTGGCCGAGGTCCTCGGCGCGCTGCAGCGCATGGGTCTCAACCCCCCGCCCGCGATCCTCGTGAAGCCTGAGGACGCGCTCTCGTCCGTCCGCAGCGCCATTGTTCTCGGCGCGGTGGTGCCCGAACTGCGCAGCGAGACCGAGATCCTGATTTCCGACCTGCGCGAACTGGCTTCCCTGCGCGCGTCGATCGACGGCGAGAAGGAGCGCCTGCTTGCCACGCTGCGCGATCAGGCGGCCGAGAAGCAACGCCTCGCGCTACTCCAGGAGGAGAAACAGCTCCTCTTGCGCGAATCGCAATCCACCGCGGAAGCGGAACGTCGCATGTCCGAGGATCTGGCCGCTCGCGCAGGCACTCTCAAGGAATTGATCGAGTCGCTGGAAGAAGAGATCACGGCCGTCCGGCAGGCGGCGGAAGAGGCGCGGCGCGCCGAGGAAGAGCGGGCGCGGCGCGAGGCGGAAGCGGCCGGAAAGCCCATCCCCGAGCAGAACCAGCTTGTCGGCGGAATGCCGTTCGACAGCCTGCTGAAGAAGGTTTCACTGCCCGTTCCCGGTGCCTTCGTGCGCCGCTTTGGCGACAGCGACGGGGTCGGTGGGCACATGCTCGGCGACACGGTTCAAACACAATCCGGCTCTATCGTCACCGCACCTGCAGATGGTAGCGTTCTCTATGCCGGACCGTTCCGCTCCTACGGTCAACTCTTGATCCTGGACGCGGGCGACGGCTATCATGTGGTCTTGGCGGGATTGGGAAGAACAAGCGTCTCGCTCGGTCAGTCCGTCGTTGCCGGAGAGCCGGTGGGTGCCATGGGCGAGGCGAGGCTCGCCAGCATGATGGCGTTCGGTAGTACCAACACCAATCCGGAACTGTACGTCGAGTTCCGAAAAGATGGAAAACCCGTGGATCCGTCACCCTGGTGGACGGAACGCAGTTCTGGAAGGACAGGAAATGGTACGTAGGTTGTCGCTTCTTCTTGCCGGCGCCCTGATGGGCGCGACAGCAATGAGCGTCGTTTACGGTTCGCCGAGTTCCACGGCCAACGCCGCTGGCTCCGACACCTATCGCCAGCTCGCGATCTTCGGCGACATCTTCGAGCGGGTCCGCGCGCAGTACGTCACCCCGCCTGAAGACAAGATGCTCGTGGAGAGCGCCATCAACGGCATGCTCACCTCGCTCGACCCGCATTCTTCGTACCTCAACCCGGAAGCCGCCAAGGACATGCGGGTCCAGACCAAGGGCGAGTTCGGCGGCCTCGGCATCGAGGTCACGATGGAGAACGAACTCGTCAAGGTCATCACACCGATCGACGACACCCCGGCCTCGCGCGCCGGCGTTCTTGCCGGCGATCTGATATCCGAAATCGACGGCGAGGAAGTCCGCGGGCTCACGCTGTCGGATGCCGTCGACAAGATGCGCGGCGGCGTGAACACACCGATCGAACTGACGATCCTGCGCGAGGGTGCCACCGAGCCGATCAAGATCACCGTCATCCGCGACATCATCAAGGTGAAGGCGGTCAAGTACCGGGTCGAGGAAGACGTTGGCTACATGAAGATCACCTCGTTCACGGAGAAGACCTTCGACGACTTGCGCAGCGCCATCGCGGCCATCAAGAAGGACATTCCTGCTGACAAGCTCAAGGGCTACGTGCTCGATCTGCGCCTCAACCCGGGCGGATTGCTCGACCAGGCCGTCAGCGTCTCGGACGCGTTCCTCGATCGCGGCGAGATCGTCTCCACTCGCGGCCGCGATCCCAAGGACGTCACCCGGTTCGACTCGCGCGCCGGCGACCTGACCGACGGCAAGCCGATCGTCGTGCTGGTCAACGGCGGTTCGGCGAGCGCGTCGGAGATCGTCGCAGGCGCCCTGCAGGACCATCGCCGCGCCACGGTGCTCGGCACCCGCTCCTTCGGCAAGGGTTCGGTCCAGACGATCATCCCGCTGGCCGAGAACGGCGCTCTTCGGCTGACGACGGCGCTCTACTACACGCCGTCGGGCACGTCGATCCAGGGCACGGGCATCATTCCGGACATCAAGGTGGAGCAGCCCCTGCCAGAGGAACTGCTCGGCCGTGACGTGTCGCGCGGAGAATCGGACCTGCGGGGCCACATCAAGGGCGCCGCCGAGGACGACGAGGGTTCGGGCTCCGCCGCCTACGTGCCGCCGGATCCCAAGGACGACATCCAGCTCTCCTACGCCATGGATCTGCTGCGCGGTAAGAAGACGGATCCGGCATTCCCGCCGAACCCCGACCAGGCGGTTCTGAACCAGTAGTGCCTCACTCTGGCGCCGGTGCTGCGGCCCGGCGCCATTCAACTTCGCTTGCGCTCCAGGGAATTCATTTCCGCCCGTGACCAAGGAACTCGAACGTCCCCTCGGGCAGGACAGGCGTCGGGAATCAACGCGCGGCTGGGGATTCCCGGGCCCGGCCCGGATCGGCGGCCTCTCCCTCGCGGCGGCAGTCGTCGCGGCCGGCGGCTATATCGCCCTGCAACCGGATCGGTTCCGTACGCCGGCGGTCGAAGTCCGAACCGTCGCCGCATCCGATACCGGGGAAGCCGGGACTGTCGCGATCCAGACGACTGAAACGCCTCCCGAGCAGCCCGTCTCTGGCGTCAAGACGCCCGGTCCTTCGATCATCAAGCTCTCTCCCGACGACGGCGCCGCGAAGAACGTCATCGTGATTCGCGATCCCTCCGCCGTCGGACAGGATTTGCGGGTCGCGCACCTGCCCGACAGGGCGCTTCTGGAACAATCGGAATCGGGACCGCTGCCGGTCCGTGCCGCCGATGGCCGGCGCGCGGTGGACGTCTATGCGCGGCCGTGGTCCGGCGCGCGCGGCGCCCGCGTCGCGATCGTCATCGGCGGGCTCGGGCTTTCCCAGACGGGCACGCAGGAAGCCATCAAGAAGCTGCCGCCGGAAGTCACGCTCGCCTTCGCGCCGCAAGGCAACAGCCTCGGCCGCTGGATGCAGGCCGCGCGCCGCGACGGCCACGAGATCATGATGCAGCTTCCGCTGGAGCCCTTCGACTATCCGCGGGTCAATCCAGGCCGCAACACGCTGACGACCGAGGCCGACACGCAGCAGAACATTTCGAACCTCCACTGGACCCTGTCGCGCACGACCAACTACACCGGCGTGATGAACTACATGGGCGCCCGCTTCGCCACCGACCGCGCCGCCTTCGCGCCGGTGATGGAAGAACTCGGCGCGCGCGGCCTGCTCTATCTGGACGACGGGTCGTCGGCGCGCAGCCTTGCCGGCGAACTCGCCGCGAAGAGCAAGGTCCCGTTCGCTCAGGGCGACACCATCATTGACGAAACCCGCGACCGCGGTGCGATCCTCGGGAAGCTCGACCAGCTCGAGGCGACCGCCCGCGCCAAGGGCTACGCACTCGGGACCGGTTCGGCCTTCGACACGACGGTCGATGCCGTCGCTACCTGGGTCCGCGAGGCCAAGAAGCGGGGGATCGAGATCGTGCCCGTTTCGGCAGTGGCGGCTGACCCGGAGAAAAGGAACTGAGGCATGGCGAAAAAGAGGCCCGTCGACCCGGAGAGCCTGCCGTACCGGCCCTGTGTCGGCGTGATGGTGCTCAATCCCCAAGGCCTGGTCTGGGCCGGCCGCCGCATCCATGTCACTGACGGCGAGATGGCCGGCGCGACCAAGCTGTGGCAGATGCCGCAGGGCGGCATCGATCCCGGAGAGGACCCACTGCCGGCGGCCAGGCGCGAACTCTACGAGGAGACCGGCATGCGCAGCGTGTCGCTGCTCGCCGAGGCGCCCGACTGGATCACCTACGAACTGCCGCCCGAACTCGTCGGCATCGCGCTCAAGGGCAAGTATCGCGGCCAGGCACAGAGATGGTTCGCCTTCCGCTTCGACGGCGACGAAAGCGAGATCAAGATCAACCCGCCGCCCGGGGGTCACGAACCCGAGTTCGACCAGTGGGCCTGGAAGCCGGTCGACGACCTGCCCGACCTCATCGTGCCCTTCAAGCGCAAGGTCTACGACCAGGTCGTCGCCGCGTTCCGACAATTCGCGGCTTGAGGCGAGTACTTCAGGCGGAAAGACCTGCGATCCCCGTTGCCCCTCATGGTGAGCCTGTCGAACCACGCAAGATAGCGCGGCAAGGCCGTTGCGTGGTTCGACAGGCTCACCATGAGGGGAATCGGGGAAGCTTTCCACTCGGGTCATGGTGTACCCTGCCCGCCGGTAGATGATGCCGCGTGGCATCCAACCGATAGACCCTGGAAAAACGAAAGCCGGGCGCAAGGCCCGGCTTCGTCGATGATCGTCAGCTCGCCGTATCGTCAGGCCGGCAGAATCGCGCCTTCGAGTGTGGTCAGCTGGCCGAGATATTCTTCCAGCCGCGTCCGCTCATGGTGCTCGGAGGCGTCCGAAAGGTCCTCTCGGGCTTCCTGGATGCGGCGGGCGAGTTCTTCGCGGTTGAGCTTGTCGACATGCGTGGCCGATTCGGCGAGCAGCGTGCAGCCTTCCGGCAGAATGTCGGCAAAGCCGCCGAACACGACGTAGCGGTCGGTCTTGCCGGCCGCCGTGTTGACCGTGACGACGCCCGGCTTGATCGTGGTCATGACCGGCGCATGGTTGGCCATCACGGTCATCTCGCCTTCCGCGCCGGGAATGACGACCGATTCGACGTCCTCGGAGACGAGGAGCCGCTCGGGCGAGACCAGTTCGAACTTGAAAGCTTCAGCCATCTTTGATCAGGCGGTCGGCAATCGGCAGTCGGCAGTCGTGCCGCCCATCCGCTCTTTTCCCGACTGCCTACTCCCTACTGCCTATTGCCGTTGCCTACGCCGCTTCCGCCGCGAGCCGCTGTGCCTTTTCGATCGCCATGTCGATCGAGCCGACCATGTAGAAGGCGGCTTCCGGCAGGTGATCGTATTCGCCGGCGACGAGGCCCTTGAACGATCGGATCGTGTCCTCGATCGGCACGAGCTGGCCCGGGGAACCGGTGAACACCTCGGCGACGAAGAAGGGCTGCGACAGGAAGCGCTCGATCTTGCGGGCGCGGGCGACGGTGATCTTGTCCTCTTCGGAAAGCTCGTCCATGCCCAGGATCGCGATGATGTCCTGCAGCGACTTGTAGCGCTGGAGGATTTCCTGCACCGAACGGGCGACCCGGTAGTGCTCCTCGCCGACGATCATCGGATCGAGCATGCGCGAGGTCGAGTCGAGCGGATCCACGGCCGGGTAGATGCCCTTTTCCGAGATCGCGCGGTTGAGCACGGTCGTGGCATCCAGGTGCGCGAACGAAGTCGCAGGCGCCGGGTCGGTCAGATCGTCGGCCGGCACGTAGATGGCCTGCACCGACGTGATCGAACCCTTGTTGGTGGTCGTGATGCGCTCCTGCATGGTGCCCATGTCGGTCGCCAGCGTCGGCTGGTAACCCACGGCGGAAGGAATGCGGCCCAGAAGCGCCGACACTTCCGAACCCGCCTGCGTGAAGCGGAAGATGTTGTCCACGAAGAAAAGCACGTCCTGGCCCTGGTCGCGGAAATGCTCGGCGATCGTCAGGCCGGAAAGCGCGACGCGGGCGCGGGCGCCGGGCGGCTCGTTCATCTGGCCGAACACGAGCGCGCACTTGGAGCCCTCGGTCGAGCCGCCATGCTCGTGCGGGTCCTTGTTCACGCCGGACTCGATCATCTCGTGATAGAGGTCGTTGCCCTCACGGGTGCGCTCGCCGACGCCGGCGAACACCGAGTAGCCGCCATGCGCCTTCGCGACGTTGTTGATCAGTTCCTGGATCAGCACGGTCTTGCCGACGCCGGCGCCGCCGAACAGGCCGATCTTGCCGCCGCGGGCATAGGGTGCCAGCAGGTCGACGACCTTGATGCCGGTGACGAGGATCTGCGCCTCGGTCGACTGGTCGACGTAGAGCGGTGCGTCCTGGTGAATGGCGCGCTTGGACTGGGTGACGACCGGCCCGGCCTCGTCGACGGGTTCGCCGATGACGTTGAGGATGCGGCCGAGCGTTTCGTCGCCGACGGGAACCATGATCGGCTGCCCGGTGTCGGCCACGGCCTGGCCGCGCACGAGACCCTCGGTGGAGTCCATCGCAATGCAGCGCACGGTGTTCTCGCCGAGGTGCTGGGCGACCTCGAGCACAAGGCGGTTGCCGCCATTGTCGGTCTCCAGCGCGTTCAAGATCGCCGGGAGCTTGTCCTCGAAGGACACGTCGACGACAGCGCCGATGACCTGGGCGACCTTGCCGGTCGCGACCGCCTTGGAGAACACCTCGGCGGTCGTGTCGGCGACGGTGGCCGCGGGCGCGGTCTTGCGCGGAGCCCGCTTGGCCGGCGCCTTCTCGGCGGCCGGTGCCTTCGGGGTAGCTGCTTTAGCCATTTCTCTTACCCTCTTGGTTCGTCTAGAGCGCCTCGGCGCCCGAAATGATCTCGATCAGTTCCTTGGTGATCTGCGCCTGGCGCTGACGGTTGTAGGTAATCGTCAGGCGGCTGATCATGTCGCCCGCGTTGCGCGTGGCGTTGTCCATGGCGCTCATCTTGGCGCCCATCTCGCCGGCCGCGTTTTCCAGGAGCGCGCGGAAGATCTGCACCGAAATGTTGCGCGGGATGAGGTCGGCGAGGATCTCGCCCGCCTCGGGCTCGTATTCGTAGACGGCCCCGCCATTGGCGGCATCGCCGTTCTCGACCGCCGGAGCGGACGCCGGAATGATCTGCTGTGCCGTCGGCACCTGGCTGATCACCGACTTGAACTCGGAATAGAACAGCGTGCAGACGTCGAATCCGCCCTCGTTGAAGAGCTGGATAACCTTCCTGGCGATCGCGTCGGCGTTGACGAAGCCGACCTGCTTGACCTCGCGCAGTTCGATGCGCTCGATGATCAGCCGGGCGAAGTCGCGGCGCAGGATGTCAGCGCCCTTCTTGCCCACGGTGATGATCTTGACTTCCTTGCCCTCGCGCTGGAGGCGGCGGACGTGCTCGCGCGCCAATCGCGCGATCTGCGAGTTGAAGCCGCCGCACAGCCCACGCTCGGCGGTGCATACGACGAGCAGGTGCACGTCGTCCTTGCCCGTGCCCGTCATCAGCGCGGGGGCGTCGCCTCCAGACACGGCACTCGCGATGTTGGCGAGAACCTTGCCCATGCGCTGCGAATAGGGACGCGCGGCTTCCGCGGCCTCCTGCGCGCGCCGCAGCTTCGCCGCGGCGACCATCTGCATCGCCTTGGTGATCTTCTGCGTCGCCTTCACCGAGGCGATGCGGTTGCGCAGATCCTTGAGTGAAGCCATGCCCCGACCCTGCCGTTAAAGCCGCTTACGCGAAGTTCTTCGCGAAGGCGTCGATCTCGGCCTTCAGCTTGCCGCGCAGATCGTCGGAGAGCGCCTTCTCGGTGCGGATCGCGTCGAGGACGGGCTTGCCTTCCGTGCGCATGTGCGTGAGCAGGCCCTGCTCGAACTGGCCGACCTGGGCGATGGTCAGCTTGTCGAGATAGCCGTTCACGCCGGCGAAGATGACCGCGACCTGCTCTTCCGTCTTGAGCGGAGAGAACTGCGGCTGCTTGAGCAGTTCCGTCAGGCGGGCGCCGCGGTTCAAGAGCCGCTGCGTGGCGGCGTCGAGATCCGAGCCGAACTGAGCGAAGGCCGCCATTTCGCGATACTGCGCGAGCTCGCCCTTGATCGAGCCGGCGACCTGCTTCATCGCCTTGATCTGCGCGGCTGAGCCGACGCGCGAGACCGAGAGGCCGACGTTCACCGCTGGGCGCACGCCCTGGAAGAACAGGTTGGTCTCGAGGAAGATCTGGCCGTCCGTGATCGAGATCACGTTGGTCGGGATATAGGCCGACACGTCGTTGGCCTGCGTCTCGATGACCGGAAGCGCGGTCAGCGATCCCTTGCCGTTGTCGTCGTTGAGCTTTGCCGCGCGCTCGAGCAGGCGCGAGTGCAGGAAGAAGACGTCGCCCGGATAGGCTTCGCGGCCGGGCGGACGGCGCAGCAGCAGCGACATCTGGCGGTAGGCCACGGCCTGCTTGGACAGGTCGTCGTAGCCGATCAGCGCGTGCATGCCGTTGTCGCGGAAGTATTCGCCCATCGCGCAGCCGGCCATCGGGGCCAGGAACTGCATCGGCGCCGGGTCGGACGCGGTCGCGGCGACGATGATCGAGTACTCGAGCGCGCCGCGCTCCTCCAGCACCTTGACGAACTGGGCGACCGTGGAACGCTTCTGGCCGACGGCAACGTAGACGCAGTAGAGCTTCTGGCTCTCGTCGTCGCCGTCGTTGAGCGGCTTCTGGTTGAGGAAGGTGTCGAGCAGGATGGCGGTCTTGCCGGTCTGGCGGTCGCCGATGACGAGCTCGCGCTGGCCGCGGCCGATCGGGATCAGCGCGTCGATGGCCTTGAGGCCCGTCGACATCGGCTCGTGCACCGACTTGCGCGGGATGATGCCGGGGGCCTTGACGTCGACGCGGCGGCGCTCGGCGGCCTCGATCGGGCCCTTGCCGTCGATAGGATTGCCCAGCGCGTCGACGACGCGGCCGAGCAGGCCTCTGCCGACGGGCACGTCGACGATCGCGCCGGTGCGCTTGACGGTGTCGCCTTCCTTGATGTCGCGGTCGGCACCGAAGATGACGACGCCGACATTGTCGCTTTCGAGGTTGAGCGCCATGCCGCGGATGCCGCCGGGGAACTCGACCATCTCGCCGGCCTGGACGTTGTCGAGGCCGTAGACGCGGGCGATGCCGTCACCCACGGACAGGACCTGCCCGACTTCGGAGACCTCGGCCTCCTTGCCGAAATTCTTGATCTGGTCTTTGAGAATTGCGGAAATTTCCGCGGCTCGGATGTCCATCAGCCGACCTCTTTAAGTGCGAGCTTGAGCGAATTGAGTTTTGTCTTGAGCGACGTGTCGATCTGGCGCGAACCCATCTTCACGATGAGGCCGCCGAGAAGCGAAGGGTCGACGGTGACCTTCATGGTCACGGTCTTGCCGGCGATGCCGGTGAGCGCCGACTTCAGTTCCCGGTCCTGTTCGGGCGAGAGCGGATGCGCCGAGACGATGTCGGCGACGATCTCGCCGCGCTGTTCGGCGGCGATCGCCCTGAATGCCTTGATCATGCCTGGCACCGCAAAGAGGCGCCGGTTGCGGGCCACGACGCGCAGGAAGTTGCCCACGAGGCCGGACATGCCGGCGCGCGCCACGACGGCGGAGATCGCCTTGTACTGGTCGTCGGCGGAAAAGACGGGGCTTTCGATCAGGCGCTTCAGATCGGCACTCTCGGAGAGCAGAGCTTCAAAATCATCGAGGTCGGATTCGACCTTCTCGACGACGTTCTGTTCGAGAGCCAGCTCGAAGAGAGAACCGGCATAGCGCCCTGCAACGTCGGAAACTGGCGATGTAGACTTTGCCACGAACGGTCTTCTCTTACTGGAGAGGCCGCAGGATTTCGGCGCGAGCCTGAGACTCTGGCTAACCCTCTGACCTTATTGATATATTCCGACCACAAACACGGGCATGCCCGCTCCCCGGGTCGAAAGTCGATTGCCGTCTAGCACAGGCATTCCGGACTCGCAACAACCCGGCATGCAAGCTTTCGCGGCAGTTTTGTCGCATCGCGGCGGGATCGCGGCGCGGCTTCCGCGCTCACGCGAGGTAGCCGAAGACGTAGGCAAGCGGGAATAGCCCGAGGACGAGGTCGACGACGAGGCGCAGGACCGCGGTCACCCAGGCGGTACGGTCGGCGAAGAGCGCGACGGCGCGGCCGACCGCGGCGAACAGCCAGCCGGCGCCAAGGGCCAGGTAGAGCAGCGGCTGAGCGAGCATCAGGGCGGCGAGCCCGATCCCGATCGGGAAACCGCCGGTGGCCCTGAGCGCGGAGGACGCAACGGATCGGTCGCGCGGCTCGCCGCCGAGTCCCGCCCAGACACCCGGTGCGACGAGCGCCGCGAGGCCCGCGAGGATGGCGCAGACGGCGGAAGCGAAGGCCAGCGCCTCACCGGTGCTGGTGGGCCAGGGTATCGTCAGTTCCATGATGGGTCCCCGCGGAAGTGCAGGGTTTTGTAGCAGGGGGGCGGGGCGATTCGCCAGCGGGGGGTCAGGGGCCGGCTGGCCGCACGATACCGGGGGGCGGTTCCGGTTCGTGCGTCAGCGCCGACGCCCGCGCAATGAAACCATCGCGCGGCCGGTCGGATCGGGGATGCGAAGCACCAGGGGGGGATCGTCGCCGTTACGACGTGTCGGGCACCGGCTGCGTGCGGTTGACGGGCATGACGGATAGCCCGGCAAGGTGCGATGCCAGAACGAGGAACCCGCCGCCGGCGCCTAGGTTCTCGCGGTCGATAAAGTCGGCAAACGGCAGGACGGCGCGGAGCAGCGCGGCGAGCGAGCGCAGACGCAGCGCGAGCGCCATGGCGTCGGCTGGGCTGTTTCCGGAACCGAGCGGGCCGCCGGGGTCACCGGCGGAGCCGAATTGGTCTTCCAAATCCTGCCACGCCCATCCGATCGTCTCGACGACGAAGTCCCGCGCCACGGCTTCCGCATGGCGCAGCAGGGTGAGCACGAACCAGCGGACGGGAAAGGACCGGGCGCCGGCGCGCTCGGCGAGGACGGACAGCCCGACGAGCATCGCGTTGATGCGCCTCAGCGTCCGATCGTCCAATGTGCCGCCGTCCATCTCCGGACCCTCTTTTTGCCGGGGCCATTGTGGGGCCGGGTTCCGGGGGTGTGGATGCAATAGGGCCGGAAGTCGTGGGAAGCGGCGGTTTCGTTGGGGGAGGAGGAGGAATTTGTCCACGGTGAGGGTGGATGCGGTGGGGCGTATTCGGAGTCTGGGCCGGGGTGCGTCCTTCGAGGCTCGCCCGCCGGGTTTCCGGTCTTCCGGCGGATATCGTGCGGGCTCGCACCTCAGGATGAGGACCGCTGGCGGGGGCTGCAAGTCCCCCTGCAGGAGTCGTTCGGGCTCGCACCTCGGGATGAGAACCGCCGGTACGGGTCGCCTACCGCAATGGCTCGGTCGTATCGGCGGGATCGTGCCGTCCCGTATCGGTCTCCTCCGGCGTGAGGTGTTCGACGACGTCTACGATGTCGTCCAGCGTGATGGCGGGATAGTGCTCGCGCATGCCTTCGAGCATCACCGCATCCGGCCAGTCGTCCTGCCGGCCGAGCCACGCGGCGGCGGCGCGGAGCGGAATGGCCGTGACGCGGGTGACGCGCACAATCGCCATCAGCGCGGGGTCGTCGTCGCAGACATAGCGCAACAGGCCAGGCACGATCGGCCCTTCCCGCCATCGGATGGTGGAGGTCTTCCGCCCGGCCACGATGTCCGGAAAGAGGCGGGGAACGACGCCGAGGGTCTGCATTGTGGTCCTTATAAAAAGCTCTGTGGGTCGATGTCGACCTGCACGCGGACGGAACCGCGCGGCCTGTCGGCCGCGGCGAGCATGGAGCGGACGAATTTCTGGATGTCGGTGCGGCGCTCGCCGTGGACCAGCAGGCGGAAGCGGTGGCGGCCGCCGATCAGCGCGAGCGGGGCCTCGGCGGGGCCGAGTACCTGGATGTCGGTTGCGGCGGGCGCGGCGCGGCGGAGCGCGCGGGCGTGCGATTCCGCCTCCTGGCGGGTTGCAGCGCTGACGATGATGCCGGCCAGCCGGCCGAAGGGCGGCAATCCCGCCCGCTGGCGCTCCTCGGTCTCGCGTTCGTAGAAGGCCTCCGCGTCGCCCGACACGATCGCCTTCATGACCGGGTGCTCGGGCTGGTAGGTCTGGAGCAGGCCGAGGCTTTTTTTTCCGGTGCGGCCGGCACGGCCCGTGACCTGGCTGAGCAGCTGGAAGGTGCGCTCGGCGGCGCGCGGGTCGCCGTTGGCGAGCCCGAGGTCGGCATCGACAATGCCGACCAGCGTCATGTTCGGAAAATTGTGTCCCTTGGCGACGAGCTGGGTGCCGATGACGATGTCGGCCTCGCCCTTGGAGATCGCTTCCAGCTCCAGGCGCAGACGGCGCACCCCGCCCAGCATGTCGGACGAGAGCACGATGATGCGCGCGTCAGGAAAATGGCCGACGGCCTCCTCCGCGATGCGCTCCACGCCCGGACCGCAGGCGACGAGATGGTCGAGCGTGCCGCATTCGGGACAGGCTTCCGGGCGCGGCTCGTTGTGGCCGCAATGGTGGCAGACGAGCTGGCCACGAAAACGGTGCTCGACCAGCCAGCTCGAGCAGTCGGGACACTGGAAGCGGTGGCCGCAGACACGGCAGAGCGTGAGGGGCGCGTAGCCGCGCCGATTGAGGAAGAACAGCGCCTGTTCGCCGCGCTCCAGCGTTCGCCTCGTCTCGTCGAGCAGGATGGGCGACAGGAAGCCGCCGCGCGCGGGCGGCGAGCGGCGCATGTCGATCGCCTTCAGGTCCGGCAGCGCGGCCTCGGCGAAGCGGGCGGGCAGGGCAACGCGGGCATAGCGGCCCGACAGCGCGTTGACGCGGCTTTCGAGCGACGGCGTGGCCGAGGCGAGCACGACCGGAAACCCGCCGATGTGGCCGCGCACCACCGCCATGTCGCGGGCGTTGTAGTAGACGCGATCCTCCTGCTTGTAGGCGGGGTCGTGTTCCTCGTCGACGACGACGAGACCGAGTTCGCAGAACGGCAGAAAGAGTGCCGAGCGGGCACCGGCGACGACCCGCACCTGGCCCTCCGCCACCTGCCGCCAGACCTTTTCGCGCATGCGCGGCGGCAGGTCGGAATGCCATTCGGCGGGCTTGGTGCCGAAGCGGTCCTGGAAGCGTTCGAGGAAGGCATGGGTCAGCGCGATCTCGGGCAGCAGGATCAGCACCTGCCGACCCTTCATCAGCGCCGCGGCGATGGCCTCGAAGTAGACCTCGGTCTTACCGGAGCCGGTCACGCCGTCGATCAGCGTGACGGAGAAAGTCCCGGCCGACACTTTCTCCGTCAGGGTCGCGGCGGTGCTCTCCTGATCCGGCATGAGCTGCGGCGTTGCGTAGGACGGATCGGGCGCGGCCACGATCGGGCGCGGCGGCAGCATCACGTCGCGGAAGACGCCCTGCGCCTTCAGGCCGTCGATGACTGTCGACGAAACGCCGGCGGCATGGGCGAGCCCCGAGCGCGTCCAGGCGAGGCCGGAATCGGCGGTTTCGAGCACGCGGCCGCGCGCCGCCGTCATGCGATCCGGCGCGGCGTCCGTGCGTTCGATCGCCTCTATCCAGGGCTCAGGATCGAAGGCCGCCGGCGCGCGCAGCAGCATGCGGGCCACCAGGCCGGGAGGCGAGAGCGTGTAATCGGCGATCCAGTCGACGAAACGGCGCATCTCGTCCGTCACGCGCGGGCAGTCGAAGACCTGCTCGATGGGCCTCAGCTTCTTCGGATCGACGCTGCCGCCGTCGCCGTCCCACACGATACCGGCAACCTGCCGCGGCCCGAGCGGCACGCGGACGATGGAGCCCGGTCCCACCTGCATGCCGGCCGCTACGGAATAGGAATAGGGCCGGTCGGCCGGCATCGGCACAAGCACGGGAACGACCCTGGGGGGCTGCGAATCTGGTTTCATTGCGCGTGACCTTGCCCCGAGTTTCGTCTAGAGCAAAGGCCGACAAGAGCGGCTATCCGCCGCCGGACCCGTATGCCCAAGGAGACGGTCATGAAATTCTTCGCCGACACCGCCGACGTGAAGGAAATCCGGGAACTGAACGATCTCGGCCTTCTCGACGGCGTCACGACGAACCCCTCGCTGATCCTCAAGTCCGGCGGCTCGATCGCCGAGGTGACGAAGGAAATCTGCTCCATCGTCGCCGGCCCGGTCTCTGCCGAGGTGGTCGCCACCGAGTACGACGAGATGATGCGGGAGGCGAACATTCTTTCGAAGATCGCCGACAACGTCTGCATCAAGGTGCCGCTGACACTGGACGGCCTGCGCGCCTGCAAGGCGATCCGCTCGGACGGGCGCATGGTCAACGTGACGCTGTGCTTCTCGGCCAATCAGGCGCTGCTCGCCGCCAAGGCCGGCGCGAGCTTCATATCGCCCTTCATCGGCCGGCTCGACGATATCGGCCTGGACGGCATGGAATTGATCGCCGAGATCCGCACGATCTACGACAATTACGATTTCCCCACCGAGATCCTCGCGGCGTCGGCGCGGACCGTGAACCACGTGAAGCAGGCGGCCATGATCGGCTCGGACGTGGTGACGGCCCCGCCGGCGACGCTCAAGGCGCTGGTCAAGCATCCGCTCACCGACAAGGGCCTGGAGGCCTTCCTGGCCGACTGGGCCAAGACGGGCCAGAAGATCGGCTGAGGCGCCATGCCGGACGCCGGGGACTTCGCGGCACAGGTTCTGGCCGCGCTGGACGGCGGCCGCCAGGTCGAACGGTTCTCGGGGCGGGTCGACGGCTTCGACAACGGTTTCGCCTATGCCGTGACGGCGGAACTGCGCAGGCTTCGCACCGCGCGCGGCGAAAAACCGATCGGCCGCAAGATCGGCTTCACCAACCGCAACATCTGGGCCGAATACGCGGTGTTCGAGCCGATCTGGGGCGACGTCTACGACACGACCTTCCATGAGATGGCGCCCGGCGGCGTCATCCGCGCCTCACATCTGCCCGAACCGCGCATCGAGCCGGAGATCGTGCTCGGCATCGGGCGCGATCTGTCGGCCGGTATGAGCCTGGAGGAGATCGAGGCATCGGTGGACTGGGTCGCGCACGGCTTCGAGATCGTGCAGTCGATCTTTCCCGGCTGGCGCTTCGCCGCCTCCGACTGCATCGCCGACGGCGGCCTGCATGGAGGGCTTCACATCGGACCCAGACACGCGCTCCAACCGGGCCAGAGGTCGGGACTGGCCGCAAAGCTCGCCGCTGTGGAACTGGAACTGTCCTGCGACGGCGCGGTGATGGATACCGGTACCGGCTCGAACGTACTCGACGGACCGGTCCAGGCGCTGATGCATCTGGCGAAAGTGCTCGACCGCGACGCGCACAATCCGGGGCTCAGGGCCGGGGAGATCATAACGACCGGAACCCTGACGCGGGCCTTCCCTGTGGTCGCCGGACAGGCATGGTCGACAAGGGTGACGGGCGGATTGCCGCTTGCCGGATTGACTGCCGAAATCTCCTGACCCACGGACGTCAGACGGACGTCGTGGCAGCGGGCACGAACTCCGCCCGCGGGTCTGCCTTCAGCGTCTCGACCGTGTGCTTCTGCAGCATGGCTGTAATGTCGACCGGATCGCCGGCCAGCCGTGCCGCCTCGATCGGCCTGCCGACGGTGATCGAAAAGCTGAAGCGCTTCTTGTTCAGAAGCTCGTGGAACAGCGTCATGTCGCGCAATTCGGTCGAGTGCTTGGCCAGGAAGTAGAACAGCCCCGAATTGCGGGCGGAGATATGCGCTGGCACGATCGGCACGCCGTAGCGGCGGGCGAGCGCGACCGCCGATGTCTGCCAGGGACGTTCGGTGAGGCTGCCTTCGTTCCAGAATGCGATGCGGCCGGACGGGAAGAGCACGACCGCGCGCTCCTGCGAAAAGGCACGCGCCGTCATCTCCAAGGTGTCGCGGCTCTTGGAATGCGATTTCTCGCCGGGGCGCCATTCGACCGGAATGATGAGGTCGCGGAAGCCGGCGGCCACGCGCAGCGCGTCGCGGTTGGCGAAGATCGTCAGGTCGCGACGCCGGTCCTTCAGTATGTCGAAGACGGCGATTCCGTCGGCGATGCCGGTGGGGTGGTTGGGCGCCAGAATGAAACCGCCCGTGGGCGGCAGGTTCTCCAGACCGGATACCTTGATGTCGAGCGACAGCAGCGAACTCAGGTGCTGAAGCGCGTCCCAGCCGTTCAGCGGCGCGATGGCGTCGGCCATGCGCACGGCTTCGTCATAATGGAACATGCGCAGGAGCACCGGCCGCATCAGCGGCCAGAGCGGATGGCGGGAGATCTTCAGGGACCGTTCGTGGATGAGCTGGTCGATGATGTGGGAATCGCTGTCGATTGCGCTCCCGTAGAAGGCCCGCCCACCCAACAGCCTCGCAATGGAGGATGGCGACGTCTGCAGGTCCATGGTCATCGACTCCGATCGGCCCCTGTCTGGCCGAATACTATGACGCAAGAATGACGTCGGGCCTCTAACTTTCCAGGCCTTGACGGGTTCCCGAAGGCTATTGCGCCTGTATCCGCTTCAGCTCCATCATGACGTCCAGACGGATGAACTCCGCCAGTTCGCGAGCCGCGCGGTTGACCGCGTCGCGCTGCGCCCGATCCTCGGCGAAAAGCTGCGGCGGCCGGTCGAAGAACGCGCTCGCGCTCCGCTCCCCCCGGGCGGCGGTCTTGTCAGTCTCGGTGTCCTTCAGGACGTAGCGACCGACGAGCCGGACGGATCCGGCCGTCGGCTCGTTGTCGCCGGAGACCGACTGGATCGTCACCGTGGCGGCTGATTTCCTCTCTATCTTCAGGTTCATGCGATAGCGGGGATTTTCCGGCTGGCCGGCACCCCCGTTCAGGAGGAAGATCAGATTGTTCCGCACCTCCTGGGCCTCGCGGGTGTCGACCTCCGCAATGTAGATCGAAGCGAGGCGCGAGTCGGGCATTCCCGGTGTCACGGAGGAGACGTTGCCGTAGAGCGGCTGCACCGTGCAAGCGGCCGAAAGAAGCGCCACGCCTCCCAGGGCCGCCATAGCCGCCGCTCGGGGAAACCAGAAAGGGCGTCTGTGAAACCGGTCAGACCACGACATTGACGATCCTCTGCGGCACGACGATCACCTTGCGCGGAGACCGCCCTTCGAGCGCCTTGCGGACGACATCGAGCTCGAGCACCGCCGATTCGATGGCAGCTTGATCCGCGTCGCGGGCAATTGTCAAATCACCGCGCTTCTTGCCGTTGATCTGGACGGGAAGAACGATTTCGTCGTCGACGACGAGCGAGGGGTCGTATGCAGGCCAGCCCTGCTCGGCTGCCATTCCCCTGCCGCCGATCGCCGCCCAGCATTCCTCAGCCAGATGCGGCATCATCGGCGAGATCATCAGGACGAGCATTTCCACCGCCTGGCGCAGTGCACCCTTCGTCGCCGCGCCGGGTTCGCCGGCCCTGGCGAGTTGCGGGGAGAGCGCATTGACCAGTTCGTAGATGCGGGCGACCGCCTTGTTGAAACCCAGCCGCTCGATCTCCTCGCTGACCGCCTTGACCGTCCTGTGGGCGGCGCGCGACACCTCGAGCGCATCCGCCTCGGTTCCCGCCGCCGGGATCACGTCCTTCAGGAGGGGAGCGGCTTCCGAGACGAGACGCCAGACGCGCTGGACGAAGCGATGCGCACCTTCGACGCCCGCCTCGGTCCAGATCACGTCGCGGTCGGGCGGGGAATCGGACAGCATGAACCAGCGCGCGGTGTCGGCGCCATAGCTCGCGATGATGTCGTCGGGGTCGACCACGTTCTTCTTCGACTTCGACATCTTCTCGATCGGGCCGATGACGAGTTCCTCGCCGGTCGCCATCAGAACGGCGCGGCGCTGGCCGTCGGTCTCCTCGACCTTCACCTCGGCCGGGGTGACGTAGCTGCCGTTCGCACCGGACCCGCGCCGGTAGGTCTCGTGGACGACCATGCCCTGCGTGAACAGGCCTTCGAAGGGCTCCTCGACCGTGTTCAGGTGTCCCGTCGCCTTCATGGCGCGGGCGAAGAAGCGCGAATACAGCAAATGCAGGATCGCGTGTTCGATGCCGCCGATGTACTGGTTGACCGGCAGCCAGCCGTTCGGCCCGTCGACATATTCCAGCGTCGTGGGCGCCGCCTCGTTCCACGGATCGGTGAAGCGCGCGAAATACCAGGACGAGTCCACGAAGGTGTCCATCGTGTCGGTATCGCGCCGCGCCTCGCCGCCGCATTGCGGACAGGCGACATGCTTCCACGCCGGATGATGGTCGAGAGGATTGCCGGGACGGTCGAAGGTGACGTCGCCCGGCAGTTCGACCGGAAGCTGGTCGTCGGAGACCGGCAGCGAACCGCATTCGTCGCAGTGGATCACCGGGATCGGACAGCCCCAGTAGCGCTGGCGCGAGATCAGCCAGTCGCGCAGGCGGAACTGCACCTTTCGCTCCGCCATCGAACGGTTTCCGATCGTCGCCTTCTCCAGACGAGAGGCCACCTCGTCGAAGGCCTGCCTGGGCTTCATGCCGTCGAGGAAGCGCGAATTGATCATTACGCCGTCGTCGACATAGGCCTCGTCGATGATCTGGAAACTCGCCTGGTCGGCGTCCTCCGGCATCACCACCGGCACGACCGGCAGGCCGTAGCGGTTGGCGAAGTCGAGGTCGCGCTGGTCGCCCGACGGGCAGCCGAAGATGGCGCCCGTGCCGTATTCCATCAGGACGAAGTTCGCCACGTAGACCGGCAGCGTCCAACTCTCGTCGAAGGGATGGACGACGCGGACGCCGGTGTCGAAGCCCTTCTTCTCCGCCGTTTCGAGCGCCGCCGCCGAGGTGCCCATGTGGCGGATCTCGTCGATGAAGGCGGCGAGTTCGGGATTTCCTTCTGCCGCCTTCCGCGCCAGCGGATGGTCGGCCGCCACCGCCATGAAGGAGGCGCCGAAGATCGTGTCGGGCCGGGTCGTGTAGACCTCGAGTTCGGTCTCGCCTTGAGGCGCGGTGTCCTTCGCCAGCGGCCAGCGGATCAGGAGGCCTTCGGAGCGGCCGATCCAGTTCGCCTGCATCAGCTTGACCTTGTCCGGCCAGCGGTCGAGCGTGTCCAGGCTGTCGAGCAGGTCCTGGCTCATCTTCGTGATCCTGAAGAACCACTGCGTCAGGTCGCGCTGCTCGACCGGCGCGCCGGAGCGCCAGCCGCGCCCGTCGATCACCTGCTCGTTGGCGAGCACCGTCATGTCGACCGGGTCCCAGTTGACCTTGGCCGACTTGCGCTCCACCAGGCCGGCCTTCCAGAAGTCGAGGAACATCTTCTGCTGGTGCCGGTAGTAGCTCGGATCGCAGGTCGCGAATTCGCGGTCCCAGTCGAGCGACAGGCCCATGGTCTTCAGCTGGCCCTTCATCGTCTCGATGTTGGCATAGGTCCAGTCGCGCGGATTGACCTTGTTGTCGCGCGCCGCGTTCTCGGCCGGCAGCCCGAAGGCGTCCCAGCCCATCGGGTGCAGCACGTTGCAGCCCATGGCTCGCTTGTAGCGCGCCACCACGTCGCCCATCGTGTAGTTGCGCACGTGGCCCATGTGGATGCGCCCGGACGGATAGGGGAACATCTCCAGCACGTAGTACTTCGGACCCGGATCGTCGTTCCTGGTCCGGAAGAGCCCGGCCTCGTCCCAGGCCTTCCGCCAGCGCGGCTCCGCCACGCGGGGATTGTATCGTTCGGTTGCCATGACCGTGAATTCGCTCGATAAGGTGCCGGAAAATGCCGGGCGGACCTTCACCACGGATTGCCGGGAGCGTCAACTCCGAGGCGACGCACCGGCGGATCGAATTGCAGTCGGAGAGAACGGATGGAAAGCGCGGTCGACAGGCTCGGGGAGGTCAGACGCCGCATCGCGAGTGCCGCGAAAGAGGCCGGACGCGAGCCGGGCGCGGTGACGCTCGTGGCCGTCTCCAAGACGTTCGACGCCGAGGCGATCCGGCCGGTGATCGAGGCCGGCCAGCGGGTCTTCGGCGAGAACCGTGTCCAGGAGGCGCAGGGCAAGTGGCCGGCACTGATCGAAGCGTTTCCTGACATCGAACTGCACCTGATCGGACCGCTGCAATCCAACAAGGCCAGGGAAGCCGTGGCTCTGTTCGACGTCATCGAAACCGTCGACCGAGAAAAGATCGCCGCCGAACTGGCGAAGGAAATGCGCAAACAGGACAAGTTTCCCCAGCTCTACATACAGGTGAACACCGGGCTCGAGGAGCAGAAGGCAGGGATCGACCCGCGCGAGGCGGTCGCCTTCGTCGCGCGCTGCCGGGACGTGCATCGGCTCGCTATCGAGGGGCTGATGGCGATCCCGCCCCTAGAGGAGAACCCCGGGCCGCACTTCGCGCTGCTCGAGAAGCTGGCGCGCGAGGCGGGGGTGGAAAAACTCTCGATGGGCATGTCCGGCGACTTCGAGACCGCGATTGCCTTCGGGGCAACCAGCGTGCGGGTCGGCTCGGCCATCTTCGGCAGCCGGTGAGCCACTCGCGGCTTGCGCCTGCCGTGTGCACTCCCTAGGGTTCGCGACAAGTTTGAACAATCATCCGGGAAATCTGCGCATGAGTTTCGAAGGCACGTCGGCCTATATCGCCGACAGGGATCTGATGGTGGCGGTGAACGCGGCGATCGCGCTGGAGCGGCCGCTGCTGGTGAAGGGCGAGCCGGGGACGGGCAAGACCGAACTCGCCCGGCAGGTCGCCGCCGCGCTGGACCTCGACCTGATCGAGTGGCACGTCAAATCCACCACCAAGGCGCAGCAGGGCCTCTACGAATACGACGCCGTGTCGCGGCTGCGCGACAGCCAGCTCGGCGACGAACGCTTCAACGACATCAGGAACTACATCAAGCGCGGCAAGCTGTGGGAGGCCTTCGGCGCCGACCGCAAGGTGGTGCTTCTGATCGACGAGATCGACAAGGCCGACATCGAGTTTCCGAACGACCTGTTGCAGGAACTCGACCGCATGGAGTTCTACGTCTACGAGACCGGCGAGACGGTGAAGGCCCGGCAGCGGCCGATCGTCATCATCACCTCCAACAACGAGAAGGAATTGCCGGACGCCTTCCTGCGCCGCTGCTTCTTCCACTACATCCGCTTCCCCGAGATGGAGACGCTGCAGCGGATCGTCGACGTGCATTATCCCGGAATCAAGCAGAACCTGGTGCGCGCGGCGCTCACGCAGTTCTACGAGGTGCGCGAGGTGCCCGGGCTGAAGAAGAAGCCGTCGACCTCGGAGGCGCTGGACTGGATACGCCTGCTGGTTTCCGACGACGTCGACCCGGCCGACCTGCGCGGCGACGCCAAGAACGCGCTGCCGAGGCTGCATGGCGCGTTGTTGAAGAACGAGCAGGACGTGCACCTGTTCGAGCGGCTGGCATTCATGGCGCGACGGCAGGGGTGAGCCGGGACCGAGGCCACGTGCGGCGATAGGGCCGCGAACCCGGAGGAGGAGACGGCATGACTATTCTCAGGACGCCGGAGGAGCGGTTCGAGAACCTGCCCGGCTTTCCCTTCGCGCCGCATTATGCGGAAGGGCTGACCGACATCCCCGGCCTGCGCATCCACTATCTCGACGAAGGCCCGCGCGATGCCCGGCACACCTATCTGTGCCTGCACGGCGAGCCGACCTGGTGCTATCTCTACCGCAGGATGATCCCGGTCTTCACCGCCGCCGGCGGGCGCGTGGTGGCGCCCGATTTCGCCGGCTTCGGCCGTTCCGACAAGCCGGAGGAGGACGAAACCTACGGCTTCCATTTCCACCGGCGCATGCTGCTCGCGTTCATCGAGCGGCTGGACCTGAAAGACATCACGCTGGTCGTGCAGGACTGGGGCGGCCTGCTCGGCCTGACGCTGCCGATGGAAATGCCGGAGCGCTTTACCAGGTTGATCGTCATGAACACCGCCCTTGCCACGGGTGCTGCGCCGAGCGAGGGCTTCGTCCAGTGGCGCGCCTATGTCGCGGCCAATCCCGATCTCGCCGTGGGCAAGCTGATGAAGCGGTCGTGTCCGCACCTGACGGAGGCCGAGACGGCCGCCTACGACGCGCCGTTCCCGGACGTGACCTACAAGGCAGGCGTACGGCGGTTCCCGGCCATGGTCATGACCGATCCCGGCATGGAAGGCGCGGATACATCGCGGAAGGCGGCGCGGTTCTGGCGCGAGGAATGGACCGGCAGGAGCTTCATGGCGATCGGCGCGCAGGATCCGGTGCTCGGAATTCCCGTGATGGAAGCGATGCGCAAGGTGATCCGGAACTGTCCGGAGCCGCTGGTGCTGAAGGATGCCGGGCATTTCGTGCAGGAATGGGGCGACGAGGTGGCCGAAGCGGCGCTGGCATCGTTCGGAGGCTGAGGCATCGGTCGATAGGAGGAATACGCCGTGGAAGGCATGGAGCTGAGGGTGCCGACGCGAAAGGACGAGGGCGACTGGCGGCGGCTGTGGACGGCCTATCTGGATTTCTACGAGACGAAGGTACCGGAGGAGGTCTACCGTACCACCTGGGAGCGCATCCATTCCGGCGGCGAGTTCGAGCCGAAATGCATGCTGGCGGTGGTGAAGACGCAACCCGTCGGGCTGGTGCACTATCTCTTCCATCGCACCTGCTGGTCGCCGGCGAACAACTGCTATTTGCAGGACCTCTATGTCGAGCCTGACCTGCGCGGCACGGGGCTCGGCCGGGTGCTGATCGAGGAGGTGAAGCGCGAGGCAAACGCGGTCGGCGTCACCAACGTCTACTGGATGACGCACGAGACCAACGCCACCGCGCGAAAACTTTACGACCGTGTGGCGCGGCGGACAGGGTTCATCGAGTACGATCTGTCGTAGATGGCCGGCATCGCGTCGCCCGAGAGGCGTGGCGCGGACCGATGGGAGGATTTCGACATGACCACGACGGCCGCGCGCAAGAGGCCGACGAAGGTCGATCCGGACGCGTTCCGGCCCGACCCGCATGCGGGCTATGCCAGGTACCGCCCGGTCAGCGGCGTGCTGGAGATCGGCGGCGGGTTTCCGACGGTCGTGCGCTACGCCGACATCATGGCGCTGATGACCGACACGCATACCCGCCAACTGGAGACCGAGGCGCTTGCTTTCCGCGGCATCACCGAGGGATCGCTCTTCGATTTCTACGCCAACAGTCTGCTGCTTTCCAACGCACCCGCGCATGCCAGGCGCCGCGCGCCGCTCTCGCGCGCCTTCGCGTTCAGGCTGATCCAGGATCTGAGGCCGCACATCCGCGCGCTGGTTTGCGAGATGCTGGACGAGATCGAGACGGACGGCGAGGCCGATTTCCTCGCCGCGCTCGCCTCGCCGCTTCCCGCGCGGCTGATCGCCGACATTCTCGGCATCCCGCGCCAGCAGGCGCCGGAGTTCGCCGCCAAGGTCTACACCATGACCCGCGGGCTCGGCGGCTTCCGTGACGAGGATTTTCCCGCGATCGAGGCCGCGGCAGCGCAACTGATGGGTTATGTGGAGGAGTTGCTCGAAGCGCGGCGGCAGGAGCCGCGCGAGGATTTCCTGTCCTCCTACCTGGCACGGGTGGACGAGGACGGAGCGCTTTCGCCCATCGAGACGCTGATGCAGATCGTCAGCGTCATCATCGGCGGCAGCGACACGACGCGTTTCGGACTTACCTCCACCGTCTCGCAGCTGTTGCAGAGGCGGCCGCAGTGGGAGGCGCTAGGGAGCGATCCTGCGCTCGTGCCCGGCGCTGTCCTGGAGGGCCTGCGTTTCGAGCCGCCCGTCGGCGCGATCGGCCGCGTCGTGACGGCACCGGTCGAGATCGATGGCGTGGCTCTGAAGCCTGGGACGGTGGTGAACCTGTCCATCCTGTCCGGCCAGCGAGACGAGACCGTCTTCGCCGAACCGGACGTCTTCGACATCGAGAGACGGGACCATCCGCGCTGGTCGCTGAGCTTCGGGCACGGCGCGCACCGCTGCGTCGGCGAGGCACTGGCGCGTGCGGAGATGGAGGAAGCGCTGATCGCTCTGTCGCAGCGGCTGCCGGGGCTGAGGCTCGCGGGCGACCCGCCGATCGCGAAGGGGCATACCGGGATACGCGGGATAACCGGGATGCGGGTGGCGTGGGGGTGAGGGGTGCAATGGCCCTGTCGCAGAGCCGTCCTGTTTCTATGGCCGGTCCGACGCCGGCGGGATGTCTGCAAGCTCGACGACGAGGTCGGCCCATGCGTCCCGCCGCGATCGGAGCCTTCGGACTAAACGCGAGTCTGCGGTGACCATCGGACATTCCTGCAGAAACGCCAAGGCAAGATAGAAGCAATCGTAGGCTGCATGATCGATCCGGACGGATGCGTCGAGCGCGAGCGGGACGAGTTCGCGCATCGATACCGTGTGGATGGCAAAATCATCGACGAGAGTGCTGGCCTTCATCATTTCCACGCCCGACAATTCCCCACGGCGGGTCATCTTCCACAGAATGTTGGCGCATTCGGCATAGATGAGTTGCGGCGCGATCAGCCGATAGGCACCTACCAACGCTTCCGCGGCGTCTGAACCGACTTCCGGTACGACCCATTTGATCGCTACGCTGGCATCCACGACGAGGATGGGTGAGGTCAACGCTCGTCCCGCGATTCGTGTAGCAGCACTTCCGAGGGTGTGAGCACGCGCCCTTCGAGGCCTGCCCGGAAATCGGCTGCCCGGCGCTTCCACTCCGCAACGTCCGTTTCCGGAGCGGCATCCCAGACCAGCGCCGCGTTCAGGATCGCCCGGTGCTCCGCCTCCGCCGACCGGCCGTTGCGCTCGGCGCGTTCCTTGAGCTTGCGGACGATCTCCTCGTCGACGTTCCTGACGTGCAGGCTGGCCATTCCGGGCACTCCCATCTCATCGGAAAGAATGCTATCATTTTGCTAGCAGTCGGTCCACGCTTGCAATTCCCGCCGGGCCTGCTCAAAACAAACGCCATGTTCATTCCCTTCTTCCTCGAACTCAAAGCCGCCCGCGTCCCGGTGTCGCTGCGCGAGTATCTGACGCTGCTGGAAGGCATGGAGGCCCATCTCGTCGACTACGACGTGGAGGGGTTCTACTATCTGGCCCGCGCGGCGCTGGTGAAGGACGAGCGGCACATCGACCGCTTCGACCAGGTCTTTTCCCACGTCTTCAAGGGCGTCGAGGCGGTGTCGGGGGAAGGCGCGGTCGACGTCGCGAACCTGCCCGAGGAATGGCTGCGGCGACTGGCCGAAAAGCATCTTTCCGAGGAGGAGAAGAAGCTGGTCGAGGCGCTCGGCGGCTTCGAGAAGCTGATGGAGACCCTGAAGAAGCGGCTGGAGGAGCAGAAGGGCCGCCACCAGGGCGGCTCGAAATGGATCGGCACGGCCGGCACCTCGCCCTTCGGCGCATATGGCTACAATCCCGAGGGCGTGCGGATCGGCCAGCACGAGAGCCGCCACCGCCGCGCGGTGAAGGTGTGGGACAAGCGCGAGTTCAGGAACTTCGACGACAGCGTCGAACTCGGGACGCGTAACATCAAGGTGGCGCTCAAGCGTCTCCGCCGCTGGGTGCGCGAGGGCGCCGACGAGGAACTCGACATTCCCGGCACCATCCACGCCACCGCCGAGCACGGCTATCTCGACGTGAAGACGCGGCCGGAGCGACGAAACGCGGTGAAGCTGCTGATGTTCTTCGACGTCGGCGGCTCGATGGACGACCACATCAAGGTTGTGGAGGAGCTCTTTTCCGCCGTCCGCGGCGAGTTCAAGCACATGGAGTATTTCTACTTCCACAACTGCCTCTACGAGGGCGTGTGGAAGGACAACCGGCGCCGGCATACGGAAGTGATCCCGACCTTCGACGTGCTGCACAAGTACGGCCACGACTACAAGGTGATCTTCGTCGGCGACGCCTCGATGAGCCCCTACGAGATCGCCTATGCCGGCGGGTCGGTGGAGCACTGGAACGCGGAGGCGGGCATCGCCTGGCTCCAGCGGGTGATCAACCAGTGGCCGAACGCGGTCTGGATCAATCCGGTCCAGCGCAAGCACTGGGACTACACGCACTCGATCGGCATGATCCGCGAGATCTTTTCGGAGCGCATGTACCCGTTGACGCTGTCGGGAATCGAAGGGGCGACGCGGGAATTGTCGCGGAAGCATTGACTGCACGCGTCATTCGGGATCGCCTGTCATTGCCGGCTGCCCTTCGACAAGCCGATCCCGGCGCACTACATTGGTTGCGTGCATCAACGGAAAACTCCCATGGACACCCACACCTATCCCGTCACCCGCACCGACGCCGAGTGGCGCGAGCGGCTGACGCCCGAGCAGTATTACATCATGCGCCAGCACGGCACCGAGCGGCCGGGAAGCTGCGCCCTGCTCCATGAAAAGCGGGCCGGTACCTTCAAGTGCGTCGGCTGCGACAGCCCCCTGTTCGAATCCAAGCTGAAGTTCGAGAGCGGCACCGGCTGGCCGAGCTTCAACGATCCTGTTCCCGGCTCAGTGGAGACGACCGTGGACCGCAGCCACGGCATGGTGCGCACGGAATGCCACTGCGCCACCTGCGGCAGCCATCTCGGTCACGTCTTTCCCGACGGCCCGCCGCCGACCCACCAGCGCTACTGCATCAACGGCGTCGCGCTGAAGTTCGCGCCGGCTGCCTGAGACCGGCTCAGAGCAGGACGGCCAGCGCCAGCCAGGCGAGCGCCGCAAACCGCGCAGCCGAGCACCAGGGCTCCGGTTCCCGCGGCGCCGTTCGCCACACGGCTGCGAACAGGAAGAGGTTGTAGGGAAGCGGCGACAGGTACACCGCCATCACGATCCATGCCGCGGCGCCGCCTTCGAGCGCCGCGAAGGCCGCAATCAGCGCAACCGCATTGATCGCGCTGCCGACGAACACCATGTCGCGCCAGAAGAGACTCGCAAGCGGGACATGGCCGCGCCGTCGCGCCCGGAAGAAACCTTCCCTGCGTTTTCCGCCTCTTGCCGGCGTGACGTTGGGCGGTCTGGAAATGGCGAGCCCTCACTCCGCCATTGCCGGGATCGAACGCGCTTCGCGTCCGGCGAAAGCCGGCAGCATAAAGCCGTCGAAAAACCGCGCGAGTTCGTCGTGGGCGTCGAGCGGCAGGACGTGCGCGACATACTGATCGGACCGGACGATCACGAGGCAGCCCCGGCGCCGGTCGATCCCGCGAAGGTCGAAGATGTCGCGCCCGCCCTTGAGATCTGGGCAGAACACCTTTTCGTAGTCGACGAGGCCGAGCCGGCCCTTGCGCGGCTTGAGGACATCCGGCAGGCGCTCGAGCGCCAGGTCCCGGTGGCCCTGCTGAAACACTGCCCGTACGTCGATGACGGAATCGACGTCGGCTCCCGGCGGAGTGTACTTTTGCACCGGAGAGCCGGGGTCCTCGGCGAGAAACCGGCAGAGGCGCTGGATCATCGAGCCATCCTCCGCCGGGTTTTCGTCGGGGCAGAAGGCGAACACGCGCCAGCGCGCGTCGGCCGCCACCGTGTGGCCCAGTTCCATCGGCCTGGCGTCCGCCAGCCGTATCACCGGGACGGAGTGGAAGCGGGTGCCGATCTCGAACCCCACGGCGAGCGACTGAAATGTCGCCGCGCCGGTCAGTACCGACGGCGTGTATCTGACGGACATTCCCGCCGTGTAGCGGCCGTGCTGTATGAAGTAGCGCTGGAACTTGGGCTCCTCCGCGGTATCGGTCGCGGTCTCCTCGGGCCGCTCGCTCATGATGCGCGACCACTCCCGGTCGAATTCGATCAGATCCTTCGCCACCGCGTGCCGTTCCGCGGAATAGCTGTGCAGGATCTCTGGCCGACAGCGGCCCTTCAGGACGGAAACGAGCTTCCAGCCGAGATTGAAGGCGTCACCCATGGAGACGTTCATTCCCTGGCCCGCCTTGGGACTGTGCGTGTGGCAGGCATCACCGGCAATGAAGACGCGCGGCTGGCGGGTGGCGGCCTCGTTCGGCGGGACGTCGTCGAACCTGTCGGTCAGGCGCTGGCCGATCTCGTAGACCGACCACCACGCCACCTCCTTCACGTCGATCGACCACGGCCGGAAGATTCGCCTGGCGGCCGCGATCAGCGTGTCCAGCGTGATGTTCCTGTTGGCGACCCGCTCACCAGCCGCCAGCTTGTCGAGTTCGATGTAGAGGCGCACGAGATAGCCGCCCTCGCGGGGGATGATGATGATGTTTCCTTCGCTGGCCGACTGGATCAGCGTCTTGCAGCGTATGTCGGGAAAGTCGGTCACCGCAAGGACGTCCATGACTCCCCAGGCCTGATTGGCCGAATCGCCGAGAAGCTCGCGCCCGATGGCGTTGCGCACCGCGCTGCGGGCGCCGTCGCAGCCAACGACATAGCGCGCGCGCAGGGTCACCGTCTCACCCTGCCGCTCGGGATCGAGCCGCTCAAGGGTGACCGTGACCGGATGGTCCCCGCCGGCGGGATCGACCGTCAGATCCAATAGCTGCAGCGCATAGTCCGGCACCAGCCGCGACGGCGCGTTGCGCATGATTTCGAGATACATATCGTGCACACGCGCCTGGTTCAGGATGATGTGCGGCATCTCGGATAGCCCGTCCTCGACGTCCTGGATGCGTCCGTTCCGGGTGATGCGGTCCGGCCGGCGGGGGTCCGGCTTCCAGAATGTCGTCTCGTTCACCCAGTAGCCCTGCTTCAGCACCTTTTCGGCGAATCCGAAGGCGTTGAACATTTCCATGGACCGGCACGAGATGCCGTCGGCCTGCCCCTTCTCCATGGGCCCAGGCTTGCGCTCGACGATGCGGGTGGTGATCTCGGGAAAAGCGGCAAGCTGCGCCGCGAGCGTCAGGCCCGCCGGCCCGCTTCCGACGATCAGCACGTCCACCACCTCCGGCAGGCCGGCGCCCGGGTCTTCGCCACCGGGCGCGGCATCGGATACTTCCGGATCGCCCGGACGGAAACCATTCAGGTGGAACTGCATCGCCAGCCTCTCGTCACGCCGCTCAATTGATAAGTAGACTTACTATATGCGCATCGAGCGGACAGACGTCAACGACAAATGTCGGCGCGTGGCCATCGAGAACGAAGCGACGGTAGGACGCGAAGGGACCTTCTGCAGATGATTGCCGCGACATTCGCTGCCCTTCCGGACCGCCCTACGGGGGTGTCAGGCGCGGACCAGATACCTCCGCAGCGGAAACCGCTCATGTGAGCGCAGGATCACGAAGAGTGCGAAGATCGAACAAAGCGCAGCGGGAATGACGAGTATGATGGCTGGCCCGAGATAGTACTTGTTCATGGCGGGAAAGGCCGAGATCTCGATCAGCGCGATGAGCGCGAGCCGGCAGATCACCAGGCCCCAGAGGCTCGCCGCCAGCACCGCGCATTCGAGATGTGCCCGCCTGAAGAGCGACATCGGTGCCGCGACGGCCATCGTAGCCACTCCCAGCGGCACGAGGACCCAGAGAAGCGGCACGTATGCCGCGGCGATCATGCCGCGTATCCTTGGGACGATCGTCGATTCTTGTCCATCGGGAAGCGTGTCGTTGACGCTCAGCAGCAGCCGACCATAGGCGGTGGCGTACGTTTTCGGCTCGTCGAACGCATCCGCGAGGGGAATCGTCAGACGTTCCCGGCCCGGCCCCGGTTCTACTAGCAGGGTGCACTTCACGTCGCATCGCGTCGTAATCGTGAGCCCGACCGGACCGGATGCCGGTCTGCCTCCCGCGGCCTGGTATTCGAGCGTCTGGATGGCCGGAAATCCCGCGGCATCCATGACGGTGAACGCGGGCCACGCTTCGGCCTTGGGCGTCCACCAGAACCGCAGGATCAACGTCCTGCCCGGGCCCGCGGTCGATCGGATTCGCGGATAATTCAAGACGTCGAGCGCGAAGTTCCGAAGATCGAGCGAGCCGCTTGACGGCCGGTCGTGGATGAGGCGCGCGGGATCCATCAAGAAACCCGACGCGTGAAGGAACTTCGTCGGGAGCATGCGAACCTGTTCTGGATGAACCTGCGGCATCAGCGACAGGAAGCCGGGTTCGCATGTCAGCCTGTCCGCCCGGCATGCCGCCTCGATCTCGTCGGCCATCTTTCCGAAGAAGACGCTCGCGGTTTCCGGGGACTCGAAGGCTCCCACGTCCGCCGCCGCGGAGCGAAAGTGCCAGATGAACCAACCGCCGGCGTAGTCTCCGCATGTCTGCTTGTAAAACTGGCAGCCATGATCGGCGATCGGACGATTCGTCGGATCGAGGCCCTTCTCGAGCAAGGCGAAGGTCGGGCTGACACCGTACACGACGCGGCGCGTGGATTTCGATATCGGCACGTAGGGAATCTGGTCTCCGTCCCGCACCGATTGAAGCAAGGAGAGGGCCCGGCTGAAGTTCTTCTCCTTGAACTCGTTGCCGACGAAGGAGCCGTAGGCGGCCCAGTTCGCGGTGATATAGGCCAGATTGCAGAACAGGAGGCCACCGGCGATCGCCAGCGATGCGTAGGCCGGCTGTCGAAATCCGCGCCCGTCGCGCCAGGCGACCGCGAACCCGCCGAAGGCGAGCAGGCCGAGACCCGGGATCACCCACGGCCCCTCCTCGCGCGTCAGCCAGAACCAGCCCAGCGCGAGACCCGCGAGAATGCCGAAGCGGAAGGGACGGTACCGGAAGACGTAGAACGCGGCCATGAACGCGGCCAGCATCAGCAGCACTTGCGCCGGATAGATCGAATCCCGCACGAAGCGTTCCATCGGCAAGACGGGATGCAACGCGCCAAGGACGAAGACCAGGGCTCCCGCGAGGAATGCCCCGTACGTCCTCGCGACCATGTAGCTGAAGGCTGCGAGCGCCGTGAGGAAAAACAGCGCAATCGTCAGGCTTGCAGCCAGGCCCGTGAGGTGGCCGAGCGCCAGGAAGATGGAATAGCCGGGGCCTTTTGTCAGCGTCGCGGAATTGTAGTCTCCGAGATAATTTCCGGACAGCAGGGTGTTCGCCGCGCGGATGAACGTCGCGTCGTCGCCGAATGCGTCCGCAAGCAGCGTCATGGGCGTGTGTGTCGCGATGACGACGTTGACGACGGCTGCCAACAGGCAGACGAGCAGCCCGATCGCCTGCTTCGTCCCGATGGCTTCCCGAGCGCTCAGGTGCATCTCGTCCCGACCAGCACGATGTTGCTGGTGAGGCCGCCGAGCGAGACCGTCTCGACGGTCGTCGACCATCCCTCGAGCGACTTGCCTATGCCGGCGAGTTCCCGGCCGGTCATGAGGTTGAGGTTGGCTTCGTCCGCAAAGAAGCCGAGCGACGTTCGCCGCAGGAGGCCGCGGAACATGCTCTTGGGCAGCCAGTGGACGAGCGGCAGCGAGGTGTGGAACTCGACGGGGAACCAGCGATTGGGCGTCGTGAGGAAGAAGGTCCGGCGGCAGACGCGCGCGCATTCGCGGACGAACCGCATCTGGTTCTCGTACGAGCCGACATGTTCCAGCACGGCCGAGGAATGAACCACGTCGAAGGATCCGTCCTCGAACGGAAGGTCGAGCCCGTTCGCCTTCACGAACGTCATTCCGGGATACATGTCCTCAAGGAACGAGGCGTCGTCGATGCCGCAGGCGACGATCTTCGATTTCTGCGGATACCACGCCTCGAGGTAGTTGGAGGAACTGTAGGTGGTGTCGGAGGTGACGCCGACGTCGAGGATCGTGTCCTGCGGTCCGACCGAGCAGGTCCGGAGCCAGCGCTCGAACATCACCTCGCGCTGGCGATGCGCCAGGCGGATGGCGAGGCTGTCGGGCTTCGCGACGTTGTACTGGCTGTTCGGCTTGCCGGACGCCATCCCCTACGTCTCGATGTCGATCAGGGCACCGAGGAAAGCCGCGAACGCCAGTTGCAGGCCAAGGGCGATCAGGGTGCAGGAGACGGTCAACATGCGCACCATGCCGTTGTACTCGAGCGCCCCGAAATCCGCAGCCGCCCATTGCCAGACGGCATAGCCCAGTCCGCTCAGGCCGGCGAGCGCAAGGGCGCCTGCGCACAGGAGCGTACGCTCCAGCGTGGCGTAGGCCTTTACCCGGGCGAGACGGGTGTTGACCGGCAGAAAGCCGCGCGTCGCGGAATAGGATCGCGCGATGACGCCGAAGGAGAGGCATGACGCTCCCACGAGCATGGCCATGCATCCGACGATCAGGCTGTGCGTATCGAGGACCACGCCAGGGAGAACCTGGACCGGTCCCTGGAGGAGAATGACGGTCAGGATCGCTCCGAAGGCGAGGATGGCCGCTCCCGGATAGACGAACAGCCATTTCGGGCTGTTGAGCAAGAGGTAGCGCAGATGCCGCCAGCCGTCCGTCCAGGTGCGCAGATGCGGAGGCCGGGACCTGCCGTCGGGAGAAAGCGTGGTCGGCACCTCGGCGATGCGGAGCTTGCCCAGGGAGGCGCGGACCACCATCTCGCTGGCGAATTCCATGCCGGGCGCCTTCAGGCCGAGCGCGTTGATGGATTCCCGACGGAACCCGCGCAGCCCGCAATGGAAATCGCCGATGTCGGACCGGAAGAAGAGCCTGCCGAGGAAGGAGAGGACCGGGTTGCCGAGATAGCGGTGCAGGAACGGCATAGCGCCGGTCGCGATACCGCCCTTGAACCGGTTGCCGATGACGAAGTCATAGCCTTCGCGCAGCTTTTCGACGAACGGGTCAAGACGGCTGAAATCGTAGCTGTCGTCTGAATCGCCCATGATGACGAATTTGCCGCGGGCGTTCTCGATCCCGTGTCTGAGCGCTGCGCCGTAGCCGCGCACCGGCACGTGGACGACCCTTGCGCCGTGCGCCTCGGCGATCTCGATGGAGCCGTCCGTGCTTCCGTTGTCGGCGATGAGGACCTCGCCGACAATGTTCGCCCTGGACAGATAGGCCATCGCCTTGTCGATGCATGTTGCGAGCGTCTCGGCCTCGTTCAGGCAAGGCATCAGCACCGTCAGTTCGATGGCCTCCGCCCGCGAACCGGCGCTCGGCTGCATATCGGCATCAGCAACAACAGACATGTGATCCCCCGACCGTTCGTCGCATGTCCCTAGCCCTGCCGGAAGACCCAGCGGGACGAAATGAAGAAGCTGGCGATCCCGCACAGAACCGTGGATACGACCGCCGCGAAGGCCGGCGAGAGATCGGATGCTTCGCTGGCATAGGCTGTCCCGAGCGATACCGCGGTGGCGCCGAAGAGATGCCAGATCGCATAGCGCACGAGCGTCACCGAATGGCTGCTCGTGGACCGGAAGGCAATCTCGCGCTGTGCGCCGTAGCTGATCCAGAAGCAAATGAAGTAGGTGATCGCGCTGGCCGGCGCCGGACCAAGGTTGCCGACCTCGATCAGGGTCAGGCAGAGCGCGAAATAGAGGACCGCGCATGAACCGCCCACGACCAGGAAGCGGAGGCCCGGATGCCCGTCCCAGACTGACCGCAGAACGGTCATTTCGGCTTGCGGAAGGTCGTGACGACGTCGCCGTAGAGCCCAGATTTGAACTCCATTCCGCCGTCGTGCCAGTCGGTAATCTGGCTTTCGACCTCCAGACCCGCCTCCGTCAGGAAGCGGGCGACGTCGGAGGTCGTGACGTCGCTTCGCCATCCGCCCTTCTCGCCGCCCACCGCGCCATGCTGGAGGACGCCCTTGCCGCCGGGGCGCAGCACCCGCGCGAACTCCCTGGCGTAGTTCCTGAACTCTGGCTTGTTGATGTGGACGAACACGTCGAACGACCAGACCGCGTCGACCGATTCGGCCGCCAGCGGCGCGAGGTCAGAACCGCTGCCGACGATGAACTCGGCGTTCGCCGCGCCCTTGAAGCGCTCCCGGCACTCCCGGACGCAGGTCTCGGAAATGTCGATCGCCGTCACCTTGCGGCAGCGGGCGATCAGTTCCTCGGTCCAGCGGCCGCCGCCCGGCCCGATCTCGACGACGTCGCCCTGTTCGGGAACGTTCGGCCGGAGCAGCGTCCTGATCACCGAATCCTTCCACTCGGGCGAGATCGACCACTCTTCGCCCTTGGCGTTCCAGTCCCAGCTGTCCCAGATCAGCTTGTTCATCCGCGCGCTGTTGACGCCGGGAAGGTTCTTGGCGGTGCGGCGCGACGCCGCGGCGGAATAGACCGATTCCGCCAAACCGCTGGCGAGATAGTAGGTCCCCATCTGCAGAGTCCACAGCAGTCCGTTTTCCTGGACCGCTAGCCTCGCCAGGCGCAACTTCGTGCCGAGGCCGATATGCGACCGGTTTTCGACGATATCCTTCATGGAATCTCCGCCAATTCGGGCCCCTGTAAGCAATATGGCGCACATCTTGTCAAGGAACTCCGGGCGCGACGCTCGGGGACTTGTCGTTGGAAACGGCGACAGGATTGCCGACGCTCGCGGGAGATGCTGGCGTCGGCGCCCGTTCCGAGCCCGATTGCAAGGCATGCACCCAAGCTGTATTCCGCGTCCGGGTCGAAGTGCGAGGCATGATCCAGGGATATCCGGGCGGTGGCGCCGGAATATCGGACGGATCCAGCCGAATGCCGGGGAGGCGCACGCGTGAAGAACATACTGGTGGTCGGGGGCGCGGGCTATATCGGCTCGCACACGTGCCTGGACCTGCATGACAAAGGCTTCCAGCCGGTCGTTTACGACAACTTGAGCAACGGGCATCGGGAATTCGTGAAATGGGGTCCCTTCGAGGAAGGGGACATCCGCGACACGGGCCGGCTGGCCTCGGTGCTGGCCCGGTATTCCCCGGACGTCATCGTTCATTTCGCCGCTTCGATCGAGGTCGGGGAATCGACCCGCGACCCGATCGGCTTCTACGAGAACAACGTCGCCGGCACGATCTCTCTGCTCGGTGCCGCACAAAGGGCGGGCATCGACAAGCTCGTCTTCTCGTCCACCTGCGCGACATACGGCGAGCCGCAATCGGTGCCGATGTCGGAGGAGCACCGGCAGGTTCCGGTCAATCCCTATGGCCGCAGCAAGCTCATGATCGAGGAGATGCTGAAGGACGCCGGCCGCTACCTGAACATGAAATCCGTCGTGCTGCGCTACTTCAACGCCGCTGGCGCCGATCCCGAAGGCCGCATCGGCGAGTGGCACGAGCCTGAGACCCATGCGGTACCCATCGCGATCGAGGCCGCGTTCGGCCTGCGCGACGGGTTCTCCATCAACGGCGAGGATTACGATACCCCGGACGGCACGTGTGTGCGCGATTTCGTCCACGTCATGGATCTGGCCGATGCCCACAGCCGGGCGGTCCGCCATCTGATCGAGGGCGGATCGAGCCTCGCCCTGAACCTCGGAACCGGCCGGGGCACCACGGTCCGGCAACTCGTGGAGACCGTCAGGCGGCTGAGCGGGCGGGAATTTCCCGTGGCGGTCAGGGCGCGGAGGGACGGAGACGCGGCCGCTCTCGTCGCCGACAATTCCATGGCCAGGGACGTGCTGAATTGGAACCCGCGATACGGGCTGGAGGAGATCATTGGCTCGGCGCTCGAATGGCACCGGGGGCGGCTGGGCGACAAGGTGGGCGCGCCGACGCGGGCTTGACCGCGCGGCGTCGCCACTCGCAGCGTTTTCACCCCCATGGGCGCCGGCGCGGCAGAACCGTCGCGGTCGACGGCTCAGTAAGGCGAAACGCACGCCCGGCGTGGACCATGGTAGGGCTGGAACGTATTGTCCCATTCCCGGTAGGACTTGTACCGGCTGTGGCACCATCGCACATGCGCGCTGCTCAAGCGGTACTGTACGCCCGGCTGCCGGATGATGGCGCCGCCGATGATCGCACCGGCGATGAAGGCCCCGGCCGGAAACCACCAGTCTCCGTGGCGCTGGTAGCCGGGACGGTGGTGGCGGCTGCCGCGATAGCCGCGCCAGTAGCGGTAGTCGCCGCGACGAATGACGCGGTCGCCGTATCGGCGATGATCGTCCGGGTTGTAGCCTCCGCCCGAGTAGTCCATGCCCTGGACCCGAACGATGTCGGAACCTACGGGAAGGGAAGCTGCCCGAAATACACCTGCGTTGGCCGGAGCAGCCACGGCGAGCATCATGGCGGTCGCGCAAAGCGCGGAGACGAAACGTTTCATTGGTTCCTCCTTTTTGAATGAGGTGCATATTGGCCCTCGCGCGCTCCCCCTTCCTTGCGCTGGGTCAACTTCGACCGCGCCGCGACGCCATCGGTGCGAATTTCCGCCCATTGACGCTGATCAATGTCGACCAAAGCGGCTCGCCCTAGGAATGCGTGACCTCGCAAAGGAGGCTCTCGTGCTCGTTCCACACAGAAGAAGCCGCCCCGCACCATGGAACGTCGGCGCCATCATCATGTTCGCGGCGGTGCTGTAGCAGCGCGGAGCAGGCATGGATCGCAAACACGGACTGAACATCGGCTATCTGATCGGGGCGTTCGTCCTCATACTGATCTTCCAGGCATGGCTTGCCTATCGCGACGTCGCGGTCGTCCCCTACAGCGAACTGATGCAGATGGTGGATGGTGGCCAGATCGCCGCGGCCACGGTGACCGAATCCACCATCAGCGGGGAATTCACGTCGCCACGGGACGGCAAGAGCCGCTTCGTCACCTATCGCGTCGACCCCGCCCTCGCCGAAGCCTTCGCCGAAAAGGGCATCAGGGTCACCGGCGCCAGCGACAGCAACTGGCTGACCGCGATCCTGTCCTGGATCGTGCCCGCCCTGATCTTTTTCGGACTGTGGATGTTCCTGTTCCGGGGTTTCGCCGACCGGCAGGGCATGGGCGGTCTGATCAACATCGGCAAATCCAAGGCGAAGGTCTACATGGAGCGCAAGACAGGCGTGACCTTCGACGACGTTGCCGGCGTGGACGAGGCAAAGCTCGAACTCCAGGAGATCGTCTCGTTTCTCAAGGACAAGGAACGCTACGGCCGGCTCGGCGCACGGATCCCGAAGGGGATCCTGCTGGTCGGCCCGCCCGGCACCGGCAAGACGCTGATGGCGCGCGCCGTCGCCGGCGAAGCAGGCGTGCCGTTCTTCTCGATCTCCGGCTCGGAATTCGTCGAGATGTTCGTCGGCGTGGGCGCCGCAAGGGTGCGCGACCTGTTCCAGCAGGCCCGCCAGGCGGCGCCCTGCATCATCTTCATCGACGAACTGGACGCGCTGGGCCGCGCCCGCAGCGCCTTCGCCGGATATGGCGGGGCGGATGAGAAGGAGCAGACGCTGAACCAGCTCCTGTCGGAACTGGACGGCTTCGACCCGCGTGTCGGCATCGTCCTGCTGGCGGCGACCAACCGTCCCGAGATCCTCGACCCCGCCCTGCTGCGGGCCGGGCGATTCGACCGCCAGGTCGTGCTCGACCGGCCGGACCGCCCGGGGCGGACGGCCATCCTGAAGGTGCATGTCCGCGCCATCCAGGTGGACCCTGGCGTCTCAATCGCCGAGATAGCCGCCATCACGCCCGGCTTCACCGGCGCCGATCTCGCCAATCTCGTCAACGAGGCTGCGATTCTCGCCACCAGGCGCGGTGCGGAAAGCGTCGGCATGGACGACTTCACGCGAGCGGTCGAGCGGATCGTGGCGGGTGCCGAACGCAAGAGCCGACTCCTCAAGCCGGACGAGCGCAAGCGCGTCGCCTATCACGAGATGGGCCATGCCCTCGTCGCGGCCGCGACCCCGGGTGCCGACCCTGTGCACAAAGTTTCTATCATCCCGCGCTCCATCGGAGCCCTAGGCTACACGATGCAACGCCCAACCGAAGACCGCTTCCTGATCACGGTCGGCGAACTGAAGGACCGCATGGTGGTGCTCATGGGCGGCCGGGCGGCCGAGCAGCTCGTCTTCGGCGAGGTCTCTACCGGCGCCGCCGACGACCTGGCGAAGGTGACCGATATCGCACGCCAGTACGTGACCCGCTTCGGCATGGACGAGAAGGTCGGTCAGGCCGTGCTCGAGGAGCAGCGCCAGCAATGGCTCGGGGAGGTTCCGGGAGCGGCGCGCGCGAGGGACTATTCGGAAGAGACCGCACGCGAGATCGACCTGGCCGTCCGACGGTTGATCGAAGACGCCTTCAACGCGGCGAAGGACCTGCTCGCAGGGCGGCAAGCCGATCTTCATTCGGGTGCGGAGCTGCTCCTCGAGCGCGAGACGCTGACGGCGGAAGATTTTCCGCAGCTGAAGGGCTCCCGCACTGTCGTTCCCGCCGCCTGAAGACGAGCGCTCCGGAGCGCCGCAAGATGCAAGGACCGGGTTACCGGCACCCGCGAAAACCCACCACCGAGAAAGCGCGAATGGCGAGCCTTGCGGAGAAAGTCCGCTTCCTGAGCGACCCCGCCGCCTACTCCGGCACGGAAGGCGTGGTGCGCGCGCACGAGACGCATATGTCCTGGGTCTTCATCGGCGAGCGCTCCGTCTACAAGCTCAAGAAACCCGTGCGCTACCCCTTCCTCGACTTCGGCACACCGGCGAAGCGCAAGTTCTTCTGCGAGGAGGAACTGCGCCTCAACCGCAGGCTGGCGGCGGAGACCTACCGGGCCGTCATCCCCTTGTGCCAAGGCTCCGCGGGCTCCCTCTCCATCGGCGGAGAAGGGAAGGCCGTCGACTGGCTGGTCGTCATGGAGCGGCTGCCGGAAGCCGAAATGCTGGACGAGAAGATCCGGCACGGCCGGTTTGGGGAAGACGATGTCGCGCGGATCGGCGAGACGCTGGCTCGCTTCTACCGCGCCCGCAGGCCGGAACCGGACGACGGCCGCCTCTACCTCGAACATCTCCGGCGGGAGCACGTCCTCAACCGGACTATCCTGTCGCGGCGCGACCTGGGCCTCGATGAAGCAGCCGCGGCCTTGGAGGCGGTCGGTTCGGCCCTCGAACTCCTGTCTCCGACGATTGAAGACCGCATCCGGCGGGGCCTGATCGTCGAAGGTCACGGCGATCTGAGGCCCGAGCATGTCTGTCTCGTCGAACCTGTCCAGATCATCGATTGCCTGGAGTTCAACCGCGCGATGCGGCTCATCGACCCCTATGACGAGGTCGGCTATCTCGGCCTCGAATGCGACGTGCTCGGCGCCGCGTGGGTCCGGCCGATGCTCCTCGACATCCTGGAAAAGCGGCATGGCGGGCGCCCCGGCCCGCAACTGCTTGCGTTCCACGGCGCCTTCCGCGCCTTGCTGCGCGCGCGGCTCTGCATGGCGCACCTGCTGGAGACGCCGGTGCGGCATCCTCTGAAATGGAAGCCGCTGGCGTTGCGCTACATCGCGGCCGCGCAGCGCGACTGCCTCAATCTTCCATCCCGAGAAGGCCCGACAGCGGCTCGCCCGTCTCCAGGCGCCTGATCGTCTCTGCGATCATCGGGCCGCAGGAGACGACCTCCAGCATATTTCCCGGGAAGCGGCCGGCCTGCTGTCCCGCCGCGGCGACCGTATCGGTCACCACGACACCCTCAAGGTCGGGGCTATCCACGAAAGGCTCGATCCCGGCGCGGAACAGACCGTGCGCGGCCAGCGCGAACACCCGTTTCGCGCCCCGTTCGCGGCAGGCACTTGCCGCCCTCAGGATCGTGCCGCCGGTGCTGATCATGTCGTCGACGATGAAGACGACCCGGTCCTCGACGTCTCCGGCGAACAGGTCGCCGGAGACGACGCCGCGGCTGCGCCGTTTTTCCATGAAGCCGAAACCGACCTCGGTCCCGATTTCGCTCTCCAGCGCCTCCTTCAGGAGCTGGGCCCTTTTCACGCCCCCGCCGTCGGGCGAAAAGACGGTGACGGGAAGACCATCCGCGCGCCTGCGAATGACCGGCACGAAAAGTTGCCGGCTCTCGAGATGCAGCGTCCGGCATCGGAAAGCGTTCTGGAAAGCCGCGAAATTGTGGACCTCCAGCGTGATCAGGCAGTCCGTTCCCACCGCCTCGAACAGCTGGGCCACGTAGCGCGTGGTGACCGGATCCCGGCTCTTGGTCTGACGGTCCTTGCGAGCGTAGGCGAGATAGGGGACGATTGCGGTGACGGAGGAGGCGCCGTTCTCGCGGCAGGCGGCGATGAAGAAGAGGAGCTTCACCAGCTTGTCGTTCGCCGAGGCTCCGGCCATGCCGTCCAGGGCGTGGACGACGTAGACGGCCTGACCGCGCACGCTGACGAGCGGGCGAGCCTTGTGCTCCCCATCCTCGAAATCGCGTTCCTCGTGCGCGTCCGGCGGGTGACCGAGCGCGGCCGCGATGCTGGCGCCCAACGCCTCGGTTCCCTTGAGAGCAAACAGGCGCATGCTTCGTCTCCTGGTTTCGTTTTTGCACCCTCCGGCACGTGCGATAAACCGCAGCTTGCCTCGCCGGGAGCCGGTGGACAGAGATACAGGGCGCGCACCATTTCCGGCGGCCGTCATCAGCGCAGATAAGCCTCCGACGCGTATCGTCGCATCATTCGCTGGCTGTTGAAGCGGCTGCCGAGCTTGCTGATCGCCTCCTTCATCATCCACGTCCAGCGTGCCCGATCCTCGCGAAAAAGCGGAAGCACCGTCTCCTCGAGCTTGTCGAAGAGGCTTGCGGCGTGGCTATCCGGCCCCGCCCCCGGCTCACCGACGGCCCATCCGGTCTCGCCTTCGATGCAGCCCTCGCTCCACCAGCCGTCGAGAACGCTGAGGTTGAGCACTCCGTTGAGCGCGGCCTTCATGCCGCTGGTGCCGGATGCCTCCATCGGGGGCATCGGCGTGTTCAGCCACACATCGGCACCCGCGACCAGCGTCCTGGCAACCGAGAGGTCGTAGTTCGGAACGAACGCCACCGTAATGTCATGTTCGAGTTCCCGCATGTGGCGGTGAATGGCGACGATCAGCTGCTTTCCGCCTTCGTCCTGGGGATGCGCCTTGCCCGCCATGACGAGCTGAAAAGGCTGCCGGCGGGCGATCGCGCGCAAACGCTCCAGATTCGTAAAGATGAGGTCAGGGCGCTTGTAGCCGGTCATCCGCCGCGCAAAGCCAAGGATCGGAAGTGCCGGGTCGAGCCTCCTCCCGGCTCTTTCGGCGACCAGCGCGATGAGTTCGGCCTTCGCCGTCTCATGCGCTGACCAGACGTCCACGTCGTTGAGACGGTCCGCGTTGATTAGCAGTTCCGGTTCGTGGCCCCAGCCTGGCGCGACCACGTCGAAGATCTTGCCGAGGGCAGGGTGTACCCATGAGGCAGCGTGCACGCCGTTGGTGATGTCGCGCACGTCGAAGGCCGGAAACATACGGCGGGCCGTGTCGCCGTGGCTTCTGGCGACGCCGTTAACGAAGCCGGACAGATGCAGCGCGAGGCACGTCATGTTCAGGCGGTCGGTGCCGCCGACGGCCCGGAACGCATCGATCGGCAGGAAGTCGTTCCCAAGCAGACGCTGCACCAGTTCATAGGAGAATTTGTCGTGGCCCGCCTCGACCGGGGTATGCGTGGTGAAGACACACCGATCACGGATTCGGCCGACGTCGAAAGTGACCGCCGCCGTACTTCCATGCCCGTTGCGATGCGGGTGTCTGCGCAGGAGCTCCGCCGCCAGCAGGGCGGCATGGCCTTCGTTCAGGTGAAAGGTCTCGATCCCGAATCCCAGCGCGTCAAGGATGCGGGCACCTCCCACGCCCAGAACGATCTCCTGCTTCAGCCGGTATTCCTCGCCCGCCCCGTAGAGACGATCGGTGATATCCCGGTCCTCCGGTAAATTTTCATCGAGGCGGGTATCCAGAAGCAGGACGGGGACTTCATTGCCGTTCGGCGATCGCAGGAGCCTCAGCCAAGGCTTGATCCAGACGTCGCGTTCCTCGATGCGCACCGAGATCATCGCTCCCAGCGGTTCGGCCCACAATTCCGGCTTCCATGGATCCGGATGTTCTATCTGGCCGCCATCGATGCCAATCTCCTGGCGCAGATAGCCTTCCCGACTGAGAAGGGTCAGAAATACCATCGGAAGGTTCAAGTCCGCGCAGGATCGCGCCGTATCACCTGCCAGCACGCCCAATCCTCCGGAGTAGGTGTGCATCTCCGGAATGATGGCGATTTCCATCGAGAAATAGGCTATCCGCGTTTTCCCGACAAAGGAGTCGAGCGAAGTCATCCGGCGCGCGCGGCCGCAAGCGGCGCCGTCTCGGTTCCGCTACTGTCCGAAGGCCCAGGACCGGAACACCGCATCATCTCCCGTGTCCTTTGCTCTGTCGGCAAAAGTAGCGCCCGCCCGGCCATCATCATAGGCGAAAGAAGCGGCGAGTTGCTTCACCGCCTCCTTCGCGTCGGCAATCGCCTCAGCATGCGAACGGGCGCCCAGTGCGGGATTGATGGTCACCGACACCTGGGAGCCGTTGCGGCAGACGAAGGGGATGGTCAGTTTCCGCCCCCGCACCTTCGTATCGTGAGTATCAGGATGCTCAGTCATCGTCTTCGCCTCCCTGCGATATCGTAACCGGCCAGATGTTCGTTCCGGCACGCGCCGAACGCTGCGCGATCGATGTTCATCGAATGATAAGCATTCTCGCAATTCCTGCGCCTGACTTTGATCCTGATCAACCGTGCGTCCGCTGCGCATCGGATTCATGCTCGCCTCGCTCGCATGCGGATCGTGGCTCGCAGCCGTCCGCACTGCACATGACCTTTCCCACCCTGCCGCAGGCCGGGCATCGGGGTGCCATCTGTTCCAGCACATCTTTCGAGGCGCTGCTGTGATTGATCAAGGTAAGGCTGCCGCCGGAAAAGCCGCGCAAAGAATAGTGGATCCACAACCCGATCGCGCGGCTGCCATCCTCCTCCGCGTCCAGGAAGCCTTCATGGCCGCATTCGCACGAGAGCATGTGGGTTGTTTGGGTGGTCATCGCAAAAAACCATTCGGCGCACCCCCATGGGAACCATCCTCCTCGGGTCGGATGCTGTCAAGTTACGATGCCGCCAAGCGGCGTGGCTGCGGCGCAAGACGGGCGCGCGGCGGTCGACGAGCCTTGTCGAATCCAACCATCCGCCGCCGGGGGATTCCGTCGTGGAAATCCTCCCTGCCGGCGCGAGAATCGCCGATGCCATTGATGTGCATCAACGAGCAGGCCGCAGGGTTGTGCCAGTCGAGGATGCAACGGGGGTTGCTACGGGAGGAGACTATGTTGGACGCCCGACTGCGCCAGAACGTTCTCGACGAACTCGCATTCGAACCCAGTATCGATGCTTCGAACCTCGACGTGCACGCCAGGAAGGGCATCGTGACGCTTACCGGCACGGTCTGCAGTTGCCGCGAGAAGAGAGTCGCGGAGGAGGCGGTTGCCAGGCTTCGGGGGATCCGTGGAATACGCCAGTCGATCAGGGTGGTGCCGCGGCAATCGGAAAAGGTGGCGGACGAAGTCATCCTGGATCGCGCCACAAAGGCGCTTCGCTGGAGCGGGCTGCTCGACGGCGACGATATCGACGTTTCGGTCCGGGACGGCTGCGTCACGCTGACGGGAGCGGTCGCATGGCACTACAGGAAGGAAGCGGTCGTCGAATGTGTCTGCAACCTGGTCGGAGTGATCGATGTGGTCGACCGCATCGCCACAGTCCGGCGCCCATGTCAGTCTGACGTGAAGCACCGGATCGAGGCGGCCCTGCGGCGCGACGCCAATGTCGAGGCGCACGGTATCCGTGTCGCCGTTCAGGATGGAAAGGTCGTGCTCGCCGGCCGCGTGTATGATTGGCCGGAGCGCCACGCCGCGGAACGGGTGGCCTGGGCCAGTCCCGGCATTCACACGGTCGAGGATCGGATCCTGCTCGACTGAAATTCCCTCTCCACGCAGGCGTTCAGTCCGTGGGGATCGGCCTGCGGTCTTCGCTGCGATCCGCATCGAATTGGCGGATGGCCTTCGTGACGTCCCCGTCGGCGAGTTGGCGGAAATCCAGATAGTGAAATCCGATGGCGTGAAACGGTGCCGGCTCTTCGAGGCAGACGACCTCGTCCGCCTCCCGCCTCAGCCGCTCGACCGTATTCGACGGAGCGACCGGGACGGCGACCACGATCCTCTTCGCCCCGCGTTTGCGCGACCCGGCGACGGCCGCCCGCATGGTGGCGCCGGTCGCGATCCCGTCGTCGACGAGGATGACGGTCCGGCCGCCGATCTCGACCGGTTCGCGATCCGCCAGGTAGGCCCGGCGGCGGCGCTCGAGTTCGCCCAGTTCCCGGTTGCACACGGTCTGGAACTCGGCACCGGAGACCCACGCCTGGCGGATGATCAGTTCGTTGCGGACGATCGTCGGCTCCGGCCCGTCCATGATCGCCCCCATGGCGAGTTCCGGCTGCGAGGGCACGCCGATCTTGCGCACGAGAAGGAGGTCGAGCGGCGCGTTCAGGCGCGCTGCGATCTCCACCGCGACGGGCACCCCGCCGCGCGGCAGCGCCAGGACGGCGACATCCTCGCCGTCATATCGTGCCAGCGCGTCGGCAAGCTGCCGGCCCGCATCCGTTCGGTCCTGGAACATGGCGCCTCCTCCCGGGCAGCTCGCCATCACAGATGGGCGGCTTCGAAATCGCCGCAGTTCAGATCGAGAGCCGAGAGCCCGTCGGCAAGGTGATCGGCAAGCAGCGGATTTCCGCACAGATACGCGGCCGTGCGTTCGTTGTGCTCTTCTGCCGCTATCGCACGGACCTCGGTCCAGTCGTCGGGATACTCCTCGCGGCCGAGCCAGGCGAGGGCGACGAGATCCACCTGCTCGTCGACGGAGAGAGCGTCGATGAGGCTGCGCAGTTCCTCCTCGGCCGGATCGTCCTCATGCTCCTCGAGGACGGAGATGTCGCGATCGTCCGACGGATTGGAACCCGGATCCGGGTCCGTCTGGACATCCTTGGCATCGAACTCGCGCGCCTTGATGATGATGTAGCAGACCTTCGAGAGCGGGATGCCGAGTTCGCTCTCCTCCTGCGTGGTCTGCCTCGACAGGATGGTCATGGCGATTGCTCCTCGATGGGCGTTTCGTCCTCGCGGCCCCGGACGACGCGGCGGCCGGCGAAGGGTCCCCTGGTCTCGGTGACGACGGTGCATCGCCCATCCGGCTGTCGGTCGGCATGGAAATGGATCACGACCCAGTCGCGGGTCTTGCCGAGCTGGTGAGCGCGGAGCGTGTTCGAATATAGCGCCGTGAAATGCCATTCCCCATGGCGGGCGTGCAGGATCGGCAGCCAGGCTTCGCCGGCCGGATTGAACCGTTTCGGCGCGATGGTGCGCAGTTCTCCCTTCGCGGCCCTGTCGCGATACATCCGGTCGACTTCCAGGAGCATCGCAACCGGAGGGGGGCTCGCGTTCGGCGAAACGCGCAATAAAATAGGCCGGCCAAGGCGTTCCGCCAGGCTCGCGGCCAGCATGGCGCGACGGCGCGGACCAAGTCCCTCGATTTTCAGGTCGCCCAGGTGTAAGGCCGCCTCGAGCTCCTCGAGGGTCTCCAGCTGTGCGTCCTCGGCAAGACGATGGGCGAGTTCCGGACCGATGCCCGGCAATGTCCGGAACAGCGCCTCGGGAACGAGATCACCCCTCAGCCGGTCGAGCTGCGACCAGCGCCCCGTGGCCACCATCTCCGCGATCGCGCCGGCGATCCCTTCCCCGATGCCGGGCAGGGACACCAGTCCGGCGCGGCCTTCCCTGGCGAGAATTCCGGAGACCGGGTCTTTCAGCCCTGCCACCGTTTCGGCAGCGCCCCGGTACGCCCGGGCGCGGAAGCCATCGGCGCCCTGCTGGTCCAGCAGCTCGGCAAAATCGTTCAGCTTCGCGGCAACCGCGATGTTCTCGCCAAGCGGCGAGCCCGGCTTCGAGGTGTCGTCCTTGCGATCCGTCCGTTCTGGCCGGACTACGAATTGCGCATCCATTCTGTCGATCTCTGCGGGCGGCGACGCTGCATTTGAGAGATTTTAACGCTGGGGCCACCGCGCTCCTTGACCGGCATCAATTCGCGAGGGCGGCGCCGGCATATTGTGGCAATCGCAATCAGGAGGAACCAGTCATGAGCGACCCTCGGCTTCCAGCAGACCAATGCCTGGTTGAAGAAACTGATGGCGGACCACCATTTCCACGATCGGCATCAGGCCTACAGCGCGTTGCGCGCCGTGCTCCATGCGCTCAGGGATCGCATGACAGCCGAACAGGCAGTGCATTTCGGCGCCCAGTTGCCGACCATCATACGAGGGATCTACTACGAAGGCTGGCACATCGGCGAAGGTCCCTCGGGCGAAAGGCAGATCGACGACTTCGCGCAAGTGATCGCCAAAGAACTCCCGCCGCAGTTTCCGCGCGATGCCGTCGGCACGGCGAAGGCGGTGTTCGACCTGCTGTGGCAGGAGATCGATCCCGGCGCGACGGCGAAGGTCATCGATTCCCTCCCGGTTCCCTTGCGGGCGCTCTGGCCGGACGTGGCGCGGCGGGGTTGATGCTCGCGAGCGCCCGGGTGGACAGGCTACCCGGACACCCTCGGCTATTCGCCCGTCGCTGGGGATCTCGGCAAGGAGTGGCGCTTGACCTGGCCCTGCAGCCTGCGCGCCTAGTCCTGCGGGCGGCGGCGTGCCCTCTTGAATGCATCGGCAACGGCAAAATGCATGTCGGCCAGGCGCTCGTCGCCCAGGTCCGTCCTGTCGATGTCGATCGGCCTGTCGGCAGACAGCGCAAGATGGAGATCATGGTTGCCTTCGGGGATGGCGCGGAGGATCGTCGTTTGGTGCGGCCACAGCGTCGCCACCCCCTTCGGACAGGGCTGCCCGGCCCGCGCGGCGACCTTCTAGCGGATGTGGGTCAGGGAGAGGGGCGTGCAGGGAGCGGTTCTCGCCGATCCAGCGCTTTTCCCCCACCGGATGCGGCGCATGACGGCGATCTGGACCGCCGGACCGCCGAAGGAGAGCGCGCCGCCGCGCGCCCTGACCTGAACAGCCCCGGAGAAGGGTATGCGGTGTTCGCGGGCCGCGGAGCCGGGAGTGATCGTCGTCGCGTCGGCCGGCGTCTCAGGGCTTGCCTCCCGCCTTGGCCGATGGCCAGTTGTGCGCCTCGCCCGTCGCGTCGCGCGCCCATCGATAGAACGCGTCGTAGAGGGTCATCCCTGCTGCGAGCTGTGCGAGATCGTCCGCGAACAGGCGCGACAGGCCGAGCGAGGCGGCCAGCAGGCCCGCGGCTTCCGGTTCGAGGTCGAACCGCGCCGTGTCGGCGGCCCGCACGATCCGCGCCAGCCGCAGCAGCGGCTCGGTCGCGAGGCCGAATTCCTCGACCATCACGTCGAAGGTGCAGAGCTCGCCGCGATGGCTCCAGAACACATTCTCGACGTCGAAGGGCGTTGCGACGAAGCGCTCGGCGACCGCCTCCACTTCCTGCGGGGCGACGAACAGAAACACCGCGTCGGGATCGACGAAGCGGCGTATCAGCCAGGGACAGGCGATGCGGTCGATCTTCGGCCGCGCCCGCGTCACCCAGATCGAGCGGCCGTCCCTGTCGCGGGTCGGGATGCGCGCGGCGGGAACGGTCGGAAGCCCTGCCGCCGCCCAGGCCTCGAAGCCGCCTTCCAGCGCCTCGGCTGCAATGCCGCCGCAACGCAGCCACGCGGCGACGCCTTCGCTGAGCTTCCTGCCCTTCTGGCAGATGACGATCGCGGACGAAGCTTCCAGCTTACCGCTCCAGTCCGGGACGGATGCGTGCAGCCTTCGGATCGATCCAGGCAGCAGTCGCGGATCGGCGGAGAAATCCTCGTCGGTCCGAACGTCGATCAGCGACGGACAACCGGGAGTCCCGAACAGTCGGGCAAGCTTGTCGATGGAGATGGTGGTGGGAGATGGCATGGCGCGTCCTCCGTTGCCGGGTTGATGGACGCGATTCTTGGGCCGGAGCCTCGTGGGGAGACCGCAGTCCCCATGCGTACCTTTTCGCGCCGGCGACCCTGGTCTGTCAAGCGCGTCAACCGCGGACGCCGAGCGCGTCGCTTCGATCGATTTACCGCCCCGCAAGACGTTCGTGGCAATCTCGTTCGCCAGGGGGATTCGAGCGTTGAAAGCGTATTCAAGACTCCAGATTGCAGTCCATTGGGCCGTGGTAGGTATGATCGCCGTCCAGTGGGCGACGTCCGGCGCTATTCCGCGCACCCACAATCCGCTGCTTCCGGCTGCGCCCGTGGACCTGCTTCTGCACATGGTCCACAACTACAATGGAATGGCGATCGGTTTCCTCGTGTTCGTCCGAGTGGCGTTGCGGTCGTGGCGAGGCACCGACCCCCAGCAGGCTCGCCGCACGCCAGCGGAACTGGCGGCGCTGGCGGTTCACTGGGCCATATACCTCACATTGTTGGCGCAGGCCGCCAGCGGGTTCATCGCATCCTATCTCTGGGGTCCGGCGGCGAACGTTCACAAGGCGATCTGGAACGTCACCCTGGTTTTGATCGCCTTGCATCTCACCGCCGCCGCTTGGCATGGTTTTCGGCGCGACGGCGTGGTCGGCCGGATGCTGCCCCTGCGGGCGCGAGCGGTCAGCGGGAAGTGACAGCGTCTCGCTCGTTGAGAAGATCGTGGCTCCGACGTATGTCATCCGGCCATTGCGCCTTGATGAACGAAAGCACTGCCACGATCTCGTCGTCGCCCAACACGCCTTCGAACGCGGGCATCCGTGTCTTGTAGTCCGGCAGGTTGGCCGCAACCCCCACCCCAACCTTCGTGATATCGAAGAGAAGGCGATCGGGGTGATGCCAGGTGTGCCCGGTGGCGTCGTGTGGTGGTGCGAGCGCGAATCCTTCCGCATCGCGACGCTGCCAGTCCTCTGCCTGGCCTTCCAGCGACGTACCGTGACAGGAAGCGCAGTGGATGCCGTACAACTTCGATCCCACGGTGACGACGGAGACATCGTCCGGCCTCAGGAGCCCGGGGGGCGAGGAACGGGTCATCCACCACATTCCAAGAGCGACAGCAATCGCGGAACCCCCAGCGATCAGTCCGACGGCGCGGAGCATCATTCGGCGCACCCGGAATCGTTCGGGTTCCGGATGGCGGAGACCCTCGCGCCCGAGCAGGTCAAGCCGCCCTCGCCAGCACGCTGAACTGGAAGGCCTGTGTCGATCCCCAAGGGGTCCGATGCTCGTGACGCACACCGTGAACAAGCCTGAATCGCGGCCCGAGCGTCTCGACGAGGGCTTCAGGGCTATAGCGCCGCACTGGAAGGCCGCTGCAGCGCTCCGGGCCGTCAAGGGCGAAGGTCGCTATGATGGCGTGTCCAGCGTCGGAAAGCGCGGCGTCGAGCCTCGCAACATAGGCAGCGCGATCCACCTCCTCGGTGAGGAAGTGAAAGGCGGCGCGATCGTGCCAGACGTCGTATCGCCGTCCGGGTTTCCAGATCGTCACGTCGGAGACGATCCACTCGACGCGATCGGCGTCGCTGCCCACTGCCGCCCGTGACCGGGCGATCGCCTCGGCAGAAAGGTCGAGGACAGCGACGTGATCGAATCCGAGCCGGAGCGCATGGGCGGCGAGGCGCGAAGCCCCGCCCCCCACGTCAATCAATGAATCCTTCAGACCGGGCAATGCTTTGATCAGATCCAGAGAGACGGTCGGTACTTCCTCGAACCAGCTGACGCCGGCCGGGCCCTTCTGGATATAGGCCTGATCCCAATGTCCTCTGGCGCCTGGATCGCTGGCGTTCACACGAGTTCTCCTATGTGCGGTTCTTCTCCAGCCAGGCCTGCATCTCCGCGATTTCAGTTTCCTGGGCGGCGATGATCGCTTCGGCCAAAGCCTTCGTCTCCGGGTCGGTGCCTTGTTGCAGCGCGACCTTCGCCATGTCGATCGCAGCCTGGTGATGCGGGATCATCCTGAGGCGGAAGTCGACGTCGGCGTTGCCGGTATATTCGGCGGCCATGCCCTGCATCATGTCCATGTCGGCCTGCTTGAAGGCTTTGGTGGATTCGGAGTCGCCATCGGCTGGCATCATTGATTGCATCATGGACTGCATCTGGTCCATGGTCATCATCATGTCGCCACCATGGGACCCATGGTTCATCTGCGCCCAGGCGACTGCGGCCACAAAGGTCAGCGCGGCTGCCGCGGCGATCGTTCTCAACGTCTTCATGATAGTCTCCTTCGACATCCTGCCGGGGACCGTCGGCGGATATGCTTGGGCGGGCCGGGAAGTCCGTCCTGAGGGACGGCAAGCGACCAATGTCCGCCTTCCGGCAGGTGGAAGGTCAAGTCCGAGATAGTGCTTGACCTTCCAGTCACTGGAAGTGCGAAAGTTACGCCATCCGAAACCGAAGGTGACACCGATGACCTCTCATGATCACCATGCCCATCACGCACCGCCGCACCCCGAAGGAGAGATCGTGCGCGACCCGGTCTGTGGAATGACCGTCGACCCGGCGGCCGGCAAGCCGAGCGCGGAGCATGGCGGACGCGTGTTTCACTTCTGCAGTGCCGGATGTCACGCGAAGTTCGTCGCCGACCCAGGGTCGTTCCTGACCGCTGTCGATCCGGTCTGCGGCATGAACGTGGATCGGGCATCCGCGAGACACTTCCATCGCCACGAAGGAGAGAAGGTCTATTTCTGCTCGGCGGGCTGCAAGAGCAAGTTCGAGGCCGAGCCGGCACGCTATCTGGGTGATCGGCCTGCTCCGGCGCCGATGCCCAAGGGCACTCAATACACCTGCCCGATGCACCCGGAGATCGTGCGCGACAAGCCCGGCTCCTGTCCGATCTGCGGCATGGCGCTCGAACCGATGGGCGTGCCGACGGGCGACGAGGGTCCGAACCCGGAACTCGTCGACTTCACGCGCAGGTTCTGGATTTCCGCCGTCCTGTCACTGCCGCTGCTCGTCATCGCCATGGGGCCGATGCTGGGCCTGCAGGTGCGCGACTGGATCGGTGAGCCGTTGGCCTCATGGCTGGAACTCGCGCTTGCGACACCTGTCGTGCTGTGGGCTGCGATCCCCTTCTTCCACCGTGGCTACGAGTCCTTCGTCAACCGCAGCCCGAACATGTGGACGCTGATCTCGATCGGCGTCGGCACGGCCTATCTCTACAGCGTCGTCGCCACCTTTTTCCCGGACCTCTTCCCGCACCAGTTCCGCGGACATGGCGGTTCGGTGCCGGTCTATTTCGAGGCGGCGGCCGTCATCGTCGCGCTCGTCTTCCTCGGCCAGGTGCTGGAACTGCGGGCCCGCGAGCGAACCGGATCGGCGATCCGCGCCCTGCTCGACCTCGCGCCCAAGACGGCGCGCAGGATCGCGGCCGACGGCTCAGAAGCCGACGTGCCGCTGGACGAGGTCAAGCAGGGCGACCAGCTGCGTGTTCGCCCTGGAGACAGCGTTCCGGTCGACGGCAAGGTCGTCGAGGGCCGGACGTCCATCGACGAATCCATGATCACGGGCGAGCCCGTGCCGGTGGAGAAGACGCCGGGCGACGCGGTCACCGGAGGAACGCTCAATCGCAACGGCACGCTCGTCATCACCGCGGAGCGCGTCGGGGCGGAAACCATGCTGTCGCGGATCGTCGAGATGGTCGCGAAGGCGCAGCGATCACGCGCACCCATCCAGGGCCTGGCCGATCGCGTCTCCTACTACTTCGTCCCCACCGTGGTGCTGGTCGCCGTCCTCGCCTTCGTGGTCTGGGGATTGTTCGGACCCGAACCCAGCATGGTCTTCGCCATCGTGTCGGCGGTATCCGTCCTCATCATCGCCTGTCCCTGCGCACTGGGCCTGGCCACGCCGATGTCGATCATGACCGCGACCGGGCGTGGCGCTCAGGCGGGCGTACTGATCAAGGACGCGGAGGCGCTGGAGCGATTCGCCAGCGTCGACACGCTCATCGTCGACAAGACGGGCACCCTGACGGAAGGCCGCCCGAAACTGACAGACGTCGTTCCGGCTGAAGGATTTGACGACGGGCAGCTTCTGACGCTTGCGGCTTCGCTCGAACGCGGGTCAGAGCATCCGCTGGCCGAGGCGATCGTCGAAGGCGCGGCCGAACGCGGCGCGTCACTCCTGTCAACATCCGACTTCGAGGCGGTCACGGGCAAGGGCGTCAGCGGCACCGTGGAGGGCAGGAAGGTGGCGCTCGGAAATGCTGCCATGATGGCGGACCTTGGCGTCGGCATCGACCGCCTCGCCGGACAGGCCGACGCCATGCGCGCCGAAGGTAAGACGGCGATGTTTGTCGCCGTCGACGGAGCGGTCGCTGGCTTCGTCGCGGTCGCCGATCCGGTCAAGGCGACGACCGTGGAGGCGATCCGCGCTCTGCATGACACGGGCCTTCGCATCATCATGGCGACCGGCGACAATGAACGCACCGCAAGGGCCGTGGCGGCGAAGCTCGGCATCGACGAGGTGCGCGCCGACATGCTGCCGGACGGCAAGCAGAACCTGATCGAGGAGCTCCGGGCCAAGGGAGCGAAGGTCGCGATGGCGGGAGACGGCGTCAACGACGCGCCCGCGCTGGCGGCCGCCGACGTCGGCATCGCCATGGGCACCGGCGCGGACGTTGCGGTCGAGAGCGCGGGGATCACCCTGGTGAAGGGCGACCTGAATGGCATCGTGCGGGCGCGCACGCTTGCCCAGGCGACGATCCGCAACATCAGACAGAACCTCTTCTTCGCCTTCGTCTACAACGCGCTCGGCGTGCCTGTCGCAGCCGGCGTCCTCTACCCCGTCTTCGGTACGCTGCTCTCGCCCATGATCGCGGCGGCCGCGATGAGCCTGTCATCCGTCTCCGTCATCGGTAACGCGCTCAGGCTGCGAACCGTGCGGCTCGGCTGAAAAATTGCAGGAGAAACTGTCATGAACATCGGTTCGGTCTCGGAGAAGTCCGGCCTCCCGGCCAAGACGATCCGCTACTACGAGGATATCGGGCTGATTACGCCCGACCGCCGCGACAACGGCTATCGGGAGTACTCGATGGAGGACGTGCATAGGCTGCGCTTTCTCCAGCGCTCGCGCAGCCTAGGCTTCTCTGTCCAGGAATGTCGTCAGCTTCTATCGCTCTACGGCGACCGGGACCGCGAGAGCGCCGAGGTGAAGGCCATCGCCACGACCAAGCTCGCCGAGATCGAACGCAAGATCGCCGAACTTCAGGGCTTGCACGACATGCTCGAGCACCTCGTCGCCAACTGCCACGGCGACCGCCGCCCGGACTGCCCGATCATCGACGGACTGTCGGGCAAGGCTCCCGTCCATTAGGAGCAGCAAGGCCGTGGATATGGCGCCATGATGAACCATCACGAAGGAAAACGGGCTGCGGTGGCGGATCCTCCTTCGCTGACGAACGCGCCCGAATTCCCGGTGGCGGTGTTCTCCTTCCTGTTGCACTTCGTCTGGGAGTTCCTGCAGGTGCCGACCTATGCGGGCATGGCGGAGATGGCGCACTGGCAGGGCATCAAGCTCTGCACGTCCACCACCATCGGCGACGTGGGGTTCGCCCTGACCGCATTCTGGACTGCCAGTCTCGTCGCGAGGACACGTCACTGGATCGGTAGACAGGGCGCGCTGCCGGTTCTCGTCTTCCTCGGGGCGGGGATCGCGCTGACCATCGGCTTCGAGTTCTACTACACGCAGGTCACCCAGCGCTGGACATACTCGGACCTGATGCCGCTCGTGCCGCCATTGGGGACGGGCCTGAGTCCGCTCCTCCAGTGGATCGTGATTCCACCGATCGTTCTCTGGCTGAGTCGACGACACCTGGCCGGGAGCGATACCAGAACTGCGCGTGATCACGTTTCGTCATCTTCGCGCACATCGGGCCGTTGATGCTTGACTTGCGGATGCGACATATGGCGGAAGTGAACGAATGATGGATTCGGGCAAACATGGCGGAGTGAAGGGTGCGTTCGTGCGCGCCTTTTTGGCCGTCGCCATGCTCGTCGTCGCCTCGTTCCAGCCGGGAATGGTCGCAATGGCCAAGTCGGCCATGCATCATGCGAAGACCGAAACGCTCCAGCAGATTGAACACCACGATCACGACGCCGCTCACGGCGATCATGCCGTTGAGCGGCCGTCGTCAGCAGATAATACGGGTCATCACGGAGGCGCGTCGACCGCCGATCTCTGCTGCGACATGCACTGCATGCCAGCCACCGGGGTGCTGCCCTCCTGGTCCGATCTCGCTCATCCGCCCGCCGGAGCCTTCGGCCGTGTCGCATACGGTGCCTTGACACCGGGCGAAACGCACGGGCTCATTCGACCTCCCCGAACCTGACCTGACCCGCCGCGCCGTGCGGCGCCGAGGCACCCGTGCGTCCGCGCGCGGACTACCTTTCCCTGTCAGGTTCAAGGTTTCACATGCGAACTCCAGCTATCGCGGCGCTTGCGGCGTCGCTCTTTGCGGCAGGCTGCGCGGCGTCTTCGCCGCCGGATCCGCTGCCCGCCTTCAATGCTGCCGATCCGGCCATGGGATTGCGGGACGCACGCTATTCTCCGGTTCTCGGCGACTTCCATCCGCGGCGGCCGACCGGTCCCGAGAACTGGCGGCGGCTGAACGACAGGCTGTCGCCCGCGAACCGGGGGACAGGCTCATGAGGCGCGCGGCACGCAGCCTCGCCGCGCTCGTGGCGCCGCTCTTCGTTTCGGCCTGCGTCACGGCCGCCGACGGCCTCGACGATCCGCTCGCCGGGTTCCGGACCGTCTCGGCGAAGACCGCCGCGGCGACGGGCAAGGAAACCGTCTGGGTCCAGTCCAGCGCCGAGGCGCGCGCGCTGGCGGACCGGGTGACCGCGCTGGTCAGGGGCAAGACGATCGGACCGGACCTGGCGGTTCAGGTCGCACTCCTCAACAACAAGGGCCTGCAGGCCGCCTATGCGGATGTCGGCATGTCGTCGGCCGAGCTGTGGCAGGAGTCCCTTCTCGTCAATCCGCGCGTGTCGGTCGGCATCATGGGGATCAACGGCGGACGTACGGTCGAGACCGCCGTCGTCTCGAACATCCTCGCGCTGGCGACGCGACCGCGCCGCATGGCCGTCGCGGACGCCCGGTTCAGGCAGGCGCAACTGAGGGCCGCCGAAACGACGCTGCGGCTCGCCGCCGACACGCGCCGCGCCTGGATCGAAGCCGTCGCTGCCTGGGAACGGGTCGCCTACCTCAACCGGGCTCAGGCGGCCGCCGACGCCGCTTCGGCGCTTGCCGAGAAGCTAGGACAGACAGGAGCGTTCACGAAGACCGGTCAGGCCCGCGAGCATGTCTTCTATGCCGAGCTGGCGGGTCAGACAGCCGAAGCCCGGCTGCAGGCACGGATGTCCAAGGAGGCGCTGACGCGGCTGATGGGCCTGTGGGGGTTCGACGTCGACTATCAAGTTCCGAATGCGCTTCCCTCGCTTCCCGCGAATCCGCTGGCCCGCAAGGACATCGAAGCGCAGGCGCTGCGTAACCGTGTCGACCTGGAGATCGCGAAGCTCGAACTGGAGGCGCTCGCGCTATCCTATGGGCTCACCGAGGCGACCCGCTACGTGTCGGATCTCGAACTCATGAGCGGGGTCGAGATCGAGCGGGAGGAAAGCGAGGACGGCGGCACCGAGACCAAGGTCTTGCTGAACGCCGAGCTCGAATTCGTCATCCCGATCTTCGACAGCGGGCAGGCCCGCATGCGCAAGGCGGAACTCGCCTACATGCAGGCCGCCAACCTGCTGGCCGAACGCGCGGTCAACATCCGTTCCGAGGCCCGCAGCGCGTATGACAGCTACCGCTCGACCCACGACATCGCGCGGCACTACCGGGCCAGCGTGGTGCCGCTCCGCACGACGATCGAGGAGGAATCGCTCCTCACCTACAACGGCATGATCACCAACACCTTCGAACTGCTCGCCGATACGCGGGCGAAGGTGAACTCGATCATGCTTTCCCTCAACGCCAAGCGCCAGTTCTGGCTGGCAGACGTGAATCTCGGCACTGCCGTCCATGGCGGGGGCGGGAGCGCTCCCTCCGGCGGAGGCGCCGAGACCGCGGCTGCGGAAGACAGCGGCGGCGGTCACTGACCAGGAGAACAAGACAATGATCACCAGAAGACAGATCCTTGGAGGCGGCGCGTTCCTGGCGAGCGCCGCCGCCTGGACGAAGACCTCGGCGATGGGCCTTCCAGACGCGCCGATCATGGAATCGCCGGACATGCAGCCGCCGATCTTCCCGTCCAGCGGACCGGACTACCAGCCCGTCGTCACCCTCAACGGCTGGACGCTGCCGCACCGGATGACCGCCGGGGTCAAGGAGTTCCACCTCGTGGCCGAACCGGTCGAGCGGGAACTCGGTCCGGGGATGACGGCCTATCTGTGGGGCTACAACGGCCAGTCTCCGGGGCCGACGATCGAGGCCGTGGAAGGAGACCGGGTCCGCATCTTCGTCACCAACAGGCTTCCGGAGCACACCACCATCCACTGGCACGGCATGATCCTGCCGTGCGGCATGGACGGCGTGACAGGTCTGACGCAGCCCGGCATTCCGCCCGGCAAGACCTTCGTCTACGAGTTCGATCTCGTGAAGAGCGGGACCTTCATGTACCACCCGCATGCCGACGAGATGGTCCAGATGGCGATGGGCATGATGGGCTTCTTCGTCATCCACCCAAGGGACCCCGCGCTCCACCGCGTCGACCGGGACTTCGTCTTCCTCCTCAACGCCTTCGACATCGAACCGGGCTCCTACGTGCCCCGCGTCATGGAGATGACCGACTTCAACCTGTGGACATGGAACAGCCGGGTGTTCCCGGGCATTAGTCACCTGGTCGTGAACAAGGACGACAGGGTGCGGGTGCGGGTCGGCAACCTCACCATGACCAACCACCCGATCCACATGCACGGCTATGACTTCGAGGTCACGTGCACCGACGGCGGCTGGGTGAGACCGGAGGCACGCTGGCCGGAAGTCTCCATCGACATTCCGGTGGGAGCTATGCGCGCCTACGAGTTCGACGCGAAGTACCTCGGCGACTGGGCGATCCACTGCCACAAGTCGCACCACACGATGAACGCGATGGGCCATGACGTCCCGACCTTCATCGGTGCCGACAAGACCGAGGTCTCCCGGAAGATCCGCACCGTGCAGCCCGAATACATGGCCATGGGCAACCGCGGCATGGCTGACATGGGCGAGATGGAGATGCCGCTCCCCGACAACACCATCCCGATGATGACGGGCTGGGGACAGTTCGGCGCGATCGAGATGGGCGGCATGTTCTCGGTCGTGAAGGTCCGCGAGGGCCTCTCTGCCAACGATTACGCCGATCCGGGCTGGTACGAGCACCCGGAAGGCACTGTCGCCTACGAATGGACGGGCGACACACCGGCTGCGGCCAAGGCCGCAGACGCACGAACGGTGGCTCCGGCGGCGACGCACGGCGGCCACTCCGATCACTGACGCAACCAGCAACAAGGACCACGAAATGAAGACGACTACCGCAGCGCTTGTCGCCTTCCTCGCCCTGACGGGCGGGGCAATCGCAGCCGGAAGCCACGCCGGAGGACATGGCGAGGCAGGCATGATGGCGATAGGCAAACCCGGCAAGGCGAAGGATGCTTCCAGAACCGTCACGATCACCATGATGGAACGCGACGACGGCGGCATGGTGTTCGAACCCGCCTCCCTCGCCATCTCCAAGGGAGAGACCCTCAGATTGAAGTTCGTGAACAAGGGCGAACTCGACCATGAGTTCGTCATGGACGTTCACGACGGCATCATGGAGCACAAGGCACTCATGGAGCGCTTTCCCGAGATGGAACATGACGATCCGAACTCGATCCGGCTCGCGCCGGGCGCGACAGGTGAGATCGTCTGGACCTTCGCGTCGGCGGGCGACTTCGGTTTCGCCTGCCTGATCCCGGGCCACTACGATTCCGGCATGAAGGGCGACATCAGCGTCCACCACTGAATCAGCAACACGCAAAGGAAGATGACATGAACAAGACAAACATCCTGCTCGCCACCGCCGCAGCCATCGCGCTCGGAGCAACCATAGCCGCCGCACAGGAATACACGGCAGGCGAAGTGACCAAGATCGACGCCGCGCAGAAGAAGCTGACCATCAAGCACGGAGAACTTGCCAACCTCGACATGCCCGCGATGACGATGGTGTTCGTGGTTGCGGAGGATTCGATGATCGAGGAGGTCAAGGTGGGCCAGAAGATCGAGTTCACCGCGGACCGGGTCAACGGCCGCATCACGGTCACCGACATCAAATAGGACGGCAGGGCGCGGGCTGTCACGCCCGCGCCGGTCGCGGAGGTTGAACCATGATGGAAAACGGAATGGGCGACGGCATGATGTGGGGCATGGGACTGTGGGGCCTCGTCGGCCTCGTGGTCGTCGCGCTCGTGATCGCCGCCCTCGTGAAATACGTGTTCTTCAGATAGGAGACGGACGATGAAGACATTCAACAGGTTTGCTCGCGCCGCGGCTTTCACGGCTCTGGCGCTGATCAGCCAGGCGGCCTGGGCCGCAGGTTCGATCGAGGTCCTGAAGTCGGCCTCGTGCGGATGCTGCGTGGCATGGGGCAAGCACATGCGGGAAGCGGGCTACACGGTCGCCGAGCGCGATGTGCCGCTGGCGGAACTCAATGCCGCCAAGGTCGAAGCCGGCCTGAAGCCAGGCCAGACGTCTTGCCACACAGGTAAGATCGAGGGCTACGTCATAGAGGGCCATGTGCCGGCGCGCGAGGTCAAGCGCCTGCTCGAAGAGCGGCCAGATGCGATCGGGCTCACGGTTCCGGACATGCCCTACGGTTCGCCGGGCATGGGCGACATGGCGAACGCCGATCCGTATGACGTGATTCTGGTGAAGCGGGACGGCTCGACGGAAATCTACGCCAGCTACCGCTGAGGCGGGAGCCACACCGCACCCGCCTGTGGACCATGCGTCCTCAGCCTCTGCGCGTTGCCGAGGACGAACGCGCTCGATAGCGCCATCGCGCCCGCGGCAAACGCGGGCGGGACGCGCAGGTCATGCCTTCCATGGGAATGGCGCAAGGCCTGGCCTTCCCGGTCAGGCGAAGCCGAACGTTTATCGGCGTTGCTTCCGGAGCATTCCGTCGTCGCCGTGACAGATGACCCTTCGAGACTATGGAGGGTCGGGGCAAGTCGATGAAAATTCGTGCTTGACCTTCCAGAGACTGGAAGGTGGATCAAGTGCGCATCGGTCCAACCCACGGAGAGACCCGGATGCAATTTCATATCGAGAACATGACATGCGGCGGGTGCGCCCGCAGCGTTACGAAGGCCGTCGAGAGCGTCGATCCGCAGGCAAGGGTGAACGCCGACCCCGTGACGAAGACGGTGACGATCGTATCCGGCGCCTCGACCGCCTCGATCTCGAAGGCGCTCGCCGACGCCGGCTACCCCGCGTCCGCCGCATGAAAAGCCAAGTCCGTGGCGACCGGAACCATCGCCGCGGCCGGACGGTTTTCCGAACGAAAGGATACGCGAATGTCAACCGCGACTGCACGCAAGGCCGAACTCTATCGGATGGTCACACCCGAGCACACCTGCCCCTGGGGCCTGAAGGCGCTCGACCTCCTGAAGCGCGAAGGCTTCGCGGTCGATGACCATCATCTGAAGTCCCGCGCCGAAACCGACGCCTTCAAGGCCGAGCACAAGGTGGAGACCACGCCCCAGACCTTCATCGACGGCCGCCGCGTCGGGGGCTACGACGATCTTCGCGCGTGGCTCGGCAAGGAGGTGACGGACAAGGACGCCGTCACCTACACGCCGGTGCTCGCGCTTTTCGGCATGGCACTCGCGATGGCCCTGGCAGCCAGTTGGTCGGCATACGGAAGCTTCGTGACCGTGGCAGCTGCCGAGTGGTTCGTGGCCTTCGCCATGTGTCTGCTCGCGCTCCAGAAGCTGAAGGACGTCGACGGCTTCGCGACCATGTTCCTGACCTACGACCTGCTCGCGCAGCGCTGGGTCCCATATGGCCGGGTCTACCCTTTCGCCGAGGGACTTGCGGGCGTGCTCATGGTCTCCGGCGCTCTGATGTGGGTTTCCGTCCCGGTCGCGCTCTTCATCGGCGGCATCGGCGCGGTGTCGGTCTTCAAGGCCGTCTATGTCGACCGCCGCGAACTGAAGTGCGCCTGTGTCGGCGGCGACAGCAACGTTCCCCTGGGGTTCGTGTCGCTCACCGAAAACCTGATGATGGTCGGCATGGCCATATGGATGATCCTCAAGCCTGCGGGCCTGGCGCACTGATACAGCACGATCACGGCATCGATCCCGAGATGCCAATCTATGAGGCCGCGGAGAGTCTGATCGCGAACGCACTTGCGTCGGAAGAAGAACCGGGTTTGCTTCCCTTGCCAACCCGGGCAGATAGAGGAGAGCGGCGGCGCCCCTCCTGCTATTCCATTCCCAGCGCGGCCTTGTAGAGGTCGAGGATCGCTTCTTCCTCCTGTCGTTCTGCCTGGTCCTTCTTGCGCAATCGAATGATGGTGCGGACCGCCTTGGTGTCGAAGCCTGTGCCCTTCATCTCGGCATAGATTTCCTTGATGTCCTCCTGGAGCTGCGACTTCTCCTCTTCGAGGCGCTCCACCCGTTCGATGAACGCGCGCAGCTGGCCCGCCGCGACGGTCTCGGTTGTGGGTTCGGTGTTTTCTTCGGCCATGTCCTGCTCCGCATCGTGCCTGCGCGCCGCGACTCAAGGGGTCTCCGGCGCGAATTCAGAGGCGCCTCGATGCATCAGCCGACGGCGCCGGGTCAAGCGTCCGAATTGTCAAATGACAATGGCGAACCCGGATGTGGACAACAGCGGGGACGAAGGATGGCGCGCGGCGTGTTCAGGCGGCCGTGCCGCCCCGCTCGGCCAGCCGCGAGGTAAGGCCCTCCATGCGCTCGGCCAGCCCGGAGAGCGCGCCAATCAGGGCCGCGTCGTTCTTGTCGGCCTTCACGAGCGCCTCGTCGCGCGTTTTGCGCAGGATCCCGACCTCGGTCTCGAGACCCGTGACCCTGCGCTGCAGTTCCGACAGTTCGTCCATGACCATGATGCCGGCCATGACGGCGAGCCGGTGGTCGCCGATCTCGCCGAACGATTCCTTCAGATGCGACACGTAGCGGTCGAAGCGTTGCGCCAGATCGAGAAGATGCTCCTGCTGCCCCTCGTCGCAGGCCATGCGGTACGACTTGCCGTCGATGGTGACAGTGACCTGCGCCATGCTGATACTCCTATCGATCGAGAACGGCTCGGATCGTTTCCATGGCGGTGACGAGGCGGCGCGAGACTTCCTTGTTGGCCTGCTCGAGCCTGTCGGCGCGGGATTCGGAGGCGTCGAGTTCCTGTGCGAGGCGCGAACGGTCTGCGTTCATGCGCTGCACCTCGGCTTCCGCCTCCGCGTAGTCCTGATCCTTCTCGGCCCTGGCGGAGACGGCGTTTTCGAGCGCCTCCATGGCTCTCCCGAGCCGGCCGATGACCTCTTTCAGTGTGGCTTCCGCGGCCATTTCGCCTGGCAATCCCGAATCGCCCGCGTTCCTAACGCGTTACTTTGGAAACATTAGACGGCGCGTGAAAGGCGCGTCAACAAAGTCCGGGCCCGCTCAACAGCAAAGTGGCTATGGCCTGCGCAAAGAAGACGGGAAGAGGGCCGCGGGGGTGCCGGGTTTGTTGACTCGCCAACGGCACCTGCTATGTGTCGCCTGCCTTTCTGGAGGGCATTCTCGGGGGCCGCACGCATACCGGCCGCCGTCGGCTTCGCGACAAGAGAGCAATCATGCCATCACGTGAAAATCATGACCGCATGGCCAATGCGATCCGTTTCCTTTCCGCCGACGCGGTGGAGAAGGCCAATTCGGGGCATCCGGGCCTGCCGATGGGCGCGGCCGACATCGCGACGGTGCTCTATACCCGCTTCATGAAGCATGATCCGCACCATCCGCACTGGCCCGACCGCGACCGCTTCGTGCTGTCGGCCGGCCACGGCTCCATGCTGCTCTATTCGCTCCTCTATCTGACGGGATACGAGGACATCACGATCGACGAGATCAAGAATTTCCGCCAGCTCGGATCCAAGACCGCCGGCCATCCCGAATACGGGCACGCGGCCGGGATCGAGACGACGACCGGCCCGCTCGGCCAGGGGCTGGGCAACGCCGTCGGCATGGCGCTGGCGGAGCGCATCATGAACGCCCGCTTCGGCGACGCGCTGGTCGACCACCACACCTACGTGCTGGCGGGTGACGGCTGCCTCATGGAAGGCATCAGCCAGGAGGCGATCGCGTTTGCCGGCCACCTGAGGCTCTCCAAGCTGATCGTCTTCTTCGACGACAACGGCATCTCCATCGACGGGCCGGTGTCGCTTTCGGACTCGACCGACCAGTGCGCTCGCTTCGAGGCCTCCGGCTGGCACGTCCAGCGCTGCGACGGTCACGACCCGGACGCCATCGCCGGTGCCATCGAGACGGCCAAGGCTTCGGGCAAGCCGAGCATGATCGCCTGCAAGACCACCATCGGTTTCGGCGCGCCGACGCGCGCCGGTTCCAACAAGGCGCACGGATCGCCGCTCGGGCCCGAAGAGATCGCGGGGGCGCGAAAGGCGCTCGGCTGGGAGGCGAAACCCTTCGTCGTGCCCTCCGAAATCCTCGACATGTGGCGGCTGGCCGGCCTGCGCTCCGCCAAGGACCGGAAGGAATGGGAACGCCGGCTCGCCTCCGCCGAGGCGGAACTGCGCAGCGAGTTCGAGCGCCGCATGCGCGGCGAGCTTCCCGGCGGCTTCGAGGCCGCCATGGCCGACTACAAGAAGCGGCTCGCCAAGGAGAGGCCGAAGCTCGCGACGCGAAAATCCTCCGAGAACGCGCTCGAGGTCATCAACGCCGCCGTTCCGGAGACGATCGGCGGGTCGGCCGACCTGACCGGATCGAACAACACCAAGACCAGCCAGACCAAGCCGATCACGCCGACGGACTATTCGGGCCGTTACGTCTATTACGGCATTCGCGAGCACGGCATGGCGGCCGCCATGAACGGCATGGCGCTGCATGGCGGCCTCGTGCCCTATGGCGGCACGTTCCTCGTCTTCACCGACTACTGCCGCCCGTCGATCCGGCTCGCCGCCCTGATGGGCCAGCGCGTGATCTACGTGATGACGCACGATTCGATCGGCCTCGGCGAGGACGGCCCCACGCACCAGCCGGTCGAGCAGCTCGCCGCGCTGCGGGCGATCCCGAACCTCCGGGTCTACCGCCCGGCGGACGCGGTGGAAGCCGCGGAGTGCTGGCAGCTGGCGCTGGAAGACACGAGCGGACCCTCGGTGCTGGCGCTGACGCGGCAGAACCTTCCGGCGGTGCGCACCGAGCACGTCGAGGAAAACCTTTGTGCCTTCGGTGCCTATGAACTGGAGACGGCGAGCGACGACGCGGCGGTGACCATCTTCGCCACCGGCTCGGAAGTGGAGATCGCGCTCGCGGCGCGCCAGCAACTTCAGTCCAACGGTCACCCGACCCGCGTGGTCTCGGTGCCATCGATGGAGCGTTTCGCGCGGCAGTCGCCCGAGTACCGGGCCGCCATGATCGGCAATGCCCCGGTGAAGGTGGCGATCGAGGCCGGCGTGCGACAGGCCTGGGACGCCCTCATCGGCCAGGACGGCATTTTCGTCGGCATGCACGGGTTCGGCGCGAGCGGAAAGTACGAAGAGCTCTACAAGCACTTCGGCATCACCGCCGAAGCGACCGCGGCGGCGGCCGAGAAGCGGCTGCACGGACGAGGCTGAACGCGACATCCATGACCGCCGCTGCGCCGGCCAGCAGAGGACCCAGGAATATTTATCGATTGAATTTGCTGGCAGAACCCGGTTTCGGTTCTGCCAGAGCCCTCGCGCGTCTGGATTCCACGCCGCGCTGTCGCTAAGTAGCGGCATCCTTTTCGAGAGGGTGCCGCGCACCCGTCATCCGCGCCAGGAGGTATTCTGAATGACCGTCAAAGTCGCCATCAACGGTTTCGGCCGCATCGGCCGCAACATCGTACGCGCAATCTATGAGTCCGGCCGCAAGGACATCGACATCGTTGCGATCAACGATCTCGGCCCGGTCGAGACCAATGCGCACCTGTTGCGTTACGACAGCGTCCATGGCCGCTTCCCCTCCGAGGTGACCGTCGTGGGCGACGAGATCCGCGTGGGCGACGACAGCTTCAAGGTCTTCGCCGAGCGCGACCCCTCCAAGCTGCCCTGGGGCGACCTCGGCATCGACATCGTCATGGAGTGCACCGGCATCTTCACCTCCAAGGAGAAGGCCTCGGCGCATCTTACGGCAGGCGCCAAGCGCGTCCTGGTCTCGGCTCCGGCCGACGGCGCCGACCTGACGGTGGTCTATGGCGTCAACCACGACAAGCTGTCGAAGGAGCACGTCGTCGTCTCCAACGCCTCGTGCACCACGAACTGCCTCGCCCCCGTCGCCATGGTCGTTAACGAGGCCTTCGGCATCGAGAAGGGCTTCATGACGACGATCCATTCCTACACCGGCGACCAGCCGACGCTGGACACCATGCACAAGGATCTCTACCGCGCCCGCGCGGCGGCGATGTCGATGATCCCGACCTCGACGGGTGCGGCCAAGGCCGTCGGTCTCGTGCTGCCGGAACTGAAAGGCAAGCTGGACGGCGTGTCGATCCGCGTGCCGACCCCGAACGTCTCGGTCATCGACTTCAAGTTCGTCGCCAAGAGGACGGTGACGGTCGACGAGGTGAACCAGGCGCTGATGGCCGCCGCCGACGGCGCGCTGAAAGGCATCCTCGCCTACACGAAGGAGCCGCTGGTCTCCATCGACATGAACCACAACCCGGCTTCGTCCACCTTCGCGCTCGACCAGACCAAGGTGATCGAAGGCGATCTCGTCCGCGTCATGTCCTGGTACGACAACGAATGGGGCTTCTCCAACCGCATGGCCGACACCGCCGCTGCCTTCGCCAAGACGATCGGCTGATATCTCGTCGCGTTCTTCGGATCGGAGCGCCCGGGCACGGTCCCGGGCGTTTTCCGTTTTGGGCCGCGAATGGACCGGCGGGCAAAAAAGGGCATTTCCTTCCTTGCCTTGGGCCATCGCTTCGCCGCACTCTGGCTAGAAACATCGGGAGGGCTGAGCGGAGGCGGGAATGGAGAGCATCTATCTGGCGATCATGGTCGGCACGGCGCTGATCATCGCCGCTGCTTTCTCCAGCCTGATCGCCTTCCGCTTCGGTGCCCCGCTGCTGCTGCTCTTCCTCGGGATCGGTCTGGTCGCCGGCGTCGACGGGATGGGGCTCGATTTCGACAATGCGAGCGTCGCTTATTTCGTCGGCTCGCTGGCGCTGGCGGTGATCCTGTTCGATTCGGGCTTCGGCACGTCGCTGGCATCCTTCCGGCAGTCGGCACTCCCTTCGATCGTGCTGGCGACTTTCGGCGTGGCCATCACCGCTTCGATCTTCGGCGTGGGAGCCTACTACGTCACGCCGCTCTCCTGGCTGGAATCCTTCCTGCTCGGCGCCACGATCGCCTCCACGGACGCGGCCGCCGTCTTCTTCCTGCTTCGCGCCGGCAACCTCAACCTGCGCGACCGGGTGCGCTCGACGCTGGAGGTGGAATCGGGATCGAACGACCCAATCGCCATCTTCCTCACCATCACCCTGGTCTCGGTGATCGCGACGGGAAGCGAGCCGCAGGCAGAGGTGCTCTTGACCGACATCCTGATCGGCTTCGCCGTCCAGATGGGGCTCGGCCTCGCGGCGGGCGTGACCGGGGGCTTCCTGATCGCGCGGCTGGTGGAACGGCTCCAGCTCGACGTCGGTCTCCTGCCGATCTTCGTCATCACGCTGGCGCTGCTCCTGTTCGGCATCGCCGGCGCGATCGGCGGCTCGGGTTTCCTCGCGGTCTATGTCGCTGGCCTTATCGCCGGCAATTCCGGCGTCCGATCGGCGGCGCGGCTGAAGCGCTTCCAAGACGGCATCTCCTGGCTCGCGCAGATCATCATGTTTCTGGTGCTGGGGCTCTTCGCCACGCCGTCACAGTTTCCCTCCGTTGCCATCCCCGCCGTGGCATTGGGGCTGTTCCTGGTCTTCGTGGCGCGGCCGGTGGGGGTGTGGCTCTGCCTCGCACCCTTCCGCTTCACCCGCGCCGAGACGGCGTTTGTGGCATGGGTCGGCTTGCGCGGCGCGGTGTCAATCCTGCTCGCGCTGACGCCGATCCTCGGGCGGCTGGAGAACGGACAGGTCATCTTCAACACCGCCTTCATCATCGTGCTCGTCTCGCTTGTGGTTCAGGGCTGGACCATCGGGCCGCTGGCGCGTCGCCTCGGGTTGGTGGTGCCGCCGCGGGTGGGTCCGCTCGACAAGGTGGAACTGGAACTGCCGGGCGCCGCCCATCACGAGCTTCTCGCCTACCGCGTCGTCGCGGGCAGTCCGGTGGCCAACGGCGTGCGCATCCCGCGCTGGGCACGGCCGTCGCTGGTGGTGCGCGAGGGCCGTTCGCTCACCTACCAGTATGCCGGCCGGCTGATGGCCGAGGACCACGTCTATATCTTCGTTCCCGACCGCTACCCGCCGCTACTCGACAGGCTGTTCGCCAGCCGGGCCGAGCTCGACGAGGACGACGCGGATTTCTTCGGCGAGTTCGCGATCGACGGCTCCCGCCCCGCCGCCGATCTCGATTCGGCCTACGGGCTGATCTTGAAGGAGGAGGAAGCCGCCATGTCGATCGCCGACCTCGTGGTCGCCCGCCTCGGCGGCAGGGCGGAGTATGCCGACCGCCTGACGATCGGTCCGATCGAACTCATCGTGCGCGACGTCGACGAGCACGGCGCGATCAAGGACATCGGACTTTCGGTGGAGCCACATTACGTGGCGCCGAAGGTGCCGGTTTTCTTGAGCCCCGGCGAGATGTGGGACCAGACGGTGAGCGCCTGGCGCGGCTGGCGCGAAGCCGGGCGGCAGCGCCGGCTCCGGGCGAAGGAAGCGACCGAGGCCCGGCAGCGGGAGGCGGGCGAAGGCCCGAACGTCGTCCTGCCGCGCGACGGCGGTTAACAACCCGGCGCGGTCGCTTCCGCGTCGTCTTGGCCGCTTGCACCCGGCATGGCAGGCTGTATGGTCCCGCCGACCGAAATTCCGGAGACCGATCCATGCCCGCATTCAGGACCCTCGACGACATTGGCGACATTGCCGGAAAGCGCGTTCTGGTGCGGGTCGACCTCAACGTTCCCGTGAAGGACGGGCGGGTTTCGGACGCCACCCGGATCGAGCGCGTCGCGCCGACGATCACGGAACTGTCCGACAAGGGCGCGAAGGTGATCCTGCTGGCGCATTTCGGCCGGCCGAAGGATGGTCCCGATCCGTCGATGTCGCTCGAACCGATTGCCGCGGCGACCGAGGCCGTGCTCGACCGCCCTGTTCACTTCGCGCCCGACTGCGTCGGCGATGTGGCGCAGGGCGCCGTCAATGCCATGGCGGACGGCGACATCCTGCTCCTCGAAAATACCCGGTTCCACAAGGGCGAGGAGAAGAACGATCCGGCCTTCGTCGAGGCGCTTGCAGCAAACGGCGACATATACGTCAACGACGCCTTCTCCGCCGCGCACCGGGCGCACGCCTCGACCGAAGGGCTCGCCCACCACATGCCGGCCTATGCCGGGCGCACCATGCAGGCCGAACTCGAGGCGCTGGAAAAGGGTCTGGGCAACCCGCGGCGCCCGGTCGTGGCAATCGTCGGCGGGGCCAAGGTCTCGAGCAAGATCGACCTCCTGACGAACCTAGTGAAGAAGGTCGACGCGCTGGTGATCGGCGGCGGCATGGCGAACACCTTCCTCGCTGCGCGCGGGGAGAATGTCGGCAAGTCGCTGTGCGAGCACGACCTCGCAGCGACCGCCAAGCAGATCATGATCGAGGCGGCGACCGCAGGATGCGCGATCGTGCTGCCCGTCGATGCCGTCGTGGCAAGGGAGTTCAGGGCCGGCGCGGCTTCCGAGACGGTCGGCGTCGATGCCGTGCCTGCCGACGCGATGATCCTGGACGTCGGCGCGAGGACGGTGGAGGCGATCAACGAGTGGATCGACCGTGCGGCGACGCTGGTCTGGAACGGCCCGCTCGGCGCTTTCGAGATCGAACCCTTCGATGCCGGCACGGTCGCTGCGGCGAAGTATGCCGCCGCGCAGACCAGGGAGGGCGTGCTGGTCTCGGTCGCCGGTGGCGGAGACACGGTCGCGGCGCTCCACCATGCCGGCGTGGCCGACGACTTCACCTATGTCTCGACGGCTGGCGGGGCCTTCCTGGAATGGATGGAAGGCAAACCCCTGCCGGGCGTCGAGGTGCTGAAGTCGTAGGCCACGGGCCGGCAAGACCGTCGCAAGCGCGACCTCATCCTCGACGGACGGCGGGTGCCATGCCTACCAGCGCGATGCCGCTGAAGACGGCGAGCGCACCGGCGGCCTCGCGGATCGTGTAGGCGTCTCCCATCACGGCGACAGCGATCGCAGCCGTGGCGATGGCCTCGACGGCGAGGATCCCGAAGATCGTCCGGGCGAGGCGGCGGTCGCGCAGAATATGCGTCTCGAAGCGCGCACCGACGGCGAGCGTCAGGAGCAGCGCCGGAACCAGCACGAGATAGGGTGACAGGCCCCAGGACTGCACGATCCAGGAAGTGGTCATGTAGAAGAATGCGGCCGCGGCCGCGAAGAGCATTGTCATTAGCGGGGACATCGGAGGCTCCAGGCGATGATCCAGCCCCTGTAGGTCAGTCACGGTCTTGTTCCCTTGCGTTCAGGCGTGCCCCCATGCCTATTGCGGATGCCGTAACCTAGTTCCCTTCGCCGCACTCCTCTGTTAAGCCTTTAACACTGCCGAAAATTCAGTGCTTTGCTAAAACGATTGAATTTCTTTCAATCGATTCAAGAGCTTGCGCCGCCGTTCCGTTTCAGCCGCGCTTCTGTTAGAGGCCAAACGACCAATTCAGGAGGCACGGAAGAATGAGCGGACGGGTGGAAGACATGGCGGCGCAGGTCGCGAACAAGGACGGCTTCATCGCGGCCCTCGACCAATCGGGCGGCTCGACGCCCAAGGCGCTCAAGCTCTATGGCGTTTCGGAGGATGCCTGGTCGAACGAGGACGAGATGTTCGACCTGATCCATGCCATGCGCGCCCGCATCATCACCTCGCCCGCCTTCACCGGCGACAAGGTGATGGGCGCGATCCTCTTCGAGCAGACGATGGACCGCTCGGTCGAAGGCGTGCCCACGGCGCAGTATCTGTGGGAGAAGCGCGGCGTCGTACCTTTCCTCAAGGTCGACCAGGGCCTCGCCGACGCCGCAGACGGCGTCAAGCTGATGAAGCCGATCGCCGGCCTCGACGATCTGCTCGAGCGCGCCGTCGCCAAGGGCGTCTTCGGCACCAAGATGCGTTCCGTAGTGGACGCCGCCAATGCGACCGGCATCAAGGCCATCGTCGACCAGCAGTTCGAGGTCGGCAAGCAGATCCTGTCGCACGGCCTCGTGCCGATCCTCGAACCGGAGGTGACGATCTCGATCTCCGACAAGGCCGAGGCGGAGGAGATGCTGCTCGCCGAGATCAAGAAGCATCTCGACGAGGTGCCGGCTGGTAAGAAGATCATGCTGAAGCTGTCGCTTCCCACGAAGCCGAACCTCTACAAGCCGCTGATCGACGATCCGCGCGTCATGCGCGTGGTGGCGCTGTCGGGCGGCTACATGCGCGACGAGGCCAATGCCAAGCTGGCGCAGAACGCCGGCATGATCGCCAGCTTCTCTCGCGCGCTGACGGAGGGCCTGTCGGCCAACCAGAGCGACGCGGAGTTCAACGCGACGCTGGCGGCCACGATCGACAGCATCTTCCAGGCATCGCGGGCGGACAAGGCCGCCGCCTGAACCGGGGCTGGACACACTGCCGACATCCAACGCAAGGTTTTCATCCTTCAGATCAGGTAGAATGACCGTCTCGGGCACATAGCATCGTCATACTCGGGCTCGGCCCGAGAATCTGCTTAGCAGATCGCGCTTCTTCGCGTTCGTGCGTTGACGGGTCCGGAACATATGAAGCCCGAGGATGTCGCGGGGGTGCGCCCCTCCCGTGTCTTGACCCGAGGCGCCTCTTCCACGCGCGTTTTTGCCTCGGCCGTCGCGGTCTTTTCTCTTTGGCGGGTTTGGTTGTAGGAACGCGGCATCCGCCAAGAGTCCGGTCGCCATCCATGTCCCGCCTGCTCCCTCTCCTCTCCTGGCTCGCCTTTCCCGTCTATGCCTGGCAGGGGCTCGGCGTGCGGCGGCGCACGGCGCGGCTGCTGCCAGCGGAAGGTCCCGTGCTGCACACGATCCCCGGCACCGGCGATCCGGTGCGGCTGCTGGTGCTCGGCGACTCCTCGGCCGCCTCCGTCGGCATCGCGCGGACGGACGGAGGCATCGCGGCCGTGCTCGCCGACATGATCGCCCGCGACACCGGGCGGCCGGTGACGTGGCGGGCCGCGGGCTTCAACTCGGCCACCTCCGGACAGATCCGCGACCATGCGGTTCCCAACCTACAGTGGGAGCCGTGGACGCACATCGTGCTGCCGGTCGGCACCAACGACGCGAAGAACTTCCACACCGTGCCGCGCTTCAAGAAGGATTTCGGCGGGCTGCTCTATGCCCTGCGCGCAAAATTTCCCGGCGCCCGCATCATCTGGTCCCCTGTGGTCGACATGACGCGGGTGCCCGCCCTGCCGCCGCTGCTGGCGAAAATCCTGGAGATACGCGCGCAGGCGATCAATGCGATGGCGGCGCGGCTCTGCTTCGAGCGCGGCGCTGTTCCCGCCTCGCGGCTTCCCATCGAGGACCCGCTGCTCGGGTTTGCCGCCGACGGCTTCCATGCCTCCGAGGCGGGCTACCGCGCCTGGGCGGAACACCTCCTGCCGCTGATCGAACTCACCCCGCCGGAGATGCTCGCGTCAGCTTCCGTGGCTCAGGATGACCGTCAGTGAGATTGCGCCCAGCGCAAGCAAGGCGAGTTTCCAGAAGTCGCTTCGCTTGCGCAGGCCGGGCAGCCCCAGCGGCTTGATGATCTGGATGACCATCATCAGGATGATGACGATGGAGAGGGCCTTGGTCATGGCCCCCATTGACCAGTCCCGTTGATGGAAGTCAAAGCCCTTGCGCGGGGCGCGACCTATGGGAACATAGTGGGATGGACGCCGCTGCGCGCGTTTCCGCACATGCAGCCGGCATCGAGGGAGGAAGCATGGTATCGCGTTATCACGAGGTCTACGAAAACTGGAAGCGCGATCCCGAGGCCTTCTGGGCCGTGGCGGCGAAGGCGATCGACTGGTACTCCCCGGCAGAACGGGTGTTCGACCCGAGCGAGGGCGTCTACGGCCGATGGTTCGCCGGCGCGACCTGCAACACCTGCTACAACGCCGTCGACCGGCATGTCGAGAATGGCCGCGCCGAGCAGGCTGCGCTGATCTACGACAGCCCGGTCACCGGCGCGAAGAAGAGGTTCACCTATACCGAGTTGAAGGCGGAGGTCGAGGCGCTCGCCGCCGTGCTCCGGGACCGCGGCGTCGAGAAGGGCGACCGGGTCATCATCTACATGCCGATGGTTCCCGAGGCGGTCTTCGCCATGCTCGCCTGCGCGCGCATCGGCGCGATCCATTCGGTGGTGTTCGGCGGCTTCGCGGCACGCGAACTCGCCACCCGCATCGACGATTCGACCCCGAAGCTGATCGTCTCGGCATCCTGCGGCATCGAGCCCGGGCGCGTGGTCGCCTACAAGCCGCTGCTCGACGGGGCCATCCAGATGGCGCGGCACAAGGTGGACGCCTGCATCGTGCTGCAGCGCGAACAACTGGGATGCGACCTGGTCGACAGCCGCGATACCGACTACACATCCGCGGTGGCGGAGGCGAAGCGGGCGGGCCGTAAGGTGCCCTGTGTACCGGTCGCGGCGACCGATCCGCTCTACGTCCTCTACACGTCGGGTACGACCGGCCAGCCCAAGGGCGTGGTGCGCGACAATGGCGGGCACATGGTCATGCTGGCATGGTCGATGTGGAACGAGTTCGGCGTCAGGCCGGGCGAGGTCTTCTGGGCGGCCTCGGATGTCGGCTGGGTCGTGGGCCATTCCTACATCGTCTACGCGCCGCTGCTGCACGGCTCTACGACCATCCTGTTCGAGGGCAAGCCGGTCGGCACCCCCGACGCCGGCACCTTCTGGCGCGTGATCTCCGAGCACGGGGTGGTGGCGCTGTTCACCGCGCCGACGGCCTTCCGCGCCATCAAGGGGCAGGATTCGAAGGGCGAATTCGTCGGCAGATACGACCTGTCGAAGTTCCGCACGCTGTTCCTGGCCGGTGAACGGGCCGATCCCGAGACGATCAAATGGGCGGAAAACCAGCTGAAGGTTCCGGTGATCGACCACTGGTGGCAGACCGAGACCGGTGCGCCGATCAGCCAGAACCCGATCGGTCTCGGGCAGCTTCCGGTCAAATACGGCTCGCCGGCCGTGCCGATGCCCGGCTACGAGATGCACGTGCTGGATGACGCCGGCCACGAAGTAGGGCGCGGCACGCTTGGCAACGTCGTTGTCAAGCTGCCGTTGCCGCCCGGCGCGCTGCCGACGCTGTGGAATGCCGACGACCGGTTCCGGAGCGCCTATCTCGACGAGTTCCCGGGCTACTACAAGACGGCGGACGCGGGCTACATCGACGACGACGGATACCTCTTCATCATGGCGCGCACCGACGACATCATCAACGTCGCCGGCCATCGCCTGTCGACCGGCGGCATGGAGGAAGTGCTGGCCGAGCATCCGGACGTGGCCGAATGCGCGGTGATCGGCGTTGCCGATGCGATGAAAGGGCAGGTGCCCTGCGGTTTCGTGGTGCTGAACGCCGGCGTGACGCGCGATCCGGCGGAACTGGAGAAGGAGGTCGTGGCCTTGGTGCGCGACCGCATCGGGCCGGTGGCGGCTTTCAAGACGGTGGTGCCGGTGAAACGGCTGCCCAAGACGCGCTCGGGTAAGATACTGCGCGGGACGATGCAGAAGATCGCCGACCACGAGGACTGGAAGATGCCCGCCACGATCGACGATCCGGCGATCCTCGACGAGATCACCGAGGCGTTGAAGGCCAGGGGTTTCGGCTGAGCACGCGGGCCTGCTTCGGCCTTTTTCGCCCTTCGGGCGGGCCCCAACCCTCGCCCCTCCCCATAAAGGGGAGGGGTATCTCGATGTAGGTCCTTGGCCGTCGCCTTCTTTTCCCCGCGCCGGGCCCACTGGTCCTCCGGGCACCGCGCGCTATAAGATGCCCGACGCGAAGCTCAGGGAGCACACCATGCCACTCGACGGAAAAGTCGCCATCGTCACCGGAGCCGCCGGCGGCATCGGCTATGCCATCGCTGAGCGCTTCCTGCGCGAGAAGGCGAAGGTGGTCATCGCCGACGTCGACGCCGAGAAGGGGGCCGCGGCGGAGAAGGACCTCGGCCGTCTCGGCGAAGTGCAGTACATGAAGGTCGACGTCGGGCGGCGGCTGGACGTGCACAACCTGGTGGCCGCGGCGATCGACTCCTATGGTGACATCGACATTCTCGTCAACAATGCCGGCATCGTGCACGGCGCGGACTTCCTCGATCTCACGGAGGAGGATTTCGACCGCGTGCTGAGCGTGAATCTCAAGGGCACGTTCCTCACGGGCCAGGCGGTGGCGCGCCACATGGTCGAGAAGGTCAACAATGGCGGCACTCCCGGCTCGATCGTCAACATGTCGTCGATCAACGCCGTCTTCGCGATCGCCAACCAGGTGCCCTACTCGGTGTCCAAGGGCGGCGTGAACCAGCTGACCAAGGCGATGGCACTGTCGCTCGCACCCTACCGCATCCGCGTCAACGCGATCGGACCTGGCTCGATCATGACCGACATGCTGTCCAGCGTGAATTCCGATCCGGCCGGGAGAAACCGGATCCTCTCGCGCACGCCTCTCGGCCGCATCGGCGAACCCGCCGAAATCGCTGCGATCGCCGTGTTCCTGGCCTCCGACGAGGCCAGCTACATCACCGGGCAGACCATCTATGCCGACGGCGGAAGGCTGCCCCTGAACTATACCGTTCCGGTCTCCGCGGAGTGAGGTCCGCGTCCTGACGCAAGGCTGTCAGGAGCACCGTGCGAAGGTCACTCCATCGAGAATTCGTTCGATGGAGGACTATCATGCACGCGAACTCACGATCCTATCTTGGCGTCGTCGGCCGGATGGCCGCCGGCTGGCGCGCCTGGCGCGACGAAGTCAGGACCGAACACCTGATCAACGGCCTCCCGCTGCATATCCGCAAGGATATCGGCTGGCCCGACACGCATTCCGCGCGCCTGTCGCGACGCGCGGGAATTCTCTTCCGCCTGTGAAGCGGTCCTGCCGGCTCCTGACAGGATGTTGTCAGGAGCCTCCTGCCACTATCTAATCAGCAAAGGAGTTACCCATGACCAGTTTCGCGCCGGAAAATGCAGTCGTTTGGTTCGAGATTCCGGTGACGGACATGGCGCGCGCCAAGGCGTTCTATGGCGCCGTCCTGCAGAACGAGTTGACCGACCAGGAGGGAGGTCCCAACCCGATGTCGGTCTTCAAGACCGCGGGGCAGAACTCGGTCGCGGGCCACATCTACCCCGGCAGGCCGGCGGCGGACGGATCGGGCAACACCATCCACCTGGCGGTCCCGGCCCCTCTCGAGGAAGCGATGGAGCGGGTGACGGCCAATGGCGGGAAGGTTCTGTCCCCCGTCATCAGCATTCCCGCCGGCCGCTTCGCCTATTGCCTCGATCCCGACGGCAACAGCATCGGCCTCTTCACGAGCTGAGAGACCGTCAACGGAGACGCCAAAAGCATGAGACGCGCCGACCGCCTGTTCCAGATCGTGCAGCATCTTCGCGGCGGCCGTCTCGTGACGGCGCGCATCCTCGGCGAATGGCTCGAGGTTTCCGAAAGGACGATCTACCGTGACATCGCCGACCTTCAGTCGACCGGCGTTCCCATCGATGGCGAGGCCGGCGTCGGCTACATCATGCGGTCGGGCTACGACCTGCCGCCGCTGATGTTCACGCGCGACGAGATCGTGGCGCTGGTGGCGGGCGCCCGCATGGTCCGGGCCTTCGGCGGCGCGGCGATGGCACGCTCGGCCGAGGAGGCGCTGGTGAAGATCGGCGCAGTGCTGCCGGATTCTGAACGCGACCGCATAGCGCGCACGGAGATCCACGCGCCGCTCTACGTGGTGAGCCAGTCGGACCGGGAATCGATCGATGCGATCGAACGCGCGATCGAGGCCCGCGCCGTGCTGACGCTCGATTATCGCGACGAGGGAGGGCGCGGCACCATGCGCGACGTACGCCCGCTCGGCCTCTGGTTCTGGGGCAAGGTCTGGACGCTGGTCGGCTGGTGCGAGATGCGCGAGGGCTTCCGCGCCTTCCGGATCGACCGGATCGCGGAGTTGAAGCCGGCCGGCCGCACCTTCAAGCCCGAGCGCGGCAAGCAGCTCGCCGACTTCTACAGGTCCATGGAAGGTCGTGACGCGGCCACCTTCGACCGCCGGTCGTCGCGCGAGGCGCTGTAGCAACTCTATCCGACGTCCAACACGATCTTTCCGATGTGCTGGCCCTCCTCCATCCGCTCGTGCGCCCGCCAGGCGTCGCGCAGCGGAAAGATCATGTCCATGACGGGAGCCACGCGCCGCTCGCCCAGCAGCGGCCAGACCTGGCGTTCGAGCTCGGCCGCGATCTGGCCCTTGAACTCGGTCGTGCGGGGCCGCAGCGTCGAACCGGTATGGACGAGGCGCTTCATCATGAGCTTGGCGAAATTCGCGGTCGCCTTGGGACCACCGAGGAAGGCGATCTGCACGATGCGTCCTTCCACCGCCGCCGCCTCGTAGTTCCGGTCGATGTAGTCGCCGCCCACCATGTCGAGGATCAGGTCCACGCCCTTGCCCTCCGTCGCTTCCTTCACGACGGAAACGAAATCCTCCTCGCGGTAGTTGATCGCCCGGTCGGCGCCCAGCGTTCGGCAGGCCTCGCATTTCTCGGACGAGCCGGCGGTCGCAAAGACCCGCGCTCCGAAGGCCTTGGCCAACTGGATGGCCGTCGTGCCGATCCCCGACGATCCTCCATGCACCAGGAAGCTCTCCCCTGCCCGAAGGCCGCCGCGCTGGAACACGTTGTGCCATACGGTGAAGAAGGTTTCCGGCAGGGCCGCCGCCTCAGTTAGCGTGAAGCCGTGCGGGACGGGGAGCGCGTTGCTCTCATGCGTCAGGCAGTACTCGGCGTATCCGCCGCCCGGCGTCAGGGCGCAGACCTTGTCGCCCACCTTCCAGCGCGTCGCCTCCGGGCCCGTCGCGGCTACTTCCCCGGCAACCTCCAGGCCGGGAAGGTCGGAGGCGCCTGGCGGCGGCGGATAGGCGCCCTGGCGTTGTGCTACGTCGGGGCGGTTGACGCCGGCGGCGCGCACGCGGATCAGGATGTCGCCGCCGGAGGGCCCGGGCACCGGCCGCCGCTCCTGCTTAAGGACCATGGGGCCGCCGGGTTCGGAAATCGCTATCGCGGTCATCGTCTCCGGGATCGCCTGCGCCATGTCGTCTCCTGTCCGCATCCATCTTCGGGGGCTAATTTGATTCCACCCCGCCTCGAACTGTATCCTCCCGGCCGTGTTCGGCCAACAGGAGGCGACGCCATGAGTATTTTCGACGATGCACCGGCCAAGAAGCCGAGACCGCACGAGATCGGACAGGAACTTTCGCTGCTGTCGGTCGCCGAACTGGAGGAGCGGATCGGGCTGCTGCGGGCGGAGATTGAGCGGCTGGAGGCCGAGCTTGCCACCAAGGACAGAACGAAATCGGCCGCGGAAGCTCTGTTCAGCCGAAGATGACGGGTTGACGCGGCGCTCCCGCGGCAGAAAGACACCATCATGGAACGGCTCGAATCGCAGCCACGACCACGAATGGCCGGAATGTTAGCAAGCTACACGCCCATCTTCTCGCTCCTGCGCGGCACCGCCTTCCTTCTGGCGGCCTCGGGCCTGCACAGCCTGCTCCTGCCGCTGCGCGGACAGGCGGAGGGTTTCCCGACCTCCTCGCTCGGCTTTCTCGGAACGGCCTGGGCGGGCGGCTTCGTCGCCGGTTGCCTGCTCGCGCCGCGGCTCGTCCGGCGCGTCGGCCACATAAGGGCGTTCGGGGCCTTCGCGGCATCTGCCGCGATCATCGCGCTGATGACGGGGCTGATCGTCGAGCAGTACACCTGGATATTCCTGCGCATCTTTACCGGCTTCTGCATGGCCGGCGCCTTCATGGTCATCGAAAGCTGGCTGAACGAGAGCGCCACCAACGAGAACCGGGGCACCGTCTTCGGCATCTACATGATGGTGACCTACGCCGCGATCATGGCCGGCCAGATGATCGTCGCGGCCGGAGACGTCACGACCGCCTCGCTGTTCATGGTTACCGGCATCTTCTTCTGCCTCGCGCTCATTCCGACGGCGGTGTCCACGGAAGCGAGCCCGCGGCCCCTGATGAACGTCTCGCTGGACCTCAAGGCGCTCTACCGCAACTCGCCCGTCTCGTTCGCCGGCTGCCTGCTCGTGGGCGTGGCCAACGGCGCCTGGGGAACGCTGGGCGCGGTTTACGGCGCGCGCATCGGTATCTCGACCTTCGAGATCGCCCTGATGATGAGCCTGGCGGTCATCGCCGGCGCGTTCTCGCAACTGCCGGCAGGTCGAATCTCGGACCGGACGGACCGGCGCTACGTGCTTGCGGCGGCGGCTTTCGGCGCGGCCGCGGTGGGACTGTTCATCTTCGTCGCCTCGGCGCGCGGCGGGGTGGCGGTCATCGTCCTGACCGGCGTCTACGGTTCACTGGCCTATGTACTCTACTCGATCGCGGTCGCCCATGCGAACGACCACGCGAGCCCCGAGGATTTCGTCAAGGTCTCGGGAGGCTTGCTGTTGCTCTATGGCTTCGGCACCATGATCGGCCCCGTGATCGGCGCCTTCCTGATGGAAAGGATGCGGCCCGAGAGCTTGTTTCTCACCACCGCGCTCGCGCACCTGCTACTGGCGGGCTATACGCTGCTGCGCATCAGCCGCCGGGCTCCGATCCCGGTCGACGAGAGGGAGATCTTCACGACCCATCCGTCCGAACGCGCGCTGACACCCGAAGCGCTGCGGCTCGATCCGCGCAGCGAGCCGCAGCCGGAACCGGCAGCCGAGCCGGAGAGCGGCATGGGACCGGAGGCGGGGTCCGAGGCGGAAGCGGAAGAGGTGACAAAGGCGCACGCTTGAGTTTGCGGTGCCGTCGGTTAAGCTGTTCGGGTCACCATCCTAAAGCGGGGCATCGGGCAGCAAGATGATCACGGCCGACGCATTCGCCGCGATATCCGACGCCAACCGCAGGTATCTGCTCGAGGAACTGCGCCGCGGCCCCAAGACCGTGAACGAACTCGCCTCCGGCCTGCCGGTCTCCCGTCCCGCCGTATCGCAGCATCTGAAGGTTCTGCTCGACGCCGGGCTCGTCCGGTCCAGTCCGGAAGGGACGAGACGCATCTATTCGATCAACCCGGTCGGCTTCACGCGCCTCAACATCTGGGTCGATCAATTCTGGTCGGAATGAGCGAAGTGAACCGGCGGCTTGGGCACCGCCGGCATTTTCTGGCTGAAGGATCGGCCTTCAGTGCCTCGTCGGGTGCGACTTGAGCTTTTCGATTGCATCCTTGAGCGCCAGCTTGCGGCGTTTCAACTCGACTATCTCAAGATCGTCCGTGGACGGATGCGCGATGGCCTCGTTGATCGCGCGATCCAGATCGCCATGCTTGCGTTGAAGTTCCTCAAGATGGGATGCTAGAGACATGAGTGCTGTTCCCTTTCATCGTTTCGACGCATCGATCAGGAACCGCGTCCCACCGCAGGCCGCGATTCGTGACAACGCCATGACAGTTTGCCACCACCCGCGTCCGGTGTCGAATGCCGCGTGGTAGCATTTTCTGTCGGGGCGAAATGTGATATAGGCCGCGCGTCGGCGGAATACCCGCGACCCTCGCCATTTTTTTGGCGCGCAGACCTGCGCCGGAGAAGCATATATGTCGGACCAGGACCAAGCCGAAGTTCGTCTCGAATTTGCGCGCTTGAAGCAGGAACATGCGGATTTCGACGCCGCGATCAACGCCATGATCGCCACCGGCTGCGACCCCATCCAGATCCAGCGCATGAAGAAGAAGAAGCTGGCGCTGAAGGACAGGCTCACCGTGCTCGAAGACCGCGTCATACCCGACATCATCGCCTGAGGCGCGCCTGCTTGCGGGCTCGAACCGTTTCCGGTAAGGGCCGGCTTTCTCGAAAGGGGCCGGACCATTGACGGATCGCCGCGCCGAAGTCGCCATCATCATGGGCAGCCAGTCGGACTGGGCGACGATGCGACACGCCGCCGAGACGCTCGCCGCGCTGGACGTGCCGCACGAGAGCATGATCGTCTCAGCCCACCGCACGCCCGAGCGCCTCTACGACTTCGCCCGCGGCGCGCGCGCGGCCGGATACAAGGTCATCATCGCCGGTGCCGGCGGTGCCGCGCACCTGCCGGGCATGACGGCGGCGCTGACTCCCTTGCCGGTCTTCGGCGTACCCATTGAATCCAAGGCGCTTTCCGGACAGGACTCGCTACTGTCCATCGTCCAGATGCCGGCGGGCGTGCCAGTCGGGACCCTGGCGATCGGGCGATCGGGCGCCGTGAACGCCGCGCTGCTGGCCGCCTCCGTGCTTGCCCTTTCCGACGACGATCTCGCCGGCAGGCTCGACGGCTACCGCGCCGAACAGACCGCGAAGGTCGCCCAGCGCCCGGCGGACGAGTCATGATCCGTCCGCTGGCGCCCGGCTCGACCATCGGCATCATCGGCGGCGGCCAACTCGGCCGCATGCTCTCGATGGCGGCGGCCCGGCTCGGATATCGCACCGTCATCCTGGAGCCGCAGCCGGACTGCCCGGCCGCACAGGTTTCTAGCAGCCAGATCGTGGCCGATTACGACGACCGCGCGGCTCTCACCAGCCTCGCCGCACAGTGCGACGTCGTCACCTACGAATTCGAGAACGTGCCCGTCGGCGGCGCCAGGATCCTCACAGATCACGTCCCGGTATTCCCGCCGCCGCTGGCGCTGGAGACCGCGCAGGACAGGCTAGCCGAAAAGATCTTTCTCAACCGACAGGAGATATCCACAGCCCGTTTCGTGCCTGTGGATAGCGAGGAAGACCTGGCGGCGGGGTTGGAGGCGTTCGGCGGCGAAGGCGTGCTGAAGACACGCCGTTTCGGCTACGACGGCAAGGGCCAGCGCGTCTTGCGCAAGGACGGCAGGAAGGAGGGCAAGGCGGCCTTCGCGGCGATGGGCGGCGTGCCGCTCATCCTGGAATCGCTCGTCCCCTTCGGCTTCGAGTTCTCCATCATCGCGGCCCGCGGGCAGGACGGTTCCAAGAAGGCCTATGACGCCGTGCGCAACGAGCACCGGGAGGGCATCCTCCGCCGCTCGACCGTGCCGGCGGCCATGCTCACCCACATGGAGGAAGCCGCGCGCGAGGCGACCTTCACGCTCATGGACGCGCTCGGCTATGTCGGCGTGATCGGGGTGGAATATTTCGCGCTGGACGACGGGACCGCGCTCGCCAACGAGTTTGCCCCGCGCGTGCACAATTCCGGCCACTGGACGGAAGCCGCCTGCGCCATCTCGCAATTCGAACAGCATATCCGCGCCGTCGCCGGCCTGCCCTTGGGCGACACGAGACGCCATTCGGACTGCGTGATGGAAAACCTGATCGGCGAGGAGATCGAGCGGATCCCGGACCTTCTCTGGGAAAGCGGAGTGGTTCTGAACCTCTACGGCAAGACGGAGACGCGGCCCGGCCGCAAGATGGGGCATTTCACGCGGCTTTCCTCCTGACGGCGCCATCGCGCAGTCGCCGAATTCGACCGTTCCGGTTGACACGATCCGCGCTTTGCGGCTAAGAGCACGCGACTTTTTCAGAGCGCGCCGCAAGGCGCGTCTTTCACTTATGGCCCGCGCGGGCCGCACAGCACGGGCTGAGACAATGAAGATCAAGAATTCGCTCAAGGCGCTCAAGAGCCGCCACCGGGACAACCGGATGGTCCGCCGCAAGGGCCGCATCTACATCATCAACAAGAGCGCGCCCCGCTACAAGGCTCGCCAGGGCTGATCCGCGGAACGGGCGTTCAGGATAACGCCCGCATCTCACGAGATTTTCACTTTGACGTTCCGCGCCGCGAAGCTAGGTTTCGCGGCATGCGGAACATTTTTGTCTTCTTCCTGATTCCCCTTCTCCTCGCGGGCAACCTTTCGGTCCAGGCAGCGCCAGCCGCCCCGGCAGTTTCGGAGGATGGTCCTTCCCGATTGGATACGCTGTTTTCCGACCTGAAGCGCGAGCGCAACGAGAAGGCAGCCGAGCGTATCGCGCGGCAGATCGGCGCGCAGTGGGCCGATTCGGGAAGCGCCTCGGTCGACCTGATGATGCAGTGGGCGAACGACGCGATGACGGAGAAGAAGTACGACGTCGCGCTCGACTTCCTGGACCAGGTCATCATGCTCCAGCCGGGCTTCGCCGAAGGCTGGAACCGCCGCGCGACTGTCCACTTCATGATGGAAAACCACGCCAAGGCAATGGCCGACATCGAGCATACGCTACGCCTGGAACCGCGCCATTTCGGAGCGCTGGCCGGGCTGGCCGGGATCCTGAAGGCACGCGGCTCCAACGAACTCGCGCTCGATGCCTACCAGCGGGTCCTCGACCTCTATCCCATGCTCCGCGATGCGCAATCGGAAGTCGTCGAACTGGCCGACGAACTGGCGGGCGAAGGCATCTGACGGCGAGGCCGGAATTGCCGGGCCGCCCCGGACCCGCTATCCGGAGCGGATCTCACAGCCGGTCCGCCAGATGAACCTCATATATGCCGCGATCGCATTCCTCCTCGCGCTCCTTCTCATCCTCGTCGGCGTCACGCGGATCGGGGCGTGGCTGATCGAGCGGCGCTATCCGCCTTCCGGAGAATTCGTCACGGTCAACGGCACGCGGATGCACTTCGTCCATGTGCCGGCAGGAAAGGATGCGGACCTGCCGCCGCTGGTCTTCATCCATGGCGCGAGCGGCAACCTTCGCGACCAGATGGTGCCCTTCCGGCCGCTGCTCGAAGGGCGTGCCGAAATGCTCTTCATAGACCGGCCGGGCCATGGGTGGTCGGATCGTGGCCCCGCCGGGAACCTGGACCCGACCGGACAGGCCGGAACCATCGCCGCACTGATGGACGAACTGGGCATTGCCCGCGCCATCATCGTCGGGCACTCCTTCGCCGGGGCCGTCCTCACCGCATTCGCGCTCGATGAGGCGGATCGGACGCAGGGCCTGCTCTTCCTCGCGCCGGCCTCGCATCCCTGGCCCGGGGGCGGCACGGCATGGCACTACGAGGTGACGACGACGCCGGTGATCGGCCGCTTCTTCGCGGAAACCCTGGCCTATCCGGGCGGGAAAATGCAGATGACGTCCGCGATCGAGTGCGTCTTCGCCCCCAACCCCGTGCCGGAGGAGTACGTGACGGAAGCGGCCATCCCGCTGGTGCTGAGACCTCGCGCGTTCCGGGCAAACGCCCGCGACGTCGCTGGTCTCTACGATTTCGTCGACGAGCTCGCGCCGCGCTACGGCGAGATCACCGCGCCGACGATCGTCATCTCCGGCGACAGCGATACGGTCGTCTACGAGGAGATCCACTCGGTGGGGTTGGCGCGCGACATTCCCGCCGCCGAACTCGTCTGGGTGAAGAACCTCGGCCACAAGCCGGACTGGATCGCGACCGATCTCGCGATCGCCGCGATCGAGAAGCTGGCAGGAGAGCAAAGGGACCTGGAGGCGCTCGCGCGGGACGTCGAGGAACGGATCGCCGGGGATCGTTCCGGCCCGAACTGCCGCGACGAGAAGCCGGTGCTCGGGCCGATCGACCAGGCCATGCGATAGAGGGGCGCAAGCCCACTGCCACGCTCGAGCGGGCTTCCGCAATTTCGACCGGGGGTGGAGCGGCCGATCCCAGCTCTTTGTTCGCATCGCGAGCGCACGCGTTCGACAGACGTCGGGCCCTGGCGGCGCGACATTTCCGGGATCTACCCGAGTATCCATGAGCGCCTGATACGGAGGGCACGAATTCAACCGCTTCGTGCGATGTCCCCGGCAACAAAGTGCGCGACCTGATCCTCATATGCCTTCCTGAAGGCCGGACGGGCGCAGGCGCGTTGCTTGTAGGCACGGATGTTCGGATAAGCCGGGGCGTCGGCCCGGCGCGTCTGGCGGAATACGTCCGCCAGCATGATGTCGGCAACCGTGAAGCGTCCAGCCGCAATCCACTCACGGTCCTCCAGGACGGCTTCCATATGCGCCAACCGACTGTCCAGCCAGCCGGTAAGCCCATTGTCCGGCCCTTCTGACCAGCTTAGAACCATCCATGGCACGCTGACCATTTCGATGGAATTCAATGCCGCGATCGTCCATTGCAGGGCATCAGCCTCGCCGACCGGATCCCGCGGCATGAGCAACTCGCTTTTTCTGGCAAGGTAGAGAAGGCAGGCTCCGCTCTCGAAGACCTTTATGCCGGCGTCTTCCAGGAATGGCACCTGGCCGAACGGCTGCCTGGCATAGTGATCGGGTCCGCGATCTTCAAACGGCGTCGTCTTCACCTCGTAGTCGAGCGCGGCCTCCTCGCAGGCCCATCTGAGCCTCAGATCGCGTACCAGGCCGCGCGGCCCGTTCTCACCGCCGGGCACGAAGTCATATGTCCAGATCGTGATCATCTCATTCTTCCAACCCATGGTTTTCAACCCCGCCCGTAGCATGTCTCATCGCTTCAGGACGACGTCGTTGTGGGGCTCTTTCCGGCCGGGCGTCGTGATCAGGCCATCCGAAAGAGCCGCGGGCCTCGGCGCTTCTGCGCGTGGCGGAGTGCCGGATCATTCGCCTGCTCCATTCCGACAAGTGGAGCGGGGATGGATTGCGGCCACGCCAATCGAAGAGGCCGCAGGGCCGTTATCGAACCCGTCTCCTTCTTCACCGACACGGATGCGCTAGCCCGACGGCGGCGCCGAGCCTGCCGGGTCCGTACGCAGGAAAGCCAGGAACGGCTCGGCCTCGGGCGGCAGGGCGCGGTGCTCGGTCTGGGCGATGCGCACGTCGACCATCATGGGTTCGGAATCGACGTCCAGCAAGGCCAGGCGGCCGGACTTCACATCCTGCTCGACGCTCGTCCAGAACGAGCACGTCAGGCCCACGCCGGCCAGGACGAGTTCGCGCAGCGGCGTGTACTCGTTGGTCTGAGCCACGACATTGACGTCGGGCACACCTGCATTGTGCAGCACCTGACGCACCGCGCGGCCAAACATCGAGGGCGGCGGTCCCACGAAGGGAAAGGTGGCGAGCACCGAGGGTGCGATGCGCTTGGCGCCCGCCAGCGGATGGCTCGGCGCGGCGACCACGACAAGCCGGGTCCGGCTGAGGATGTGCGAACTCACCTCCGTGACCGGGTCATAGCTGACGAACTGGCCGATGTCGGCGGTGCCTGACCGGATGTCGTTGATGACGTCCTCGATGGTGCCGATGCGCAGCACGAGTTCGATGCCGCGATTCTGCGACGCGAACTTCGCCAGGTCCGCCTGCATGCGCCGCGCCAGCGACCGCTGGCACGAAAAGACGATGCGTGTCTCTTCCCGCCTCGCCGACTGGTCGAGGCTCTGTTCCAGCGCCCGGGCGGACGCGAGGATCTGCCTGGCGTGGCGAAGCACAAGTTCGCCGGCTTCCGTCAGGGTAGGCCGCCTGCCGGGGCGGCGCTCGAACACCGGCGTTCCCACCTGGCTTTCAAGGCTCGTGATGTGTGCGCTGACCGACGCCTGCGAAATGTCGAGCCGGCTCGAAGCGGCGCCGAATCCACCGAAACGCACCACCGCTTCCAGCACCTCGAGTTGGCGCAGAGTGAGAGAAAGCATCCCGGCCACTCCATCCCTCACGCGACCGCGGAGCGGAAGATCGCTTCGAGCCCCGTGCGGGAAGCTACGCGCAATCTTCTATCGGCAGGGAGACCCTTCCGCAATGCCGGCGGCGCGACTGCCCCCCAGCCACGCTCTCGCGGAATCGGCAGTCGCATGATCGAGGACGGCGGCAGCCTTCAAAGTGCCGTCAGGAGGCGTCGGCCGCACCTTTCAGACCGAGGATACGGATGGCGTTCGTTCGGAACAGCTTCGTCCGGTCCGCTTCCGGCAGCTCGAGTTCGTCCAGCAGCGCCAGACAGGTCGCCGGATCCCAGCAGGGATAGTCGGTGCCGTACATGACGTTGTCGATCCCGTAATACTCGATCGCGAAACGCATCCCGGCCGAATGCGGCGACACGGTATCGGTGTACATGCGCCGGAGATAGGTGCTGGCTGGCCGCGGAAGCTTCGCGTTCTTCGTGTTCTTGTCCATGCGGCCGGACTGGTAGGGCAGGGCTCCGCCGGTATGCGAAAGTACCAGCTTCAGCCCGGGATGGCGTTCCATGATGCCCGACAGGACCAGGCGCGACGCAGCCACGCTTACCTCGATGACGCGGCCGAGGCTGAGATGCAGCGCCCCACCGTAGCCCGCGAGCATGTCGGCGAAGACGGCATCCGTCGGATGCAGGAAGGCGGGGACGCCGAGCTCGGCCAGCCGCGCGTAGAAGGGTTCGAGGCGCGGGGCGTCGATGTTCGGATCGCTGCCGATGCTGCCCGGAAGGTTGACCCCCATCAGGCCGAGCGTGCCAACGGCGTGCTCCAGGACCTCCAGCGCGACGCCCGTGTCGGCGAGCGGGATCGCGGCGCTGGCCCAGAACCGCCCGGGATGGGCGCGCTGGGCTCCCGCCATGTGCTCGTTCCATTTCATCGCCTCGTCGCGCCCGTGCGATGGTTCGAGCTCGGAGAAATAGACCGAGAATGGACCGATCGAGGAGACGACGTCGACCCGGTGGCCCAGGCCGTCCATGTGCGCGAGCTGCTCGTCGAGATCATACCAGGCGGCCCAGCTGCGGATGTTCCCGCCGCCTTCGGCGCGCCGCATGTAGGTGTAGCCGTCGAGGTCGTTGACCGCTGCGCGCGGGAACTCGGTGCGGCGGCACAGGTCCTCGAAGAAGGGTCGCGGCCACCAGTGGAAATGCGAATCAATGATGTGCATGGCCGTCCAGCTCCTTCCGTCTGGTTTCGCACAGCGACACGAACGCCTGCCAGAGCGCGGCCCGTCCCGCGGCATCGGAGCAGCCGCCGGCCTCCAGCCGCAGCCCCTCGGGCCGGTAGCCCGCCATGCGGTCGAATTTCATCCGCACGGCCGCTTCGGCCCCGTCCGAGCCGGAATCGGTCGCCAGCCGCGTCACCTGACGCCGCAACGTCCGGCCGCCGATGTCGACGCTGACCCGGCCCGACCAGGATCGCGGCCAGTCCGCATCGAGGTCGACCGCGGCTTTCGCCTCGACCCGCTCGGCGAACGCGAGGACCCGCGCCTCGGGCGCCGCCCTGCGCGCCACATCGAACAGAAGATCCGGGGCGAGCGCCGCCGCAGCAAGCTGGTAGGCCGCGCTCGACAGCGTGCTCAAACGGTCGGAAGGAACGAGCGGTCGCGACACCAGCGAATGGCTGGCCGTGGGCACCTCGACCAGAACGTGGCCGATCCGCGCCGGATCGATGCTCTCCTCGTCGAGGAGAAGGTGGAACGCCGCCACGGCCGCTGCGCCCTGCCGGGCGGTGGCGAAGGGCTTGTAACCGGTATCGGCGATCCCGAATCCGTTGCGCCCCGCCGGCGCCCCAGCATCAACGAGATGCGGCGCCGACTGGGCCGCCAGCCAGGCTTCCGAAACGAGGCCGGGATCGGCGGCGAAGCCCGCTGCCGCATCCGCCGCCGCCTCGATCCCGCGCTCGACCGCGCGGCCGAACGCGAGCCATCGCGCGGTGGCGTTGCCGACCGGCTTGCCCAGCCGTCCACTGCGTCCGGCCAGCGCCAGCGCCATGGTATTGGCAAGCCCCTCGGCGTCGCAGCCGCGCAGCACGGCCGCCGTGGTCGCAGCCATCAGCGGTGCCGCGAGGAAGGTCGGCCAGACCCCGGCTTCCATCGAGCGTGCACCGCCGATCGCCGTGCCGAGCCGCAGCCCCGCGGCATATCCGGCTGCGATTGCCTGGCCGAACCTCTCGGAACCGTCGGCGCCCGATCCATGCGACAATGCCAGCGCTACCGGAATGACGACCGCCCCGGGGGTGATGCAGGAGCCTAGATGGATATCATCTGTTTCGGAGAGGCGGGCGAGCGCGGCGGCGAGCGTCGCCTGCCCCTTCGGGTTGCGCGCATCGATCCGCCGCAGCAACAAGTCGCCTTCTTCCGTCGCCGCGCCCGCGAAGGCGGCGTTGAGCGCGTCCGCCACGCGCAGGTCGATCTCGACAGGAGCCTCCGCCTGCGTCAGCACCGCCTCGGCGAGACCCTTGAGCATCAGGCGGTTTCCGTTGCGCGGTCGGCGGTGGCGAGCGACATGCCCGGGATCACGGGCGTCGCCCCGATCCAGCCGATCCCGTCCAACCGCATGGCGAGGCTGATCACATAGAGCGCACCCGGGCGAGGCGGCTGCGCCGGCGAGGCGAGTGCCTGGAGGGGATAGGTTCCGCTGCAGCTTTCGATCAACGCAATCGGTTGGCTGCCGCCTGCGGCGATGGCGGCCGCCTCGACCTGCGGTGCCAGACCCCGCGCGGTGTCGAGGTTCGCCACCAGATCCGCGAACCAGGCGTCGAGCCGCGCAATCTGCCCGGCGGCCGCCGGGTCCGCTGAAAATGTGCGCGTGCGCCGGACCCAGGCACCCTTGTAGGCGACTGATGACCGGACGGCGAAGCTCCTGCCGAGCGCAACCGCGCCCGAGAGCCGCGCGAGTCGCAGGTCCGAGCCGGTGTCCGGCGCAATCGCGACGTAGGCCTCTTCCGCGCCGCCGAGGCGGGCAACCTGCTCCACGCGACCGACGACCGTTCCGGCCTCCGTCATCGCCTGGGGATCGACGGCGGCGAGCCCTTCTTCAGCCAGCGTCGCTGCACGCGACAGCAGGGCATGCTCCGTCGCGTCGACGTGGCCGCGGTAGTCCGCGAAGAGGGCGGTCGCATCGACCAGGGAGACGTGCGGCGCCGTGGCGGCGAGGTCGTCGTAGATGCCCGCGGGCAGCCCATCGATCTCGACCACGCCGATCCTGCGCACGTCCGGATGGTCTTTCAGCCACGCACCGACGTGGACACCGGGCCGGCGCGTGTTGACGACATCGCCCACTGGGTTAACCGTCTTGATCCAGCCGTTCATCCGCGTCGACATCGACGTCGAGAAGATCGGCTGGCCGGAGGCGGGGATGAACAGCAGCCCGTCCGCCCAGTAGGGAGAAAACGAGCTCATGTAGGCGACCGCCGCGGGTCGCACGAAGTTGGTATAGAGGATGATCGCGTCCAGCCCGTCTCTCGACATGGCGGCGCGGAGCCGTTCGAGGCGCGTGTCCAGCGCCTGCCGCGTGATTTCCTCGGGGTTCCAGACGATCAGTCCGCGACGCATCTCGTCCTCCTCACGCCGGTACGCTGAAAAGGCGGCGCGGCGTTCCCGTCAAGACCTCCGCCCCGTCCTGCCGCACGATGAGCGCGTCGCCATGCACCATGTAGCCGACGGCCGGATGATAGGTGTTGGGATGGACGATGATCGTCATCCCGGCTTCGAGCGGGATGTGCACGTCCTCCAGGATCTGCGGCTTGGTGTCGACATAGAGACCCAGCCCATGGCCGCGCACGCGCGTATAGGCGTCGGTGACGTATTCGCCGAGGCCGTGGCGGCGGAAGACGTCGTTTTCCGCACGGGCAACCTCGGATGCCAGCGCGCCGTGCCGCACCGAGGCGATGCCGGCTACCAGCGCCTCGTCGTAGACCGCGAAGGCGGCCCGCTGCCCGGCGCTCGGCTCGCCCATGACCAGCGTCCGGCAGATCTGGACGTAATATCCGCCGATGCACGGCGTCAGCTCGGTGGTGACTAGATCGCCCTTCTTGAGGCGCTTTCCGCTTGGGGGCGCCATGCCGCGCACCTCGGTCCCGCCGCAACCGAGGATCATGAAGTTGTCGTCGACCCCCTTGGAGCGATAGAAGGCCTCGACCTCGGCGACGAGTTCGTAGTCGGCGCGGCCGGGTCGTGCCGCACGGAGGAAGACCTCGTAGCCCTCGTCGGCGAGATGCGCCGCCGCGCGGATCGCATCGACCTCCGCGTCCAGCTTGCGCATCAGCAAAAGCTCGAGCTGCGGCGTCAGGTCCGTCAGGCGCAGCTCCGCCGAGCGCGCGGCGATGCCGCGCGGCAGGAGGTGCATGGGCGCGGCTGCGATGCGGGAGTTGCCGGCGTTTGCGAGCACCTTGCCGACCGCGGCGACGAGATCGGGCACGTGGACGACGGTCAGGCCGGGACTCTCGACACTGGCGCGGTCGGCCTCGAGCGGGCTGTCGAGATACAGCGTCACCTCGCCCGATTGCCGCATTACCGCAAGCCCCTGGCCTTCGAGGATCCCGAAGTCGGCGACGTAGCGCATGCAGTCGTTCTGCCACGCATTGCCGTAGACGACGAGCGTGTCGACGCCCGCCTCGTTCATGACCGAGGCGACGCGGTCGACCCGGTCGCCTGCAAGCATCGACGCGCCCGCCATTACTTGGCTCCGGCCAGTTCTGCGCCGGCGGCGGCCGGCGCGTAGCCGTAGGCCGAACGGGCCGCCTGCTCCGAGATCAGGCCGGCCTGCAGGTCCGCCTCCACTTCGCGCCGCGTACGGCGCGACGGATCGCCAAAACCGCCGCCGCCGGCGGTCAGGAAGGTCACCTCGTCGCCTTCCTCGAGCAGGATCTCGGTCTCCTTGTAGACCACGCGCTCGGCGCCGCCCTTCTTGCGCACCCTGCCTTCGTTGATCGCCGCCTCGTGGCCTCCGTTGAGGCCCCATGGCGGGTTCAGCGTCCGCTCGAAATTGATGTTGACCTTGCAGGTCTGCAGCACCCGATAGGTGAGCTCGAGGCCGAGGCCGCCGCGGTGCTCGCCAGGGCCCCCACTGTCCTGACGGAGCGTGTGGCGCTCGATCAGCACAGGATACTTGATCTCCTGCAGCTCCACGGGGGAGTTGCGGACGTCGCCCTGGCAGACCGAGACGGCGGCGGACTCGCCGTCTTCGTGCGGACGCCCGCCCCAGCCGCCGCCGAATATATTCATCAGCAGGAATCGCGTCCCGTCCTCGCGGAAGCCGAAGAACGAGCAGCCGCCCATGTCGCCCTTGTGGGCGGCCGGCACCTTGTCGGGCATGGCCGGGGCCAGCGCCTTGAGGATGGTGTCGATGACGGTGGGAAGCGCGATGCTCCACTGGCCGAGCGCGGCCGGCGGTTTGGCGCTGAGCATCGTTCCTTCCGGCAGGATGACCTTGAGCGGGCGGAAACAGCCTTCGTTGACGTCGACATTGGGCGACGTCAGGCCCTTGAAGGCGACGCGGGCGCCGGCGATGCCGCCGGAGCGCCCCGAATTGAGCGGGCTCTGCACCTGCGGATTGGTGCCTGTGTAGTCGATGGTGAGGTCGGACCCCTTCACCGTCACCGTGATCTTGATGCGCAACGGCTTGTCGAGGTTGCGACCGTCATTGTCGAGGAAGCTCTCCGCCTCGTAGACACCGTCTGGGATGCCCTCGATCACGCGCCGCGTGGTCGCCTCCGCCTGGTTCCAGACTTCCTCGATGCAGGCTTCCACCGTCGCCTGGCCGTAGCGGGCGAGGAGTTCGCCGTAGCGTTTCGCGCCGACCTGACACGAGGCGATCTGGGCGCGCATGTCGCCAAGGCTCGCATCCGGGTAGCGGACGTTGTCGCGGATGATCTGGAAGAGCGTGTCGTTCGGCTTGCCGGCCTGATAGATCTTCAGCGAACGCATCTGCAGCCCTTCGCCGAAGATTTCGGTCGTCGCCGACGATCCGAAACCCTGGCGCATGCCACCGATGTCGACCCAGTGGGCGCGGTTGGCGGCAAAGCCGACGAGACGGCCTTCGTGGAAGCACGGCGCGTAGAGGACGACGTTGTTCAGGTGCTGGCCGCAGACGTAGCCGTGGTTCATGATCAGCACGTCGCCCGGCTCGAAGCCGTCGAGGCCATAGCGCGCGATGCCGTCCTCCACCGCCACGCCCAGATCGGCGAGGAAGATCGGCAGACCGCCCCGGTTCTGGGAGATCATCCGGCCGCTGGTGTCGATCAGGCCGCAGCAATAGTCGCGCACCTCGTAGATCATCATGTTGTAGGCGGACTTGGCCAGCACATTGGCCATCTCGTCGCCATAGGCGACGATGGCATTGCGGACGACTTCCACGGTGATGGGATTGATCTGGGACATGGGGGGCCTCAGTGGGAAAGTCCGATGCGGATGATCAGGTGGCCGGTGTCGGCCACCGTGACGTGGTCGCCGGGCGCGACCAGCGTCGTCGAATTCTGCTCCTCGATCACGGCAGGTCCCTCGACGACGTCGCCGGGCCTGAGCGCCGGCCGCCAGACGATGCGTGCGTCGAGCGGTTTCGAGGCGTCGTCGAAAATCACCGGGCGGGTCGTGTCGTCGCGTTCGGCTTCTGTCTGCCAAGGCTCGCCGAGCCAGCGCTCCGCGAGCGTGTCCGCCCGGTCGGATGTCACGATGAGCCGGAGGTTAACGACTTCCATGGATTCGTCGGGGGCTGACTGGCCGTAGCGCTGGTCGTGCTCGACGTCGAACGCCGCCTTCAGTGCGGCATGGCCGTCGGTCAGATCGTCCGGATGCTCGATCGGTATGGGGATGGCGTGTTCCTGGCCGACATAGCGAAGGTCGGCAAAGAATTCGAAGCGCGCGGAGCCGAGCGCGATGCCGTCGGCCGCGAGATGCGCCCGGCCCGCCTCTTCGAGTTCCTCGTAGACCGTGCGCACCGTGTCTAGATCGAGCGTGCCGAGGCGCCCGATCAGCGTCCTGACGAAATCCTGCCGCCATGAGGCCATCAGCATGCCGAGGGCCGAGAACGTCCCAGGCAGCTTCGGGATGACGACGGTCGGGATGAAGATCTCGCGCGCGATCGAGCTGGCGTGAAGAGGTCCGCCGCCGCCGAAGGCGATCATGGCCGTGTCGCGCGGATCGACCCCCTTGTTGACCGAGACGGCGCGGACCGACAGCGACATGGCGCTGTCAGCGATGCGGATGATACCGAGCGCCGCTTCCTCCACCGACAGACCGAGGGGGCCGGCAATTTTCTCCCGGATGGCGCGACGGGACGCCTCAACGTCCAGGGGCATGCCGCCGTTGAGGAAGCGCTTCGCGTTGATGCGCCCGAGAACGAGATTGGCGTCGGTGACCACCGGATCGGCATTGCCCTTGCCGTAGCAGGCCGGGCCGGGATCGGCTCCGGCGCTCTGGGGGCCGACATGCGCGCCGCCGCCCTCGTCGATCCATGCGATCGATCCGCCGCCGGCGCCGACTTCGACGATGTCGACGACGGGCAGTTGCATCGGCTGGCCGCTGGCGTGGTCGCCGATGACGTATCCATCCTCGATCGCGGGAGCACCGTTGGTGATGAGGCTCGACTTCGCGGTGGTTCCTCCCATGTCGAAGCCGATGCACCGGTCGTAACCGAGCAGCGTCGCCAGGCGCCCGGCACCGATCATGCCGGCGACAGGTCCCGATTCCATCATCGAGACGGGCTGCCCCTGGGCGAGGTTGATGGACATCACGCCGCCATTGGAGCGCATGATGTGGACCTTGCCTTCGAAATCGACCCCGCGCAGATGGCTTTCCAGCTTTCCGAGGTAGGCTTTCACCCGGGGACCGATGAAGGCGTTCAACGCGGTCGTGGAGGTCCGCTCGTATTCGCGGTACTCGCGGAGGATCTCGTGCGAGAGCGTCACGAACAGGTCAGGCCTCGCCTTTCGCAGGATCTCCCCGACGCGGCGCTCGTGATCGGGATTGGCATAGGCGTGCAGCAGACACACCGCGACGGCCTGGATGCCGTTGGCGCGGAAGTCGTCGAGGATTGCCGTAAGCGAACTCACGTCGAGCGGCGTCAGCACCTCGCCGGCGGCGTTGATCCGCTCGTCGATCTCGTAGCGGAACTCGCGCGGTATCAGCGGTTTCGGCCTGTGGAAGAACAGGTTGAACGCCTCGATGCGGTTGCCGCGGCCGATGGCATAAACATCGCGGAACCCGCGCGTCGTGATCAGCGCGGTACGCGCGCCCTTGAGCTCGAGCACCGTGTTGATAGCTATGGTGGATCCGTGCAGCACCTCCGAAAGATTCTTCATGTCGCAGCCGGCAAGCCTGAGGCTCGTCGCGACGCCTTCGGTCGGGTCGGCGGGAACGGTCGACGTCTTGGACGTGACGATCTTCCCGTCGACGCACCCAACCAGGTCGGTGAAGGTTCCACCGATGTCGGTACCTACTATGTTCATGTCGATGATTCTCCCGAAGAGCCGCGCCTACGCCTTCCAGCGCGTGAAGCGTCGTTCTGCGATGCGGACGATTTCGTTGAAGGTGATGGCGATCACGGCCAGCAGGAAGATGATCGCATAGAGGGGGGCGGGATCCATCGTCTCCGCGAAGACCTTGGTGTAGTAGCCGATCCCCTGGGTCGAGACGTAGAGTTCCGCCAGGATGACCCCCAGCAGCGTCATGGTCATGCCGAGCCGCAGACCGGCAAAGAAGCTCGGCACCATGTGCGGGAAGATCACGTGCCGGAACAGGTCGATCCGGCTGGCACCCATCGACTGGGCGCCGCGGATGTAGAGCTGGTTGACGTTGCGCATTCCGGCGACGACGTTGACCAGGATCGGAAACACGCCGTGGCTAAAGCCGAACGCGATCTTGGACCCTGCTCCGAGGCCGAAGACGAGCACGAACAGCGGCAGAAGGACGACCTGCGGGATGGCGTAGAGGAGCAGAATGATCGGGAAGGTCGACCGGCGGCCGAAACTGGTCCAGCCAACGGCGAGCCCCAGCGCCAGCCCCACCGCGATCGACAGCCCGTAGGCGATCGTGATCTGCCAGATCGCGTTCAGGACGGCGGTGCGGATCTTCGCATCGGCCAGGACGGTGTCGAACAGGCTCTGCGCGACTTCCGTCAGCGGCGGGAAGAAGGTCGGGTTGGCAAGCAGCCGCGCATAGAGCTCCAGCACGACCGCCGCCAGGACTATGAGCGACAGCCGGGCCCACACGATCCCTCGGGGACCGCCGAAGAAGGCGCTGGCGCGCTGCAGCGGCGACCCGCCGTGGCGACTCATCGTGGTGTTGTCCGCAATCGACATCGCCTAGTGCTCCCGGCCCCGGCTCTCGACGTGCGAGACAACCATGTTGAGGATGATCGCAGTGACGATCACGAAGACGATCCAGGCGAACATCCGCGCTGGCTCCATCAGTTCGGCCGCATGGGCGATGTTGTTGCCGACACCCGACGCAGAGGAGATCGCCTCGCCGCCGAGGACCGACGCGAAGCAGATGAAGAAGCTGATGCGAAGCCCGGTTACCACGACCGGAAAGGCCGCCGGCAACAGGACGTGGCGAAACATCTGCGAGCGCGAGGCCCCCATCGACCGTGCCGCCTTGACGTAGTGGGCGCCGACGCCGGAAAAGCCCGCGATGGTGTTCAGCGCGACGGGAAAGAAGCCGTAGACCGCCCCATAGGCGACCTTCGATGCGGGCCCGATGCCGAACACCAGGATGAAGATCGGGAAGAAAAGGGTGATCGGCACGGCGAAGCATGCGGCGATCAGCGGCTCGAACAGCCTGGTGGAATAGCGCGACCGGCTGACGAGATAGCCGACGGCGAGACCCGAGACGACGGCGATGCCGTAGGCCTGGACGATGGAGGTCAGCGTCACCCCGACCGCCGACCAGAACTGCCCGCCGGAAACCAGCCTCGCAAAGGCCCGCCACACCGCCTCCGGGTGAGGCAGGAACAGCGGCGTCACCATTCGGTTGGCGGCCAGCGCCCACCAGACAAGGCCGACGGCGACGAGGAACCCGACTTGGATCGCGCGCGTCGCGAGCGTGTTGCCTTCCTTCCCGTTCATGTCAGCCTCCGTGCAGCGAGACCGGCGCCGACACGGGATCGCGCATGGCGGCGGTCGCCGCGCGAATCTCGTCCCTCAGCAAGGCATAGAGCTCGTTGCGCAACTCGCTGAAGCGCGGCTCCAGCATGAAGTCGGGGGATCGAGGATGCGGCTCGCCGACCTCCACGACCGTCTTGATGCGCCCCGGTCGGGCGGTCATGACGATGATGCGGTCCGACAGGAAGACTGCTTCGGCGAGGCTGTGGGTGACGAAAACGATGGTCTTGCCGGTTTCGGCCAGCAGGGTCGAGAGGTCCTCGCCCAGCACCATGCGGGTCTGTTCGTCAAGCGCGGCGAAGGGCTCGTCCATCAAGAGCACGTCGGTCTTGAGCGCGATGCCGCGGGCCATGTTGACGCGCTGGCGCATGCCGACCGACAGCTGGTTGGGATAATGGTTCGCGAAGGTCGCCATGCCGACCGACTTCAGCGCCTTCATCGTGCGGTCGGACCACTCCGACTGCGGCACGCCCTGGAATTTCAGCGCGATGTTGAAGTTCTCGACGATGGTGTACCAGGGGAACAGCGTGCTCTCCTGGAACACGAAGGAAATGGCGTCGGGCGTCGGGCCCTTGATCTCGCGCCCGTCGATCCGCGCGCTACCCGAACTGGCATCCATCAGCCCACCGATGATGTTGAGGAGCGTGCTCTTGCCGCAGCCGGAGGGGCCGAGCAGGCAGACGAACTCGCCCTTGCGGATGTCCAGAGACACGTTGTCGAGCGCAAGGACCGACTGGTTCGACTTGGCCTCGCCGAAGCGCTTGCTGACGTTCTTGACCGATATGACGACCGGGGACGAGGATCCGTCCGTCGCGGCGCGGAATGCGGGCGCGTTCATCGTGTTTCCTGTCTTCGAGGGAAGGAGCGCGGCCGGACCGGCCGGCCGCGCGCGCCGTGTCAGAACTTCACCGGGATGAATTGGTCGGTGTAGAGTTCGGAAATCTCGGGCTCGTAGTCGAGAATGCCGAGTTCGACGTAGGACTTCTTGAGGACGTCGATCGCGTCCGGATCGAACGTCCCGTCCACGGACATCATGCCCATCTCGGTATCGAAGACTTTCGCGACGATGTGCTCGCTGACCTTCATCTCCGCCGCGGAGACCTTGATCGAGCTCTCCTTGTTGTCCTTCATGTGCTGGACGGTCATGAACCAGCCCTTCAGGAACTTCTCGATGACCTCGGGGCGGTCTTCGATCACCTCGTCGCGTGCGAAGATCACGTGTGTGTGGAAATGCGGGACGAGGTCACCGAAGTCGACCAGCACGCGCGCCATTCCCCGGTCTTCCAGGTCGTAGCCCTGTACTGTTGACGTGACGCTGGCGGGCAACTCGCCCGATTCCATCGCGGCGAGGCGCGTGCGCATCTCGCCCATCGCCACCGGCTGGAGCCGGTCGTCACCTTCCCAGCCCTTCTGGCGGTTGAGCTCATCGACGATCCAGGCCGTCAGCGAGCCTGCCGTGGTCACGCCGACGCGTTGGCCCTTGAGATCGTCGATCGCGTTGAGGTCGGACTTAGCTCCGACCACGAGCGCCATGTTACGCGGCGGACCGGCGAGCGTCGCCACGGTCTTGATCGGCACGCCCTTGGCGGCGTAGGCCATGCTCGGACCCGAGCCGAGACCCACGTCGAGTTCACCGGCGGCGAAGGCCTGCTGCATCTTGGCATCGCCCGCGAAGGCGAAGAATTCTATATCGAGTCCGACCTTTTCCCAGATGCCGGCCGCTTCGCCGACCTGGAGCGCGGAAAACGCGAGGGAACTCGTCACCGATTTTCCGACGCGCAATTTATCCAGTTCCTGCGCCATCGAACTGCCGGAGAACGGCAGGCCCGTTCCGAGCGCGAGAAATGCGGCCACGGCCACTCGTCTGGTCAATTTCATCGTATTCCTCCCTAAAGCCGGACCTCTACCGGATCTTGAGCCGACGACAGCTACCTCCCGCCAGCGCAACCCGACTGTTTCACCATGGCTTCGGCCGAGCAACCGGTCTTCACCCTATCGGCAGTCATAGCCTTTAGGCTTTGAGATGGACATAAGGGCAAAGCTGCCACCACTCGCCGAGTGGAGAGTTTTACGCTCGGCATGTCGTCGGTCGGAAAAAGGGAGTTCCAACTGGCTATGAACGAAGTCCATCGCCCAGTTCTGGCTGCAGCGCAGCTTCAGTTCGAGCGATTCCGAGGTGCCAAGCGATTGAAATCCCAGATCGCCAGCGGCAACTCCGACGCGGCTGCGATCACCGTCGATCGGCCTCTTCCGGGCAGTGGTTGCCGTTTCGGGCGCAGCAGCGCCTCCGCAGCGGCTTTCCGACGCGGTGCCCTCATCTCGATCCCTTCCCAGGCGAAATCCGGCGCTGGTTCAGATACCGTTCGTTCCGTCCGAGCCGATATAGGCGATCCGGAGCAGGTTCGTGGCGCCGGGCGTGCGCAACGGCACGCCGGCGGTGACGATGATGCGGTCGCCCGCCCGGCCGAAGCCTTCAGCGAAAGCGATGCGGCAGGCGCGGTCAACCATGTCGTCGAGATCGCTCGCATCTGGCGTGACGACGCAGTGCAGGCCCCACACGAGCGAAAGACGGCGGGCGGTCTCCACGACGGGCGAAAGCGCGATGATGGGCACGCGCGGTCGCTCGCGCGCGGCACGCAGGCCAGTGGTGCCCGAGGCAGTGTAGGTAACGATGGCCGAGAGCCTGAGCGTTTCCGCGATCTGGCGCGCGGCGAGCGATATTGCGTCCGCGCCCGTCGCTTCCGGCTCGGAGCGCTGTGCGTTGATGATGCCCGGGTAGGTGGGGTCCTTTTCCACCTGCACCGCAATCGCGTTCATCATGGACACCGCCTCGACCGGATACTGGCCGGCCGCCGATTCGGCCGACAGCATGATCGCGTCGGCGCCCTCGAAGACGGCGATCGACACGTCCGAGACTTCGGCGCGCGTCGGTACGGGGGCGGTGATCATCGATTCCAGCATCTGCGTGGCGACCACGACCGGCTTGCCGGCGCGCCGGCAGGCGCGGGTTATCTGCTTCTGGATGCCGGGCACCGCCTCGAGCGGCATCTCGACGCCCAGGTCGCCGCGCGCCACCATCAGCGCGTCGGACAGTTCGATGATCTCGGCGAGCCGCGCGACGGCCTGCGGCTTCTCGATCTTGGACAGGATGGCCGCGCGTCCGCGCGCAATCTTGCGCACCTCGGCGAGATCCTCGGGACGCTGGATGAAAGACAGCGCGACCCAGTCCACCTCGGCCTGCAGAACGGCGTCGAGGTCGCGCCGGTCCTTCTCGGTCAGAGCCCCGAGCGGCAGGTCGGTGTCCGGAAGGCTGACGCCCTTCTTGTCCGAAATCTTCGTGCCCGCCACCACGACGGCCTCGATCGACTTGCCGTTCGTCTTCACGGCCTTCAACTGGAGCTTTCCGTCGTCGATGAGCAGCCGGTCGCCCGGCTTCACGGATACGAGGATCTCCGGATGCGGGAGGTGGACGCGGGTGGCATCGCCCGGCGCGCGATCGTCGTCGAAGGTGAAGGTCTGGCCGACGTCGAGCGGAACGGAGCCCTCGGCAAAGGTCCCGACGCGCAGCTTCGGCCCCTGGAGGTCGGCGAGGATGCCGATCGGCCGTCCGACCGCCCGCTCTATGGAGCGGATGCGCCCGACGAGCGTCCGCATCAGGTCGTGGTCGGCATGGCTCATGTTGATGCGGAAGACATCGGCGCCCGCTTCGTGGAGCTTGCGGATCATCGCCTCGTCGGACGATGCAGGTCCCAGCGTCGCCAGAATACGAACCTTGCGGTTGCGCCTCATTGAGTACCCGCCCCGGTTACGGCGGCCGTCCCGTCAGGCGCGGGATCGTCGGTCAGCTGGACCATCCAGCTCGCCTGTTCGCCGGTATCGTATTCCTGGAAACCGGCGCGCTGGAACCCGCGCGGAATGCAGTCGCGCACCCCGACAATCTTGAATTCCTTGTCGGCGACGCACATGTTGATCGGACCATCCCAGCGACCGCCGCGTTCGGCATCTTCGGCATAGAGATAGTAGTAGCGCGACGAGAGAGGTCCCTCGATCAGGGTCTTGCAGGTGGAACCTTCGACATGCCACCACCCTTCGGTGATCCATCCGCCTGCCGCTCGATAGCCGATCGACACGCCAACCAGGCCCTGCGTCGCGTTGCAGACACGGAAGTCGGCGCGTGCCGATCCCGACGTCATCATCAGGGCCGCGAAAGCTGCGGTCACCGTGGCCGAAGCCGATGCGAGGCGAGCAATACCTCCAACAGCCGGCAATGCCATGCGCGTGCCCCTTGCCCCTGGACGAACCATGCTTCGTAACTCCTTTTCGGAAATGCGCGGTCCGATGTCAACGCGCGCCGAACCGGGCCATTCAATCGGTTAGCCGCACAACTGCAACTCGACATTCGCCAGAAGATTGTCCAAAGCACGGCATTGCGTCTTTCGCCCCGCCGTGGATGGATGGCGGCAGACCCACCATACGAAACTCCAGACCGCGCGAAAATCACCGGATGACACGAACCGCAGCCCTTTCTCCGTTCCTGATCGTCGAGGGGGATCGCGGGCGGGGCGTCGTGATCCTCGCCGACCATGCGCGCAACGTGCTTCCCGACGAGTATGGCGATCTCGGGCTACCGGCGCGCGAATTCGAGCGCCACATCGCCTACGACATCGGCGTGGAGGCAGTCAGCCGCTCGCTGGCGCGCCAGCTGGATGCGCCCGCCCTGCTGTGCGGCTTCTCCCGCCTGCTGATCGATCCGAATCGCGGCGAGGACGATCCCACCCTCATCCGCCAGCTCTACGACGGCACGGTCATCCCGGCGAACTACCCGATGTCGCCGCAGGAGCGGCAGAAGCGGCTCGACCTCTTCTACCGGCCCTATCACGACGCGATCGGATCGATGATCTCGTCCATTGCATCGCAATCCGGCAGGGCTCCGCTCGTCGTCTCGATCCATTCCTTCACGCCGACGATGCAGGGGGTCGCGCGGCCGTGGCATGTCGGGCTCCTGTGGGACAAGGACGATCGCGCCGTGACGCCGCTGCTGGAGGCGCTCTCGGCGGACCCGATGCTCGTGGTTGGCGACAACGAGCCCTATGACGGCGCGCTGCGCGGCGACACGATGTACAAGCATGCGATCGTCAACGGATATCCGCACGTGCTGATCGAGATCAGGCAGGACCTCATCGCGAGCGAAGCGGGCGCGGAGGAATGGGCCGACCGGCTGGCGCCAATCCTTGACGGCATCAACGCCCGGCCCGATATCCACGACGTAAAGTTCTTCGGCTCGCGGACCGGGCCAGTTCCAGGAGGATCAAATGGCTGAGCTCACATCGGAACAGCAGCGCGACTTCGAAGCGGCGGCCTTTCGGACGCTCGTCGAGCACCTGAGAAACCGCGCTGACGTCCAGAACATCGACCTGATGAACCTGGCGGGCTTCTGCCGCAACTGCCTTTCGAACTGGTACCGCGACGCGGCGAATGCCGAAGGCATCGAGTTGTCGAAGGAAGAGTCGCGCGAGATCGTCTACGGCATGCCCTATGCGGAGTGGCAGGAGAAGCACCAGACCGACGCAACGCCGGAGAAAAAGGCAGCATTCGAGCAGAACCGGCCGAAGGACCATTGAGGCGCAAGAGCGCGCCGTCATCAAAACGCTCCGCGCTTCAACCGTGATCGTCATCAAGGTCCGAAGGGCGTTGCGTCGATCGCGTCCTGCCCATGATCTGCCTGTGTGGCTCGACCGGCGGACATCCGCCGGTGTGCTGGTTCGCAGTTCCTAGGCTCCGCCATCGGCCGGTCCGAAGCGGGCCGGACGCTTTTCCAGGAAGGCCGAAAGTCCCTCGGCCGCCTCGGCTGAAAAGCGCGCCAGATTGATGGCGCGCGCTTCGTTGTCCAGTTGCGACGCAAGGTCGACGGTCGCAGCGGACCGAACGAGTGTCTTGATGGTCCGGATCGCCTGCGGCGGGCCTTCGGCGAGACGCGTGGCGAGATCGAGCGCTGCCTCGAGCGCTCCACCTTCGGGTGACAGGACATTGACCAGCCCGAGGCCGGCGAGCCGCTCGGCGGAAACGGGCGCGCCGAGCAGACACATCTCCATCACGAGCTGACGTGGCAGGGCGGAGCTGAGGAAGGATGTCGCGCCGCCGTCGGGAGACAGGCCGACGCGGACCTGAGCCACGGCGAACCGGGCATTAGCGGAGGCGACGATCATGTCGCAAGCAAGCGCCAGCGAAAGACCCGCTCCCGCCGCTCCTCCCTCGACGGCCGCGAGTACCGGCACCGGGCATTTCACGACGGCCATGATCATCGCGTTCAGTCTGTCGGTCCTGGCGGTTGCGTCGGCCAGGGTGCCGCTCGCGCTCTCCTTCAGCGCATTGACGTTGCCGCCGGCCGAAAAAAAGCCGCCGCTGCCCGTCAGGACGACGGCACGGGTATGCGGATCAGCTCCGGCCTTGATGACCTGCGCCTGTACCGCATCGTAGACGTCCGGTCCGATCGAGTTCCGGCTGCCGGGACCGTCGAGCGTGAGCACCAGGACCGCGCCGCGCCGTTCCGCCAGGATCCTCGTTTCGCCGACATCACGCCTGGACATTCGATCCTCCCGACAAGCGGCGCACCGGCCTGGTCCGACTGGTTCGACGCGCGGTGCCGTGTACCATCCTTCAACTCCCCAATCTCACATCTGATCTCCCGTTGAGGGAGGATTTTCATCGTTGCCGCATCCTCCCACGATCGAGTGTCGAAAAACAGCACATAAATGATTGATAGTTTGAAATAATGAAACTCGATGGTATAGGAATTTCGGACTGGAGGAGAGGCCATGAACGAGACGAGCGGAGCCGGCCCGTTGAAGGGGCTGCGCGTGCTGGACATCGCCACGATCATCGCCGGTCCCCTTGCGGCGACCCTGCTTGCGGATTTCGGGGCTCATGTCGTCAAGCTCGAACTCCCCGGCGTCGGTGACGGACTGCGCGGCTTTCCTCCGTTTCGCGACGGCAAGTCCCTTTGGTGGAAGGTGACGAACAGGGGCAAGTACTTCGGTACCCTCGATCTGCGCAAAGCCGAAGGCAAGGAGCTCTTCCTGCGCATGGTTGCCAGGAGCGACGTCGTCATCGAGAATTTCCGGCCCGGTACGCTGGAGCGCTGGGGGCTCGACGTCGAAACGCTCTGGGCGGCCAATCCGCGCCTCGTGGTGCTGCGCCTGAGCGGTTTCGGCCAGGACGGACCATCCCGGGAGATGTCGGGACTGGCCCGCATCTTCGAAGCGATGGGCGGCCTCACCGCGATCTCGGGCAGCGAGGATCGCCCGCCGATGCACACCGGCTACCCCATCGGCGATCCGATCGGAGGACTGTTCGGCGCCTTCGCCATAATGGCGGCGCTGTGGCGGGTGGCGCAGAGCGAGCGCGAACGCGGCGAGGAGATCGATCTTGCCCTGACGGAAGCGCTCTTCCGGATCATCGAGGTGCTCGCGATCGAGTACGACCAGCTGGGCTACGTCCGCACGCGCAGCGGAAACCGCAACCTCTATTCCGCGCCCTCCGACGTGTTCCTGACGGCCGACAAGCGCTACGTCACGATCGCAGGCAGCACCGCGCGGACCTTTGCCAACAACGCCAGGGCCATCGGCCGACCGGATCTCATCGACGACCCCCGCTTCTGCGACAACGCTTCGCGCGTCGCGCACGCCGATGATCTCGACCGCATCTTCGGAGGCTGGATCGCCAGCCACACACAGGAGGAAGCGGTGGACGCCTTCCGCGCCACCAACGGCACGCTTGCGCCGATTTACTCGATAGACCAGATTTTCGAGGACCCACAGTTCAAGGCGCGCGAAGCCATCGTTTCGGTCGAGGACGAGGATTTCGGGCAGGTGCGCATGCAGGGACTGGTACCGCGCTTCAAGCGCCAACCGGGCAAGATACGATGGTCGGCAAAGCGTCTGGCTGCCGACAATGAATATATCTATAGAGAGGTCGTCGGCCTCGATGCGGATGAAATCGAGGGGTACAAGGCAAAAGGCGTCATATGACGAAGGTGGGGGCCATCACCGGGAAGCCGGCAAACGTGCTGGTCCGAGAGGAGAGCGGCGATGCACAGGACCCCTCACTGTCCTCGACTCTGATCCGCGGCATCGAGATCCTGCAGTGCTTCGACGCCAGCAACCCCGCGCTCGGCAATTCCGAGATCGCGCGGCGCGTGGGGCTCAACCGGCCGACCGTCTCGCGGCTGTGCAAGACGCTGGTCCATCTGGGCTACCTCCGGCGCGATGCGAAGGGGGCATTCCGCCTGGCGCCGAAGCTCCTGGCACTCAACTATCCCGTTCTCTCGGCGATGCCCTGGCGGCACGACGTCATCCTGCCGATGCGGGAACTGGCGGAGATGTGTTCCGGAAATGCCTCCCTCGGTGTGATGTCGGGAGATTCCTTCGTGCACATACAGACCGCCGGAAGTCCGCCGGGATGGCCCTACATCCCCGATATCGGCCAGACCGGCCCACTCCACCGGTCGGGGCTGGGCTGGGCCCTGCTCTCCACGCTTTCGGACCGGGAACTGGCCGACAAGCTGACCGAACTGAAGGATCTCCATTTCGAGGAGTACTCGACCTTCGAGGAGAAATGCCAAGCGGCGATCGAACGCTGCCGTCGCGACGGCTTCTGCGTTTCCTATGGCGACTGGCGGTCGAGCATCGTCGCCGCCGCTGCCCCGCTGGGACGGACAGAGGACGGACTTTCGGTAGCGATCGCGTGTGCCCTGCCGCTCTACAGGGCCGTCTCAGACTACTTCGAAAACGATCTCGGCCCCCGCCTGGCCCAGGCGGCGGATTCCATTCGGCATTCCGGCGTCTTCGTTCTGCGGCGGTAGGCTTCGAGGCGACGGAACACAACGATCCAGCTGCCGATGCCGGACACGGCCGCCCGAGCACCGGCCGACGATCACCACCCCCGCCAGCTCGCCAGTCGAGCCACACTCATGTGCGACCTTGCCTCGTTCGGCACCGAAGCCAGGGGCGCGCGCCGGGTTGTGATTCGCCGCCTCTCGTGAGTGTTTCATTATTTTGAACGCATATCATGCATTACATATGGATTATGAAATAGTCCTTGAAGCTGACGTTGCGTTGTGCAATCGTCCTCGGGTGGCCGAACAATCGGTCGTCCACGGGAGGAAATGGACATGCGTATCGCAACACTCGCTGTCATGGCGGGCCTCGCCACGTCTGCGGCCGCCGCTGCTGATTTCAAACTACCTGACCAGCTCGTATGGACTGCCTACGGAACCGGTTCCGCCGGCTACAACCAGGCCGTCGCGATCGGCGCAGCGCTCAAGGAGAGAGCCGGAGTGGATCTTCGTATCCTGCCGGCGGACAACGATGTCGCCCGGATGGAGCCGCTGCGGCAGGGCAAGGTCCAGCTTTCGGCGAACGGCATCGGCGTCTACCTGGCACAGGAAGGCGTTCTCGCGTTCGGACGCGAGGATTGGGGGCCGCAGAAGATCCGCGTCCTTGCCGCCAATACCGGCGGCGGCGTCGCCATGTCGGTCGGCGTGGCACGCGAGGCGTGCGACAGGATCGGCAAGGCGGATTGCGAGGGCTTCACCTTCGGCGACCTGAAGGGGCTTCGGGTCGCCTCGATCAAGGGCGCGCCTGCCCTCAACACCAACACCGCCGCCTGGCTGGCCTATGGAGGGCTGACCTGGGACGACGTCGAGATGGTCGAGTTCGGCGGGTTCGGCCAAGCGTGGAAAGGAATGGTCGAGGGAACGGTGGACGCCGCCTTCTCGGCCACCAATGCAGGCCAGGTCTACGAGGCCGCCGCGAGCCCGCGCGGGCTGGCCTGGCCGCAGTTCGACCCCGCCGACGATGCGGCCTTCGAGAGGCTCCTGTCGGTCGCGCCTTACTACATCCAGGTTCACGCAACGGTGGGCGGCCTGCTTGACGGCACCGAGGGCCGCGACATGGCGGCGTTCGCTTACCCCATCCTCGTCGGCCTCGACAGCGGCGATCCCGATCTCATGTACAACATGACGAAGGCGATGTTCGAACTGCTTCCCGACTATTCGGGCAAGGCGCCCGGCATCGACGGGTGGGCCCTCGAGTACCAGAAATTCGACTGGGTGATCCCGTTCCACGAGGGTGCCATCCGCTACTACAAGGAGGCCGGCGTGTGGACCGACGCGGCGCAGGCGCACAACGACAGCCTGCTCGCGCGCCAGGAGACGCTTGCGAAAGCGTGGGACGAGTTGAAGAACGAAAAGCCGGCAGACTGGGGCGAAGCCTGGCCGGCAAGGCGGCGCGAGGCGCTCAAGGCGGGCGGGTTCGAGGTCGCCTTCTGAGGCCGATGGCCGGGGATGGCGCCCAACGGTCCCGGGAGGTCGAAGATGAACGAGGGGCGGAGCCTCCCGGACCGCGACGCCAGCACCGCGACCGGAACGGAGGCCGAAGGTACGATCTCCACGGGCACCGCACGCTGGTTCGTTGCGGCCGCGACGGCCATCGCCATCGCCGTCGCCATCCACCAGCTCTTCAACCTCCGGGTGGGCGGCTATACCATGCTGGAGGGGATGTATCTCTACGTCCTCGCCGGCATCTTCCTGGCGATCGCGTTCCTGTCGTTCAGAATCCGCGCCGGCGCGTCGCCACACGTACCCTGGTACGACTGGGCGCTCGCGGGCGCCTCTCTCGCCGTGGCGGGCTACTTCGCGGCAACGTCGAGCGTTAGCCTCGACTACGGCTGGGAGTATGCGCCGCCGCAGACGGCGGTCTGGGTCTCGATCGCGTTCTACCTGCTCATCCTGGAGGCCACGCGACGGGCCGGCGGACTGACGCTTTTCCTGATCGTGCTCGCATTCTCCTTGTATCCGACCTTCGCGGAGAAGGTGCCTGATCCCCTGAGCGGATTCACGCAGCCCTTCAGCGACGTCATCCCCTTCTTCATGATCTCCGCCGAGGCATCTTTCGGCATTCCGATGCAGGCCTTCGGCAACCTCGTCATCGGCTTCATCCTTTTCGGAGCCGTGCTCCAGCACACCGGCGGCGGGCGCTTCTTCAACGACTTGGCGATGGCGCTGGTCGGGCAATATCGCGGCGGGGCGGCAAAGATGTCGATCTTCGCCTCCGGCTTCATGGGATCGATGTCGGGATCCGTGATCTCGAACGTGCTGACCACGGGCGCCGTTTCCATCCCGGCGATGAAAAAGAGCGGGTTCTCGCCGCGCTACGCCGCGGCCACGGAAGCCTGCGCATCGACGGGCGCCGTGCTGATGCCGCCGATCATGGGAGCCACCGCCTTCGTCATGGCCTCCTGGCTGGGCGTTCCCTATTCCGAGATCGTTCTGGCCGCCGTCATTCCCTCAGCGCTCTACTATTTCGGTCTCTTCGTGCAGATCGACGCCTATGCCGCCCGCCGCGGCCTTGCAGGACTTCCGAAGGAGGAGATGCCGAGCTTCCGCGCCACGATGCGCGATGGATGGATCTACGTCTTCGTCTTCGCGCTGCTCATCTTCCTGATGATGGCGTTCCGGTGGGAAACGACCGCCCCGTTCTACGCCGTCGCCCTGTTGCTCGCAGTCAACCAGCTCAGGAGAGGCGACAGGTTCACCGCAGGCCGTTTCATTGACATGATTGCGTCGGTGGGGCGGACACTTGCCGAAATCGTCGCGATCCTGCTCGGAATCGGGATGATCGTGGGAGCGTTCCAGGCCACCGGCCTCACCGGGCCACTCGCGACCGAACTCGTGCATCTGGCCGGCAACTCCATTCCGGCGCTCCTGATCATGGGAGCGATCACCTCCTTCATCTTCGGCATGGGGATGACGGTAACCGCCTGCTACATCTTCCTGGCGATCGTGCTGGCCCCCGCCCTCGTCCAGGCCGGCCTCAATCAGCTCGCCGTCCACCTGTTCATCCTCTACTGGGGCATGGTCAGCTTCATCACGCCGCCGGTGGCGCTGGGCGCCTTCGCCGCGGCGACACTGGCTCGCGCATCGCCCATCCAGACAGGATGGGAAGCCACCCGGCTCGGCGTGGTGATCTATGTCGTGCCGTTCTTCTTCGTGCTCAACCCGGCCCTGATCGGTCAGGGCGCGCCGCAGGAGGTGGCGGTCGCGGTCGCGTCGGCCGTGCTGGGCATCTGGTTCGTGGGCTCGGCGATGCAGAGCTATCTGGCCTTCGTCGGGCCGATGGGCTCCGGTCCCGCCGCGATACTGACCCGCGTGTTGCTCGCAGCCGCCGGCTTCATCGTCGCCGCCCCGGTTCCCGGCCCCTACGGCCTCGGCACTATCGAACTTTCGCTGGTGGGGGTCGTGCTCGCGCTGCCGCCGATTGCCGTCACGTGGTGGCAGAACCGGCCCGTCAGGCAGGCAGGCATCGCAGCCAGGGTCAGATGACCGTGGTGGCACGACGCGATTGGGAGCCATGACGCGGTCGAGGACGGCCCGACCGGAATCCAATTCACAGAGGGAGGAACTAGCATGAAAATGATACGATATCTCGCGCTGGGCGCTGCCATGATCATGGCGCCGCCTGCGTTCACCGAGGAACTGCCACGCGCGGACCCCGCAAGCGTAGGGCTTTCCGCCGAACACCTGGACCGCGTCGACGCCGTGTTCCAGGAGAGGATCGGCGCCGGCGATTTTCCCGGCGCGGTGGTGCTGGTCGCGCGCCACGGCCAGATCGCGCATCTCTCGGCGCTCGGCAAACGCAGCTCCGGCGGCGAACCGATGACCGAGGACACGATATTCCGCATCTATTCGATGACCAAGCCGATCACGTCGGTGGTCGCACTCGCCCTGGTGGAGGAAGGCAAGCTGGACCTTGCCGCGCCGCTGCACAAGTACCTGCCCGAGTTCAAGGAGATGGCTGTCGCCACCGGACGTGCGGCGGACGGAACGGTGCAGACCGAGCCGGCCAAGCGGCCCATCACAGTGCTCGACCTGATGCGCCATACGGCGGGCCTGACCTACGGCTTCTTCGGCACCGGCCCCGCGCGCGAGGTCCTCAAGGAGAAGAACCCGGGTGACGGCCGATACACCAACCGCGAACTCTCCGAGATCCTGGGTACCCTGCCGCTCGAACATCAGCCCGGTACCGCCTGGGAGTATAGCCGCGCGACGGACGTGCTCGGCGCCCTGATCGAAGTGATCGACGGCAGGTCGCTCGGCGAAGCCATGAAGGCCCGCGTGTTCGAACCGCTCGGCATGACCCACACCGGCTTCCATGTCGCCGATCCGCAGGACCATGCGCTCATCGCCGAGCCGAAGGACGATGATCGCATGATCGGCAACATCCCGGTCTTCGATCCGCGGGAAACGCGCAAGTTCGAGACCGGCGGAGGCGGCCTCGTATCGAACGTGCGCGACTACGCGCGGTTCATGCAGATGCTGATGAACCGGGGCGAGCTCGACGGCGTCCGCATCCTTTCGCCGATGACCGTCGACTACATGCTGACCGACCAACTCGGTGAGATTGGTCGAGGGAAGTACTACCTTCCGGGCGACGGCTACGGCTTCGGGCTCGGCGTCGCGGTCCGAACCCGGGACGGTGCCTCGGGACTGATGGGCAACGTCGGCGACTTCTTCTGGGGCGGAGCGGCCGGAACGTACATGGTCGGCGATCCGCACGAAGACATGTTCCTCGTGTACATGGTTCAGTCCCCGAAGAACGCCATGCTCCTGCGGGGGATCATCCGCAACATGGTCTATGGCTCGATCGAGGAACGAAACGACTAAGGCGCAAGGACCCGGGTCCTGATGGCGCATTCCTGCCGTGGGGTGCGCCATCGGCCAGGTTCTTGGTGACGATCAATGTCGCGTCAACTCTGCATTCGACAGGCAAGAGACGCTTGAACTCCCCGACGCTCGTCGATCTGCCTCGGGGAACCGTGCCCATAGTCCCGATGAACGAAAAGCGGCACCCCGTTCGCATGCCGAGGGTTGTCGGCATTGCGGGAAGACAATTCGCAACGTGCGGGGTGGGCTCATCGACCGTTCTTTGGTCGCTCGTCGAACGGGAGCAAGGCGCCAGATGCCGGCCCGTTCAAGTCGACCCGGTCGAGCGTCCTGCGGCTTGGTGCAGAGGCACACCCTTGATGCATGCGCCAAACACGTTACCGATCCCGATCAGGACCGGGTTCGAACTGGCGGGCCCCGCAGGAAGATCCGCCAGCATCGAAAGGCAGCCGGTGAGCAGTTCCTGACCGGCGCGGCCGACATCCGCGGCAATGACGACCGGTGTGCTTCGCGCCATGCCGTGCGCGATGAGGCGAGCCGCGATCTCGCCGGCCGTGCGCCCTCCCATGTAGAAGATCGTCGTCGCGCTCGGGTCCGCAATGGACCGCCAGTCCAGATCCTCCGGAAGGCCGCCGCGTTTCGAGTGACCGGTGACGAAACGCACCGACCTGGCTCCGTCGCGATGCGTCAGCGAAACGCCCAGCGCCGCGGCCATGGCGAGGCCGGCCGTGATGCCCGGAACGACATCGTAGCTGATATCTTCGCGCAACAGAGCCTCGATCTCCTCGCCCGCTCGGCCGAAGATCATCGGGTCGCCGGACTTGAGCCGCACGACACGGCGGCCGGCCTTTGCCAGACTCACCATCATGTGGTTGATCTCGTCCTGTTTGCAGCTCGGCCGCCCAGCGCGCTTGCCGACCAGGATGCGCTTGGCCTCGCGTCGCGCCAGTTCGAGCACGTCGTCGGAAACCAGATCGTCGAACAGGATCACGTCGGCGGCCTGCAGGGCGCGCACCGCCTTCAGCGTCAGGAGTTCGCCGTCTCCCGGGCCTGCCCCGACGAAGGTGACATGTCCGCGCGGCCCTCCGCTTGGCCCGACCACCGCCGCCTCGCGCAGTTCGGCCTCCGCGGCGTCGGTCGGGGCCGGTCCGAAGGCGCGGTCGGCCAGGCTTTCCCAGAACGCGCGGCGCCGCGCTCCGGCGGTGAGCGTTTCGGCGACTTGAGCCCGCAGATCGCGCGCCAGCGCGGCCCATTGCGCCAGTGCCGGCGGCAGCAGGGTTTCGATGCGACGGCGGATCGCTTGGCCGAGGATCGGTGCGGCGCCCGTCGTCGAAATGCCGACCACGACCGGAGAGCGGTTGACGATGCAACCGAACTGGAAATGGCAGAAAGCAGGCCTGTCGATGACGTTGCAGGCAGCTCCGGCAGTGCGCGCTGCGGCCTCGAAGGCTGCGGCTTCGGCCTCGTCGCCAGCATCTGCGAGGGCGACCGCCGCACCGGTCAGGTCGGCCGGGCGCCACTTCCGTTCGCGCAGGACGACCGCGCTCTCGCGGCCCACGATGCGCCGCATTTCGTCCGACAGGTCCGGCGTCGACGCAAATATCTCTACGCGGGCGCCTGCCGCGGCGAGCAATTCGGCCTTCCAGGCGGCGCCCTCCGACCCGCCGGCCACGATCGCGCGCTTGCCCGCCAGATCGAGAAAGACGGGGAGTACGGCGAGCGGCCGAATGCGCGCCGGTGCAGTTTCACTCGGGAGTCTCGACACGACCTGCATCGACGATGCTCCCGATTCCTGAGGACCCGTGTTCATCGGAACGCCCGCCTCACCAGGCGTTGTAGGCGAGGTACTTGCCGGACATCTCGACCTTGACGCGGTCGCCCTTGGGATGAGCGACGCGCGTCACAGACATGTCGAAATCGATCGCCGACATGATTCCGTCGCCGAACTTCTCGTGGATCAGCGCCTTGATGGTCGGGCCGTAGACGCCGACGATTTCGTAGAGACGGTAGATGCAGGGATCTGTCGGAACGGCCTGCTGCCACACCTTGGTCGGGCTTTCCTGAAGCACCAGCGCCGCCTCCTGGGGCAGGCCGAGCGCATCCACCATCGCGACCGCCTTTTCGGCGGGCATGGCGTTCATGCCCATCGCGGCCGAATGGGTCCAGACCGGCGACATGCCGATCGACGCCGCAATCCCCTCCCAAGTCAGCCCGGCCTGCCGCTTGGCCGACAGGATCATGGCAGTCACATCTTCGCGGGTCATCATTTCCAAAGGTGTCTCCATCGGTTCAGCGGGGTTCGAGCAGCAGGTAGGCGAGTAGGAGGATCACGAGCGTGAGCAACGCCGAGACCCCTTTCCAGAAGGCGACGGGGTCCCGCTCGGCGAGCGGTACCGAACGGGTCCGGAAGGCCGGGTTGGGCGTACGCAGGTCGGCGAGAAATTCGCTCAGCGCTTCGTGACGGCGCAGCGGCGACGGATGCACGGCCTTGCGCAGCGCCCCGTCGACCCAGTCCGGTACGCGCGGATCGAACGAGGCAGCCGGGACGTATGAGAGCTTCGCTTGGGCGCGGGCGGTACGCGCGCGCGCCACGCGGGCGCCGTAGGGCAGCCGTCCCGTCAGCATTTCATAGGCGATCACGCCGAGCGAGAAGAGATCGGAGCGCTCGCTGCCGCCCTGGCCGAGAAAATATTCGGGCGCGGAATACTGGACGGTACCGAGCATCTCTCCGTCGTCGAGGTCCGGCATCGCTTCCAGGACGCCCGCGACACGCACCGACCCGAGGTCGATGATCTTCACCGTGCCCTCGCCGTCGATCATCACGTTCTCGGGTCGCAGGTCCTGATGCAGCATTTCCTTGCGGTGAAACGCGCGCAGGCCCCGCGCGATCTGCTCGACGACACCGCGCACCGCCTCGAGGCCGGGCGAAGGATTGTCGGCCATCCACTGACGGAGGGTCTGTCCCTCGATGAATTCGGTAACGATGTAGAGGCTTTTCCGCTCATGGGGCGCCGGCGCCGGACTGACGACATGCGGCGAGGAGATGCGGCGGGCGATCCATTCCTCCATGGCGAAGCGGCGCAGGTAGTCCGGGTCGTCCCGCAGGTCGATCGAGGGAACCTTGAGAGCGACACGATCTCCGTTCCTCAGGTCGGTCGCGAGAAAGATATGGCTGCGGCTGCTCGCGTGGAGCGCGCGAACGATGCGATAGCCTTCGAAATCGCAAGGCGGCTGCGGCAGGGCCGCCGGTGGCAGCGTTTCGCTTTCGCCGAGCGCCGTAGCCGCATCGGCCGGCGGCAGGGCGTCGATGCGCACGATCTGGATGGTGAGGTTGTCGGCACTGCCGTGGGACAGGGCAAGCGCGACGAGGTCGCGGGCCGCCTCGTCGAGGTCGGAGGCTTCGGCGATGCGTGCCGCGATCGCGCGCGGCGGGACATGGTCGTGAACACCGTCCGTCGTCAGCACGAAGACGTCGCCGGCCTCGATGTCGAACCGGCTGTAGTCGATCTCGACGGAAGCGGCTGCGCCGAGCGCACGGGCGAGATAGCTTTCCTCCGCGGAGATTTCGACGCGGTGATCGTTCGTAATCTGCTCGAGGCCACCGCCGCCGAACCGCCACACGCGGCTATCGCCGATGTGAAACACATGCGCCTGGCGGCCCTTCAGGACGAGCGCGCTGAAGGTCGTGAGATAGCCGCGATTGCGATCGGATGTCCCGCCGTTCTGGGCGTTCAACCATGAATTCACGGCTTCGATCACACGGCTTGCGGCGATCTTCACCGTCCACGTATCGGACGTGCAGTAATAGTCGTCCAGGAAGCTCTTGACCGCCGTTTCGGCGGCCACATGGGCGACGGGGCTCGATGAGATCCCATCGGCCAGCGCGAGCGCCACGCCTTTCAGGGCGAGTGCCGCGCCGACCGGAACCAGCGCGCCGTGAAAATCCTGGTTCAGCGTCTTTCGCCCGGCGGCGGAATGCTGGCCGATCGTAACTGCGAGTTTTTGACGGTTAAGGTCCTGGAGCATCGGCTTCTCCGGCAGGATGCGGTCCCGCTCAGAAGGCGGGACCGCGCTCCCGGCTTACTCGGCGGCGACCGGGATGCCGCCACGCAGGTCGGATGGGCGTGCCCGCTGCGGCGAGGTCTTGTAGTGGGTGGCATAGATCATGGCGCCGACGAAGGTGACGCCGCCGACGAGATTGCCGATCACGGTGGGGATCTCGTTCCAGAGGAAATAGTCGGCCCAGGTGAACTGGCCACCGAGCATGATGCCGGAGGGGAACAGGAACATGTTCACGATGGAGTGCTCGAAACCGAGATAGAAGAATATCAGGATCGGCATCCACATTCCGATCACCTTGCCGGAAACCGACGTCGACATCATTGCCGCGACGACCCCCGTCGAGACCATCCAGTTGCACATCACGGCGCGGATGAAGAGGGTGAGCATGCCCGAGGCTCCGGCGGCGGCGTAACCGAGCGTACGCGCCTCGCCGATGTGGCCGATCTTCTCCCCCACCGCGTCGGGCGCATGGCTGAAACCCATCGTGAAGATGATCGCCATGAAGACGGCGGTGGTCATGGCGCCAGCGAAGTTGCCGATGAAGACCAGGCCCCAGTTGCGCAGCACACCGCCGAGGGTGACGCCAGGGCGCTTGGCGATCAGCGCCAGCGGCACCAGAGTGAAGACGCCTGTGAGCAGATCGAACCCCAGCAGGTAGAGCATGCAGAAGCCGACCGGGAACAACAGGGCGCCGATCAGGGGCTGCCCGGTATTGACGGTGATGGTGACGGCAAATGCGGCGGCGAGCGCCAGGATGGCGCCGGCCATGTAGGCCCGGATCAACGTGTCCTTGGTGGACATGAAGACCTTCGATTCTCCCGCGTCGATCATCTTCGACGCGAATTCCTGAGGCACGATGTAAGACATGGATGGTCCTTTCTCTGTCTGTTGATTCAGGCGGTGGCGAGGTCTGGTGTCAGATCGAGGTAGATCACGCGGTCCTGCAGGCGGACCGGAAAGGCGGGCGTGGCGCCTTCGTCGGCGCCTTGCGCACGGCCGCTCTCCAGCGAGATCACCCAGTTGTGGAGGGGACAGGTGACGCAGCCGTCATGGACGATGCCTTGGCTCAGCGGGCCACCCCGGTGGGGACATCGGTCCTCGAGCGCGAAGATGCGGTCGTCCGCCGTGCGAAAGACGGCGACGGCCATGTCCCCGTTCATCACGCAGCGCGCCCCGCGCCGCGGGATGTCGTCTATCGACCCCACGGCGACCCATCGTCCGGTCATCGCATTCATTCAGCGGCCTCCTCGAACTTGACCGCCGCCATCGGGCGGAACTCGTGTTTGTCCTTGCCGGCGACGCGCTCCGACCAAGGATCGACCTGCGCGAATGTCTGGCTGAAGACGAAGCGGTCGTAGTAGGCTTTCCGGCGGTCAGGCTCGGCCATGATCTGGCGGCGGATCTCGTCGAGCCCGATGCGCTTGGCCCATTTGTAGATGCGCTCCAGGTACCGGCCCTGCTCGCGGTACATCTGGGTCAGCGCGACGATGGCCTCGAGCGCCTCGTCCTCGGTTCGGACCAGCCCGAGCACCTCGGTGCCCTTGATGTCGAGGCCGGCCGCGCCCGCGAAATGGATCTCGTAGCCGGAGTCCACGCAGATCACGCCGACGTCCTTGCAGGTCGCCTCGGCGCAGTTGCGAGGGCAACCGGAGACGCCCATCTTGACCTTGGCCGGCGTCCAGGACCCCCACATGAACTTCTCGATGCGGATGCCGAGTCCGGTGGAGTCCTGCGTGCCGAAGCGGCACCAGTCGGTGCCGACACAGGTCTTCACCGTGCGCAAGCCCTTGGCATAGGCATGGCCGGAGACAAAGCCGGCCTTGCCGAGATCGGACCACACCGCAGGCAGGTCCTCTTTGCGCACGCCAAGCATGTCGATGCGCTGGCCGCCGGTGACCTTGACCGTGGGGATGGCGAACTTGTCGACGACGTCGGCAATGGCGCGCAGTTCAGTGGCCGACGTCACGCCGCCCCACATGCGCGGCACCACCGAATAGGTGCCGTCCTTCTGAATGTTGGCGTGGACGCGCTCGTTGATGAAGCGCGACTGGTAGTCGTCGGCGTATTCGCCCGGCCAGTCGCAGACGAGGTAGTAGTTGAGTGCTGGCCGGCATTTGGCGCAGCCGCAGGAGGTCTTCCATTCGAGCTCCTGCATCACGGCCGGGATGGTCTTCAGCCCCTTCGCCTTGATCAGCCGGCGAACGTCATCGTGGCCGAGATCGGTGCAACCACACATCGGCTGGACGGCGGCGGGATTGTAGCTGTCGCCCAATGTCAGCGTCATGAGCTTCTCGACCAGCCCGGTGCATGACCCGCACGACGCCGAGGCCTTCGTGTGCGCGCGCACGCCATTGAGCGATGTCAGCCCCTTGGCAAGGATGGTCGACGTGATCTTTCCCTTGCAGACGCCGTTGCACCCGCAGATTTCAGCGTCATCGGCCAGCGCGGCGACGGCGCCGAGAGGGTCTGCCGATACGCCTCCCTGGAACGCCTGGCCGAAGATGAGCGTGTCGCGCATTTCCGAAATGTCGGTGGCTTTCTTCTTCAGGTCGTTGAACCACGCGCCGTCCGCGGTCTCGCCAAACAGGACAGTGCCGATGATCCTGTTGTCGCGGAGGACGACGCGCTTGTAGATGCCGGCCGAGGCATCGCGCAGGACGATCTCTTCGCGGTCGTCGCCATCGGCGAAGTCGCCGATCGAGTAGAGGTCGATTCCCGTGACCTTGAGCTTGGTCGGCGTGTCGGAATGGACGAAGCGCCTGTCCTCGCCGTCCGCCAGCGTGGCCGCCGCCACTCTGGCCATTTCGTAAAGTGGCGCGACGAGCCCGTAGACGTGGCCACCGACCTCGGTGCATTCGCCGATGGAGAGGATGTCGGGATCGGAGGTGATCATGCGGTCGTCGGCGACGATGCCGCGCCTGACCTCCAGCCCCGCCTCCCTGGCGAGGCCGACGTTCGGCCGGATGCCGACCGCCATCACCACCAGTGTTGCCGGTATGATCTCGCCGGAGTCGAGTTCGACACCCTCGACCCTCCCGTCGCCGACGATTCGTCTGGTGTTCGCCTTGGTGCGCACCTTGATGCCGCGCGTCTCGACGGCCTTCTGGAGCAGATAGCCGGCGGCCGGATCGAGTTGACGCTCCATCAGCGTCGGCATGACATGGAGCACGGTCACGTCCATGCCGCGTTCCCTGAGACCGGCGGCCGCCTCGAGCCCGAGCAGCCCGCCGCCGATTACCACGGCCTTGTCCCGCGATTGCGCCGCCAAGAGCATCGCGCTGACGTCGTCCAGGTCGCGGTAGCTGAGCACGCCGGGCAGATCGTTGCCCGGCACGGGGATGATGAAGGGCACCGAGCCGGTGGCAACGACCAACCTGTCGTAGCCTTCGGTCACGCCGCGATCCGATGTTACCGTCTTGGCCGCGCGGTCGAGCGTCACGATCCGATGGCCCTTGTACAGCGTGATGCCGTGGTCGACGTACCAGCCATCGCCATGGATGACGATCTCGTCGAACTGCTTCTCGCCCGATAGGACCGGGGAGAGCATGATACGATCGTAGTTCACGCGCGGCTCGGCGTTGAAGATGGTGATCCGGTAGCGATCCGGCGCGGCGTCCAGCAGGTGCTCCAGCATCCTGCCCGGCGCCATGCCGTTGCCTATGATGACGAGCTTCTCCGACATCGATCGATCTCCCGCCGGCTATTCGGCCGGCCGGAGCGTGGCCTCGCCGGCCAACGTGACGACGGCAAGGGCCAGGCGCGCGGCTGTCGTGGGGTTGGTCATCTCTTGCTCCGTTCGCGGCGTGGCACAGCCGCTGGCTGAAACGAAAAAAGCCGCCGGTCAGGTCTTCTGCGCTCCCAATGCGGAGTCGCGAGAAGAACCTGAACGGCGGCTTTGCCTGATGCGCCCGACATTGGACGCGAAACATGTGGCCCTGCAATGGACCTGCGAGATATCAAGCAGGAAACGTGCCAACCTCGCAGGAGAAGGATTTATCGAGCAAGATCAACGGTTCTGCGGGTGGTAACCATCGCAGGCCAATGGAGAGGCGCTCGCAAATCGTGCATTGCGGTGCACAATACTTGTGCGTCGCACTCAGAAGCGCGAGATTTCATCATCCACGGCAGAGTCGGCCAAATAGGCCTCCAGCGCGTCCGGATCGAAGACCTTGCCGTCGAAGAATCCGTCCGGTCCGAGCACGAGGCTCGCCCCGGTGGAGCCCACCGGCGTCGCTTGGGTCAGCGCCCCCTCGACCTTGGAATTGGCCCCAGGCAGGGCGGTGCCGAGGGGTTTGAGCGCCTCCCGGTAGAGGTCGGGTCGGTAGGTGCCGAGCGCGATCTCGGCATTGCCCCGGCTGTGAGCGACGTCGCCCCAGCGGACCATCTGGCTGTAGAACCAGAGCGCATGGCTCTTCCAGGGAAAGTTCGCCGCCTTGTCGAAAGGCAGGTAGAAGTCGTCGACGTCGACGATCTCGCCGCCCAGGTCCAGATGGCCGGTCAGCATCGGCATCTGCAGCGCGGCGGGCATGGCGAGATACCCGGGCAGCGCCATCAACTCGGCGAGGTCGTTCCGATTGGCCGGCTCCTGGCACCAGCGCGCCGCGCGATGCAGCGCGCGCAGCAGCGCCGACAGCGCCGCGCCCTCGCGCTCGGCAAACGCCTTGCGCACCCCGAGCACCTTTTCCGGGCTGTTCTTCCAGATCGCAGCCTTGACGGTGGCGATGCGGCCGGTGCCCTTGACCACCGTGACGCTGTTCCAAGGCTCGCCCACGCAGTAGCCGTCGATGCGGCCGGCCGCCAGCGCGTCGGCCATGAAGGGCGGCGGCACGATGACGATCTCGACATCGCGACGGGGATCCGTGCCGCTGCCGCGCAGCCAGTATCGCAGTTCGTAGTTGTGACCGGAATGCGGATGGGTGACGGCGAAGCGCAGTGGCGGCAGGCCCTTCGCCGCGCGCTCGTCGATGAAGCGCTTCAGCGCCTTGCCCGCGGCCATCGGATCGACGCCTCCAGGAGCGCCATGCGCGACCATGCCCGTCCAGACCGCGTTGGAAACGCTGACGCAGTTGCCGCCCAGCCCCATCGAGAACGGCACGATGGTGTCGGACGAGATCGGCGACAGGCCGAGATTGCAGGCCACCGGCATGGGCCCAAGCATGTGCGCAACGTCGAAATGCCCGATGGCGATGCGGTCGCGGATGTTGGCCCACGAAGTCTCGCGGTGGAGCCGGAGGTCGACGCCCTCGGCGCGGGCGAGTCCCAGTTCGCCGGCGACGATCAGCACGGCGCTGTCGAACAGCGGCATGAACCCGGCATTGATCTGATGATCGCTCATGGTCAGATGCCTCCTTTGCCGAGCAGGTCGGCCGCCGTGACGAGCCCCTGCGCCACGTCCACGAGTTTGCGGTTCTGGTTCATCGCTGTCTTGCGCAGGAGCTGGTAGGCTTCGGATTCCGACATGCCGCGCGACGTCATCAGGATGCCCTTGGCCCGATCGACGACCTTGCGGCTCTCGAGTTCGCCGCGTGCCTCCTCGAGCTCGCGCGCCATCCGCGAATAGGCGTTGAAGCGGATGATCGCCATCTCGATCACCGGCTTTACGCGCTCCTTGCGCAGGCCGTCCACGACGTAGGCGGAAACGCCTGCCTCGATGGCTGCTTCGATGGACGCGCTGTCTGACCGGTCCACGAACATCGCGATCGGCCGCTTTACCGCGCGGGTCAGCTGGAACATGCTCTCCAGCATGTCGCGATTGGGGTTTTCCAGATCGACCACGATGACGTCGGGCTGCAGCGTCTCGATCCGCGCGGCGATGCCGCTCACGTCGGGAAGGAGTGTAACGTCGTGGTGCCCCGCGTCGCGCAGCCCCGCCTCGATGATCGACGCGCGTATCCTGTTCTCGTCGATGACGAGTATCTTGAGGGCTGGGCCTGTCGACATGTCGTCCAATCCTGCCGCAACCGCCGGATTGCGCAATGCGGCAAAACGGCAAGCCGAAGGCATCCGTCTCTTCCAAAATCCGTCAACGGCCCGGACACCGGGCCGGTGGTGTGCTGCTGCTGCCGAAGGACAGCGGCTGGCGCGCCTTATGCGGAGATCGACGTATAGTTTGCCATCGATTTCTCGAAGCGCTTGCGCTCGTTGGGGTCGAGATAGAGCTTGCGCAGGCGGATCGACTTCGGCGTGACCTCGACGAGTTCGTCGTCCTGGATCCAGGCCAGCGCGCGCTCCAGCGTCATGCGGATCGGCGGGGTAAGCTTGACCGCCTCGTCCTTGCCGGCGGCGCGGATGTTGGTCAGCTTCTTGCCCTTGAGCACGTTCACTTCGAGATCATTGTCTCTGGAGTGGATGCCGATGATCATGCCTTGGTAGACCTTGACCCCCGGATCGATGACCATCGGGCCGCGATCCTCCAGGTTCCACATCGCGAACGCCACCGATTCGCCCTGATCGTTGGAGATCAGCACGCCATTGGACCGGCCGGCCAGTTCGCCCTTGTAGGGCTGGTAGGAATGGAACAGGCGGTTCATCACCGCAGTGCCCCGCGTGTCGGTCAGTAGCTCGGACTGATAGCCGATCAGGCCTCGCGTCGGGGCGTGGAAGACCAGGCGCTGACGGTTGCCGCCCGACGGGCGCAGCTCGACCATCTCGGCCTTGCGCTCGCTCATCTTCTGCACGACCACGCCGGAATGCTCCTCGTCGACGTCGATGACGACTTCCTCGACCGGCTCCAGGAGCTGGCCGTCCTCTCCCTTCTGCATGACGACGCGCGGACGTGATACGGCGAGTTCGAAGCCCTCGCGTCGCATGGTCTCGATCAGCACCGCGAGCTGAAGCTCGCCGCGGCCGGAGACATAGAAGGAATCCTTCTCGGTCGATTCCTCGATCTTCAGCGCGACGTTGCCTTCGGCCTCACGCAGCAGCCGGTCGCGGATGACGCGACTGGTGACCTTGTCGCCCTCCGTGCCCGCCAGCGGGCTGTCGTTGACGATGAAGGACATGGTGACGGTCGGCGGATCGATCGGCTGCGCATGCAGCGGCTCGGTGACAGCCGGATCGCAGAACGTGTCGGCGACGGTGCCTTTGGAGAGCCCGGCGATGGCGATGATGTCGCCCGCCTGCGCCTCGTCGATGGGCTGGCGCTCGAGACCGCGGAAGGCGAGGATCTTGGAGACGCGGCCGGTCTCGACCAGCGACCCGTCATTGGCCAGCACCTTGACCGACTGGTTGGATTTCAGAGAGCCGGACTCGATGCGGCCCGTGATGATGCGGCCGAGGAACGGGTTGGCCTCCAGCAGCGTACCGATCATGCGGAAGGGGCCGGGATGGACCGTCGGCGCCGGAACGTGCCTGACCACGAGGTCGAACAGCGGGGCGAGCCCCTGGTCCTTGGGGCCTTCCGGGTTTTCGGCCACCCAGCCGTCACGGCCCGAGCCGTAAAGGATCGGGAAGTCGAGCTGCTCGTCTGTCGCGTCGAGCGCCGCGAAGAGATCGAACACCTCGTTAACGACTTCGACGTGGCGGGCGTCGGGCCGGTCGATCTTGTTGATCACCACGATGGGCTTGAGGCCGACCTTCAGCGCCTTGCCGACGACGAATTTGGTCTGCGGCATCGGGCCTTCGGCCGCATCGACCAGCACGATGGCCGAATCCACCATCGAAAGGATGCGTTCCACCTCGCCGCCGAAATCGGCGTGGCCGGGCGTGTCGACGATGTTGATGCGATAGTCCTTCCAGTCGACCGAGGTCGCCTTGGCGAGAATGGTGATGCCACGCTCTTTCTCGAGGTCGTTGGAATCCATCGCGCGCTCGGCGACGCGCTGGTTCTCGCGGAACGAGCCGGACTGTTTCAGGAGATTGTCCACCAGCGTGGTCTTGCCATGGTCGACGTGCGCGATGATCGCGATGTTGCGAAGATTCATAAGTTTCACTCGGGGGTGCGTGGCGGGCGCTGGAGCGCTCCGCATTACGGTTGGGCGGCACATACAGCGTTTTTCGCAATTGCGAAAGAGGTGCCTTCCGAAAGCAGGTAGTGCTTCCGGGCACATTTCGCCACCCGTTGACGGAACCTTTACCTTGCCGGGCCGTTAATGGCGATTGCAAACCACCCATTGCGGGCAGATTCGGTTATGAACTTCGTCCTCCCTACCATTCTCGTCGCGTCTGCGCTGGCCCTCTCGTCCTTCGGCGAAGCTGATATTAAGGATGCCGAAAAAGCAGTGCCCCCGCAGGCGGAAAGCAGCGGCGAGTGGAAACCCGACCTGGCATGGGTCGATCCCGTCATCACCGGACCGGTTTCGAAGGAATTTCAGCGCATTCGCGACAAGGCCGGATGCGACGAGGCGAAGTGGCCGGATATCCCGACGGTCTGCTTCCCGGACTAAGTCTCCGCTATCCGGCACTTGCCGAGCGCAGCATCATCAACTCACCGATATTTTCGATCGTGACGTAGCCGACGAGACGCTCCTGGGCATCCAGCACGGCGACGGCTGGCGCCCTGCTCTTCTGCAGCGCGTCGAGCGCGGCGGTCAGCCGCTCGTCGCGCCTTACATGCGGAATCTCCTGCGTCATGACGTTGATCACCGGCGTCGACGCGCCGCCATGCTTCATCCCTTCGACGAGCGCGCCGCGGGTGAGGAACCCTCTGAGGCGTCCGGCGCCGTCGACCACCGGAAACTCGTGCTGAGTCGTCCGCAGCAGCGCATCCCCCGCGTCCGTCAGCGTGGAAGCCGGACCCAGCGTCTCGTATCTGACGATCATGGTTTCTTCGACCGAGAATGCGCGCGCTGCGTCCTGCAGGCCGATCGCCTGTGTCTCCGCGCTCGCGGCGAGATAGACGAAGATCGCGACGAAGATCAGCAGCGGGTTGCCGCCGATGAGGCCGAGGAAACCGAACAGGAAGGCGGCGATCTGGCCTACCGTGCCCGCGATTTCCGTCGCCCGCACGCGGGGGTAGCGCGTAGCGAGCAGCGCGCGCAGCACCCGCCCGCCATCCATCGGGAAGGCCGGGATGAGGTTGAAAAGAACCAGCACGACGTTGACCGCCGCGAGGCGCGCCCAAAAACCCTGCGCCGGGTTTTCCATGGCCGACAGAGTCTGGCCGTCGACCTGGGCGCCGATGACGAGGATCAGCACGGCAGCGATCACAACGTTCACGGCCGGGCCTGCGAGCGCAACGACAATCTCCTCCGACGGCTTTTCCGGCATCCTTTCCAGTTCCGCCACGCCGCCGATCGGCAGGAGCGTGATCCGCGGCGTCCCGATGCCGTAGCGCCGCGCGGCGATCGCGTGTCCGAACTCGTGCAGGACGACACAGGTGAAGACGGCCACGATGAAAGCCACGCCTTCCGCCGCGGCCGCACCTCCGCCGTTCTGAAAATGCGCGATGCCGATCCACAGCAGCAAAAGGAAGAAGGTGACGTGGATGCGCACCTCGCTGCCGGCGATACGGGCTATGGGAAACGACCACTGCATGGCCTGAACTCCTGTCGCGTCAGTCGAGATGTAGCGACTGAGGCGCGGAACCGCCAGTTCGTAGATTTGCCCGGGAGTGCCGGAGTGCCGCGTCATGCCAGGTCGAATGAGGTGTCCGCCTCGCGCGGGGACCATGAGAATGCTTTGCGGGCTTCTGCGGGGAACGAACAACGAGGGACGGCGAACCAACCGCCGTCCCTCGATCGATGCAGGATCAGGCGCTGCGGATCGGGTCGAGCGTGACCTTGTAGAGTTCGGCGTCGCCGCGATCCATGAGACGCACGGTCATCTGCTCCGTCTGGCCATCGATGTCGACGAGACCGAAGAACTGCAGCCCGGCCGATGGCGGCAGATTGACCTGCCCGGCTTCGGGTGCCTCTACGAACTTCAGGTCCGGACCGAAGGTCATGTCGAGGTCGTTCGGGCCGAACGTGCCGGCGTGGATCGGGCCGGACACGAACTCCCAGAAAGGCTCGAAATCCTGGAACTGCGCCTTCGACGGGTCGTAGTAGTGCGCGGCCGTGTAGTGGACGTCAGCCGTGAGCCACACGGTGTTGTCGATCCCCGCATTCTTGATGAAGCGGAGCAGATCGGCGATCTCGAACTCGCGGCCTTTCGTGGCGCCGTTCTCGGCATTGGCGATGGCCTCGAATTTGGTGTCCCCGTCGCGCACCACCAGGCCGATCGGCATGTCGGCGGCGATCACCTTCCAGGTCGCCTTGGAATTGGCCAGTTCGCGCTTCAGCCAGGCGATCTGCTGCGCGCCGAGGAACGCGGTCGTTTCGCTTTCCTCCGTCTGCATGTTCTCGGTGTTCGGTCCGCGATAGGAACGCATGTCCAGGAAGAAGACGTCGAGCAGCGGTCCGTAGGCGATCTTGCGGTAGACGCGGCCGGGTTCGGCCGGCGTGTAGCGGATCGGCGTCATCTCGTGGAAGGCGCGGGCTGCGCGGGCCGACAGCATCGCGACCGACTTTTCCGTATAGCGGTCGTCGGCGGTCAGGTCCTTCGAGGACGACCAGTTGTTGACCACCTCGTGGTCGTCCCACTGGAAGAAGGTCGGACAGATTGCGTTCAGCGCGCGGCAGTGCTCGTCCATCATGTTGTACTTCCACTGGCCGCGGTACTCGTCCAGCGTCTCGGCGACCTTGCGCTTCTCGTCGATCAGCACCGTGTTGACCCACTTGGTGCCGTCCTTCAGTTCCACCTCGTCCTTCATCGGGCCGTCGGCATAGATTGTGTCGCCCGAATGCAGGAAGAAGTCAGGCGTGTGCTTCGCCATGGTTGCGTAGGTGAGCATGCCCGTGTCGTCGATGCCCCAGCCTTGGCCGGCGGTATCACCCGACCACGCGAAGCGGATATTGCGCTTCGAGGCCGGCGCGGTACGGAAGCGGCCGACGATCGGCTCCGACACCGAGTTGATGTCGGCAAGGTCGGCGGCCGTCATGCGGTAGAACACATCCTGGTCGGACGGCAGTTCCTCAAGCAGACGCTTGACGGCAAGATCGCTCTCCGGCAGCGCATCGAGCGAGGCGAGCCTGCGGGCATTGGCGAAATCCTCGGTGGTCGAGACTTCGAACATGACGCGGGCGGGACGATCGGTGCGCGTCCAGATCATGCCGGACGACATGTCGACATCGCCGGACTGGACACCATGCGTGAAGGCGGGACGGGTGTTCGCGCGCGAATAGAAGGGCATCGCGAGCCCCGAGGCGGCGACGAGGCCGGTGGCGCCGGCACCCGCGAGAAGGGTGCGGCGCGAGACGTGTACGGATCGGTTCATGGCTGTCTTCCCCTGATGGCTGTGACGGGAGCGAACATCCGATCCAATTGTATCAGGCGCGTCTAAGGTGCGTGAATTTTTCCTGAAATTTCTGTGACATCGCCCGAGAGCGAGCTGCCCGATCTACACCAGCCCGCGCTTGGCCATCATCGCCTCGGGTGACGGCATCTTACCGCGGAAGGCGGTGTAGAGTTCCTCTGGATCGCGGGAACCGCCGGCCGAATAGATGTGCTTGCGCAGCTTGCGTGCCAGTTCCGGGTCGAACGGGTCGCCCGTCTCCTCGAAAGCGGAGAAGGCGTCGGCGTCCAGCACTTCCGACCACATGTAGGAATAGTAGCCCGCCGAGTAGCCGTCGCCGGAGAAGACGTGGGCGAAGTGCGGCGTGCGGTGGCGCATGGCGATGGCGTCCGGCATCTTGAGCTTGCTCAACATCTCCAGTTCGAAGGCGATCGGATCCTCCGGCGCCTCGGCGCGCGAGTGATAGGCCATGTCGATCAGCGCGGACGCGGCGAACTCGACCGTTGCGAAGCCCGCATCGAAGCTCCGCGCCGCTTCCATGCGCTCCATCAGGTCCTGCGGCATGGCTTCGCCGGTCTCGCTGTGGCGCGCATGCTTCTGCAGGATCTCGGGCACCGTCAGCCAGTGCTCGTAGAGCTGCGAGGGCAGTTCGACGAAATCGCGGCTGACGCCGGTGCCGGAGACCGACGGCCACATGACTTCGCTCAGCATGCCGTGCAGCGCATGGCCGAACTCGTGGAACAGCGTTCGCGCCTCATCGAGCGAGAGCAGCGCCGGCTGCCCCTTCGGCGGCTTGGCGAAATTCATGACGTTGTAGATGATCGGCGTGGCGCCCTCGCCCAGCGAATAGCCGGTGCGCAGCGAACTCATCCAGGCGCCGGAGCGCTTGGAGGGGCGGTTGAAGTAGTCGGCCAGGAAGACCGCGCGGTGCGAGCCGTCAGAGTTCCTCACTTCGAAGGCGCGCACGTCGGCATGCCATGCCGGCACCTCGTGCTTTTCCTCGAAATAGAGGCCGAACAGCCGGTTGGCGACGTCGAAGCAGGCCGCGATGACATTTTCCAGCCGCAGGTAGGGCTTCAGTTGAAGCTCGTCGAAGGCGTAGCGCTCGGCCCTGAGCTTTTCCTGGAAGTAGCGCCAGTCCCAGGGCGCCAAGGCATCGTTCAGGCCGTCCGCGGCCGCGATGCGGGTCAGTTCCGCCTGGTCGGCGGCGACCTTTTCCAGCGCCTTCTCCCAGACCGGATCGAGCAGCTGTGCAACCGCTTCCGGCGATTTCGCCATCGTATTGTCGAGCTTGAGGGCGGCATAGGAGCCATAGCCCAGGAGCTTCGCCTTCTCCGAGCGCAGGCCGAGCATCTGTTTCACGATGTCGCGGTTGTCGGTATCCCCGCGGTTGTCGCCCCGCGAGACGAAGGCGCGGAAAGCCGTCTCCCGCAAGTCCCGGCGCTTCGAGAACGTCAGGAACGGCTCCATGATCGAGCGCGACAAGGTCACCGCGAAGCGACCTTCCTGGTCGCGGGAGGAGGCTGCCTCCGCCATGCAGCGCCTGAGGAAACCGGGCAGGCCGTCGAGATCGGCTTCGTTGAGGAACAAGGCCCAACCGCGCTCGTCGGCAAGGACGTTCTGACCGAAACGGGCGCCGAGCGATGCCAGTTCCTGGTTGATCGCCGCGAGCCGCTCCTTCTCGTCGGGCGCGAGCTTCGCCCCGGAACGGACGAAACTCTTCCAGGTGAGTTCGAGCACACGCGCGGTTTCGGGATCCAGTCCGAGCGAATCCCGACGCGAGTAAAGGTCGTCGATCCGGGCGAAGAGCCTTTCGTTCATCGCGATGGCGGAGTAGTGCCTGGCCATCTTCGGCGAAATCTCGCGCTCCAGCGCCTGGATCGCGTCATTGGTGTTCGCGCCGGCCTTGCACCAGAAGATCGCCGAGATGCGCCCGAGTGGACGCCCGGCGAGTTCCAGCGCGGCAAGGGTGTTGTCGATCGTTGGCAGATCGGCACGCGCAGCGATCGCCTCGATCTCTGCCTCGTGCGCCTCGAACGCCGTTTCGAAGGCAGATGAAAAATCCTCGTCCCTGATCCTAGTGAAGTCGGGCAGGCCGAGCGGTCCGGTCCATTCAACGAGCGGACCAGCGAGGAGTTCTGAACCGTGTGTGTGCAAAGCGTGGGACCTTCTGAATCGTTCGACGCGGATGTAGGTCGCGTTCGGCCCGTGCGCAACGGACTTGACCGAAGAGGGCCCGGTTCTATAAGTGAAACTGATAATAAGTACCCCTTACAAAGATGCCCACCAGACAAGACAGCGACAGCTTCGGCTTCATCGTCGGCGATATCTCCCGCCTCATCCGCGCGGAGATGGAGCGCCGCATTGCCGCTGCCGGCCTGTCGGTCACGCCGGGCGAAGGCAGGACCCTCCTGAACATCGCGCGTATCGGAACCGTGCGCCAGAACGTGCTGGCCGAGCGCATGGGCGTCGAGGCGATGACGCTATCCGGCTATGTCGACCGGCTGGAGCAGCGGTGCCTGGTCAGCCGCGCGGTCGATCCGGCCGACCGGCGCGCCAAGCTCGTGTCCCTGACCTCCGAGGCGGAAGGCGTGGTCGAGGAACTGCGCGCGCTCGGAGACTCGCTGCGCGCGGATCTGAGCCGGACCATGCGCTCCGACGAATGGGATGCGCTGATGTCGAACCTCAGGCGCATCCGCGAGGACCTTGCCGGAATGAAGTGCAAGGCCCCGGCTGTCGTGGAGACCGGCGAATGAATGCGCTGCCGCCCGAGAACCGGGCCTTCATGACGGAACGCCGCGTCGGGCTGATCGGCGCCTTCATGGTAGCGGTCGGCCCCGTGTCGATGGCGCTTTACACCCCCGCCATGCCCGAGATCGTCGACGCGTTCGGCACGACCGAATCGGCGGTCAAGCTGACCCTGTCGCTGTATTTTGCCGGCTTCGCCTTCTCGCAACTGATCTGCGGACCCATGTCGGACGGGTTCGGGCGCAAGCCGATTATCATCGCCTTCATGACCCTCTATCTCGCCGCAAGCGTGGTCGCACTCTTTGCGCCATCCGTCGAGGTCCTGATCGCGGCCCGCTTCTTCCAGGGGGCCGGCGCGGCGGTGGGCGTGGCCATTTCGCGCGCCTTGATACGCGATCTCTTCCACAATGACCGCGCCGCGCGCATCATGAACCTGCAAGCCATCATCCTGGCCGTCGGTCCGGCGCTGTCGCCGACGCTGGGCGGCATCATCATGGAGCTCGCCGGCTGGCACGCGATCTTCCTCGTCATGGTGGCAATGGGAGCCGGCGTCATCGTGACGACGCATCTGGGGCTCCGGGAGACCGTACCCAGGGACCTGTCGCGGATCAGGCCGCGCGCGCTCATACAGTCCTATTCGGCGCTCCTCGGCAGCAGCTACTTCATGCTGTCGAGCCTCGTGGTCGCCGGGACTGTCGGCGCGCTTTACACTCTCGCCACGGTGCTGCCCTTCATCCTGATCGACCGCGTCGGCCTTACCGCCACCGAATTCGGTGTCGGCATGCTGATGCAATCGGGCAGCTTCTTCGTCGGATCGCTGATCGTACGGCGACTGCTGCGGACGATACCGGCGGCACGCCTCGTGCCGGTCGGACTGGCCTTCGTCGGGGCCGGCGCTCTCGCCATCGCGGTGCTGCTGCGCATCGCACCGCCTTCGTTCCTGAGCGTCATGGGACCGATCGCTTCCTACGCGTTCGGCATCGCCTTCATCATGCCCGCCATGATGGTCGCATCCGTGGCGCCGTTTCCCCGCATCGCCGGTTCGGCATCCTCGATGTCCGGCTTCATGCAGATGGGCGGAGGACTGCTCGGCGGGACCGTCGCTGCGCTGATGGGCGATCCGGTGGTAGCGACCGCAACCATCATTCCCGCCATGGGGTTCATCGCGATCGCGGCCTGGATCGGCTGGAGCCTGCTTCCGGAGCCACCGGGCGTCACGCGGATCGGATCCGGCTGACGCCGGCCTAGTCAGTCGAGCTCGGGCCGTTCGAAATCGCCGGTCTCGCGGTTCATGATCCACAGCTCGCCGGTGGAGATGTCGAACCACGCGCCGTGCAGCGACAGGCGGCCCTTCCCTTCCAGGATCTTCACGCAAGGGAATGTCCGAAGGTTCGCGATCGAATAGCGGATCGATATCCGCTCCAGCGCGGTCTGCCTCTCGCCGACGGTCATCATGCTGTTGCCGGTGACCACCTTTGCCGCAGGTGACACCAGGCTCATCCACTTGCCGATAAAATCGCCCGGCGACAGCGGCTCGGCCGATGGGTCGAGGGCGGCGCGGATGCCGCCGCAGCGGCCATGGCCGAGAACGACGATGTGCTTCACCTTGAGGCTCTGCACGGCGAACTCGAGCGCGGCGGAGGTTGAATGATGCCGGTCGTCCGGCTCGTAGGGCGGGACGAGGTTGGCGACGTTGCGGACCACGAAGAGTTCGCCCGGACCCGAGTCGAAAATGGTTTCGGGCGCCGCGCGGGAATCGCAGCAGGCGATCACCATGGTCTGCGGCTGCTGCCCCTTTCGCGCAAGCTCGCGATAGCGGGTGGTCTCGGTCGCATAGCGGCCGCCCATGAAGTTGCGATACCCGGAAAGCAGCTCGGCAGGCAGATGGTCCATACTTTCCGTTTGCGGCACTCCGAGGCGTTCGTCAATGTCCGAGGTGCCCGGTTCAGGTCCAGATGGCGATCGGAAGGCCGTGCGAATCGCGGCCCGGAGGATCGGGGAAAGGCACCGCCTCGCCCCTTGCATGCCGCGCTGCGACGAGCATCACGGCCGCGGCGTCGAGGAAATCGTCTTCGCCGCAGCCACGCGGGGGTGTGGCGTCGAGGAAATCGCGCGCAATGCCGCAGCTGGCGAGGAGATCGCGCCGCTCCTCTATGCCGGCCTTGTGGACGCGGCCCCTGACCTTCTTCGGATTGGACATCTCTCTCTCTCCGTTGAGACGCCAGAAGGCGGCTTCGGGATGGGATTCGATCACGCGCTCCGCGAGTTCCGGGCGTTCGCGCAGCAGCGCGTCGATCTCGCGGATCTTGGAGAAGATCCCGAAGGCCTGGATCGAGATGGCGCGCGGCGGTTCGGACGTGGCGCGCGCGACTGCGCTCGCCCGCCGGTGCGCATCGTACCAGGCTTCCAGATCGATGAACTCGGCCGTCTCGGCATGGACCGCGGCGCGGGAAGGAATGGAAAAGACGCTCGACTGCCTCTGACCGAGCTTTTCCCTGACCAGCCGCTCCGGCCCGCGCCCACCATGACCGACCTTGTCGGGAAGGCCGATCGGCATGTCGACGGCGATGATCGCCGCGTTCGGCAGGCTGTCCACCAGGTCAGAGAACCGGGCGAAGGTTCTGGATTCCAGCGGCCTTCCCGGCCGGGAGATGACCGCGATCCAGCCCGCCTTGCATCCGTCCACCCCCGCGATCTCGATGTCGGGCAAGGGCACGGGCCGGACTATTCGCGCCGGATGGGACAGTTCGCGCAAACTGATTCTAGAGACGGGGCGGGAGAGGCTTTTCGTATCGGTCTCGATCTGCAGCTCATCCCCGCCGCGCGCGGCGGTGCGGGCAAGAATCTCGAATACCGATGCCGTGGTCGACCGCAGGGCTTCGCCGAGCCCTTCGCCCGCCATGAGCCTGGCGAGGAACACCGCCGCCGTCAGGTCGCCCAGGCCGTTCGGCGGGTTTTCCACCAGCGGATGTTCGGCCAGGAGTGCCCGCGAAGGCGTCAGCAGCAGGTTTGCGATACCGTCCGGGCTCGTGGCCGGGGCCGAGGTGACCAGCAACTTTTCCGGGCCGACGAATGACGCCGCAGCGACGATCGCCTCCGCCGTGTCGAGAACGGAACCCGTCAGCCACTCCAGTTCGTAGCGGTTCGGCGTGGCGATGTCGGCGCGCGGCAACAGGTGCTCGCGGATGGCAACCGCCAGCGCTTCCGGCACGTAGAGGCCCGCCTTGTCGCCGATGACCGGATCGCAGACGTAGACGGCCGACGGATTTTGCCGCTTCACCGCATCGACAAGCGATGCGACGCTCTTCGCCTGAGCCGGCGTTCCGAGATATCCCGTCAGCACGGCGCCAACCTCATCGAGCCAACGAGAGGTTTCGAGGTCGCGCAACAGTGCCGCAAAGGATTGGTCGTCGGGGACGATTCGGGTCGCCCGCCCGTGGCCAGGATGCCAGGGCAGGATCACGGTCGGCACCGCCCAGACCGGATGTCCCAGCGTCTCCAGCGCGAAGACGGCGGCCCTGTTGCCGACCGACCCGCGGGCGACATGGCTGGAGATGACGATGACGGAGCGCGGCGTCCGCGGCTTCCCAGCGCCCATCTCAGTTGCCGAGGAAAAAGGAGATCAGCCAGCCGGCAAGGACGACGAGCAGAATGACCCCGATGACCCGCCCGATGCGAGTTCCCCAGACTTCGATCGCATCGTCCTGGTCGGCATCGTCCGCCCGCATGTGCTTCTGGACCTTGCGGGTGGCGCGCATGGCGAAGGAACCGGACGGATCCGATTCCTTGGCGACGCGATCCAGGATGCGCCGCGATTCCTCGTCGCTTCTTCGCCTGCGGTCCGCCATGACGCGCCCTTGTTGCCCGGCTGCATGCTTCTAGCCCGTTCAGGCGGATCGAGACAATGGTGCGAGGCGCTCCAGGCGGCGCGCGTGATGGCGTGCCGGGGAACGGGCCTCAACGCTCTGTGATTTGACCTCGTAGTGTCCGCGCCCTTGTTTCGTGACGAGGCAGGAACGAAAGGAAGAAACCGATGGAACTCTTTTCGCGCCGGGCGGCGCTGAAAACGGCGGGCGGCATCGCCATGACCGCACTCATGTCCGTGAACGCCGCCGCACATCACGGCTGGTCCTGGACCGACGATGGCTTCTTCGAGCTCAAAGGCACCATCAGCGGGATTTACATCGGCAATCCGCACGCCACCCTGGACGTCGACGTGGAGGGAGAGACCTGGCGCGTCGAACTCGCGCCGCCTTCGCGCACGATCGCCGCGGGCTTTACCGAAGACGTCGCCGCGGTGGGTGACGAGATCACCGCGATCGGCAATCGCTCGCGCGAATCCACCGAGCGCCGCATGAAGGCCGTCCGGATCGTCGTCAGGGACGAGACCTACGACGTCTATCCCTATCGCGTCCCGTCCTGACGATCTTGGACGGTTCGCCGCTGCTGGCTCTATTGACCGGGATCGAGCGTCTCGCACCGGTCGAGGCGCTCAAGGCGTCCTTCATCGCATATCCGCTGGTTAACGCGGCGCACATCTTCGCCATCGGCGCTCTCGTCACGCTGGTCCTCATCATGGACCTTGCCGTACTCGGCCGCTTGCCGACGGCGGGCGGCGATCGGGCGTTTGCTGAATCGTTCCGCCCGCTCGCGCTGGGCGCGTTCGCCCTGGCTCTGGCGACCGGGCTGCCGATGTTCGCCATTCGGGCGAGCGAATATGCGTTTAACCCGGCCTTCCGCCTGAAAATGCTCCTCCTGCTCCTCACGGGGATCAATCTGGCAATCTTCGCGCTTCTAGACCGCAAGGCGCGCATCGAGGGGGGTTACCAGGCCGCCGCGAAAGCCTGCGCGATCCTGTCGATGGCGCTCTGGCCGGCGATCCTGCTGTGTGGCCGCTTCATCGGCTTCATCTGAGCGGCGGCAACCCTCTCGCCGTTGACACGAGGGCGCGATCGCTGGAACCTCGCGCGGCGAGACGGGGAGCGAGCGGAACGTGCAGGGGGAAGTTCTCTATTTCGATGCGGAACGCGGCGTCGGTTTCATCGGCGGCAGCGATGGCAATCGCTATCATTTCGACCGGAGCGATCTTTCGGGCCGGACCGGGCTGCACAAGGGAGAACGCGTCGAGTTCCTGACTGCCGGAAACCGCGCGCAGAATGTGGTGTCGCTCGATGCCCGGCCGAATGCTGCGCCCGGCGATGCACCCGAGATCTTACCCAGGAGACCGACCATCGGGACCAGCGTCCCCACGACGGGGCCGGCGGCGGCATCATCGCCTCCGCCCAGCCAGTCGCTGTTCGGCTATTTTCGCAGCTGCATCGCGGGCAACTACGCGAATTTCCGCGGCAGGGCGCGGCGGAAGGAGTACTGGGGTTTCGTACTCTTCTTCGCGCTGACGGTGATCTTCGTGACCGTCGCCGGCGTGGTGATCGACGCTGCGCTGGGCAATCTCGACCGAGAGGAACCCGTCTTCACGTCGATCTTCGCCGGTCTCGTGGTTCTTTCCATGTTGGTCCCGTCGCTCGCGGTGACGGTCCGCCGGATCCACGACATCGGCCTGTCGGGATGGTTCATCCTGCTCGGCCTGATCCCGACCTTCGGCAACCTGATCATCCTGGTCTTCGCGATGATCCCGTCGCAGAAGCGGGAGAACAGGTGGGGTGAGGTACCTGACGGGATCCTCTGAAGGCAGCCGCGCGTCAGGCCGACAACGCCAGGAACTTCTCCACGATCGCGTCGCCCATGGCGCCGGTGCCAACTTCCGTCATGCCGTCCGAGAGGATGTCGCGGGTGCGCAAACCGTCGTCGAGCACGGCGGCGATCGCCTTCTCCAGCCGGTCCGCCTCGGCCACCAAGCCGAAGGAATAGCGCAGGCACATGGCGAAGGAGGCGATCATGGCGATCGGATTGGCGATTCCCTTGCCCGCGATGTCGGGGGCCGAGCCGTGCACCGGCTCGTAAAGCGCCTTGCGCGCGCCGGTCTTTGCGTCCGGCGCGCCGAGCGAGGCTGACGGCAGCATGCCAAGCGAACCCGTCAGCATCGCCGCCACGTCCGACAGCATGTCGCCGAACAGATTGTCGGTGACGATCACGTCGAACTGCTTGGGCCAGCGCACGAGCTGCATGCCGCCGGCGTCCGCCAGCATGTGGGAAAGCTCGACGTCCGGGTACTTCGCCTTATGGGTGGCTGTCACCACCTCGTTCCACAGCACGCCGGACTTCATGACGTTGCGTTTTTCCATCGAGCAGACCTTGTTGCGGCGCGTGCGCGCCAGCTCGAAGGCGACACCGGCGATGCGCTCGATCTCGAACGTGTCGTAGACTTGCGTGTCGATCGCCCGCTTCTGGCCGTTGCCGAGATCGGTGATCGTCTTGGGTTCGCCGAAATAGACGCCACCGGTCAGTTCGCGGATGATCAGGATGTCGAGACCCTCGACCACTTCGGGCTTGAGCGACGACGACTGGGCCAGCGCCGGATAGCAGATCGCCGGGCGCAGATTGGCAAACAGTTCCATGTCCTTCCTGAGCCGCAGCAGGCCCGCCTCGGGCCGCGCCTCATAGGGCACGGCGTCCCATTTCGGCCCGCCGACTGCGCCGAACAGAACAGCGTCGGCCGCCATGGCCTTGGCCATGTCTTCTTCCGAGATTGCCTGTCCGTGGGCGTCGTAGGCGCAGCCCCCGACCAGGCCTTCCTCCGTCTCAAAGCCGGCGCCGAGCCGCTCGTTCATCGCCGCGATCAGCTTGCGCACCTCCGCCATCGCCTCGGGGCCGATGCCGTCGCCGGGAAGAAGAAGCAGTTTGCGCGATGCCATGACCTTAGCCTTTTCCGAAAACACGTTGCGCGTCTTGCTAGCGGCGATGCCGGGCGCGCGCAAGCACGGGCTGGCGATCGACTCAGCCCACGAGTGCTTCGGCCTCGCGGCGCAGTCTCGTCGCCTGCCCGTCGGCGGGTTCCTCGACGTCTTGCCGGCCGACCAGCTCGCCGGCCCTGACCGGTCGCACGACCTTTACGCCGTGCGCCAGCCCGATCGGCAGGGCTCTCGCAGCGAGCGACACGGAGGATGGAACGAGCTTGCCCCAGACGGTATAGCCGCCCTCGCCATCGAGCATGTCGCCGGGCACGAGGTCGCGCTTCGCCACCGCCACCGCGTCGCCCCGGAAGACGCGAGCCTGGCCGGTCGGTTCACCCCGAAGAGCGGCCGAAAGCACCGAGATCCCGAGTTCCAGCCCGATAAGGTGGAACGGCTTGTACATCGCGGCGAAACGCCCGGTGGAATCAACCGGCAGGCCGTATTGGCGGAAACAGCCGGCGGCATAGTCGTTGGGCGCTTCGAGCACGACGTAGACGCCCCACCGCAGGTCGCGGAAAACGGGACGGCCGTCGCGCTCCAGCGAGGAGACCACCTCGACCATGCCGCCTGCCTCCATGGCGCCGCCCACATTGCGCGGTCGCAGCACATGGCACAGGTCGTCGACGCCGCAGGGTGGGAAAGCGAGCCCGTCCGAGGGAACAGCAAGGTCGCAGGCATTGGCGATCGCTGCCATCTCGATGGCCGACTTGGTGCCGTCCAGGAAGGAGTTGAACATCTGGGAATTCATGCCGGCCGCCCGCGCTGCTTCAGGAGTCAGCCCGTAGTGCGACCACACCTCGTCCGGGGTGATCCGATGATAGGAGGGCAGGTATTTGGTACCCTTTCCTGCGGCCTGCACACGGAAACCCGTTGCACGTGCCCAGTCCACCATCTCGGCGACGAGGGCAGGCTGATCTCCATAGGCCATGGAGTAGACCACGCCCGCCGAGCGTGCGCGTTTCGCCAACGCGGGTCCGGCAAGAACGTCGGCCTCGACATTGACCATGACGACGTGCTTGCCGTTGTCGATTGCCGCCAGCGCATGCGCGATCCCCGCGGCCGGCGAACCGGTCGCGTCGATGACGACGTCGACCCCATCGGAAGCGGCAAGCGCCCGTCCATCCTCAATGAAGGCGGTAGCCGCGATGCGCTCTTCCTGCCAGCCGACTGCGCGGCAAGCAGCCCTCGCCCGCTCGGGCGACAGGTCGGCGACTACCGTTACCTCGAGGCCAGGGGTGAAAGGGACCTGGCTCAGGAACATGGAGCCGAACTTACCGGCGCCGATCAGACCGGTGCGGACCGGCCTGCCGGAAGCCGATTGGGCCTGGAGCAGCGAAAACAGGTTCATGCGCGAGCCTTGCAGGATGTCATTTCCGCCTTTGCCTCAGAAATCATTCGGGACGAGGGCGGAGACGTCCGAGGGCCATTCCTCCCGCGCCGGCCAGAAGCGCGTCCGATCGCCTTTCTGCGCGAAATAGATCGCTTGTTCCATCGGATCCACGACGACGAAGCTGTCGGACATGCCGCAGGCGTGCGGCACGCAGCCTCTCGCCACGAGCATGCCGTCGGGCGCGATATCGGGCTCCCCGGCGGTGCCGAGGCCTGCTGCAAACGTTCCCAGCTGGTCTCCGAGCAGTTCCAGGGCGGCCGCATGCACGTCGGCATTCCGGAAAAGATCCAGCGGATGGCCGATCGCGGCCGCATCGAACGTCGCCCATGACGTGCCGGGCTGCGGGGCATAGGCGATGCGACCGTGCAGGCTGAAACCCTGGCCAGGCGCCCAGCTGGTCACGTCGACCGGTTCGCCCGGCAGCAGATAGGGGATGAAGAACACCGCCGATTCCGAGATGGCGGGGGGAGGCGTCGTACAGTCGGCTTCCGTCATTTCGAGGGTGACAGGGCCTTCTTCGGGCTTCCACACCATGGCAACGGATGGTGCGCAGGCATTGCCGCCCGGCCCGATATAGAAAAACGCGACGTCGGTGCCGCCGACATCGGCGATCCTGTCGAAGAACGCGAAATAGTCGCGGGCGAGTTCGCGTCCGTCGAAGGCGAGCACCTTTTCGAAGTCCGGCGTCTCGGTGATCGTCAGTTCGCCATCCGCGAACGGAATGCGCTCCGGCTCCTGGTCCTGCGCGGCCACGGGCAGCACGAGCGGGAGCGAGACGAGAACGGCCGATAGCATGCGAGGGAGTAGGGACACCGGACGACTCCAGATGGATCGCCGGCAATCTAGCCCACGAACCTGCCAACAGGAACCGTCATAGGTTGCCTATCCTTGGACGACGATGCGGTGAAGGATCCGGCGCACCAGCGGCGCGACGACGAGGACCGCGGGAAAGGCGACGGCCCATGACGGGAACCACGCTGCCATCCATCGGTCGAAGAAGTCGCCAGCGACGCCCGATGCGATGGCGGTGGAAAGGCCGGACACGATGCACGACATCATGCCCGACAGGAGCAGCCCGAAGGCGATCGGCTCGAACCGCCGGGGAAGAAACGGCTTCATCGCAGATTGGCGTTCAGGCCCAGGGCCGCGTCTCCGCGAGCTTCTTCTCGTAACTGGCGATCGAGGGCGCCTTCTCCAGGGTCAGCCCGATGTCGTCCAGGCCGTTCAGCATGCAGTGGCGGCGGAACCCGTCCAGGTCGAAATGGATCATGCCGCCATCCGGACCCCTGATTTCCATTGCTTCGAGATCGATCGAGATCGTGGCGTTCGAGCCGCGCGAGGCGTCGTCCATGAGCTTCTCGAGGTCTTCCGGGCTGACCTGGATCGGCAGGATGCCGTTCTTGAAGCAGTTGTTGTAGAAAATGTCGGCGAACGAGGTGGAGATCACGCAGCGGATGCCGAAGTCGAGAAGCGCCCACGGCGCGTGCTCGCGCGAGGACCCGCAGCCGAAATTGTCACCCGCCACAAGGATCTGCGCGTTGCGGTACGCCGGCTTGTTGAGCACGAAGTCGGGATTCTCCGTGCCGTCCTCGTTGTAGCGCATCTCGGCGAACAGACCCTTGCCGAGCCCGGTCCGCTTGATCGTTTTGAGATAATCCTTGGGGATGATCATGTCGGTGTCGACGTTGACGATCGGCAGGGGGGCTGCGACCCCGGTCAGCTTGGTGAATTTTTCCATCTTCGGCCCGCACGCGCTTTCGGCTGAGTTTCTTCCGACATCGCTTTACACAGCTTGCGCCTTCAAATCAAAGGGGCGGCGGTTCGTCGCCACCCCTTCCGATTCATCCAGTTCTAGACGCGCCGCACTGCCATCACGCCGGTCTCGGTGCCGGTCAGCCGCCGCGAACGGCCGTCCGCGCCCACGACCATGGTGATCCGGCGCCGCGTGGACGAGAACAGTTCCGAGGTGACCACGTCGACCGGAGGATCGAAGGCGATCGTGGCGCGCCACAGATGTGGCTTGATCGTCTCCTCCAGGCCGAAGACGTGGCCCTGTACCGGCTTGCCGTTGAAGGTGCCCTCGACACGATCCCCGACCGCGAAGGGGGCGGCGGGCCCGTCGGCTTTTTCCGGCGCGCTCGCCACAGCCGCCTGCGCCGAAAGCGTGTTCCAGTCGCGCACGCCGTTCTGCCTCGCGACGAGTTCCAGCGCGCGGCCGTGGCTGACGGCGACCCCGTCGGCGGAAAGCGCCTCGCGCAGGCGTCGCGCCTGGGCTTTGTAGGTCTCCACCGGATTTTCGAATGTCTGGACGATGGTCATCGTTGTTCTCCTATCGATCTTGCGACCGGCATCGGGATGACGGGAGTCCGCCTTGCCGTTCCAGCCGTCGCATGACAGGGAAACGATGTGATATCGGAAGCTTCACCTTGGCTCGCGCCCGCGGACGGCGGGGGCTTCCGGCCCCGGAGCGCACAGATAGGTGTGGCATGTCGCCGCGTCAATGGCGCCATGCTTTCGAAGGCTGATCCTAGTACGGGTTGAGTACGATACGACACGGAGCTTCCACCGCCGTAAGAGCCAGCGTGACGTCTCCAATCTCGCGACGAACAGGCGTCGAGGCTACGGCATACAAGCGCTGAAGTTCGTCAAGCAGCAGGCCTACGTCCGTTTGGTCGAACACCGAAGGCGACAAGGCTTCCAGAAGCTGGAACTGCAAACCGGAATGCTCGATCGCGGCCGGCAGTTGGCGGAGTTTTACGCAGTAGAGGGTTACGCCGTCCAAATTATCTATTCTGACTTCGGCCATCCTCGTACCCCGAAATTGACGTCGCACCGGCAGCGCGTGACGGAGTACTTCCGTTTATCGAAACCACTTGATCGGGACGTCGAGAATGCGCGCTAGCTTCTCGATCGTCTCCATCGATCCCGTCTTTCGGCCGCTTTCGAGATCGGAGAGATAGCCCTGCGCGATGCCGGCTTCGGCGGCCACATCGCGCTGGACCAGACCGCACCATGTCCGGATTGCCTTGAGGCGCGTGTGTCCGCGCAAAACGAGATCGCCCACCTCGCGCGGCAATGCATCGTCCCTACCGGTCAGTTCGGCCTTGCGGGCGTCGTACATGGCGATGTCGGCGGCATCTTCGTCGAGACAGCCGGCAATCGCTCGCGTGAGGGGGATCGTCTTCACGGCGACAATATCTTGCAATGAGCTTTGTCGAGCAAGAGATAGAATTTCGCGCCTAGATCACGTTCAACTCGCGATACGGCCGCCCCCGGAGCACCCGCTCGTAGCCGAAGACTGAACAGTCGATCGTCCGGTAGCCGCCATGCACGATCAGTTCAGCCAGAGCCCTGCCGACCGCCGGTGCCTGCTGCAGCCCGTGGCCGGAGAAGCCGTTGGCGAAAACGAAGTTTTCCACTTCCGGATGCGGGCCGATCACCGCGTTCTGGTCGAGCGTGTTGTAGTCATAGTGCCCGGCCCAGGCGCGCCCGACCTTGATCGCCTCGAAGGCGGGGATGCGGGCGGCGAGCACCGGCCAGATGGTTTCCTCGAAGAGCGGCCAGTCCGGCTCGAAATCGCCGGGATCGGCCGGTCCGTCCGTCACGTGCGGTTCGGCGCCGCCGGTGATGTAGACCGAGCCCTCCGGACGCACGTAGATGCCCGAGGGGTCGACCAGGAGCGGCATGTCGTCGAAGCGCTGGCGCGCCTCGAAGACGAAGACCGATCGTTTTCGAGGCTCGACCGGCAGCGCAATGCCGGCCATCGCCGCCACCTTGCCCGCGTTGGGTCCGGCCGCGTCAATGACTGTCCCGGCATCGAGGCGTTCGCCGTCGTCGAGCTCAACGCCGGTGATGCGGTTTCCCTCCCGTCTCAGTCCGGTCACAGACGCCCGGATCATGTCGATCTTTCGGTCCCTCAGCGCCCTGCGGAACAGCATGAGTAGCGCGTGCGCATCGAACCAGCCTTCGCCGGAGCGGCCCCAGGCGCCGCCGGCGATCCCTTCGGTCGAGAGCCAGCCGAAGCGGCGCGACAGCGCCGCCGCGTCCTCCAGGAGGATGTCGGCGCCTTGAGCAGTCTGCACTGCGTGGTTCGCCTTCAGCACCGGCAGGCCTTCTTCGGAGGCCAGGATGAGATAGCCCTTTTCGCGGAAGGCGATATCGGCCTCCGCGCCGAATTCCTGCGTCAGGCGCCGGAACAGGGCGAGCGTGTATTGCGAGAGCCTTATGTTCTCCGCGATCGAGAACTGCTGGCGGATCGAGGCGCAGGAGAGCGTCGTCGCCGCCCGCGCGAACTGCGGATCGCGTTCGATGAGCGCGATGGTGCCCGCAAAACCTTCCTCGCGCAGATGCCAGGCGATGGAGCTGCCGATGATGGCTCCGCCGATGATGACGATGTCGTAGCCGGCCAAGCTGATCTCCGTTGCGGCAAGGGAACTGCGACCAGCGGCGCAGGTGCCGCATCGCGGCGGGACTTGCAAGGCAAATCGCGGCGCGCGATGTAGGGCCATGCAGACCGGATACCGCCCCCGCCGCTCGGTGCTCTACGTGCCGGCCTCGAACGAGAAGGCCCTCGCCAAGGCGGCGTCGCTCGCCTGTGATGCCGTCGTCGTCGACCTGGAGGACGCCGTGGCGCCGGACGCAAAGGGAGAGGCCCGCGCCCGTCTCGAAGGCTTTTTCTCATCCCGCAAGGCCGGCGGTCCGGAACTGGTGGTGCGAATCAATGCGCTTGCCAGCGAATGGGGCGCCGCGGATCTCGAGGCCGCCTGCGCCTGCAGGCCCGCCGCGATCCTCCTGCCCAAGGTGGACGGACCGCGCGATCTGCTGGACGCCAACGACCGGCTCGACGCGATGGACGCTTCGCCCGACATGTCTCTCTGGGCGATGGTGGAAACGCCGCGCGGCATGCTGAACCTCGGTGCCATCGCAGGACTCGGCCGCGACCGCGGCGCACGCCTTGCCTGCCTGGTTGCCGGCACCAACGATCTCGTCAAGGAGACCGGCGTGCGCGCCACGCCGGACCGGCGCTTTCTCGTTCCCTGGCTGATGCAGATCGTGCTCGCCGCGCGCGCCGGCGGGCTCGACGCGCTCGACGGCGTCAGCAACGACTTTCGCAATCTGGAGGCCTTCGCACAGGAGTGCGACCAGGGCCGCGCCATGGGGTTCGATGGCAAGACCCTGATCCATCCTGCGCAGATCGACCCGGCCGATCGAGCCTTCTCGCCGTCCCAGGCGGAACTTTCGGATGCCCGCCGCATCGCCGACGCTTTCGAAGAGCCCGAAAACGCCGGCAAGGGCGTCATCTCGATCGACGGCCGCATGGTCGAACGCCTGCACCTGGAGCAGGCCAGGCGGCTTCTTGCCAAGGCTGCGACGCAACGAGGATCCTGACGTGAAGCTCTACCGTTTTCTTTCCGGACCCGACGATTCGAGTTTCTGCCACAAGGTCACGGCTGCCCTGAACAAGGGCTGGCATCTCCACGGCTCCCCCACCTACGCCTTCGACGCGGAGACGAAGACCATGCGTTGCGGGCAGGCGGTGGTGAAGGAGGTCGACGGGGTGGACTACGAGCCGGGCATGAAGCTTTCCGAGCAATAGCCGGCCCAACGAGCCACCGTCGTCAGGGGGCGGCTTCCTCGATCTTCTGCATGTCGTCGTCGGAAAGCCCGAAATGGTGTCCGATCTCGTGGATCAGCACATGGGTGATGATGTCGCCCAGCGTCTCCTCGTTCTCGGCCCAGTAGTCGAGGATCGCTCGGCGGTAGAGCGTCACGCGGTTCGGGCCCTCGCCGGTCGCCGGATTCCAGCGCTCGGCGATGCCGCGGCCCTCGAAGAGGCCGAGCAGATCGAAAGGGGTCTCCAGCGAGAGATCATCCATGATCTCCTCCTCCGGGAACTCCGCCATCTGGATGACGATCTCGCCGGTGAGCTTGCGGAACTCGTCCGGCAGGTGGGCATAGGCTTCCAGGGCCAGCAGTTCCAGCTCCTCGAGGGAGGGGGAGAGTTGCTCGTGCCAGTCCCTGGTCTGGTAGATGCGTGCCATTTGTCGTCCTTTTGCGGCCATATAGCCTTTTGCGATCCCGCTTGCGAGAGGGCGGGGAGCCGATGGCGTTCCGCGCGACGGACAAGAGGAATAAATTCTTCGAGACTCCGCTTGACTCTCCCGCGGGCCTCTGGAATCCATAGGAACATAATAGGAACACAAATGCAGGAAGCAGGGCCATGGCGACCTCCGCCGCGGCGCGGGGTACCCTTTTTGCCTTGCGCCGGAAAATCGCCAAGATCGAGGGTACCCCCGCCGACACCCTGTCGCCGGACGAGGTCGGCATGGCATCCGACGGCATCGTGCTGCGGGAAGGCGGAAGCCCGCTTCGCCATCCGGCCCTGACCGAAAGTCTGATCGCGACCGGCGACGCGGATTTCGATGCCGCGCTCGGCGGAGGCGTTCCGCGCGCGGCGCTGACGGAGATCCACGGTGCCGAAATGCGCGACGCCGGTGTCGTCACCGGTTTTGCGCTGGGGCTTTGCGCGGCCGCCATGAAAGCGGTTCCCCAAAGCCTGCCGCTTCTCTGGATCGCACCGGCGGAGAATAACCGCGAAGCAGGTTTCCCCTATGCTCCGGGCCTGCTGGAGCTGTTCGGGATTTCCCCTGGAAGCCTCCTGACGTGCGAGACGCCGAAACTCGCCGACGCGCTCTGGGTGGCGGAGGAGGCGGCACGTCTGTCGGCGCTCGGTGCCGTGCTTCTGGAACTGCGCGGCAACCCGCAAAGGGTCGATCTCACCGCCACCCGCCGCCTGCATTTCCGCGCCCGCGATGCCGGCCGGCCGGTTTTCCTGTTGCGCCAGTCGGCTCGGGCGGAACCGACCGCCGCTCCGCTGCGGCTTTCCATATCCCCGGCTCCGGCGGGGATGCGCCGCACGGTGGCTGGCCCGCTTTCCGGCTCGATCGGTCCTCCGGCCTTCATGGTCGAGATCGGCAAGAGCCGGACGGCACGGTCCGGCAGCTTCGAACTGGAATGGAACTCCCATGAACGCTCTTTCCGGAAAAGAGGGCCAGAGATACCTGGCTCTGTGGTTCCCGTACCTGTCCACCGAAGGCATCTGGCGCCGGCGTCTCGGCCGCTCCTGGCGGGGGACACCTCCTTCGCAGCGGGCGCCGCTGATCGTCAGCCGGCGCGAGAAGAACGCACAGCGGATCGCCGCCCTCGACGAGCAGGCTGAGGCGCTCCGGCTGAAGCGCGGCATGGGGATAGCCGATGCCCGCGCCATGCATCCGGCGATCGAGATCGTCGAGGCCGATCCGGCGGCCGACCGCCGCCTGCTCGAAGGTCTCGCCGACTGGTGCGACCGCTATACGCCGCTGGTGGCGATCGACGGCGAGGACGGGCTCTATCTCGACATTTCCGGCTGCAGCCATCTTTTCGGCGGCGAGGAAAAGATGCTGGACGATCTCCTGGCGCGGCTTTCCGAACAGGGTTTTCGTACCCGCGCCGGCATCGCCTCGACGGCCGGGACGGCCTGGGCCGCCGCCCGGTTCTCCGGCGCGGCGATCATCGCGCCGGGGGAGGAAGCGGTCTTCCTGGCCGGCCTGCCGCTCGCCGCCTTGCGCCTCGACGGGACGGTCTGCGCAGCGCTGGAGAGCGTCGGGCTGCGCAGCGTCGGCGCCATCCTCGAAGCGCCGCGCGCGCCTCTGGCGCGCCGCTTCGGCCGCATGCCGGTGACCCGCCTCGACCAGGCGCTCGGCCGGGTGGAGGAGGCGGTCTCGCCGCGCCTGCCGGTCGCCGCCCTCTCCGTCGAGCGCAACCTCGCCGAACCCATAAACCGTATGGAAGACATCGAGGAACTCGTCTTCATGCTGGCCGTGACCGCCAGGGGCAGCCTCGAGACGCGCGGCGAGGGAGCGCGGCTCCTGGAACTGGCGCTGTTCCGGGTCGACGGGGTCGTCAGCCGCGTCGCCGTCGGTACGTCGCGGCCGATGCGCGAACCACACCTGATCCGGAGACTGTTTCACGAGAAACTCTCCGCGACCGAGATCGACCCCGGTTACGGCTTCGACCTCGTCCGGCTTTCGGTGCGCGAGAGCGCCCGCTTCGACGCCCGCCAGGGCGATCTCGTGGCTACCCGTACGGGAGACGAAGAGGGACTTGCCCTTTTCGCCGACCGCGTCGGCGCCCGCCTCGGCCGGCAGACGATCAGGCGGCCGGTTCTGGCCGAGAGCCATGTGCCGGAGCGCGCCATGACGACCGTCGCCTTCGCCGACGCCCCGGCGGTGGAACACGCGGCACCCTCCCTCGACCTCGGGGAACGGCAGGTTCCGGAGGCGGTCGAGCGGCCGATCCGGCTCTTCGGACGGCCCGAGCCGATCGAGGCCTCGGCCGAGGTGCCGGAAGGGCCGCCCTTTTCCTTCCGCTGGCGGCGCACGCTCTACCGCGTCGCCCGCGCCGAGGGTCCCGAGCGCATCGCGCCGGAATGGTGGCGTGCCCCGGCGGAGGAGCGGACCCGGGACTACTACCGCGTCGAGGACACGAGAGGCCGGCGGTTCTGGCTGTGCCGCGAAGGTCTCTACGACGGCTCGCCGGTCATGCCGCGCTGGTACGTGCACGGCCTGTTCGCATGACCGTCACGGCCTCCCCCCGGCCCGATGCGCCGGCCTATGCCGAATTCGCGGTGCAGTCGAACTTCTCCTTCCTGCGCGGCGCCTCCGGCCCCGAGGAGATGGCGGTGACGGCCAAGCGCCTCGGCATCGCCGCTTTGGGGCTCGCCGACCGCAACACCGTCGCGGGCGTCGTGCGGGCCTGGAAGATGGCGGAGAAGGAGGGCCTCGCCTATCATCCCGGCTGCCGCCTCGTCTTTTCCGACGGCACGCCGGACGTGCTCGCCTATCCCCGCAACAGGCAGGGCTGGGGGCATCTTTGCCGTATGCTGACCGAGGCCAACGCGCTCGGCGAAAAGGGCAACCCCGACCTGCGGCTGCCCGGCCTGATGGAGTGGGGCAACGACATGTCGCTCGCCGTCCTGCCTCGCCTGGAGGCGGAGGGAGCGGCGGAACTTTCGCTTCTGCGCGGCCTCGGCGACCGCTTCGGCCGGGCCATGCGGGTGGCGGTCGCGCCCGCCTATGCCGGCAGGGACCGCTGGCGCCTCGAACAAGCCGCGGCCCTGGCGGATGCCGCCGGCCTGCCGCTGATGGCCTGCAACGACGTGCTCTATCACGAGCCGGGCCGGCGGCCCTTGCAGGATCTCGTCACGGCCATCCGCCTCAACACGCCGGTGGCCGATGCCGGCTTCGAACTGCGCGCCCACGCGGAACGGCACTTCAAGCCGCCATGGGAGATGGCGCGCCTGTTCCGGCGGCGTCCCGAGGCGCTGGCGGAAACGCTGCGCTTCGCCTGGGAACTCGACTTCTCGCTGAACGACCTGCGATACAACTATCCCGACGAGCCGACCCGCGACGGCGCCTCGCCCCAGGAGGAACTCGCCCGCCTCACCTGGGAGGGTGCGGCCTGGCGCTATTCCGACGGCGCGCCCGAAAGGATCGCGGCGCTCATCCGCCACGAACTCGCCGTGGTCGAGAAGCTGCAATACGCCCGCTATTTCCTGACCGTCCACGACATCGTTCAGCACGCCCGTTCGAAGGGCATCCTGTGTCAGGGGCGCGGATCGGCTGCCAATTCGGTGATCTGCTACTGCATCGGCATCACCGATGTCGGCCCAGACATCATGGACCTCCTGTTCGAGCGCTTCATATCGGAGGAGCGCAATGAGCCGCCCGACATCGACGTGGATTTCGAGCACGACCGGCGCGACGAGGTGATCGCCTACATCTACGAGAAGTACAGCGCCAAGCGGACCGCGCTCGCCGCCTCGGTGGTCACCTATCGCGGCCGCTCCACCATGCGCGAGACGGCCAAGGCGCTCGGCCTTTCGGAAGACGTCATGTCGGCGCTTTCCGGCACGATCTGGGGCTGGTCCACCGCCGGGCTCGGCGACAGCGAGGTGAAGGCCGCGGGTCTCGACATGGCCGACCCGGCGACGCGGCACGTCATCGCGCGCTCCAATGAGATCATGGGCTTTCCGCGTCATCTATCCCAGCATGTCGGCGGTTTCGTCATCACCCGCGACCGGCTCGACGAGGTGGTGCCCATCGTCAAGACGGCGATGGAAGAGCGCAAGATGGTCGAGTGGGATAAGGACGATCTCGACGCGGTCGGCATCCTCAAGGTCGACATCCTGGCACTCGGCATGCTGTCCTGCCTGCGGCGCGCCTTCGGGCTTCTCAAGGAGCATTACGGCCGGGACCTGACGCTGGCGACGCTGCCCAAGGAGGAACCGGAGGTCTACGACATGATCTGCCGGGCCGACACGATCGGTGTCTTCCAGATCGAAAGTCGGGCGCAGATGACCATGCTGCCGCGGCTCAGGCCCAGAAAATTCTACGATCTCGTCATCGAGGTGGCGATCGTGCGGCCCGGTCCGATCCAGGGCGACATGGTCCATCCCTATCTGCGCCGCCGCCAGGGCCTGGAAGAGCCGGAGTATCCGAGGCCCGAACTGAAGGAGGTGCTGGAACGCACGCTCGGCGTGCCGCTGTTCCAGGAACAGGCGATGAAGATCGCGATCGTCGCCGGCGGTTTCACGCCGGGCGAGGCCGACCAGCTGCGCCGCGCCATGGCGACGTTCCGCCGCGTCGGCACGATCGGCACGCTGCGGCAGAAGATGATCGACGGCATGATCGCCAGGGGCTACGAGCGGGATTTCGCCGAGCGCTGCTTCAAGCAGATCGAGGGTTTTGGGGAATACGGCTTTCCCGAAAGCCACGCCGCGTCCTTCGCGCTGCTCGTCTATGCCTCGTGCTGGTTCAAGGCGCGCTATCCGGACGTCTTCTGTGCGGCGATCCTCAATTCGCAACCCATGGGCTTCTATGCGCCTTCGCAATTGGTGCGCGATGCACGCGAGCATGGCGTGGAGCTCCGCGAGCCCGACATCAACCATTCCTTCTGGGACTGCACGCTCGAGAAGGCTGCGTTCGAGCCCGCACGCATCGCCGGCCGGCATGCCGAAATGCGCGGCGTCATCCAGACCTGCCACGCCGTGCGCCTGGGCCTGCGCCAGATCAAGGGCTTGCGGCAGGACGAGATGGATCTGCTCGTTGGGCGGCGAGGCTGCGGCTATGATTCGGTGCGCGATCTGTGGCTGCGCTCGGGACTCGCGAAAGCCACGATCGCCAGGCTCGCCAGGGCGGACGCCTTCCGCTCGCTCGGCCTCGACCGCCGCGAGGCGCTCTGGGCCGTGCAGGCGCTGGACGACACCAGCGCCAGCGGCTTCCTGCCCCTGCTCGACAATCCCGACGTCGCGCTCGCCGATCACGAGCCGGAGATGCGCCTGCCGCCGATGCCGCTCGGCGAACACGTCATCCACGACTACCGCACGCTGACCCTGTCGCTGAAGGCCCACCCGGTCGCCTTCCTGCGCGACCGGCTCCATGGGCAGCGGGTGGTGCCGAATTCCAGGCTCGAAACCATTCGCAGCGGCACGAGAGCGGACGTTTCGGGCCTCGTGCTCGTCCGCCAGCGTCCCGGCTCAGCCAAGGGCGTCATCTTCATGACCATCGAGGACGAGACGGGGGTGGCCAACATCATCGTCTGGCCGAAGGTCTTCGAGCGCTTCCGTTCGGTGGTTCTGGGAGCGCGGCTGGTCAGGGTCCGAGGAAAGGTGCAATCCGAATCCGGCGTCATCCATGTCGTGGCCGATCACGTCGAGGACATTTCCGCCTGGCTCGGCACGCTTTCGGAGGAGGCGCATCTCATCGACGGCCTTGCCAACGCTGACGAGGTCAAGCGGCCCGTGGTGGAACTGCGGGAAAAGATGCCACAGGGATCGCGGCTGGCGCAGCTCATCCACGAGGTTCCGGGCCTGCGCCAGGACTATCAGGATCTGGCGAAACGCTCCGGCTCGGCGATGCCCAAGGGCCGGAACTTCCATTGAGCTCCCCCCCATCGCGCAGAATGCGGTGGCCGGGAAGGGCTTTTCCCGCTCAACTCTTCTTTGGTGTCGGGCCGGGTTGATCCGTTCTCAGCGAACGCGCCTCCGAAGCCAGCATGATCGGGATACCGTCGCGCACCGGGTAGGCGAGCATGGCCGACTTCGATACCAGCTCCGATTTTTCCGCGTCGTAGGTCAGCAGCCCCTTGGTCATCGGACACGCCATAAGTTCGAGGAGCTTCGGATCGATCCTGGCGGTTCTCTCGCTCGCGGCCATGTTCACTTCCTCGGCTATTGCAGGCTTGCGCCCGAGCCGTCGCCTTCCCGCGCCATCGCCATCTCGGTGATGGCGATCAGGGTCTCGGCACGCGTCCTGAGGTCCGGCGCCTCCAGCAACGCCTGCTTCTCGCTGGCGCCGTATGGCGCCATCATCGAGAGCGCGTTGACGAGCGTCGCGTTCTCCGCCCGGCTGATGCTGTTCCAGTCCGCCTCGAGGTCGTTCGCCGCGAGATAGGCTCGGAATGCCTTCAACAGGGCCTCGCGGTCGACGTCGGCAGCTTCCTTTTCGAGATCGAGATCACCTGCGAACACCATGATCCGGCATTTCCGGAAAGGCGCCCGAGAGGCGATCTCCTCGACCACCCGGAAACGGCACACGCCCTGAAGTGCGACGAGATAGCGCCCGTCGCCGGTCTCGGCAAAGGAGGTCAGGCGGCCCAGACATCCGACTTCGCAGAGTTCGGGCTCGCCGTCGGGCCTCATGCCTCCATCCAGCCGCGGCTGGATCATGCCGATAAGGCGACTGCCGGCGATCACATCGTCGATCATCTCGATGTAGCGCGGCTCGAAGACGTTGAGGGGCATCCGTCCGCTCGGCAGCAGGAGGGCCGCCGACAACGGAAAGACGGGCACGACCTCGGGCAGATCGCCGATCTTCCTGTAATGGGCATTACCCGCCTGCACGCCTGTTCTTCCTCTTCGCTCTCGCACCTACCGATATGGAACCGTTCGCGCAAAGCGCAACGGACATATCGGAAGCAACCCCGCCCTCACGAAAAGAGAAGGGAAGAAAGCCGGCGCCGCGCCGACAGCGTCGCGGGGTCGGTCATGCCCCATGCCTCGAAAAACTTCAAAAGCTGCGCGCGCGCGCCATCGTCGCGCCAGCCCCGGTCGGCGCGAACGATGGAAAGCAGATTTTCGGCCGCTTCCATTCGGTCTCCCTGCGCGTTCTGGATCAATGCGAGATCGAAGCGGGCATCGTGGTCCTGCGGGTCCGCTTCCAGCCGTTGGACGAGCCGGTGCGGATCGCCGATGGCGCTGACCTCCTCCGCCAGCGCGATGCGCGCCCGAACGCTCGCCAATTCCGGCGGCTCCTTCTCCTCGGCCGGCACCTCGGCGAGAAGCCCCTTCGCCGCGTCGACGTCGCCGGCATCCAGCAATATCCCCGCCAGCCCGCCGACCGCGACCGGATTGCCGGGCACGGCTTCCAGCACGCTGCCGTAGATCGCCGCCGCCGTGTCGCGATCGCCGGCTGAAAGAGCCGCGGAAGCCTGCTCCAGTGCCTCCGCCAGCGGATCGGGCGCCTTGCCGCCGACCTTCCTAACGAATTCGCGCACCTGGCTCTCCGGCAACGCGCCCATGAATCCATCCAGGGGGCGTCCGTCGCGGAACGCGATCACCGCCGGGATGGACTGGATCCCGAGTTGGCCGGCGATGGAAGGATGGTCGTCGATGTTCATCTTGACCAGCTTTACGGCGCCGCGCGCCTCCCGGACCACTTTTTCGAGCACTGGCGTCAGCTGCTTGCATGGACCGCACCACGGAGCCCAGAAATCGACGAGAACGGTCTGATTCCGCGATTCCTGGATCACGTCGGCGGTGAACCCGGCGGTCGTCGTGTCCTTGATCAGCTCCGAAGCTCCATTCGCGGGGGACGGCGGAGCCGGCTGCCGGGCCGCGGGAGGCTGCGTTCCGAAACTGATGTCGTAGCCGCCGCTCTGCCCGGCGAACGGATTGTCCCTGCTGTTCATAGGTCTGGCTTTCCGGTTAACTCGAAAATCGCCTTCAATGTGGCATCGCGTCGGTCACGTTCAAGACGAGCGGCTCATGTCCCGTCGCCTCGGCAAAACGAAGAAGATCGCCGCTCGCGATCGACGTCGTCGCTTCGTTTGTCAACGGATGGCAGTTCACGATCGCATTCTGCATCAGCTCCCGGTCAAGCACCAGCGTAACCCGCCCTTCGGTATCGTTGATCACGCCGAATGCGGTGACGGCACCCGGCTGTACGCCCAGCAGGTCCAGAAGCGCGTCAGGCTTGCCGAAAGAAACCCGGCCGCTCGCGCCGATGATCTGGTGGATGGTCTTGAGGTCGACCTCGGCCTCCTCGCCGACCGCGAGCAGGAAGTAGCGCCCCTTCTTGTCCTTCAGGAACAGGTTCTTGGTGTGCGCGCCGGCGATCTGCCCGCGCAGGGCCTGCGACTGGGCGACCGTGAACAGCGGCGGATGCTCCACGGTGGTGGTCGAAATGCCGATTTCGTCCAGATAGGCGAGGAGTTCGGCCGGGGTCTTCGGCATGTCGGCGTTTCCGCGTCGGTTCGGTTCGCCCCGTCTAGGACATACGGCTCGGGCAGTGCAAGCTCGGCCGCGTGCGGCGAGGCGATCGACCGGGCGTGCCCATCAGGCGAAGTGGCAGCTCACCGAACCATGGGGACCGAAGTCCGCGAAGATCGTATCGCCGCCGCGCGCCTCGATCGGCCGGATGAAGGAACCGGCCAGCACGATCTGCCCCGCTTCGATCGACGATCCGTACGCGGCCAGCCTGTCGGCCAGCCAGGCGATGCCCCGCGCCGGGTGGTTCAGCACGCCGGCGCCGAGCCCCGTCTCCTCCACCTGTGCGTTGCGCGAGACGATCGCTCCCATCCAGCGCATGTCCACCGCATCGGGCCGCATGGCGCGTCCACCGAGGACGACGCCCGCATTGGCTGCGTTGTCCGAAACGGTGTCGACGATGGTTCGCGCCTTGCCGGTGACGGGGTCGCTCCGCACGATCCGTGTATCGAGGATCTCCAGCGCGGGTGTCACGTAGTCGGTGGCATTCATCACGTCGAACACGCTCGTGCCGTTCCCTTTCAGCGGCGCCTTCATGACGAAGGCGAGTTCCGCCTCGATCCGCGGCTGGATGAACCGCCCGGCAGGGATGGTCGCGCCATCGTCGAACATCATGTCGTCCAGCAGCACTCCGGAGTCCGGCGTGTCGATGCTCAGCGCCTGCTGCATTGCCTTCGACGTCAGCCCGATCTTCCAGCCGACCCGTCTTCGGCCGGCGGCGATCTTGCGTTCCACGAAGGCAGCCTGAACCGCGTATGCGTCGTCGAGCGACATGCCGGGATGCGCCAGCGAAAGCAGGCCCATCTGCACTCGCGTGCGCTCCGCCTCTTCAAGCGCTCGCGAAGCCGCATCGATTTTCAGCCGGCTAAGCATTGGCAATCTCATCGCGGATGCCATTGCGCAAGATGCCAAGTCCTTCGGCGGAGACTTCCACCACGTCGCCCGGTCTCAGCCAAACCGGGGGGTCCAGCCGGGCGCCCGCGCCTGTCGGCGTTCCGGTGAGGATCATGTCTCCGGGTACGAGCGTCGTAAACGTTGAAATGTAGCTGACGATCTTGCGGAAGGAAAAGATCATGCGGCGCGTGCGGTCACGCTGGCGCACCTCCCCGTTCACCCGCGTCTCCAGCGCGATGTCAGCGATCTGGCTCTCGTCGACGAAAGGAGTGAGCCAGGGACCGATCGATCCAGTTCCGTCGAAATTCTTGCCCTGCGTGACGTTGAACTTCGCATGCCGCACCCAATCGCGGATCGTTCCCTCGTTGGCAAGGCTGATGCCCGCCACGTGCGAGAGCGCGTCTTTTTCCGCGATCCGCCGGCCGGCCTTGCCCACGATCAGCACGATCTCACCCTCGTAGTCCAGCTGTACCGATTCCGGCGGCCGGTTGAGCGGAACATCGTGACCCACAAACGAACGGGCAAACCGCACGAAGAGCGACGGATTCGCCTGCGCCGCCTGGCCGTCGCGGTATTCCTCGTTGCGATCGGGATAGTTCACCCCGACGCAAATGATCTTTTCAGGTGCGGGGACGGGACTGCCGTAGGTGATTCCCTCGGCCGAGAAATCCGAAGAGAGGCGCGAAGCCTCCGACGAGAGTGTGTCGAGCGCGCCGTCGGCGATGACCTCACGCAGGCTCGGCCACCGGTCGCCGTGGCGCGCCGAAAGATCGACGATACCGGCCGGTGTCTCGATCCCGTAACCGGCAGACCCGTCCCTGACGAAGCTCAAGAAGCGTGCGGGTTCCGTCATGATCTGCTTCCGCCTCGCCCCATCACGGCGCGACGATCGGTTGCGCCTTCAGGATCGACTCGACGGCGCCGGCGCCGGCAAAGGCGCTGCCTTCCTCGAACCATGAGCGCGGCGCGGGCGCGCCCCACAGCGTCTGGCGCTGAGGATCCTTCAGGTCCCATCTGATCGGTTCGTGGTCCGGATCGACCGTCTGGTAGTCCGAGCAGTAGATCTCGATCCGATGGCCGTCGGGATCTCGGATGTAGAGGAAAAAGGCGTTCGAGATGCCATGCCGACCCGGGCCGCGCTCGATGTTGGCGAGGTATCCCGTCGTGGACATGAGATCGAGCAGATCGATGATGTTCAGCGGCGTAGGGACCCAGAATGCCGTGTGGTGCAGTCGCGGCCCGCGACCGTTCGTGAAAGCCATGTCGTGGACGCCGCCCTTTCGATGCATCCAGGCGGCCCACAGCATGCGGCTGTCCTCGTCTTCCGTGTATTCGGTGACGCGGAATCCCATCTCGTTGTAGAAGGCGACCGAAGCGTCGACGTTGGGCGAAAAACAGTTGAAATGGTCGATCCTCAGCGGCTTCACACCGTGGTAGAGCCGATACTTCTGATGGATCGACGGAAGACGATCCATCTTGTGATAGAATTCTAGTGGAACGCCGAAATTGTCGCGGGTGCGCAAGGTCCGCCCCTGGAACGGACGCTCGATCCAGGACGTCGGGAGGTCGCGGCGGGCGAACCAGGCCTGCGCGCGGTCGAGATCCTCTTCCGAATAGACCTTGAAGCCGAGCACGTTGGCCTCGGCAAGCTCGCCCTTCCTGAGAATGACGCAGTGATGCCCGCGCTCCTCGAGCGCTCTCAGGAAAATCTCGTTCTCGTCCTCGTGCGTGATCTGGAGTCCAAGCAGGTCCGCGTAGAACGCCCGGCTCGCCGCGATGTCTTTCACGACAAACTCCACATGGCTCAGGCGAACGATGTTGAAATCCGGATAGAGGTTTGGACTGGGAACCGGCATCTTATCCTCCGTGGCCGTCCAGCTTCGGAATCTTGTGAGCGGACGTGGCGAAGGCAATATTCTTGGTTTCCATGTAGAATTCAAAGGACCAATCGCCGCCGTCCCGCCCGATGCCGGAACTTTTGACGCCGCCGAACGGCGTGGGGAGGTGCCGTATGTTTTCCGAGTTCACCCAGATCATGCCCGCCTCGAGCTGGTCGGTGAAGCGGAAGGCTCGCGTTACGTCGGATGTCCATAGATAACCGGTTAGACCGTATCGCACGTCGTTGGCGAGCGCCGCGGCCTCCGCTTCGTTCCTGAACGGGATCGCCACCAGCACGGGGCCGAAGATTTCCTCCTGCGCGATCCGCATGCGGTTATCGACGCCGGTGAACAGCGCCGGACGGACATAGCAACCACCGTCCGGTCCCTCGAAACCCGCGTCGCCGACGGCGAGCGTAGCCCCTTCCGCCTGCCCGAGCGCGAGATAGTCAGTGACCTTCTTGCGGTGGACCGGATGGATCAGCGGTCCGACCACTGTCGCGGGGTCGAGCGGATGTCCGACCTTGATGCGGCTGGCGCGCTCGGCGACCATCGCCGTGAACCGCTCATAGATGCTCTCCTCGACGAGAAGCCGCGAGGAGGATGTGCACCGCTCGCCGTTCAGCGAGTAGATCATGAACACAGCCGCGTCGGCGGCGCGCTCCAGATCCGCGTCGGCAAACACGATGACCGGGTTCTTTCCCCCGAGCTCGAAGTGGACGCGCTTCAGGGTATCGGCGCCCTGTTTCATGATCTGCGTTCCGGTCCGGCTCTCGCCCACGAAGCCGATCGCCTTGATGTCGGGGTGCTCGGTCAGGGCCTTTCCCGCGTCTTCACCAAAGCCGTTCACCAGGTTCCAGACGCCCTTCGGAAGGCCTGCCTCTTCCGCGATTTCGACGAGCAGGCGCGCCGTCAGGGGCGAGAACTCGGCCGGCTTGTGCACCACGGTGCAGCCGGCGGCGAGCGCTGGGGCGATCTTCCAGGTTGAAAGCATGAAGGGCGTGTTCCAAGGCGTTATCACGCCCACCGGCCCGATCGGCACGCGCGTCGTCATGTTGACCTGCCCGGGTGTCCTGAGCGACTGGCCGTCGCGTGAGGCAGGTGCCCGGTCGGCGAAGAAGCGGAAGTTCTCGGCCCCCCTGAGCGCGGCCTTGGACATGAACCGCAGGGCCTGGCCGGTGTCCATGCACTCGACGAGCGCGATCTCCTCGGCACGGCTCTCGATCGCATCGGCGATCCTGTGGAGCAGCTTCTTGCGTGCCTCGCCCGGCATTGCCGCCCAGGCGGGAAACGCGGCCTTCGCCGCCTCCGCGGCCAGATCGACATCTGGCGCCGTCGAACGAGCGACCTTGGCAAGCGGCTTCAGGTCGACTGGCGATATCGATTCGAAGGTCGCACCGTCCTGCGCCGGAACCGCCTCTCCCCCGATCTGGTTGAGCACGCCGTCGCTCACGAAGCGCGCGAGAAAGCGGTTTGCCTTCGACAGGTTCTCTTCGAATGTCGCCATTATCGTGCCTTCACACCTGTTTCCGGAGTCTGGGGTGCATTGCGTTTCGCTTCCAGCTCAGGTCCTTGGCGATCTCGCGAATTTCGAGCGACAAGGCGAAATGCGGCCGTTCGAGAAGATCGCTCAGATATGCCGAGGCTGCCTCGAAGATCGTCTCCCCGGCGCCCTTCTTTTCGGCTTGACCGCGGCCGACGCCGATCCGCAGGCTCATGTCGATGAAAGCGTTCTCTGGGAGCTTGTCGGCTATCGCATAGGCGTCGCAGCGGATTGCGCGAACGCGGATCGCGCCTTCTTCGAAGAGGCCGGTCTCCAGCATCTTGCCATGGATCAGCTGGCAAAGGCCGCCGATGTCCACCTCCTCGTCCAGGTTCGCCGAGTACTCGATCGTGAAATGCGGCATTTGGTTCGCCTTCAACTCATTAACGTGTTAAGTGATGGGCCCCTTGCTTGTCAACAGCGGCAGGGAAACCGCCTCGCTTCGGACCATAGGGAGATGCGATCCGCCGGACACCATGCTAGATGGCGTGGATGGCGCAACGAAAGTCCCATGAGGTCGACGGCTGGCTGTCGCGGCCGGATTCCAGGATCGCGGTCGTCCTGATCTACGGCAGCGATCGCGGTCTCGTTTCCGAACGAGCCAAGCGCTTCAGCACCAGCACCGGCCTCGATCCGGATGACCCCTTCTCGGTCGTGAAGATCGACGCGACAGAGATCGACGGAGATCCGGGACGGCTCGCGGACGAGGCCAACACCGTTTCGATGTTCGGCGGCAGGCGCCTGATCTGGATCAGGAACGCCGGCGCGCAAAAGGGCCTCGCCGGCGCGGTCAAAGCGCTTCTCGAAGCCCCGCCGCAGGATGCTGTCATCCTAATCGAAGCGGGTGAATTGAAGAAGGGAAGTCCGCTTCGCTCCTCGGTCGAAGCGGCACCCGCTGCGATCGCCCTGCCATGTTATGCCGACGAAGGCCGCAGCCTCGACCAATTGCTGGACAACCAGTTGCAGGAGACGGGCGCGACGATCTCGCTCGACGCGCGGCAACTCCTCAAGTCTCATCTGGGCGGCGACAGGCTCGCGACGCGTGGCGAGATCGAGAAGCTGCTTCTCTATTGCGCAGGCCAGCGGCATATCGGTGTCCAGGATGTGATCGCCTCCACGGGAGATGTTTCCGCGGTCACGGGCGATCAGGTTGTGGATGCTATGCTTCAGGGTGAACACGCGGAGATGGACAGCCGCCTGCAGCGCGCATTCGCGTCGGGCACGGCGCCGTTCGCGCTGCTCACGGCCGCGATGCGCCAGTTGCAGGCGCTGTCGTTGATGCGGGCCGAGATGGACCGGAGCGGAAAGACGGCGGCCAGCGTCGTCGCCTCTGCGCGGCCGCCGGTGTTCTTCGCGAGAAAGACGATCATCGAGAACGCGTTGTTGCGGTGGTCTACGGAAACACTGACTTCCGCGCTGGACCGGTTGCAGCAAACGGTCCTCGCGACGCGCCGCAGACCCGAACTTGCGCCCGAAATCGTCCGGCAAACCCTTCTGGCCTTGACCGTGACCGCCGCGCGGGCACGCGCCTGAAAACGTCCAGTCCTCTTGCCAGAAACGCTTTTCAGCCTGCCTGAAGACGGCGGCAGAGATCGTCGAGTTGTTCGAGCGTGGCGTAACTGATGCGGACCTCACCGCCTTTCTCCCGATGGCGGATGGAAACACCGAGCCCCATCTTATCGGAAAGCAGCTTCTCCAGAGCGACGGTGTCTGCATCCTTCTCTCTGGATACGGCCCTGCTCTTCGTCTCGGGCGCCGCGCCGACGGGCACCTGCGCGAGCGCCTCGGCTTGTCTCACCGACAACCCCTCATTGACGATCCTCTCCGCCAGGGCCCGGGGATTCTCCGCCGTCACGAGCGTCCGCGCATGGCCGGCGGACAGGGCGCCGTCCGCCAGCATCTGTCGCACCTCGTCCGGCAGCCGGAGCAGCCGGAGGGTATTGGCTACATGGCTGCGGCTCTTGCCAATCACCTGGGCCAGGTCGGCCTGCGTATACTGATGTTCCTCGATGAGGCTCTGGTAGCCACCGGCCTCTTCCAGTGGGTTGAGGTCACTGCGCTGGACATTCTCGATGATGGCCAGTTCGAGCGCCACGCGGTCGTCCACTTCGCGGACGATGACGGGAACACGGGTGAGCCCGGCTTGTTGCGCCGCGCGCCAGCGACGTTCGCCAGCGATGATCTCGAAGCGGCCCGACCCGCTCGGACGCACGACGATCGGCTGCACCAAGCCGTGCTCCCTGATCGACTGCGCGAGATCCGAGAGTTCCGCCTCCGGAAATCGCCGACGGGGATTTCGTGGATTCGGGGAGAGGAACTCGATCGGAACCTTCCTGTCCGGCTGCGCCATCTCGCGTTGCGGATCGGCTGGCTTGTCCATTTCGCCGATCAGCGCTGCAAGTCCGCGCCCCAGCCGCTTTCTCGATAGATCTTCGCTCATCGCAGGTAATTCCGGTCGAAGGTTGAAAATATCAGGCGGCGCGCAGCTGCCGCTCTCTCCTGATGACCTCGGAAGCAAGTTGAAGATAGGCTTGGCTGCCGCTGCACTTCAAATCGTAGAGGATCGCCGGCTTGCCATAGGAGGGTGCCTCCGAGACCCGGACATTCCGGGGAATGACAGTCTGGTAGACTTTCTCTCCCATATGGAGCCGGACGTCTTCGACGACCTGATTGGCGAGATTGTTCCGACCGTCATACATGGTCAGCACGATTCCCTGGATTTCCAGATCCGGATTGATGCTCGCCTGGACTTCGCTGATCGTTTCGAGAAGCTGGCTGAGCCCTTCCAGGGCGAAGAACTCGCACTGGAGCGGCACGAGCACCGAATCGGCCGCGGCCATAGCATTCACCGTGAGAAGGTTGAGCGACGGCGGGCAGTCGATCAGGACATAGGAATAGTCGCCAGAGATCGACTTCGGGCCGTGCAATGCCTTTCGCAGGCGCAGGGCGCGGTCCGGCGCACCGGCGATTTCCATTTCGACACCGAGGAGGTCCATGGTCGAAGCCACGACGGACAGCTGAGGTACGGCAGTCTTCATCGCCGCTTCCACGACTGACACGTTACCGACGAGCACGTCGTAGGAGGAAAGGTCGCGGTCCTTGCGGTCGATGCCGAGGCCTGTGCTTGCATTGCCTTGGGGATCGAGATCGATGATGAGGACGCGCTCGCCGATCGCCGCGAGCGCTGTAGCAAGGTTGATGGCGGTTGTGGTCTTGCCCACTCCCCCCTTCTGATTTGCGATCGTGATGATGCGTGCGCCGCCCAGCATCTGTCTTCCTGCTCTCGCTCGTTAGACCCTGCGCCGGACGCTTCGAATTTCCAGGATGACGCTTCCGGCGTCGACGGCGCTCTTGTGTTCTACCAGATCGAGATTCCACGTGTCAGTGGCTAGTTTCAATTCTGCACGGTAATCCCGACCTTTATGGAAAAATCCGATCGTCCGGCTCCCCAGCCAAGATTCGCAAAGGCTCACCAACGCCGATAAGCTTGCCACAGCCCGGGCACTGACTGCATCCGGCGGCGCATGTGTCGCGATGTAGTTCTCCGCGCGGTCGCAGATGATCTGGGCGCTGGGGGCGAGTTCCGCCAGCGCATTCCGGAGAAAGGAGGCCTTTTTTGCGTTCGATTCCACCAGGGTTACGGATCGCGCTTGGTGTCCTTCGGCAAGGATGCCGAGGATTGCGCCCGGAAAGCCGCCGCCAGACCCGATATCCACCCACCTTTCTATCTCCATTGCCTTCGTGAGGCCGGCCAGTTGGGCGCTGTCGAGGATGTGCCGGGACCAGACATCAGTCAGCGTCGACGGCGCAGCCAGATTCATCCGGTCGGCCCAGCGAAGAAAAATCCGCTCGAATGCCTCTAGCCGTTCGAAAGTTTCACGTGAAACAGTGCCAGCAACCGCGCAAAGCGCGGCGAATCGGTCCTGGCTCACGACGCGAGTCGCCGGTGTGCACGGTCTTCCGCGCGAATCGAAGCAACGAGGAAAGCGAGCGCAGCCGGCGTCATCCCCTCGATCTTCTGGGCGTCGGCAATAGAGCGTGGCTTCCGTGCGATCAACTTCTGCTTCAATTCCGTCGAGAGACCCGAAAGCCGCTCATAATCGAAATTCCCGGGAATGCTCATGGCTTCTTCGCGCCGCATCAGCAGGATGTCCGCTTCCTGCCGATCCAGATAAACGGCATATCGTGCATCCGTTTCGATCAGTTCGGCTATGTCGGAGCGTATCGTGAGCATCTCCGGCCAGATCGCCGAGAGCCGCTCGATCGTCACGTCCGCGTAGGACAGGAGCTCATACGCACTCCTCCGAACCCCGTCCGCATTCACCGCGAGCCCATGCCGCCGTGCTTGATTCGGCGTGACGTTCCAATCCCTGCACATCTGCATGGCCCGGCCGAAGGCTTGAATCTTCTGCTCAAACAGCTCTCTTCGCTTGCCGGACACGATTCCCAAATCGATGCCCTTTGGCGTCAATCGCGTGTCGGCATTGTCCGCTCGCAGCGACAACCGGAATTCGGCCCGCGACGTGAACATCCGATAAGGTTCGGAAACACCCCGCGTCACGAGGTCATCCAGCAACACGCCAATGTAGGACTCGCTCCGGCTGAACACTATGCCGTCCTCGCCAGCCGCCCGTCGGGCGCCATTGATTCCGGCCACCAACCCCTGGGCCGCCGCCTCCTCGTAGCCGGTCGTGCCGTTAATCTGGCCGGCAAGGAAAAGACCCTCTACCGAGTGCATCTCGAGCGTATGGTTCAACTCGCGGGGATCGATATGGTCGTACTCGATGGCATAGCCCGGTTGGAGAAACTCGCTCCGCTCCAACCCCGGTATAGACCTGACCAGTTCCAGTTGAACATCTTCCGGGAGCGACGTCGAAAGACCATTCGGATAGATCGTATCATCGTCCAGCCCCTCCGGTTCCAGGAAGATCTGGTGCGCGTCGCGGTCGGAGAACTTGACGATCTTGTCTTCGATCGATGGGCAATATCTGGGTCCTACGCCCTTGATCGTCCCGGAATACATTGCGGAGCGGTGGATATTCTTCCTTATGATTTCATGAGTACGGACTGTGGAACGCACGATCCCGCATTGGATCTGGGGATTCGTGATCCGAGTGGTCATAAACGAAAACGCGACCGGATCCTCATCCGCGGACTGCATCTCCATGCCCGACCAGTCGATCGAATTGCGTTGTAGGCGCGGCGGCGTGCCGGTCTTCAGCCTCCCCATCCTGACCCCTTGTGAACGAAACCAACGACTTAGGCCGATGCTTGCCTTTTCGTTCATTCGGCCGGCCGTGAACTGGCGTTCGCCGATGTGGATGAGTCCACCGAGGAAGGTTCCTGTCGTCACCACGATCGCGCCGCAACTGACCTCCTCGCCATTCGCCAGGACGACGCCGTTGACGCGTCCGCCCGCAACAAGAATCTCTCCAACTTCTCCTTCGATGACGTCCAGACCGGGCTGCGCCTCGATTTCCGATTGCATCGCTTGCCGGTAGAGTTTCCGATCAGCCTGGGTCCGTGGCCCGCGGACCGCCGGCCCCTTACGCCGGTTGAGGAGGCGGAACTGTATCCCGGCGGCATCGGCGACTCGGCCCATCAAGCCGTCCATGGCGTCGATCTCGCAAACAAGGTGCCCCTTTCCCAGGCCACCAATCGCCGGGTTGCACGACATCACGCCAATCTTGTCTGCATCCAGCGTGACGAGCACCGTCCGGGCACCGTACCGCGCTGCCGCCGAAGCTGCCTCGCATCCGGCATGGCCGCCGCCGATGATCAGGACATCATATCGCACAAGGATACTCCTTCTACACATGAGCGACCCATGGCGCGCTCGCATGTTTCACGTGAGTCACGTTGTTGACGCTACCGATGTTTCACGTGAATCACTTCCCGACGCAGAAACGGGAGAATATCACGTCGAGGAGGTCTTCCACATCCACATCGCCTATGATCCTACCCAGCGCAAGACTTGCACCGCGCAGGAGTTCGGCCTGAAGTTCAAGACCAAGGTTCCTCGCAGCGGAAAACTCCCCGAGCAGCCTCTCTGCCTCCCGAAGATGCACGAGATGCCGTTCGCGGAAGGGCACGAATCCTCCGGTCGCGCCCGTCGCCTTCGTGGCTCGTTCTTGTAGAAGAGCCAACAACGCGTCCAACCCTTCTCCGGTTTTCGCCGAGACGGCCAGGTGACCGGGATCGGGCGGATCCCCAACCGAGACGCGTTCGTCCAGATCAATCTTGGTCAAGACAACGATTTCGTCGGTATATTCGTCTTTCAGTCCGAAAGATGGAGGCGCCGTGATATCCTGCAGACGCAGAACCAGATGAGCCGAACCCGCCGCATGTCGCGCCCGTTCGACGCCTTGTTGTTCGACTTTGCCCGCACCTTCCCTGATGCCTGCGGTATCCGTGAGGACGATCTTCATGCCCCCGAGATCAAGGTTGACCACGACGAGATCGCGCGTGGTTCCGGGCTCGTCCGACACGATCGCCACATCCCGCTTAACCAACGCATTCAGGAGGCTGGACTTTCCTGCATTCGGCGGACCGATCAAAGCGACCTGGAAACCTTCGCGGAGGATCTCCGCCGTACTGTAGCCCTCGATGTGGCTGAGGATCTCCTGACGCAGTTCGGTGACCGAGGATAGTACCGTCGACCCGATCGATTCCGGAATGTCCCCCTCGTCGGCAAAGTCGAGTTCCGCCTCGATCATGGCGCGCGTGTGAATGATCCTCTCCCGCCAGCCTTGGTAGAGCGCTGCCGTCCTGCCGCCCGTATTCGCGACGGCGAAACGTCTTTGGCCCTCGGTCTCGGCTTCAATGAGATCGCCGAGCGCCTCGGCGCCCGTAAGGTCGAACTTGCCGTTCAGATAGGCCCGCCGCGCGAACTCACCGGGATCGGCGGGGCGCAGGCCGGCAATGGAGGAGAGTTCTTTTAACAATGCCGCGACGACGGCCTTGCCGCCGTGGCTGTCGAGTTCCGCCGCGTCCTCGCCGGTGAAACTGGCCGGCGCGGCGAAGTACGAAACGAAGCCTCTGTCGATCTGCTCGCCGCTGCTGTTGCGCATCGTCGCCAGTACGAGCTGCCGCGGTTCCGGTACGAAGCCGACGATCCGCGTCAACGCTTCGCGCACATGGGGACCCGACAACCTTATGACTGCGACCGCAGAGGGCAGCGCGCCGGAAGACAGGGCGTAGATTGTTTCCCGGAACATCATGTGATCTGCGGGCAATCGCTTCACCGCTCAATACGAGCGAAATTAGCAGCCAGTAATTTAGAGCAGTACGCCCTTTTTGACCCTAATAGTTCAGGTATTCATCGAATCGAAGAAGTCCGCGTTGCTTTTCGTTTGCTTCAACTTGTCGATGAGGAACTCGATCGCATCGGTTGTGCCCATCGGCGAGAGGATGCGTCGAAGCACAAATATCTTCTGGAGGTCCTGCCTCTGCACGAGAAGATCTTCCTTTCTCGTCCCGGATTTCAGGATGTCCATTGCGGGGAAGATGCGCTTGTCGGCGACCTTGCGGTCGAGCACGATTTCCGAATTGCCAGTTCCCTTGAACTCCTCGAAGATGACCTCGTCCATACGGCTTCCGGTGTCGATGAGGGCCGTCGCGATGATCGTCAGGGACCCGCCTTCCTCGATGTTGCGCGCCGCGCCGAAGAAGCGCTTCGGTCTCTGCAGCGCGTTCGCGTCGACGCCACCCGTCAGCACCTTGCCGGACGAGGGCACCACGGTGTTGTAGGCGCGTCCGAGCCGGGTGATCGAATCGAGCAGGATGACGACGTCCCTGCCGTGCTCCACCAGGCGTTTGGCCTTCTCGATGACGATCTCGGCGACCTGAACGTGGCGGACGGCCGGTTCGTCGAACGTCGAAGAGACGACCTCGCCGCGTACCGAGCGCTGCATGTCGGTCACTTCTTCGGGCCGTTCGTCGATCAGGAGCACGATCAGGAAGCACTCGGGATGATTGGAGGTGATCGAGTGGGCGATGTTCTGGAGGAGGACGGTCTTGCCGGTCCGCGGCGGCGCCACGATCAGTCCGCGCTGTCCCTTTCCGAGCGGCGCGACGAGGTCGATGACGCGCGAAGAGATGTCCTTGGTCGTCGGGTTCTCAAGCTCCATCTTCAGCCGCTCGTTCGGATACAGCGGCGTCAGATTGTCGAAATGGATCTTGTGCCTGATCTTCTCCGGATCGTCGAAGTTGATCGTGTTGACCTTCAACAGCGCGAAGTAGCGCTCCCCTTCCTTCGGACTACGAATCGGACCTTCGACGGTATCGCCGGTCTTCAGCGAGAACCTCCGGATCTGCGAAGGCGAAATATAGATGTCGTCCGGGCCCGGCAGGTAGTTGGCATTCGCGGATCGAAGAAAGCCGAATCCATCCTGTAGGACTTCGACAACGCCGTCTCCGATGATTTCGATGTCCTGTGCCGCAAGCTTCTTCAGGATCGCGAACATCAGCTCCTGCTTGCGCATGACGCTGGCGTTCTCGACTTCCAGCGATTCGGCGAACGCAATGAGATCGGTCGGCTTCTTGTTCTTGAATTCCTGTAGTTTCATTTCCTGCATGGAAAAACTCTGAATGTGCGAGGGGATACAGCGGGGTGCGGCAACTGCCGGCGGCGAACTGGATGCGGCTCGGCTGCGCTGTACAGGGAGGAAGCCGGTCTTTTATAGCCGACATGACGCCAGCGCAAGAAGGCTTTTTGGCAGTCTCAGAATGGTTTGACGATCACGAGAATCACGATCGCGATCATCAGCACGGTAGGGCCTTCGTTCATCAGGCGCCAGTGCCGCGCGGACTTGTCGTTACGGTCCTGCGCGAACTTCCTGACGGCGGCCGAGAAATAGCCGTGAAGGCCCGACAAGAGGATCACAAGCAGGATCTTGGCGTGAAGCCATCCGGCCTGGAACCGGAAGCCTTCCCAGGCAAGCCAGAGCCCGAAAACCCAGGTGACGGTCATCGCCGGATTAATGATGACCCGCAGGAGCCTTTGCTCCATCGTCTTGAATGTCTCGGACTGGACCGAACCGGGCTCGGCGTCGCAGTGGTAGATGAACAGCCGGGGGAGGTAGAGCATCCCCGCCATCCACGAGATAACCGCGATAACGTGGATCGCCTTCGCCCAGAGATAGAAATTGTTCGGGTCGATTGCAAACAGCACCGCCGTCAATGCGAGGAAGACCGCGATGGCAATCGCTGCCCGACGAGCGGCGGTGCGTCCAGTAGAAGCGCCGTCCTCCATTCCCGCTAGCGCCTTCTCACTTCGGCGATCATCGCCTCGACATGCTCGATAGGCGTTTCCGGCGTTATGCCATGCCCGAGATTGAAGATGAAAGGGCCGTCCGCGAGCGCTTCGAGGATGGTCGTAACGCCCTCGGAAAGGGCCTTGCCGCCGGCGACAAGCCGCATGGGATCGAGATTGCCTTGAACGGCGCCCTGCGCCTGTAACCGGCGCGCCTGCGAGAGCGGCACGGCCCAGTCCAGCCCCAGCGCCTGGACGCCGGTGTTCGCCCTGTATCCGTCGTAGAGGCTGCCGGCGCCTTTGGGGAACCCGATGATGGGGGTGGCAGGATGGGCCTCCCTGATCTTCCTCACCATCTTCGCAACCGGGGCCTCGCAGAACGAGCGGAACGAAGCCTCGTCGAGCACGCCGGACCAGCTGTCGAATATCTGGACAGCGTCGGCACCATTGTCGATCTGGCGGATGAGATAGTCCGCGGAGACCTCGGCGAGGATATCCAGGAGCCTGGCGAAGGCCTCGGGGTGCTCGTAGGCGAACAGGCGCGCCGGGGCCTTGTCGGGCGTCCCTTTCCCAGCGATCATGTACGTGGCGACCGTCCAGGGTGCCCCACAGAACCCGAGGAGTGTCGTCTCGGCCGGCAGTTCACGGCGCAGGCGCCTGACCGTCTCGTAGACGGGTGCCAGACGGGCGTGAAGTTCATCCGTCTCGAGCCTTTCGATGCCACTCTCGTCGATCGGCGTCATCAGGGGTCCCTGCCCCTCCTCGAAGCGCAGGTCTCGGCCCAGCGCATGGGGAACGACGAGAATGTCGGAGAAAAGGATGGATGCGTCGAAGCCGAAGCGCCGGATCGGCTGCAGGGTCACTTCGACGGCGAGATCGGGGTTGTAGCAGAGATCGAGGAAGTTCCCGGCTTCTTTCCGCACGTCGCGATACTCGGGCAGATAGCGGCCGGCCTGGCGCATCATCCAGATGGGAGGAGGATAGACGGCTTCGCTGTTCAGGACGCGCATCATCCGTTGTTCGACTGCCATCTGCGTCACCTCTCCGCCCTCAATGAAAAAGAGAATCTCTTTTTTAAGGAATCTGATTGTTCTTAGACTCTGTCGGAATCGGGGATATCGGCTTTTCCCCATCGGCGCCAGCGAGGCAGCGGCAAAGTCCTAGCGTGCACAGTGTCGCGGCGGCATTGGTGATAGCGGGGATAAGCCGCGATCATACAGCCGGAACAATCGGTTGGCTTATGCCCGGTAGTAGTGGTGAAACCATCGTCGCCGGGACGAATCACCAACCCAAGCCCTTCCCTCCCCAGCCCGCCGGATAATTCCACAGCCACCCGAATTGTGGATGAAACCGCTTCTGATACAGTCGCGCCGGCCGTGCCACGCGGACTCGTCGAACCATCCCCCGTTTCCCACAGGACAGGCATCTCCCCTGTGAACAAGCCCCGGAACTTCTTCCATCTCCACCTCATATCGGACGCCACCGGCGAGACGCTGCTGGCCGCGGGCCGGGCGGCTTCGGCCCAGTACAAGGACGCGCGTGCGATCGAGCACATCTATCCGCTGATCCGTACGGAACGGCAGCTTGCGGCGGTTCTCCAGGAGATCGACAGCGAGCCTGGGATCGTCCTCTACACGATCGTGGACCAGCCGCTCGCCCGGATGATCGACGAGAGTTGCGCGGCCATGGGGCTTCCGTGCGTCTCGGTGCTCGAACCGGTTCTCACCGTCTTCCAGTCCTATTTGGGGGAACCGGCCGGCCGTCGCGTTGGCGCGCAGCACGTGCTCGATGCCGAATATTTCCGCCGCATCGACGCGCTGAACTTCACCATGGAACATGACGACGGACAGCTGCCGACGGACATAGACGAGGCCGACATCGTGCTCGTCGGCATTTCCCGGACATCCAAGACGCCGACGAGCATCTATCTCGCCAACCGCGGCATCAAGACCGCGAACCTGCCGATCGTGCTGGGCGTCGACATCCCCGACAGCCTGAAACAGGCGAAGCGCACGCTGATCGTCGGGCTCATCGCTTCCGCCGAACGCATCTCGCACGTGCGACAGAACCGTATTCTGGGCACCGGTGCCGGATATGACGCCGAGCGCTATGCCGATCGTTCCGTCATCTCCGAGGAACTGACGTATGCCAGACAGATCTGCAATCGTTACGGCTGGCCTATGATCGACGTCAGCCGCCGCTCCATCGAGGAAACCGCCGCCGCCATTCTTGCGTTGCGCGGTCGTAACCGGTAGCGGGACCACGACGAAGGAGAGCCGACATGCGCGACCAGATCATCCTCGCATCGGGCAGCCCGTTCAGGCGCAAGCTGCTTGAGGATGCCGGCGTGACGTTCCAGGTCGTCCGGCCGGAGCTCGACGAAAGGGCTCTCGAAGCTCCCTTGGCGAACTCGGGCGCAGGCCCGGAGGACATCGCCGCCGTCCTTGCCGAGGCGAAAGCGGTCGCTGTGAGCGAGGCGCATCCCGGCGCATTCGTCATCGGCTCGGACCAGACGCTGTCGCTCGCGGACGAGGTCTTCCACAAGCCGAAGGACATGGAAGGCGCGCGTCGGCATCTTCTGCGCCTGTCTGGCAGGACGCACCACCTGAACAGCGCAGTGGTCATCGTCCGGAACGGCGAGACGATCTGGCGTCATGTTGCGGTGGCAGCCATGACCATGCGCGACCTCGATCCGGGTTTCGTCGGACGCTATCTCTCGGCCGTAGGCAACGATGCGCTATCCAGCGTTGGCGCCTATCAGGTCGAGGGTCGCGGCATCCAGCTCTTCCAAAAGATAGAGGGCGACTATTTTACCATCGTCGGCCTGCCGCTTCTTCCTCTGCTGTCCGAACTAAGGTCGCTGGGCGCCATCGATGGCTGACGGCCGGAAGCGGGCATTCGTCTGCGGACATCCGGTGGCGCATTCGCGATCGCCGCTGATCCACGGCTATTGGCTGAAGACGCTCGGTCTGGCCGGCGACTACGTGGCGGTCGATGTCGCGCCAGCGGTATTTGAGACATTCATCCTGGGCTTGGAAGCTGAAGGTTATGTCGGCGGCAACGTCACCATTCCGCACAAGGAGGCAGCCTTCGTGCTGACGGACGTCGTCGACGAGGCCGGAGAGATCATCGGCGCGATCAACACGGTATGGCTGGAGGATGGCCGGCTTTGCGGCACGAACACGGACTGGTCAGGCTTCTCCGCCAATCTCGATGCCCGTGCACCCCAATGGAGCGCTGGCGGCACGGCGGTTGTGCTCGGCGCGGGCGGAAGCGCGCGCGCGATCGTCCATGCGCTAGCGGCGAACGGTTACCGGGACATAAGGGTCGTAAACCGCAGCCTCGCGCGGGCGAGCGAGCTCGCCGACCGCTTCGGTCCGAAAGTCACCGCGCACGGCTGGGCCGCCGCGCCCGAACTTCTCGCCGATGCCGACCTGCTCGTAAACACCACGCCGCTCGGCATGGCGGGAGACGCGGGCGAGGCGATCGACCTCGCACCACTGCCCGATCATGCAGTCGTCACCGACATCGTCTACGTTCCGCTCATCACGCCGCTGCTCGCCGACGCCCGCGCACGGGGATTGGCCGTTGTCGACGGCCTCGGAATGCTTCTTCACCAGGCCGTGCCCGGCTTCGAGCGCTGGTTCGGCACCCGGCCCTGCGTGACGGACGAGCTGCGGGCGCTCGTCGTCGCCGACATGGACCTGCGCAAGTGATCATCCTCGGACTGACCGGCTCGATCGGAATGGGCAAGTCGACCACCGCAAAGATGTTCGCCGATTTCGGCGTGCCCGTGCACGATGCGGACGTCACCGTGCATGAACTCTATCGCGGCGAGGCCGTACCGCCCATCGCCGAGGCCTTTCCCGAGGCGGTCAAGGACGGGGTGGTCGATCGCACCCGGCTCGCCCAGTCGGTGCTGAGAGACGGCGAGGCCATCAGGAAGCTGGAGGCGATCGTCCATCCTCTCGTCCGGAAGGCCGAAGCAGAATTCGTGCGCCTGCACGAGCAGCGAGGCGCCGCGCTCATCGTACTGGACATCCCGCTGCTCTTTGAGGCCGGCGGTGCGGACCGCGTCGACCGGATCGTCGTCGTCACGGCGTCTCCCCAGGTGCAGCGGGAGCGCGTGCTCAAGCGGCCGGGCATGACGGAGCAGAAGTTCGAGGCCATCCTCACCAGGCAGCTACCCGACGCGGAAAAGCGCGCACGTGCCGATTTCGTCATCGACACGGGGCTGGGCATGGAGCATGCCCGCGAAGCCGTCGCCGGAATAATCGGTGAACTGACGGGCAAGCCGCCAGGTTGAGCGGGTACAATTCCCATCGAAATAGGCTAAAGTTGGCGCGATCACGAATCGGAGCCTGACGCTTGCGCGAAATCATCTTCGACACCGAAACCACGGGTCTCGACCCGCTGGAGGACCGCGTCATCGAGATCGGCGGCGTGGAGCTCGTAAACCGCTTCCCCTCCGGCCGTTCCATCCATTTCTACATCCACCCGGGAGATCGGCAGATTCACCCGGAAGCCCAGGCGGTGCACGGCATCAGCCTGACGGATCTCGCCGGAAAGCCCCGTTTCGCCGAGATCGTGGAGGAGTTCCTGGCTTTCATCGACGGTGCGAAGCTCGTCGCCCACAATGCGACGTTCGACATGAACTTCCTGAACCAGGAACTGAAGCGGGTCGGCATCGAGCCGCTGCTTCCGGATCGCGTGGTCGACACGCTGGCGATGGCCCGCCGCAAGCATCCGATGGGTCCGAATTCGCTGGACGCGCTGTGCAAGCGGTATGCGATCGACAACAGTCGCCGCACAAAGCACGGAGCGCTGCTCGATTCCGAACTGCTGGCGGAAGTCTACATCGAACTCGTCGGCGGCAAGCAGGCCGCGCTCGGGCTGGAAGTCGTCGAGGCGGCGGTAGAGGTCGATGCCGGGGGCATGAGCGTGGTTGCGGCGGTCGCGCGGCGCCGGATCCCTCTCGCGCCGCGTCTTCTCCCTACTGAACGTGCCGCGCATGCGGCGATGGTCGAGGGGCTCGGGGAATCCGCGATCTGGAAGCGGATCGCGATGCCGGAGGGCCGGGAACCGGCCTCGGGCTTCACGCAGGCTGCGGAATGACGACGGCGCCGGCCGTCAGCTGACCTGGACCTTGGACCGCGCCTGGTCCTCGGCGATCTTCTGCTGGAACATCTGCGCGAAATCGATCGGGTCGAGCATCAGCGGCGGGAAGCCGCCATTGCGCGTCGAGTCGGCGATGATCTGGCGCGCGAACGGGAAGAGAAGCCGCGGGCACTCGATGAAGAGCACCGGCAGGACGTGTTCCTTCGGGAAGTTCGCGACCCGGAAAACGCCGCCATAGATGAGTTCGACGTTGAACAGGACACTCTCGTCCACCGTCGCCTTGGCGTTCAGCGTCAGCGTAACGTCGTATTCGGTGCCCGACATCGGGTTGGCGTTCACGTTGACGTTGATCGCGATGTTCGGCGCCTTGTCGCGACTGCGCAACGTGTTCGGCGCGCCGGGGCTCTCGAAGGAAAGGTCCTTGACGTACTGTGCGAGCACGTTCAGCGCCGGCTGAGCGCCGTTGCCGGCATTCACCGCGCCCGCCGCGCCATTCTCGTTGTTCTCGTTCGCCATGCGGTCGTTCCTTCTCCGATACAGCCGCCCGGGCGGCGCAATTTGGGCGGTTGGCTATCACGCACATTCTGGCGATACAAGGCTGTACGGGCGATAAGTGGCCCGTCGGTACCAGTCAGTCTCGCTTCCACGGCGAGTCGGGATCGGGCGAGCGCGAATACTCCTCCTCGTCGAGATCGATGGTCCTGGTATCCCTTTGCCGCGCGCGGCCGAGATCGACGCCGCGGATGTCGACCCGGGCAGCGATCCGTGAGCTGAGGAAGCGCCAGGCGGCGTCACGGAAAGCCGGCACGAAGAGCAGGAAACCAACTGCGTCGGTCACGAAGCCCGGAAGCAGCAGAAGGAACCCCGCGAGCAAGATCATCACGCCGTGGACGAGTTCGCGCTGTGGTACGCGCCCGGCATCGACCTCCTCGCGGATGCGGCGCAGCAGGCCGAAACCCTGCACGCGAAGCAGGATCGAACCCACGAGCGCGGTGACCAGCACCATCACCAGTGTGGGGATGATCCCGATCCGGCTGCCAACCAGAACGAATGCTGCGATCTCCATGAGCGGGACCGCGAGGAAAAGGATAAAGAGAAAGGGAAATCGCACGTCGGAATCTTTCCGGGGTTCAGGTGTCGAAAAATGGCTGCATTCCTTTAGGTAGTTAGCGCCGCATTGGATTTGAATGATAGACCGGCGCGTTCTATATGGGCGTAATGAGTTCACGCGGCGCCTGAGCAGGATACGGGTTTAACCGGCCGTGGCGCGGCCCGACCGGGATTGTTGGCGGACGAAATGGAATTCTTGGACTTCGGGACGCTTTTCTTCATCGTGGCTGCGGTCGTGATATTCCTGCAGCTGCGGAATGTGCTCGGCCGGCGCACCGGCAGCGAAAAGCCGCCTTTCGATCCCTATACCGCGAACCGCACCCGCGGGGCCGATGATCCGTCTCCCCAGGACAACGTCGTTTCCCTGCCGCGGCGCAAGTCGACGGGCGACGCCGAAACGGCCTATGCCGACATCGACAAGGTCGCCGCGCCCGGAACCGACCTGAACAAGGGACTGCGGGCTATTCGCGACGCGGACGCCAGTTTCGATCCCAAGGTCTTCCTGGACGGCGCCAAGATGGCCTACGAGATGATCGTCATGGCCTATGCCGACGGCGACCGGAAGACGTTGAAGAATCTCCTGTCCCGCGAAGTCTACGAGGGTTTCGTGCAGGCAATCGCCGAGCGTGAGAACCGTTCCGAGAAGATCCAGTCCTCGTTCGTCGGCATCGAGAAGGCCGACATCGTATCGGCCGAAATGAAGGGCACCGAAGCGCATGTCACCTTGCGCATCGTGAGCGAACTCATCTCGGCGACTCGCGACAGCGCCGGCTCGGTCATCGACGGGGATCCCGAGACGGTCGCCGAAGTCAAGGACGTCTGGACCTTCGCGCGCGACACCCGCTCGCGCGATCCCAACTGGAAGCTCGTGGCCACCGAAGCCGAAGACTGACAGGCGAGGGGATGAGGTGGCCCTGTCCTCGCTTTTCCGGCCCGTGGAGTTCGCGGATATCCCCGGGTGGTACCGGGACCGCATGGCGGCGGCCTTCGAAGCGTTCCAGCGGTCTGCCCGGCACGCCCTCGTAAAACCCTACAAGACCGGTTCGCTCGGCGTCGAGGCAGGCGCATTCATCCCCGCCTACGAGGCGGCCGTCGCGAGCGAGCGGCTGGACTACCATGCCTCGACCGCATTCTTCGAACGCTGGTTCGTCCCCTGTTCACTTCGACCCGAAAACGCCGATCGCGGTTTCGTGACCGGCTTCTACGAGCCGGAGGCGACGGCCTCGCCGACGCGTACCGCGCATTTTCGTCACCCGATCTATTCGCGCCCGCCGGATCTCATCGATCTGGACGAGAGCAACCGGCCGCCCGAACTGGATCCTTACCTCGCCTTTGGCAGGTCGGTCGGCGGCAAAGTCGCGGAATATCATGATCGCAGGGCGATTGAAGAGGGAGCCCTCGCAGGCAGGGGTCTCGAGATCGCCTGGCTGGAAGACGCGGTCGACGTCTTCTTCATCCACGTCCAGGGCGCGGCGCGCCTGAAGATGCCGGGCGGCGTCAAGCGGATCACCTATGCGGCGAAATCAGGCCAGCGGTTCACGGGACCGGGCGGCGTACTTGCCGACATCGGCGAACTGCGGCGGGAAGACATCACCATGCAGTCGATCCGGCAATGGTTCCGGGACCACCCGGGCCGCATCGACGAAATCCTCTGGCGCAACCGCTCCTTCATCTTCTTCCGCGAGGCGGACGTCGCTGATCCGCGGCTGGGGCCCGTGGCGGCCGCGAAGGTTCCGCTCACCTCGGGTCGTTCGATCGCGGTCGACCGGCTGCTCCACACGTTCGGAACGCCTCTGTTCATCCATGCTCCGGCCCTGGCGGCTTTTGGCGAGGCTCCATTCCGAAGGTTGATGATCGCGCAGGACACGGGTTCGGCGATCGTCGGTCCCGCCCGCGGCGATCTTTTCGCCGGATCGGGCGACGAGGCCGGCGAGATCGCCGGCGTCGTGCGCAGCGATGCGGATTTCTTCGCGCTGATCCCGAAGGCGCTGACGGGCAGTTCGGCATGAGCCGCAGGACTGGCTCCCGTCGCGACCTCAGCGAGGATGACCGCATCCTGTGGAACCAGGTCGCGCGCACTGCGATCCCGCTGAAGGGGAAAGCCCTGCCGGAAGAGATGGTCAATCCGGAGATCGATGCAGATGCATCGTTTCACGACGTGCTGTCGGCGGCAGATGCCGCCCCGCTCCCACAGCGGCCACGAAAGGCGCAGGAGCATTCGCATACACCCCGGACCATCGATCAGCCGACGCGGCAGAAGCTGGCGAAGGGGCGGCTGGCACTTGAGGCGCGGGTGGACCTGCATGGCATGACGCAGGGCGAGGCGCATGCGCTGCTGCTCGGGTTCCTTCACCGCGCTCACGCCATGGGTATTCGTCATGTCCTGGTCATCACCGGCAAGGGAGCGTCGCTGGGCAGCGAAGGCGTCCTGCGCAAGGCCGTGCCTGCCTGGTTCGCGACCCCGTCGTTCAGACCGCTGGTCGGTGGCTACGAGTTCGCCGCACGCCATCATGGCGGCGCCGGCGCGCTCTATGTGCGCCTGCGCCGGCAGTCGGAACTGCCGTCGCGATGACGCCTTTCGGGCTTCGGATGCGCGAAATGCGGCGCGAAAGAAAGGTCACGCAGAAAGAGATGGCCGATTCGCTCGGTGTCAGCGCCGCCTATCTTTCGGCCCTGGAACGCGGCCACAGGGGGCGCCCCAACTGGATGCTGATGCAGAAGATCATCGGCTACTTCAACATCATCTGGGACGACGCGGAAGAACTCGTGCGGCTGGCGGAGCAATCGCATCCGCGCGTGGTGATAGATACGGCCGGCCTGTCTCCTGCCGCGACGGAACTGGCAAACCTCCTGGCTGCGGAGATCGGTCTGCTGGACGAAAAGGATCTGGCCGAACTCATCGGTCTGGTGCGTTCGGCACGCCGGCGATAGACGGCGCCCGGTCGGTCTCGGGAAACAGCGCGCGCAGGTCCGGCAGTTTCTCGTTCACCATCCAGCCGTAGTAGTTTTCCTCCGGCAGTCGCGGTTGCTGTCCGTCCGCCGTGCGTGCCCGGTTTTCCGCCTTCAGCGCGCGGGCGCGGCCTTCCGGGTCGCCGACATTGTAGAGGGTGGCGGTGATGCCCGGATTGCTTGAGATGTCGTAATCGGCGATGGACGCGTAGGCGTCGATCGCCTTGCGGATCGTCGCCGCGACGTAAGTGAGCGTCAGGTCCGGATCCATGATGGTCCGGTAGACTTCCTGCGGATTGCGATGGTCGAGCCTCGGAAGTCGCGTCGCTTCGTGGACCACGTCGGTCATCGTCAGCGCGGTGAGGGGATTGAGCTGGCCGATCCCGAATGTCTGGCCGGCATAGAATGGCTGGAAGAAGACGGCGCTGAGGCGGTCGGCCGGAAAGGACTTGCCGCCGACGGTCTTGCCCCGGAAGACCGACGTCCAGACGCGTTCGCGGCACGTCCACACATCATAGCTTCCAACCGCGCCGGCGCAGACGCCGAACTCGGGCCGGGCGATGAAACTGTCGATGCTCTCTCCGTCGTAGGAGAAGCTGAAGTCCGAATTGAGGTAGGAGACCGCCTTGACGTAGTAGGTCTGCAGCCGGTCGTAGGCGTCGACGTTGTAGGTGTGCTCGCCGACAATCGCTGCCGCGACGTGGAGCGGATCGATGTCGAAATGCGCGGCTGCATCCTCGATCTTCCGGCGAAGCGATCCGTCGCTCTCGAGAAGGCGCAGGACCTTCTGGTACTTCCGCTCGTATGTCGTCTTCAGCGCGTCGGTGCGGGATGCCGAGCCGGCGGGGACCGGCGGCTGTTCGGCATGCCGGTTGCCCGGTGGTACGGGCGTCAGCGCCTGCGCGGGGACGACGGCCCACGCCAGCACCAAACCGATGGAGACATTCAGTAATTTCCCCATGCACCCAAGTCCGCGTACCTGCCGAAAAAAACTTCCGGGACCGTATTAAAACCGGCCCCGAGTGTCGAGCGCGCCGCAAATTCGATGGCGATTTGCCCCTAAACGCGTCATCAATCCTGCGTGATGGATTGCATCCGACGAATGTCGTCCGGGCGGAAACCTGTTTCGGCAAGGCGCCGTGCGCGTCGCCCTGCCGGGATTCCCGCCGCGGGCATTACAGGATGAAACGGGACAAATCTGTGTTCTTCGCCAGATCGCCGACATTCCTGTCGACGTATTCAGCATCGATCAGGACCTTTGAGCCCGAGCGGTCCGGGGCATCGAAGGAAATGTCGTCGAGTACCCGCTCCATCACGGTCTGAAGCCTGCGCGCGCCGATGTTCTCCACACTGGCGTTGAGGTCGACAGCGATCTGCGCGAGCCGGTCGATCGCATCCTCCGTGAATTCGAGGTCGACGCCTTCGGTCTTCATCAGAGCGATGTACTGCTTGATCAGGCTCGCCTCCGTTTCGGTCAGGATGCGGACGAAGTCCTCCTTTTCGAGCGCGCGGAGTTCGACGCGAATTGGCAGGCGGCCTTGGAGTTCGGGCAGCAGGTCCGACGGCTTGGCCACGTGGAAGGCACCGGAGGCGATGAATAGGATGTGGTCGGTCTTGACCGGCCCGTACTTCGTCGCGACCGTGGTCCCCTCGACCAGCGGCAGCAGGTCTCGTTGCACGCCTTCGCGCGACACGCCGGCGCCGACCCCGCCCTCCCGCGTGGCGATCTTGTCGATCTCGTCGAGGAAGACGATCCCGTCGTTCTGCGTCGATTCAAGGGCGCGCTGGACCACCTCGTCCTGATCGAGGAGCTTGTCAGACTCGTCGTTGATCAGATGGCCGTAGGAGTCCTTCACGGTCGTCTTGCGGGTCTTCGTGCGTCCGCCCATCGCCTTCGACAGCATGTCGTTGATGTTCAGCACGCCGATATTGGCGCCGGGCATGCCCGGAATCTCGAAGCCGCCCGGCGAGGTGTCCGCGACCTCGATCTCGATTTCCTTGTCGTCCATTTCGCCGCTGCGCAGCTTCTTGCGGAAACTGTCCTTGGTCGCCGGGCTTGCGGTCTTGCCGACGAGCGCTTCGAGGACGCGCTCCTCCGCGTTGACATGCGCCCGCGCCTTGACGTCCTCGCGCATCTTCTCCTTCACGAGCCCGATGGCGACTTCGACGAGGTCGCGGATGATCTGCTCGACGTCGCGGCCGACATAGCCGACCTCGGTGAATTTCGTCGCCTCGACCTTGGTGAACGGTGCCCCCGCGAGGCGGGCGAGACGGCGCGAGATCTCGGTCTTGCCCACGCCCGTCGGCCCGATCATCAGGATGTTCTTCGGCATCACCTCTTCGCGCATGTTGCCTTCGAGCTGCTGGCGGCGCCAGCGGTTGCGCAAGGCAATTGCCACGGCGCGCTTGGCGTCCTTCTGACCGATGATGTAGCGGTCGAGTTCGGACACGATTTCACGGGGGGAAAAATGGGTCATCTACTGTACGATCGAACCTTGAGGGGAGGGAGACGGTTGAAAACCGATGTGGGGAGAGTAGGGCGGACGATCAAGCGGCGTATGTGCTGCCATCCCGCTCCGAACGTGATGATGAGGGCGCCGATGACCAGCAGGATGAGAGCGAAGGGCGGAATTCCTGTGGTGTTGGCTGTCGAGTTCACCAGATAATAGATCCCGAGCGATCCGAAATAGGCGAGTGTGGGAACGAGCAGCGACCGGCGATCGATCGCCAGGGCGACATAGACGAAGCCGATGATGAGCAGCGTCAGCATTACCGTAGCACTCTCATCCGGTTCGGCCTGACCGAACGCGACGTCGTGGCCGGTAGCGAGGATGAAGAGAGGGTGGACCAGCATCGGCGCCGAAACGACGTGAAGCCAGAATGCGCAGTCCGACCAGGTGGTCCGTCGCTCCCGGTCATGGAGGTCGAGCGCCACAGCGATACCGAAAACGACGAGGCCGCACACGAGCGGCATGTAGAGCGAGGCGCGGACGAGTTCGGGAACGTCTTCGATCTGCGGGACTGCCACCGTCCCGACGGTCACGCCGTCATAAAGCAGTACCGCCGTCTGCAGGAAGGCGAGCAGCGTTGCGGACACCGCGACCACGCCGGCGAGCATCGGGACCCGAAACCGCCAGAAGTAACCGGTTGCCGCGGCGATGATGCCGCCGAACAGAAGATAACCCGCCGGGGCAGCCGTCTGGCGCAACGCGAGCACCTGCCAGACCGATTCCGGCCGGCTGATCGGATAGCGTTCCTGGACCGCGAGCCAGAGCAGAACAGTCACGGCGGCCATGAAGGCGAGGCTGAGCACCGTGGACGACAGCTTCATGCGGTGCTGCCGCGTCACGATCTCGGCTATTGCCCAGGCAAATGCGGCCGCCAGCGCGGCTATCCAAAAGGTACGGCCTGCCAACAGCGTCGACAGCACGAAATAGAACCCGGCGGACAGAAGGACGATACCGACGGTGACGAACAGATCGTTGCCGCCGCCGATCAGGCGCAAATTCTCTTCGGGGTTGGCCTCGTCATCTTCTCCCGCATGGAACCGGGGGAGTTCCATGGTCAGGAGCGTGTCGCGCTGCTCGCTGGTGATGATCCCGCCGGCCACCGCGCGATCGAGTGTCTCGGGGCTTATCATCCGGACACGCTGCTCGCGACATGACGCATGATCAGGCTGTCGCCGGTCTTGCCGGCGAGTTCGGCAATCGGTCGGAAGCCGGCTTTCTCGTAGGCGCGAACCGCGCGGATGTTGTTCGGGTCTGGATCGATGATGATCTGGCTGAAGCCGGTGTCCCGCAATCTCGCGACGAAAGCGACCAGAGCCTCGGTCCCGAGACCCATGGAAAGGTCGCTGGCGCTGCCAATTGATAGATCGACGCCGATCGTCTCGGCCGGCAGGTCGCCGAGCCAGGGATTTTCCGCGAGCCAGGTCCCGTTCTGGTGGTGGCCGACGAACCAGTACTGGATATAGCCGATGTCGCCGTCGTTCTTGCAGAAGATGAAAGGCCTCGTGGTGTCGCGCCCTTCCACCATATCCTGAATGTAGCCGAGTTCGATTTCCGGATCGCCCCACCATTCACGCCAGTGCGGTTTGCGCATCCATCGTCCCAGAAGCGGGAGATCGACCGACGCTACGGGCCGGAAGGAAATCATCAGCGTTCAGGCCGCATCCAGTGCTTCGACGACAACGCTCGAATTGGTGTAGACGCAGATTTCGGACGCGATCTGCATCGCCTTGCGCGCGATCTCTTCGGCGTCCTTGTCAGTGTCCATCAAAGCACGTGCGGCGGCGAGCGCGTAGTTGCCGCCAGAACCGATCGCCATCACGCCGTGCTCCGGCTCCAGCACGTCGCCAGTGCCGGTAAGCGCCAGCGTCACGTTCTTGTCGGCCACGAGCATCATCGCTTCGAGCCGGCGAAGATAGCGGTCGGTCCGCCAGTCCTTGGCGAGTTCCACGCAGGCCCGCGTCAGCTGGTCGGGATACTGTTCCAGCTTGGTTTCCAGTCGCTCGAGCAGGGTGAAGGCGTCGGCGGTCGCGCCCGCGAAGCCGGCGATCACGTTGCCCTTGCCGAGCCGGCGCACCTTGCGGGCGTTGCCCTTCATAATCGTCTGGCCGAGGCTGACCTGTCCGTCGCCGGCGATCACGACCTTGCCGCCCTTGCGCACCGTCACGATCGTCGTGGCGTGCATCGAATTCTCGTTTGCCATTGTCACTCCGGGAACGCGGTTGAGCTCCGCGTGCTGGGGAAGGATTGCACTGATGAGGCCTTATTTATGCGCGGCTTTGCCGATTGCAAACGCGGCGGCGAGCGAGTTCCATTCCGCCGTCCGAACTGGCATTAGCCCGGCCATGCTGTTAGAAGGCAGCCGCCAGCCGCTCGAGAGGATCAGGAGATGGATGCAGTCGCGACCGGACGCAAGGCGTCGGTGAGCCGCAAGACGAAAGAGACGTCGATCGACGTGACCGTCGATCTCGACGGATCCGGGAAATATGACGTCGCCACCGGCGTCGGCTTCTTTGATCATATGCTCGAGCAGCTCTCCCGCCATTCCCTGATCGACATGACGGCCAAGGCCAGGGGCGACCTGCACATCGACGATCACCACACGGTCGAGGACACCGGCATTGCGCTCGGACAGGCGATCTCGAAGGCGCTCCGCGACCGGAAGGGCATTACCCGCTATGCCTCGATCGACCTCGCCATGGACGAGACGCTGACCAGGGCTGCGGTCGATGTCTCCGGACGGCCCTTCCTAGTCTGGAACGTATGTTTTTCGTCGCCGAAGATCGGTACGTTCGACACCGAACTGGTGCGGGAGTTCTTCCAGGCGCTGGCGCAGAATGCGGGCATCACCCTGCATGTGACCAACCATTACGGGGCCAACAACCACCACATCGCCGAAACCTGCTTCAAGTCGGTCGCGCGCGCTCTGCGCTCTGCGCTCGAAGCCGATCCGCGCCAGGCGGGAGCGGTGCCGTCGACCAAGGGAACGCTGAACGGATAGGACGACAGATGGCAATCTACATCGTCATGGAGCCGCCGCGCAGCCGGCCCGATTCCGATCCGGTCTACGTGCGGGACGGGTTCTCTTTGCTCGGTTTCCTTCTGCCGCTCGTCTGGCTGCTCTGGAACAGGCTCTGGATCGAGACGCTCGTCTTCCTCGCGGTCACGTTGGCCCTTGGGCTCCTCGGTGAACGGGCGGGTGCGGCGGAGTTCGCGGTGGCGGGTATCTCGGTCCTGCTCGCGATCTACATCGGCATCGAAGGTTCCGTGTTCCGGGTGTGGGCGTTGCGCCGGCGCGGCTGGACGGAATGGGGCGTGGTAGAGGCCGAGGATCGCGAAGATGCCGAGGCTCGCTACATCAGCGAGAGCCTGGCGGCGCCGGAGCCGGCCATAGTTGCTCTCCCGATACGGCCAGGGACGCCGCAGACGCGCGGAACCGACAACGGCGCGCCCGAACTCGGACTGTTTGGCTATCCGGGAAGGACCTGACGGTGCGCGTCGCCATCATCGACTACGGTTCGGGCAACCTCCGATCCGCGACCAAGGCCTTCGAGCGGGCTGCGCGCGAGGCGGGGATTGCGGCCGAGATCGACCTGACCGACGATGCGGAGCGGGTTCGCCGCGCCGATCGCATCGTGTTGCCGGGCGTCGGCGCCTACGCCGACTGCGTGGCAGGACTTCGCGCCGTGACAGGCATGTGGGAAGCGATCGAGGAGGCGACCGGAAACGGAGGAAAGCCCTTTCTCGGGATCTGCGTCGGCATGCAGCTGATGTCGGAACGCGGGCTGGAGAAGACCGTCAGTCGTGGTTTCGGCTGGATCGCAGGCGACGTGAAGGAGATCGAGCCGACCGATCCGTCGCTCAAGATCCCGCAGATCGGCTGGAACACGATTCACGTGAAACATCCCCATCCGCTGTTCGATGGCATCCCGACGGGAGCGGACGGCCTGCACGCCTATTTCGTTCACTCCTACCACCTTGCAGCGAAGCGCCCGGAGGATGTCTTGGCCGTGACCGACTACGGCGGCGAGGTCACGGCAGCCGTTGCGCACGACAACCGCGCGGGCACGCAGTTCCATCCTGAAAAGAGCCAGACGCTCGGCCTGGCCCTGATCGCGAATTTTCTGAGGTGGAAGCCTTGATTCTCTTTCCGGCGATCGACCTGAAGGACGGCCAGTGCGTGCGCCTGAAGCTCGGGGACATGGCAACGGCAACCGTTTACAATTCCAACCCTGCGGCGCAGGCGAAAGCCTTCGAGGAGCAGGGGTTCGAATGGCTGCACGTCGTCGATCTCAACGGCGCTTTCGAAGGCCAGAGCGTCAACGGCGCGGCGGTCGAGGCGATCTTGAAAGCGACCAGGAACCCGGTGCAGCTCGGCGGCGGCATCCGCACCCTCGCCCACATCGAAGACTGGCTGAAAAAGGGCCTCGCCCGGGTGATCCTGGGCACGATCGCCGTGCGCGATCCCGACCTCGTAAGAGAGGCCTGCAAACGCTTTCCAGGCAAGGTGGCCGTCGGCATCGACGCCAAGGGCGGCAAGGTGGCGGTCGAGGGTTGGGCCGAGGCCTCGTCGCTTGGCGTGATCGAACTGGCGAAGAAGTTCGAGGGAGCCGGGGTGGCCGCCATCGTCTACACCGACATCGACCGCGACGGGGTCCTGACCGGCATCAACTGGGAATCCACTATCGAGCTGGCCGACTCCGTCTCGATCCCCGTCATTGCCTCGGGTGGGCTGGCGTCGATCGCCGACATCGTGCGCATGACCATGCCGGACGCCGCCAAACTCGAAGGCGCCATCTCCGGCCGGGCGCTCTACGACGGGCGGATCGATCCGGCCGAAGCGCTGTCGATCCTGTCCGGCAATTCAAAGCCGCCGCGCGGCATGCTAGACTGATGCAATGAACATCCAGTCGAAACTGCCGACCACACCGGACGAGTTCCTTCGCTGGAACGAGGGGCGCGAGGGCAAGCGCGAGTTCGTGCGGGGAAGGGTGGTCGAGATGATGATCAACGTCACGAAGCGCCATGCCGTACTCGCGACCAGGCTTGCGGCAATTCTGCTTCGTCAATTCCCCTATCCGGAATTCGCGGTCGGCTCTGCAGACTTTGGCGTGAGGACGCCCGCGGGAATCCGCTATCCGGATATCTTCGTCGATCGGGCGACACCGGAAAGCTTGGACAGCGATCTGGCAGCCTCGTGCCCAATCCTTCTCGCCGAAGTGCTGTCGTCGTCGTCACACGATCGGGATTTTGTCGAGAAGCTGTCGGATTACACGGGCGTGGAGACGCTGCTGTACTACCTGATCGTTTCACAGGACGATCCGCGCGTATGGCAGTGGTCTCGGACAGGTGGAGGATGGGTGGGGCCTGCGGAACTCGCGGGTCGCGATAAGTGCATCGAGCTTCCGGACCTGGGCGCCAGGGTCGAACTGTCGGAACTCTATGCCGGGATCGGGCAGTGATCACCTCATGACACTCAAATCCCGCGTCATACCCTGCCTGGACGTCAAGGACGGCCGTGTCGTCAAGGGCGTCAACTTCGTCGACCTCGTCGATGCCGGCGATCCGGTCGAGGCGGCCAAGGCCTATGATGCGGCAGGTGCAGACGAACTCTGCTTCCTGGACATCACCGCTTCCTCCGACAACCGCGAGACGATCTTCGACGTCGTCGCCCGCACGGCCGAACAGTGCTTCATGCCGCTGACGGTCGGCGGGGGCGTCCGCCAGATCGCCGACGTCCGCAAGCTGCTACTCGCCGGCGCCGACAAGGTGTCGATCAACACGGCGGCGGTCAACGACCCGGATTTCGTCGCCGCGGCCGCCGACAAGTTCGGCAACCAGTGCATCGTCGTCGCCATCGACGCCAAGAAGGTCTCCCGGCCGGGTGAGCGGAACCGGTGGGAGATCTTCACCCATGGCGGGCGCACACCGACGGGCATCGATGCGATCGAGTTCGCGCGGAGGGTCGTTGATCTCGGCGCCGGCGAGATTCTGCTGACCTCGATGGACCGCGACGGAACCAAGGCGGGCTACGACCTGCCGCTCACCCGCGCGGTGGCCGATGCGGTCCGCGTGCCGGTGATCGCCTCGGGCGGGGTGGGAACGCTCGATCATCTCGTCGAAGGCATCCGAGATGGCCACGCGACGGCGGTGCTCGCCGCCTCGATCTTCCATTTCGGCACCTACACCATCGCCGCGGCGAAGGCGCATATGGCGGCGGCCGGGCTCGCCATGCGACTCGACTCGCCTGCCCATCCGCACTAAACGCCCGCCATGGCCGATTTTTCGCTCGCCGACCTCGAACGGATCATCCGGGAACGCGCCCGTTCGGGCGATCCGGACTCATGGACCGCGAGACTTTTTGCATCCGGGATGGAGAAGGCCGCCAAGAAGTTGGGCGAAGAGGCGGTGGAGACGGTAATTTCCGCCGTCGGCCGCGACCGCGACGGCCTCGTTTCGGAAAGTGCCGATCTCCTCTATCATTGGCTTGTGGTGCTCGCGATCGCCGAGGTTCCGTTGTCGCGCGTGCTGGATGAACTCGAGCGCCGGACAGGACAGTCGGGAGTGGCCGAAAAGGCCGCGCGGTCGCCTGGCCGGGCATGAGGATGGGGCGGTTGGCTCTCGATGAAGCGGCGGCGGCGATGGATCAACTTGCACCGAATTTGAGATATTCGCCCTATCGCTTTTTCACGGCGGAGAGATGGGCCGGGTTCCGGGCCGACACGCCGCTGACGCTCAGCGAGGACGAGGTTCAGCGCCTGAGTTCGCTCAACGATCCCATCGATCTCGATGAAGTGGCGCGGGTCTATCTCTCCATGTCGCGCCTGCTTTCGGCGCATGTCGAGGCCTCGCAGCTCCTGTTTCGCCAGCGCCAGGTGTTCTTCAACGCCGACGACGCGGTGAAGACGCCGTTCATCATCGGCATCGCCGGGTCGGTCGCCGTCGGAAAGTCGGCCACCGCGCGCATCCTGAAAGAACTGCTCGCCCGCTGGCCGTCGAGCCCGAAGGTGGATTTGGTGACGACGGACGGCTTCCTCTATCCCAACGAGGTGCTGCGCCGCGAGAACCTGATGGAACGCAAGGGGTTTCCCGACAGCTACGATGTCGGCGCGCTGCTGCGGTTCTTGTCCGGCATCAAGTCCGGCGAGCGAAACGTTCCCGCTCCGCTCTATTCGCACCTCACCTACGACGTGCTGCCCGGCGAATATGCGCTGATCGACCGGCCCGACATCCTGATCTTCGAGGGAATCAATGTCCTCCAGACGCGCGAACTCCCGAAGGACGGCCGCGCGGTTCCCGTGGTGTCGGATTTCTTCGATTTCTCCATCTTCCTCGATGCGGACGAGAACCTGATCCACAAATGGTACATCGACCGCTTCATGCGGCTGAGGGAGACGGCCTTCCGCAATCCGGACTCCTTCTTCCACCGCTATTCGACGCTCTCGGCCGATTCCGCCCGGGCGATCGCCGAAGGGCTGTGGAACAACATCAACCTGAAGAACCTGCGCGAGAACATCCTGCCGACCCGCCCGCGCGCCGACCTGATCCTGCGCAAGGGCGCCAACCACCGGGTCGAGGAAGTGGCGCTGCGCAAGCTCTGAGGCGACGAGGGGCGGAACGCACATGCGGGGCTTTCGCTTGTTTCGGCCCCCGGAACCGGCTCAAGGGTGATCCGGGACGGACCGGGAGCCGGGTCGGCATGACGTGACGGGTCCGTCCCTGGACCCCTGCCCACCCAATCCCAGCGCCTGCGACCTCCGTCCGCATGACAGTGCGGAGAGGCGAGCGATACGGGTCTGTTTCGTCGAGGCGTCTGGCTGTCACGACGTGTCGGGCGCGGGCAGCGCCGGCACCGGGCGTCTGGACCGCGCAGGGGCGCGCGGCAGCGGCGCCGGACGGGTCTCGGGGGTGGCGAAACCCGCTCGACGCCGGGCCCGCGCCAGCAGGGAACGAAGCATCCGCGCCAGTGCCCGGAAATCGGCGGCGAGCCGCTCGGCGCGGTCTCCCGCGTGCGACCCCGCGATGGCCGCCGGGGCGCCGGCCGGAAGGCCGATGACGAAGGATCGTGCGACGGCTTCGCCCTGAGTCAGGAAGACGAGGGCGGGCAGCTGGAGACACAGGGGCAGACCGGCCGCGCGGTCGGCGAGACCGGCGAAGGAGACGAGCAGCGCCAGGATCTGCTCCAGAACATCGCCCTCCCTTCTCCAGTCCATCCGTCCCGTCCTCCGGTGTTCGCGCAGGGATTGTCGCAAGTCCGAGAAGGGCGTGGATGAAAAAATTTCGGTGGCGGTCGATCCGGCGCGAGGCAGGGCGGCATCGCGGCCGCGATGCGGCGGGGGGGAGTGCGGGGACGGTCTAAATCTGTCCCCGCGTGACGCGGCGCAGGGTGAGGTTGATGCGGCCCTCGTTCTTCAGGAGCATCGAGGTGCCGGGATAGATGCGGTCGACGCCGTGGAAGGCGAGGCGCCCTTCGCCGCCCAGCACCACCAGATCGCCGCTGCCGAGCCGCACCGACGTGGTCGGCGCGCTCCGCGCAGTTCCGCCGACGCGGAAGAGGCAGTCGTCGCCGAGGGACAGCGACACGACGGGGGCGCCAAGTTCCTGCTCGTCGCGATCCTGGTGCAGCCCCATCTTCGCGTCGGCCGAATAGAAGTTGACCAGACAGGCTTCGGGCGGCAGCGGGAAGTCGGCGACCTCGGCCCAGATATCGAGCAGCATCTTCGGGATCGCCGGCCACGCCTCGCCCGTCACCGGATGCGTCGCCTGATAGCGGTATCCGCGCTCCTTGTCGGTGACCCAGCCGAGCACCCCGCAATTGGTCATGCGCACGCTCATCGGCTTTCCGGTGCGCGGCATCGCGGGGAGGTAGAGCGGGGACTGCGCAACGACGGCGCGGATCTCTTCGAGCAGCGCCTTCTGGGCCGATGCGTCGAGGTAGCCGGGATGGCGGTTCGCTCCGGGTGCTAGGGTATGCAATGCTCGATCCGTTGAAGGTCTACTTTTGTTGTAGAGATGTGATGGTATAGACATCGACGCAACCCGTAGTGGGTATAAGCCCCTTTATTTCACAAGGCCATTAAACGAATCACCCATCAAAATTAAGTTGCAAGCCGTGGGGGGCGATTACCATGGCGCGATATTTTCCAATTGTGCGGACCAAACAGGGCGAGGCGGACGCGCTCCGTAGGCTGAGTATGACCGCGCGTCACAGGATCACTCCTATTGTAAACATAGTTTCCAGTCCTTCCCCTGGCATCGCAGCGACCCTTGGCTCTGCATGGACTGGTTTACCGATGGCATTGGATGGCCGATATAATCACGGCGTCACAGGTTCATCTGCTTCTTTCAATGCGATATTCGGAGGGCTTGGAGCAGCTGGTGTTCCGGTTATTCCCGCGATTTCGGTCGGTTCTCCACATGGATATGTTTCGGCCGTTCAAGCCGCTGTGGGGGCCTTCGGTCCCGGTCTAGTTGTAATTGCTAGGCTCGCAGATATCCCATCTCTCACGGGTTGGGTGGCCAGCAATGGATGGGCGGTGAGTAACGTTGATCTGGTGGTCTCAGCAGGTGACGTTTCGGCACATGATCCGGTAACGTATGCTGGATACGTCAATCATGCGCTGGCTGCCATACCGACGCCGTCACCATGGCGATCACTTTCTCTGCATTCGTTCTGCGCTCCGGTGGACCTTAGTGGTATGTCTCAAGGAAGAAATCTTGTGCCCCGCCGGGACTACCAGCTTTGGCAGGCCGTAAGCGTATCACGCGCGGGCTTGGACTACTCGGATTGCGGACACGTAAACGCGTCTATGGAAGAGCCACCAGGAGTGGCTATGGCCTCTGCTACCGTCAGCGTACGCTATGCGATTGACGACTTCTGGATAGTCCGGAAGGGTGTAAGGGTTAGCGGGCCGACAGGACAGCCCATGACTACCCAATACAGAGCGCACGCCCAAGCCCTAGTGGTCGAACCGAGCTTCAACGCCGTACCAAATTGCTGGGCTGATGGTCAGATTGCAAACTACGCCGCAGGACCGGGGAACGCTGGAGGGAGGCAGCAGTGGGTCACCATCGGCATGAACCGTCATCTTTCACTAGTGACTCACCGCCTGCCCTAGCCACGCTGAACGACGCTTCAACCTTTCGCGGACGCATGCCGACAATTCGTGAAAAGGCAGTTCAGTCGCAAGTCGCTCATGTACCGCAGAAACCGGTTTACTCCTCACCCCTCTCGCAAGCCCGCGTTCCTCAAGCGCGGAAAGAGCCTCTTCTTTCCACAATAGCCCGGCTACAAGTATAGGATCAGGCGCGGGATTCCGCTGCGCTGGTCGGCACGGCGTAAGTTCCACGTGATCATGTACAAACCTAGCAGTAGTGACGCCCCACCACTTGGGGATCATATCGTACGCGCGATCAACATGTTTCGTACCTACTACAAGAGTCACCTGGTCAAAGATGCGAGAGTAGGTCCGCTCTTGCAACGGAAGTCTATCTAGCGTGTCTCTATCACTTTTTATCTCAATACCAGATAGTTCTCCGTTGATGACGGCTACATCAACTCGCACACTGCCCGACCAAAGCCCCATTTCCTCGACGATCCTTGTCGAAGGATCATCGCAATGTAGAATCAACAAATGCCGCATCACTGCGGCTCTTACGTCCTTGTCACGCATTCCTGCCCCTGCTGTCGCTTCGGTTGGCGACGTATCACGCCCACAGTATAGTAAACAAATATTTAGGTCAATGAGCCTTACCTATTTACACGAGGACATTGTACCTAGTGTAAGAGTATCAGTAGTATGTCGGACGATTGGAAAGCAAAATGTGAGGCAAAATGGCCGTATTTTATTCCCTTGTTACGTCCCATGCGAGCAGCAGTCTGGTTTGTAAGAATTTCATTGCCGATGGGGCCCCACGCAATGGAAAGCCGGCGGTTGCCCGCCGGCTCATGATCGCGCGGAACGCAGAACCTACTTGTCCACGCCGCCCCAGATAGCCTCGGCGGTCTTCACCACCAGCTCCAGCTTGCGCTTCTGGTCGTCCGCCGTGACCTTGTTGCCTTCCTCGGTGGAGGCGAAGCCGCATTGCGGGGCGATGCCGAGCTGGTCGAGGTCGGCATATTGAGAGGCCGCCTCGAACTTGCGCTTAAGGTCCTCGATGTCCTCGAGCTCGCCGGTCTTGGTGGTGATGAAGCCGGGCAGGACGCGCTTGTTGCCCTTCGGCAGCAGGCGCAGCGGCTCCAGCCCGCCGGCGCGCTCGCTATCGTACTCCATGAAGTAGATGTCGACGCCGGTCTTGTTGAAGATCGCGTCGGCGGCGGGGTCGTAGGCGCCCTCGGCGGCATAGGTCGAGACGAAATTGCCGCGGCACATGTGCATGCCGATGACCATGTCGTCCGGGCGGTCCTTGATCGCCTCGTGCATCATGAAGGCGTAGCGGTCGATCAGCCAGTCGGGATCGAGGCCCTCGGTCTTCTTGGCCTCGCGGTGCTTGGGGTCGCAAAGGTAGGCAAAGAAGATGTCGTCCATCTGGAGATAGCGGCATCCGGCGTCGTAGAACACCTTCACGGCCTTGGCGTAGGTCTTCGCCAGATCGGCGAACAGGACTTCCACATCCTCCTGGTATTCCTTCGGGTGGATGTCCGCCTTGGCGGTGCGGAAGTGGCAGCAGCTAGGGCCCGGAATGGAGATCTTCGGCGTCACGTTGGTGTTCGCCGCGACGAACTTGAAGTGCTCGATCATCGGATGGTCGTCCGGAAAGTCGAGCTTGCCCGTGATGGTCGGATAGACCGGGCGCAGCTTGACGCCGTGGAACTGGACGCCTTCCTCACGCTCCTCGAGGTCGAGCCCGGTCAGGCCGCCCATGAAGTCGTAGTGCCAGAACGAGCGGCGGATCTCGCCGTCGGTCACCGCGAGCAGCCCGACGTCCTCCTGCAGCTTGATCGCGTCGCGGATGGCCTCGTCCTCGATGGACTTCAGCCCGGCGGCATCGATGGAATGGTCTTCGTAGAACTTCTTGCGGGCGTCCTTGACGGACTGGGGCCGCAGGAGGCTCCCCACATGGTCGGCGCGGTAGGGTGGCTTGGAAACGCTTGTGGAAGGCAATGCATTCTTCTCCTGATGGAAAGGCTGATTTAGTCTACCGCATAGGCCCGGGCCGGCTCCGACTCAAGAGCCGGATCGCCGCGAATGCCGGCCAGCGTCAACCATATGCGCGGTCGGACATCGTCATGCCAAGATGCCCACTGGCAACGCAAATGGTTTTATCGTATAACAATGCAGGACCAAGGGAGGAATTCCAATGAAAATGCTGAAATGCTCCATAGCCGCTGCCGTCGCGTTCGGCGCGATGACCGTATCGACCTTCGCGCAGGACGTCACCTTGCGCTTCCACCAGATGCTGCCGCCGCAGGCGACGATCCCCGCCAAAGCGATCAAGCCCTGGGCGGAAAAGGTGATGAGCGAGTCGGGCGGCCGCATCAAGGTCGAACAGTTCGACGCCATGTCCCTCGGCGGCAAGCCGCCGGAACTCTATGACCAGGCCAAGGACGGTGCCGTCGACCTGATCTGGACCGTGATCGGCTACACGCCGGGCCGTTTCCCGACAACTGAAGCCTTCGAGCTTCCGTTCATGATGACCACGGGCGAGGCCACGTCGCGCGCGTTCCAGGAATATTGCGAAAAGAACTGCATGGACGAGTTCTCGGACGTGAAGGTGATCGCCTGGCACGCCCACGGACCCGGCCTGATCCACTCCAAGGATCCGGTCAACAAGCTCGAGGACATGAACGGCCTCAAGATCCGCGGCGGTTCGCGCGTCATCAACCAGATGCTCGAGAAGCTGGGCGCTACGCCCGTCGGCATGCCGGTTCCCGCCGTCTCGGAAGCGCTCTCCAAGGGCGTCATCACCGCCACGACGATCCCGTGGGAGGTCACGCCGGCCCTGAAGGTCAGCGAACTGGTGAAGAACCATACGACCTTCTCCGGCAAGAACGGGCTCTACACCCAGACCTTCGTCGTCGCCATGAACAAGGCCTCCTACGACGCTCTGCCCGATGACCTGAAGAAGGTCATCGACGCGAATTCCGGCATGGAGACCGCGGCCTTCTTCGGCCGCGTCATGGACGAGGGCGATGCCGCCGGCAAGGCGATCGCCGAAAAGCTCGGCAACAACATCATCGTGCTCGACGAAGCCGAGACGCAGCGCTGGAAGGATGCCGCCGAGCCGCTTATCGAGGGCTGGGAAGCCGAGATGGACGGCAAGGGCAAGGACGGCAAGGCGCTCGTCGAGGAAGCCCGCTCGCTGGTCGACAAGTATTCCGGCAATATGTAAGCCGCGAAACCACGCTCTGGACATCGACGGCCGCGGGAAACCGCGGCCGTTTCCTTTCGCGGGTCCTTCTCCCGCCGCCTCGCTCGGTGATAATCTCACCCTGAACGGACTGCGGGAGTGAGCATGAAGCGTTCGACCGTCAATCGCATTCTTGCCGAAGCGGACGAGTTCATCCGTTCCTTCGGATACCGCCTGCCGCCGTTCGCCTACTGGTCGCCTGCCGAGATGACGGAGCGCCGCAACGACATCGCAGGAATCGTCGACGCGCGGCTTGGCTGGGACATCACCGACTACGGCAAGGGCGATTTCGAGCGGCTCGGCCTGTTCCTCTTCACAGTGCGCAACGGCACGGCGGCCGATCTGAAGCGCGGTCGCGGCAAGCTCTATGCGGAAAAGATCATGATCTCGCGGCGCGACCAGCTCTCGCCGATGCACAGCCACGTCATCAAGGCCGAGGACATCGTCAACCGCGGAGGCGGAACGCTGGCGATCGAGCTTTTCGCCTCGGCCCCGGACGGTTCGATCGGCCGGGCTGCCGCCGTGTCGGTGCCGACGGACGGCGCGATGCGGACGCTCCCGCCCGGCGGGATCTTAAGACTCGCACCCGGCGAGAGCGTCACGCTGCTGCCGGGCGTGTGGCATGCCTTCTGGGCGGAGGAAAAGGACGTTCTGGTCGGCGAGGTCTCGACAGTGAACGACGACCTGACCGACAATGTCTTCGCCGAGCCGCTCGAGCGCTTCTCCGGAATCGAGGAAGATGTCGAGCCGCTCCATCTGCTCGTGTCCGACTACGGGACGTGGCTCGGCTGATACCGAGGAGGATGTAAGGGAGGTAAGAGCATGTCCGATATCGCCCATCTCGCCGCTGCCATCTTTCGCAAGGGCGCGGGCCGCGAGCGCGTCCTCGTCGCCATCGCCGGCCCGCCGGCTGCGGGAAAGTCGACGCTCGCCGAAGCGCTGGTTCCCCTTCTGCCGGAAGGTTCGGCATTCGTCCTGCCGATGGACGCCTTCCACCTCGACAACCGGATTCTCGAGGCGCGCGGCCTGATGGCGCGCAAGGGGGCGCCGGAGACGTTCGACTTCGGAGGCCTGCGCGCCACCCTGCAGCGGATTCGGACGCGCGAAAGCGACGTCGTCATTCCGCTCTTCGACCGGGCGGAGGATTTCTCGCGTGCCGGCGCCTCGGTCGTCGGCAGCGAGGTGAAGTTCGTGCTCGCCGAAGGCAATTACCTCTTGTCCGACGAGGAGCCATGGTCGGGACTGGCACCGATGTTCGACTTTGCGGTGTTCCTCGACGTTTCCGAGGCCGAGCTGGAGCGGCGACTCACGGAACGCTGGCTTTCCCACGGCCATGCGCCGGCGCAGGCGCGAGACCGCGTGTTTTCCAACGACTTGCCCAATGCGCGTCGCGTTCTGACGCGCCGCCGCCCCGCGGACATGGAATTGAAGGTGTAGTGCCACCGGATCGTGCATATTGGGAGCAGGGACGAACACATGAAAATCGGCTTCATCGGGCTTGGCAACGTCGGCGGCAAGCTTGCCGGGTCGCTGTTGCGCAATGGCTTCGACCTGACGGTGCGCGACCTCGATCGCGGCGCCGCCGCGCGTTTCCTGGACGGCGGCGCGAAATGGGGGGAGAGCCCGCGCGCGATGGCGCAGGCCTGCGACATGGTGATCACCTGTCTGCCCTCGCCGGCCGCGTCCGCGCAGGTCGTCGAAGCCGACGACGGCATACTGGCCGGTCTGGGAGAGGGAAAAATCTGGTCGGAGATGTCGACCACCGACACGGCCGAGATCACGCGGCTGGCGGCAAAGGTCGCCGCCCTCGGCGCTTCCGCCGTCGATTGCCCGGTTTCGGGCGGCGTGCACCGCGCGGCGACCGGCAACATTTCGATCTTCGCCGGCTGCGACCGCGCGGTGTTCGAGCGCGTCCTGCCGGTCCTGAAGGTGCTCGGCCGCCGTATCCTGCACACCGGACCGGTCGGCACGGCCTCGACGCTGAAGGTCATGACCAACTATCTCGCCACTGCCAACCTCCTGACGCTGTGCGAGGCACTGGTGACCATGAAGGCGGCGGGCATGGACCTCGCCACGACATACGAGGCGATAAAGATTTCCTCCGGCACGTCCTTCGTGCACGAGACCGAAAGCCAGCTGATCCTCTCCGGCTCGCGCGACGTCGACTTCTCGATGGACCTCGTCATGAAGGACATCGGCCTTTTCCAGAAGATCGCGGAACGGAACGGCATTCCGCTGGAGATATCGCCTCTGATGATCGACATTTTTCGCGACGGCCAGCGCCGCTACGGCGAGCGGGCGAACTCGGACGACATCATCCGCCGGCTCGAGGAGGCGACCGGCCTGTCGATCCTGGCGCCAGGTTTCCCGCGGGAACTGGTCGACGACGAGCCGGAAGAACCGGGCTACGAGGTCTTTCCGCCCGGTCGATCTTCCTGAACGGATCGAGGGCCGGACGGCTACTCCAGTACGATGCGCGGAAAATAGAAGGACACGACCCAGTTGGGCGCGTCGACGATCTCGCTGATCCGGAGATCGCCGCAGACCGAGCAGAGCATGTAGGCCTCTTCCGGCGCCATGCCGCGCGTGGAAGCCAGAAGATCGATCATGCCGGAGACGGCATTGCGCGCCGCCTCCATGAGGTCGGGCCCGACGCCCGTCGTCACCTCGTAGCCCGAGCCGTCGAGATGGCGCGTCACCGGGCCGGGTGTAGTGAAGCGCGGCATGGGCGGCGCCTTGCGCTTGATCAGATCGAAGGTGAACGTCGCGTCCATGGCGCTTTCGATCGCCGTTCCGCAGATCTCACCGTCACCCTGCGCGGCATGCGTGTCGCCGACCGAAAACAGCGCACCGCGGACCTCCACGGGCAGATAAAGCACGGTGCCGGCCGAAAGATCGCGTATGTCGAGATTGCCGCCGACCCGGCGCGGCGGAACGATCGAATGCAGTCCGGGTTGCGCGGGCGCGACGCCGATCGTACCGGCAAACGGCTTCAGCGGAATACGGGCGTGGCGACCGAACATCGCGGGCCTGGCGGCCCGACTGTCGTATTCCCACAAATGCAGGCGCGGCTCACTGAACTGGTCGGCGAGCAGGCCGAAGCCGGGGATGATCGCCGTCCAGCCGAAGCCGGAAGGCTCGAAATTCCCGATCGTCACCTTCAGACAATCGCCGGGCTCGGCTCCATCGACGAAGACCGGACCGGCGACCGGATTGACCCGGGCGAAATCGAGCGCCCTCACGTCGGCGTCGACCGAGGCCGGTCCGAAATGACCGTAGCCGGCATCACGGCACTCGAAGCGCACCGTTTCGCCGGGCGCGATCGTCATCGCCGGCGGAAGGGAATTGTCCCATCCGCAATGGCAGTTCGCCGAATGGATCGTCCTTTGTCCCATTGCCATGGCGCGGTTCCTTCTCGTCGCGGGGTGCGGCTGTCAGGTTGCCATCAAGCGACGGCGAATGCACGCGGGTCAGGGAACGAATTTCGGGAGTCAGCAGGAGCCGCCGCGACTCCCCTCCCCCGTGAGGGGAGGGGTTGGGGGTGGGGGGCCGCCCGAAGGGCGCAATAGGGCCAAGTGTTGGAGAGATTTTCGATAGATCGAAGGAAATGGGTCCTTCTCGCGCTACGCGCGGACCCCCACCCTGACCCTCCCCTCAAGGGGGAGGGGACGACGGCGCGGCGCTCTGCGGCAAGCCTTTCAAGTGGAGATTTGCCGAAGTCTCAGCCGAGCACGTCCTTCACCGCTTCCGCCGCCTTGCCGACGATCTCGTCTGCTTCGGCGCGGGTGAGGCAGAGCGGAGGGGCGAAACCGAGGATGTCGCCCTGCGGCATGGCGCGCGCGATGATGCCCTTCTTCAGGAGCGCCGCCGCGACCGCCGGCCCGACTTTTTTTGCCGGATCGAAGAAGGTCCGCTTCTCCCTGTCCTCGACGAACTCGACGGCGCACAGCATGCCCTCGCCGCGCACGTCGCCGACATGGACATGGCGGCCGAGTGCGTCCTTCATCGCGCTGTTCAGGTAGGCGCCGGTCTCGCCGGCGTTTTTTACGAGGCCGAGGCTGTCGATGAGCTTCAGATTGGCGACGCCGGCCGCGGCGCCGATCGGATGAGCCGAATAGGTCCAGCCGTGGCCGATCGGGCCGTTTTCGTCGGTGCCGCGCTCCAGCACTTCCCAGACCTTTTTCGAGATGATCGAGCCGGACAGCGGCGCGTAGGCGGAAGTCAGCCCCTTGGCGATGGTGATGATGTCGGCCTCGATGCCGAAATGGTCGGACCCGAACATGGTGCCGAGCCGGCCGAAGCCTGTCACGACCTCGTCGGCGATGAGCAGGATGTCGTGCTTCCTCAGCACGGTCTGGATGGCTTCCCAGTAGCCTGTCGGCGGCGGAACGATGCCGCCCGTGCCGAGCACCGGCTCACCGATGAAGGCGGCGATCGTGTCGGCGCCCTCGCGCTCGATCAGCGTTTCGAGTTCCGTGACGCAATGTGCGACGAAATCCGCCTCGCTCATGGCGAGGTCCGGCCGGCGGTAGAAGTACGGCGCTTCCGTGTGCAGGATGCGGTCGAGCGGCAGGTCGAACTTGTCGTGGAAGAGCTTCAGCCCCGTCAGGGAACCCGTCACCAGGCCGGAGCCGTGATAGCCGCGCCAGCGCGAGACGATCTTCTTCTTCTCCGGACGCTCGAGGATGTTGTTGTAGTACCAGACGAGCTTGACGTTGGTCTCGTTGGCGTCGGATCCGCCGAGGCCGAAATAAACCTTGGACATGTTCTTCGGCGCGCGTTCCAGCACCATTTTCGCCAGCGTCACAGAGGCTTCCGTGCCGTGGCCGACATAGGCATGGTAGTAGGCGAGTTCCTTGGCCTGCGCGGCGATCGCCTCGGCGATCTCGGGGCGGCCGTAGCCGACGTTGACGCAGTAGAGCCCCGCGAAGGCGTCCAGCAGGCGGTTGCCGTCGCGGTCCTCGATGAACACGCCCTTGCCGCCGGTGACGATGCGGTTCGGCGTCTCGCCCCGCGCATGCTGGGCAAGGTGCGTGGAGGGGTGGAAGAAATGGTCCCGGTCCCACTGGTCGATCAGGTCGTTCTTCAGCATGTTTTCTCTCCTGTTCGTGCGATGGCCGGTGCGCTCAGGCGGCGTCGCGGCAGATGTATTTGATGTCCGTATAGGCTTCCATGCCGTGGCGCGACCCCTCGCGCCCGAGCCCGGCCTGCTTCACGCCGCCGAAGGGCACCGGCGCGCCGGTGATCTTGGTGCGGTTCACTGCAACCATGCCGAACTCCAGCAGCCGCGACATGCGGGCGATGCGCGCCGGGTCGGAGGTATGGAGATAGGCAACGAGGCCAGTCTCGGTGCCGTTCGCCCGCGCCAGCACCTCGTCCTCGCGGTCGAAGGGCGCGAAGGCCGCAACCGGGCCGAAGGTCTCCTCGCGGAAGATCGCCGCATCTTCGGGCACGTCGGCCAGCACGGTCGGCTGGAAGAACAGTGGGCCGGCCGCATGCCTCTTCCCACCGCAGACGAGCCGCGCGCCTCTGGCGAGCGCGTCGGCGACGTGCGCTTCCTGCTTTTCGACCGCACGTTCGTTCATCAGCGGCCCGATGTCCGGATTGGACAGGCCGGGGGCCACCGTCAGCGCTCGCGTCTTCGCGGCGAAGGCCTCGACGAAGCGCTCGTAGATCGGGCGCTCGACGTAGAAGCGGTTTGCGGCCAGGCAGTCCTGCCCGGACGTCGCGAACTTGGCGCCGATCGCCCGTTCCACCGCGCGGTCGAGGTCGCAGTCGGCGAAGGCGACGAAGGGCGCATGGCCGCCGAGTTCCATCACCAGCCGCTTCACAGTGGATGCCGACTGGCGATAGAGCAGCCGACCGATTTCGGTCGAGCCGGTGAAGGAAACGACCCGCACCAGCCGCGAGGCCGTCAGCGCGCCGACCACCTCTGGCGCATGACCGGTCACCACGTTGAAGACGCCCGCCGGGAAACCGGCGCGCTCGGCGAGTTCGGCCAGTGCCAGCGCCGAGAACGGCGTTTCGGAGGAAGGGTGGGCGACGACGGTGCAGCCGGCGGCGAGCGCGGCGGCGGCCTTGCGCGTCAGCATGGCGGAGGGAAAGTTCCACGGCGTGACGAGCGCCGCCACGCCGCAGGGCTGGCGCACGAGGGACATGTCCGCGCCCGCGAGATGGGAGGTCACGCCCTCGACGTTCAGGCGTTTTGCCTCCTCGGCGTAGTATTCCACGAACGAGGCGGCGTAGTCGATCTCGCCCAGCGCTTCCGAGAGCGGCTTGCCCTGCTCCTCCACCATCAGATGCGCGAGATCCTGGCGCGCCGCGACGATGAGGTCGAACCAGCGGCGCAGCAGCTGCGCCCGCTTCTGTGGCAATTCGGCGGACCAGGCGGCGAAGGCGACGTGCGCGGCCTGGATGGCCTCGTCCGTGTCGGCGGTCGTCATCGCCGGCACCGCGCCGATCCTGCTGCCGTCGGCGGGATTGGTGACGTCGATGAAGTCGCGCGCCGACCCGGCGGTCCAGGCGCCGTTCACATAGGCGTATTCGCGGAACAGCCGCGGGTCGCGCAGGCTGGAAAGGGACGTCTTCTGAAGGAATGCGACGTTCGGCATTGCGATCGGCTCCCGGGGCAAGTCTTCTGATGCCGGGATTCTGGTCCGGAATCGCCCGAAGGAACCTTTGTCCCCGGCGAGCTTCGCCAACGATCCTTCCGGATTTCGGCGTTGGCACCCGCTATTCCTTTGGCGATCCGCCTTTCGCGATCAGGTCGAGCGGCAGCCGCGCCGACTGTTTTACAGGCTTGGTGACAACATAGGTGAAATAGCGGGCAAGCCCGACACGCGCCTGCAGGAGGTCGTCCACGAGGCGCTGGTAGCTGTCGATGTCCCGCGTGACGATCTGCAGGATGTAGTCGAAGCCTCCGCCGACGGCCCAGCAGGCAACGATCTCGTCATGACGCTCCATGGCGCGCTCGAAGATCTGGAAATCCTCCGCCCGGTGCTGCTCCAGTTCGGCCGCCATGAAGACCACGATATGGGCGCCGAGCTTCTTCAGCGCTACGTCGGCGTGATAGCCCTTGATGATGCCGGCCTTTTCCAGCCGCTGCAGCCGTTCCCAGCAGGGTGCCGCCGAGAGGTTCACCCGCCGCGCCAGATCGGCCTTCGAGATGCGGCCCTCCTCGCGCAGGATGGAAAGGATCTTCAGGTCGCGCTCGTCGAGCTTCAGCATGGATTTCAGGTCGAGATCACCGACCCCGCTCCGGCCGTCCGCGCGCGTTGCATGGCGAAGGTGGCGATGGCTGTGTCCTGGGCGCCGGTGCCGGTGAGGTCGCAGATCGTCACCTGGTCCTCGGAGGTGCGGCCGGGTTTCTTGCCGGCGACGATGTCGCCGAGTTCTGGCGGCGTGCCCTTGTTCCACAGGCCGGCTTCGATGGCGCTGCGCAGTTCGCCCAGCTTTTCGCACTGGCTGACCCGGTCGCAGGCGTAGAGGTCGGCGGCGGCGAGCGCCTTCGGATCGATCTCGTTCTTGCCGGCCTGGTCGGAGCCCATGGCGGTGACGTGCAGCCCCGGATGCAGCCATTCGGCCTTGAGCACCGGCTGCTCGGCGGGCGTGGTTGTGATGACGAGTTGGCTTTCGGCCACCAGCCGCGCCGGATCGTCGACCGGCTCGGCGTCGATGCCGTGTTGCGAGGCGAGATCGAGCGCGCAGGCCGCCGACTTGCCGGCGTCCCTGCCCCAGACGAGAACGCGTTTGATCGGCCGCATCAGCAACGCGGCAGCGATCTGCAGTCGCGCCTGCGCGCCGGTGCCGATCACGCCCGCTGTCTCGACCCGTTGCGGCGCGAGATGCTTAGCCGCCACCCCGCCCGCCGCCGCGGTGCGGATGTCGGTGAGGTATCCGTTGTCGAGCAGCAGCGCCTGCACCAGTCCGGTTTTCGCCGAGAACAGGATCATCAGTCCATTGAGACTCGGCAGGCCGAGCTTCGGGTTGTCGAAGAATCCGGGACTGACCTTGATGGCGAAACCCTCGAAGCCCGGAATGTAGGCGGTCTTGACGTCCACCTCGCCGTTGGCCTCCGGGATGGCCATGGAGAGGATCGGCGGCATGACGACCTTGCCGCTCGCCAGCGCGGCGAAAGCCTTTCCGACCACCGCGACCGTGGCGAGGTCGAGCGCGACGATCCCGCGTAGATCGCGTTCGGTCAGCACGGTCACGTCATGCGGCATAGGGGCGGCCTTTCAGTGTGACGTCGCCGAGTATCACGTCTTCTCCAGAGACGATCTGCCGGAAGACTTCCATGTCCATGTTTCGTCCCGTTATGACGGTGGCGACAGGTCCACGCAGCGCGGGTAGTTTGCCGGCTTGCAGGGCGGCTATGCCGACGACGCAGGCGCCCTCCGCCACCATGCGGTCCTCGTAAAACAGCGTCTGCATGGCGCGGTAGATCTCCTCCTCGGTGACGAGCACCACGTCGTCCAGCAGGTCTCGGCAGAGGGGAAAGGAGAGCCTGTTGTCCGATCCGATGCCGCCGCCGAGCGAATCGGCGAGGCTTGCCACTTCCTCCACCTCGACCGGGTGTCCGGCGCGGATGGATGCGTGCATCGCCGCGCCGCGATCCATCGAGATGCCGATGACCGTCGCATCCGGACGGATCGCCTTGACTGCCAGCGCCACGCCGGCGGCCAGGCCGCCGCCGGACAGCGGCACCAGGACCGTGTCGAGATCCGGCCGGTCCTGCATCAGTTCCAGCCCGATCGTGCCCTGTCCCGCGATGACCAGCGGATCGTCGAAGGGCGAAATCTCGGCAAGACCTTCGTCGCGGGCGAGCCGCTGGCTTTCCGCCAGCGCCTCGTCCTGGCTCCTGCCGGTGATGCGCACCTCCGCCCCGAGCGCCCTGATCCCGTCGACCTTCGCCTTCGGTACCAGTGATGACATGCACACCACCGCCCGCAGGCCCCGCGCCCGCGCCGCATAGGCGACGCCGCGGCCGTGGTTCCCCGTCGAGCAACAGGTCACGCCCTTCACGTCGGTGGGAAGGTTCATCACCGCGTTGGCGGCGCCGCGCAGCTTGAAGGCGCCAATCGGCTGGGTGTTTTCGAGTTTCAGCAGGAAGTCCTGGCCGCAGAAAGCAGACAAATAGGGCGACGGCACCAGGGGCGCGCGCACCGCGACGTCGCGGATGGTACGGGCGGCGGCCAGAATATCGGCAAGCGAGAGGCTCAAGCCGCCTCCTTCACCGCGCTCAGGAATTGCTGCGTGCGCTCCTTTTGCGGATTGCCGAAGAGCTCGTCCGGGGTGCCCTGCTCCTCGATGCGACCGCCGAAGAAGAAGCAGACCCGGTCCGAGATGTCCTTGGCGAAGCCCATCTGGTGGGTGACCATGAGCATCGTCAGATTGTGTTCGGCGACGAGCCGGCGGATCACGTTGGTGACCTCGCCGATGACTTCGGGATCGAGCGCCGAAGTCACCTCGTCGAACAGCATCACCTTGGGCCGCATGGCCAGCGCGCGTGCGATCGCCACGCGCTGCTGCTGGCCGCCGGACAGGCGCGAGGGATGCTGGTCGCGTTTTTCGGCCATGCCGACCATCTCGAGCAGCTCCTCGGAGCGCTCGCGCGCTTCCTTCTTCGGGATGCCGAGCACGTGGACCGGTCCCTCCATGCAGTTTTCCAGCGCCGTCATGTGCGGGAAGAGATTGAAGTGCTGGAAGCACATGCCGATGTTGGAGCGCATCTGGCGCAGGTGCCTGCTGTTGGCGCGCACCAGCCTGCCGTTTTCCGGCATGTGGGTCAAAGGCTTGCCGTCCACGTAGATGACGCCGCCGTTGATCGTCTCCAGCGTCATCAGCATCCTGAGCACGGTGGTCTTGCCCGAACCGGATGGCCCGATGACGGTGACCATCTCGCCCTCCGCGACGTCGAGGTCGAGCGCGTCGAGCACGACGAGTTCGCCGTATCGCTTGGTGACCCTCCTGAAGCTCACCATGGGCACGTCGTCGCCTTCGAGGACGAGCGGGAAGGCGGAGAGGTCTTCGTCGGTCATCAGTTCAATCCCAGTTTCCGGCGTACCCAGGTCTCGAAGACGCGGATGCCTGCGGCGGTGGGCAGCGAGATCATCAGGAAGATGATCCCGACCAGCGTGTAGGGCTCGAGATAGCGATAGGTCTCCGAACCGATCGCGGTGGCGGTGTGCATCAATTCGGCGACGCCGATGACCGAAAGCATCGGCGTATCCTTGAAGATGCCGACGAGGTAGTTGCCCATGCCGGCAAGCGACGGCGGCAGCGCCTGCGGAATGATGATGCGGAAATAGGTCCGAGCCATCGAGAGGTTGAGCGAGGTCGCTGCCTCCCACTGGCCCTTTGGAACGCTTTCCAGACCGCCGCGATAGACCTCCGAGAGATAGGACGCGTAGTGCAGGCCGATCGCGATCATGCCCGCCGTCCATGGCGACAGGCGCAGGCCGAACTGCGGCCCAACGTAGAAGATGAAGAAGATCTGCAGCACCAGCGGCGTCGAGCGGATGAACTCGACCGCCTCGCGCACAATCCTGGTCAGCACTCTCGACGGGGTCCGCTGGGCGAGCGCGAAGATGAGACCGAGCACGACCGCGATGGCGTAACCCAGCCCCGCCGCCAACAGCGTGTTGCCGGTCGCCAGGATGAGGCGCGGCAAGATCTCCCAGGTGAAATCCCATCGCCAGTCGAACATGGCTCAGGCCCTCCCCAGCTTGCGCAGCATGAAGCGTTCCAGCCAGCGCATGAAGGGCGTGACCAGGAAACGGGCGAGGATGTAGTAGATGATCAGCGCGGTGCCGAAGGTCTGGGCCGACAAGAACGTTGTGCCGTTGATCTGCTTGGCCTGGAACATCAGATCGGCGACGGCGATCAGGGCCACGAGCGCCGTGCCCTTCAAGAGTTCGATCATGAGGTTGCCCCAGGGCGGCAGCATGATCACCAGCGCCTGCGGGAGGATCACCCGCCACATGCGCTTGGCCGGAGACATGTTGAGCGCCAGCGCGGCCTCCCACTGGCCCCGCGGGACCGAAAGGATCGCGCCGCGCACGAGTTCCGCACCGTACGCTCCCAGGTTCATGCCGACCGCGACGAAGCCGGCGGTGAACTTCTCCAGCGTGATGCCGAAGAGCGGCAGCACGAAGAAGATCCAGTAGAGCTGGACCAGCAGTGAGGTGCCGCGGAAGATCTCGATGTAGACGGTCGCGGTGCCGCGCACGAGCGGGTTCGGCGCCATCCGCATCAGCCCGGCGGCCAGCGCGATCGCTACCGCCAGGCATGCGGCGAGGACGGTGAGCACGATGGTGATCAGCGTCCCGCTCAGGATGCGGTCGCCGTACTGTCCGAGGAATTCGAAATAGGACATGCCGCGCAGACCTTTCCATCAAGGCCGGGAAGGCGGGATGCGGGCGACCGGGCGGCCACCTGCGAAAGGGCGGCGGACCGGCTTGCCCGGTCCGCCGGTCGTCAGTCTAGCGGTTGGCGCAGACCCATTCGGTGGTCTTGTCGCCCGGCAGCGATCCCTCGCCATAGCCGTATTCGGCGACCGCCTTCATCATTTCTTCGGAGCCGAGATATTCCTTCTGTGCCGCGTTGAATTTGGCGAGGAAATCCTGGTCGTCCTTGCGGAAGCCGATGCCGGCCCAATTGACCGCGTCCTCGGGCATCGCGCTCGGATCGGTGACTTCGACGGCGCCACCGGAGCTGTCGGCCAGTTGCTTGACCGTGAAATAGGTACCCGCGCCGGCATCCGCGCGCCCTGCCCTGACCGCCGCGAGGATTTCGGTCGGACCGGGAACCTGCATGATCTTGTCTTCCGCAACGCCAGCGGCCTTCGCCGCCTCGATGTTCGAATAGCCGGCGCCGGTCACCATGATGGCATCGTTCTCGGCGAGGCTCTCGTAGTTGCCGATCTTCTTCGGGTTCCCGGGGGCAACGATGAACGCGTCGCCGACCTTGGCCATGGGCTCGGAGAAGGCAATGTTCTCGCAGCGGCTCGCCAGGATGTTCATCCCGCCGGTGACGATGTCGAAGCGGCCGGCGTTCAGGCCGGGAATGAGCCCGCCCCATTCCGTCTGCACGGGTTCGATGTTGTCGTAGCCCATCTTTGCGAGCACGCCCAGCGCGTGGGCGTTGACGAAGCCCTTGGGGCTGCCGTCATCCCCCGGATAGGCGAACGGAATCTCGTTGGCGAAGCCGATGCGGATCGGCTCGCCGGCCTCGATCCGGTCCATCAACGGACCCGCATTCGCCACGGCAGCGCCCATGGTGATGGCAGCGACACCTGCCAGAATGGTCTTCAACAAGGCATTGTTCATCGCGCACTCCTGTTCCCGTTGTCATTATTGGCTTGTTGTGCACAACATCATTCCCCATGACCATGCTGTCAACGGATTTTTCCGTATGAGCCCTACGGAAGCCTCTTTCGTGCCGTGTGGTCCGTGAAGTAGATGTACACAAGATGATGCTCGTTGCGGGAGCCAGCTCCGCGCGGCGCCAGGAGGAAGCATGCCCGCCATACAACTGCCCTTCAGCCCGGCCGAGTACGAGCGCCGGCTCGCCAAGGTCCGCGCCGCCATGGCGGCGAAGGAGATCGACGTCCTCTTCGTCGAGGACCCGTCCAACATGGCCTGGCTGACCGGCTACGACGGATGGTCCTTCTACGTGCACCAGGGGGTGATCGTCTTCCACGACGAGGACCCGATCTGGTGGGGCCGGGGGCAGGACGCCAACGGCGCCGTCCGCACCGTCTGGATGGCCGACGAGCGCGTGGCGAGCTATGCGGACAACTACATCCAGTCGCCGAAGCTGCATCCCATGGAGACGCTCGCCGCGCTGATGCGCGAGCGCGGTTACGGTCGCAAGCGCATCGGCCTGGAACTGGAGAACTACTATTTCTCGGCGAAGGCCTATCTCGTGCTGCGGGAAGAATTGCCCGATGCGACCCTCATCGACGCGACCGCGCTGGTGAACTGGCAGCGCACGGTGAAGTCGGACGAGGAGATCGTCTTCATGCGCCGCGCCGCGCGCATCTCGGAAAAGATCGTCGACGGCATCATGGAGCGCGTCGAGCCGGGTATGAAGAAGAACGACCTCGTCGCCGAAATTTATGGGGACGCCATCCGTGGCGTGGACGACGACTGGGGCGAGTATCCCGCCATCGTCCCGCTGCTCCCGAGCGGCTCCGACGCAGCCGCACCTCACCTGACGTGGGATGGCAGGCGGTTCGACGAAGGCACCGCGACCTTCTTCGAGATCGCGGGCTGCTACCGCCGCTATCACGTGCCCTTCTGCCGCACGGTCTTCCTCGGAACGCCGCCGCAGTATCTGCTCGACGCCGAGAAGGCGCTTGCCGAGGGACTGGAGGCTGGGCTCGAAGCCGCCCGCGCCGGCAACCGTGCCGGGCAGGTCGCGGATGCGCTGTACAAATCGCTGGAGAAGGCCGGCATCAAGCGCGAAGGACGCTGCGGCTATCCGATCGGCATCTCCTACCCGCCGGACTGGGGCGAACGGACGATCTCGTTCCGCACCGAGGACGACACGATCCTGGAGCCGGGGATGACCTTTCATTTCATGCCGGGCCTCTGGATGAGCGACTGGGGGCTGGAGATCACCGAAAGCATCCTGATCCGCGACACCGGCGCCGCAGAATGCCTGTGCAACCGTCCCCGCAAGCTGTTCGTGAAGAATTGAACCCGGCATGACCACGCTGGCGCAAACCCGCGCTATCCTTTCCGACCTCATCGCCTTTCCGACCGTCTCGTCGGACAGCAACCTGGAACTGATCACCTATGCCGCCGACCTGTTGAGCAGCGCCGGCGCCACGCTGTCGCTCTCGCGCGACGAAAGCGGCACCAAGGCCAATCTCTTCGCCACCCTCGGACCCGCGGGCGACGGCGGCGTGATCCTCTCCGGCCACACCGACGTCGTTCCGGTGACGGGCCAGGACTGGACGAGCGATCCCTTTGTCATGGACGAGCGCGACGGCCTGCTCTTCGGCCGCGGCACATGTGACATGAAGGGCTTCATCGCCGCCGCGCTCGCCATGGCACCGCGGTTCGCCGCGGTGGAGCTGAAGCGCCCGCTGCATTTCGCCTTCACCTACGACGAGGAGGTGGGCTGCATGGGTGCGCGCACGCTGGTGGGCGAGATCGAGCGCATGGGCGTGAAGCCGTCGGTCGCCATCATCGGTGAGCCGACCTCCATGCGCGTCATCGAGGGACACAAGGGCTGCTACGAATACACCACCGAGTTCACCGGGCTCGAAGGCCATGCCTCGCGTCCGGAACTCGGTGTGAACGCCGTGGAGTACGCGACGCGCTACATCACCCGCCTGCTCGACCTGCGCGAGGCGCTGAAGGCGCGCGCGCCGGCCGCAAGCCGCTTCACCCCGCCATGGACGACCCTGCAGGTCGGACGCATCGCCGGCGGCGTCGCGCACAACGTCATCGCCGGACAGTGCAGCGTGGAGTGGGAGGTGCGGCCGGTCCAGGCCGGCGACGCTGATTTCGTCAAGCGCGACATCGCGGACTATGTCGACACGGTCCTGAAGCCCGCCATGCATTCGGTCTGGCCGCAGGCAGACATCGTCACCCGCACGATCGGCGAGGTGGCGGGCCTCGAGGTGGTCGACGTATCCGAAGCGCGCGACATCGTCTTCGAGCTCACCGGCACGACCGAGGCGGACGTTGTCGCCTTCGGCACCGAGGCGGGGCTGTTTCAGGCGCTCGGCATGTCGGTCGTCGTCTGCGGTCCGGGCTCGATCGCGCAGGCGCACAAGCCGGACGAGTACATCGCGCTCGACCAGCTTTCGGCCTGCCTCGACATGCTGGATAGACTGTGCGTCAAGATGGCGGCTTGAGGGGGAAAGGTCGAAGCAGATGGAGATCGCCCACCGCCTTGACGGTGAAACATCGGAGAAGGGCGCGCGCGAACGCTTCGACCGGATCTACCGGACGCTCCGGACGCGCATATGCATGCTCGACCATCCGCCGCTGGAGCGGCTGCGCGAGGAGGACCTGGCGGCCGAGTTCAACGTCAGCCGCACGCCGATCCGCCGCGTCCTGGTGAAGCTGGAGGCGGAAGGCCTGCTGCGCTCCGTGCACGGCGTCGGCACCATCGTCACGGACATCGAGATCGACAGCCTGGAGCAGGTCTACCAGCTCCGGGTGGAACTGGCGGAACTGATCGGCAAGCTCTCTCCGATCATGCCCGGAGAGGCGCGGATGGCCGATTTCCGCGCCCTGCTCGCGCGTTGCGACGACCTCGTCCGCCAGCCCGATCCGCGCGAGTTCGCCCGCACCAACATGGATTTCTTCCACCTGCTCAACGGACTGACTGCCAACGAGCCGCTGCGGGAGATCAGCGAGCGTCTCTACTACCAGACCAGCCGCATCTGGCTGAAGACCGCGTCGAGGTTCAGCCGGTTCACGGAAATGATCGAGGACGAGATCCGCATTTTCCAGCGCGAGGTCGCCGATATCGTCGCCGCGATCGAGATCGGGGATCTGGAGGTGGTCGGCCACATCCGGCGCTCTCACATCGCCATGAGTTTCGCGCGCCTGCGCAAGCATGCGAGCGGCGTTGCGCCGGCTAACGAATAGTCCCGTGAGGGGTGCGGCCTCAGTCGCGCCGCTCTTCCAGCCACCGCCATAGATAGGGACCGAAGCCGGCCTCGACGTGGATGCGGGCGCGATCCTCGGCCATGCGGTAAAGGATCGCATTAATGCCGGCGAAGAGCAGGGCTGCCGACGGGCTTCCGGCAACGAGATCGGCGCCTGTCGCCTCCGCGACCACCGCCCGCATCGACGGTCCTTCGATGTCCACCACGAAAAAGGCGTCGCCCGCAGCACTGGCGGCCCAGCCCTCGTTCCAGCCGAGGGGAATGGCGAGGGGCTCGCTGGAGACCAAAAGGGCGCGGTCGCGCGCGAGGCGGACGAGATACGGATCGCCCGTCGCAATGCTCCACAGGCCGGCTTTGGCCGTTTGCGGGGCGTGGATTCGGCGCGCTTCCGCAAGATCGCCGCTCACCAGCACCTGCGAAATCATCGGTACAGGCCGCGCCGACCACCCTTCCCTCGCGATGCCGGCCTTGCTCCAGTCCGGATAGGGCGTCCATTTTTCCGCTGCGTCGTAGCCGGCGCTGAAACCCTGAGGAGCCGGCGCGCTCGTCGCTCGTCTAGCCATTGATGCGCGCTCCTTCGGGATCGAAGGCGCAGACCGGCGCGATGGTCGCTCTCATCGTACGGCCGAGATGGAAGAACTCGATCTCCTCGCCCATGCGAGACAACCCCCGTTCGACGAGTGCGAGCGCGATCGGCCGGCCGAGCGAAGGGCTGATGTAGCTCGAGGTGACGAAGCCAATCGAGCGGCGCCGGCCGCCGGCGGTCTCGATGGCATGGGTGCCGGTCGGCAGCGGCGGCGCGCCATCGGGCGCCGTCAGCCCGACGCCCTGCGGCCGGTCCTCGCGCACCGCATTCTCCGTGAACAGCGAGCGCTTGCCGACGAACTCTCCCTTGCGCTTGTCGCGCGGACCCGTGATCCCGAGGTCGTGCGGCATGGTCGTGCCGTCGGTGTCCTTGCCGGCGATGATGTAACCCTTTTCGGCGCGCAGCATGAGCAGCGCCTCCGACCCGAGCGCGACCGCCTCCAGCGTCCGCCCCGCCTCCTGAATCGCATCGTTGAGCGCCTTCGCGCGGGACGACGGCACGGAGACCTCGTAGGAGCGGTCGCCGGTGAAGGAGACGCGCGCCACGCGCGCCGGACCGCCGGCGAAGCTTCCATCGGCGAAACCCATGTGGGGGAGTGCCTCGTCCGACAGATCGATGCCGAGCGACAGCGCCGCGACGAGGTCGCGCGAGCGCGGGCCGGTGGCCGTGAGCGTCGCCCATTGCGGGGTGGAGTTGTGGATGAAGACGCGGCTGCGGTCGAACCGGTCCTGCCGCCATTCCTCGAGCCGCGCGACTACGCCCGGCACGTGTCCCGAGGAGCAGGAGACGACGTAGTGCTCGTCCGAGACCTTGGAGACCACGCCGTCGTCGTAGATCACGCCACTTTCGGTCAGCATAAAGCCGTAGCGGATGCGGCCGGGCTTCAGCGTCGAGATCGTCTGATAGGAATTGTAGTCGACCAGCGCGCCGGCGTCCGGCCCGATCACCTCGATCTTTCCGAGCGGCGAGCCGTCGAGGATGCCGGCCGTCTCGCGCGCCTGCCGCGCTTCGCGTGCGACCTCATCGGCCCCGGGCCCGCTGCCGTACCATGCCGGTCTCAGCCAGCCGCCATATTCGCGGAACACCGCGCCGCTCGCGCGATGCTCGTTTTCCAGCGCCAGCCGTCGCACGGGATTAAAGAACTCGCCGCGCCGGCGCCCGGCCACCACCGTGAAGGGCACCGGCACGAAGGGCGGGCGATAGGTCGTGGTTCCCGTCTCGGCGATCGTGCGGCCGGTGATGGCGGCCATGGCGGCGAGCCCGTTCATGTTGGACGTCTTGCCCTGGTCGGTCGCCATGCCGAGCGTCGTGTAGCGCTTCAGATGCTCGACGGAGCGGAAATTCTCGCGCGCGGCGAGTTCGATGTCCTTGACGGTGACGTCGTTCTGGAAGTCGACCCATTGCCGCGCCTTGCCGGCGGGCGCCGGCCACGCGGCTTCGATCCCGTAGGATTCGTCCTGCGCATCAGCCTTCGGCACTTCGCCGCCTCCGCCACCCGCCCGGTGTCCTTCGGCGAGCACCTCCGACAGGGCGAAGCGGCCGTTCGCGGCGCCGGCGACCACGATGCCGGGAAGCGGGTCGCGGGGAACGAAGGCGGCGATGCTCTCGTCGAACCGCAGTTTCCCGCCGGCCTGGCAGAAGAGATGCACGGTGGGCGTGAGGCCGCCCGAGACGAGGAGGCAGTCGGCCTCGATGCGCTCGCCGCCAACGATCACGGCTTTCACGCCGCCGGTCCCGTGCACCGATTCGATCCTCGCGCCCGACCGGACATCCGCTCCGGTCTGCGCCGACTGCCGGGTGTCGGCCACGACCACCGATGCGCCGGCTTCGCGCAGGGCCACGGCGACCGCATGTGCCTTGTCGTTGTTCGTCGCGAGCACGATGCGCTCGCCGACGAGTATGCCGTGGCGCCTCAGATAGACCAGGGCGGCTTCCGCCGACATGACGCCGGGACGGTCGTTGTCGGGAAACACCAGCGGCCGCTCGATGGCGCCAGTGGCGAGCACGACCTGTTTCGCTCGAACGTGCCACAGCGCGTCGGGCGCTTCGGGCCGGCGCTGCCACAGCGCGACGAGATTGTGGTCGTAGATGCCGAACGCGGTCGTATTTGCGATGATGGTGTGGCCGGCACTGGCCAGATCCCGGGTCATCGTCTCTGCCCATTCCGTGCCGTGCCGTCCGTCGATCGCCGCCTCGCGGTGGAGCAGCGATCCGCCGGGCCGGTCCTGGTCGTCCACAAGCATCACGCGCTTCCCGCCCGCAACGCCCGAGCGCGCCGCCGCCAGGCCGGCCGGGCCGGCGCCAACAACTAGCAGATCGCAATGGGCGCTGATCAGGGGACAGTCGGCCGGCGGCTCCGTCGCGGGATCGAGCCGGCCGAGCCCCGCCATCGCGCGGATGCGCGGCTCGAACATGTGCCAGTCGGGCCACAGGAAGGTCTTGTAGTAGAAGCCGGCAGGCAGGAATTGTCCGAACCGGTCGATCAGCGCGTTGCGGTCCTTCTCTGCACCCGCTCCGGTGTTGACGGAACGGACCTCCATTCCCTCGGCGAGGCTTTGCGTCGTGGCGCGCACGTTGGGCGTATGCACCCCGTCCAGCGCGACGTCGACGACGGCATTGGGCTCCTCGGTCCAGGCACCAAAAATGCCGCGCGGGCGGTGATACTTGAAGCTTCGCCCGACGATCCGCACTCCGTTGGCCAGCAGCGCCGAGGCGACCGTGTCGCCCTCGCGGCCGGTCAGGGCCTTGCCGTCGAAACTGAACCGCAGTTCGCGCGGCGAGGTGCTGGGACCCTCGATGCGGCGGCTGGTCACGATTGGACCCCCAGCGCCGACGAGCCGGCCACCTGATGCGTGAGCGTGTCCCGCTCCATGAGGAAGAACTCGCCGCAGGTCGTGTGCACCCAGATTTCGCGCGTTGGGCCCTTCGGGTTCTTCTTCAGGTGAAGATATTCGGCCCAGCGTTCCGCGCCGACCTCGCCCGCCGGCTCGGGCCGCGTCTTGCCGGCCTCGGCGGCGAAGTGGAACTCCGTCTCGTCGCGCGGGCCGCAGAAAGGACAGGGAAAACGTTGCATGACCCGCCCCTCAGTGCGCGATGCCGGAGCCGGCCGCCTCGTCGACCAGGCGCCCCGTGGCGAAGCGGTCGAGGTCGAAGGGGCGGCTGATCTCGTGATGCGAGCCGGTGGCGATCAGGTGAGCCATCAGCCACCCGCCGGCGGTGATGGACTTGAAGCCGCCGGTGCCCCAGCCGCAGTTGAGAAAGAGCCCGGGCAGCGGGGAGGGCCCGATGATCGGCGAGGAGTCCGGCACTACGTCGACGTTTCCGGCCCATTGCCTGAGCATCTTCAATTGCCCGAAGGAGGGGAACATCTCCAGCATGCCCGACAGCACGGTGCGCTGCATCGGCGGATTGCCCCGCTGGGCGTAGGAGGGCACGCGGTCGAGACCGCCGCCGACCACGATCTCGCCCTTGTCGGACTGGAAGAGATAGGTGCCGGTGCCGAGGTAGAGCACCACGGTATCGAGGCAGGGCTTCACCGGTTCCGACACCATCGCCTGCAGCGAATAGGACTGGATCGGCAGCGCGAAGCCGGCCTTTTCCGCCAGCACGCCGGAATGGCCTGCGACCGCCAGCCCGACCGCGCCGGCGCGGATCGATCCCCGGCTCGTCTCGACGCCGGCGCAGCGGCCGTTCTCGACGATGAAGCCGGTCACCTCGCAGTTCTGGATGATGTCGACGCCAAAACCGTCGGCGGCGCGCGCATAGCCCCAGGCGACGGCGTCGTGGCGGGCGACCCCGGCGCGCCCCTGCCACACCCCGCCGAAGACGGGATAGCGCGCCTTCGGCCCGCGGTTCAGCAGCGGCGCCTTGTCGAACACGGCGTCGGGGCCGAGCAGTTCGGCGTCCGTGCCGTTGATCTGCATGGCGTTGACGATGCGCGCGGCGATCTCCATCTCGGCTTCCGAATGCGCCACGGTGACCACGCCGCGCTGCGAGAACATGATGTTGTAGTTCAGCTCCCGCCCCAGCCCCTCGTAGAGCTTCAGCGCGAAGTCGTAGAGCGCGACGCTCTCGGGATAGAAGTAGTTCGAGCGGATCGTGGTCGTGTTGCGCCCGGTGTTGCCGCCGCCGAGCCACCCCTTCTCGATGACCGCGACGTTGCGCATGCCGTGGTTCTTCGCGAGGTAATAAGCCGTCGCCAGTCCGTGCCCGCCCCCGCCGATGATGACGGCGTCGTAGGCCGGCTTCGGGTCGGGCGAGCGCCAGGCCGGCTGCCACCCCGTGTGGCCGCGCAGTCCTTCCCGGAACAGGCTGAAAGCCGAGTAGCGGCGCGTCAAGCAATGTCTCCCGTCGGCGACTTCGAACAGTCCTTCCTGTCTACACGGCCTGCGGACCGGGGCAAGCAGGCCGGCGCCGCGTCCTGCCGCTGGAACGACATGGCATGCGCGCGGCAAAAGCTGTAGACGGGAGGAAACAGCCGCAGGACCGGATGGCGGACGCAAGGTCGCCGGTCAGGGAGGAACGAAACCGATGGACGCCACGCACACCCTCGCACGCACCTTGCGTCTCGCCGACGACGACAACATCGTCGTCGCGGCCGGTAGGATCGAGCCGGGCGCCGGCATCGCGCCGGGGATCGTCACGCGCCAGCGCATTCCCTTCGGCCACAAGATCGCCGCGCGGCCGATCGCCCTCGGCGAACCGGTGATGAAGTTCGGGCAGATCATCGGCTTCGCCTCCAAGCAGATCGAACCGGGCGACTGGGTGCACGAGCACAATGTCGAGATGCACGATTTCGCCCGCGACTACCGCTTCGCCGATGCCGCGCGGCCGGAGAACATCCTGCCGGTCGAGGAACAGGCGACGTTCGAAGGCTTTCGACGCGCCAACGGCAAGGCTGGGACGCGCAACTATGTCGGCATCCTGACGTCCGTGAACTGCTCGGCCTCCGTCGCCCGCTTCATGGCCGAGGCGGCGACGCGGTCGGGCATGCTGGACGAATTCGAGAACGTCGACGGCGTCGTCTCCTTCACCCATGGCACCGGCTGCGGCATGGCGGGCTCCGGCGAGGGCTTCGAACTGCTCAAGCGTACGCAATGGGGCTATTCGGCAAACCCGAACTTCGGCGGTGTGCTGCTCGTCGGGCTCGGCTGCGAGGTGTTCCAGATCGGCCGCATGAAGCAGCTTTACGGCATCGAGGAGAGCGAAACCTTCCGCACCATGACCATCCAGGAGAGCGGGGGGACCAAGAAGACCATCGAGCAGGGGCTGGAGCGCATCCGCGGAATGGTCGCCGCCGCAAACGCGGCGACGCGGGAGACGATTCCCGCATCGGAACTGACGCTGGCGCTGCAATGCGGCGGGTCTGACGGCTATTCCGGCATCACGGCCAACCCCGCGCTGGGAGTCGCAGCCGACATCCTGGTGCACAATGGAGGGACGGCCATCCTCTCCGAGACGCCGGAGATCTACGGCGCCGAGCACCTGTTGACCCGGCGCGCGAAAAACCGAGAGGTGGGGGAGAAGCTGGTCGAGCGCATAAAGTGGTGGGAGGACTACACCGCGCGCAACGGCGGCGAGATGAACAACAACCCGTCTCCGGGCAACAAGGCCGGCGGGCTGACGACCATCCTCGAAAAATCGCTCGGCGCGGCGGCCAAGGGCGGCTCGACCACGCTGAATGCCGTCTACGAATATGCCGAGCCCGTGACGGAGAAGGGTTTCGTCTTCATGGACACGCCCGGCTACGATCCGGTCTCGGTGACCGGCCAGGTCGCGGGTGGGGCGAACGTGCTCTGCTTCACGACGGGACGCGGCTCCGCCTATGGCTGCAAGCCGGTGCCCTCGATCAAGCTCGCCACCAACACTCCGATGTACGAGCGCATGGTCGACGACATGGACATCAACTGCGGCGACATCCTCGAAGGTGTATCGGTGCGAGAGAAGGGCGAGGCGATATTCGCCGAAATCCTCGCCGTCGCTTCGGGCAAGCGGACGAAGTCCGAAGACCTCGGCTACGGCGATTCCGAGTTCGTGCCCTGGCAGATCGGCGCGGTGATGTAGTCGCCGGCTATTGTTTCAGGATAGCTTCGACCAGCGCTACGGCGGGGGCATAATCGTCGGGTGACACCCGCACGAAACCGCCTTGCCGTTCCGTTTCCAGGTACTCGTAGAGATCGGGCTCCGTGAGCTTGAGGTTGACCAGGAAGTCGCGCAACCTGGCCTTGAGGTCGTCCGGCAGGTCGTTGCGGACCGCGTGGGGGCCAAAGCGGAGGGTCTCGGACGTCCAGACGATTTCGAATTGTTGGGCATCCACTCCCGCCGCCGCTAGACGGCCGAGCGTCCCGCTGGATAGGTCCGGGCCGCCAATCGGGCGGTCAAGCACCCAGCCTAGCAATTCCTGTGTTTCGCCCGCGACGAATGACCTCTCGGCTTCCGATGCGGTTGCGGTCTCCAGGGGCTTGTTGTTCGCGCCGCCCCTCTTGTCCGCGATGGCAAGGACGCCGACCGCGCCGCGCGGCCCGGCCGCCATGTCCGGCGCGTCGGGCGCCGTTGCGCCCTTCCGCCTGATCAGGACCGCCTTCGCCCCGTTCGCGCCGTCGCGCGCCGACGGCGCCACCAGCGGATCGATGCATCCGCATAGCTTCCACGCGACCGCATAGGCGCCCGCGGTATAGATCGCGTAGTCGATGTCGGATCGGACCTGCGCCTCGATCAGCGTCGGGAAGTCGGGGGCCGCGAAGACGGTGACCGGCATGCCGAGCGCCTGCGAATAGGCCCGCTCGATCGCCGACGCGCCATCGACGGCCGAGCCGGAGCCGAGCATCCCGATCCGTAAGCCATCCCCCCGGGCTACTTCCTGCGCGGAAGCCTCCGGCCACGTGCCGACCGCGACAGCAAGCGCGCCAGCCAGGACCGTGAACATCATGCGAATCATAGTCGATCTCGACTCGTCTGGTTTGGTCGCACTATGACGTCGCGGGCTTGCCGTTTGGTTTACGAATTGCCAATTGCCGGCTTCATTCCTATCTGTGCAGTCGTTTTTCCCTCCGGAGGCGGATTTTTCCTGATGGCCCGCGCCTTTCTCTTCGTGCTCGATTCCTTCGGCATCGGCGGCGCCGCCGATGCGGAGGCATTCGGCGATCTCGGTTCCGACACGCTCGGCCATATCGCACGAGCTACTGCGCGGGGCGAAGCGGACCGGCCGGGCCTGCGCAGCGGGCCGCTGAACGTCCCGAACATGCTGGCGCTGGGCCTGGGCGAAGCCGCCGCCCTGGCATCCGGCTCCTATCCGGAGGGCCTCGCCACGACACAACCGAAGGGGTTTTTCGGTGCGGCGGAGGAAGTCTCCAGCGGCAAGGACACCCCCTCCGGGCACTGGGAGATCGCCGGCGTGCCCGTGCCCTTCGACTGGGGCTATTTCCCCAACGAGACGCCGTCCTTTCCGAAGGCCCTGACCGACGCGATCATCGCGCAGGCGAAACTCCCGGGCATTCTCGGCAACTGCCATGCCTCGGGGACGGAAATCATCGCCCGGCTCGGCGAGGAGCACGTCCGTACCGGAAAGCCGATCTGCTACACCTCGGCGGATTCAGTGTTCCAGATCGCCGCGCACGAGGACCATTTCGGGCTCGAACGGCTCTACGATCTCTGTGAAATCGTGCGAAAGCTCGTCGACCCGCTCAACATCGGACGCGTGATCGCACGACCGTTCCTCGGCGAGACGGCGGCCGATTTCGAGCGCACCGCCAACCGGCGCGACTATGCCGTGCCGCCGGCCGAACCGACGCTGCTCGACCGCGTCACCGGTGCCGGGCAAAAGGTGATCGCGGTCGGCAAGATCGGCGACATCTTCGCCCATCAGGGGATTTCGGAGGTGCGCAAGGCCGCGGGCAACATGGCGCTGTTCGACAAGGCGCTCGGCGCCATGGACGACGCGCGCGACGGCGACCTGGTCTTCGCCAATTTCGTCGATTTCGATTCCCTCTTCGGCCATCGGCGCGACGTCGCAGGTTACGCGGCGGCGCTGGAGGATTTCGACCGGCGGCTTCCCGAGGCGCTGGCGAAGTTGGAGGACGGCGACCTGCTCGTGCTGACGGCCGATCACGGCTGCGATCCAACCTGGAAGGGCACCGACCACACCCGCGAGCGCGTGCCCGTGCTCTGCTTCGGGCCGGGCTACGCGGACGGTCCGATCGGCGTGCGCCAGACCTTCGCGGACATCGGCGAAACCGTTGCCGAGCACCTCGGGCTGGCGCCGGGCAGGCACGGCACGTCGTTCCTGCCCGAAAACCTGCTGCATGCCTGAGCTTCCCGAGGTCGAGACCGTCCGGCGCGGGCTTGCCCCGACGCTGGAAGGCGCGCGTATCCTGGCCGTCGAGCAGCGCCGGCCGGACCTGCGGTTCCCCTTTCCGCCGGATTTCGTCGGCCGTCTCACCGGGCGCCGGGTCGAGGCGCTGTCGCGGCGGGCGAAATACCTGATCGCCCATCTGGACGACGGACTTGGCCTCATCAGCCATCTCGGCATGTCGGGCTCCTGGCGCATCGAGGCCGGCGAGACCGCCGTGGTTCCCGGCGAGTTCCTCCACGAGCGCTCGAAGGCGGCGGCGCACGATCATGTCGTGTTCCACCTCGAGGAGCGCACGGGCGGGCTGAGCCGCATCGTCTTCAACGATCCGCGCCGTTTCGGCTTCATGCTGTTCGCCGAGCCGGGACATCTCGTGGATCATCCGCTGCTTGCGGATCTGGGGATCGAGCCGACCGGGAACGAGCTAGGCGGCGAGATTCTCGCCCGCCTCTTCCGCGACAAGCGCGCGCCGCTGAAAGCGGCGCTGCTCGACCAACGGCTGATCGCCGGACTTGGCAACATCTATGTCTGCGAGGCACTCTGGCGCGCAGGCCTCTCGCCGCGCCGCCTGGCGGGCACGCTGGTGGCGAAGAGCGGCGCGCCGACGAAGGCGGCGGATCGGCTGGCGACGGCGGTGCGGGAGGTGATTGCGGACGCGATCGAGGCCGGTGGCTCGTCGCTGCGCGACTACGTCCATGCCGACGGATCGCTGGGCTATTTCCAGCATTCCTTCGCCGTCTACGGGCGCGAGGGAGAGCCCTGCCCGAAGCTCACCTGCAACGGCGTGATCCAGCGGATCGTGCAGTCCGGGCGCTCGACCTTCTACTGTCCCGTCTGCCAGCGGTAGTTCACCACCACAGCCCGCCGCGGCGGATGCGCAGGCGCGGCGGGCCGTCGGGCTCGGCCAGCGGCCCATCATGAGACGGACTGTCGTGGCGCTCGGCCGCGACCGGATGATCGGCCGCCATCAGCGAGGCGATGCGATGATAATCGACCGGGCGACGCGCGCGCCCGGCGTCCGGTATGAAGCTGCGTCGCGGCCGCGGCGGCTGCGTGAGCGCTTCCACCATCGGCGACGGTTCCGGCAGGCCGCGCGCGGACTTCAGCGCCATCAGGCGCCGGATGCGCTCTTCGGTGATCGGGTGGCTTCGCAGCACCGAGGCGTCCGGCATGCGACTGCCCGGCAGCACCAGGCCTTCCCAGATACGGCGCTGCGCCCGTTCGAGCTTCAGCAGGGCGGAGGCGAGTCCGTCCGGATCGCCGGTGAGGACGGCGGCGTTCAGGTCGGCATCGTATTCGCGTGTGCGCGACAGCGCGAGTTGCAGGAGCCCGCCGATCGTCGGCGACGCGATCAGGATCAGGACCGCCGGCCACGGCACCTGCGCCTCGTAGCCGCCTGCGAAGCCAAGCACGTTGAGGACCAGCGTGAAGATGCCGACCGTCGACATGACCGAGGTGAAGCGCGAGACCATGTCGGCGAAGGCCATGACCTTCACGTCCTCGTTGGCGATGTGGCTGATCTCGTGGGCCAGCACGCCGGCGAGCTCGCGGGTTGTCATCCGCCGTACCAGCGCGTCGGTGACGGCGATGGCCGAATCCTCCAGGCGGCCGACCGCGAAGGCATTCATCAGGCGGGACGGCACGACGTGCAGCACCGGAACCGACGGCAACTTCGCGCGGCGGGCCAGTTCCTCCACCAGCGCCACGCCTTCCGGAAACTCGCGGCGGGTGACCTTGCGAGCGTCATACATCGAAAGCACAATCTGCGGGCTGACGCGCCGCATCATCCACATCGACACCGCTCCGAAAACAAGCGCGTAGACCACGCCGGTGCCGCCGGCGAAGACGAAGGCGGTGACGGCGAGAAGCGCCAGGCTACCGGCGCCGAGCAGCCAGGTGTGCAGCGCGTTCATCGCGCGGTGGCGGCGCTGTTCGAAGAAGTCGAGATCGGGTGTCGCATTCATGGAAGGGATATGGGGAGGGAGAGCGGGTTTGCCGAGTGGCATCCAACCGTCGGCCAGGAGAAGCGCTTCGCTCGCCGTTCGCGAAGTCTCGAATCCGGCGAAAAAGCATTCCAGGGCCGCGCTTGCGCGATAAAAATCCTGTTCTTATATACGCCGCAACGCTTCTGAGCCGTGCCGGAATCGCATGGGGAGGGGGCTGTTTCCTGAAACAGGGGCTGCCGTGTGGAATGCCGGTACGGGTCCTGGCAGCCTGCTTAGCGGAGAGAAGAAAATGGCTAAAGTAATCGGTATCGATCTCGGAACGACCAATTCATGCGTGGCCGTCATGGACGGCAAGGACGCCAAGGTGATCGAGAACGCGGAAGGCGCCCGCACCACCCCTTCCATCGTCGCGTTCACCGACAGCGACGAGCGGCTCGTCGGCCAGCCGGCCAAGCGCCAGGCGGTCACCAACCCTGAAGGCACCATCTTCGCGGTGAAGCGCCTCATCGGCCGCCGCTACGACGATCCGGTGACCGAGAAGGACAAGAAGCTTGTCCCCTACAAGATCGTCAAGGCCGACAATGGCGACGCCTGGGTAGAGGCCGCCGGCAGCAAGTATTCGCCCTCCCAGATCTCGGCGATGACGCTCCAGAAGATGAAGGAAACGGCCGAATCCTACCTCGGCGAGAAGGTCGACAAGGCCGTCATCACCGTTCCCGCATACTTCAACGACGCCCAGCGCCAGGCCACCAAGGACGCCGGCAAGATCGCGGGCCTCGAAGTGCTGCGCATCATCAACGAGCCGACGGCGGCCGCGCTCGCCTATGGTCTCGACAAGAAGAAGGCCGGCACCATCGCGGTCTACGACCTCGGCGGCGGCACCTTCGACATCTCGATCCTGGAGATCGGCGACGGCGTCTTCGAGGTGAAGTCGACCAACGGCGACACCTTCCTCGGCGGCGAGGACTTCGACATGCGGCTGGTCGGCTATCTCGCCGACGAGTTCAAGAAGGACCAGGGGATCGACCTGCGCTCCGACAAGCTCGCGCTTCAGCGCCTGAAGGAAGCGGCCGAGAAGGCTAAAATCGAGCTTTCCTCGTCCGCGCAGACCGAGATCAACCTGCCCTTCATCACGGCCGACCAGTCGGGTCCCAAACACCTGACCATGAAGCTGACGCGCGCCAAGTTCGAGCAGCTCGTCGACGATCTGGTGCAGCGCACGATCGAACCCTGCAAGGCGGCGCTCAAGGATGCCGGCGTGAAGGCTGCCGAGATCGACGAGGTCGTGCTCGTCGGCGGCATGACCCGCATGCCCAAGGTGCATGAGGTCGTGAAGCAGTTCTTCGGCAAGGAGCCGCACAAGGGCGTGAACCCGGACGAGGTCGTGGCCATGGGCGCCGCTATCCAGGCCGGCGTGCTGCAGGGCGACGTAAAGGACGTCCTGCTGCTCGACGTGACCCCGCTGTCGCTCGGCATCGAGACGCTCGGCGGTGTGTTCACCCGCCTGATCGACCGCAACACGACGATCCCGACCAAGAAGTCGCAGACCTTCTCCACGGCCGAGGACAACCAGTCGGCAGTGACGATCCGCGTCTTCCAGGGCGAGCGCGAAATGGCGGCCGACAACAAGATACTCGGCCAGTTCGACCTGGTGGGCATCCCGCCCGCTCCGCGCGGCGTGCCGCAGATCGAGGTCACCTTCGACATCGACGCCAACGGCATCGTCAACGTCTCGGCCAAGGACAAGGGCACCGGCAAGGAGCACCAGATCCGCATCCAGGCGTCCGGCGGCCTCTCCGATGCCGAGATCGAGAAGATGGTCAAGGACGCCGAGGCCAACGCCGAGGGCGACAAGAAGCGCCGCGCGCTGGTCGAGGCAAAGAACCAGGGCGAGGCTCTGGTCCACTCCGCCGAGAAGTCGCTCAAGGACTATGGCGATAAGGTCTCCGAGGACGACCGCGACGCGATCTCCAATGCCATCGCTGCGCTGAAGACGGCGCTCGAGGGCGAGGACCTCGAAGACATCAAGGCGAAGAGCACCGCGCTCGGCGAAGCCTCGATGAAGCTCGGCCAGGCCATGTACGAGGCCAGCCAGGCGGAGGCCGCGGAAGCAGACGCCAAGGCCGACGCTTCCAAGTCCGGCGAGGACGTGGTCGACGCCGACTTCGAGGAGATCGACGACGACGACAAGAAGAAGTCGGCCTGATCGCGATCAGCCTCCACAGTCGCTAAGAAAAGCCCGGCCGATGCCGGGCTTTTCGCGTTTTGGGTCCTACCAGGCCGGTGGTTAAGCTTAACAGGAGCTTAAGGTCGACTGGCGATAGCTCGTTGCCTACACATCCCCCACGAGCATACGGGTCGTGAGCGAGGGCCGGGCACATGCACTATCGCATCTTCGAGACATGGCGGCTGATTGCCGCGATCTCGATCATGATGTGGCATTTCATGCGTTTCGCGCCGCCGGGAACGGAGGACGTCAGCGCCTTCCTCTATCGGCTGATGCCGCTGATGGAGATGTTCTTCATGATCTCGGGCTTCCTGATCATGGAGCGCTACGGCGACGTTCTGTTGACCGAGCCCGGCTCGTTCCGCCGCTACCTCGTCCGCCGCATCGCGCGCTTCTATCCGCTCTATCTCGCGACGCTTGCGTTCTTCGTCGCAATCGCCTTTGCCGTCGATCTCGGCTTGGTGCATTCGGACAGCCCGGAGCGTTATGCATGGAGCGCGCTGCCGGCCAATCTCCTCCTCATGCACGCCTGGGGCTTCACCGACCTTCTGACCTTCAACTACGTCTCCTGGTCGATGTCGGCGGAATGGTTCTGCTACCTGCTGCTGCCGGCGATCGTGCTTGCCTTCCGCTTTGGCGGCAAGCCGGGGCTGGCGGCGATCTCGCTGGTGGCCATCGTGGCGCTGGAGGCGGCGACGGCGGCGGGCGTGATACCCTTCGAAAGCTGGCTCCGGGCCGACACCTGGGGTGCCTACAGGGCCTTTGCCGACTTCGCGCTGGGCGCGCTGGTCGCCATGGCGGTCCGCGACAGCCGCTGGCGGCTACGCAGCCACGTGCCGGGCTGGGCGATGTTTGCCATCTCGATCGTGGCGATGGCCACGCTGCAGCCGGCCTACGTCGTGGTGGCGCTGCTCGGCGCCGCCATGTACCTTGCAGCGCTGGCCGAGCGCACGGAACCGGAGAATTCGAGCTATCTCTGGTTCCTGCACCCGGTCGGCAAGGTGTCGCTCGGCATCTATCTCATTCACCCGGTGATCGAGTCCCTGTTCATCGCGGTGCTGTGGAAGAAGCTGCTCGAACCGCTCGGCTACGTCGACTTCTACGTCTACTGGTTCCTTCCGGCGCTGCTGGTGATTGCCGTCTCGATCCTGTCGGACCGCTATTTCGAGCGGCCGATGGCGAAGCTCATCAACGGCCTGGCCGGCGGAGGAACTTCCTCGCGCATGACCGGCACGTCGCAGGCACGCGTGGTCTAGGTTCCCCAAACAGGGCGCGGGAGTTAAAAAGCGGCGAAACGGAGGAAAATTTCCGTCTCTTTGCCGCTGTGCTATGGCGCGACGTGCAAGCTGTCACTAAATCGGGGCCTGCGGGTCGCGACGCCGCACATCCGATCTTTCTCTCGATTGCCAGGACACTCCCAGAACCATGAAGGCCGACTTTTACGAGACCTTGGGCGTACAGAAGGGCGCCGACGAAAAGGAACTCAAGGCGGCATTCCGCAAGCTGGCCATGCAGTGCCATCCGGACCGCAATCCCGGCGATGCGGATGCCGAGCGCAAGTTCAAGGAAATCAACGAGGCCTACGAGTTCCTCAAGGATCCCCAGAAGCGCGCCGCCTACGACCGCTTCGGACACGCGGCCTTCGAGCAGGGTGGCATGGGCGGCGGCGCGGGCTTCGCAGGCGCGGGCGGCTTCTCAGACATCTTCGAGGACATCTTCGGCGAGATGATGGGCGGAGGCCGGCGCCGCTCGAGCGGTGGGCGCGAGCGCGGCGCCGATCTCCGCTACAACATGGAAATCACGCTGGAGGAAGCCTTCTCCGGCAAGACGGCGCAGATCCACGTGCCGAGTTCGGTAACCTGCACCGAGTGCTCCGGCTCCGGAGCGAAGCCCGGCACGCAGCCGGTCACCTGCGCCATGTGCTCGGGCTCCGGCCGGGTGCGCGCCGCACAGGGCTTCTTCTCCATCGAAAGAACCTGCCCGACCTGCCACGGCCGCGGCCAGATCATCAAGGACCCGTGCGAGAAGTGCGCCGGCCAGGGCCGCGTCACCGAGGAACGCTCGCTGTCGGTCAACATTCCGGCCGGGATCGAGGATGGCACGCGCATCAGGCTCACGGGCGAGGGCGAGGCGGGCATGCGTGGCGGCCCGTCCGGCGATCTCTACATCTTCCTGTCGGTTGCCCCGCACGAGTTCTTCCAGCGCGAAGGCGAGAACCTCTATTGCACGGCGCCGATCTCGATGACCTCGGCGGCGCTGGGTGGTTCCTTCGAGGTGGCGACGCTCGACGGCACTCAGACGCGGGTCAAGATCCCTGAAGGCACCCAGAACGGACGCAAGTTCAGGGTCAAGGGCAAGGGCATGCCCGTGCTGCGCCAGAACGCGGTCGGCGACCTCATCATCCAGGTTGCGGTGGAAACGCCGCAGAACCTGTCCAAGCGCCAGCGAGAGCTGCTGCAGGAATTCGAGGAACTGTCGTCCAAGGAGAACAGCCCGCAGTCGAACGGGTTCTTCAACCGCATGAAGGACTTCTTCGAGTCGTTCGGAAACTGAACCGCCGGAGCACTCACACGTTCACACGATCAAAGAGCGACGGGGAGCCTGGACGGTGTAAAAGCCCGCAATGGCTTCCTATATCCTGGTGGGGCGGGGCAGCGCACAGGAGAACACCAATGGCGCGCGGCAATGCAGTGCTGAAAGGCCTCGCCGGACGTTTCGACGACGAACTCCGCTTCTTCCGGGGCTGGCTCGACAAGCCCAAGGCCGTCGGCTCCATCATACCCACCAGTTCCGTGACCGCCCGGCGCATGGCCTCGGTCATCGACCTTTCCTCCGGCCTTCCGGTCCTGGAACTCGGTCCTGGCACGGGCGTCATAACCAAGGCGATCCTGGACCGCGGGGTCGCGCCCGAGAACCTCTACTCGATCGAGTTCTCGCAGGATTTCGCCGCGCATGTCCGCAGGCTGTTTCCGAAGGTGAACGTCATCCAGGGCGACGCCTTCAAACTCGACGAGACTCTGGGCGACCGGAGGGACATGGTCTTCGATGCCGTCATTTCCGGCGTTCCGCTGCTGAATTTTCCCGTCTCCCAGCGCGTCGCCTATCTGGAGGATCTGCTGACGCGCATCCCCGCCGGGCGGCCGGTCGTCCAGCTCACCTACGGACCGCGGTCACCCATCCCGCCGGGACGCGGCGCCTATACGGTGGAGCATTTCGATTTCGTCATCCGCAACATTCCGCCGACGCGGCTGTGGATCTACCGCAGGCGGTCTCACGCATAGCGAACATTCGCCGTCTCTCCTGATTTGTCAGACGCATCGTCAGTTCTCCATCCATTCGCGACAATTGGGGCGTTTGGGGGTCCGGCGCGCGGCCGTCTGGCTGGTGCAGGCGGAGCCGATCGGACTCGCTACCTTCCCGCCGCCGAAGAAGACGGTAGGCGCACGTATCCAGAGCCGTCGCCAAAGGATACGCGACATACGCGCTCCCTCGCCGCGCAAATGCGGTTTCCTTGCCGCCGCCGAATCCCTATAAGCCGTTTGCAGATTCGCAGAGCGGACGATCGATGACACCCAGGATTCTCGTCTTCGCAGGATCGATCAGGAGCGGCGCCTATTCCGGCAGAACCGCCGATGCGGCGACAAGGGAACTGGCGATGCAGGGCGCCGAGGTGACCCGCATCTCGCTCGGCGACTATCCGCTGCCGATCATGGACGAGGATCTCGAGAAGGAGAAGGGCATTCCGGAGAACGCGATGAAACTCGCACGGTTCTTCGCCGCACACGACGCCCTCCTGATCTGCACGCCCGAATACAACGGCTCCATACCGCCGCTGGTGAAGAACACGATCGACTGGGTGAGCCGCGTGAGCAGGGATGCCGGCAGGCCGCTGAAGCCTTATCCGGGCAAGGTAGTGGCGATATGTTCGTCGTCCAACGGCCATTTCGCCGGCATCCGGTCGGCAAACCATCTGCGGGCGGTGCTCTCGCATATCGGCATGGAAGTGATCGCGCCGCAGGTTTCCGTGCCGAACGGCGGCGATGCCTTCGACGACGAGGGCGATTTCAGGGACGACCGGCTGAGGAAAGGAATGACCAGGTTATGCACAGCGCTCATTCAGCACGCCAGGCTTCTTTCGACCAGGGTGGAGCCGTGAGGGTTTCGGCCAGCGAGATGGGCGATCGGCTGATCGTGGGCCTCGACCTGCCGAGCGTCGATGCAGCCGAGAAAATGGTGCGTGATCTCGACGGGGTTTGCGGCTTCTACAAGATCGGATACCGCCTCGCCTTCGCCGGCGGGTTGGAATTCGCGCGCGACCTCGCGGCCGAGGGCAAGAAGGTCTTCCTCGACCTTAAACTCCTCGACATCGACAACACGGTCGCCGAGGGCGTGGAGAGCATCGTCAAGCTCGGCGTGACCATGCTGACGCTGCATGCCTATCCCAAGGCGATGCGCGCCGCGGTGGAAGCGGCCAGGGGCAGCGATCTGTGCCTGCTCGGCGTGACGGTACTGACCTCGATGGACCAGCAGGACTTGGTCGAGGCAGGGTACCAGTACGAGCCGCACGCGCTCGTGATGCGCCGGGCGGCACAGGCGCGCGCGGCCGGAATGGGAGGCGTTGTCTGTGCTGCGAGCGAAGCCCATACGGTCAGCGGCATCGTCGGGCAGGGCATGGCTGTAGTCACACCGGGCATCCGGCCGGCGGGCGCCGCGCATGGCGACCAGAAACGCGTGATGACGCCCGCCGATGCGATCCGGGCTGGTTCGAGCCACCTCGTGGTTGCCCGTCCGATCGTGGCCGCCTCCGACCCGCGCGCGGCCGCGCAATCGATACTGGATGAAATGAAAACGGCCGCCTGAGGCCGGGAGGAGGGAAAATGCCGAAAGCCTACTGGATTGCTCATGTCGATGTGCGCGACCCCGAGCGCTACAAGGACTACGTGACCACCGCCAAGCCGGCCTTCGAAAAATACGGCGCGAAGTTCCTGGCCCGTGGCGGCACCTACGAGGCCATGGAAGGTCGCGGGCGCGGGCGCAACGTGGTGATCGAGTTCCCCTCCCTGCAGGCGGCGCGCGACTGCTACAACTCGGCCGACTACCAGGCGGCCAAGGCGATCCGCCAGACCGTCGCCGACGCCGAGATGGTCATCGTCGAGGGCTACGACGGCTGATGTGCTGACCGAAGCCGAGACGGCGGCTGCAAAGCTCTTCAGCGACCGCGGATATCTCCGCCTCGCGGAGGCGGAGCCCTCCTCACCCGAGGCTTTCGGAGAATTGCTCGGCCGGCACGATGTGACCGTCGCCGCCGACGGGGCCGATCATGTGGTCGGTTTGCCATCGCGCTTGCGGTCGGAGACACATACTGGCTCTGCGAACTCTCGGTGCACACGCGCGCCGCGGCAACGGAACGGCGCTCCTGTCGACCTTCCTGGACGCGGCGCGCCAACGAGGCTCCCGCCGGGCCGGGCTCTCGACCTTCCGTCAGGCGCCCTTCAACGCGCGGCTTGGATTGGCGGAAATCATTGCCTGCGAAGCGAATCCTTCGCTGCGGGAGCGGTTCAAGGGGGAGATTCAGGAGCGCGTCGACGCTTTCGAGGGCGTCATATTGCTTCGAACCCTCTGAGCATCCGGCACTATCTGTCCCGTGGCGGCAACGAAACCTCTTCTATTGCATTGCAGCAGAATACCGGTACCGTGACCGTTCATAACTCATTAGCCGAACGGCGCGAAGCTGGGCGGTCCGGGCGGGAAGGGTAAGACATGTTCTATCAGCTCTACGCGTTGAGCCATGCTGCGGCGCAGCCTTATCGCGCCTTTGCCGACGCGGCGCGGCTGTTCTACTCCAACCCGCTCAATCCCCTGTCGCACACGCCTTTCGGCCGCACCGCGGCGGCAATGGCGGAACTGTTCGAACGGACGACCCGCCGCTACGGCAAGCCGGAATTCGGACTGAAATCGACGGTGGTCGACTGGAAGCAGGTTCCGGTCTCCGAAAAGATCGTCTGGAGCCGACCGTTCTGCGATCTGATCCACTTCGAACGGGCGGTACCGGCCGGAAAGCGCCCCGATCCGAAGCTGCTGATCGTGGCGCCGATGTCTGGACACTACGCCACGCTGCTGCGCGGTACGGTCGAGGCCATGCTTCCGCACGCGGATGTCTACATCACCGACTGGGCGGATGCCCGCATGGTGCCGCTTTCGGAGGGCCGGTTCGACCTCGACGACTACATCGACTACGTGATCGAGATGCTGCACGCGCTGGGACCGAACGTGCATGTCATGGGAGTGTGCCAGCCGGCCGTGCCGGTCATCGCGGCCGTGGCACTGATGGAAGCGCGGGGCGATCCGCTGTCGCCCTCGACGATGACGTTGATGGGCGGCCCGATCGACACGCGCAAGAACCCCACCGCGGTCAACCTGCTGGCCGAGGAGAAGGGCATCGAGTGGTTCCGCAACAACGTCATCATGCAGGTGCCGTGGCCGGAACCCGGTTTCATGCGCGACGTCTATCCAGGCTTCCTGCAACTTTCCGGCTTCATGAGCATGAACCTCGACCGGCACATTATCGCCCACAAGGACTTCTTCATGCACCTGGTCAAGCATGACGGAGATTCGGCCGAGAAGCATCGCGACTTCTACGACGAATACCTGGCCGTGATGGACCTGACTGCCGAGTTCTACCTCCAGACGGTTGAGACGGTCTTCGTCAACCACGACCTCCCCAAAGGCACGATGAAGCATCGCGGAGAACCGGTCGACCTGACCGCGATACGCACCGTCGCGCTGATGACCGTGGAGGGCGAGAACGACGACATTTCCGGGCTGGGGCAGACGAAGGCCGCCCAGACCCTCTGCGTGAACATCCCTGCCGACTACCGGGTGCACTACATGCAGCCCGCCGTCGGGCACTACGGCGTCTTCAACGGCTCGCGATTCCGCTCCGAGATCGTGCCGCGCATCGCCGATTTCATCACGAGCTACGGCAAGGAAAGCCGCACGGCGATCCGCCCCCGGCTCGTGAAGTCGGACAAGGCCAAGGCGTAGAACTGGTTCCTTGAGCCGGAAGGAAGTGGTCGGCTTCCGTCCGAATCGCGCGGGTCAGGATGGGCTGTTTCAGGCTATGGCGCCCCGGTTGCGCCGCAACGCCTGGAATCCCGCAATCACGAACAGCACCAGAACAACCGCCTGGACCGCCGCAAAAGGCGGTTCCGAGCCGGTTGGGGCGAGCGCGTTGAGCGGTCCGATCTTCAGGAACGACTGCACGACGAGCACGAAGACGTTCAGATAGAGCGCTATCAGCGCCGTGACGACGAAGACCGGGCGCCAGAAGCCGGCGAGATGGAATCGATAATAGGCCGCGAGCGCCACGGCCAGAAGCGCCGTCGAGACGAGTCCGACGGCAACCGCCGGCGTCAGGGAGCTGAACGGCAGGAGAAAGCCGGTCAGCGTCGTCAGCGTGGTCGTGGCGAGGAAGACGTGCGTCCAGCGGGTATGGATCGGACGGCCGAGCAGACCCGCCAGCCAGACGAGCCCGCTGACGATTCCAACGAGGCTCAAGGCCACGTGGACAAGGATGAATGCGAAAAGGCCAAAGCTCATTGCAACCTCCGCGTCTCGAGGTTCCGCTACGGAACCTCAGACGTGGATGGAAGCGCCGCTCCGCGGATTTGTAAATCCCGATTCCGCACCGCAGCGAAGATTCGCAGCAGCGAACCTTCGCGGTCGGTGAAAACGGCTAGTGTGTCGCGTTGGCAAACGAAGGCGCGGGGCGCGTACCCGGGCGCGCATCGCGCGGCTTTTTCTTGGGGCTTGCGATGATCCCTTCGCGCTGGGCCAGCTTGCGGGCCGCCTTGCGCGTCCGCCTGATAGCTTCCGCCTTCTCGCGGACACGCTTCTCGGATGGCTTCTCGTAGGATCTGCGGGCCTTCATTTCACGGAAGACGCCTTCCCGCTGCATCTTCTTCTTGAGCACCTTGAGTGCCTGGTCGACGTTGTTGTCTCTCACATGTACTTGCAATGTTCTTCCTTCATCTGTGCGTCGGCACCATGCCGACGGCGCGAGGGGGACGAATGGCTGCGTTCCCGAAACGGGGGTAGTACCCCACCCGAGACGGGAATGACACCCTGCGTGGCGAATTTGTTTGTAAACGGCCGGCGCGGCGGTTGGATGCATGGCACCGGAGCGAGCGGAAATTACCGTGCCTCTGGGATTGAAGCACATTTAATTCAAATTTTACCCTGTTCGGCCGACCTTGGTGAAGTTCCTCGCAGAACCGGAACCATGCACGGAGATTCTGGTTGTCCCGCAACAAAACAGTTCAGAGTTGGAGAAGCAAAATGGCTTCCGGAGAAAGCCACGACCAAGACGAGAACTCCCGCAACCTGATGCGGGAGCTGCGTTCTACGCAGAACGCGCGGTTCCTGCAGAATTTGCCGCCGTTCCGACTTGGCGAGGGATTGCCAGAAAAGATGCAAGGCCTGCTCGAGAGGCTCGATCAGGTGGAGCGTACGCGCGGCGGCGGCAACCAGGCCGGCGCGCTCGGCGCCGCGCATGGTCCGGAGCGCTGAGCTCCGTGCAGTCGCGCGACGCCGCAACGGAAATCGTGCGCGCGCACGGGGCGCCTCAGAGGCCCGCCTCGGGTATCGGACCGAGCGGCACGAGCGGTGCCGGGATCGCGTTCGTCTTTTCCGCAGCCTTGCAAAGGTCTGCGATGATGCAGCTCGTGCATTCGGGCTTGCGGGCCTTGCACACGTAGCGCCCGTGCAGGATCAGCCAGTGATGCGCGTGGCGCAGGTAATCCGCCGGTATCACCGCCAGTAGCCCGGCCTCGACCTCCTCCGGCGTCTTGCCTGGCGCCAGTCCCAACCGATTGCCGATCCGGAAGATGTGCGTGTCGACGGCCATGGTCGGCTGCCCGAACGCCATGTTCAAAACCACGTTCGCCGTCTTGCGCCCCACGCCTGGGAGCTTCACGAGCAGGTCCCGGTCGCCGGGTACCTCTCCCGCATAGTCGCGGATCAGCGCCTGCGACAGGGCAATGACGTTTTTCGCCTTGTTGCGCCAGAGCCCGATCGTTCGGATGTATTCGCCGACCCCGTCCTCTCCGATTTCCAGCATCTTTTGCGGTGTGTCGGCGACGGCGAAGAGCGCGCGCGTCGCCTTGTTGACGCCGGCATCGGTCGCCTGCGCCGACAGCACCACCGCGACAAGGAGGGTGAAGGGGTTCACGTGCTCCAGTTCGCCCTGCGGTTCCGGCCGCTGGACGGCAAACCGGCGGAACATCTCGCGGACTTCCTCGGGCGAATAGGCGCACTTGCGCCGCCTCTTCGCGGAGGTCTTTCCCGTGATGCGCGGTGCGGCGTTTTTGACCTTGGGCTTTTGCATCCGCTCTCTATAATTCCTGTCATGGACGAAACAAACGCCGCGGACGAGCCGATTTTCAGCGCGCTGCTGACGCCGCATCGTTCGCTCGGCCCCAGGGGTTTCGCCATTCTCATGGGCGTCATCGGTATCATCTCGTTCGCGATCGGCCTGCTTTTCTGGTCGATCGGCGCATGGCCGATCGTTGGCTTCTTCGGCCTCGACGTGCTCCTCGTCTACTTCGCGTTCAAAATGAACTATCGCGCGGCGCGCGCCCGCGAGGAGGTGACCGTTACCCGCACGCGGCTGGACATCCGAAAGATTGCGCCTTCGGGGCGCGGCGAGACGCATCTGTTCAACCCGTTCTGGGCGAAGTTCGCCGTGTCCCGCCACAACGAGATCGGCATCACGCGGATGGCCGTCGAGGGACAGGGCCGCGATGTCACGATCGGAAGTTTCCTCAATCCCGACGACCGCGAGAGCTTCGCGACCGCCTTCGGGCAGGCGCTCGCGACGGCGAAGTCGCGCTGATCCGGGATAGGCAAGTTTCGGGTGGAGAGGGTTTCCGGTTCGCGCGATAGTCGCGGTCAAGGAGACAACGCCATGAACGCCCAGACCGCCATCCTGCAGAAAGACATCACGCCTGCCGCGCATGCCGCCGATTTCGGCGACTACGAGATCGTGCGGAAGGTGATCGAGAAGATCAGCCGCGACTACCGCGACCAGCCCTCGCTCGAAGAGCTTGCCGAGGCAGTGGGCGAGACGCCCACGGGTCTGCAGAAGCTGTTCACACGCTGGGCGGGGCTGTCGCCGAAAGCCTTCCTCCAGGCGGTCACGCTCGATCATGCGAGGCGGCTGCTCGACGAGGGCCTGCCGCTCCTGGAAACTTCGCTCGAACTCGGCATGTCCGGTCCGGGCCGTCTGCACGACCTTTTCGTCACGCACGAGGCCATGTCGCCGGGCGACTACAAGTCGCGCGGGGCGGGGCTGACGATCCGCTACGGCTACCACGTCTCACCCTTCGGTATCGCGCTCGTCATGGCGACCGACCGGGGCCTGGCAGGGCTTGCCTTCTGCGACGCGGGCGAGGAGAAGGCGGCCTTCGCCGACATGTCCGGGCGCTGGCCGAACGCCACCTATGTCGAGGACCTGTCCGCCACGGTGCCCTATGCCGCCCGCATCTTCGAGCCGGCGCGCTGGCGGGGCGAGGAACCCCTGCGGGTGGTGCTGATCGGAACCGATTTCCAGGTTCGGGTCTGGGAGGCGCTTCTGAAGATACCGCTGGGACACGCCAAGCCCTATTCGCGCATCGCCGCCGAGATCGGCGCGCCGAAGGCCAGCCGCGCTGTGGGCGCCGCGATCGGTGCGAACCCGGTTTCCTTCGTGGTCCCGTGCCACCGGGCGGTGGGAAAATCCGGCGCACTGACCGGATATCACTGGGGCCTCACCCGCAAGCGCGCCATTCTCGGATGGGAAGCGGGCCGGATGGCGGGATAGCGCCAGCCTTGCCATTTCAATCTGCGGCCCAAATCGTCTAGCGTGCCTCCGCAACGTCCGGGAGGCACGCGTGGTCATCGTCATCGGCTCCATCAATCTCGACCTCATCACCACGGTCGACCGTCTTCCCCACGCCGGAGAGACGGTCAGCGGCGACCGCTTCTCGACCGCTCCGGGCGGCAAGGGCGCCAACCAGGCGCTCGCGGCCGCGCGTGCGGGTTCAGAGGTCCGCATGATAGGGTCGGTCGGAAGCGATGCCTTCGCCGAGGAGGCGCTGACCCTGCTGCGCGCCGGCGGCGTCGACCTTTCCGGCGTCCATGTCTCCCACGCGGCGACCGGCGTGGCGCTTATCCTGGTAGGCGCAGACGGCGAGAACATGATCGCCATCGCGCCGGGCGCCAACGCCGCCGTCCTGCCGGGTGACGTCGGCAAGGCCATGATGGAAAAGGGAGACGTCGTGCTCCTCCAGCACGAGATCCCCATTTCGACGGTCGAAGCTGCGCTCCGCGCTGCCCGGAAGGCAGGGGCCGTGTCGATCCTGAACACCGCGCCTTTCCGCGCCGACGCGGTTTCCCTGCTCACCGAAGCCGACATCGTCGTCGCCAACGAGACGGAATTCGAAAACTATGCGGGCGCGCTCGGTCTGACCGGCGCCGATCGTGTCGGCAAGATGCGGTCGTTCGCCGGCACCACCGGCAGGACGATCGTGGTGACGCTCGGCGGGGAGGGCGCGGTTGCCGCTTCGCCCGGCGCCGAGCTTTCGGTGCCCTCGATACCCATCACGCCCGTCGACACGGTCGGGGCGGGCGACACGTTCTGCGGGTATCTCGGCGCGGGACTGGCCGAAGGGGCGGGGCTCAACGCCGCGCTGAAGCTTGCCGCGGTGGCCGGCGCGCTCGCCTGCCTGAAGCCCGGCGCGCAGCCAGCGATACCGTTGCGCTCCGACGTGCTGGAGGCGTTGAAGGCCGCTGGGTAGGAATTTCGGAGCCGACGTCGCTCAGAGACGGCCAAGGCGTTCCGTCAGAAGGTCGAAGAAGCCGTCGGAATCGACGTCGCGCATCACCATGGCGTTCTTCTCGCGGCCGGTGACGCCCCACCAGTCCACCACCGTCATGCCCATGGTGAGTTCGGACGCGGTCTCGATCGCGACGTTGCAGAAGCGGCCCCCGAAAAGGTCGGGACGGATGAGATAGGCGATCACGCAGGGATCGTGCAGCGGTCCGCCGTCGCTGCCGTACTTCTCCTCGTCATAGCGCTCGAAGAATTCCAGCAGTTCCGCTGTCGCGATCCCGACGCGGGTACCGAGCGCGCGGAACGACTCCACCCTTCTGGCGGTCGTCAGCGCCTTGTGGGTAACGTCGAGCGGCATGACGACGAGCGGGATGCCGGCTTTGAAGACGATCTCTGCAGCGTGCGGATCGACATGGATGTTGAATTCCGCCGCCGGCGTGACGTTGCCGCCCTCGAAGAAGCCGCCGCCCATCAAGACGAGCTCGCGGATGCGCGGCGCGATCTCGGGCGCGCGGTTTAGCGCCGCGGCGATGTTGGTGAGCGGTCCGAGCGTGCAGAGCGTGACGGCCTTCTCGTCTTCGGCCAGCAGCGTCTCGACGATGAAGTCGACCGCGTGCTGTTCCTGGAGCGGCATTGCCGGCTCGGGAAGATCGGGACCGTCGAGCCCGGTGCGCCCGTGAATGTGTTCGGCGGTGACGAGCCGCCGCACCAGCGGTCGCGTGCATCCGGCGAACACGCTGGTCTCCGGCCTGCCCGCGAGCTCGCATATCTTGCGCGCGTTCTTTTCCGTCAGCGCCAGCGGAACATTGCCGGCGACCGCGGTGATGCCGAGCACGTCGAGCTCGGGGCTTCCAAGCGCCAGCAGGATGGCGACGGCGTCGTCCTGGCCGGGATCAGTGTCGATGATGATCTTGCGCGGGGCACCCATGGCCAACTCCTGCAACCGCTTGAACTTCATGAAGCGGCGGACCATATCAGTGGCACGCGGGAGAATGCCATCCGGGTTTTTCCGCTTTCCACGTCGCTCTTAGGAGGACCAAATACAGATGTCGCGCATGACGCCCTTTTCGAGCCCGCTCCTGCTCGGGTTCGATGCCATGGAAAAGACGCTCGAACGCGTGGCCAAGACCGGCGACGGTTATCCACCCTACAACATCGAACGGCTCCGCGGGACCGACGCCGATGGTGAGCGGCTCCGCATCACACTGGCGGTGGCGGGGTTCTCGGAAGACGACCTCGAGGTTACGACCGAGGAGAACCAGCTGGTAATCCGTGGCAAGCAGACGGACGACGTCGAGCGCGAATACCTGCATCGCGGCATCGCCGCGCGGCAGTTCCAGCGTTCCTTCGTTCTTGCCGATGGCATGCGGGTGGTGGGAGCGGAACTGAAGAACGGGCTCCTCTCCGTCGATCTCGACCGTCCCCAGCCTGAAAGGCTGGTACGGAAAATAAACATATCGGTGAAAGACTGAACGGAACCCTTAGCTCGAACGCGGGTTGGCATGTTGGCAGCCCTCGGCAAGGAGGCTTGAAATGACTGAACAAGAACGGATTTCCACGATGACGGCGGACCAGTTCGCCCATCTGGGTGAAGGCGCGCTCGCCTACCTCAAGAAGGTGAAGAGCGAGGAACTGAAGGGCCGCTTTCCGGGGATGCCGGAGATTGCACCCGGCCTTGAGCTTTGGGCGCTGTTCGCGGCCAATGGCCAGCCCATCCTGCTGACGGACGAGCGCGACAGCGCGCTCGGGGCCGCAATGCAGAACGACCTCACGGCAGTCAGCATCCACTGACGGCCGCAGGACACCGGCCTGGCACCCGTTCAGGCGGCGTGCGAGGCCGGGGTCGATGCCAGGAAGGTATGAATCGCGGCAGCATCCTTCGTGCCGCGGATTTTTGCGACAGTCTCCGAATCCCGCAAGACCCGCGCGATGCGGGAGAGGGCTTTCAGGTGGTCAGCACCCGCACCCTCGGGCGCAAGCAGCAGAAAGACGATGTCGACCGGCTGATCGTCGAGCGCCTCGAATTCCACCGGATGGTCCAGTCTCGCGAAGACGCCGGTGATCTCTTTCACTCCGGGCAGCTTTCCATGCGGAATGGCGATGCCATTGCCGACACCCGTCGAGCCGAGCCGCTCGCGCTGGAGGATGGTGTCGAATATCTCGCGTTCTGCAAGCCCGGTGATCTCGCTCGCCTTCTCGGCCATGAGCTGCAAAAGCTGCTTCTTGGAGTTGGCCTTCAAGGCCGGCATGATCGCCGGAACGTCGATCAGATCGCTCAGATCCATTGCTTCGCGTCCTTAGTTTGTGCCACCGCGGGGCCGTCCCCAACAGGCCGAGAAATGCGATGAGGCTCTAGGATCCGTTCGATGCCACGGCGGATGGATCGATCCAGCCGATGTTCCCGTCGGCCCGGCGGTAGACGATGTTGATCGTGTCCGTCCCCGCGTTGCGAAACACGTAGACCGGGCTGTCCTTGGTGTCGAGTTCGATGACGGCGGATGCCACGCTCATGGTCTTGAGCACGAGCGAGGTCTCGGCGACGACGGTCGGGGCGTAGTCCTCCGCGACTTCCTCCTCCTCTTCTGCAACCGCGGCAACGATCCTGTAGGGAATGTCGGTCCAGATCGCCTCTTCGGGCGATGCAGCTTGATGCGACTTCAGGCGGCGCTTGTAGCGGCGCAGCCGCTTCTCGATGCGGTCGGCGGCCGCGTCGAACGCAAGTTGCGGATCCAGCGCCTTCCCCTCGGCCTGAAGCGCCATCCCCGTGTCCAGATGGATCATGCAGTCGGCCGAGAAGCGCGACCCGGACTTTTCCACAGTGACGTGGCCGGAGAACCCCCCATCGAAGTATTTCGAGATCGCTTCCTCGATCCTCTGATCGATTCGGGTGCGGAACGCCTCACCCATTTCCATCTGCTTGCCGGATATACGCAGGCCCATCTCGAAACCGACCTTTCCTGCCGTGGTGTGTGACGCTACCGAGTTTATACCTGCGACCGCCCGGCACAAGCACGTGCGGCGACGTAACGCCAGGTTCCGGCGCGAGTTCCGATGTTGCCGGACGGCGCAGCACGCCGGTCCGCGGGTGGGCGGCTTCTAGGAACTTCGATTTGCTTTGTCAACGCGAAGCAAGTCGCCTGAGGGTTTCCGCAGCGGCAAAGACGGCCGGACCAGCCCATGTCTACATCGCGCCGGCCATCGCCCGCTTTTCCCGCCGCCGCTGCACCGAGGACGGAATGTTCATGCCCTCCCGGTACTTGGCGACGGTACGGCGCGCGATGTCGATGCCGCTTTTCCTCAGAACGTCGACGATCGCATCGTCGGAGAGCACATCAGAGGGTTTTTCCTCGTCGATCATCTGGCGAATGCGATGGCGGACGGACTGGGCGGAATGTGCGTCGCCGCCTTCGGCCGAGGCGATTGCGGCGGTGAAGAAGAAGCGGAGTTCGAAGACGCCGCGCGGCGTCTGCATGTATTTGTTCGCGGTGACGCGGCTGACCGTCGATTCGTGCATCTGAATCGCCTCGGCCACCGTCTTCAGGTTGAGCGGACGCAGATGCCGTATGCCCTTCATGAGGAAGGCGTCCTGCTGCCGAACGATCTCGGACGCAACTTTGACGATGGTGCGGGCACGCTGGTCGAGGCTACGCGTCAGCCAGCTTGCGCTCTGCATGCAATCGGACAGGAATTCCTTGTCGGCCGGGGACCGCGCGCCGGACGAGATCCGCGCCAGATAGGTCTGGTCGACCAAAACGCGTGGCAGGGTGTCGGGGTTGAGCTCCACGGCCCAGGTGCCGTCCGGGGCGGGACGCACGACCACGTCTGGCACGATCGTCTCGGCTCCCTGCCCGGTGAAACCGGCACCCGGTTTCGGGTCGAGCGCCTTGATCTCCCCCAGCATGTCGATCAGGTCGCCTTCGTCCACCCCGCAGAGGCGCCGCAGGGCGACGAAATCGCGTCGCGCCAGGAGGTCGAGGTTGTTCAGGAGCACCTGCATCGCGGGATCGAGCCTGTTCAGCCGCTTGAGCTGGATTGCCAGGCATTCGGAGAGGTTGCGGGCGAACAGGCCGGGCGGGTCGAAGTTCTGGCAGCCGATCAGGACCGTTTCAAGCAAAGAGCGGTCGATTCCCAGGCGCAGCGCAAGTTCGGCCAGATCGTCGCGAATATACCCTGAATCGTCCAGACTGTCCGCCAGTTCCGACGCGATGATCCTGTGCACCGGCTCCGCGAAACCGAAGGCGATCTGCTCGGTGAGGGAATCGCGCAGAGTGACGGCGGCGGCTGCTACGTCCTCGAGGTCGAAACCGCCGTCGCCGCCCGAGCCGCTTGATCCCGCGGCCGATTTCCACGTCAGCGAAAGGTCGGGGCTGAGCCGGTCGCGGGTTCCAGGATCATCCGGATAGAGGTTCTCAAGCGATGAATCCAGGCGGTCGGCGAGCCTTTCGGCATTGTGGTCGAGATCGGAGGCGAACCAATCGGTCTCGCCGTCCGCCTCGCGCTCTGGGGGGGGCTCTGCCTCGGGCTCCGGCCGGTCGTCCTCGTCGGCGCGACGCTCGAGAAGCGGATTGCGCTCGATCTCGTCGTCGATAAAGCGCTCAAGTTCGGCATGCGTGAACTGGAGCAGCCGGATCGACTGCATCAGCTGCGGCGTCATGACGAGCGCCTGCGATTGCCGCAGTTGGAGTTTCGCTGCGAGCGCCATACTGATTACCCTGTACCCCACACCCGGTCCTTGCGGACCAACCGTCCAGCCGCATTAGAAACTGGCCCGGCTTTTGCTTGTCAAGGCCAAGCTATCAGGCGGCGCTTACCGAACGGTTTCAGGGGAAGATCAAAGGCGGATGGTGCAGGCGGGTCAGAGCGAGAACGCCTCGCCGAGATACAGGCGCCGCACGTCGGGATTGCTGATGATGTCGTTGGCCCGGCCATGCGTGAGGACCTGGCCCGCATGCAGGATGTAGGCGCGATCGATCAGCCCCAGCGTCTCGCGGACGTTGTGATCGGTGATCAGGACACCGATGCCGCGGGCGGTCAGATGCCGCACGAGCTGCTGGATGTCGGCGACCGCGATGGGATCGATGCCGGCGAAGGGCTCGTCGAGCAGCATGAAGCTCGGGTTCGACGCCAGGGCCCTGGCGATTTCCAGGCGCCGCCTCTCGCCGCCCGACAGCGCGATTGCTGGCGACTTCCGCAGGTGCGAGATGTGGAATTCCTCCAGCAGCTCGTCCAGCTTTTCCTCGCGCCGCTTGCGGTTCTTCTCGACGACCTCGAGCACCGCGCGGATGTTCTGCTCGACCGTGAGGCCTCGGAAGATCGAGGCCTCCTGCGGCAGATAGCCGATGCCGAGGCGGGCGCGCCTGTACATGGGCATCGTAGTGACGTCGAAACCGTCGATCTCGATCGTGCCCTCGTCGACGGGCACGAGGCCGGTGACCATGTAGAAGCAGGTGGTCTTGCCTGCGCCGTTAGGTCCGAGGAGGCCGACGGCCTCGCCCGCGCGCACGCCGATTGAGACGCCGCTCACCACGGTGCGGCCGCGATAGCTTTTGGACAGGCCGCGAGCGATCAGCGTGCCCTTCAGCTTCTCACGATCCGGCTTGGCCGCCGGTGTCGTGGCGGCGGCGGGGACGCTGGCGGATCTGCGCGAGAAAAACGACACTCCAGGCCGCCCTACTGCGACCGCGAACTCGGCTGCAGGAGCATTTTCACCCGGCCCGAGCCCTTCTTCTTCCCGCACCCGTCCAGCGTCGCCTCTCCGGTGCTCATCAGCACGGTGAGCTTGCAGCCGACGATGACGTTGGGGCCGTCGGAGAGAACGACCTCCTTGCCGGACATGGTCAAGGTGTCGGTCGCCATATCGAAGGCCGCCTGGTCGGAGGTCGCCACTTGGGTCTGGGTCTTGACGTAGACCTTCCCGTCCACTTCGATCCGCTCGATGCTCTGCATCGACTCGCCGCTGGGCGCCTGCTGGTCCCCTTCGCCTTTCTTGGCGTAGTAGACCTTCATCCGCGTCGATTTGAGCAAGGTCTCGCCCTGCACGACGTTGACGTTGCCGGTGAAGATCGCGAGGCCGTCGGCATCGCGAACCTCCAGCTTGTCGCTCTCGATCTGGATCGGCTGGTCGCCGGAGAGCTTCAATCCCGTGAAGCGGCTCTCGCCCTGGGCCATGGCGGCCGAGCAGCCGATCATGGCCGCGAAGAGTGCGGCAAGGGCGCGGAAATGGCGCGTCATCCTAGTTCCCCGTTTTCCCGGCGCCAGCCGCCGACTCTTCGTTCTCTACTTCGCGCGGATCGATCTTCATCCGGACCCTGTCCTCAAAGAGGAAAACGTCTCCTCTTTCAAGAACCTGGAACTTGTCGGAGGTGATGCGGGACCCGCCCTGGACGATTTCCACGGGGTCGGAGGTTCTGAGTTCTCCCGCTTCCATGTCGAGAAATGCCGACTTGAACTTCGCCGTCAGACCGTCGGAGGTGGTGAATGTCGCAGGCGTGTTGATATCGAGGGTGCGTCCCTCGTCGTCGTAGAGCCCGCCATCGGCACTGATGACGGCCCAGGAGTCGGACGAGAGCGGAACCTTGGCATCGATCCCCTCGAGCTTGATGGCACCCGTCATGGACAGATCCTGGATGGCTCGCCTGGCCTTCATGGAATAGGGAAGATTTTCCTTGGTGTAGCCGTTCATGGTCGGATTGGCCATGACGAGCTTGCCGTCGGCGATACCCGACCCGACGATGTCGATCGAAATCCCCGCCGGGGAAAGGACATAGGAATAGATCGCGAAGCCGCCTGCGAGCAGCACCGCCAGGGTGGGCAGCAGGATCTTGAACAGCCGCACCCTGCGCGAATGACGCAACGCACCGGCGAAGGCGGTTTCGCGGCCTTGCGACGACGTGTCCACGGCTCCGCCTTGCGGGCTCGGGCGATACTGAGCGTAGTGAGCCGTGTTCGTTGCCATGTCGTGCCGGATGAGCCTCATGGTTCCCGTTGCCGCGGCAACAGGTCGAATTATCGGACGCATTCGGTCCGACTACAGGCCCCATTGCACTGCAATATGGTGATTTTTGGATTAATCGCAATCCCGCGCGACCCGCGATCAGCCTACTGGCCATCGCAGACCGGCGGATGGGGCACGCCGCCGGCGTTTCCAATCGCCTCGGGAAGCGCTAGAAGCGGCAGACCATTTCATCGTTCCCGCGAGGAAACCCATGGCGCTTCGTGCCGACGACATCATCGACCGCCGCCGGTTGCGGCGCAAACTCACCTTCTGGCGCGTGGCGACGCTTATCGCCGCCGCGATCGCCATTGCCATCTTCGGTTACTGGGCGTTCGGCGACGCTGTGCCGGGAACGGGCCGCAACCACATCGCCCAGGTGAGCATCGAGGGCACCATCGTCGAGGACGAAGAACTGATCGACCGGCTGGAACGCATCGGCAAGGCCGACGCAGTCAAGGGGGTCATCCTGACCATCGATTCCCCCGGCGGAACGACCGCCGGCGGCGAGGCAATCTTCGAGGCGGTCCGGAGCCTGGCGGAAAAGAAACCCGTGACGGCGCAGGTCGGCACTTTGGCCGCCTCGGCGGGCTACATGATCGCCAGCGCGACCGATCATATCGTGGCGCGCAAGTCCTCGATCGTCGGATCCATCGGCGTCCTCGTCCAGTATCCGGATTTGACGGGGTTGATGGAAAAGCTTGGCATCGGCCTCGAATCCATCAAGTCGTCGCCTCTGAAGGCCGAACCGTCGCCGTTCAATCCGACGACCGAGCCGGAGCGCCAAATGATCCGCGCCATGATCCTCGATTCCTACGACTGGTTCGTCGGGCTGGTGACCGAGCGGCGTCCGCTGTCGCGCGAGGAGGTGCTGGCGCTGGCCGACGGCTCCGTCTTCACCGGCCGGCAAGCGCTTAAGCTCAAGCTCGTGGATGCGGTCGGCGGCGAGGACGTCGCGATCGAATGGCTCAAGGAGCAAGGGGTCGATCCCGATCTGGAGGTCATCGAATGGAAGAAGAAGGGCTCCGGCAACTTCCTCTTCGCGCAGTCGATCATGCGCGCGATCGCAAGCGCGATCGGCCTGCCTTCCTCCGGCGCGGACCTTATCCGCGACCTCGGTGGTGATCGTATCTTCCTTGACGGTCTGCTGTCGCTCTGGCAACCTGACACGGCTGCCAGGCGCGATTGATAATGCCAGCGGAAACAAGGATTTCGCGGCACGAGAGGAATCCTGCCAATGATAAAATCCGAGCTGGTCCAGAGCATCGCCAACCGCAATCCGCATCTCTTCCTGCGCGACGTGGAAAACATCGTCAACGCGATCTTCGAGGAGATCACGGAAGCGCTCGCGGAGGGCAACCGCGTCGAGTTGCGGGGCTTCGGCGCCTTTTCGGTCAAGAACCGACCGGCGCGGACCGGGCGCAACCCCAGGACGGGCGAGTCCGTTGAGGTCGAGGAAAAGTGGATCCCCTTCTTCAAGACGGGGAAGGAACTTCGCGAGCGCCTCAACATGAAGTAGCCACGGCTGCTTCTTCAAGAAAAAACGGATAGCGAATGCTCAACAGGGTCGTTCTAATCGTCATCGTCGTTCCGGTCGCCATCATCCTGATCGCGCTGGCCGTCGCCAACCGGCAGATGACGGCCTTCACGCTCGATCCGTTCAATCCGGGCAACATGGCGCTGACGATCCAACTGCCGCTGTTCGTGATGCTGTTCCTCGCTCTGATCGTCGGCATGATCATTGGCAGTCTCGCGACATGGATGCGGCAGGGTCGCTACCGAAAGGAAGCGCGCGTGCAGCGGCGCGAGGTGCACAATCTCCTGAACCAGCAGCGCGCCGCACCGGCTACAGAGGCGCAGCGCAATGCCGCCCCCGGCACCACCGGCGTGCCCGCGCCGCGTGGCTGAGCGCGCAGCGCATCGCCGGAGCCCTCCATGCGCATGATCGACGCCGGCGAGGTCGACCGCGTCCTGAATTTCGCAGGTCTGATCGAGACACTGCGCGAAGCGTTCCGGGACGGCGCGGTCCAGCCTGTGCGACACCACCATACGATCGAACGGCCGGACGGAGCCTCCTCCACCCTGCTCCTCATGCCGGCCTGGAACGACTTCCAGCGCGCCGGAACGTCTGACGGCGGCTTCGTCGGGGTGAAGATCGTCACCGTCTCCCCTGACAATAATGCCATCGGCAAACCCGCGGTCATGGGGCTCTATCTCCTGCTGGACGGCAGGACCGGCGAACCGCGTGCGCTGATCGACGGCCAGCGGCTGACGCAATGGCGGACCGCCTGCGCATCGGCGCTCGCGGCGAGCTACCTGGCGCGCGAGGACGCGTCGCGGCTGCTGGTGATCGGCGCGGGAGCGCTCGCGCCGTTCCTTGCCAAGGCGCATTCGGCGGTCAGGCCGATCAACGAAATCCGCATCTGGAACCGGACTCCGGCCAATGCCGGCAGGGTGGCCGAAGCGCTTTCAGCCGAGGGGTTGAACGCGACGGCGGTGACGGACCTCGCCGAGGAGATCGGCCGCGCCGACATCATCTCCTCCGCCACCATCTCGACCGACCCCCTGATCGAGGGCCGCCATCTCCGTCCCGGTACGCATGTCGATCTGGTCGGCGGCTTCACGCCGGCGATGCGCGAGGCAGACGACGAGGCGATCCGGCGCGCGCGCGTCTTCGTCGATACCCTTGCGGGCGCTACGAAGGAAGCGGGAGACATCGTCCAGCCGCTCGCATCTGGCGCCTTGTCGAAGGATGCCATCGTCTCCGATCTCTTCGGCCTGACCCGGAGCGAGAAGGCGGGGCGCGAAACCGGGGGCGAGATCACCCTCTTCAAGTCCGTCGGCGCCGCGCTGGAGGACCTCGCGGCGGGCATCGCAGTCTACCGGGCGGTCGATGGACCGGCGGGACCGGATCGCTGAGCCTCGACCGCGTTGCGCCTGTTGCGGCGCTATGGCAGAAGCGCGCGATGTTTCAGAACGAGGCAAGGCCGTGAAGCCCCCGCGCGAAAAGCGCCGCGACGCGCGGCCGCGGCCGAATGCGGCCGGCCGGGATCGTCGGCGGTCGGGCGATGCAGCCCCGTCGCATGGACTCGGCTCCGCTCCCGCTGCGACGAGGCCGAATCCCGAGGCGGCACAGGCGGTCAAGCCGCGCGCAAGACGCTCCGGTACGCTGCCCGCCGAGACGGTTCCGCTCATCCTGGAAGTCACCCCCAACGAGGATTATGCCCTGCTGGATTCGGGCAGCGGCGAAAAGCTGGAACGGTACGGTCCCTACCGCATCGTGCGGCCCGAAGGTCAGGCGATCTGGGCCCGTGCCCTGCCGGAGGCGGACTGGAACGACGTCGACGCGATCTTCACCGGCGACACCGACGAGGAGGGCATGGGCCGCTGGCGCTTTCCCAAGGCCGTGCTCGGCGAGACCTGGCCGATGCGGCATGACGGCATCGACTATCTCGGCCGGTTCACCTCGTTCCGGCATGTTGGCGTCTTTCCCGAACAGGCCTCGCACTGGAGCCAGATGGACGCGCTGATCCGCGGTGCCGGGCGGCAGGTGAGGGTGCTGAACCTTTTCGGCTATACCGGGATTGCCTCCCTGGTCGCCGCGCGCGCGGGCGCCGAGGTGACGCATGTGGATGCCTCGAAGAAGGCGATCGGCTGGGCGCGCGAGAACCAGGAGGTCGCCCGGCTCGGAGACAGGCCGATCCGCTGGATCTGCGAGGACGCCAAGAAATTCGCCGAGCGCGAGGAGCGCCGTGGCAGCCGCTACGACATCGTGCTCCTCGACCCGCCGGCCTATGGGCGCGGACCGAAGGGCGAAGTCTGGCAGCTCTTCGAGGATCTGCCCGACATGGTGGACCTCGCCCGCTCCATCCTGACTGACCGGCCGCTGGCGGTGGTGCTCACGGCCTATTCGATCCGGGCGTCCTTCTTCGCCATCCACGCGCTGATGCGCGACAGTTTCGCGGGCATGGGCGGGCGCGTCGAATCGGGCGAACTCGTCATCCGCGAGAAGGCGGCGGGCCGCGCGCTCTCCACGTCGCTGTTCTCCAGATGGGTAGGCGCATGAATTCCGGGCAGCGAAGCGGACATCGGGTCGGGCAGGTCAAGGAGGTCACCAGCCTCGCCAATCCGATCGTGAAGGACATCAAGGCGCTGGCGCTGAAGAAATTTCGCGACCAGCAGAACGCCTTCCTCGCCGAGGGCCTGAAGCTCGTCATCGACGCGCTCGACCTCGGCTGGACCATCCGCACGCTCGTGTTCTCGAAGTCAGGGCTTGGCAATCCCGCGGTCGAGAAAATCGCCGCGCGCACGGTGGCGGCGGGCGGGCTGGTGCTCGAGGTCAACGACAAGGTGATCTCCGCCATCACCCGCCGCGACAACCCGCAAATGGTGGTCGGCGTCTTCGAGCAGCGCTGGACGCCGCTTGGCGAGGTGAAACCGTCCGGCCAGGACGTCTGGGTGGCGCTGGACCGTGTCCGCGATCCCGGCAATCTCGGGACCGTCATCCGAACCGTGGACGCCGTCGGCGCGAAGGGCGTGATCCTCGTCGGCGAGACCACCGATCCCTACGCCATCGAAACCGTGCGCGCGACCATGGGCTCGATCTTCGCCGTGCCGGTCGCGCGGACGTCGACGCAAGGGTTCCTCGCCTGGCGGCAAGGCTTCAAGGGAATGCTGGCGGGAACGCATCTGAAGGGCTCCGTCGATTACCGCAGCGTGGACTATGCCGGCCGACCCGTGGTGCTTCTCATGGGTAACGAGCAGCAGGGCCTGCCGGAGGAACTCGCCGCCTCGTGCGACCGCCTGCTGCGCATCCCCCAGGCAGGGCGCGCCGATTCGCTCAATCTCGCCGTCGCCACCGGGGTCATGCTCTACGAGGTGCGCCGTTCGGCCCTGTCGCTCGAGGCCGCCGGCGCATGATGAAACGTCCGCTTCTGCTCGTGGTGATCGCGATCGCGGCGGTGGGGCTCGACCAGCTGATCAAGTATCTGGTCGAGACCGGCATGGAGATGCACGAGCGGATCGAGCTCCTGCCGGTGCTTTCGCTCTTTCGCATCCACAACACCGGCATCGCTTTTTCCATGTTTTCCGGGTCGGGCAACCTGTTCCTGGTCGTCATGGCCGCCGCGGTCATGGGCTTCGTGACCTGGCTCGCGTCGCGCACGGAGCCGCACCAGGCCGTCGCGCGAATGGGGTTCGCGCTCGTCCTGGCTGGCGCCGCTGGAAACCTGATCGATCGCGCGCTCCTCGGCTATGTCGTGGACTACATCCTATTCCATGTCGGGAACTGGTCGTTCGCCGTCTTCAACCTGGCCGACGCGTTCATCACGGTCGGCGCTCTGCTGGTCGTGGTCGAGGAACTGCTTGCCTGGCGGCGGCCGGTGGAGCGAAACCCGGACGACCGGCCTCCCGGTGGTTGACGACATTCCCTCGCGGAAGCACAGTCGGCGAGAGGAAACGAAGCTGGGAAAAGACATGCCGGAAACGTTCAGGGCCCTTCTCGTCACGCGCGACGAGGACAAAAAGCAGTCGGTCGCGGTCGCCGAGATGACGGAAGACGATCTGATGGAGGGTGACGTCACGGTCGCCGTCGAGGCGACGACGGTGAATTACAAGGACGGGCTGGCGATCACCGGCATGGCGCCCGTGGTCCGGCGCTTTCCGCTCGTTCCGGGGATCGACTTCGCCGGCACGGTGGTCAAGTCCTCGCACGTGGACTGGCGCGAGGGCGACCAGGTGATCCTCAACGGATGGGGGGTCGGCGAGACCCATCACGGCGCCTATGCGGGGCTCGCGCGGGTCAAAGGCGACTGGCTGGTGAAGCTTCCGCCGCAGATCACGCCTTTCGAGGCCATGGCGATCGGCACGGCCGGCTATACGGCGATGCTCTGCGTCATGGCGCTCGAACGCCATGGCATCGCGCCGGAGCGGGGTCCGGTCATCGTGACCGGTGCCGCTGGCGGCGTGGGCTCGATAGCGATTGCCATCCTTTCCCGGCTCGGCTTCCACGTCGTCGCATCGACCGGGCGCACGTCGGAGGAGGACTACCTGCGGGATCTCGGCGCGGCGGAAGTCATTGCGCGAGACGAACTGTCGGGACCCGCCCGCCCGCTCGGGCGAGAGCGCTGGGCCGGCGGGGTGGACGCCGTCGGCAGCCATACGCTCGCCAACGTTCTTTCGATGACATCCTATGGTGGCGCGGTGGCCGCCTGCGGGCTGGCCGGGGGCATGGATCTTCCGGCGAGCGTCGCGCCCTTCATCCTGCGGGGCGTCTCCCTGCTCGGCATCGATTCCGTCATGGCGCCCCTCAGCCTGCGCCGGGAGGCCTGGGGACGGCTCGCGCGAGACCTCGACCGCGCGAAACTGGCCTCGCTGTCGACCACCATCGGCTTCGGCGGCATAGTCGATGCCGCGCATGCCATCGTGGAGGGCAGGATACGCGGGCGGGTCGTCGTCGACATGGCGAAATGACCGGTATCGCTAAAGTTTTAGCGGGCTCTCAAAAGCTTCTCTAATCCGTGTTCGCCTAGGGTCCGGCCATGACGTCGGATCAGGGGACCGCGAACACCAGAGCGATCCGTCCCGCAGCCACGATCGGCGCGGGAGGGACCGGGCTCGCACGAACGCCAGCTTCCTTGCGGCAGCTACGCGACCGCTTCGCGATCGGCGATCTCGTCATGCTGACCGCTATCCTCGTCCTGACCGGATATTCCTTTCTCAGCGGCGCTCCGGGTCTCCTGAGCTACGGCCTGCTCCTGACCGGTCTGGCCGGCGTAGCCCTGCTCGCACGCGTGCTCATCGAGGACCGGCGCGAGATGCGCCTGTCCGAGAAGGCGGCCGAGAGAAATCGCGAGGAGATCGAAAGCCTAGCCGACCGCATGTGGGAATTGCGCGAAAGCGAGGAGCGTTTCCGCGGGCTGATCGACGCGCTGGGCGACCTGGTGGTGCACCGCGACCATGACGGACGGATCGTCTACACCAATCGCGTCTTTGCCGAGATGTTCGACCGCCACCCGCGCGATCTCACCGGGCGCACGCTCGAGGAACTGGGCGTCGAGGTAGGCGTGGTTCCGGACGCCGCCTTCGCGGACGGTGAACACCTCACGTCGGCGGACGTCGCGATCCAGACAGCCGCGGGGGTCCGCTGGTTCTCCTGGATCGAACTCTCCGTGCGCGACGAGGCGACCGGCACCGTGTCACACCGGACCATCGCGCGCGACATCACGGGGCGCAAGCGCGCCGAGGCCGCCCTGATCGCCGCGCGCGAGCGGGCCGAATTCGCCAGCCAGGCGAAGTCCCGGTTCCTGGCGACCGTCAGCCACGAGATCCGGACGCCCATGAACGGCATCATGGGGATGGCGAAGCTGCTTGCCGACACGGACCTGACGCCAGAGCAACGCACCTATGTCGGCGCCGTCTCGACCTCCGCGAACGCGCTGCTCGCCCTGATCGAGGATCTGCTCGATTTTTCCAAGATCGAGGCCGGACGCTTCGAGCTCGAGCCGCAGTCCATCTCGCCGCGCGAACTGGTCGAGAACGTGGTCGAGCTGATGGCGGCGCGCGCCTTCTCCAAGAACATCGGACTGGGCTGCCACATCGATCCCGAGGTTCCCGCGATCATCGAAGCCGATCCGGGACGGCTGCGGCAAATCATGCTGAACCTCGTCGGCAACGCGGTGAAGTTCACCGAGGAAGGCGGCGTTCTGGTTACCGTCACCGCCAGCCGCGACGACGAGGCGCCGGCCCTGCGCTTCGGCATCGTCGACAGCGGTCCCGGCCTCACTCCCGGCGAGATCGGCCGCATCTTCCGCGAATTCGAACAGGCCGACGGCACGTCCACGCGCAAACATGGCGGAGCCGGACTGGGCCTGGCGATTTCCAAGCGCATCGCCGACGCCATGAAGGGACGCATCGTCGTCGAAAGCGAGATCGGCAAGGGATCCCAGTTCACCTTCGAACTGCCCTTGCCGGAACAGACGCCGGTTTCGACGGAGCGGCGCGCCGTGTTGCGCGGAAGTTCGATCCTGATCGTGTCCGAGAACGTCGTCGAGGCGGAAGCCATGGCTATGACGCTGCGCGGCAATGGCGGCGCGGTTCGCGTCGCGCGGTCCTTGGGAGACGCCGAACACCTCATTTCCGACGGCAGGAGCGCATTCGCCGCGATCCTGATCGATGCCGCGATCGAGAGTGTCGACGGCGCGGCGCTGTCGCGGCTGCGCAAGCATTCGGATGCTGATTTCCAGGCTGTCATCCTGATCGCCCCGACCGATCGGGGCAAGCTGTTCCAGTACCGAAGCGCGGGCTACTCCACCTTCCTCGCGAGGCCGGTTCGTGGCGCGACCATGCTGCGCATCCTCACGAAGGGCCTCGTCGAGCCGCCCGTGCAGGGTTCGGTGCACAGCCTGCGCACGCATCGGCCCACCGGGCGTCGTCCGCGCGACAAGGCCACGAGTGTGCTTGTCGCCGAGGACAACGAGATCAACGCCTTGATGACCCGCGCGGTGCTGGAGAAGAGGGGTTACGGGGTGATCCATGTCGGCGACGGGAAATCGGCCGTCGACGCGGTGATCGCCTCGCGGGAGGGGGCGACCATCGATGTCGTGCTGATGGATCTTCACATGCCGGTCATGGACGGGCTCGACGCCATCGCGCTCATCCGCAAGCACGAGGAAGAAAAAGGCCTGCCGGCCATTCCCATCATGGTGCTTTCGGCCGACAGCCAGGAAAGCACCCGGCACACCGTTCTCGCCCACGGCGCCACTGGATTCGTGACGAAGCCGCTCGATCCGCATGCGCTCCTGGAGGCGGTCCAGGATCAGGCTGCCGCCTGAGCCGGCCCAAGTCGACCTTGGCCGAACGTTGCGGGGAATGCGCTGTCATCCTATTGTAGCACTGAGGTCGTATCGCCCGCGAACTCTGGCGACGAGGGAGAATCACATGTCGGCAGCCATGTTTCCGCAGTGCGTCCCGTCCCCCTCCAGCGCCATCGCAGTCGACGAAACTCCCGGAAGGACTGCCCTTCTTGGACGACTCGGCTCGATGGAAGTCCGGCTTGCGCGCAATTCCTCCGAAATCGCCGCGGCGCAGGAGATCCGCTTCCGCGTGTTCTATGACGAACTCGGCGCAAAGCGCCAGTACGTGCATGCGCTGGAACAGCGCGACGCCGACCGGTTCGACGCGATCTGCGACCACCTCCTGGTCTTCGACACGGCGATCGGCGGTCCGGACCATCGCCAGATCGTCGGCACGTATCGCCTGTTAAGGCAGGAAGGCGCGCTACGGGCTGGCGGTTTCTATTCGGACGAGGAGTTCGAACTGGAAGCGCTGATGGCACGCCATGCCGAGCGGCGTTTCCTCGAACTCGGCCGCTCCTGCGTCCTGCCCGAATACCGGTCGAAGCGAACAGTGGAACTCCTCTGGCAAGGCATTTGGGCCTACTGCCGCCAGCACGACATCGACGTGATGACCGGCTGCGCCTCCTTCCCCGGCACCATTCCGGCCAGCCATGCCGAGGCATTGACCTTCCTGGCCCACAACGCCCGCGCGGGCGCGGACTGGGACGTGCGGGCGGTCGCCTCGCGCTACCGCTCCATGGACCTCATGCCGATCGAGGCGGTGGACATGCGCTCCGCGCTGGCCGCCATGCCGCCGCTGATCAAGGGCTATCTGAGGCTGGGCGCGCGTTTCGGCGACGGCTGCGTGATCGACCATGATTTCAGCACGACCGACGTCTTCGTCGTGTTGCCGACCGAATGGATATCCGGCCGCTATCTCAACTACTATGGCGCCGATGCCCAGCGCTTCGCGGCATAGAGGCCAGGTCGGGCCGCGCGACGGTTGATCCAGGTCAAGGTGGACCCCCGCGGTTTCCTCCATCGATGAAAACATCATCGATGGAGGAACAAGACATGCCCACCGAAAGCCTGATCGTCGTCACCGCCGTGCTCGCAGCCTTCGCCTTCTTCAGCGCCATCGTCATCTTCGGCGACCTGACGTGGAACGGCACCGGCAAAGGCGCGCCCGGAAAGAGGACATCCTAGGAACCGGCGGGCAGCCTTCAGTCGACCACAGGACGGCCGAGCGTATCCGCGACCGTCGCCCCGCGTTCGCCCATGGGCTGGGGATCGCCGGTCGTTGAATCCCGCGCCGTCTGGTGCTCCATCTCGGCGTTGATCTCGGCGCCGACGATGAGGATCACGACCGAGATCCACGCCCACAGCATGAAGCCGATCACCGCGCCGAGCGAACCATAGGTGGCGTTGTAGTTGGCGAAATTTTGCAGGTAGTAGGAGAATGCGATCGATGCGACGATCCACACGACCGTCGCCAGGCCGCTTCCCCATGAGATCCAGCGCCATTTGGCGGTCTCCCTGCTCGGGCCATAGCGATAGAGAAGCGAGACGCCGAACACGATCAGCACCAGCATGAGCGCCCAGCGCCCGATGGCGATCAGCTGCTCGGAGAACTGGCCGAGATTGACGATCGACAGGAACGCCGGGATGACGCCGACGACGGCGATCATGAGGATCCCCATGACCATGGCCCCCAGGGTGAAGGTGAAGGCGACGAGATTGAGCCAGACGAAGGAGCGTTTTTCGTTCTCCTCGTAGGCGACGTTGAGCGCCTCGAAGAGCGTCTTGACCCCGTTGTTGGCACTCCAGAACGAGATCAGGAAAGCGAAGACGAAGCTCAAGCTCAGCGCGCTGCTATCCTGGGTCACGAGGCTCTCCAATTGGTCCTGGATCAGCTCCATGCCTCCTGACGGCAACACCCCGCCCAGAAACGAGACCTGCTCGGCGATGTTGGATGGATCGGCCACGAATCCATAGAGAGACACGAACGCGGCCATTGCCGGGAACAGGGCCAGGAGCAGGTAGAACGCAGCGCCGGCGGCGATCAGCGTCACGCGGTCTTCCGTGATCTCGCTCCACACGCGCCAGAGGATATCCTTCCAGCCCTTGGCGGGGATCTCGGATGGCCACTCCGCCTCGCGTCCTCGTCCTGCTTCGCTGCCGGCGTCAGCCTTCGACATGTCTTTGCTCCCTCAAGCCCTCGACCCGAAGGAAACAACGGTTCGCGGGCGAGGTTCCGTAAGGTGTCCCGGCAGGTCAGCCGCGCTTGCGGTCCGGCATCCCGGCCCGGTCCGCGGGGACCTCGTCCTGCCAGTCGGTTTCGCCGATCGAACGTAGCTCGAGGTCGACGCGTTTGATGTCGTCCTCGTCGAGCGCCCCGGCGTCCGGCAGCGGACCCGTCGCGGAAACAGCCGGCTTCCGCTTTTCCCGTTTGGCATCCTTCGAAAGCTGAACTTTTCTGTCCGTCATCTGAATTCTCCCGCGATCGTCTCGGTTCGTACGGGAACCCGCGCGCGTAACAGTTTGTTCCCCTGACAGGCGAAGGCGAACACGCCCTTGTCGGAAGGCAACGGAGGCGACGATGAGTTCCTATCTGAAGAGCCTGGCGGCCGAATTCCTGCCCGAATGGCTTAAAGCCAGGCGGGAGGGCAAGGATGTAGTGCCCGTGGCCGTGCCCCCGCCGGAGCCCGCCCCTGCGCGCAGTGGGGACGGCAGGGCTGATAAACCCCGTGAAGAATAGAATGGTCGTGGAGGGGTTCTTTCGGATTATGTTCGGTTGTTCGTAGCAGGGCTCGGCCCTTTCATCCTGGCAGCCCTCGTCATCTGGGCCTTGCTGCGCAAAAGTCTCTACCCCAGTGAGGAGACCCGAGGCGTCGCATTGCCGAGCACATATATCGCGAACAGCCTTGTGCGAGGCGCCTCCATGGCGCCTCGCTGTACGCGTGCCGGGTATCAATTTTCTATCGTGTGCTCGGCGTCGGCGACGGGCTGTTCGGGCGCAATGGCGACGCCGTAGATCTCGGCGATCCACCAGGCGCCCATCGCCAGGATGATACCGGCGACCAGAACGATCAGAACCGGCACCCCCTTGCGTCCCTGACGTGCCTTCGTTTCCGGAACCTGCGGTGCGGCCATGGTCAATTCCTTTCATGAGTGGGTATTGTCGGATGGACCCTTCGTCCATCCCGCTTCAGCCGACCAACCAGCCGACAAGAGCGATGCGATCTCTTCGAAAGGCAACGTGCGGCAGGGCCGCCTAGTTCCAGGCCGCTGCGCGGTGTGGGAACTGCAGCATTCCGCAATGGGTCTGGTCGGACAGAAAACGGCAGCGAGGAAACCGCCATGGACGACCTTCTCAGATCGCCCTCCACCGCGCTGAAAAGCAGGGTTGGGCCGAGGAAGAAAACCGCAACCGCGTTTCGCGACGATAAACTCTACGCTGTGTTCGAAGACCACAGGCGCTGGTTCATTGGGTGAGGATGAACGGTGGGTGCCGGACGGCCGGATTTCGCCGAAGATCATCAAGCCGGCTAAAACCGATTGACGAGCGTCCGGACTGATTGAATGATGCGCCTGCCCGATGGGCCAACAAAAGGCGCCGCGCCGGCCTAACCGTCCGCATGCGGATTCAGATGCGCCTGATGCGGGGGAGCAGTGAACAGCCTGATACCCGACGGCCGGTATGCCGATGAGGTCCACCTTCCGCCGCCGGTAAGAGTAGCGCTCCAGGCCGCCCGCATCGGCATCTGGGACTGGGATCTCAGGACCGGTACAATCGTCTATTCGGAACTGGCGAAGAGGATCTGCGGGTTTCCACCCGATCGGCCGGTAACGTTTCAGCAAGTGAGCGACGTGACCGACCCGGAGGACCTCCCGCGTACCTCCGCGATGGCCCGCCGCGCGCTGGACCCTGCCATCCGGGAGCAGAAGGAATTCCGTTACCGCATCCGGCGGGCAAGCGACGGTGCGGTGCGCTGGGTCGAGGCTTATGGCGAGGCGATTTTCCAGGAGATCGACGGTCGCGAGCAGGCCGTGCGGTACGTCGGGACCTTGAAGGACATCACCGATGAAAAGCTCGCCGACGACGCGCTCGCCGAGAGTGAGGCGACGCTGCGTCTGGCCATGGACGCGGCCGAGATGGCGATCTGGGACCTCGACCTGGCGACCGGCACATTGAAGCACTCGCCGGAACTCAACCGGATATGCGGCTTCCCGGCGGATGCCAGCCCCACGGTGGAGGAACTGCGCGCGCGCTATGCACCCGGCGAGCGCGAGCGTATCCAGGAGGAGGGCGCGCAGGCAATGGCGCGCGGCGAGATGCGCTTCCAGTCCGACTTCCGCTATCTGTGGCCGAACGGAGCGGCACGATGGCTGCGGCTGCGCTGCCAGTTCGCGCCGAGCCAGGACGGTTCGCGCAGGCGCGTCATCGGCATCCTCTACGACATAACCGACAGCAAGGAGAGCGAGCAAAGGCTCGAACTGCTCGCCGACGAGCTGAACCACCGCTCCAAGAACACGCTGGCGATCATCCAGACCATCGCCAAGCAGACGTTTCGCGAAACGGTCGCCATCGATGCGGCCCTGAAGCTCTTCAATTCGCGCCTGCGGGCACTGGCGATCGGAAACGACCTTGCGCTGAAGGGCAGCACCTCGGATGCGCCGCTGCGCGAAGTGATCCTGTCGGCTCTCACGCCGTTCCAGCCGACCGACCGGGACGCGTTCGAACTCGACGGTCCCGACGTCGGCCTCCCGGCGAAACGCGTCGCCCCTCTGGCGCTCGCCATCAACGAGCTTGCGACGAATGCCTCGAAATACGGAGCGCTGTCGTCCGCCATGGGGCGGGTGCGCATCAGCTGGGAACTCTGCGCGGCGGGAAGTGTGACCCTCGACTGGCGCGAGACCGGCGGCCCGCCGGTCATCCCGCCAGAGCGGCGCGGCTTCGGATCCAGGCTGCTCGAACGGGGCCTCTTCCGCGCTGCCAACGATCGCGTCCGGCTCGACTACCCGGCCAGCGGCTTCACCTGTCGGATCGAGCTCGATCCCGACGGATAGCGGTGCGCCGGACGGATCCGCCGATGGAGCGGACCCGATGAAGCCCCGGCTTTCGGCACGGACCAGCCAGGCGCGAATCCAGGACAACGACCGGTCACGGAGGGTCGGCCCTTTAAGTTATGTTCCCAGGAGGATCACTGGCGCTCTTACCAGAAGCTCGCCGGCCTGCAGGACTTTCCTCGCCGTCCACGGCTGCCCGGTAAGGAGGTTCCGCAGTGGTTTGCCGACAAGGCTTTCCGGCAGGTCGATGAAGGTCTCTTTCCACCACTCGGGGTCGAACGCGAGCCCGGCGCGAGGCGCCTCCAGGATCAGCCGGGGGACCGCGACCAGGACGGAATCGCCGCCCTTTTCCCGCGCAAATGCTGCGAGATGCTTTGCGCGGGGACCGGTGACCTCGACGGGCTCGTAGCCGCCCCGCTCGAAAAGGGCAGGACGCTCGGCGCGGAGCGACAGGACGCGCGCGATCAACGCCTGCTTGGCGGCGGCTAGGCCCGGGGGAGGCCTGTCGAAGGGCTGCCGTCCGCCGCGGCCGAGGCTTCGTTCGAGGGCGCCGAAATCGACCGGCCGCCGGTTGTCGGGATCCACCAGACTGAGATCGACGTCTTCCGAGCCCTGGTAGACGTCCGGAACACCGGGGGCGGTCAGCTTCAGCAGGGTCTGCACGAGGCTGTAGATCCGGCCGGCTGCGATGATAGGTTCGAGCGTCTCGGCGAAGTTCTTCAGGAATTCGCCGTTTTCCGGCGACAGCAGCTGGTCTACGTAATCCTTCACCGCGTCTTCGTACCGCTCGTTCACATCTGTCCATTTCGTCCGGAGCTTCGCCTCGCGCAGCGATTTTTCCAGATAGGGCCTGACCCGATCCGCAAGCGAGCGCAGCCTCCCGGCATCCGTGGGGTCGGCATCGTCGGGCCAGACGCCGGCGAGCCCCTGGTAGATCAGCCATTCGACCGCCGGTTCCGGCGCCGGACCGCCGTCCGCCTGGCGGATCATGGACGCGTGATGCCGCCGCCACCGCGCCACGCCTTCGCTCCATCGTTCCGGCGCCTCGCTCAGGGCATAGAGACGCGCGCGGGCGTCCTCGCCGCGCTTGGTGTCGTGGGTTGCGGTAGCGAGCAGGCTGTGGTCGCTGCGGCGCGCGGCGGCCGCCATGCGGGCGTGAAACCGCTCAGGCCCGCCCGACGGATGCAAGGGGTCGCCGCCGACCTCGTTGAGCGCGATCATCGGGTTGTAGCGATAGAAGAACGTGTCCTCGACGGCCTTGGCCATCACCGGACCCGTGACCTGCTGGAATTTCGCGCGGAACACTGCCGCGTGTCCGCTGCCACCGGACGCGGTCTCTCCCTTCAGGATCGCGACGACCGTTTCCAGCGCCGCCGCGACTTGTCCGTCGGCGCCCGCGGCCGCCTTCTGCGCGGCCTTGTCGACGATCTGCCGGTCGGTTTCGCCCAAACCCCGGGCGCCACCGTAGGTGCGGTAGACCGGGAAGGCGACGACCAGTTCGCCGATCGCGCGCTTGAAGTCGGCCTCTCCGGGCACGGATGTGTCCGCGCCGCGCGCGATCGCCGCCGCGTGCCGGGCAAGCGCATCGAGTTCGCCTTCGAAGTTCCGGTAGATCATTTCGGAGCGCGCCTGCCGGACCATCTCGTCCGGTTCGAGCCGTTCTCCCGACACTTCCCGATAGGCATCGGCCAGCGCACCACTGCCGCCGGCATCGGAGATAAGGTCGGCGACGGACGCGATGAACTCGTAGCCGGTTGTTCCGTCGACCGGCCATTCAGGCGGCAGCACTTCCTCGCCTTCGAGTATCTTTTCGACCACGAGATACCTGTCGGGCCCGATCTCGCGGCGCAGGCGCTGGAGGTAGCCGGTCGGATCGGCGAGCCCGTCGACATGGTCAACGCGCAGACCGTCCACTGCACCGTCGCGAACGAGCTGCAAGGTGAGCCGGTGCACGTCGTCGAACACCGCGCCATCTTCGACGCGCACGCCAACGAGCCCGGTGATCTCGAAAAAGCGGCGATAGCTCAGCCGCCGCCGCGCCTCCTGCCAGTGAATGAGTTCCCAGGGTTGCTGACCGTGCACCCGGTCGAGAAAGGCCGGGTCCTTCGACGCACGCTCGAGTTCCGGCCCGAGGTCGCCGCCGGCGAGGCACCGGCGCACCTCTTCATGGAAATTTTCATCCGTATCCGGCCCGGCCCTCCCGGCGATCTCGGCGAGCACGCGCGCGGCCGGTGCCTCGAAGCCCGAAAGAACCTCCTCGTAGGAGCCGGGGTGGATGGGCAGGACCATGTCGCCCAGGGCGAGGCCTATATATCCGCCGTTGCGGTGGACGTCGAGACGGACGTCTCCGCCGGCGATTGCCACGTCATAGGGACGGCCGAGCAGGGGCAGGGTGAGCTTCGTGCTCCAGTCGATGTCGAAATGCGCCGCTAAGGGGCTCTGCCCGCCCCACTCCACCACGCTGCGCCACCAGGGGTTCTCCACCGCCGCGGCCATGTGGTTGGGCACGATGTCGAGGAGGAGCTTCAGGTCTTCGGCCTTCAGCGCCGCAAGGAGGCGGTCGAATCCGGTCCGGCCGCCGAGTTCGGGATCGATCTCGTTATGGTCGGCGACGTCGTATCCATGCGTCGAGCCGCGCGCCGCCGTGAAGATCGGCGAGGCATAGAGGTGGCTCACCCCAAGCCGCCGCAAATAGGGCGCCAGGGCGGCCGCCTTGTCGAAATCCATTCCCTCGCGGAACTGGATACGGTAGGTGGCGCGCGGAATGCTCATGCGGATCTCGGTCGTGTCTGCGCGACGGCGCTGGTGATGGTCCGGAAGAGTTCGCTGCGCGAAAGGTCCTCAAGCGGAACAGGGGCCTTGAAGCGCCAGTTCGGATAGCTCTCCACGGTGCCGGGGACGTTGGTCGGCCGGTCTTCGCCGGTTAGATCTGCAAGCCGCACGGCGGTCAGGTGGCTGGGCGTGAGCGCGAGAAAGCGGTGCATCGCGGCCCAGAAGGCGAGCGGCAGGTCGGCCTCGGGGTTCTCGATCGAGCGGGCGAACAGGGCGATCTCCTCGTCGCTCGCCGCGCCCGCGTCCTGCAGGGCCTCCATGATCGCGATCCGCTCGACCGCGCGTTCGCGGGCCTGGTCGTGCGCCATGTTCTCGTCGATCGCGCCGATGCCCTGCCGCAGCCGGATGTCGTCGCCGCGCCACCAGGCGCGGAGCGGCGGCAGGTCGTGCGTCGACAGGCATGCGATGGAGAGCGGCGGATAGTCCTTCGGGCGTATGAAGTCCCGATCCTTCTTCTCGAAATAGGCGATGCGGTAGGACAGGACGTTCCATTCCTCCATCTTGTCGCGGAAGCCGGGCGGCACGACGCCGAGATCCTCGCCGATGACGATGGTGCGCCGCTCGTGCGAGAGATCGGCAAGCGTGCGCATCAGCTGCTCGAAAGGAAAGTCAACATACTCGCCCTCGGCGGGAGGGTGGCCTTCGGGGATGAAGAAGAGGCGCTGCAGCGCCATGGCATGATCGATCCTGACAGCGCCCGCATGACGCATCGAGGCCTCGATCGATGCCGCGAAGGCCGCGCATCCCGTCGCGGCCAGCACGTCCGGCGACAATGGTGTCAGTCCCCAGTCCTGACCATAGGCGCTGAACCAGTCCGGCGGCGCGCCGACCGACTTTCCGATGACGTAGGCATTCTGGTCCGTCCATGTCGCCGACCCGTCGGGCGCTTCGCCGACGGCGAAGTCCAGATAAAGACCGACGCGCATGCCCGCCCGGCGCGCAATGCCGGCTGCCTGCGCGAGCTGCTCCTCGCAGAGCCATTGCAGCCAGCGGTGAAAATCGATCTCCTCCGCGTGGTCGCGAGCGTAGTCGTCCACCGCGGCTGTTTCGGGATGGCGATACTCCTCGGGCCAGTCTCGCCAGCCGCTGGCGAAGCCGCGCGCGACCATTTCCATCGACAGCGCCTCGAACAGGGCGTGGAGCCTGAGCGGCTCGCCCTTCTCCTCGCAGAAGCGGCGGAAGGCGTCGCGGGTTCCGGAAGACTGTGTTTCCGCGCGGTCGGTCCATATCCGGCGCAGCACCGCCATCTTCAGCGCGGCGACCTCGCGGTAGTCGACAATATCCGTCTCGCGCAGGGTTCGCGTCTTGCCGGAGACGGCATCGGAGGGAATGTAACCCTCCACCTCGTCGACGGCGATGTAGATCGGATTGAGGAAACGCCGGCTGGAGGGCGAGAAAGGGCTGCACCGTTCCGGATCGGCCATGAAGAGCGCATGGAGTGGATTGAGGCCGACGAAATCGGCGCCGGCTTCTGCCGCGATATCGCAGGCGGTCATCAGGTCGCAGAAGTCGCCTACACCCCAGTTGCGGTTCGACCTCACCTCGTAGAGCTGGAGCGTGATACCCCAGATCGGCTGAGCGTCCAGCCATGACGGCAGGTAACATCGGGACGCGCCGTCGGAGACATGTTCGGAGACCGTCGTGAACGGGTTCGTTGCCATACGGGAGGGATTCTTTCGAGGTTCGTCGAGCGGGTTCACCGGCAGACTCGCTGAAAACCGCTCGATCTTCAACTTTGTACGGGCACGAATGTTCCGGGCCGCCGTATCCGAACTCGCAATCCACTCGATCGTCCTGTTGGTTGTAGCGAATATTCCCAGAGCCAAGAAATTCTTCCCGGGAGGCGCCGCCTTGGCGCAGTCCGCTCGCGCCGGCGTCTGCTCCCGCAAAGCGGGAACAACTCCCCTCGCCACTGTTGGCGAAACGGTACGCCGGCTTCACCGACGTGTGCAGTGCAAAATCCACCGGTGATCCTTCCGAAGCGATCGTGTAGGGTCTCCGGAGCAGAAGGAGAACAGAGGGGGTTCGACGGGAAAACGATCCCGACGCCGTTCGCATCGCGTGATCGAGGCAGGCCGGACGGCTGATTGGAATTCCCGGCAATCGACATATGGACGCTTTCTATCCCCTTCCCGCCTGGGTCGTCGTCGCCGGCCTCGTCATCGTCGCCGTCGGGCTCGCCTGGGCGTTCCGGGTTTTCATCCTTCGGTGGGGCGTCAAGCTCCTTCAGCCGAAAAGCCTGTTCCTGAATCGCTTGATCTCGAGCCTGCGCGGCCCGCTCAGCCTCGCCCTCGTCATCGTCGCCCTGTCGATTGCCTCGGACCTCGCGCCCATCTCGGACCGAGAGGTCGCGATCATCCGCCACATCCTCCTAATCGGCTTCATCCTGCTCGCGGCATGGACGGTCCGGGTCGCGCTCGACCTATGGCTGCGGATCCACCTGAGGCGCTTCAAGCTGGATGCGGCGGACAACCTGCTGGCGCGCAAGCACGTCACGCAGATGCGCATCCTGCTGCGCGTCGCCGACACGCTCATCGTCGTGGTGGCGCTCGCCGCCGTGCTGATGACCTTCGAAGGGGTGCGGCAATACGGCGTCAGCCTGCTCGCCTCGGCGGGCGCGGCCGGCATCGTCGTCGGCCTGGCGTTGCAGCCGCTGCTCAAGAACATCTTCGCCGGGATCCAGCTCGCCATTACCCAACCGATCCGGATCGACGACGCGGTGATCGTCGAGGGCGAGTGGGGGAATATCGAGGAGATCACCTCGACCTATGTGGTGGTGCGCATATGGGACAAGCGACGCCTCATCGTGCCGCTCTCGTATTTCATCGAAAAGCCGTTCCAGAACTGGACGCGCGAGGAATCAACGCTGCTCGGAACCGTCCTGATCTACCTGGATTATTCGACGCCGGTCGACGAACTGCGCACAGAGGTGGAACGGATCGTGCGGAATTCCAGGCACTGGGACGGCGACACGGTCGTCGTCCAGGTCACCGATTTCCGGGAAAACATGATGGAGGTGCGGGCTCTCGCCAGCGCGAGAAATGCGGGCATCGCTTTCGATCTCCGTTGCGAGATCCGCGAGCGCCTGGTGGAATGGTTGCAGAAGACGCATCCCGATGCGCTGCCGCAGTTCCGTATCAGGGACCTGTCTCCCCCGGGAAGCGATCCTCCGGAGAAGACCGAGCGGCAGGTGCCCGCACGCAAGGTCACGAGATAACGCGGCAAATCTTCAGGTCAGGAGAGCGTTCGGGGCGTCTCCGGCGGGAGGAGATTTGATCCGGCCAGAACGCACGGGACAAACCCTGCGCGTCCAATCTGCCGAGGACCTCAACGCGATTCACGGGCGCCGAAGCCAGCGCCCGCGGATCGAAGGCTTCACATCTTTACCTTGGCCTGGTCGCCGATTGCCGGGCGCGTGTTCGTCAGGGCGGCGGCCGCCATCTTGATGTAGCTGACGGCGGTACCCGGGCTGTCCCAGTACTGCGCATCCTTCGGGCTCACCTTCAGCACGCGGATGGACGGATCCTCCGCATTGTCCCACCACGCCTTGGCGGGCGTCGACCACAGTTCCTTGATCTTCGCGCGGTCGTTGCTGACCGCGGCGACGCCGCTGACCGATACGTATTTCTGGCCGCTTGAATCGGCGAATGCCAGGCACACGTTCGGCCGGCGGGAGATTTCGTCGTCCTTGTGGCTTTCGACATCGGTCAGGAAGTAGACCGTGTGCTCCTTCGGTTCGACATAGGCTGCCATTGGACGCGACCGGATGTCGTCGCCGTCGTGGGTGGCAAGCATGCAGAAACCGATTTTTTCCATGAGGTCCCAGACCCGCTTGACGTCGTCTTCATGCGCCATTTCGCAAACTCCATTGGGTTGGTTCGAGAGTGCCTTCCAACCCGGCGGAGACGCGAAGGTTCCGTGCGACAGTCTGCAACCGCGGCTGCGCGCGCGATCAGAAAGGTGCAGGAAACGCGCTTGCCGGGGGAGCCCTCAGGCCGCGGCGCGTCTCTGGATTTCGCCGAGAGGCTTCCTCAGTTCGAACTCGAACTCGAACTCGAACTCGAAGTTGCAGTTCTTCGCAAGCGCGGCCCGGGCGATGCACTCTGCCAGCTCCCGGTCGCTGAGGCGCGCGTCCGGCGCGGAGCGGAACCGTTCACGCCAAATGTTACCGAAAATTCATGCACATAGCCGGAACGATGCCCACCGCGCCCCGTTGGTGCGAGCGAAGTATGGCTTCGTCCGCATGGGACAACGACAACTCCCGAAAGGGGAGATAAAGATGAAGAAGATCCTTACCACGTTCTCAGCCGCACTGCTGTCCGTATCGATGGCAGCACCGCTCGCGGCTGCGCCGATCGCGCCACCATCGGCACCTGAAGCTGGCAACCTGATCCAGCAGGTTCAGTACCGAAACTGGCGCGAGTCGTCCGAATACCGCATGCGCGGTAACAAGCACGACATGCGGGGGAACAAGCACGACCGCAATGATCGCGGGCGTTTCGAACGTCGGGGCAATGGGGCTTACTACCATGGCCATCGCGGCTACCGCGAGCGCCGGCCAGGCTATCGCGAGCACAATGGGTTCTGGTTTCCGGCGGCTGCCTTCATCGCCGGCTCCCTGATTACTGGCGCCATCACCGCCGACCGCAACCGTGGCGGCAACGCCCATGTCGAATGGTGCTACGACCGGTACAGGTCATATCGGGCTTCGGACAATACGTTCCAGCCGTATAACGGTCCTCGCCAGCAGTGCAATTCGCCTTACAGCTGATCGGCGAACATCGGACTTTCAAAGGAACCCCGCGTAAGCGGGGTTTTCTTTATGCGCGCCATTCCGGTCAGCGCCCCTGCGTGCAGGCGGCGACAACCAGCGCCGTCGCGCCGGTCCAGACGATGGCGAACTCAGAGAGCAGGGCGACGGCCCACGCGATGCGGTCGTAGGCCCTCCGGTCCTCCATCGCGCGCGTCAGCCCCAGTATGCGGGCGAAGGGCGTCTGTACGACGAGGAAAACGAGCACGATCACCGCGGGGACGATCGAGGCGGCATAGACCAGCCATTCGCCTGCGGCCGGCGTGGCGCCCTGGCTGCAGGCCAGTGTGTGACCGCCATAGATCAAGGTGAACTGCAGAGCCCACAAGATCGGCCCGAACAGGATATAGACCAGCGTGCCGACGGTGGAGGGTTTGGGATTGGGCGTGAGGAGTTCGTCCAGCCTGTCCATGTCAGATCACCATCCGCGGGAAGCCGTGGATCAAGACAAGCCCGAACAGCGCCTGCCCGGCAGCGTAGTAGTAGAGCAGGGCGCCGTTGTCGAAGCTGACGCGGCGCTCGCAATCCAGCTTGCCGGCGAAGTAGCGCGCCACCGCGAAGCCGCCCATGAACAGCAGCGCCAGTGCGAGCTGCGCGTTGACGACACTCTGCATGTAGACCATCGCGCCGTAGGAATTGGCGGTCGGCGAAAGTCCGGTCTGCCAGTGGGCGTAGATCTCCAGCGCCACGGCGGCGGCGAGCAGCAGCGGACCGAGCGCATTGAGGACCGGCATCAGGAGCCGGCGCTCGCCCGGCTTCGGCAGAAGCCTGCCCGCCCCCCACATGCACAGCGTGCCGAGGACGATCAGCGCGGCGTCGGCGAGCGGCCATAGCCAGTCGGGTACTTCGGGAGAGGCGCGGCCGGCCCAGAACTCGGGCGAGACGACCCAGAGGTAGAGATAGGAGAAAACGTAGGCGATGTAGAGTGAGGAGGCGACCAGCATCAGCACGATCATCGCCCACCAGGAATGCGAACTCAGACCCGACATGTAGGTCGGAACCTTGAGCCCGGCGCCAATCTCGACTTCGCCCTTGCCGGGACCCGGATCGAGGCCCCAGGTCCAGTAGAGCATGGCACCGACCGCGATCACGGCGCAGATCACCGCCGGGATGACGAGCTTGATGGTCAGGAGGAGGAAGAAGCTCGCCGTGAACACCGCCGCGATGAATGGCGACCAGCCGGGTCCCGGCATCTGGATGATGTATTGCGGCTTGCCCTCGATCGCCGAGGTGACGATGGTCTCGCGCCCTCCGGTGGGCGCGTTCGGCAGGAAATGGCGGCCTTCCTGCACTTCCTGCGGGAGGGTGGGATGGTCCCAGAGCGGTTCGCGGCTGTCGATCAGGGGAACGCTGCGCGCCGAATAGACGTCGTTGGGCAGCCATTCCAGCGTGCCGGCGTTCCACGGATTGTCGGGGCCGCCCTCGCCGGCGCGGAAATTGCGGAAGAGGTCGATCACGAAAACCGCGACGCCCGCGGCGAAGATGTAGGCGCCCACGGTCGAGATCATGTTCAGCCAGTCCCAGCCGAGGCCGGACTCGTAGGTCCAGACGCGGCGCGGCATGCCGCGCAGACCGGTGATGTGCATGGGGAAGAAGGCAACGTTAAAGCCGATGAACATCAGCCAGAACACCCACCGCCCGAGCCGCTCGGACAGCTGGCGCTTCGCTACCATCGGCGTCCAGTAGTAGAAGGTGGCGAACAGCGGGAAGACCATCCCGCCGATCAGCACGTAGTGGAAATGCGCGACCACGAAGTAGGTGTCGTGCACCTGGAAGTCGAGCGGCACCAGCGCGACCATGATGCCGGTGAGCCCGCCGACCGTGAATATGAAGATGAAGCCAAGCACGAAGAGCGAGGGCGTGTTGATGCGGAACCGGCCCTTGCTTCCGGCGATGGTGGCTATCCAGGAGAACATCTGGATTCCCGACGGCACCGCCACCGCCATGCTCGCCGCCGAGAAGAAGGCGAGACTGAGCGACGGTATGCCCGTCGTGAACATGTGGTGGACCCAGAGGCCGAAGGAGAAGAAACCGGTGGCGATGAGCGCGACGACGATCAGATTGTAGCCGATCAGCGGGCGCTGGGCCATGGTCGGCACGATCATCGAGACCAGCCCGGCCGCAGGCAGGAAGATGATGTAGACCTCGGGGTGGCCGAAGAACCAGAAGAGGTGCTGCCACAGTACCGGGTCGCCGCCCTTGTCGGCGGTGAAGAACGGCCAGCCGAAGGAGCGCTCGATCTCGAGCAGCATGGTGCCGAGGATGACGGCCGGGAAGGCGAACATGATCATCGCGGCGAAAATGAGCATCGCCCAGCCGAAGATCGGCATCTTCGAGAGCGACATGCCGGGCGGGCGGGTACGAAGCGCACCCACGACGATCTCGATCGCGCCGGCGATCGCGGAAATCTCGATGAAGCCGATGCCGAGCAGCCAGAAGTCGGCGTTGTCGCCGGGCGAGAACTCCTTCAGGGTCAGCGGCGTGTACATGAACCAGCCGCCCTTCGGCGCGAGGTCGTAGAGCACGGTCGAGAAGAAGACGGTCCCGCCCACGACATAGGCCCAGATGGCGAAGGCGCTGAGCCGCGGGAACGGCAGATCGCGGGCCGCAAGCATCTGCGGCAGCAGCATCACGCCGAGCGCCTCCACGGCCGGTACCGCGAAGAGGAACATCATCGTGGTGCCGTGGACGGTGAAGATCTGGTTGTAGAGGTCCTGGCTCAGGAAGTCGTTTTCGGGAACGGCGAGCTGCGTGCGCATGAGGAGCGCGAGTACGCCGGCGGCGATGAAGAAGGCGAAGGCCGCGCCGATGTAGAGCAGGCCGATGACGGTGTTGTTGACCGCCGTGACCAGCCTGAAACCCTTGGGCATGGCCCAGATGCGCAGGAGCTCCTCGACCTCCTCCTTGGGCCTGTTTCCCTCGTTCGGAAGCTTCCTTTCGGTCGTCTCGGTCATGTGTCGGGCCGCAATGTGTAGAGGATGGCGACGCCGCCGATATAGGCGACGAGAACGAGAAGCGAATCGTAGCCCATGCGCAGGATCGTTTTGTCCCGGCGCTCGACGATGCCGACCATGAAGATGGCGGTGAGGATCACGGCCAGCAGCGCGCCGAAGACCGCGAAGTCGCCGACGCGGTTCAACACCGGCTCGGGATCGGTGTCGAGCAGGTCGACCGCGAACAGCAGCGCGACGTTGATGATGTTGGTGCCGAGGATGTCGGAGATCGCCATGGTATAGAGCCGGCGCCTGGCGGCGGTGATGGCCGTGCTGAGTTCGGGAAGCGATGTGGCGAAGGCGACGAGCACGAAACCGACGAAGCTCTGGCCGAGCCCGCTCTGCTGGGCGATCGCGTCACCGCTCCTGGCCAGCACGAAGCCTGATACGAGAATGATCGCCGCCACAACGCCAATCTTCAGCAACAGGGTCTTCAGGTTGTCGTCCTCGGCGGCGGACGCCTCCTCGCGTTCGAACTGTTCGCGGATCAGCGGCGTATCGACCTCGCCGCCGCGCGCCGCGAGCCAGGGCCGCTTGCCTTGCGCCTTCGACAGCATCCAGACGCCCCCGACATAGCCGAACAGGCATCCCCAGGCCCAGAGGCCGACGCCGAGGAACGGCACGTCGCCCGCGACCATCGCACCGGCCGCGAAGCTGATCAGGATGACGTTGAGCGTGCCTTCGAGCAGGACGGTCGGATCGGGGACGACCGACGTCAGCGCATCGCGGCCGATGAAGAGATCGACGACCGCCAGCAGTGCCACCTGCAGCGCGATGCTCCCGAACAGGTTGTTGACGGCAAGCTGTGCATCGCCGGAGATCGACGCGGTCGCCGTGACGCCGATCTCGGGCAGCGAGGTCACGCCGGCCAGCAGGATGATGCCAACGACTGCCTGACCGGCGCCGGTCACGCGGCTGATCGCGTCCGCATAGCCCGTCAGCCGCGTGCCCGCGAACCAGACAACGATCGCGGCGGCGGCAAACAGCGTGATGTTGATGGCTAGGCCGAACTGGGTGAAATCGAGCATGCCCTACTCCAGGCTCTCGAGATAGGCCGCGACCGCGTCGAGTTCCTCCGGCTCGAAGATGCGGTATTCGGGCATCAGGTTTTCGGGCTTGATGTGTTGGTTTTCCACGATCCAGGTGGCGATGGCCGCCTTGCTGTTGGGCAGGGCGGCCGCGGCCAGGGAGTGGCGGCTACCGATATGGGTCAGGTCGGGTCCGATGACGCCGTTCGCCTCGGTGCCGCGGATCGAATGGCAGGCGCCGCAGCCGCTACGCATGAAGATCTCCTGCCCGCGGATCTCCTGCTTGCTTTCCGGAGGCCTGGCGTCGGATGCCTCGTGCGCCAGCCAGTCGTCGTAGTCCTCCTGTGGCAGCACCTCGACGTAGAAGGCCATGAGCGCGTGCGCGCCGCCGCAATATTCGGCGCATTGGCCTCGGCTGAGGCCCGGCTCTGTCGCCTCCAGTGTCAGGACGTTGCTGCGGCCGGGAATCATGTCCAGCTTGCCGGCAAGCCGCGGGACCCAGAAGCTGTGGATCACGTTGTCCGATTCCAGCCTGATCGCGATGGGGCGCCCGGCGGGAATCCGCAGTTCGTTGGCGGTGGTCACCGGTTCGCCGTCGGGGCCGGTATAGACGACCTCCCACCACCAGCGCTTGCCGACGACGGAGATGCCCGGCTCTTCCGCTTCCCGGGCGCGCACGTCTCCCGACCGTAGCACGATCAGCCCGTAGATGAAGACGCCAGTCAATACGACGACCGGAAAGACGATGCCGCCGCCCCAGACGATCCAGTCCCGGTCGAGGCGGGCGCGCCAGTGCGGCGTGCCGTACATCGCCACGGCGACCAGAACCACCACCAGCCCGGTAACGAATGCGCTGATCCCGGTGATCGTCCAGAACAGGCGATCGACCTCGATCGCTTCCTCGCCGCGCGGCATCAGCGCGGACTGGACGCCCGCGCAGCCGCTCAGCGCGAGCGCCAGGGCAAGGAGCAGCAGGGGAGCGGCGGGCTTCCTCATCTTCCTTCCCTCCTGGCGGCGCTCTCGGCGCCGAACACGGCTCCGGGCGGCAGGGACGCGAGATAGGCGGCGACGTCTTCCATCTGTTCCCGGTTCATGTAGCGGGCGACGTTGTGCATGATCTCGGCGTAGGGCGACTGAGCCCGCACACCGTCGTGGAAGAGCTGCAACTGGACCTCGATGTATGTGGCGGAGAGGCCGGTCAGGCGCGGGAACTGGTCCGATTTCGTCCCCGAATGGCATGCGGCGCAGGGAGGAACGCGCTCCGTCGGTATGCCTTGGAGTGCGATCGCGCGTCCGCGCTCGATGCTGGCCGCATCCGGCCGCTGCTCGACAGTCTGGTCGGCTAGTCGCGCGCGGGAATAATAGTCCGCGAGTTCGGCGATGGTGTCCGTATCCAGTTCCGCCGCGACGGTCTCCATCATGCCGCTCTGGCGCCGGTTCTGCTGGTATTCCTCCAGCGACCGGCGCAGGTAAGCTGCATTCTGGCCGGCGAGCGCCGGCACGAGGCCATCCACGGGACGCGCGCCCGCCTCGCCATGGCACGTCGCGCAGTAGCGCAGCAGCCCCTCGCCAGAGGGGGCGAAACCGACGCCGAAATCGAGACCATGCTGCGCGCGGAATGTTCCACCGGAATCGCTGGTCATCGACGCGAACTCCGCCGGGCTGGTTTCCGGAAGGTGTTCCAGATAGGCGACGAGCGGCCAGACCTCGTCTTTACGACCCTCGCCCGGCCAGGCCGGCATCCCGGTGAACTTGAATCCGTTCTGGACGATCCAGAAGAGTTCCGACGTGTCGAAGTCGTCGCGCACGAGATCCAGCGGCGGCGGAGCAGGATACATCCGGTCCACCGCCGCCGACCTGTCCTGACCGGGGCTTCCGTGGCAGGGGGCGCACCCAGCGGCGAAGTGATTCGCCCCCAACCGGATGAGGCCGGGGTCGGCAAGGTCGGGAGCCTCGGGGCCGCCGCGGCTATGGAATGCGACCGAGCGCCATAGGACCACCTTGATGAGGTACTCCGTAATGGAGAAATGTCTTGCGGATGCCGCGACGTTGTAGACGCCGGAGAGCATGAGCCCCGCGGCGCCCACGGCACCGATGGCCATGAACACGATCAGGTAGAACGCCGCCCGTTGCGCCTTGAACTTCTTCGGCCGCCACATGGTCAGGCCGGACCGTCATGCCAGCTGGGAGCTTTCTCGACCTCCGACAGCCATCGCGCCACGATCACCACCGCCGCGCCGATGTAGCTGAAGGTGTATGCCGTGAGCATCAGCAGGCCTGCCACGTGCTGGTCTTCCAGTGCCGAACCATCGGTCTGGATGCCGTTCGATGCAAGATAGCCCGCATAGAGCGGTCGTGGTGCGAAGGTGAAGAGGGCGCCGAGGAGGCAGGACAGCTTGGCAGTGACGAGGAGCGCGCTCAGCGCGCCCCAGGCGCGCGTGCCGGCCGCGTCAATCACGGCGGCCCAGAACAGGAGGGCAGCGGCGAAGAGCGAGAGGTGCATGGCGAGGAGGGCGGCCGGGTTTCGTACCGCGAAGGTCAGACCCGCCGGCATGTGCCAGCCCCACAGAAGCACGATCTGAAGAACGATGGCGACGCCGAGCCATCTGGACGGCGAGGCCCGGTGCATGAAAAAGCCTCGCCCCGCGAGAACCGCGAAGGGCGCGACGACGTTCATCGCCACGATGTGCTCGAGCATGTGTTCGGTCAACATGCCGTCTGTTCCCTCATCACTCGTGAAATAGGCCGCGGCGCCATTTGTTCCGGGGGCAGGGACATTCGCCGGGCAGACGAGGGATCGAACCGGATCGGATCGAACAAATCCCACCCTGAAGGGTTGTCCCATGGGACTGTCGCTGCAGCATACGCAAAGAACAGCGCGGGGAAAACCGAGACAGTCCACCCCCGCAGCAAAGATATGGGAGAGCAAAATGAGACATCTTATGATGGCTGGAGTCAGCGTTCTGGCGATCGGCATGACGCCCGCGATGGCGCAGGATTCTGGCGGGGGCCAGAAAGACACGACCGCCCAGTTGCAGATGAACTGTCCCGATTACACGGCCGAAGACAACGGCCTGCGAAGCGAGGACATTCTCGACGCGATCGACGAGACCGGCCGAAACGATGGATCGGTCCGCGATGCGATGGGCGATCCGCCCGTCAACCCCGGCGCGAGCGCCGACGTCGCAGAGGCGGACGACGGCGGAGGGCAGCCTTCCGAGTGGCATCGTCCCGATGACAGAAACCGGGATGCCCAAGCCTCGCACGACCGGACATTCGGCGATCTCGCCGATTTGCTTCCGATCCCCGACGTCGCCAACGATGACGTCGAGACCCGCAACCGCATGAATGACGGTCAGGATCGCACTGCAAGCACCGATCGCGGGATGCAGGAAGATTTCAGCGACATCATCGAGGAGGGCGAACAGGTCCCCGGCGACATCGAGCAGTTCCAGGACGACAGGAGCTGGGACCTCGGAGCAGGTCCCGGACAGGAGACGGTGAACCGCCAGGACCGAACCGACCGCAGCAGCCGATCCGCCGCCCGCGACGAAGATACGAGCCGGCAGATGCGTGATCGCGAAACGATGCGGGGCGACGGCCAGGCCTCGCGCGGCTCTGATCGCCAGACCGCCCGCGAGGAGCGGCGCGCCGAAGTCGCCAGGCGCGCACTGAGGACGGCGCGCTACGCCGTTCCGGATGCGCGCTTCAGCACATACGAGTTCGAGATCGATGACGGCCGGCGCGTAATCGAGATCGCCGGGCAGGATCTGGAGAACGGACGCCGCGTCGAAGTCGACGTGCTGCCGAACGGTCGCATCCATTCGATCGACCAGTCGGTGCCGCTCGAAGCGGTTCCAGAATCCGTCCGCAGGGTTGTCCGCAATGAACTCGGACGTTTCCGCGTCGCCCATTCGACCCGCAGCCTGACGCGCGATCTCGACATCTACTATGAGTTCGCAGGCTACTCGCAGGCCGGCCGGCCTCTCTCAGTCAAGATCAGGGCGGACGGACGCGACATGTCGGTGCGGTACATCGACCGAAGCTAGTCCCGACAGTCGACGTTTCGAAACGCGGCCCGGCCTCGACGTCCGGGCCGCTTTCTTGTCCGCGGTCTGGCGGTCGCCGGGAGGGATCCGCGGTCGCGCCGCCGGCGAAACTTGCCTTACAAGCCTTCATTGGCTACCCGGACCGTGATGTCGAACCCGCTCCGCCTCATTCTCAGCATTTTCCTGACGGCGATCCTCGCCTTCGGCCCGTCGGCTTCGGCATTCGCCCAGGTCCTTCCAGAGACGGAGGCTGCGGCGGAGCAATCCAGCGAGCGCTCGGGCATCGATCCAGCGCTGGCCGAAGCGCTGGTGCAAGCGCTGGAGGACCCGGCGGCGCGCGCGGCGCTGATCGAGTACCTGCGCGGCGCGGCCGGGGCGTCGAGATCCGCCGACACCCAACCGGCGCCCGCCGCGCCGACCCTTTCGCTGGCACAGCGCATCGGCGCGTACACGCAAGGCGCGGCCGAAGCGGCGTCGGCGGTCGGTATCCAGATCGTCCGGTCCGTCTACGGCCTCGCCGGACTGCTCGAAGGCACGACCACCATCGGCTGGGAAGCCTTCGGTTCACTGGTGCTGCGCGTGGTCCTCGTCGCAGCGGCGGCCTTTGCGATCTTCTATCTGCTGCGGCTCCTCGCCCGGCGCCCCTTCGCGTCGCTGGAGCGGCGTTCGGCAAGGGTCGGGACGGTCGGACGCCTGGTCTATCGTCTGGCTGGCGGGCTGATCGATCTCGCCATCATTCTCGTCGCATGGGCGGCGGGCTACGGCATCGCGCTCTTCAGCGGTGCCGAGATGGGTCGCATGCAGGTCCAGCTTGCCTACTTCCTCAATGCCTTCCTTGTCGTTGAGGCCATCAAGGTCGCGCTGCGTTTCCTTCTCGCGCCGCGCTATGGCGGGCTGCGCGTCCTGCCGATCACCGACACCGAGGCGAACTTCTGGTATTTCTGGAGCGCGCGGCTGACCGGCTTCCTCGGCTACGGCATCCTCTTTTTCGTCTCCTTCACCAATTCCACCCTGTCTTTCGCGGCGGGCCGCGGACTGCGCATGGTGATCCAGATCACCGCGGCCGTGATGGCGATCGTCATCATCCTGCAGAAGAAGAGCAAGGTCGGCGAGGCCATCCGCGACTACGGCGAGGGACTTCCCGGCATTTCGTCGCGCCGCGCCCTTCAGCTCATCGGCGGCGTCTGGCACATCTTCGCAATCTTCTACGTCGTGGCGCTCTTTCTGGTCTCCGTCACGCGGCCCGACCGCGCGATGGAATACATGCTCGTCTCGACGGCGCAGACGCTGATCGCGATTGCGGCGGCAGCGCTGGTCATGGCGGTCATCCGCCGCGCGATCACCGGGGGCATGCGGCTGCCCGAGGACCTGAAGGCGCGCCTGCCGCTGCTCGAGCGCCAGCTGAACCACTACGTGCCGACAATCCTGAAGATCGTCCGGTTCATCATCCTTATGGTCCTCCTGCTCGCGGTGGTCGACATCTGGGAACTGGTGGACGTTGTGGAATGGGCTGCCAGCGAGACCGGGTCGTCGGTCATCGGCGGGTTGTTCGGCGCGTTCCTGACGGTCCTGATCGCCCTGGTGCTGTGGCTGGCGGTCTCGTCGTGGATCGATTACAGGCTCAATCCATCCTTCGGGACGGTGCCGACGGCGCGGGAACGGACGCTGCTGGCGCTGTTCCGCAACGCGGCGCTGGTCACCTTGATCGTGCTCGGCCTGATGCTCGCCCTGTCGCAGATCGGGGTCAACATCGGACCGCTGATCGCCGGCGCGGGCGTGGCCGGCCTCGCCATCGGCTTCGGCGCCCAGAAGCTGGTGCAGGACATCATCACCGGCGTCTTCATCCAGTTCGAGAACGCTATGAACGAGGGCGACGTCGTCACCGTGGGCAGCACGACCGGCGTCGTGGAGAAGCTCACCGTCCGTTCGGTCGGCCTGCGCAGCATCGACGGTAACTATCACATCGTGCCGTTCTCGTCGGTCGACACCGTCACCAACTTCATGCGCGGCTTCTCCTATCACGTGGCCGACATCGGGGTCGCCTATCGGGAGGACATCAAGGAGGTGAAGCGCCTGCTCGGCGTCGCCTTCGAACGCCTGAGGGAGGGCGAGCACAAGGACGCCATCATCGGGGATCTCGAGATGTTCGGCGTCAACGAGCTCGGCGATTCCGCCGTCGTCGTTCGTGTGCGCATCAAGACGCTGCCGGGCTCGCAATGGGGCGTCGGCCGCGCCTACAACGAGGTCGTCAAGGAAGTGCTGGACGAGGCCGGCGTCGAGATTCCCTTCCCGCACCTCACCGTCTACATGGGCGAGGGCAAGGACGGCAACGCGCCGCCCCTGCGCGTCCGCTCCTCGCCCGCTGCGAAGAGCGAGCCGGAACGGCTGACGGAAACAATCGACGTTCCCGACCCTCAGACCTGATACGTCATGACCCGGCGCTGTAGGCGGCGATCGCCGCCATGTTGACGATGTCGCTGTCCTTGGCGTTCAGGCTGACGATCTGGACAGGCTTGTTGAGCCCCACCAGCAGCGGCCCGATCACCATGGAACCGCCAAGTTCCTGAAGCATCTTCGTGGCGATCGAGGCCGAATGGAAGGCCGGCATGACCAGCACGTTCGCCGGGCCCGACAGGCGGCAGAACGGATACTGCCGCATCAGCTTGGCGTTGAGCGCCACGTCAGCCGCCATCTCGCCATCATATTCGAAATCGACGCGGCGCTTGTCGAGGATCTTGACCGCTTCCATGACCCGCTCCGAACGTTCGCCGGGCGGATGGCCGAAGGTCGAGTAGGCGAGCATGGCCACGCGCGGCTCGTAACCCATACGCCGGGCGAAATTCGCCACCTCCTCCGCTATGTCGGCTATCTGTTCGGAATTCGGCATGTCGTGCACTGCGGTGTCTGCCACGATGACGGTGCGTCCGCGCGCCAGCACGATGGAGGCGCCGATCACCCGGTGGCCGGGCTTGGCGTCGATGACACGCCTTATGTCGTCCAGCGCGGTCGAATAGTTGCGCGTGACACCGGTCACCACGGCGTCGGCGTCGCCGAGCGCGACCATGGTTGCTGCGAAATGGTTGCGGTCGTTGTTGATCAGCCGCTGGCAGTCGCGGAAGAGGTAACCCTTTCGCTGCATGCGCTCGTAGAGGTAGTCTGCATAGACAGCGTTGCGGCGTGAAAGGCGGGCATTGATGATCTCGATGCCCGGCTTGTTCAGGTCGACGCCGGCATTGCGGGCGGTCTCCTTGATCTGATCCTCGCGGCCGACGAGGATCGCGGTGCCGAGCCGCTGGTTCACGTAGGAGACTGCGGCGCGCATGACCTGCTCCTCCTCGCCCTCGGCGAAGACGACCCGCTTGGGCTGGCGGCGCACGCGGTCGTAGATGCGCTGGAGCGTGGATGCGATCGGGTCGCGGCGGGCCGACAGTTCCTGCGCGTATTTCTCCATGTCGAGGATAGGCCGGCGCGCTACGCCCGTGTCCATCGCCGCCTTGGCGACCGCCACGGGAATGGCGGAGATCAGGCGCGGGTCGAAGGGAACCGGGATGATGTAGTTGCGGCCGAACTTCGGCCGGTTGCCCTGGTAGGCGGCGGCGACGTCGTCCGGCACGTCCTGCCGCGCAAGTGCCGCGAGCGCTTCGGCCGCAGCCACCTTCATGGCGTCGTTGATGGTGGTGGCGCGAACGTCGAGCGCACCGCGAAAGATGTAGGGGAAGCCCAGCACGTTGTTGACCTGGTTGGGATAGTCCGACCGTCCCGTCGCCATGATGGCGTCGGTGCGGATTTCCGCCACTTCCTCCGGCGTGATCTCGGGATCGGGATTCGCCATGGCGAAGATGACCGGGTCCTTGGCCATGGACTGGATCATGGCCGGGGTGAGTGCCCCTTTCGCGGATAGGCCGAAGACGATGTCGGCGCCGTCGAGCGCCTCGGCCAGCGTGCGCTTGTCGGTCTTCACCGCGTGCGCCGACTTCCACTGGTTCATACCCTCCTCGCGGCCCTGGTAGACGACGCCCTTGGTGTCGCAGAGGATGACGTTCTGCGGCGAGAAGCCCATCGCCTTGACCAGTTCGATGCAGGCGATGCCGGCCGCACCCGCGCCGTTGCAGACGAGCTTCGCCGTCTTCATGTCGCGGCCGGTGATCTCGAGGGCGTTGATAAGGCCGGCCGCCGAAATGATCGCCGTCCCGTGCTGGTCGTCGTGGAAGACGGGGATATCCATCAGTTCGCGCAGCCGCTGTTCGATGATGAAGCACTCCGGCGCCTTGATGTCTTCGAGGTTGATGCCGCCGAAGGAGGGGCCGAGAAAGCGCACGCAGTTGACGAACTCGTCGGCGTCCTCGGTGTCGACCTCGAGATCGATCGAATCGACGTCGGCGAAGCGCTTGAACAGTACCGCCTTGCCTTCCATCACCGGCTTGGAAGCGAGCGCGCCGAGATTGCCCATGCCGAGGATCGCGGTGCCGTTGGAAATGACCGCCACCATGTTGCCTCGCGTCGTGTAGTCGAAGGCGCGGCTGGGGTCTTCGGCGATCGCCTTGACCGGTACGGCGACGCCCGGCGAATAGGCGAGCGACAGGTCGCGCTGGGTCGCCATCGGCTTGGTCGGGTTGATCTCCAGTTTGCCGGGCCGTCCCATGGAGTGGAACTCCAGCGCCTCCTGAGCGCTGACCGACGGTCCCTGTTCGCTGGTGTCCTTGACCGGCATTGGCTTTCCCTCCCAAGCCGCGCCATTGCGGCGCGTGCATGCTTCTTTTGTGGAGCAACCGGATTAAGGCTACACTTCGCCTCTGTAAATCGCCAAGCAGGAACGAGCGCACGCTTTCGTGCGACCCGTTCACAGCCGACGGCCCCGCCCCTTGAACCAGGAACGCCCGATCCGCCCCGATCCTGCCTCGGCTCCGACGCCGATGATGGAGCAGTTCATCGAGATCAAGTCGGCCAACCCGGACTCGCTGCTGTTCTATCGCATGGGCGATTTCTACGAGCTGTTCTTCGAGGACGCGGAGGTGGCGAGCCGGGCGCTCGGCATCACGCTGACCAAGCGTGGCAAGCATCTCGGCCAGGACATCCCGATGTGCGGCGTGCCGGTGCATTCGGCGGACGACTACCTGCAGAAGCTGATCGGCCTCGGCCATCGCGTCGCCGTCTGCGAGCAGATCGAGGATCCCGCCGAGGCGAAGAAGCGCGGCGCGAAATCCGTGGTGAAGCGCGACGTGGTGCGGCTGGTGACGCCGGGCACCATCACCGAGGAGAAGCTGCTCGCGCCGTCGGAGTCGAACTACCTGATGGCGCTCGGCCGTGTTCGCGGCGAGGAGGATCTGGCGCTGGCCTGGATCGACATCTCCACCGGCTCTTTCCTCGTGGCCGGCACGACGCGCGACAGGCTGCTCGCCGACATCATGCGCATCGACCCGCGCGAACTGATCGTGGCGGAGCCGGTCTTCCACGATCCCGAGTTCCGCTCGGTGTTCGACGTTCTCGGCCGCGCTGTCACGCCGCTGCCGCCGAGCCTGTTCGATTCCTCCGCCTGTGAGGAACGGGCCGGCCGCTTCTACGGCGTCTCGACGCTGGACGGGTTCGGGCTTTTCTCGCGCGCCGAACTCTCGGCGATCGGCGCGGCGATCGGCTATGTCGAGCGTACGCAGAAGGCCGAGCGGCCGCTGCTCACGCCGCCGTCCCGGCAGGACGGTGCGTCGACGCTGTTCATCGACCCTGCGACGCGCGCGCATCTCGAACTGGTGAAGACGCTTACGGGCAGCCGCAGCGGTGCGCTCTTCGAGGCCATCGACCGGACGCTGACCGGCGGTGGCGCACGCCTGCTTGCCGAGCGCCTCACCTCGCCCTCCACCGATCGGGACGAAATCGGCCGACGTCTGGACTCGGTCTCCTTCTTCCGGGCCGAGCGGACGCTTGCCGACAGCGTGCGGGCGGCGCTGAAGGGCACTCCCGACATGCCGCGCGCGCTTTCCCGGCTGGCGCTCAATCGCGGCGGCCCGCGCGACCTCGGCGCCCTGCGCGCCGGCATGGAGGCGGCGGCCGAGGTCGCCGCACTTTTCCAAGGCCTAGCGCTTCCCGGGGAAACGACGGACGCAGTGAGCGGGCTGCGCTCCCTCCCACGGCCGTTCGGGGAACATCTCGGCGCCGCGCTCGCCGACGAGATGCCGCTCTTGAAGCGCGACGGCGGCTTCGTGCGTGCCGGCTGTCATGCCGAACTCGACGAGATGCGCGGCCTGCGCGACCAGGCCCGGCGGGTGATCGCCGAAATGGAGGCGGCGCTTGTATCGGAGACCGGCATCCGGTCGCTGAAGATCCGGCACAACAACGTGCTCGGCTACTACATCGAGGTGACGTCCAACCACCAGGCCATCATGATGGGGTCGGACGCGGCGAAAGCGCGCTTCATCCATCGCCAGACGATGGCCAACGCCATGCGCTTCACGACGACGGAACTGGCCGGATTGGAGACGAAGATTGCCAACGCCGCCGAACGCGCTCTGGCAATCGAACTGGAAATCTTCGATGCGCTTGTTGCCGAAGCGGTCGCGGCGGCCGAGACTTTGCGGAATGCCGCGGCGGCGCTTGCCACGCTCGACGTGTCGGCCGCGCTCGCTGTCCTTGCCGAGGAGGAGAATTACTGCCGCCCGAGCGTCGATCTGAGCCTCGAATTCCGTGTCGACTGCGGCCGTCACCCGGTGGTCGAGCAGGCGCTGCGGCGGCAGGCGGCGGAACCCTTCGTCGCCAACGACTGCGATCTCTCTCCTGCGCAGGGATCAAAGCATGGCGCCATCTGGCTCCTGACCGGCCCGAACATGGGCGGCAAGTCGACCTTCCTGCGCCAGAACGCGCTGATCGCTGTGATGGCCCAGATGGGCAGCCACGTTCCGGCGCAGAGCGCCCATATCGGCGTCGTCGACAGGCTGTTTTCGCGCGTCGGCGCCTCGGACGATCTCGCCCGCGGGCGGTCGACCTTCATGGTCGAGATGGTGGAGACGGCGGCTATCCTGAACCAGGCGGGCGAGCGTTCGCTGGTGATCCTTGATGAGATCGGGCGAGGCACCGCCACGTTCGACGGCCTGTCGATCGCCTGGGCCGCGGTGGAATACCTGCACGAGCACAATCGCTGTCGCGCCATTTTCGCCACGCACTTCCACGAGATGACGGCGCTGGCGGATAAACTGCCGCGCCTTTCCAACGTGACCATGCGGGTGAAGGAATGGGAAGGCGACGTCGTGTTCCTGCACGAGGTCGGCAAGGGAGCGGCCGACCGCTCCTATGGCGTGCAGGTCGCGCGGCTGGCCGGCCTGCCCGAGGCGGTCGTGACGCGCGCGCGCGCGGTGCTCGAACAGCTTGAGCAGGGAGAGGTTTCGGGCAGGACCAACCGCCTGATCGATGACCTGCCGCTGTTCTCAGCCGCCGTTCGTCGCGAAGAAAAAAAGCCGGCTAAGAATGATGCCCTGTCCGAGGCAGTTGCGTCGCTGCACCCGGACGAGATGACGCCGAAGGAGGCACTGGAAGCAGTCTACCGGCTCAAGGCGCTGACCAGCGGAAAACGCTAGCCGGACAGGCGAGCAGGTGGCGACGCCCGAGACCGGTTACTCCACCTTCGCGGCCTCCATCGCCTCGGCTAGTACCTCGCGGTCGCCGATGTGGTTGGCGAGGATCAGGATCAGCCGCGCGTTGACGGCGTCGCTCTCCTCCTTGCTGCGGCCTTCGTGCAGCGCGAGCAGGTCGGCGTAGAAATCGTCCGGTGCGCGGATGTTGGGTCGGGTAACGAGCTTCGCCATTGCCATCCCCCTCATGCCCGTCCGAGCGCGGTGCGGACCGCGGCCGCCACCGCGCTCTCGTCGAATGCGGTCCAGCGCGCAGCAACGTGCTGGTCCGGCCGAAGCAGATAGACCGCGCCGGAAGCACCGCCCAGGAACCGCTCCGCAAGCATCCCGCCCGGATCGTCCGTGGCCGAAAGCGCCAGGCGTTCCACGCGGACACCGTCAACCTCCATCCGTTCCGCCGCGCCGACATCGATTGTAAGGAGCTGGAAACGGCCACCGACCATGTCGGTCAGCCAGTCGCCGCCGACAGGCGCATCCGGGACCGGCGTTCCGGGACGCGTGCGTGCGGGCAGGCCTTCGGCGTCTGGTCCGTTCAGCGCCGAGGCGTCATAGGCGCAGGGCACCGAGAGACGGCCGGAATTGACGAGCGGCCGCGCGAACTCGAACTTTTCCGCCAGATCAAGCACGGCATTGCGGAACAGCCGGCTGGTGTCTGATTTCGGCGTGATGAAGTCCGTCGAGCGGGACGAGTTGAGGATGTTCTCGTCAGCCCCGTGCAGGCGCTCGGCATCGTATGTGTCGAGCAGGCTTTCGGGCGCTGCGCCGTCCATCACCAGCTTCAGCTTCCAGACGAGATTGTCGGTGTCCTGAATGCCGGAATTCGCACCGCGTGCGCCAAACGGCGAGACCTGGTGGGCGGCATCGCCGGCAAAGAGAACACGGCCATGGCGGAAGCTCTCCATGCGCCGGCACTGGAAGGTGTAGATGGATACCCACTCCAGCTCGAACTGGACGTCCTCGCCAAGCATCGCCTTGAGGCGCGGGATGACATTTTCCGGCTGCTTCTCCTTCTCCTTGTCGATGTTCCAGCCGAGCTGGAGATCGATGCGCCAGACGCCATCGGGCTGCTTGTGAAGGAGGGCGGACTGGCCCTTGTTGAAAGGGGGATCGAACCAGAACCAGCGCTCGGTCGGGAATTCCGCGTCCATCCTCACGTCGGCGATCAGAAAGTTGTCCTCGAAGATACGTCCAACGAAATCGAGGCCGAGCATGGCACGGATCGGCGAGTTGGCGCCGTCGCAGGCGATCAGCCAATCGGCCTCGACGTCGTATGGTCCGTCCGGCGTGTCCACCGTCAGCGCCAAATGGTGATCAGCAGGCGAAACGGCTGTCACCCGGTTGCGGCCGCGGATCTCTATCGCCTTGCCTTCGGCGGCAAGCCGGTTCACGCGTTCGACGAGATACTGCTCCAGATAGTACTGCTGCAGATTGATGAAGGCGGGGCGCTTGTGTCCTGCCTCGGGCAAGAGGTTGAACTCGTAGACCTGCCGCTCGCCGAAAAACACCTTGCCGAGGTTCCAGGTGACGCCCTTGTCGACCATGGCGGGGTCGACTCCGAGCCGGTCGAGGATCTCCAGCGCCCGCTTGGAAAAGCAGATGGCGCGCGAGCCGAAGGAGACCTTGTCGTTGTCGTCGAGCACAACCACGGGAACATCGTGCATCGCCAGATCGATCGCGGCAGCCAGTCCGACCGGGCCGGCACCGACGACGATCGCCGGATGGCGCACCGGCACGGCCGCGTCCTGATCGGCCGAACGCTGGTAGGGATAGAGGGGCGTTTCGAAGATGCGTGTCATCGGATTGGCGACGGTCCAGCGGCGGCAGCCCGTTTGTCGGGGAGCCGGGAATGACGTAGATTGGTGGACCAGAGGATGCGCCCGATGAACGAGCACACACGGTCCGGCAAGGCAATGAGCGTGACGGCGGAAGAGGCGGAGGCGCGCATAGGCGAACTGCTGCGCCGCGCCGAAGCAGGCGAGCGCATCGAGATCACGCGCGACGGAAAGCCGGTGGTCGAACTGGCGGCAGCCGGAGTTGGTGCGCCGCGACGCAGAATTCGTGGTGCGATGAAGGGCGAAATCTGGATCGCACCCGATTTTGACGAACTCGGTCCCGAATGGGATGAGTATTTGAAGTGAGCGCGAAGGGCCTCCTCATCGATACGCACGTACTGCTTTGGGAACTGATGGATAGTCCGCGTCTGTCGCCCGACCACAGACGAGCATTGGATGGCGACGTTCCGAAGTTTGTCAGCGCTGCTACCATATGGGAAATTGCGATCAAATCCGCGATCGGCAAGCTCCGAATGCCCAACCGGCTTTTGCAAGTTCTCGGGGAGAGCGATATCGAAGGGCTCCCGATTCGGGCCGAGCACGCCATGCAATGCGCGGAATTGCCCCTCCACCACGGCGATCCCTTCGACCGCATGCTGATCGCTCAGGCGCGTCTCGAGAACCTGACGATCCTCACCGTCGACCGCGCCTTCCGCGACTACGACGTCGCCGTCCTCTGACCGCTGACCCAACTTCCGTCTCCTCCCCGCACGCCTCAGCCCTGCAGCCGCTCCCACATCTCTCTGTCGCGCTCCGCCGTCCAGATGCGCGGCGTGTCGATGCCGAGTGCCTCGTCGTAGGCGCGCGCGACGTTGAACGGCAGGCAGTGTTCGTAGATCGCGTAGGAGGAGAACTTCGGGTCGCAGACGGCTCTGGCCGCGTCCCACGCTTCCTTCAGCGAGCCGCCGCCCTGGGCAACGCGCGCGATCGGGCGATAGGTCGATTCCAGGAAGTCGGACGTCTTGTCCAGCGCGTCGTTCACCTTGTCCTCACCCACCAGCGCGTCGCCGCGCCCGGGCGCGATGGCGTCCAGCCCGAAGGAGCGGATCATCTCCAGCGTTTCGGGCCAGTCGGAGAAATGCGCGTCGCCGCAGTAGCAGGCCGAGTGGTACTCCACGAGATCGCCGGTGAACATGACGTTGGCGTCGGGCACGTGGGCGACGATGTCGCCGGCCGTATGGCCGCGGCCGAGGAATTCGAGATCGACGCGGCGCTTGCCGAGGTAGAGCGTCATGGAATCGCCGAAGGTCAGGGTCGGCCAGGTCAAGCCGGGGATCGACTCATGCCCCTGGAACAGGCGCGGAAAGCGGGCGAACTCCGAATCCCAGTCCTCCTGGCCGCGCTCCACGACCATCGAGCGGGCGGTCTGGGACATGATCGTCTCTGAGGCGCCGTAGGCCGATGCGCCGAGCACGCGCACGGCGTGGTAATGCGTCAGCACGACGTACTTGACCGGCTTGTCGGTGACGCCGCGGATCTTCTCGATCACCTTGTTGGCGAGCCTCGGCGTCGCCTGCGCGTCGACGATCATGACCGAGTCGTCGCCTATGATCACGCCAGTGTTGGGATCCCCCTCCGCCGTGAAGGCCCAGAGGTCGCGGCCGACCTCGGTGAAGGTGATCTTCTTCTCCGCCATGTCGCCGGCCGATGCGAAGGATTTAGCCATTGTCTTCATTCTCCTTGGGTTGCCGCGCGCTGGCGGCATGCTTGCCGACTTGCCATCCGGCCGGCCCGATCGCACGCTCGGCGAGTTTCTGCGGAACGTCCTCCATCGCGGTGGCCATGGTGTCGTTCCAGCGGTTCAGATAGCCGAACAGCGCGATCGACGCGACGATCTCCACGATTTCGGCTTCGGAAAAATGCTTCTTCAATTCGTCGAAGTGGGACTCATCGGCCGTGTTCGGGACGCCGCCGGCATTGAGCGCCAGCCGCAACGCGGCCTTCTCGGATTCCGGGAAGAGGTCGCTCTCCTCGAAATACCACATCGCCTGAAGCTTCTCGTCGGACACGCCGTAGACGCTGGACAGGTTCGCCATGTGCGCCTGGCAGTAGCGGCACCCGGCGGCAGAACTGGACATGTAGGCGACCATCATCTTCAGCGCTTCCGGAACCGTGCCCTCATAGAGGATGGCTTGGTTGAGCTGCATGAATGCCTCTGCGATTGCCGGGCGCCGGCTCATCGTCAGGATCGAGTTCGGCAGGAAGCCCCGAATGCGGTCGTAGCGCTCGAACCTGTCCGCGAACTGCGGCAGGCTCTCCCGGTCGAGCGGTTCCAGATGCGCCATGATGTCCTCCCGTTTGCTCCGACGGAGCCATTGCGCGGCCTTGGCCGGTCAGCTCCAATCGCCCTCGGGCGTACCGTTGAAGCGCTTCTTCAGTCCGCTCCAGCAGTCGATGTAGTTGTCCTGCAGCGTGTCCAGTTCAGCGGCAAACCGCGTCAGGAGTTGCGGGAAACGCGTCTCGAACATGAATGCCATTGTGTTGTCGAGCTTCACGGGCTTGAGGTCGGCCCGCGAGGCCTTCTCGAAACCGTCGGCATCGGGACCGTGGGCCAGCATCATGTTGTGCAGGCTCATGCCGCCCGGCACGAAGCCTTCCTCCTTGGCGTCGTACTTGCCGTGGATCAGCCCCATGAACTCGCTCATGATGTTGCGGTGGTACCAGGGCGGGCGGAAGGTGTTTTCCGCCACGAGCCAGCGCGGCGGGAAGATCACGAAGTCGATGTTGGCCGTGCCTTCCTCGCCCGAGGGCGCCGTGAGTACCGTGAAGATCGACGGATCGGGATGGTCGAACAGGATGGCGCCGACAGGCGAGAAGGTCGACAGGTCGTACTTGAAGGGCGCGTAGTTGCCGTGCCAGGCCACCACGTCGAGCGGCGAATGGTCGATTTCGGTGATATGGAAGCCGCCGCACCATTTCACGGTCAGGCGGCAGGGCGTCTCCTTATCCTCGAACCAGGCGACCGGCGTCTTGAAGTCGCGCGGGTTTGCCAGGCAGTTGGCGCCGATCGGGCCGCGGTCCGGCAGGGTGAACTTTGCACCGTAGTTCTCGCAGACGTAGCCGCGGGCCTGGTCGTCCATCAGTTCGACCTTGAAGGTGAGGCCGCGCGGCAAGAGGCAGACCTCGCCCGGCGCGACTTCCATCACGCCCATCTCGGTGACGAAGCGCAGTCCGCCCACCTGAGGCACGACGAGCATCTCGCCGTCGGCGTTGAAGAAGTGGTCGTCCACCATGTCGGTATTGGCGACATAGACATGCGCGGCCATGCCCGCCTGCCCGAACACGTCTCCGGCGGTGGTGACAGTCCGCATGCCGGCGATGAAATCCGTCGGCTCCGCGGGCATAGGCACCGGGTTCCAGCGCAACTGCCCGAGCGGCAGGTCGTGGTCGTCGGGGTTGGGCGCCGACTTCCAGTGCGGATAGCTCGCCGCCGAAAAGCGGCCGTGATGCTTCACGCTGGGCCGGATACGATAGAGCCAGGAGCGCTCGTTGGTGCCGCGCGGCGCGGTGAAGGGCGAGCCCGACAACTGTTCGGCATAGAGCCCGTAGGCCGGGCGCTGCGGCGAGTTCATGCCCTGCGGCAGCGCGCCGGGCAGGCACTCCGTCTCGAAATCATTGCCGAAACCCGGCATATAAGAATAGGCCAAAGGTCGCCTCCCTCTCTGGATGGTCGCGGCGAATTCGTTGCGGTCGTAACCATCGAAAATGTAACTATCAACGGCAAGGACAAGGGACGACCCAGCCGCCATGGCCGGTCAGGCGCCGTCGATCTCCGCCTGCAGCGCCTCGATGTGCCGCGCGGCTGCCTTGCCGGCGGCCTCCTCGATCGCCCGGTAGCGCCGCACCACCGCGCTTCCGGCGGCCGTCAGTTCCGCGCCGCCGCCGCGCCTGCCGCCGGCCTGTGTGGAAACCAGTGGCTTCCCGAATATCCTGTTGCTCTCCTCCACAAGGTCCCAGGCGCGCTTGTAGGACATGCCGACGGCGCGGGCGGCGGCCGAGATCGATCCCGTGGCCTCGATCTGCTCGAGCAGGGCGATCTTGCCGGGCCCGACGCGCCCGTCGGGGTCGAGATCGATGCGAAGGCTGAGTGACGGCATGTCCGATGTTCGTCCGGTTCGTGGGTCATTGTATCAGTTCGGGCTGCGATCGGGCAGGGCGATCCCGTTCAGCCCTCGGCGACGCGCCGGGTGCTGGCGGTATCGAAGCTGACCGTCTTCACAACCGCGAAGACCGGCTGCCCGACCGTGAGGCCGAGCACGTGAACGGATTGCCTCGTGATGCGGGCCAGGATCGGCTGTCCGCCGCAATCCACCGAGACGTCGAAAAGCGAGGTTCCGGAAGCGGTGAGGGCCGCGACGGTGCCGGGGATGACGTTGAGCGCGCTCAAGCCCCGCGGCGGTTCCGTCGCGATCATCACGTCGCGCGCCCTGATCCTGACGCGCACGACATTGCCGGCCTGGAGCGCGCCGCTTCGCGGTATTCGGATTTCGCCGGCCGGGGAGCTTAGTACGGTCATGGCGAACCTCTCGTCTTGCCCGACCACCGTCATCTCCAGCACGCTGCCGCCCTCGCCGCGTTGGTCCTCCGGCAGGAGGTCGAGCCGCTGGAGGACGTCGTTCAGCGGTCCGGCGGCGACCACACGACCCTTGTCCAGCACCACCATGTCGGTCGCGAGCCGCGCCACCTCGGCCACCGAGTGGCTGACCAGCACGATCGGGATTCGCAGTTCGTCGCGCAGGCGCTCCACATAGGGCATGATCTCGGCCTTCCGGGCATCGTCGAGCGAGGCCAGCGGCTCGTCCATGAGGAGCAGGCGCGGGCTGGCGAGCAGCGCCCGGCCGATGGCGACGCGCTGCTTCTCGCCACCCGAAAGCCCGTCCGGCTTACGGTCGAGAAGGTGACCGATTCCCAGCAGGTCGACCACCTTGCCGAAATCCGCATAGCGATCCCGGACCGGCGTGAGGCGGCGCCCGTAGTCGAGGTTGCGCCGCACGCTCATGTGCGGAAACAGCCGCGCATCCTGGAAGACGTAGCCGATGCGCCGCTTGTGGAACGGCACGTGGACATTCGCCGCCGAATCCACCAGCACCCGCCCGTCGACCACGACGCGACCCTCGCGGGGCCGGATCAGGCCGGCAACGATGTTGACCAGCGTGGTCTTACCCGATCCCGACGGGCCGAACAGCGCCGTCAGCCGGCCTTCGCTCTCAAAGGCCGCGTCGATCTCGAAGCTGCCGAGACCGTGCCGGACGTCGATCGAGATCGTCACGGGCCGCTCTTTGCGCGCGTCGCTCTTCTGGCGAGCCATTCGGAAAGGATCAGCGCGCCCATCGCGATTGCGATCGAGACGATCGTCAGACGCATGGCCCCCGCCTCGCCACCGGGAATCTGCAGGAAGGTGTAGATCGCCGAGGGCAGCGTCTGCGTCTCGCCGGGAATGTTCGAGACGAATGTGATCGTGGCGCCGAACTCGCCCATGGCCTTGGCGAAGGAGAGGATCATGCCGGCGATGATGCCGGGCAGGCTGAGCGGCAGCGTGATGGTGGCGAGCACCCTCATCCGGCTGGCGCCGAGCGTTCCCGCGGCCTGCTCCAGGCGCCGGTCCACCGCCTCGATCGAGAGCCGGATGGCGCGCACCATCAGCGGAAAACCCATGATCGCGCAGGCCAGCGCAGCACCAGTCCAGCGAAAGGCGAAGACGATGCCGAAATGCTCCTCAAGGAAACCGCCGATCGGGCCGCGCCGTCCGAAGCCAAGCAAAAGCAGGTATCCCGTGACCACCGGCGGCAGGATAAGCGGCAGGTGGACGAAGCCGTCGACGAGCGATTTGCCCCAGAAGTCTCGCCGCGCCAGGAGAAGCGCGACGGCGACGCCGAAAGGGAGACTCGCCAGCATCGCCCATGTCGCGACCTTAAGGGATAGCCGGACGGCGCTCCACTCATCGGGACTGAGGCTCAGCCAATCCATGGCGCGGCGGATTCAGTTCGACTCTATCGGTCCGAGCCAGGTGAAACCCTGCCTTTCGAAGGAGCGGCGCGCCGCGGACGACAGCAGGAATTCCATCAGATCCATGGCACCCGGGTTCTCCGAGCCGGCGATCCGCGCGACCGGGTAGAGGATCGGCGGATGCGAATCCTCGGGAAACCGGTCGAGGATCCGCACGGCCGGTTCCGCCGCCGCGTCGGTCTCGTAGACGATGCCCAGCGGCGTCTCGCCCGCCGCGACGAGAGCCAGGGCCGCGCGGACATTGTCGGCCTGGGCGAACCTGCCGGAAACCGAGTCCCAGACGCCGAGTGTCTCCAGCGCCGCCTTCCCGTATTTGCCGGCCGGCACGGCATCGACGTTGGCCATGGCGAGGCGGCCGTTGCCCAGAACGTCGGCGAGATCGAAGCCGGGCGATATCTTTGCAGTGACTTGCGAATCAGCGGGGGCGACAAGCACGAGACGGTTCCCCAACAGCACCCGCTCGCTCTCCTTCACCGTCAGCCCTTTGCCGGAAAGGTAGTCCATCCACTCGAGGTCGGCGGACATGAAAATATCGGCCGGCGCTCCCTGCTCGATCTGCTTCGCCAGCGTGGACGACCCTGCATAGGAAACGGCCGCCGTCTTTCCGGTCCGGGTTTCCCAGTCCTCGACGATGTCGTCCACCGCATTCTTGAGGCTCGCCGCCGCGAAGATCACCACCTTTTCCTGGGCGGTCGAGATCGTCGGGTTCGCGGCCGACAGCGCAGCCGCCGCCAGAACGAGCGTGGCGAGCCTGCGAAAGGCGGACGACAGAGAACCAGGCATGGCGCGTCTCCAACAGGACGTGCGGCGCGAGGCGCAGCGATATATTCATACAAACATAACGCTTCGCCGCTGGCAAGCCGATGGGTTGCGCACGACAGGGACGGAAAAGAGAGGCCTCGAAGAGACGTTGCCGGCGCGGGGATCAGCAGCTCACCGCGATCGTGCAGCGCCATGTATCCTTCGTGCTGACAGTATAGGGACGTGGCGTTGTTCCCCGGTCATGGCACTGGAGTGTGCCGGCTTGGGAAACCGGAACGCCGACACGCAACGGCACCGCGAATTTTCCGTTCGCCAGGACATAGATGACGCCGTGCTTCTCGTAATAGGCGATCGCCTGGTCGCAGGTCATCTGGTCGGCCAATGCCTGGGCCGCGGCGGGCGACGGAGCCAGCGAAAGACCAAAGAGCGCGAGCAGGGTTCCAAGCGATTTCATGGTGGATGCCTGTATGTTCCGGGTCGGGACCGTATCGCGCCGATCCCGGCGATCAAGCACTATTTCGCGCCTGCGATTTCGCCGGGCCGCTTCCAACCTGTGGCACAGGTGCGATGTGCCGGACCCCTACTGTTCGTCCAACTGAAGCCCCAGGTAGGTCTCGTCGAAACCCGCGAATGCGACAAGCGAGGCCCAGTTGCTGATCCTGATCTCGGCCCCCTGCCAGCTCATCAGTCCGGTCGCGCGCAGCTCCTGGAGGGCGCGATTGGTATGGACCACCGAAAGGCCGGCCAGGTCGGCGATCTCCGCCTGCGTTACGGGAAATTCGAACTGGAAGTCGCGGGCGCCGCCGGCGCGCTCGAGACGGCGGTACATCTCGCAGACGAGGTGGGCGATGCGCCGGACCGGATCCTTACGCCCCATGCACACGATCCAGGTCCTCTGCAGCGCGCCTTCCCGCGCGATCGATGCCGCGAACATCGAAACCAGGCGCAGGTGGTCTGCCGCCAGCCGCTTCAGATGCTCGTGCTTCACCATTGCGACCTGGCACTCCGTCAGCGCCACCACGCCATGATCCAGCACCTTCAGGAAGAGCCCATGGAGGTCGAAGAAATCGCCCGGAACGTGGATCGCGGTGAGCTGGCGGTCGCCGTTGGCAAGATAGCGCACGTTGGCCGTGAAGCCCCTGAGGAGAACGCAGCTCTCGGTCGGCCGGTGCCCTTCGGGGACGATCTCGGCGCCGTCCTGGAAGGACTGGAGCCGCCACGGAAGACCGGCGAACGCCTGACGCTCGGCCGGGGACATCGCATCGCGTCGATCCAGCATCGCCAGCAACGATGCAGGAATAGCACTTTCCATCTCGCCTCCACCCGGAAGGGGCTCAGTCCGACCGGGTCGGAATGAACCGCCTCTAGGCGGATTCGAGCGCGCGTGCGTTCAAAAATGATAAGCGCACATAAAACTACGGCTGCGAAAAGAGCGGATGCTACGTCCCGCCCTGCGAACGTGGCACGGGCGGTGCCGCAGAGCCTCAGCCCCGCAGCACGCCGCCGGTCTGCTTCCTGACGTTGTCGACGATACGCCCGGCCAGCGCCTCGAAATCCTCGTCCGTCAGCGTCTTGTCGACGGGCTGGATCGATACCTCGATGGCGACCGACTTCTTGCCTTCACCGAGCGAGGTACCTTCGAAGACGTCGAACACCGAGACGCCGGTGATCAGCTTCTTGTCGGCTCCGAGCGCGGCGCGCGTCACGGTGCCGGCCTCGACGCCGCGGTCGACGACGAAGGCAAAATCGCGCCGCACCGCCTGGAAAGGCGAGAGGTCGAGGCGCGGCTTTGTACGCGTCGGCTTCGCCTTCGGCTCGGGAACGGCATCGACGAAGACCTCGAAGCCGCAGAGCGGACCGGAAACGTCGAGCGCCTCCAGCGTCCTCGGGTGGAACTCGCCGAAGGTGGCGAGAACGACCTTCGGTCCGAGCTTGATCGTTCCGGACCGTCCCGGATGGTACCAGGCCGGACCGCCCGCCTCGACCTGGAGCTTGTCGACCGGGGCGCCGCAGGCTTCGAGCGCCGCGAGGGCGTCCGCCTTTGCGTCGAACACGCCAACGGACGGCGCATTGCCCGACCAGGCGCGGCCGGAGCCTTCCATTCGCGCGGTTCCCCGGCGCACGCCAGCCGCCACCCGGCGCTGCTCGCCCGCGCGGTCGCCTTCGTAGGTGCCGGACACCTCGAACAACGCCACATCGGCGAAGCCGCGGTCGGCATTGCGCTGCGCCGCGGCCAGCAGGCCGGGCAGCAGTGAGGGCCGCATGTCCGACATGTCGGCCGCGATCGGGTTTGCAAGCTTCAGCGAAGCCTGTCCGCCGCCGAACAGTTCGGCATGTTTCGCCGGGATGAACGACCAGGTAACGGCCTCCATCATGCCGCGCACGCCAAGCGCCCGGCGCGCGGCGCGGGTGCGCAGCTGCAATGTCGTCAGGATCTTTCCGCTGACGGCCTCGTCGCTCGTCATCGGCTGCGGCGCGATCTTCTCCACCCCGTGGATGCGCATGACTTCCTCGACGAGATCGGCCTTGCCCTCGACGTCCGGGCGCCAGGACGGCACCGTGACGTCCAGCACCTCGCCTTCGCCCCTTGTCATGAAACCGAGGCGGTTCAGGATATCGACGATGGTTTCACGCGGAACGTCCAGCCCGGTCAGGCGCTTCACCTCCGCAATCGGGAAGGAGATCGTCTTGTCGTGGTGGCCCCGATAACCGGTGATCTCCTCCCGCGAAGCCTCGCCGCCGCAGATTTCCAGCACCATGCGGGTGGCGAGGTCCAGCCCGGCGCCCATGAACTCCGGATCGACGCCGCGCTCGAAACGGTAGCGCGCGTCGGTGACGATGCCGAGTTCGCGTCCCGTGCGGGCAATGGCGAGCGGGTTCCACAGCGCCGATTCGATCAGCACGTCGGTGGTGTTCGCGTCGCAACCCGAATGTTCGCCGCCCATGATGCCGGCGATCGATTCGACGCCGTTTTCGTCGGCGATGACGCATGTCTCGGAGGACAACGTGTATTCGCGCCCGTCGAGCGCCAGCACCGTCTCGCCTTCGCGGGCACGCCGCACGGTGAGGTCGCCCTTGACTTTCGCCGCATCGAACACGTGCAGCGGGCGCCCGCGGTCGAAGGTGATGTAGTTGGTGATGTCGACCAGCGCGTTGATCGGCCGAAGCCCGATGGCCATCAGCCGCTGCTGCATCCATTTCGGCGACGCGCCGTTCCTGACCCCGCGCACCAGGCGCAGCGCAAAGCCGGGACACAGGTCCGGCGCCTCGATCGTCACCTTGACGGGACATTCGCTGGCGCCGCCGACCGGCTCGACCGCGCCGGACTTGAGCGTGCCGAGGCCGGCCGCCGCGAGATCGCGCGCGATGCCGTGCACGCCGGTGGCGTCCGGACGGTTGGGCGTCAGGTTGATCTCGATCACCGGGTCGTCGAGTTTCGCCCACGATGCGAAGGACTGGCCGACCGGCGCGTCGGCCGGCAGGTCGATGATGCCGTCATGCTCGTCCGACAGCATCAGCTCGCGCTCCGAGCACATCATGCCGTGGCTCTCCACGCCGCGAATCCTGCCGACCGAGAGCGTCACGTCGATGCCGGGCACATACGTGCCGGGCGCGGCGAAGGCGCCGATCAGCCCTGCCCGCGCGTTGGGGGCGCCGCAGACGACCTGGACCGGCTTGCCGTCGCCGGTGTCCACCGAGAGCACCCGCAGCTTGTCGGCATCCGGATGCTTCTCGGCAGTCAGCACTTTCGCGATGACGAAGGGCTTCAAAGCGCTCTTGTCGTCGACATGCTCGACCTCGAGGCCGATCATCGTCAGCCGCTCGCATATCTCGTCGAGCGAGGCCTCGGTTTCGAGGTGTTCCTTCAGCCAGGAGAGGGTCAGTTTCATTGTCGTGGTTTCCAACTGGTCGCGCGCGGCGACCGATACAGATCGGCCGGACGCGAGTCCACCGTCAGAAGCGTGTCAGTCCGGAACTCCAGGCTCCGCAGCCAGACTTTCGCAGCCTTGCCGTCCTTCATGACGTGCCCATGCGGCGGTTCGGGGCACGTCGGACGCGTCGAACCGGAACTTGTGCCCTCGCCACACGAGCAATGTCGGCATGTCTGAACCGTCCCGCGGCGTGCGCGGCATTTCCGTCATTGCATCTCCGGCCGCTCGACGCTCGACTTAACATAGCGCGGCAGGCCGTCGGGCATGTGGACGTATCGAAGCTGCTCGCGCACGTAGGCGTGCTGCGTGGGCCTGTAATTCGCGGGTTCGTCCATGGCGCCGAGCATGAACCAGATCTGGTTTTTCAGGCGCTCGTCGACATAGGCGATCGGCGAGCCGCAATTGCCGCAGAAGCTGCGGCTTGCCGGCCCGTTCCCGAACACCTGCGGCTCTTCGCCGGAAAACGACACTGCGTCGGCCCGAAAGCCGACGAAGGCCGACACCGGCGCGCCGGTCGCGCGGCGGCAATCCGCGCAGTGGCAGTAGCTGATGTGGTGTGGCTCGACGGAGGCTTCGAAGCGCACCGAGCCGCAGCGGCAGCCGCCGGTATGGGAAACGGTCATGAGCGATCCCCCGGAGTGATCATCTCGATTGCGGGTCCATCCTTGTCACAGGACAGCCTTCTCGCCGCGCAATCCGCCCGGGGCGTCGTGCCGTCCGGGCGCGCGGCCTTGTACCGGATCGCCACCTTCGCTTCAAGCAAAGCGATGCCGGCAGGGAACGAGCCACACCCTCTACCTTGCGCGTGACGTGCCCTGCGCTGGTGCAGGCCGGCTGGATGACTTGTCTTTCTAGGAGAGCGCTTTTCGCGAGCCGACAGACGACGATCGTCGAAAAGGGGACCACGATGCGCAAAGGTCAGGTCGTCGCTCGGGCATCGTAAAGCCCGTGAAAGCCCCGGGCTCGGCGGACCACCATGTTTTTCGTCAGCCGAGCCGAGTGTCGATGAGCGTTTAGGTTTGCCGGTCGACTGTCAGCAGTCCCCGCAGGGGATTTCCTGGCTCATGCGCGGGCGAAGGTGATAGATCTCGTCCATCTGGATGTCGTCGAAAGCGGCGGCCAGGCCAAGCGTCTTCTTCTGCGACGCGCTCCAGGTGAGAACGGGCTTGTAGTCCAGCTTGACCTCGGTGCGAACGAGGAAACTGCCCGGCACCTTGAGCGCCGCGGGAACGGTCGTCGTGGTGTCTTTCGAAAGATAGCCGCTCGCCGTGCCGTTCTCGAGCTTGCGGGACCAGGCCACTTTTACCTTGGGGACGGACTCGTTGGTGATCTGGATCGCGGTCACGTAGATCCCTGGCGAAGACCGGTTGTAAGGCTGGACCACCGCCTCTCCGACCCGCATGATTGCATCGACCTCCGCCTTCACGATCGTCTGTTGCTGCGTGATCAGGTCGCCGACGATGATGCCGACACGCGACGTCTTCTTGTTTGCCTCCAGGCCCTGCGACACTTCCATGGTAATGAAGTAGAGTGCGAGCAGCACGGGCACGACGAACGCGAATTCTATGGCGGCGACGCCACGATCGTCCTTCGCCAGCCTGCCGATCTGGTCGCGGACACGCATGAAGATGCCCGTCTTGTTCCGATCTGTCTCGATCATGGTGGTCACGCCTTTTCCCCGCACGGTGGTCCGTGCCCGCGATGTCCGTCAGTCGTTGAAAGGTTCGTTCTGCCAGGTCACCGTCGCGAAATGCAGCGTATAGCCGCCCTTGATGTTGGACATGGACTTGCGCATGAAATCGGTGATGACCGGCCAGCGGTAGAAAACCCGCAGCATGTTCTTGCTCAGAGAGGGGCCCGGCTTCACGTCGAAGCCGGTCGTGTCGATGTCGCCGTCGGAGGTGAGCTTGATGCGCTGTTTTGCAGCATCGGCGAACGTCGCGTACTGGCGAAGGTCGACGACCAGCCCGGGGCATCCCGCAGCCACGATGATCTCGAGGTCTTCGCAGATGGCCGCCTTCAGCGAGGTTGCGTTGACGTCGGCCGCCTTGAGCTGGCCCGTGCGTATCTGCCGTGCGATGGCGTCGGTGGTGTTGACGAGGATCTGCTGTCCCGCGAATGAGATGCAGCTTTCCAGGATCGCGAAGACCAGCATGGAAAATGGAATGGCGAGTGCCGCGAATTCGATGGCGACCGCGCCGTCCTCGTCCCGAGAGAACCGGACGAAGGACCGACGAGGCACGCCCGGCTTTGCGCCCATCCTGAGTAGCTTGATCCGTCTTGACATGATCCGATACCTGCTAACCCCGTGCAGATTGAAAGGGACCATACCGGACGGCTGTTGAATTCCCGTTTGCCTGTCGGGAGCAATTGTCTTCTTTTTGTCAACGGCTTCTTAACCGGAGATCTGCAGCCGTCCGGACGACGCCGTGCGCGGCGGGTCGGGGCGTTCGCGAGCTATTGGCTCACATTCATTTCCGCTTCGGACATCCGTTCCGCCTCGCTCTTGTAAGAGCCCTCGCAATAAGGCGTGCAGGAGAGCGTCTGGACTTCCGAGCGGCGATAGATGCGCACCGACTTCGCGTCCTGGCGGCTGACGTAGATCTGCTCGTCGACGATCGGCGCGCCCTCCATGTCGAGAACCACCAGGTTGGTGACGCCGAAGCCCTTGCCGGTCAGCACGATCGTCGTCGCATCCTGGACGGACGCATCGGCAATCTCGGGATTGCCGACCACGATCGTGTCGGCCGGACGCGCCAGCTTCACGATCTTCGCCTCGTTCATCAGTATGGATATGCCGGCGTCGGCGCGGGCGGGCGCGGCGTACCCGGTCAGCAGTGCCAGGAACACGACGCTCAAGAGCGGTCGCACGCGTATTTCGGACTTCCGGGCCATCGATCGTCTCCACCTGGGATCAGTCCTTAAGATGCGCCCGGAATGGTGAATGATCGGTTAAGTGCCCCTCGCGCGAATCATTATAGGCGGCGGGCGTCCCGGAATAGGCGCGAGATCGTCCGAGGCTGTCGTGCCATCTTGCCGGCCCCCGTTTTATCGGCCCGTTAACCACCCGAAAGCAGTGGCGCCCGTTAGGATTTCGGTAAGGCAATTTCTTAAGTCGATCGAAATTCCTTCCGCCTAGATTGCCCTCATCCGATCAACACGCCGCAGAACAGTTGACGGTAATGCTGTAACCAACGTCGAGTAGGAGTTCAGGAAATGACTAAGCTTTTCGCACGTTTCGTCAAGGAAGAGTCCGGCGCAACCGCCATCGAGTACGGCCTCATCGCCGCTCTGATCGCTGTCGCCATCATGGTTGGTGCCGGTGCGCTCGGCGATGCGCTGGACACGAAGTTCAACACGATCGCCACCAAGGTCAGCGGCTCGTAAGTCCGCATCCGCTTCCGGCGGAATGTTTGCAGGGCCGCTCCTTCGGGCGGTCCTGCTTTATTCGTTTGTCGATGACCCCTGTCGAGGGGCGTGTCTCGTGGCTATCCGCTGAGGCGAACCGAAAATGCTCGTAGCTTCGATACTAGTCGTCTTTCCCTTCTGTATGGCCTTCGCGGCTGTCTCGGACCTGCTTTCGATGACAATCGCCAACCGGGTCGCGCTGGTCCTGGTCGGCACCTTCGCCGTGCTCGCTCCGATGACCGGAATGGAATGGTCGGTCTACGGGATGCACTTCGCCGCGTTCGCGATGGTGCTGTCGGTCACCTTCACCATGTTCGCCCTGGGCGGTATGGGAGGCGGCGACGCCAAGCTGATCGCCGCGACCGCGATATGGATGGGCTTCGGCCCGGTGCTCTTCACATATCTTCTGGTATCGGCAGGGATCGGCGGCCTGCTGACGATTGCGATCCTGGCCTATCGCGGCTCGGCGCTGGAGGTTTGCACCGGCAGCAACATCTTTCTCAGGAACCTCGCGGATCCGGCCAAGGGGGTACCCTATGGTATCGCGCTCGGTATCGGCGGCCTTTTCGTCTTCCCCGATACGCCCCTCGCGGCGTGGGCTCTCGCCCAGCTGGGCGGCCTCTGAGGCTCTTTAGCAAACGTTAATTTACGTGAACTGACGTAACGTTCGATTAAGTACGATCGTAAGCGTTGCATTAACCCTAATTTGACGATTCGTGCCCCATTCTCCGTCCGGTGAAAAAAATCGCCGGGTAAAGGTGCGGGTCGATGAATACTTCACGCTTGATCATTCTGGGCGTCGCGGCTGTTGCCGCGGGTGGCGCTGGCTACATCGCCAAGAACATGACGTCGTCGCCGCCGCCGGATCTAGTCGCGGCAGCGCCGCCGGCGCCTGCGATCGAACTCACCGATGTTCTCGTCCTCGGCGAAGACGTTCCGGTCGGACAGCCGCTCGAAAACCAGATGCGCTGGCAATCATGGCCCGAATCGGCGGTGAGCGAGGGCTTCATCCTGCGAAGCGAGGAAGCCGACGCGATGGAGAAGCTCCAGGGCTCGATCGCCCGGCTGGCCATGTATGCCGGCGAGCCGGTCCGGCGCTCCAAGCTGATCGGCGAAGGCCAGAGCTTCATGTCGGCGATCCTGCCCTCCGGCAAGAGGGCGGTCGCGACTCAGATCTCCGCCGACACCTCGGCCGGCGGTTTCATCCTCCCCAACGACAATGTCGATGTCATCATGACGCGGCGGGCGGAATCGGGCGGCAGCAACGGCTTCATCACCGAAACCATCCTGAAGAACATCCGCGTCCTCGCCATCGATCAGATGATCCAGGAGGACGAGGAAGGCAAGAAGGTCAAGGTCGGCGAAACGGCCACGCTCGAGCTCACGCCGCAGCAATCCGAAATCATCACGGTCGCCCAGCAGTTGGCGGACCGTCTCACCCTGGCGCTGCGACCCGTCGCGGACGCCCAGGACAAGCAGGGCGACGATGCCGAGTACCTGGTTTCCGGCAATGGGCGGCGGGGAACCGTGCGCGTCATCCGGTCCGGGGAAGTGAGCGAAGTGGGGGCGCGCAAATGACGTCACGAGCAGTTTTCGGCCATCCGGCCCGCGGCATCACGAAAGTGACGGCCCGCATGGTCGCGGTGCTTCTGGCCGCCGGTTCCGTCGGCGCGATCACGGCTGCCGCACCCGCCTTCGCGGAGACGGTGATCAAGTCCTCGACCCACGGTACCGAGCGCATCAAGCTCGGCCTGAACAAGTCGGTCGTGATCGACCTGCCGCAGGACGCGTACGACATCCTGGTCGCCAACCCGGCGGTCGCCGACGCGGTCACGCGCACCGCGCGCCGCATCTACCTGTTCGGTAAGCAGGTGGGCGAGACCAACATCTTCGTCTTCGGGGCCAATGGCGAACAGATCGCCAGCCTCGATCTCAACGTCGAGCGCGATGTGGCAGGCCTGGAGGATTACCTCGCGCGCTTCATTCCCGGCTCCGACATCCGCGTCGAACTGCTCAACGACAACGTCGTCTTGACGGGTACCGTGGAGACGCCGCTCGATGCGGCCCGTGCCGTGCAGCTTGCGCAGGCCTTCGTCACCGGCGGCGAGGCCACGACCGGCCAGTATTCGCAGACCGCGGCGGCTCCGACGGACGGCGGCGGCGTCGACATCAACAATCCGGATTCCGAACGCCAGAAGAGCGCGATCATCAACATGATCAAGATCACCGGCGAGGATCAGGTCACGCTGAAGGTGACGGTGGCCGAGGTGAGCCGCGTCGTCATGAAGCAGCTCGGCGTCAACCTCATCGGAAGCGGTTCGTCCGACGGCATCACCTGGGGCGCGATCAGCGACGGCATATCGGGCCTCGGCAAGCAGCTTTCGGGATCGCAGCTCCAGCTCGGAGCCGCCTTCGGCTCGACCACCATCAACTCCTACCTGAACGCAATGGAGCAGGCCGGCGTCATGAAGACGCTCGCCGAGCCGACGCTGACCGCCGTCTCCGGTGAAAAGGCCACCTTCAAGGTGGGCGGCGAGTTCAACCTGATTACCGGCCAGGACGTCGACGACGAGGGGCTCATCACCTACGAGATCGAGAAGATCGACTACGGCATCGGCCTGGAGTTCCAGCCGGTCGTCCTGTCGCCCGGCCGCATCAGTCTGAAGATACGAACCTCCGTCTCGGAGCCGACCACCGAAGGCTCGGTGGCGCTGGGCACCGGCGGCGGCAGGAACGGAACCAACATCCTGTCCATCCGCAAGCGCCTCGCCGACACGACGGTCGAACTGCCCTCGGGCGGATCGATGATGATCGCCGGCCTCGTCCGCGACGACATCCGCCAGGTCTCCGCCGGCCTGCCCGGGCTGGCAAAGATTCCCGTTCTTGGGACGCTCTTCCGCAGCCGCGACTTCGTGCGCAACGAAAGCGAACTGGTGATCATCGTGACGCCGTATCTCACGCGGCCGGTCGCGCGACAGGAACTCGCGCGCCCAGACGACAACTTCAACGCGCCGAGCGACGGCGCCGGCATATTCCTCGGCCGGGTCAACCGCGTCTACGGCACCATGAACACGCAAAGACCGAACGGCCGTTACCACGGCGTCGTCGGCTTCATCTACAAGTGATCCGGGGGACGGACCTCATGCGCAGCGCCTTCAACAAGATGTCTTCCGCGGGACGCCTACGCGCGCTCTCGGCGCCCCACGCGCTTCTGGTGATCGGCATCGCCGCCGCTCTCACCGGCTGCGCCAAGCGCGATTCGATTACCGTCGGTTCGGTTCCGGATGACTACCGCACCAATCACCCCATCGTCGTGGCCGAGAGGGACGAGATCCTCGACCTGCCGGTCGGTGTAGGCGACCGGCGGATGACGGAGGTGCACCGCGCCGTGGTCGCGGGCTACATCGCCCACTACGATCGTCGGGCCGCCGCGCCCGTCTCGATCATGGTGCCCGCCGGCGCGGCAAACTCTGCTGCTGCCAGCGCGGTCGCCCACGACATCGCGGCGTATCTTTACGCCAGGGGGGTCCCGGCGGGGAACATAGTGACCGTGCCCTACAGCTCGGGAGCGCCGGACGTGGCCGCCCCGCTGAGGATCGTCTACCCAAGGATGCGGGCGAGCACCGACCAGTGCGGACGCTGGCCCGACGACATCCTGAAGAACAGCGAGAACAGGCACTATTCCAACTTCGGCTGCGCCTATCAGAACAATCTGGCGGCGCAGGTCGCCAACCCCGCGGACCTTCTCGGCCCGCGTGAGCCGGGCGAGATCGATGCGGAGAACCGCGGCAATGCGCTCGACCAGTACAAGCAGCGCCAGATCGCGCCCGAGTTCATCGCGACGTCGGAAGTCACTTATTGATAAGCAGATGCGGGACCGATCGCGATGAGCAATCTTGCCTACGATACCGATGTTCTCGGAAGCGCGACCGCTGAAGAGATCGCCCAACTGAATGCAATGCGGCCGGTTCCCCGGATCTCGATCCATGCCTTCTGCGAGACGGAAAGCGTGTCGAAGCCGATCGAGCGCGCCGGCGAGGACAGGCGACTGTCGAAGGCGCACATGCGCGTGGTCATGGGCGGGCTCGAATCCGCCCTCGACTACTACGTGACCACGCCGACCCCGAACCTCATCATCCTGGAATCCCGGGCCGAGCCGAAGCAGCTTCTTCAGTCGCTGGAGAAGCTCGCCGAGGTCTGCGATCCCTCCACGAAGGTCATCGTCATCGGCCACTACAACGACGTGGGGCTCTACAGGGAGCTGCTGCGCTTCGGCATATCCGAATATGTCGTGGCGCCGATCTCGCTGGCCGACGTCGTCGCCAACATTTCGCGCATCTTCGTCAATCCGGAAGCCGCGCCGCTCGGCAAGGCGATCGCCTTCATCGGCGCCAAGGGCGGTGTCGGCTCCTCGACCATTGCGCACAACGTGGCCTGGACCATGTCGACGAGCTTCGAATCCGAAGTGGTCGTCGCCGACCTCGACTTGCCGTTCGGCACCGCCAACATCAATTTCGACCAGGATCCCGCGCAAGGCATCGCCGAGGCGGTCTTCGCGCCGGAACGGATCGACGAGGTCTATCTCGACAGGCTGCTGGCGCAGTGTGCGGAGCACCTCTCGCTTCTCGCCGCGCCGTCCAGCCTTGACCGGGTGTACGACTTCGATCCGGAAGCCTTCATGCAAATCATCGACACGGTCCAGCGCAGCGCGCCGCTGCTGGTCCTCGACGTACCGCACGTCTGGAACGGCTGGACGCGCAACACGCTGACCGAGGCGGACGAGGTCGTGATCACGGCAACACCGGAACTCGCGAACCTGCGCAACGCCAAGAACCTCGTCGACACGCTCAAGAAGTTGCGTCCGAACGACCGGCCGCCGCATCTGGTCATCAATCAGGCAGGCGTTCCGAAGCGGCCCGAGATCAGCGCCGCCGATTTCGCCGAACCGCTCGGCCTCATGCCGCTCGCCGTCATCCCCTTTGAGGCGCAGCTGTTCGGAAACGCCGCCAACAACGGCCGGATGCTCGGCGAGATGGATGCCCAGCACGCGATCGTTAAGTCGATCTCGGAGATCGCGCACATCTTGACGGGCAGGGCGGAACTGAAGGCGAAGCCGAAACCAGGCCTGGCGAACCTGATCGGCAAGTTCAGGCCGAAGAAGAAGTAGTCGGAATTCCAGCGAAACTGGTGCTTGGGACATGTTTGGAAAAAGAGGCAGCGACGGCGGCAACAGGACGACACTGGAACCGCGACCGGCACCCGCCGCGCAGCCGGTAGGTCCCGCCGAACGACCGGCTGCGCCCGCCGCTCCGCCGCGACCGGCCGAACAGCCGCGGCGCGTCGTCGAGGCGCCCCCGCTCGCGGCCGATCCGAAGAAGGCGCCGCGCGAGCGCAGCGACAGCTACTACGACACCAAGAGCCAGGTGTTCTCGGCCCTGATCGACACGATCGATCTGTCCCAGCTCGCCAAGCTCGAACCCGATAGCGCACGCGAGGAAATCCGCGACATCGTCAACGACATCATCGCGATCAAGAACTTCGCGATGTCGATTTCCGAGCAGGAGGAACTGCTCGAGGACATCTGCAACGACGTCCTCGGCTACGGACCGCTCGAACCTCTCCTGGCGCGCGACGACATCGCCGACATCATGGTGAACGGCTCCAAGAACGTCTACATCGAGGTGAACGGCAAGGTCGAGCAGACGGCTATCCGCTTCCGCGACAACCAGCAGCTGCTCAACATCTGCCAGCGCATCGTCAGCCAGGTCGGCCGTCGCGTCGACGAATCGAGCCCGATCTGCGACGCGCGCCTTCCCGACGGCTCCCGCGTCAATGTCATCGCGCCGCCGCTCGCCATCGACGGCACCGCGCTCACGATCCGCAAGTTCAAGAAGGACAAGCTCACGCTCGACCAGCTCGTGAAGTTCGGCGCCATTTCGGCGGACGGCGCGGAGGTGCTGAAGATCATCGGGCGCGTGCGTTGCAACGTCGTCATCTCGGGTGGCACCGGTTCGGGCAAGACGACGCTGCTCAACTGCCTGACCAACTACATCGACCGCGACGAACGCATCATCACCTGCGAGGATTCCGCCGAGCTCCAGCTCCAGCAGCCGCACGTCGTGCGCCTTGAAACGCGCCCGCCGAACCTCGAGGGCGAGGGCGAGATCACCATGCGCGACCTCGTCAAGAACTGCCTGCGCATGCGTCCCGAGCGGATCATCGTCGGCGAGGTCCGCGGACCCGAGGTGTTCGACCTGCTCCAGGCGATGAACACCGGTCACGACGGCTCGATGGGCACCATCCACTCCAACTCGCCGCGCGAGTGTCTGAACCGTATCGAATCCATGATCGCCATGGGCGGATACACCCTGCCGCAGAAGACCGTGCGCGAGATCGTCGTCGGATCCGTCGATGTCATCATCCAGGCCGCGCGCCTGCGCGACGGTTCGCGCCGCATCACCCACATCACCGAGGTGCTGGGCATGGAAGGCGACGTCATCATCACGCAGGACATCGTCCTCTACAACATCCAGGGGGAAGATCAGAACGGCCGCCTCATCGGCAAGCACGTCTCGACAGGCGTCGGCCGGCCGAAATTCTGGGAACGCGCGCGCTACTACAATGAGGAATCACGCCTCGCCACCGCCCTAGAGGCGATGGAAAAGCAGGTTGGCTGAGGGCGGATGGTAGTGAACGGGGCGCCGCGCAATGTTCGGAATTGATACGACGGTCCTGGCGATCATAGCACTCGCCGGCCTTTCAGCCGGCGCGCTCGCCTATGCGTTCATGTTCAACTCGATCACCAACGAGCGCAAGGCCGGCAAGCGGCTCGAAACGATCAAGAAGGCCGAGACCGATCGCTCCGTGGTCAAGGCCTCGCGCGACCGGCTGGCTGAAGCTGCCAAGCGCCGCAAATCCGTGCAGGATTCCCTCAAGGACCTGGACGAGAAGCAGAAGAAAAAAGACCTCAACATCAAGAAGCCGCCGCTCAAGGTCCAGATCAAGCAGGCGGGGCTCGAGACCTCTCTCCAACGCTTCTATGTCTATTCAACCATTTCGGCGCTGGTCTTCACGGTCCTCGCCTTCGCCTTGGGAGCGCCTTGGTGGGTGTTGCCCGGCGCGGCCCTGGCCGGCGGCCTCGGCGTTCCCCGCTGGGTGATCGCCTTCATGCGCGGCCGGCGGATCAGGGCCTTCCTCGACGAACTGCCCAATTCCCTCGATATCATCGTCCGCTCGGTGAAGTCGGGTCTGCCGCTAAACGACGGCGTCCGGCTGATCGCCAGCGAGGCCCGCGACCCGGTCCGCACCGAATTCCGCAGGATCGTCGAAGCGCAGCAGCTGGGGCTCTCCATCCCCGAGGCGGCCATGCGCATGTCCGAGACCATGCCCTGCGCGGAAGCCGGCTTCTTCGGGATCGTGATCCAGATCCAGAGCCAGGCGGGCGGCAATCTTTCCGAGGCGCTGGGCAATCTTTCGCGCGTGCTGCGCGACCGCAAGCGCATGAAGGCCAAGATCGCCGCGCTGTCCATGGAAGCGAAAGCGTCGGCCGCGATCATCGGGGCGCTACCGTTCATCGTCGCGTTCCTCGTCTACCTTTCGAGCCCGTCCTACATCATGCCGCTCTTCACGACGAGCACGGGACATCTGGTGATCGGCTGCTCGCTGGTCTGGATGTCCGTTGGCATCTTCGTGATGAAGAAGATGATGAATTTCGACATCTAGCGCGTGTCGCCCGAAGGCGGGAACCGGTTTCGGGACAGCATGCTGGAAACATGAATTTGAAGCGCGACATGCGCATCTGAACGACCGAGACGCGCCTTGGAGTGGAAGCGGAAGCGATGACCGAACAAATCAGCAAGGTGCTATTCGATCCTTCCTTCCTCATCGCGCTGCTCGTGGGTGTCGCGGTCTTCGCCACGATATTTACGGCGCTGCCGGCGCTCGGCGGCAACGAGTTGAAGATCCGGATGAAGACCGTGGCGCTCGAGCGCGACGAGCTTCGCGCCAAGCAGCGCGCGCGGCTGGCGGCGGATGCCGAACGGCGGCGCAAGGGCCTGCGCGAAGAGCAGTCGCTGGGCATGCGCAACATCGTCGACCGGCTCGACCTGAGACGCGCGCTTGCCGACGAGGCGACGCTTTCGAAGCTGAAGATGGCCGGTTTCCGCGGCCAGAACCCCCTGACACGATTCCTGTTCTTCCGGCTCGTCCTGCCGTTCGTCGGCCTGCTGCTCGGCGCCGTCTACATCTTCCTGTTCAACGGGCTTCCCGAACAGCCTCTGTTCATCAAGGCCTTCGTCATCGTCGTTTGTGCCTATGGCGGCTTCTACGCCCCGGTCGTCTACATCAACAACAGGGCGTCAAAGCGCAAGCAGGCGATCCAGAAGGCCTGGCCCGACGCGCTCGACCTGATGCTGATCTGCGTGGAATCGGGCATGTCGATCGAGGCCGCGTTCCGCAAGGTCGCCGAGGAGATCGGCGTCCAGTCGGTGGAACTCGCCGAGGAACTCGTGCTGACCAATGCCGAACTCTCCTTCCTGCAGGAGCGCCGCCAGGCCTACGAGAACCTCTCGAACCGCACCGGCCTCGAATCGGTCAAGAGCGTCAGCCAGGCGCTGATCCAGGCGGAGCGCTACGGCACGCCGATCGCGCACGCGCTGCGCGTGCTCGCCCAGGAGAGCCGCGAGATGCGCATGAACGAGGCCGAGAAGAAGGCCGCCGCCCTCCCGCCGAAGCTTACCGTGCCGATGATCCTGTTCTTCCTGCCGGTCCTGTTCGCCGTGATTCTCGGCCCCGCCATCATGCAGTTCAGCGAACAGGGCGTGTTCGGCGACAAGGGAGAGTCGACCGCCCAACAGTAAGGGCGAGCGCGGGAAACCGAGGCTCTCGGTACGGTGCATGAGGACCGCCGTTCGCGGCTCTCGCGCGCGGAGAGCCCGACGCCCCCACTCGCACCGAATTCCTGGTACCGGCTTGGACTATCGACGCCAGCCCTCCGGATCGCTCCCTTTTCATCCGCCCCGCATCTACACCTACTGATTCTCCCATCGCCCTCGCGTGACGCTCGGTCCGGACGTGAGGGCGACGGCGTCTGGGTCGACGCGCAACGGTGGCGGCTTGCCAAGCCGGTCGCCGAAGACGAGGACGAATGCACCGGCGGACCCGGAGGTGCCGCGCCGAATTCTTTCTTGGGAAGTTGCCTTGCGGAGGTTGGTCGGCGATACCGCCTTGGCCCTCTCCGAAACGGCAAGACGATGATACGGGCCCGGTCCGAGACCTGCAGCGATGGTCGAGCCGGGGTTTCAGGAGGTGGAGTGGTTTCACGAGGCGGACGACCGGGCGCGAACCGTCGCCTTTTTGGACGCCCTCGGTGTCCGCAAGGCGCAGGCGCGCGCCTCCCCGACCCGTTCGTCAGGGGAAGCCGGCGCTGTCGGCGCTCAGTTGGTGTTCTTTTCCTCGTCCTTGATCTCGCTCCAGGCGTTCTGCTGGGCGAGCATAGAGCGGAGATAGGTCACGTTGGCCTCCGCCTGCTGGGGGGAGAGTTCCTGGCGGGCAAGCGTCTCCGCTTCCTCGAAGCGGCCTTGGAGGCCGACGACGAGGGCGAGGTTCTGGCGCACGCGACTGTCCGCGCCGGGCGCGGTCGCGGCCGCGCGCATGTGGGTCTCGGCCGACTTCAGGTCGCCTTCCAGCAGGTACGACATGCCGAGGTTGGAGAGCACGGACGGCTCGTTGGGCTTCATGTCGAGCGCGCGGCGGTAGAGCGCGCGGGCGTCGCCCTGCCGTCCGAGCTGGTCGAGGATCGCGGCCTCGGCCGAAAGAAGCCGCCAGTCCGGATACTCCGGCGTCTGCGCCCTGCGCACGGCATCCAGCGCCGGCTCGAGCTGTCCGGCGGCGGCCAGCGCCTTGCCGTAGGCGGCGAGAACGTCGCGGTCCTTCGGATGCGTGATGGCGAGCTTGCGCATTACCGCCAGAGCCTGGTCGGTGCGTCCGTCCATCTGGAGAACCGATGCATAGCGAAGCGCCACCGCCTTGTTCGCCGGATCCTTGGCATAGCTCCGCCCCAGCGTTCCCGCCGCGGTGTCGAGTTCCTGCGAAGACATCTGCGCGATCGGCTTGCCGCTATCGCGCCCGATCGACCCGGTCGTGAGTTTCGAATTGGCACAACCGGAGAGCGCTACGGCAAACACCAGGGCCATGGCCCCTGTCTGCCACGATCTGGCAGTTGCGTTCGCTCCCGTGTTGGTCAACATGCCGCCTTCTCCGCTTCGCCTCTTCGTGCCGGACGAGGCAAAGGAATATTCCGTTAACCCTAATGGTTGGTTAAGGAGGCGCAGGCCCGCGCCGTCGAAGCAACCGAGGAGCCCCCGCCATGCCCGTCGAACTGACCGCGACGAAATCCGCAACCGCTCTCCCGATCCACTTCGTCACCAAGGGACGGATCGAGGAGGCAGGGCTTGCGCCGGACGTCGTGGAATGGGCGAAGGCGAACGGCTTCACCGGCCAGCCCGGCCGCGTACTGCTCCTGCCCGGACCGCGCGGCGCGGCGGGCGCCCTCCTCGGCATATCCGCCGGGAGCGAGGGCCACGCGCCGCTGATCAGCGGCGCGCTGGGAAAGGAACTTCCCGAGGGGGATTGGCACTTCGCCGCCCAGCCGGCCGATCCCGCGCTGGCGCTGCTCGGCGCCGTTCTCGGCGGCTACAGGTTCACCCGCTATTCCGGTAAGCCGGGCAACGCAGTCCGCCTCGCGGTCCCCGAGGGGGTTGATGCCGGGCGGGTGCGCCGCATTGCCGAGGGCGTCTTCCTGGCGCGCGATCTCGTCAACACTCCGACCGGCGATCTCGGCCCCGCGCAGCTGGAAGAGGCCGTGCGCACGCTCGGAGCGGCCCACGACGCGGAAGTGCGGTCGATCATCGGCGATGCGCTGATTGCGGAAAATTTCCCGATGATCCACGCGGTCGGCCGCGCCTCCACGGAAGCACCGCGCCTGATCGATCTGCGCTGGGGCCGAGATGACGCCCCGAAGGTGACGCTGGTCGGCAAGGGCGTCTGCTTCGACACCGGCGGCCTCGACATCAAGCCCGCCAGCGGCATGCTGATCATGAAGAAGGACATGGGTGGCGCGGCCAACGTGCTCGGCCTCGCATCGATGATCATGGCCGCTCGCATGAACGTTCGGCTGCGCGTGCTGATTCCGGCCGTCGAGAACGCCATCGCGGGCAACGCCTTCCGTCCCGGCGACGTCCTGAAGAGCCGCAAGGGCCCAACCGTGGAAATCGGCAACACCGACGCGGAAGGCCGGCTGGTGCTGGCCGATGCGCTGGCGCTCGGCGACGAGGAGGAACCGGCGATCATGATCGACATGGCGACGCTCACGGGTGCCGCCCGCGTTGCCGTCGGTCCAGATCTGGCGCCGTACTACGCCAACGACGAAGGCCTCGCAGCGGCTATCGAAGAGGCGGGCCGACAGGCCGCCGACCCGGTCTGGCGCATGCCGCTCTGGGCCGCCTACGACGAGAAGCTCTCATCGAAGATCGCCGACATGAACAACGTCACGACCGACGGCTTCGCCGGCTCCATCACCGCTGCGTTGTTCCTGCAGCGCTTCGTGGAGAAGGCGAAAGCCTGGGCGCATTTCGACATCTTCGCCTGGAATCCGGCGGCGCGCCCGCATGGACCGGCGGGCGGCGAGGCCCAGGCCATCCGGGCGCTGGAGACGCTGCTGGCCAAGCGTTATTCCTGAGCCTGCGTGCCGGGGCGGTCACGAACCGCCCCTGTATCGCGCCCCTATGCGGTGATATCTTCGGCCCGCAACGGACACTTTCCATGACGATCCTCGACAAGCGACTGCATGCATTCCGCGCCGATCTCGCCGACGAACGCCTCGCCGGCCGTGTCGAGGCGGATCGATTCGTCTCGGGTGCGCCCATGCAGGTCGCGCGGCCTGTCGTCGACATGCTTGCCGCGCCCGGACCCGACGCGGGCGTCAATACGCAGCTACTTCTCGGCGCACCGGTATCCGTCTTCGACACGCGCGACGGCTTCGCCTGGGCGCAGGCGCAGGACGACGGCTATGTCGGCTATGTCGACGCGCAGGCGCTGTCATTGCCCGGCGAGGCCGCGAACCACGTCGTGTCGGCGCCGCGTACCTTTCTCTATCGCGAACCGGACATGAAGAAGCCGCGCGGCGACGCCCTGTCCATGGGCTCGCGGCTGACCGTCACCGGTCATGCGGAGACCCGCGGCACCCGCTTCGCGATCCTGCCCGATGGCCAGGCCGTGGTCGAAGCCCATATCCGACCGGTCGGCGAGCATGCCTCCGACTGGGTGGCGGTCGCCGAGACGCTGGAGCACACGCCGTATCTCTGGGGCGGGACCTCGGGTTTCGGCATCGACTGCTCCGGCCTGATCCAGCTCGCCATGCGCATGGCGGGCAGGGACGTGCTGCGCGATTCCGACATGCAGGCGGCCACGATAGGTGACGCGATCGATCCCGGTACCGATCTGGACGGGCTGCAACGCGGCGATCTGGTCTTCTGGAAAGGCCACGTCGCGATCATGACCGACGCCGAGAACATCATTCACGCCAACGGCCACACCATGCTGGTGTCGCGGGAGCCCCTCGCCCGGGCCGTCTCCCGCATCGGCTATCTCTACGGCCAGCCAACCGGCTTCCGGCGCCCCTGACCCCGAAGGTTCAGTAGCCGGCTTCGCGGTCCACCAGGTTGCGCAGCGGTTCGCCCCGGTCGAATGCGTCCATCTGGTCGAGCATCGGACCCGCAAGATGCGCTGGGTCGGACGTAGCGGCGGCGTGCGGGGTGACGAATACCTTCTCATGCACCCAGAGCGGGCTCTCGAGCGGCAGCGGCTCGGTCTCGAAGACGTCGAGGCTCGCTTCCCTGAGCATCCCCTCGTCCAGCGCGCGCGCGATGTCGGCGTCCTTCTGAAGCCTGCCGCGGCCGGCATTGATCAGCACTGCGCCGCCGATCGCGTTGTCGCGGCGCAACCTGGAAAGCAGTTCGAAGTCGATGATGCCCGTCGTCTCGGGCGTCAGCGGCAGGAGGACGACGAGGATATCCGTGCCGGCGAGAAAAGCGTCCAGTTCCCCTGCGCCCCCAAAGGTCTCGACGCCGTCCATGCGCGTGCCGGTTCGGCTCCAGCCTTTGACCGTGTAGCCGAGCGCTAGCAACACCTTCGCGGCGGCGCGCCCCAGATTGCCGAGCCCCATGATGCCGACCGAAACCGCGCCGGCCGGCGGCTGCGGCGGCTCGTGCCAGACCTTGCGCTTCTGCTGGTCGCGGTAGAGTCGTCCCTGGCGATGGTGATCCAGCACGCGCCAGCAGACATATTCGGTCATGTACTGGGTAAGATTGTCGGCCACGACGCGCACGATCGGCACCTCGGGCAGCCCCGGATCGGCAAAGAGGTGATCGACGCCGGCGCCGATCGAGAAGACCGCCTTCAGGTTCGGCAGCCTGGAAAGCACATTCGGCTTCTGCTTCCAGACGACGGCGTATTCGATCGACGGATCGGCTTCCCCTGCCGGCTCCAGCACCACCTCGCGGCGAACCGAAAGCAGTTCGTGCCAGCGCCGCGGATTGAACCCAGTCACGGACAGGAGGATGCGACCTTTATTCGGATCGGACATTTGCGAACTCGCGAATTCTTGACTCTTACTCGCTGACGACGCCAGCGGGCGCGGTAGCGATGTCGAACGCGGCTGCGATCAGCGCCTTGGTATAGTCGGTCTTCGGGCTACGGAAGATCTGTTCCGATGGTCCAGCCTCCACGATCTTGCCGTTGCGCATGACGATCACCTCGTTGGCCAGCGCACGCACCACCTTGAGGTCGTGGCTGATGAAGAGGTAGGCGAGTTGGTGCCGCTTCTGCAGGTCGCGCAGGAGGTCGACCACCTGCGCCTGCACGCTCATGTCGAGCGCCGAGGTCGGTTCGTCCAGCATGACGAACTTCGGCTTCAGCACCATGGCCCGCGCGATCGCAATGCGCTGGCGCTGTCCCCCGGAGAATTCGTGCGGGTAGCGGAAGCGGGTTGCGGGATCGAGGCCGACTTCCTTCAGCACATCGATCACCAGCGCGTCGCGCTCATCCGCCGAGAGCTTCGGCTGATGGATACGCAAGCCTTCCTCGATGATCTCGGAGACCGACATGCGCGGGCTGAGTGACCCGAACGGGTCCTGGAAGACGATCTGAAGCTCGCTCCTGAGCGGCCGCATGTGGTTGAAAGACAATGTGTCGATCTCGCGGCCGGCGAATTCGATGCGCCCCTTCGACGAGATCATGCGGCAGAGCGCCAGGCCGAGCGTCGTCTTGCCCGAACCGGATTCCCCGACCACACCCACGGTCTGGCCGGCCCGCATCGTGATGTCGATCCCGTCCACCGCTTTCACATGGTCGACCGTGCGGCGCAGGAAGCCCTGCTTGATGGGGAACCAGACCCTGATCTCCTCGCCCTTCATGACCTCGCGCGCCGAACGGTCCGTGGCGGGCGGCTCGCCTTTGGGCTCGGCGGCAAGCAGGTGGCGGGTATAGTCGTGCTGCGGGTTCTCGAAGATTTCCTTTGTCGGTCCGCTCTCCACGATCTTGCCCTTCGTCATCACGCAGACCCGATCGGCGATGCGCCGCACGATGCCGAGATCGTGGGTGATGAACAGCATCGACATGCCGTTCTTCTCCTTGAGTCCGTCGAGCAGTTCGAGGATCTGCGCCTGCACGGTCACGTCGAGCGCCGTCGTCGGCTCGTCGGCGATCAGGAGCTTCGGCTCGTTGGCGAGAGACATGGCGATCATGACGCGCTGCCGCTGGCCGCCCGACAGCTGGTGCGGATAGGCGCCGAGCCGCTTCTCCGGTTCGCGGATGCCGACCTCGTTGAGGAGTTCGATCGCGCGGTCGCGTGCCTGCCTGTCGCTCATTCCCTGGTGCAGCTTCAGCACCTCGCCGATCTGCCGCTCGATAGAGTGGAGCGGATTGAGCGAGGTCATCGGCTCCTGGAAGATCATGGTGATGTCCTTGCCGCGCACCCGCCGCAGCTCGGTGTCGTCCTTGGCAAGCAGGTCCTCGCCCTGGAACAGGACCGAGCCAGACGGATGGCTGGCGGCCGGATAGGGCAGGAGCTTCAGGACCGACAGCGCCGAGACCGATTTGCCCGAACCGGACTCGCCGACCAGCGCCACCGTCTCGCCCTTGCCGATGTCGAAGGACACGCGGTCGACCGCGAGCTGTTCCCGCCCGCCCTGCGCGAAGGCAACGGAGAGGTCGCACACGGAAAGGAGAGGAGCGTCTGTCCTCACAGTGCCGCCTCGACGTTGGTCAGCTGGAAATCCCCGCCCTTGAAGAGCAGCGGCTCGTCCCGTGCCTTTGCCAGCGCATAGGCGAAGCAGTCGCCTATGTTGAGCTTCGCCGGATGATTGCCCTTGCCGAAGCGTCGATAGGCCTCGCGTGCGAGATGGGCTTGTTCAGCATCAATCGCCGCGAGCGATATTCCAAGGCTTTCGAGCAGCGGATCGAGCTCCTGTCCCTTCGCGCTTTCTTTGAGACCATCCACGCGGATCGCCGCTTCAAGGTAATTGACCGGCGATATCAGGTGCCTTCTTGCGGGCTCAAGGAGGATATCCTCCATCGCGTCTCCGTCCGGTTCTTCCAGAAGGACAGCCAGGATTGCCGATGCATCAACGATCATTTCGGCAGACCGATTTCGTCGTAGAGGTCGGAATGATCGCTGGTCAGACCCGGCGGCGTCGGCCCCGAACGCCTGATGATCTCCTTCACGCGCGCCTTCCGTTCCTCGTAGCTGGCATCCTTGCGAAGCCGCTGGAGTTCGCCGTCCAGCGCCTGCTCGATTGCATCGGTCAGCGACTTGCCGGTCTGCTCCGCCAGCTGGCGCGCAAGCTGCTCGATCCGTTCGCTCTCGATGTTCATGCCCATGACGCTCTCCATATTTGAAGACCGCTCGACTTATACCATGCCCGCCCGCTCACCTGAACGTCTTCCGCGGATCGAACGCGTCGCGCGTCGCCTCGCCGATGAAGATCAGCAGCGACAGCATCAGCGAGATCACGATGAAGCCGGACAGGCCGAGCCACGGCGCGTTGAGGTTCTGCTGCCCCTGCTTGAGGAGCTCACCAAGGGATGGCGATCCAGGCGGCAGGCCGAAGCCGAGGAAGTCGAGCGAGGTCAAGGTCGTGATCGACCCGTTCAGGATGAAGGGCAGGAAGGTCAGCGTCGCCACCATGGCGTTGGGCAGCAGATGCCGGAACATGATGGTGCGGTTGGACACTCCCAGCGCCCGCGCGGCGTTCACGTATTCGAAGTTGCGCGCGCGCAGGAACTCCGCCCGCACCACGCCGACGAAACCGACCCAGGAGAACAAAAGCATGATGCCGAGCAGGATGAAGAAGCCCGGCGGCAGCACCGCCGCGATGATGAGCAGCAAATAGAGCACCGGGATGGACGACCAGATCTCGATGAAGCGCTGGAACAGCAGGTCCGTCCAGCCGCCGAAATAGCCCTGGACTGCGCCGGCCGACACCCCGATGACGGCCGACGCCAGCGTCAGCGCGAGCCCGAAGAGGATCGATATGCGGAAGCCATAGATGACGCGGGCGAGCACGTCGCGCGTCTGGTCGTCGGTGCCGAGCCAGTTCCAGTTGCCGATCGTGCAGCTCGGATCGTCCACTCCCATCGGATAGCGCTGACACCGCGTCTCGCGGTCGTAGAGCCAGGAGGGCTTGGCCGGTGCGGCCTCCGGGATCTCGTTGTTGACGGTGCGGTAGGAATAGCGGATCGGCGGCCAGATCAGCCAGCCGTTCGCCTCGATCTCCTCGTGGATCACAGGGTCGCGATAGTCGGTGATGGCGAGGAAGCCGCCGAACTTCTCCTCCGGATAGTCGACCAGCACGGGAAATAGGATCTCGCCATTGTAGGAGGCGATGATCGGCTTGTCGTTGGCGATGAATTCGGCAAACAGCGACAGAACGAACAGGACGAGGAAGATCCACAGCGACCAGTAGCCGCGCCGGTTGGCCTTGAAGTTCTGCCAGCGCCGCTTGTTGAGCGGCGACAGCCAGGGGCGCTGCACGCGCTCGCGAACCGTCTCCACCTCGCCTTTGGTGATGACCTCCGACATCTCAGACCTCGCGCCGCTCGAAGTCGATGCGCGGATCGATCCAGGTGTAGGTCAGGTCAGAAATGAGGCTGACGACGAGGCCGATCAGCGAGAAGATGTAGAGGTTGGCGAAGACGACCGGATAGTCGCGGTCGAGCACCGAGCGGTAGCCGAGCAGGCCGAGCCCGTCGAGCGAGAAGATGTTCTCAATCAGCAGCGACCCGGTGAAGAAGGCCGAGATGAAGGCGCCCGGGAATCCGGCGATGATGATGAGCATGGCGTTGCGGAACACGTGGCGGTAAAGCACCTGCCGCTCGGACAGGCCTTTCGCGCGTGCCGTGATGACGTACTGCTTGCGGATCTCCTCCAGGAAGGAGTTCTTGGTCAGGAGCGTCGTCGTGGCGAAGGCCGACAGCACCATTGCGGTCAGCGGCAGCGTCAGGTGCCAGAAATAGTCTAGGACCTTGCCCCCGAGCGACAGCTCGTCCCAGTTCTCCGACGTCAGCCCGCGCAGCGGGAAGAAGTCCCAGAAGGACCCGCCCGCGAAGAGCACCATCAGGAGGATGGCGAAGAGGAAGCCGGGAATGGCGTAGGCGACGATGACGACTCCGCTGGTCCACACGTCGAAAGTCGATCCGTCCTTCACCGCCTTGCGGATGCCGAGCGGTATGGAGATCGCGTAGGAGATCAGTGTCAGCCAGAGCCCGAGCGAGATCGAGACCGGCATCTTCTCGATGATGAGGTCGAGCACGGAGATGTCGCGGAAGAAGCTCTCGCCGAAATCGAAGCGGGCATAGTCCCACAGCATGTTGAAGAAACGCTCGAGCGGCGGCTTGTCGAAACCGAACTGCACTTCGAGCTGGCGGATGAACTCCGGGTCGAGGCCCTGCGCCCCGCGATACTGGCTGGTCGCGTCGCCCCCCGCGTCGAAGCTCTGGCCTCCCGTGTCCCCTCCGCCGCCGGATATGCGGTCGGTGGCGTCGCCGCCCTGGCCGGTGACGCGGGCGATGACCTGCTCCACCGGGCCCCCCGGCGCGAACTGGATGACGGTGAACGAAATCGCCATGATCCCGAACAGCGTCGGGATCATCAGGAGCAGACGCCTCAGGATGTAGGCGCCCATCAGCCGCGGCCTCCCCGGCCCGTCTTCCCCATGCTGCCCCTATGCCTTGCCAATGGCCCTCGCCTTGTCCTCGTCGATCCACCACAACGCCTCGACGGGGAACCCGTAGTCGGGCTTCGGTTCCCTGAAGCCGAACATGTCCCAGAAGGCGGCGCGGTGATTCGCCGCGTACCAGTTTGGAATCCAGTCCCGCCGCGCGCGCAAGACCCGGTCGAGCACGCGCATCGCGACGGTGAAGGAATCCCGGTCCTCGGCGCGCTCGATGATGGCGATCAGCTCGTCCACCGCGGGATCGGACGTCCCCGGCAGGTTGCGCGAGCCGGGCAGGTTCGCCGAGCGCGAATGGAAGTAGTTGGAGAGTTCGTCGCCGGTCGGCGTGGCGGTGAAGGACGCCGCCATCGAGATCATGTCGTAGTCGAACTCAAGCTGGCGCGCCTGGTACTGGGTGGCATCCACCAGCCGGATCGTGGCGTCGATGCCGATCGCGCGCATGTTCTCCACGAAGGGTGACGCGACGCGCACGAAGACCTCGTCCTGCACAAGCAATTCCAGCGCCAGTGTCTCGCCGGCGGCGTTGCGCAGGAAATCGCCCTCGCGCTTCCATCCGGCCTCGCCGGCAAGCTTCGCCGCCTGCCTGAGCAGCGAGCGGTCGCGGCCTGTTCCATCCGAAACAGGCTGCGTCACCGGTTCGCCGAACGCTTCTTCCGGTATGCGTCCCCGGAAGCGCTCCAGGAGCGCGAGCTCGGCCTCGCCGGGCACGCCTTCGGCCTTGTAGAGCGATTGCTCGAAGCAGGACTGGGAGCGTTCGTAGGAACCGTAGAAGAGGTTGCGGCGCGTCCACTCGAAATCGAAGCAGAGCCCGATCGCCTCGCGCACGCGCGGATCGGCCAAACGCGGGCGGCGCCGGTTGAGAGCCCACGCCTGCATGGACGGCCTCAGCTCGCTCGGGAATTCGCGCTTCACCACCTTGCCTTCGGTGAGCGCCGGAAAGTCGTACCCGGTCGCCCAGACGCGCGAGGTGAACTCCTGCCGATAGAGGATGTTGCCCTTCTTGAAAGCCTCGAACGCCGCCTGCCTGTCGCGGTAGAACTCGATCCGGATGCGGTCGAAATGGTAGAGCCCGCGGTTCGCGGGCAGGTCGCGTCCCCAATAATCCTCGACCCGGTCGTATTCGATGGTCTGCCCCGGCCGGACCAGCCCGACCTTGTACGGTCCGGAGCCGAGCGGGGCGAGGATCTGCGAGCCGTCGAAGGGATGCGCCTCGAACCAGGTTTTCGAGACGATCGGATAGGAAGCGACGCTGAGCACCATCCGGTCCGACTGGTTGCCGGAAAAGACCAGGCGCAGGATGGCGTCGTCGATGGCCACCGCTTCCTTCATCTCGAACAGAGGCAGCTGCAGGCTCGGATGGCCCTTCTCCTTGAAGATGTTGAAGCTGAAGGCGGCGTCCTGCGCGGTCACCTGCGAGCCGTCGTGGAACCGCGCCTCGGGGCGCAGCCTGAACTCGAAGGTATTGCGGTCCTGCGAAAGCGTCACGCTCTCGGCCAGCAGCCCGTAGACCGCGTCCGGCTCGTCGATCGCGCGCGTCATCAGGCTGTCGAAGCACATCTCCATGCGCGGGGGCGCATCGCCGCGCGGCACGAAGGTGTTGAGCGTGTTGAAGGTCAGGACGTTCTGGTTGAAGGCCCAGTTCGGCGGCGAGAAGTTGAAGGTGCCGCCCTTTGGCGCCTCCGGGTTGGCATAGTCGAAATGCGTGAACCCCGGCTGGTACTTCAGTGCGCCGAAGGCCGACAGCCCGTGCAGCGGCTCTCCCGTCGGAACGCCGGCGAAGCCCCGCCGTCCCAGAATCGGCGACAGCATCGCGGCGCCGGAAAGGGCCAGGAATTCGCGGCGCGCCAATCCGTTCATGGTCGTTGCCCCAAAGATCAGTTCTGGCTCCGGTACTTGGCCGCGAGCGCGGCCTCTTTCTCGCGGTCGATCCACCAGGAGAAGGTGTCGATGCCGAGATATTCGGGCTGCTTCTCGGGGATGCCGAACTTGTTCCAATACGCATAGCGCATCGTCGGCTGGAAGTACTGCGGCACCGCGTAGTAGTTCCACAGGAGCACGCGGTCGAGCGCGCGGGTCGCCGCCACCAGTTCCTCGCGGCCTGCCGCCAGGATGATCCTGTCGACAAGCGCGTCGACGACCTCGTCCTTGATCCCGGCCATGTTGCGCGAGCCGGGCGTGTCGGCGGCATGCGAGCTCCAGAAGTCGCGCTGTTCGTTGCCGGGCGACATCGACTGGTCGAAGCGGGCGGTGGCGGCGTCGAAGTCGAACGACTGGTAGCGCTGGATGTACTGCGACGTGTCGACGATCCTCAGCGTCGCGTCGATGCCGAGCTTGCGCAGGTTGGCGATGAGGCCGCCGGCGATGATCTCCGACGTCGGCGAGGCGCCGAGGAATTCTATCGCGAACTGTTCGCCCGTCTCTTCGCTGACCATCTTGCCGCCGCGGATCACCCAGCCCGCCTCGGCGAAGAGCTTGACTGCCTCGCGCAGATGCTGGCGCTCCGCCTGCGGCGTGTCGTTGACCGGCAGCGCGAATTCCTCGGTGAAGAGCTCCGGCGGAAGTTTGTCCCGGAACGGTTCGAGCAACTCCAGTTCCAGGCCTTCGGGAACGCCGGTGGCTGCGAGTTCGGAGTTCTCGAAATAGCTGCCGAAGCGTTCGTTGAGACCGAAGAACTGGGTGCGGTTCTGGTCCTCGAAATTGTAGGCCAGCGTCAGCGCCTCACGCACGCGCCGGTCCTGGAAGCGCGGCTTGCGCATGTTGAAGACGAAGGCCTGCATGCCCTGGATGGTGCCGGATTCGAACTCGCGCTTGATGACGTCGCCGGCCTGCACGGCCGGAAAGTCGTATTCGGACGACCAGCGGCGGGTGCTGACCTCGCGGCGAACGTCCTCGATGCCGCCCTTCTTAAAGGCGAGGAATTCGGCATTGTCGTCGAGGAAATAGGTGTAGGTCAGCCGGTCGAAATTGTTGCGCCCGACATTGACGGGAAGATCGGCGCCCCAGTAGTCCTCGACGCGCTTCCACGTGATGCGCGCCCCCGGATCGAAGCTCTCGACCCGGTAGGCGCCCGACCCTAGCGGCGCCTCGAGCGTCGGTTGGCTGACGTCGCGTTTCTTGCCCGAAGCGTCCTCGCCCTCGAACCAGTGTTTAGGGAGCACGGCGAGGTCGCCCATGATGTGCGGCAATTCGCGGTTGCCCTTCTGGTCGAAGGTGAACTCGACCTCGCGCTCCGAAAGTGCCACCGCGTCGGTCACGTTGGCATAGTAGCGGTTGTAGGCGGGGCTGATCTCGGTCAGCTTCTCGAACGACCACACGACGTCCTCGGCCGTGATCGGCTCGCCGTCGTGCCAGCGCGCCCGCGGATCGATCCGGTAGGTGGCCGAGGAATAATCGTCAGTATATTTGTACGCTTCCGCGATCAGGGGATGGCTGGTGCCGGGTTCGTCGGGCGACTGCTGCATCAGCGTGTCCCACAGGAGTCCGCCGAACTCGGTGAAGCCCGCCGCCGGGGTGCCCCGCACGATGAAGGGATTGAAGCTGTCGAAGGTGCCGTAGGCGGCCGAACTCAGCGTCCCGCCCTTCGGCGCGTCGGGGTTCACGTAGTCGTAGTGGGCGAAGTCGTCACCATACTTGGATTCGCCGATCAGCGACGTGGTCCTGTGCCATTCGCCGTCCTGTGCCTTGGTGTCCTGGGCCCTGGCCGCATGTCCGGCGGGGAGCGCGACGAGCGCGGCGGCGGCGAGCGAGGTCGCGAGCGTCTTGCGAAAAGCCATTCCGATGATCACCAGCTGGAGACTCCTTCGTGAGAACTTAGGCCACGCGGCGAGTGGGGAAACCCCAACGGCCGTTCAAGCCGACGTTAACAAAAAAAGCCGGGCGGAACCCGACGAAAGTGGGGCATTCGGATTACTTTTTCGTCACGTCGGTTGAACACGTTATCCGTCGCTAGAGCGCGCTAAACGTCAGTTAAGTATCTAATATCATTAGGCAATCGCCGATTTTCAGACTTCCCTCGACAGGTGCGGAGGCGCTATATTGCTCGGGAGGCGACGCTAACAGTCGCTCCGAAAAGGTGTCTAACCCGGTGCCTAGAAATCCGAGAGGAGTTCCCCAAATGCCGAGTATCGAGTTCTCGCGGGTCAAGGAGATCGTTGGCCTAAAGCTGTCCACTGATGGAGGTTTCTATGAGGCCTCCGACGCAAACAAGGAAACGAAGGCTCTTCGCGTCCGGGTGTCGGCCACTTCGAAGGTTTTCTACATGACCGCTCGATGGCAGAAGGGCGCATCGTCCGCCACGTCGCGCGCGCTAGGCGTTTTCACCGAGGAAGCGCGCGAGGAGCGCGACGAAAACGGCGACAAGGTGTATCTGACGCTCGCCGAAGCGCGCGAGAAAGTCCGGGAGTGGGATAGGCTCCGGCGCGGAGGTGTGGATCCGGCCGCGAGAAGGGCTGCGGAGCGTGCGGAAAGGGAGCGCGCAGTCCGGGAGACTGCGGCCGCAGCCGAAGCCGCTAGGGCCGGCGTTTTCCGGGCCGTAGTCGAAGCCTACCTCGTGAGCCCGGACTTCCGGAATCAGCGTCGCGCCGAGAAATCGGAAAAGGCCATCCGACGCGAGCTTCTGGACCCGAAGCGAAACAAGTGGGTCGATCGCCAGATATCCGAGATCGATGATGAGGATGTGGTGGCGCTCATCGTCGCGATCCGTGACCGTAAGCTGGCCTACACCACTGGTCGCGCGAAGGACGGCGCTCCGGCTGTCGCGGTCAACACCTTCGATCATCTGCGTGCGATTTTCGTATGGGCGATGCGGCCGGAGCGGCGCAAGTCATTCGGGCTCAGGTTCGATCCGATCGCCCACCTTCGCATCAAGGATTTCGGCATCAAGCGGAAGGTACGGCAGACAGTTCTGTCCCCGGAGGAAATTCGTGCGTATTGGCTCGCGGCCGGAAAGATGGGGTATCCATGGGGCAGTCTCTTCCGGCTGCTCATGACGACCGGCCAGCGGTTGAACGAGATCGCTTGCGCGTCCTGGCCGGAGTTCGACCTGGCCGAGAAGTTGCTCGTCATCCCGCCCGAACGGTTCAAGAGCAACGCCACCCATCCGATTCCATTGTCTGACCTCGCTATGGAGATCGTGTCCGACCTGCCGCGCGGTCCGGCCGGACCTTTCGTCTTTTCGGTGAAGCAAGGGCGCACTCCCGCAACCGCCATGGGCGCGAAGAAGAAGGAGTTGGACGCGCTTATGCTGGTTGAGTTGCGGAAGATCGCCCGCGAGCGGGGTGAGCCGGAACCGGAGAACGTTCGGCACTTCGTCTTGCACGACCTCCGGCGCGTGGTCCGGTCGAACTTGTCCGCATTGCGCGTCCCGGATGTTGTCGCCGAACTGACGATCGGTCATGGGAAAAAGGGTTTGGCGCGCGTGTACGACCAACACGCTTATCTGCCGGAAATGCGCGACGCGCTTCAAGCTTGGGCGGATCGGCTGCGGACGATCGTCAACCCACCGTCCGGAACGAACGTCGTGCTGATGAGGAAGGCTGTCGGATGAGCAAGGAACAGGTGGCCGCTGTAAGGCGGCTTCTTCCATCTGAGATTGATCCGAAGCAGGTGGAAGAAATGGTCGGACGCTTTAACCACTACAACGGTTCCTACCAGTTCCACCGGGTGAGAAAGAAGGACAAGGCGCTGGCCGGTAACGTTCGCAGGACCACTGATCGGTTGATTGCGCTCATTTTCAAGGGCGAGCTCACACCCTTTAAAGCGAAATTGGCGACGCGCTATCCTCCCGTAACGCGCAATGCCCTTGAGAGTTTGAGTGAATTCGCTCTGTCTATCGAAACAGAAGCGCTGGCGAATACACCCAGTGAAGGCACCGGAAACGTTGATCGAACGGATCGCCGGTTAGCCATCTATTTTGCCAAGCAGTTGCTTGACCTCAGCCCACCCCCAAAAATCACCATCGCTCTCATCGCTCGTGTCGCGGCTTCGTTGAATGGCGAGATCGATGATGAGACGAACTATCGCCCGCTGGTTGCTAAAGCGATGAAACATGGAGCGATTTAGTTCCGGATAATCGAGCCGACTTCCTCTCTAGTTCAATCGCTAGCGCGCGTCGGCGCTCGCGATCGAACGAAGGAGAGCGACATGGAAGCGATCGAGAATTCGGCTTCTGAGACGTCCCGGCCAGTCCTCGCGCCGGGTCCGATGGACGATATCCCCACAATCACCCGTGACGATCTGCCGAGGCTTGGCTGTCCTTGGAAGAATACGCAGCTTCGCGCCCTGATCAAAACTGGGGAATTCCCCGCACCCTATCGTCCATCTAAACGGGTCCGCCTCTGGTCACCGCGCCAAATCCGGGAATTCTTGGAGAGCCGGAAGGCGCGGAGGGTCGCATGAGCCGGCAAACTATAATCGAAGGCTTTGCGGTCGTCATGCTGCTGCGGGACGGTTCCGTGCCGCTTTCCAGCAAGCGGTTCAACGCTGGTCAGTACCGACAGACGTTTCTCGAAGCCGAGCACAAGCTCATGGATGAGGCGCTCGGGTTTGGAAACAAGGTGCGGCCCAAAGCGACCCGCGAGCGGCTCGCAGTCGCCCATTTTACGAAGTCCGGTCGGAAGGACGCGACGCCTTTCGTGGATAAGCTCTTCCCCTCGCCGATCGTCGGCCTGTCGCCGAAGGAAATCGAGGCGAAGCGAGCCGAGACATGGGAGCGGGTTGTCGAAAGTCGGTCGGCTCCCTCGCGCGCGCGCCCGATCGCGTCAGCGTCCGATGTTGAAATCCCACAAAGAAGACCGCCCGGACTGGATGATCCGGGCGGCTGAGCGGGCGGGTATTCCAAAAAGGTGAACCCTTGCGGCGGTTCGGAGGCAAATATAGCTGGGTTTCGAGGCCCAGTCTAGCACCGAAACCTGCCGCGGACATGAAAATCCGGGGAAAGCGGCGGGGATATGCATTACCTCCAGAGAAATCACTTTGGTTCCTACAATATAGATGATGCCGAAAGACCGCGTTGGACAAAAAGAACGTTGGCCACTGGTGAATTCGACTTCGAAGACGAGGCAGGCAGACTGCTCTTCCAGGTTCGAAAGGGCGTGAACGAACTTGGCGAAAAGGTCTTCATGGTCCGAAGGCCCAACTTGCTGAACTTCTCGGATCGCTTGGAACCGGAGGACAAGCGGGACTGGTACCACGATATGAGGGGCGTCCGCCGCGTGCTCTTCAACTTGCCTGCCCTTGTCGATCCTACGCGGCGCGATGAAGTGGTCTGGATCGCCGAAGGCGAAAAGGACGCCATGTCGCTGATCCGGCGCGGCCTTATCGCCACGACGAACTTCGGTGGGGCGGGCAAATGGGCGGATGAGTATTCGGACACACTGACCGGCCGCGACTGCGTGATCTTGCCGGACAATGATCCGCGTGGATGGGAACACGCCGACATGGTCTGGCGGTCTCTGCGCCGCACCGCTGTCCGTGTGCGGGTGCTGAAGCTCCCGAACCTGCCTCCGAAGGGCGATGTCAGCGACTGGCTCGATCTGGGCGGCACCGTGGAAGAGCTACGGCGGCTGGCGGACACGGCGTCGATCGAAGTTCGGAGGGCGTCGTGACCGACCGCGATTTCAGTGACGACATCCTCGATCCGGATGAGGCCCTTGTCCCTCCGCAGTCAGACGAGAAAATGGCTATCCTTTTTGCCACCGAGTACCGCCGCGACCTCCGATATGTGGCCGCTTGGAACCGCTGGTATCAATGGCGGGAGCATGTCTGGCATCCGGACGACACGCTGGCGGCCTTCGACCTTGCCCGGAAGATCGTGCGCCGCGAGGCGAACCAGATCAATGGCGGAAATGCCCAGACGCGAGCGAAGGAAGCCAAGGCGCTCGCCTCAGCCAGGACCGTCGCGGCGACCGTCACCCTTGCGAAGGCCGATCGTCGGCTTGCCGCGACGATCGATCAGTGGGATGCCGATCCGATGCGGCTGAATACGCCGGGTGGCGTCGTGGACCTCACCACCGGATCGCTTCTTCCCCATCGACGCGAGGACTACATGACCAAGGTCACGGCGGCTGTGCCCGGTGGCGAATGTCCGCGCTGGCTCGCCTTCCTCGACCACGTCATGGCTGGCGACAAGGAGTTGGTGGCGTATCTTCGCCGCGTATGTGGGTACATGCTCACCGGCAAGACGACTGAGCACGCGTTGTTTTTCCTCTATGGCCACGGTGGCAACGGTAAGGGTGTCTTCGTCGGCACGATCGCCGGTATCCTGAACGACTACCACCGCGCCGCACCGATCACGACCTTCACCGAGGTGGCCACGGATCAGCACCCCACCGAACTGGCAGGACTGGTCGGCGCGCGAGCGGTGACCGCTGCCGAGACCGAGCAAGGTCGGCGGTGGGCGGAAGCCAAGATCAAGTCGCTTACAGGTGGCGACCGGATATCTGCCCGCTTCATGCGGCAGGATTTTTTCGAGTTCACCCCTGCCTTCAAGCTCATGATCTCCGGGAATCACAAGCCGGGATTGCGCTCTGTGGATGACGCTATCCGTCGCCGGTTCAACCTGATCCCGTTTGCGGTCAAGATTTCGGATGCGGAGAAAGACCCAGACCTGTCTGAGAAATTGAAGGCGGAATGGCCGGGCATCTTGCAGTGGATGATAGAGGGATGCCTTGAGTGGCAACGGATCGGCTTGCAGTCGCCGAAGGCAGTGATGGAGGCGACCGACGATTACCTGGCCTCTGAGGACGCTGTTGGCCTCTGGATCGGGGAATGCTGCGGTCTTGCGAAGGACGCAGAAGACGGCGCGACTGAGCTCTACAAGGACTGGTCGAAGTGGGCCGAAAACAACGGGGAGCGGCCGGGTTCGCAGAAGCAGTTCGGTCAGAGGCTTGAGGATCGCGGGTTGGAGCGGTTCAGGAATGCCAGAGGGCGGACGGGGTATCGCGGCATCGTCCGGAGGATATGAAGAGGAGACCTCCGAAGGATACGAAGGCAGCCCCCCTTATCGGCGTATAGACCCGCGCGCGCCTAGGACGTCGATATAGGAGCTTGCCTTCGTATCCTTCGGAGGTGGCCTTCTCAGGCCTCTTTTCCCAGCCCAAGGCAAACGCCACTTCGCCGCTCTTTTCCTGCCGCGACCCTTCCCAGTTCCCGCGAAAGAAAGCCGGTCTCTAACCGGTTTCTCGTCCTCCAGATTTCCCTTATAATTCAGCTACTTGGCGCGATCGATCGAGCGCGAGTTCGATCCTAGACACCGGGTTTAGACACCTTCTAGCGCTGAAAAGGCTGAAAGAATTGAGCGAGGATAGAACCTCCACACACGATCCGAAGAGCAAGGGCCGGAGCGCGGTCAGCAATGGAACTGCCCTTTTCCTTGAAGCGGACGGCCGGTCCTCTTGGGCGAAGCGGTTCCGCGATCTGGTCGCCGGGCACATCTCCGATCTGGGCGGCAGCGACTGCCTCTCGGAAGGTCAGCGCGCGCTCATCCGACGCGGCGCGGCTCTCGGCACCGAACTGGAACGGATGGAGGGTCGCCTTGCCGAAGGCTTGCCGGTGGATCTCGACCTCTATGGCAGGCTGGCCGCTCATCAGCGCCGTATCCTCGAAAGCATCGGCCTAGTGCGCAAGGCGAAGGACGTGTCTCCACCAGACCTCAAGACGTACCTCGCAGCCAAGCGGAAGGCAGCGGTATCGTGACCACGATCGATGAAGCCCTTTCCGATCGCCTCCTCCTAGGCGCAGCTCTCGACCGCGACCTCTCGTCATGGGCGACGTGGCGCGTCGTGCTCCGCGCAGCCTTCGGGCTCCCTCTGCACACAGACGAAGAGTTCGACACGTTGGAAGCCCTCGCCGGTCCCCGGCGCTCTCCTCCTACCGCTCGCGTCTCGGAACTGTGGGCTATCGCCGGACGCCGTAGCGGCAAGAGCCGCGTGGCGGCGCTCATCGCTTCCTACATCGCGGCCTTCGAAGACCACTCCGGCAAACTGGCACCCGGCGAAGTCGGGTATGTCTTGATCCTCTCGCCCACCCGCGACCAGTCGAAGGTGATCGCCTCCTACGTGCAGGCCTTCTTCGCCTCCTCGCCGGTTCTCCGGCAACTCGTCATGGAGGCCAATTCCGAGGAAATCCGGCTACAGGGCAACATCGTCATCGCGATCCATCCGAACTCGTTCAGGACGGTTCGCGGCCGGACGCTGATCGCCTGCATCTTCGATGAATCAGCCTTCTGGCGCGATGAGTCATCCGCGCTCCCGGACTTGGAGACCTATCGAGCCGTCACCCCGGCACTCGCGACGACAGGCGGGCTCCTCGTGGGGATCAGCTCACCATATCGGAAGGTCGGCCTTCTCCACGCGCGTCACCGCGACTTCTACAACACGGACGCTCCCGATGTCCTCGTGATCCAAGGCGCTACCGCCACCCTCAATCCCCTCATCGACCGGCGCATCATCGACCGGGCGAAGAAGGATGATGCCGAAGCGGCGAGCGCGGAATGGGACGGCAATTTCCGCACCGACATTTCGGCACTTCTCGATGACTACATGATCGACGACGCGATCGATCTTGTCCGGCCGGTCGATCTGCCGCGTTCCCGACATCACCGATACTTCGCGTTCACGGACGCCAGCGCCGGCAAGCACGACTCCTTCACTCTCGCGATCGGCCATCTGGAAAACGAATATGAGGAGAACGAACACTTCGTCCTGGACGTTCTCCGCGCGACCCGGCCACCTTTCGATCCGGCCATTGTCGCGGGCGAATATGCCGCTCTAGCGCGCTTCTATGGGGTCAGCCATCTCACTGGCGACGCTTACGCGGGCAATTGGGTCAGTGAGGCGTTCAACAAGGCAGGCGTCCGCTACCACACGTCCCGCCTGAACAAGTCGCAGCTGTATCTCGAAGCCGTCCAGCACTTCGCCCGACGCGCCATCACGATCCCGAATTATGCACCTCTCATACGCGAGCTTCGGCTCCTTGAGCGGCGTGTCTCTCGCTCCGGCCGCGACAGCGTCGATCATCCTCAGAATGGCTCCGACGACATGGCCAATGCGCTGGTCGGGTGCCTCTACCAATCCACGCTCAACCGGCCGGTACCGGCGCGCATGCTCTATGGACGATGAAAGGAATGCCACATGACCGAAGACGACGATCTTCCCCCGCCGCCTGAACCGCAGAGCGAATCATCGCTGTTCGCGCCGCTTACAGCAGGCGGACGCGATCCCGTTCGTGACGAATACCTCCGCCGCGTCGGCCACATGGCCGGGACGCAGCCGATGACGAAGCAGGAAATCTCTCTCCCGGGCATGATGCGCATCGCGCCGCCTTGGAAAATCGGCTGAAAGGACTTCTCATGACCCGCATCACCGTTACCCGGCCGCCGCTTCTGAACTCCCGGATCGCGAGGGACAACCTCCTTCCGAACGGCATCGACAGTCAGCCAGAACGGAGCGAACTCGACAGCGTCTTCTCGGCCATCGATAAGCTGCGGGACATTTGGGACGGGTTGTCTGCTGTCCGATCGGCGAACAATCCGCTCAAGACGCCGCAAGCCCAAGCGCTAGAATACAAAGTTGCATTCGAGAAGGCAGCGAAGGTCGCCACCGGCGAGGTTCGGCGCGCCGCCGACGCTCTCATGTCGGCTCGCGAGAAGGCGCAGCACGACGCTCTTGGTCGCGCCGGACTGAAGGCCACCTTCACCAATAAGGCCGCGCTACAAGGCGTCCTTCGAACCATGTCCAAGGCGAAGCGGGACGAGACGCTGATGACGGCGATCGCGTCCGGCGACCATGAGGTCATGGCGGCGATCCACGACGCCCACCCGCTCCTGATCGGCGATACGACAGTTCCCCTCGCCACGCTCATCCAGCAGTTTGTCGAACAACAGGCACCCGACGAAGCCGCGAAGGTGTCGAAAATCAACGCCGCGCTCGAACACCTCGAACTCACCTACCAGCAGTTCTCCCGATCGGCCGACAAGCTGAGAGATAAGCAAGCTGAAGTCGACGGCGAGGCCGGAAGCCGCGCGGCGAAGGAGGCCGAAGCTAAGTTGGGATTGGCGTTGCAAGACACCGCGCCACTCGCTCTGGAGCCGACCACCTAACGCGATCCGACGTTGTCCACAGGTTTCTGGGTCGTCTGGGCGCGCACGAACCTGCACGATCCCGCACGAATGCGCACCAACCTGCATGAAGTCGCACCAACCGACGCGAGCTGCGCAGGAGAGCACTTCGTGGTATCCAACCGTTCCTGTTTGACGCCTCCCGCGGAAAGTGCCAACAAAAGAAATCGGCCCGAAAGAACCGTCTCCAAAAGATTTTTTAAATGGAGACCTATGTCATGGCCGAACCTTCCCCCAAGTCCCGCCGCAAACTCATCGCTGTTTTTTGGGTGTGTCTGATCGACATCGTGGCGCTATTTGCGGATGTGAGCACGATTTCCGACTGGATCGGCCGGTCAGGCTGGTTCCTCTGAGCCGGTCAGTCGTGCTTCACTGTCTTGCGCTCTCGGACCGTATGTTCACGAAGCGCGGCAGAGGAGGCCGAAGCGAAATTGGAGCGCAGCACGCTGCGCCACCCGCTCCGGCCCCGCATGCGGCCTAGAGTTCAGCTACGAACTCTTCGACCTCCTCAAGCGTCGCTGAGTACGGGTTGAAGCTGTAGTCGAACCCGAGCACACCCAATCCGTCGCTGTCGAGAACAAGATAGCCGGTACCGAAGTGCTCCCGGAGCGACGAACGCGCCGGTGTCTTTCGGAGCCTATACCCTTCCATCCGGAAGCGGCGGCGGATGCGGTTTTCACGTGACTTATCGCACAGCATAGCATGATCCTCTCGATCTGAGATGATCCCTGTTTTCCGTGCCAAGGACGGTGTCCGGCAGCGGGAGATATGCCGGGGACCGTCTGCGATCTGGTCGCCTATCGACTATTCTCATTTTCGGTGCGTTGTTGCAGCATCAATCCGTCTCTAAGGTTAATGCGCCGCAAGAGCCACTTGTGAGCAGTCGCAAAAAAGTCGAGGGAATATGAACAAGTCGGCAGTACGCCGAAATGCGCACGCAGGCTTCCTGTTCGGAGAGCCGGAAGATTTCTATGCGGTACCGGAATTTGCTGGCTCGGCAGAGAGCCCGCTAAACGAATCCCTCCTCGCGTTCAAATCCAATCTCCATTCAGCGATCCAAATTGCCAACATTCCGTATGAGTTGGCTCATGGGGCTGTTCTTCGACAGCGGTTCCATTCTCTCCTAACTGCTGAAAGGATACTAAACGTCAAACACATGGAAAACGGTGAAAGAGATGAAGAGGGGGAGGCGCGTGCCCGCGAAATAGCCAGAAAACGAATGTCAGAAGAGCTACGCCGCGAAGAAATCATCGCGCTTCATGCTGAAGAAACTCTCAACCGCCTTGACGAGCACCTCTCAATTGGCGGCTTTGCGTTGTCAGCGGAAGAACTGCTGCGGCAGGTATTAATTGTGGCCTGGGGCGCATTTGAGTCATTCGTAAGCGACATTCTCAGAAAAACATTGAATTCCAGAGGTGAATTGATATTTCGGATGAACGAGAATTCCCGTTTCAGGGAAATAACTAGTGGATCCACAATTATCAATCATATAAAGACGAACGGCTTTGATATATCCAATTGTATGGGCGATATATTTATAGATAAGTACCGTATCGACAGCATTGAGAAAATGCGTGAAGTGTGTTCGATTTTGCTAGGAAGTAAGGAATTTGATCAAATTCTCAACGGCAGCAAGTACTGGATGATATATCAGCAGAGGAATTTGATCGTCCACAGGCGCGGAATTGTGGATAAGTGGTTTCAGGAAAATACTTCTTCAATTGAGCCTCTGGGTAGTCAGATCAAATTCGATTCGAGTTACATCGAGGAGGTCTTGATATCCCTTCGTGATGCCGGCGTAGCTCTGTACCGCGCGGCCAACCGTGCGCTAGGCGGAAGTTAGAGAGCCGCATCGCTCGGTGCCTAATCCGGTGCCTATCCCCTTTTGTTCCACCTGAGCCATCAACGAAATCAGTGCCTTAGGCAAAGAAAAAGCCGGGCGGAACCCGGCTTTTTCAAGGAGTCTGCATTACGATTTCGTCATTGAGGGGACAGATTAGCGATAAGGCGCCAGAGATCGACGGCGAGGCCAGGAGCCGCGCGGCGAAGGAGGCGGAAGTGAAAATGGGTTAGCGTTGCAGGACACTATATCCGCACCGGCATCCGAGGCAGCCTAAAGTTCAGCGAGGAACTCTTGAAACCTCCTCAATCGTCGCGGAGTAGGGCTGAAGCTGTAGTCGAACCCGAGCACTCCCAATCCGTCGCTGTCGAGAAGAAGATATCCGGCACCGAAATGCTCCCGGCGCGACAAACGCTAGAGCGTCTTCCGGAGCCTGCTTCCTTCCGGAAGCAACGCTGAATGCGGGTTTTCACGTGATTATCCGCATAAATTAGTATGATCCTCTCGATCTGAGATGATCCCCTTTTTCCGCGCCAACTACAGTAGCCTGCAGCGAGAAATATGCTGGTGACCGTCCGCGAATGACAAACCTCAGCCTTCTTCTAAGCTCCTCGCCATGGTAGACGAATCGCATATTTCGCTTATGACTAAAATTTAGCGAGGAAGCGTCATGCCAGAGAAGGGTGTTCGTAGCACCTATTCGCAATGCCCATTTCAATTGTTGATGTATGAAAACGATGTTGTGATATCAACAGGAACAGGGTTTTTCTACGCACAGCATCAAAAGGAGTACATCATTACGAACTGGCACAATGTTACTGGTATTGATCCTTATACAGGAAATCTTCTCGATTCCAAGCATAGACGCCCAACACGAATCGTTGCAAAGTTGAGTCAATGGATCAACAACCTTGATCCACGTCTTTTTGCATTGATCGGATTGGAAGTCCCAATCTACTCCGACGATCTCCAGCAAACCCGTTGGTTCGAGCATCCGACCCTGGGCCCAAAATGTGACGTAGTGGCAATTCCGTTCGCTCGCCCCGACAACATGCCTCCTTTCATGCACAATCGCCCAGACAAAATATCCACAATCCGGATACCAGTCGAGCCAGGGAACCAAGTGTTCATCATCGGATTTCCATCCGGCCTTTCGATAGGCTTTGGATTGCCGCTCTGGAAATCGGGCTACATCGCCTCGGAACCCCACTATGACGTCACGCTCTTTGGGAAAGTCCGCGATGGTGGTGGACTTGAAGGTGGCATATCAATCCCAGCCTTCTTCTTGGACGCAGCCACCAGACGAGGCATGTCCGGATCACCGGTTTTTGCGCGGTATTTCGGAAAGTGGGATATGTCCGATCCCTATGCAGAAGTCGATCCTGCGTCGTCGAACTTCTGGAGTAGGAAAGACATAGCTCTCGGCGAGAGCGCGATGGAGTTTGTAGGGGTTTATAGCGGCAGAGTGCCTGCAGCCGAAAACGAAGCGGCCCTCGGCATATGCTGGAAAATTCAAGCCATCGACGACATTTGCGATCGGAGGCATCTGGGAACGCACCCCCACACCTAGTGCAAGCGGTGCCTATCTCCTTTCGTTCCGCCTAGCAGGAGAACTAAATCAACAGCTTAGACAGAGAAAAGCCGGGCGAACCCGGCTCTTTCAGATGTCGTGCCTCGCTAGCGGTCATTGAGCCGCTGGCTTCTCTTCCTGCTGGGCCGGCTCGGCGGGAACCACCGTCGGCGCCGCTGCCCCTTCCGGAGCGGCGGGCTGTTCCGCGGGCGTCTCGGTTGCCGGAGCGGCTTCGGTAGGCGCTGGCGGCTGTTCGGTGGCCGGAGCCTCCTGTGCCGGAGCGGCTTCCTCGGTCGCCGCGGGCTGCTGGGTCGCGGCAGGCTGTTCGCCTTCGGTTGCCGGAGCGGTCCCGGCAGCGGGGGCTTCGGTGCCCTGCGCGGCCGGCGCGGCTTCCGGGGCCGCCTCGGTTCCTTCCGCGGGGGCCGCTTCTCCGCCTTCGGCTGGCGCGGCTTCGCCGGCCGGGGCCTCGGCGGCTTCGCTTTCCTCGGCCACCGGGAGCGGTTCAGGCGTATCGGCGTGTTCGCGCAGGAACGCGATCACGTTCGCGCGGTCCTGATCGTCCTTCAGGCCGGCGAAGGACATCGCGGTCCCACGCACGAGGCCTTTGGGCGAATGGATGAACTCGTCGAGATGCTCGTAGTCCCAGACAACCGAGCCGCCCTCGGAAAATTCCTTGAGTGCGCCGGAATAGGCAAAGCCTTCATGCGAGGCGATCGGGCGCATCACGATGCCCCAGAGGTTCGGGCCCACCTTGTTGGCGCCGCCCTTTTCCATGGTGTGGCAGGCGGCGCACTTCTTGAAGGTGGCCTCGCCCGCGCCGACGTCCGCCGACGCCAGCCGCACGGCGATCGGGACGATCTCGGGCGCCTCGGGTCCGCCCGCGCTCTCGCTCTCGACGGCCTCGATTGCGTAGCCGGGCTTCTCCGGAGCCGGGCTGGCGAAGATCGCATCCGACAGGAGCCCGATCGAAAAGACGACGAAGATCGCGCCGAGCAATCCGCCGAGCAGTTTGTTGAGTTCGAATGAATCCATTGATCCCGCAGCTCCTGAACGCGGCCGGAATTCGCCCGCGCGCTCGCATTCCGACCGGTCGGAGCCGGTCAAATTCGCGCGGAAACTAGGTCTTTTGCTCTGGCGTTGCAACTCCTATAAGGGCTCCACCACGTGAGACCTTTTGCCACTTTCGCCCGCGTTTTCCCGCATGTCCGTTCTCGTTCTGATCCCCGCGCGCATGGCTTCGACGCGCCTTCCGGGCAAGCCGCTGGCCGACATCGCCGGGCGGCCGATGATCGTGCACGTCGCCGAACGGGCCCTTGCCAGCGGTCTCGGGCGTACGGTCGTGGCGACCGACAGCGCTGACGTCCTCGATGCGGTGCGCGCCAACGGATTCGAGGCGATCATGACGCGGAGCGACCACGCCTCCGGCTCGGACCGCATCTTCGAGGCGCTCGAGGCCCTCGATCCGGACGGCAGGGTGGAGGTCGTCGTCAACGTGCAGGGCGACCTGCCCACGATCGATCCCGCCATCGTCGCCGCCGCGCTGAAGCCTCTGGAGGAACCGGCCGTCGACATCGCCACGCTGGGGGTGGAGATCGCCCGCGAGGAGGAGAGGACCAATCCCAACGTGGTGAAGATCGTCGGCACGCCGCTCGCGCCTGACCGGCTGCGCGCGCTCTACTTCACCCGCGCCACCGCCCCTTGGGGCGATGGCGCGCTCTATCATCACGTCGGCCTCTACGCCTACCGGCGCGCCGCGCTCCGGCGCTTCGTGTCGCTGCCCGCCTCTTTTCTGGAGCAACGGGAAAGGCTGGAACAGCTTCGCGCGCTGGAGGCCGGCATGCGCATCGATGTCCAGCTCGTCGACACGGTGCCGCTCGGGGTGGATACACCCGGGGAACTCGAACGCGCGCGCCGTATACTGACCGCCTGAGGAAACAGACAATGCCGCCGAAGACCAACAAGATCTCCTTCCAGGGGGAACCCGGAGCCAACTCCGACACGGCGTGCCGCAACATGTTTCCGGACATGGAGCCGCTGCCGTGCCCGACCTTCGAAGACGCCTTCAATGCGGTCGAGACCGGCAAGGCGGACCTGGCGATGATCCCGATCGAGAACACGATCGCGGGCCGCGTTGCCGACATCCATCATCTGCTCCCGCAATCGAAGCTCCACATCGTCGGCGAATATTTCCTGCCGATCCATTTCCAGCTGATGGCGCTGCCAGGCGTCAGGCTGGAAGAGATCAAGTCCGTCTACAGCCACATCCACGCGCTGGGCCAGTGCCGCAAGGTGATCCGCAAGCACCGCTGGAAACCGGTCGTTGCGGGTGACACCGCCGGCGCGGCGCGGGTCGTCGCCGAGGAAGCCGTGCGCTCCAACGCGGCGCTCGCGCCACGGCTGGCGGCTGAACTCTACGGCCTCGACATCATCGCCGAGAACGTCGAGGACACGGAAAACAACGTCACCCGCTTCGTCGTGCTGTCGAAGTCGAAGCGCTGGGCTGAACGCACCGCGCCGGACGCACGCATGATGACGACCTTCATCTTCCGTGTGCGCAACGTCCCGGCGGCGCTCTACAAGGCGATGGGCGGTTTTGCCACCAACGGCGTCAACATGACCAAGCTGGAGAGCTACCAGCTCGGCGGCAAATTCTTCTCGACGCTGTTCTATGCCGACATCGAGGGTCATCCCGACGACCGCAACGTCGCCCTCGCGCTGGAGGAATTGCAGTTCTTCTCGCGCGAGGTGCGCATCCTCGGCGTCTACGAGGCGCACCCCTTCCGCGACACCCAGAGCGAGGACGAGGAGTAGGCGCGGCCTAGTCCGACTCCGCCCAGGCCCGGATCAGGTGGTGGGCGATCGCCATCCTGGGCGGCACCTTGATGCCTTCGGGATGATCGCCGGCGATGATGCGGAGCGTCTCTTCGCGCGAGAACCAGCGACAGTCCTCTAGCTCCGTCCGGTCCGCATCGATTGCATCGCTCACCGCCTCGCCGAAGCAGCCGATCATGAGTGAATAGGGGAACGGCCAAGGCTGGCTGGCGTGATAGATCACGCGGCCGACGCGGATGCCGGCCTCCTCGAATGTCTCGCGGCGCACCGCCGCCTCGATCGTCTCGCCCGGCTCGATGAAGCCGGCGAGGCAGGAATACATGCCCGGCGGGAAATGCGGGCTGCGGCCGAGCAGGCATTTTTCGCGCGTGACCGCGAGCATGATCGCCACGGGATCCGTGCGCGGAAAATGTTCGGCACTGCAATTGGTGCAGGCGCGCTTGTAGCCGCCGATCCGGATTTCCGTTGGGGAACCGCAGCGGCCGCAGAACCGGTGGTTCTGGTGCCATGCGAGCAGCGCCGCCCCCTGCGCCAGGGCGCCGAGCGCGCCGTCGTCGAGCAGGCCCTGCGTGTAGACGGAGCGGAAGTCCAGCGCCTTCATCTTCTCTGGCAAGTCCTCGGCCTCGACGCCCGCGGGCGCGGCGAGCACCGGCCCGGCTTCGTCCCGGCCGAGCAGGACGGCGTGTTCCAGTTTGGCCGAAAGCGCCTCCGCCTCGGCTCGCGAGTACCATGCCTCGAACCCGGCACCGTTCTGCTTGAGATGCATGCGCCCCGAACGGATCAGGATGATGCGGGCGGCCTGTTCCTCCAGCGCCTCCGTCACGCAGTCGTCGCGCCGGTTTTCCGATTGCCGGTCGATCCGGTTGCCGGCGAAGCCGACGAAGTGGCTCGGTTCGCGCTCCGGCGCATCGAATAGTCTGAAGTTCATGAAGGGCCTTCCTGTGAGCGAGCCGTCATAGCGCCTTTCGGATCGTCTCGGCAAACCGGTGCATGTCTTCGCGCCGGTAGGGCTCGCGCTGCCCGAAGCCCCAGACGGGGCCGGGCCAGTTGGGATCGCCTTCGGAGCGCGCCACGACATGCACGTGCAGCTGCCGCACCACATTGCCGAGAGCGCCGGTGTTGATCTTCAGGCATCCGGTCGCCTTCTTCAGTCCCTCGGAAACCAGATTTGTCTCGAAGGTCAGCATCGCCTGGTCGAGCGGCGTCATGTCGTGGATCTCGACCGCTCGAGGCCGCTGCGGCACCAGGATGAGCCAGGGCCAGCGCCGGTCGTCCATGACACGCAATTCGCACAGCCCCAGCCACATCAGCGGCACGCTGTCCTTGTCGAGCCGGCGGTCGAGCTCGAACCCGGGGCGATCGCCCTTCAACAATTGCGGATGTCCTCCCATGCTCCGCGCAACGCTAGTCCCGAGCAGGGCAGGGAGCAAGGTTTCCTTCCATAAGGCGCGCTGGTCATGTGCGCGCCCCCGTTGGCGGTCAACGGTCGGCATGCCGCCGCCGCCATCACCATGGACCCACGAGCCGGAGAACTCCCGCGGCAGCCCGCTTTCGTGATCGATGCAACATTGCGTGATTTTTTCCGGAACACTTCAAAGATCGGATCGTTCGCCAATGGAGCATCGCACAATGCGCTTCACGTGGAAGTTCGAAGTTCACGGAAGCGGATGCCGCTCGAATCCACCTCAATACTTCAGAAAAAGACAGATCGAGAGGAAATCGACATGAAGAACGGAACGAAACTCATGTTCGCCGCAGGCCTTCTATGCGGCACCGCCATTCCCGCAACGGCCCAGGAAGCAGACCAGAAGGCGGCCGCGCAGGCCTGCCAGCGTCTCCAGGTCATCGTCAACGACTATGAGGACCGTTTCCGCGCCGAGTGGATCGACCGCGCCAACGGCGTGATCGACGATGCCGGCCGCAGGGAATGCGCCCGCTACGTGGCACAGGCCGAGAAGGGGATCGCCGAACTCGACCGCCGCGACCGCATGGCGCAGAACGACGCTGGCCAGCAGCAGATGCAGGCCGACACGGACCATAGCCGCATCATCGTCGACCAGCCGGAGCCTCGCGTGACGGTGGAGCAGAACGCGCCGCGCATCACATATTCGCAGCCCCAGGCTCAGGTCGACGTCGACCAAGGTACCCCGCAGGTGATCGTGCGCCAGGCGCAGCCGACCGTTCGCGTCGAGATGCCCCGTCCGCAGATCACGATCAACCAGCCTCAGCCGGAAATCATCGTGCGCATGCCGCAGCCCGACGTGGCAGTGAACGTGCCCGAGCCGGAGTTCAAGGTTTCGCAGGCCAAGCCCGACGTCCAGGTCGAGCAGGGCAAGCCCCAGGTTCGCGTCCAGATGGACCAGCCCGAGGTGAACGTCGAGGGCCGGGATGAAGCCGAGGTCCAGATCCAGCGCGATCAGCCGATCGTCGAGCGTGAAGGTGGCGAAAAGCAGGCTGCCGTCAACATCGAGCGGGCCCAGCCGCGCGTAAGCTACGAGCCGGCCGAACCGAAGGTCGAGTTCCAGCAGGCCGGCGAGCCGCAGGTGACGTTCAACCGCACTGGCGAGCCGAACGTGCGCATCGAGCGTATGGGAGGCAACCAGGAGGCTTCCTCGGATCAGGAGCAGACCGCCAGCATCGATCAGGAGATGTCTCCCGATGCCATGACGCGTCTGCAGGGCGACCGTGAACCGCAGGGCGACGCGATGCGCGTCGCGGTCGGCGACCTGATCGACCGGGACGTTGTCAATCGGCGCGGCGAGGACCTCGGCGAGGTCGACCGCCTCGTGGTGCAGGGTGACCGCACCTACATCGTCCTTTCCGATGGCGGGTTCCTTGGAATGGGTGGCCGTGAGGTCGCTCTTCCTCTGGATCGCATCACCGGCGTCCGTGGCGACGACGAACTCGTCCTCCAGGGACTGAATCAGCAGGACATCGACGCGATGCCGCGCTGGAACGGCGACGCTGGCCGGGAACTCGGCCAGGACGACGAGGTCGAGATCGTCATCGAGGCATGATGTGCCCGCCTGACTGATCGAAAACTCCGACCGGAGGCCACCTCGGCCTCCGGTTTCCTTTTACCGGTGCGCTCGCGCATTGCCTGACAGGAGAGATAGAAATGGATTGGGGGAACATGCTTTTCCAGGACTGGGAAGGTATCGTGCGCACGCTCTTCGTGGGCCTGCTCGCCTACATCTGCCTCGTCTGCTTCCTGCGCATCTCCGGCAAGCGGACGCTGGCGAAGCTCAACGCCTTCGACCTGGTGGTCACCGTCGCCCTCGGTTCGACCCTTTCTGCCATCCTGCTGCAGGAGAGCATCGCGCTGGCCGAAGGCGCCTCCGCGCTGGGGCTTCTGATCCTCATGCAGTATCTCGTGGCGTTCACCTCGGTCCGCTGGAGCGGCTTCGCCCGCGTGGTCCGCTCGCAACCGTCCCTGCTTGCGCGCAACGGAGAGTTCTGCCGGAACGCGATGAAGCAGGAGCGGGTGACCGAGGAGGAGGTCGAAAGCGCCATCCGCGCGAATGGCGGCCGCGAAGTCGAGGACACCAGCGCCGTCATCCTCGAGAGCGACGGCTCCATCAGCGTCATCCGCTGACGATCGGGATCTGGTATCTCTCGGAGGTCGGACCATGCAACGAGGCAGGCAAAACCGCGTTTACCGCCCGAAAGGCATGTTTGGTTCCTGTCAGGGAACACATATGTCCATCCGCTGTTGTGAGCGGGTCGGCAGGGGAAAACATGGCATTTGAAAAAACGGAACCAATGCTGAAACCGGGACGCAACTGCTGGCGGATCGATCACGCCGACCGCTTCGCCCTTCTCGTCGACGCTGCGGGATATTTCAAGGCGGTCAAGGAGGCCTTCCTCTCCGCGCGGCACTCGATCTATCTCATCGGATGGGATTTCGACACCCGGATCAAGTTCGAGCCCGAAGGCAGTACGCTCGAGGGGCCGAACAAGCTCGGCGGCTTCCTCCGCTGGCTTGTCAAGGAAAGGCCGGAACTGCGCGTCTACGTCCTCAAGTGGGATCTCGGCACGGTCTATTCGCTGGGACGGGGCACGACCCCCTTCGCCATTCTGGGCTTGACCACCAGCAAGCGCCTGAGTTTCAAGCTCGACCGGATGCACCCGCCCGGAGCCGCGCATCACCAGAAGGTCGTCGTCGTGGACGACGTGCTGGCCTTCTGCGGAGGGATCGACATGACGAGCGACCGCTGGGACACGCGCGCCCACCTTGACGAGGATGACCGGCGCAAGAGGCCCGGCGGTTCGAGCTACGGACCCTGGCACGATGCGACCGCCGCGGTCGACGGCGATGCGGCCGCCGCCCTCGGCGAACTCGCACGCGACCGCTGGAAGAGGGCGACTGGCGTGCAACTCGAGCCACCTCCACCGCTCTCTCCGGTGTGGCCGGAGGACGTGAAGCCGACCTTCACCGACGTGAAGGTCGCGGTCGCACGAACGATCCCCGAATACGGCGAGGCCGAGCAGGTGTCCGAGATCGAGAAGCTCTATCTCGACGCGATTTCCAGCGCCCGCAAGACAATCTATTGCGAAAGCCAGTACTTCGCTTCCCGGGCGATAACGGAAGCGATCGCGGCCAGGCTCGAAGAAGACGACGGCCCCGAGATCATCGTCGTGAACCCGGAATCGGCCGACGGATTTCTCGAAGCGGAGGTGATGGATTCGGCACGGTTCAAGATGCTGCGGAAGGTGAAGAAAAGCCGCTACGGCGACCGCTTCCGGATTTACACCCCGGTGACCGATGCCGGCCGGCCGATCTACGTCCACGCCAAGATACTGATCGTCGACGACCGCTTCTTCAAGATCGGCTCGTCCAATCTCAACAACCGCTCGATGGGCTTCGACACGGAATCGGATCTCGTGATCGAGGTGACCGAAGATGCTGCCCCGCTGCGCGAGAAGATTCTCGACGTCTGCCACGATCTCGTTGCCGAGCATCTCGGCGCCGATCCCGTCGAGGTGCGGGAGACGCGCGAGCAATGCGGGGGGTCGCTGATCGCAACGATCGAGACCCTGCGCGGCGAAGGACGAACGCTCTGTCCATTCGAACCCGAAGAGATCAATGCCGTCGAGGAAGAACTGGCCGACAGCGATTTCCTCGACCCAGAGCAGCCGCCGAAGATGCTGAAATCACTGATGGCGAACCTGCGCATGCATGCCGGGTTCCTCCGGTGACGCGTCGAGGCGCGGGACCATGAACGTCGCGCCGGAGCCAGCGCAAATCAGCCTTGGCGACCGCCTGGATGCTGATTGGCAGCCGCGATGGCCTGGCGGATGATCGGGGAAGCGCGGTAAGGTGTCAGGGCGATACATCGCCCCTGAGCAGGGCGGCTTTCGGATTGCGCGACGGCGGTCCTGGGCAATTGCGGCGCTCGCCACCGGCATCCTCATTCTCTGCGCGCTCTGGCTGTCGCCGCTCCCCGGAATGAGCCGGCGTGCGTTCTCGCCTCACATGATCCTTCACCTCGGCGTCACGGTGGTCGCGGCGCCGCTGATCGCGGTGGGGCTGCTCAATCTCGGGAAACCGTTGGCCGGATCGAGCCGGCCGCTCCTGCTGGCGGTGGCTGCATCGCTGTTCGAACTGATCGTCGTGTGGGGCTGGCACGCGCCTGCCGCTCACGAGGCGGCAGCGGCGCGCGATCCGGTGTTCGTCGCGCAGCAGTTGAGCTTCCTCGCCGCCGGCCTCGGCATCTGGACGGTCAGCTTTGCGGGTGCGTCGCGCGCCTCGGCCGGCATCGGCGTGCTCGCCATGATGTTCACCTTCATGCACATGGCGATGCTCGGTATCCTGCTCTCCCTGGCGCCGGACCTCATTTATGCTCCCATGTACTGCCTCGGTGCATGGGGCTTCGAGCCGCTGGAGGACCAGAGGCTGGGCGGCGCGCTGATGGCGGTCTTCGGAGGGCTCCCTTACCTCTTCGGAGGCATCGTCCTGGCATTCAGACTTCTCAGGGAGTGAACTGTGATCGTTCGCTGATGTCGCTCCGCCCTCCTGCGGGCGGCATCTTCGCAGGGACTCTGGCGAGGATGTTCGCCCACTCGTTCGGTCAAGGGGCGGCGGTGTGCATCGCGCTGACGCAACCCCTGTTGACCGCACCGGCACAGCCCCGGCTTGAAGCCGCGCAAAAGAAGACCCCGCCCGTGAGGGCGGGGTCATTTTAGTTGCGATCTGGCTTGAGCATCAGATCGGCTTGCCGATGGTGCTTGCGGGCGTGCTCGTCCCCGAAGTTGACGAGGTGCTCGATGCGCCCACCTTCTCCATGGCCGAATCCTTCGCGGTCTTGGCAGCCGCCGCGGCCACGGTTTCGACCTTCTCGGCGACCGACCTGCCGTCCTTCGGCATCAGGCCTTCATCGTCTGCCGAGGACTTGGCGGCGGCGTAGCTCTTGGCGGCCACGTCCTTGGCGTCCTCGTAGCCGCGCTTCAGACGACGCTCGGCCTCGTCGCGCAACTCGTCGCGGGTCTTGCCGAAGGTCTCGTCCTCGATGCGGGTGCTGGGAAGCATTGCGCCGACCGCAGCCCCGACCGCCAGGCCTATCGCTCCGATGACCAGCGGCTCGCGGTCGAGCACCGTCATGAAGCCGTCACGGGCCTGGCTTGCGCCGCGGCTGGCATATTCCCCAGCGTCTGAAGCGTAGCGCCCCGCGCCGCGCACGGCGGAGTTGGCGTAGCGGCCGCCTTCGCGGGCGGTATCCGCGGCGTAGCTGCTGGCGCGAGACGCCATCCGGCTCGCGGTTTCGGCAGCGCTACCCGCTGCATGGGCCACGCCCGAGGCAGCGTTCTTTGCCGAGGCGGATACCGAGGAGGCAGTACTGCCGACGCGGCTGGAGGCGTCTGCGGCAACGCCGCCTACCTTGTCCTTGGCAGCGCCAGTCAGGTCTTTCCAGGAACTACCGCTGCTGCCGTCGCGCTCGACGTAGCCTACGCCTTCGGCGCGCGTAGCGTCGTCATCATATGGATATCCCGCGGGATAGCCGGTAACGTCGGCGGTCGCCGTGTCCGGATAGGGATAAAGATCGTCCTCGTAGCCCAGGCGATCGTCCGGATAGGGATAGTATTCGCGGCGCACCGGACGCGGACCTGCGAACAGCCAGGCGACGCCTGCGCCGATCAGCGCGAGTGCCAGCGGGTTGTCCCGCACCTGGCGACCGAGATTGGAGACCGCGGCCGAGCCGTTCGAATCACGTATGAAGTGGAGCGCTTCCTCGAAGAGCTGGCCAGGCGCCATGCGCTCGCGGATTTCTTCGGCTGTTCCGGCCATCTTGGCGCGCACCTCTTCGGCGTGGCGCTCATGTTCGCTTGAGGATGTCATCGCACCTGCTCCCTTGCAACGCCGATGTCACGACGCACCTGTGTCATGGATTTCTCCGGGGTAAGTTCCGACGGCGACATGTTCGTCGAGCCGCGGCGGATCAACATGTAGCCGACGATGGCTACGACCAAGCCGACGAGCAGCGAAGCCCAACCGGCTCCGAGGCCGAGTTCGGCCAGCGCCACGACGAGGGCTTGCAGCAGCACCAGGAGGGCGGCCAGCAGGCACACTGCGCCTGCGGCGATCTCCATCGCGCCGGTGCCGACTTTCGACAACTTCTCCTGCATTTCGGAGCGCAGGAGGCGCGCTTCGGTCCGCACCAGTTCGGACATCTGGTTGACGAGATCCGTCACCAGGGTCCCCAGGGAACGTGGATCCTGATCGATGCTCATAGGGGACCTCCCGTCGTGCGAGCTGGCGTCACCGCGCTTTCGCCGGCCGGGTAGGCCCGTGCGGGTGCAGCCGAAGTGGAAGGCGCAGGCGTCGGATAGGCGTCGGTCCCGCGCGTGCCGGTGGACGGACGCTGGGCATGGCGCGAGCTGCTCTGGGCGAACCTTCCGAGTGCGATGCCGGCAAGCACGCTGGCGGCGACGAAGCTCATCGGGTTGCGCCGGCCGAACTCGCGCACGCTTTCGAGCATTTCGGGGCCCGAGGTGTTCTGGAGGCTGCGCGACAGGCGTTCCAGACCATCGGCCGCCTGGCCGACGAAGCCCGAGACCGGGCTTCCGTCCTTGTCTAGTTCGTCTCGCGCCTTGCGCACTGCATCTGCGAAGGTGTGAAGGCCGTCGGCCGCCTCGCTCTTGATCTGTTCGCCGCGCGCAAGAGCCTCATCTCGGGCGCCTTCCGCCATCGACATGGCGTCCTTCTTGATCGCGCCCACTGCGTCGCTGGCGACGCGGTTGGCGGAATCCTTTTCCTGCTGCAGACGGCCCTTCAAGGCTTCCGCGTCACCGCCGGATGAGGCGCTCGTCGTTCTGTTTTCGTCAATCATCGTCAGTACTCCTTATGCCAGGCCCAAGAGAGACAGGACCGCGAGGACCACGACGATCAAACCGATCAGATAGATTATGGAATTCATGGGTTCACCTCCGGATGTCGAGATCGTGTTGCGGCTACAACCCGCGGAACGCTTGGGTGTTCCACAGCGCCGGAACTTTCCCGCTGCGGTGAGGGAACGAAGCCAGGTGCGCAGCTTGCCGGTGGTGCAATGCACGCGGGCAATGGCCGGCACGCGGCTGCGGCCGCCGGCTATTCGTTGGCAAAGGGAGGTGCGGGTCGCAGCCGTGTCTGCGGCGACCGTCGGCCTCGTTCCGATTTCTTCCGGCCGGCCTAGTGGGACGCGCCCTGCGCGTTGTCGCCCTCGAGAACGTCGAGAAAGTTCTGCATCCAGGTTCCGGCCTCGCTCTCCCTCACCCGTTCGAGCAGCTTTTCGTGGCGCCACCTTCTCTCTTCGAGCGGCATCTTGATGGCGCGATACATCTGTTTCGCCATCTCGTCCGTATCGTGCGGATTGACGATGAGGGCCTCGTGCAGTTCCTCGGCGGCTCCAGCAAACTGCGACAGGATCAGAACGCCGGGATCTTCGGGGTCCTGAGCTGCCACGTATTCCTTTGCAACCAGGTTCATGCCGTCGCGAAGCGGCGTCACGAGCCCCACCTGGCTGGCGCGGAACATGGCGGCCAGGATTGGGCGCTGGATTGGCCGGTGGATGTAGCGGATCGGCGTCCAGTCGAAATCGGCGAACTTGCCGTTGATCGACCCTGCCAGGCCTTCGAGCTTCTCGCGGATCTCCGAGTAGGCCGTCACGTCTTCCCGCGTCGGCGGGGCGATCTGCAGGAAGGAAACTGTCTTTTCGAGCTCTGGATGAAGATGGAGCATCCGCGAGAAGGCCTCGAAACGTTCCGGAATGCCTTTGGAGTAGTCGAGGCGGTCCACGCCGATGACCTGATGCTGGCCAAGGATGGCGCGGCGCATCCGGTCGATGCTGACCTCCTCCACGCCGGACCTCGCCATTTCGATGAATGAATCGACGTCGATCCCGATCGGCAGGCGCAGCAGGCGCACTCGTCGACCCTTGTAGGTGATCTCGCCGTCTTCCCCGATGGAATCCGGGAAGAAATCCTCCGCGCAGCGATGGAAATTGTTCATGTCGGCCGAAGTCTGAAATCCTACCAGGTCGTACTGGAGCAGCGATTCCACCAGCGCCAGATGGTTGGGCAAAGCGGCGAGGATGTCAGGTGGGGGAAAGGGAATGTGCAGGAAGAAGCCGATTTTCTGCTGGCATCCCAGCGTGCGAAGACGCGCCGCGAGCGGGATCAGGTGATAGTCGTGGACCCAGACCAGGTCGTCCTGCAAGAGGAAGGGCTTAAGAAGGAAGGCGAACTTGCCGTTCACCCGCATATAGCCTTCGAAATACTGGGGCCGGTAGTCGACGAGGTCGGTCCGGTAGTGGAAGAGGGGCCACAATACGCTGTTGGAATATCCGATGTAGTATTGCGTGTAGTCCTCGATCGTCATCGGTGTGGAAATGACGTCGACGCTTCCGATGGTATCGACTACGAGTTTTTCGCTCTCGTCCTCCAGCGTGTTGCCGTCCCAGCCGAACCACACCCCGCCCTTGGCCTTCAGCGCGTCGGCGACCGCAACGGCCAGTCCGCCCGATTGTGTCGTCTTGCGAAGGTCCGCCACCCTGTTCGAGACCACCACAACCCGGCTCATCGTTCGGTTCTCCCCAATTTACTCGTCTCCGTGTTTCGTCCTACCTGCAAGTGTAACAGCCTCGCGGACCGATCCGTTCCGCGCTATCGGCTCTCGCCCTTCGCCAGGCGCTTCATCCATGCATGCAGCGCCGCCGGGTCGGCGAGGCGGTATCGGGCGATACTCGGTCCCTCGCCGATCTTGACCGCCAACCCGTCCCATTCCGGCAGGACGCGAAACGCATCCTCGTCCGTCACGTCGTCGCCGAAATAAACCGGGCGGCGTCCGCAAAACGGCTCCTCCGCCATGAAGTCGCCGATCACGTCGGCCTTCGTGCGGGCGCTGAACTTGAATTCCAGCACCATCTTGCCTGCGAGCAGGGAAGCCGAAGCATATTCGCCCGCCAGTTCTTCTGCGAAGGCGATGCAGTTCCGTTCGGCCGACGGATTGCGCCTGTAGTGCAGCGCGACCGAGGTCCGCTTAGTCTCCACCGTGGTGCCTGGAACGCCGCGGGCGAAATCCGCGACGCGCTCCGCCAGCCGGTCGAGGTCGCGCGGATCGACGGCGGCGCGATGCACCTCGCCCGCGACGCCCCGGCGTTCCGACCCGTGCGCTCCACCGACGGGTAGCGTGAGCGGCGCGAGAAAGCGGTCGATCGCGGCGATCTCCCGGCCCGAGATGACCGCCAGGGCCCCGCCCGCCGCATCGCGGATGGCCACGAGTGCATCGCGGACGTCGTCGCCGATCGTCACCGCTTTAGGGTCGTCGACAATCTCGGCAAGAGTGCCGTCGAAGTCGAAGAAGAATGCCGTCCTCGCCGGGTCAAGCGACATCGAAGCAAAGTCGGCCGCTTCCTGTGTCTCGTTCATGAATTGATTGTCCACACTCGTTTGCGCTTCAGTGGCCGACTACAAGCTCCCGGCCTGGGGAACTTGCCGGGCGTGGCGGGGTTGTAGCCCGGAACGAGATCGAGGTTCCACCATGGCCCAGTTCGAGCCGCATGTAATCCATCACAGCGACGCCGCTACCCCACACTATTCCGTCCAGTTCATCGGCGACGCCGGCGAGAATGTCACGGTCGAATGCCGGCTGGCGGCGAGGGAAGACGCGTACAGCCGCGACGAAGTCATCGAGGCAGCCTACGAAATCGTATCGCGCGTCGCCCGCCAGGGGACAGGGCACAAGCGGCGCACGACATCCCACGAAACGATTGCCAGCCCGGCCGGCGGACTGAGCCGCCCGGTGGAAGAGACGCAAGCGCGGACCCACACCTCGGAAGGTGCCGATCGCGGCACCGCCTGAACGAGAACGTGCCGCCGGACGGCGGCACCGCTTCGAAGACGCAAGGGGAGGAGGGGTCGCAACGGACATCCGCGGACCCCTCGATTGATTCACTCAGCGATAGGCCCAGGAACGGAACAGCGCGCCGGCATCTATCTCGTTGGGACGGCGCAGTTCCGACCTCTTGCGCTCCGCATCGGCGGCTTCGAAAGCGGCGGCGAGCTGCTTCACGGCCTCCTTGGCGCGAACCAGGACGTCTTCCTGGCTGGCGCGCGCGCCCTCGGTGACGTCGATCGTCACGGTGGCGCCGCAGGTGGTAGCGAAGCGAATCGTGGATTCCGGCTCATCGATGGCAGAGAGCGGTTTGCCCTCGCCCGCGAACCGGCGGCTCAACATGTTCATGAAATCCTCCCGGCGGTTTCTTGGCGCACTGCCCGCGCAACGCGATAACGCAGGGCGATTATCCTTGTTCCATGAGCGAATCGAAATTCACGCGGGGCTCGCGAGTCGGTCCGACGGGAGGCGGAACTTTTGACGGGTGGTGCTGTTTCAAGTTACATAGGCCGGGAGACACTGATGCTAGGGCGACACACGAATCCTTCGAAAAACGCCTTGGGCGCCGCACATTCCGCGTTCGCCCGTTTCTTCGACTCCTTCGTTCCGGATGCCCGATGAAGAGCGTCATCAAGGCAGTGAGCGGAAGCAGGATCGCGAAAAAGACGAAACCCTTTGTCCCGCAGGAAGGTTCGTCAGAGCGCGAACGCCTCTACGACCTCGCGGATCGCCGCTTGGCAATCGAGGGCATCGATCCCGAAATCGACGGCGGACGTTTTCCCGCCAAGACCGTTGCCGGCACCTCGTTCGTCATTGAAGCCGACGTTTTCGGCGAAGGCCACGACGCCATCGACGCCGCGCTCCTGTGGCGCCGCAAGGGCGACGAGGGATGGACCGAGGCGCCGCTCGAGTTCGTCGAGAACGATCGCTGGCGCGGCGAAATCGTGTTTCCCGACATTGGCGACCACCAATTCACGGTCATCGCCTGGCGCGACCTCTTTGGCGGCTGGGCCCGCGATGTGCGCAAGAAAATTGCCGCCTCGCAGAATGTAAGCCTCGAAATCACCGAAGCCGGTCATATGGTCGCCGATGCCGCGGCGCACCCCCGCGATCCCGACGGCGCCGCCGCGCTGGAGAGCCTCGCGAGTTCCCTGCAGGGCGAAGCCGATGAGCAACATAAGCTTTCGCTGCTCTTGAGCGACGAGACGGCGGCTTTGATGAGGGCGGCCGCGCCCCGCAACAGCCTGACCCGCTACGAGCGGGCGCTCGACGTCATCGTGGAGCGCGAAAAAGCGGTCTTCGGCGCCTGGTACGAGATGTTTCCTCGCTCGCAGTCCTTCGACGTCAACCGCCACGGCACGTTCGACGACGTCATCGCCCGGCTGCCCTATGTGCGCGACCTCGGCTTCGACGTTCTCTACTTCACGCCCATCCACCCGATCGGCAAGACCAACCGCAAGGGCCGCAACAACACGCTCACTCCGACCGAGGACGATCCCGGCAGTCCCTACGCGATCGGCTCCGCCGAGGGTGGTCACGACGCCATCCATCCCGAACTCGGCACGATCGAGGATTTCGATCGGCTGGTGAAGGAAGCCGCCGATCACGGCCTCGAGATCGCGCTCGACTTCGCCATCCAGTGTTCGCCCGACCATCCCTGGATCAAGGAGCATCCGGAATGGTTCGACTGGCGCCCGGACGGCACCATCAAGTTCGCCGAAAATCCGCCGAAGAAGTATGAGGACATCGTCAACGTCCATTTCTACCGCGATTCGATTCCCGGGCTCTGGTATGCGCTGCGGGACGTCTTCCTCTACTGGATCGACCATGGTGTGAAGATCTTCCGCGTCGACAATCCGCACACCAAGCCGTTCCCGTTCTGGGAATGGGTCTTCGCGGAAATTCGAGCCCAGCATCCGGACGTCATCTTCCTGTCGGAGGCGTTCACCCGTCCGAAGGTGATGAAGCGGCTCGCGAAGGTCGGCTTCACCCAGTCGTACACCTACTACACATGGCGCAATCTCAAGTGGGAACTGGAGCAGTACCTGACCGAACTCACCCAGGAGGAGTGCCGCCACTACATGCGGCCGAACTTCTTCACCAACACGCCCGACATCAATCCCGTCTTCCTCCAGCAGAGCGGCCGACCGGGTTTTCGCACGCGCCTGATCATGGCGGCCACGCTGTCGGGCAGTTACGGCATCTACAACGGCTTCGAGATCTGCGACGCGGCGGCGATGCCGGGCAAGGAAGAGTATCTCGACTCCGAGAAATACGAGATCCGGCACTGGGATTTCGACCAGTCCTTCCACATCAAGGACGACATCCGCCTCATCAACCGCCTGCGGGCGGAGCACCCGGCGTTGCGCGACTTCACCTCGCTGCGCTTCCACAATGCATGGGATGACAACGTGCTCTACTATTCAAAAGGAGACCCGAAGTCGGGAAGCTATCTCCTGTTCCACGTCAATCTCGACCCGCACAACGCGCACGAGTTCGACTTCGAGGTGCCGCTGTGGGAATTCGGCATCCCCGATGACGGATCGATCGAGGTGCAGGACCTCGTCAACGGCAACACCTTCGCCTGGTACGGCAAGCATCACAGGCTGGCCCTCGATCCGCATTCGCGGCCCTATGCCATCTGGCGTCTCCTCGGACCGGTGACCCAGGCATGAAGTCGATCAGCAACAAGATGGACGGCGCGATCGACCGCAGCCAGTCCGATTGGTATCGCGACGCCATCATCTACCAGATGCACGTCAAGGCGTTCCAGGATTCAAACGACGACGGCATGGGCGACTTCGCCGGCCTGATGCGGCGGCTGGATTACATCCAGGATCTCGGCGTAACTGCGATCTGGATCCTGCCGTTCTATCCCTCGCCCCTGCGCGACGACGGCTACGATATCGCCGACTACCGCTCTATCAACCCGTCCTATGGCACCATGCGCGACTTCAAGGCCTTCGTGGCCGAGGCGCACCGGCGCGGGCTGCGGGTGATCACGGAACTCGTCATCAACCATACCTCCGACCAGCATCCCTGGTTTCAGAAGGCCCGCAACTCCAAGCCGGGGTCGGCCGCGCGCGACTTCTACGTCTGGAGCGACACCGACACCAAGTTCCCCGAAACCCGCATCATCTTCCTCGACACCGAGACGTCGAACTGGACCTGGGATCCGGTGGCTGGACAGTTCTTCTGGCACCGTTTCTATTCGCACCAGCCGGACCTCAACTTCGACAATCCTCGCGTGCTGCGGGAAGTGCTGAAGGTCATGCACATGTGGCTCGACGCCGGCGTCGACGGGTTGCGGCTGGACGCCATCCCCTACCTTGTCGAGCGCGAAGGCACCAACAACGAAAACCTTCCCGAGACTCATGTGGTCCTGAAGAAGATCCGCACCGAACTCGATGCGCATTATTCCGATCGCATGCTGCTCGCCGAGGCCAACCAGTGGCCCGAAGACACGCGGCCCTATTTCGGCGATGGCGACGAATGCCACATGGGTTTTCATTTCCCCCTGATGCCGCGCATCTACATGGCGCTGGCGCAGGAGGATCGCTATCCGATCTCCGATATCATCCGCCAGACGCCGGAAATCCCGGAAGGGTGCCAGTGGGGCATCTTCCTGCGCAACCACGACGAGCTGACGCTGGAGATGGTCAGCGACCAGGAGCGCGACTATCTCTGGCGCACCTATGCCGAGGACAAGCGCGCGCGGATCAACCTCGGCATCCGCCGTCGCCTCGCGCCACTGCTGCAGAACGACCGGCGCAAGATCGAACTCCTGAATTCGCTCCTGATGTCGATGCCCGGCACGCCGATCGTCTATTACGGTGACGAACTCGGCATGGGCGACAACTACTATCTCGGCGACCGCGACGGCGTACGCACGCCCATGCAGTGGTCGCCCGACCTCAATGCAGGCTTCTCGCGCGCCAATCCGCAGCAGCTCTACCTGCCGGTCATCATGGATCCGATTTACGGCTACCAGGCCGTGAATGCCGAAAGCCAGCAGCGCGACCCGTCCTCGCTGCTCAACTGGATGCGCAAGCTGATCAGCGTGCGCAAGCAGCACGCCGCCTTCGGGCGCGGCACCCTCACGCTGCTCTATCCGCGCAACCGCAAGGTACTCGCCTACATCCGCGAATACGGCAACGACCGCATCCTGTGCGTCGCCAACCTCTCGCGCCAGGCGCAGGCGGTCGAACTCGATCTTTCCAAATGGAAAGGCGCGGTACCGATCGAACTCACCGGGCGCTCGCCGTTCCCGCCAGTCGGTGACCTGCCGTACCTGCTTACTTTGCCGGCTTACGGGTTCTACTGGCTGCTACTCGCCGAGGAGGCGGAAGCGCCGAGCTGGCACCAGCAAGTGCCGGAAATCCTGCCGGAATTCATCACGCTCACGACCCGCGACGGAAAGGTCAGCACGGCGCTGTCCGGATCCGCCGGAGCCACGCTGGAAAGCGAGGCCCTGCCGCAATTCCTGCGCCTGCAGCGCTGGTTTGCGGCAAAGGATCAGACCATCAAGTCCGCGAAGATCCTCCCGCTCGCCGAAATGGATGGCGGCCGTCATCTGCTCGCCGAATGCAGCGTCGACTTCGGCGAAGGCGTGCAGCGCTATCTGATGCCGCTATCCGCCAGGTGGGGAGAGGAAAACCTCGCCTTCGGCGCGCCGACACTCTCCTACACGTTGGCCAAGCTGCGGCAGGGTCCGAAGCTCGGTGCGCTTCTCGACAGCGTCCACGACGAGGCGTTCGGCAAGACCGTCCTGACGGCCATGCAGGAAGGCGCGTCCCTGAACGGAACTGCGGGCACCGTCACGTTCGACAACAACGGCAATCCATCCCCCTTCGCGGAGGCCGGAACCCCCCGTCCGCTCGGCGTGGAACAGAGCAACGTCTCCATCGCCTTCGGTGATTCCATCATCCTGAAGGTCTACCGACGGCTGCGCAGCGGCGTGCAGCCCGAGGTCGAGATGGCCCGCTTCCTCACCAATGTCGGCCGTTTCGGAAACATGCCGTCCTATCTCGGCGCCATCGAGTTCGCACAGGACGGAGAAGGGTCTGCGGTCCTCGCCAGCGCGTTCGAGTTCGTGCGCAACCAGGGCGACGCCTGGGAAGTGATGTCCTCGGCGCTCCATCGCGACATGGAGAACGCGGATCTCATCTCGACCGCCGCTCCCGTGACGGACGAGGCGGAGAACGCATTCTTCTTCCCCCTCAATCTCGGCGAGACGCTCGGCCGTCGCACGGCCGAACTTCACCGGGCGCTCGCGACAGAGACCGACGATGAAGCCTTCAAGGCCGTGAAGACGGGCAAGTCCGACGTGAAGGACTGGATCAAGTCCGCCCGCGCCGATCTCGACGAGATGATGAAGGCGCTGAAGTCCGCGCGTTCGCGCTACTCCGACGAGACCGCCGAACTGATCGGCAATATCATCGACCTGCGCGGCGACCTGTCCAAGCGCCTGGATGCCTGCCTGTCGCACACGCCCTCCGGCGGCCGGTCGCGCATCCATGGCGACTACCATCTCGGCCAGGTGCTGGTGGCGGCCGACGACGTCGTCATCATCGACTTCGAAGGCGAACCGCGCCGCTCGATCGAGGAACGCCGGGCAAAGATGTCGCCCTTGCGCGACGTCGCCGGCATGCTCCGTTCGATCGACTACCTGGCGGCCGATGCCATCCGCCGCCGCGGCCCCATGGCGGTGCCGGTGGACGATCGCGCGTTCGCACGCGCCGAATTGTGGCGTCAGCAATCGCGCGCGGGCTTCCTCGAAGCATACAATGCCGCCATCGAGGGAAGCCCGACGCACCCGGACAACGAGGCGTTCGCGCGCGATCTCCTCGATCTCTTCCTCATCCAGAAAGCAGCATACGAGGTGAGCTACGAACTTGCGAACCGCCCGACCTGGGTGGACATTCCCCTTCGCGGGCTGCTCGATCTCGTCAACGACAAGAATGGAGCAGGCTCATGAACGCGGCAGGCGCAAACCCCAGGGCCGCGCCGTCGGCCGACATCAACGCCATCGTGAGCGGTCGCCACGGCAATCCCTTCGTCGTGCTCGGCATGCAGGGAGGCGGCGATCAGCCCCTGGTTGTCAACGTGTTCGCTCCGGAGGCGGGCGAGGTGACGGTCCTCGACCGGAAAGGCAACACGCCGGTAGAGACGCTCGAACGCATCCATCCCGACGGGTTCTTCTCCGCGATACTGCCGGGCCGCAAGGAGCGTTTTGCCTATCGTTTGGCGATGACGGCGGGGGATCATCGCTGGGAAATCGACGATCCCTACAGCTTCGGACCGATCCTCGGCGAACTCGACGAGTACCTCCTGGGCGAAGGCCGCCATGCTGAGCTCTACAAGCGCCTCGGCGCGCATCCGGCCGAGGTCGGCGGCGTGCAGGGCGTGGTCTTCTGCGTCTGGGCGCCGAACGCGCGGCGCGTCAGCGTCGTCGGCGACTTCAACGGCTGGGACGGACGGCGCCATCCGATGCGAAAGCGCCTTGGCGTCGGCGTCTGGGAACTGTTCGTGCCGGGGATCGGTACCGGCCATCGCTACAAATACGAGATCCTGGGCGTGCATGGCGAACTCCTGCCGCTGAAGACCGATCCGCTGTCCTTCGCGTCCGAGGTTCCGCCCGCAACCGCCTCCATCGCCTGCGGCTTGCCCAAGTACGAGTGGGGCGACGATGGCTGGATGTCGCAGCGCGCGGCGCGGCATGCGAAATCCGAGCCCGTGTCGATCTACGAGGTCCATCTCGGCAGCTGGCGTCGCGGCGCCGGCGGCGAGACGCTGGACTACGACGCGCTCGCGGAACTGCTCGTCTCCTACGTCAAGGAGATGGGCTTCACCCATGTCGAACTGCTGCCGATCAGCGAGCATCCCTTCTCGGGGTCCTGGGGCTATCAGCCGATCGGGCTGTTCGCCCCCACCAGCCGTTTCGGCTCGCCGAAGGAGTTCGCCCATTTCGTCGACACGCTGCACCAGGCGGGCATCGGCGTCATCATCGACTGGGTGCCGGCGCATTTTCCGTCCGACGCGCACGGTCTGGTGCGCTTCGACGGGACGGCGCTCTACGAGCACGAGGATCCGCGGCTCGGATACCATCAGGACTGGAACACGCTGATCTATAATTTCGGTCGCGTGGAAGTCTCGAACTTCCTCCAGGCCAGCGCCCTGTTCTGGCTTGACCAGTACCACATCGACGCATTGCGCGTGGATGCTGTCGCTTCGATGCTCTACCTCGACTACAGCCGCAAGGCGGGCGAGTGGATCCCCAACCGGCATGGCGGCAACGAAAATCTCGACGCCATCGCCTTCCTGCGCGACACCAACCAGCGGATCGCCGACCTTCATCCCGGCACGCTGACGATCGCGGAGGAATCCACCGCATGGCCCGGCGTCAGCCGGCCGGTCGGCGATGGCGGTCTCGGATTCAACTACAAGTGGAACATGGGCTGGATGCACGATACGCTGGCCTATATCAGCCTTGATCCCGTGCATCGCAAACACCATCACCATCAGATGACGTTCGGGCTGGTCTACGCCTTCTCGGAGAACTTCGTCCTTCCGATCTCGCACGACGAGGTTGTGCACGGCAAAGGCTCGCTTCTGGGCAAGATGCCTGGCGACCGCTGGCAGAAGTTCGCCAACCTGCGCACCTACCTGTCCTTCATGTGGACGCATCCCGGCAAGAAACTGCTCTTCATGGGCTGCGAATTCGGCCAGGAGCGCGAGTGGAACCACGACCAGTCGCTCGACTGGCACCTGCTGGACGATCCGATGCATGCGGGTGTAAAGTCGCTGGTGCGCGATCTGAACATGCTCTATCGCGACCTTCCCGCCCTGCACGAACTGGATTGCGACCCCGCCGGTTTCGATTGGCTCGGCGCCGACGACGCGGAGAACAGCGTCTACTCGTTCGTCCGCCGCGGCCGCAACGGCTCTCCCGTGATCGTCCTGTGCAACATGACCCCGATGCCGAGGCCCGGCTACCGCGTCGGCGCGCCCAGCGCCGGCAAGTGGGCCGTTCGTTTCAACAGCGACGCCGCCGAATATGGCGGTTCGGGCGCCGGCAGCACGGAACAAGTGGAAACCGAGGCCGTTACGTGGCACGGCAGGCCGCAATCGCTGGAGCTCGATCTGCCACCGCTCGCAGCGGTTGTCCTCGCTCCTGCCGAGTAAGGTCCTCATGCGCCGCACAAGACAGATTCAGCCCGGGACGCCGTTCCCATTGGGCGCCCATTGGGATGGCTCCGGGGTCAACTTCGCGTTGTTCTCCGCGAACGCCACGAAGGTGGAGCTTTGCCTCTTCGACCTCGCCGGACGGCGCGAACTCGAACGGGTCGAACTCCCCGAGTTCACCCACGAGGTCTGGCACGGCTACCTGCCCGACGTCAGGCCGGGACAGCTCTATGGTTACCGCGTCCACGGGCCCTACGAGCCCTCGGCCGGCCACCGGTTCAATCCCAACAAGCTCCTCCTCGACCCTTACGCGCTGGAACTGCGCGGGGATATCCGCTGGCACGACGCGGTCTTCGGCTACCGCATCGGCCACCCGCGCGACGATCTTTCCTTCGACCGGCGCGACTCCGCCTTCGTGATGCCGAAATGCGTGGTCGTCGATCCCGCCGTCACCTGGGGACCCGACATCCGCCCAAAAATCCCGTGGGAGGACACGATCATCTACGAGGCCCACGTGAAGGGCATGACGGCGCTGAACGGGGACCTTCCCGAACAGTTTCGCGGCAAGTTCGCCGGTCTCGCCGATCCGAGCACGATCGAGCATCTCGTCAAGCTCGGCGTGACTGCGGTCGAGCTCATGCCGTGCCAGGCCTTCTTCGACGACCGCCACTTGATCGAGCGCGGCCTCGTCAACTACTGGGGCTACAACACGATCGGCTTCTTCGCGCCGGCCACGCGCTACATTTCGCCCGGCGCCGGCATCCACGAGTTCAAGCTGATGGTGCGCCGCCTGCACGAAGCCGGCATCGAGGTGATCCTCGACGTGGTTTACAACCACACGGCCGAGGGCAACCAGATGGGCCCGACGCTCTCCTTCCGTGGCATCGACAATGCCAGCTACTACCTGCTCGGCGACGATCCGCGCTACTACTTCGACACCACCGGCTGCGGCAACACCGTGAACCTGCGCAACCAGCGCGTGCTTCAGATGGTGATGGATTCGCTGCGCTACTGGGTCCAGGAATGCCACGTCGACGGCTTCCGTTTCGATCTCGCCAGCTCGCTCGGCAGGGACCGCGACGTGTTCGACCAGAACGCGGTATTCCTCGACGCCATCCGCCAGGATCCCGTCCTCTCGCAGGTCAAGCTCATCGCCGAGCCCTGGGACACGGGTCCCGACGGTTATCAGGTCGGCAACTTCCCGCCCATGTGGGCCGAATGGAACGACCAGTACCGTGATACGACCCGCGGCTACTGGAAGGGCGACGACGGCCAGGCGCCGGATCTCGCCGGAAAGCTGCTCGGTTCCTCGGAACTGTTCGAAAAGCGCGGCCGCCGGCCCTGGGCCAGCATCAATTTCATCACCGCCCATGACGGTTTCACCCTGACCGACCTCGTCAGCTACAACGACAAGCACAACGAGGCCAACAAGGAGGAAAACCGCGACGGCCATTCGCACAATCTGAGTTGGAACTGTGGTGCGGAGGGGGAAACCGACGACCAGCAGGTGCTCGACCTGCGCGATCGCATGCGCCGCAATCTGCTCGCGACCGTCCTCTTCTCGCAAGGCACGCCGATGATCCTGATGGGCGATGAGAACGGGCGCAGCCAGGGCGGAAACAACAACAGCTACTGCCAGGACACCGAGATGAACTGGCTGCGTTGGCAGGACGTCGGCGAGCGCGACCAGGCCTTCTTCGCCTTCGTCCGCCGCATCGTCAAGCTACGCAAGAACCAGCCGCTGCTGCGGCAGCGCCTGTTCCTGCACGGCGATCTGGAGCGCAACGGCGGCACGAAGGTCGGTTGGTTTCGGCCCGACGGAAAGCAGCTTGAGCGGGCCGATTGGGACAATCCGCACACGCATTCCTTCGCGCTCGTGCTTGCCAATGCCGATCAGAAGCTAATGATCGTTCTTAATGCTCATTACGAGGAGATGGAATTCGTGCTGCCGGAGCCGATGAAGGGAGGCTGGAGCCTGCTGCTGGACACCGAGGACGACGCCCATGCCGGTCCGCTCGAAGGCCGGACTGTTCGCGCCGACGCGCGTGCGCTGCTGCTCATGGAGACGCGGGCGTGAATGACACGCAGCCGAAGGAATTTCGGTCCTTCGCAAAAAGCTGGGGTTCGGAGTTCGTACGCGACGGCGAGGTGCGCTTCCGCCTCTGGGCTCCCGGCCTCGACCGTCTCACCTTGCGGCTGAATGGCGAGGACCTCCCGATGGCGCGGGGGGAAGACGGCTGGTTCGAGCGTGTCGCGATCGGGGTGGAGGCCGCCGCCGAGTATTCCTTCGTGCTGCCGGACGGCGAGGTCGTTCCCGATCCCGCGTCCCGTGCCCAGGCCGGCGACGTGCACGGTCCCTCCCTTGTCGTCGATCCGACTTCCTACCGCTGGCGCCATCCAGGATGGGCCGGCCGCCCGTGGGAGGAAGCGGTCATTTATGAGCTGCACGTCGGTACGTTCACCGACGAAGGCACGTTCCGGTCCGCGGCTGAGAAGCTCGACCATCTCGCCAGCATCGGCGTCACCGCCGTCGAGATCATGCCGGTCGCCCAGTTCGCGGGCAATCGCGGCTGGGGCTACGACGGCGTGCTGCTCTATGCGCCGCATCCGGCCTACGGCTCGCCGGACGACTTCAAATGGTTCGTCGACGAGGCCCACGCGCGTGGCCTGATGGTGCTTCTCGACGTCGTCTACAACCACTTCGGCCCCGACGGGAACTATCTGGCCCTCTACGCGCCCGAATTCTTCCATCCCGAGCGGCTCACCCCCTGGGGTGTGGCCATTTCCTACGAACTGGACCCGGTACAGAGCTTCTTCGCGGAAAACGCGCTCTACTGGCTCGAGGAATACAATCTCGACGGATTGAGGCTCGATGCCGTCGATCACGCTGACGACGCGCTGCTGCAACAGATCGCTGCCCGCATCCGCGCCGAGGCATGGGACAAGCCGATCCACCTCACGACCGAGGACAACCGCAACGTCACCCTTTTCCACGAGCGTGGCGAGGACGGAAGCGTCATAGCCTACACGGCGGAGTGGAACGACGACTTTCACAACGTCATCCATGCGATCGCCACCGGCGAGCGCGAAGCATACTACGTGGACTTCGTGGACGATTCCTGGGGCAAGCTCGCCCGCTGCCTGGCGGAGGGATACGCCTACCAGGGCGAGGTCTCGCCGCAGCACGGCGAGCCGCGCGGCGAGCCGAGCGCGCATCTGCCGCCTACCGCTTTCGTCGACTTCCTGCAGAACCACGACCAGGTGGGCAACCGCGCCTATGGCGAGCGCCTCGGCGAACTGACCGAGCCCAACATGCTGCGCGTGCTCTATGCGGTGCTTCTCCTTTCGCCCCACATCCCGCTGCTCTTCATGGGCGAGGAATTCGCCGAGGATCGGCCTTTCCTGTTCTTCACCGACTTCCACGGCGATCTCGCCAAGGCGGTGACGGAGGGCCGGCGCCGCGAGTTCGCGAAGTTCTCCGCCTTCCACGCGCCCGACGAACTGAAGACGATCCCCGATCCCAATGATCCGGAGACATTCGAGGCTTCCCGCCTCGACTGGCGCAAGACCGAGGTCGGTTCAGGACGCATCTGGATGGAGTACATCCGCGAACTGCTCGGGCTTCGCAGGGAGTTCCTCGTGCCGGCGCTCAAGAACGCGGGCCCGAACTCGGGCCGGGTCGTCTCCGCGACGGACGGACTGATCGCCATCGACTGGAATCTCGGCGGCGCGACGCTGATGATGCGCGCGAACATGTCGGACCGCCTTCGCCCGGCTCCCTCGATCGACGGCGACATCATCTTTTCCGAACCGCGCGGCCAGATCGCCCAACCCGGGGCGCCCATCCAGATGCCGGCGACCTCCATTGTGACGGCATGGCGCAATGGTGCACCGGGCACGCCGGTGGTATCCTGACCCCGGCTGGCATTTCCGAACAATTCGGCAGCAGCGACGTTGTGATCAAAACCGGTGAGCGACGGAGGTTTATGGGAATGGCGAAGGACCGCAGCGAAGCCTTGAAGCAGAAGGCCTACGAGATCTGGGAGCGCGAAGGCCGCCCCGAAGGAATGCACGACGAGCATTGGGCGCAGGCCCAGCGCGAACTTGACGGTGAAGTCGCCGAAAAGCCGAAGGCTACTCGCAGTCGCAAGAAGCCAGGTGCCCCGGAAGAGACGGCGGGAATGGTCGCCGACGTGCCGGTGAAGAAGCCCGCCGCCGCGAAGCCGGCATCGCCCGCGCCGAAGCCGAAGAAGCCGGCCCGCACGAAACCCTGATCGACCACAAGACTTCGAGGAGACGACGACATGGCGGAAACCCGGATGCTGACCGGCCACGACGAGATTCGTGATTGGGCGGCCGCCAGGATGGGCGCACCCGCCATCCGTCAGGCGTCGGCTGCCATCGGAAACAACGAGCCGTTCCTGCTCATCGTCTTCGACCAGCGCGCCTACGAGGATCAGGATCAGGGCCAGGACCGGCCGACCGACCTCGGCGCGCCGGAAATCGTCGAGTGGGACGAGTGGTTCGAAATATTCGACCGCCGCAATCTCGGCCTTGTTGTCGCGAAGGATGTCCCGGGTGTTCGGGAGAGCTTCCACGAGATCGTCGCCCGCTGAGGGAAGTGTTGGGAACGGGCCGCCTGTACCGCAAGCCTTCTTCCGCCCGAACCGGGTCGCGGCTCGGAGTTGAGGACGGTCAGACAGGAGCGTCTGGCGCGGCGGGGTCCGCATCCCTCCCTTCGTCGCTTGCGGAACAAGCCGGCCCGATGCGGCGTTCCTGTCGGTTCGAAAAGGCGGGAAGAGCATGGCTCCGCGCAATTTCTGGAAGGGCTACCTGAAGCTGTCGCTCGTCACCTGCCCGGTGGCGATGACTCCGGCCACCAGCGAGGCCGAGAAGGTCCGCTTTCACTCCATCAACCGCAAGACCGGCAATCGCGTCCGCAACCAGTACGTCGATGCCGACACGGGCAAGCCGGTGCCCGACGAGGACCAGGTCAAGGGTTATCCCACCGGCGAGGACAGCTTCATCGTCATGGAAGAGGACGAACTCGACGCCGTCGCGCTGGAAAGCACCCACACGATCGACATCGAGACCTTCGTCCCGCGCGATTCCATCGGCTGGATCTGGCAGGACAAGCCCTACTACGTGACGCCCGACGACAAGGTCGGCGAGGAGGCCTTCTCGGTCATCCGTGACGCCATGCAGTCGACGGACATGGTGGGCATCTCGCGCGTGGTGCTCTTCCGGCGCGAGCGCGCGGTCATGCTCGAACCCTGCGGCAAAGGAATCCTCGCCTGGACGCTGCGCTACGGCGACGAAGTCCGCGATGCGAAGGACTATTTCGCCGACATCGACCGCGACAAGCCGGACCAGAAGCTGATGCGGCTGGTCGGGAAGCTGATCGAGGAGCGTACGAAGGACTGGGACCCCTCGATGGTGGAGGATCCGGTCCAGGACAAGCTTCTCGAGATCATCGAGGCGAAAAAGAAGAAGAAGCCCGCGAAGGCGAAAAAGGGCTCCGCGAAGGCCGAGCCGCAGGAGACGCCGAGCAACGTCGTCTCGATCATGGACGCGCTGAAGAAGAGCGTCGAGTCCGAGAAGGGCAAGCGCAAGGCAACGCCCTGATCAGGCCGCCTTCTTCCGCTTTCGCTTCGGCGGGCTCTTGCCGAGCGGCACTTCCGCCTTGCGGAAATCCTCCCACGGATCGGTCCCCAGGTTGGCGAGCCGCGCCGGTGCATTGGGCACTGTGAAGTAGGCCGGCCCGATCTCTCCGGAAAGCTCTTCCCACGCCAGCGGCATCGACACCGGCGCGCCGGCGCGTGCGCGGGTGGAATAGGGCGCCACTGCGGTCGCTCCCCGCCCGTTGCGCAGGTAGTCGATCAGGATCTTGCCGCGCCGCTTCGACTTGGTGACGGTGGCCACGAATCGGTCTGGACTGTCGCCCGCCATCGCGTCGGCGATGCCTTTGGCGAAAGATTTTAGCTCGTCCCATCCCGCCGAGGGCTTGACCGGGCTCACCACGTGCAGGCCCTTGCCTCCCGAGGTCTTGAGGAAGCAGGCGAAGCCTTCGACCTCCATCCGCTCCCGCACCTCGTTCGCCGCCTCGATGACTGCCTGCCACTCCACGCCGTCGCCGGGATCGAGGTCCATGACGATCTGGTCCGGTCGCTCAAGGTCGTGCAGCGAGGCCTGCCACGGATGGATTTCGAGCACGCCGCCCTGCACGAGCCCGATCAGCCCATCGAACCCGTCGATCGCCACGATCGGCTGGCCGGACTTGTCCTTGGGGTCGTGGACGGTGAGGATGTTCGAACTCATCCCCTTCCACGCATGTTTCTGGAAGAAGCTCTGCCCGTCATAGCCGTTCGGGCAGCGCAGCAGCGCCAGCGGCCGGTTGACGACCAGCGGCGCCATGAACCTCCAGGCCTGGCTGTAGTACTCGGCCAGCCCCTCCTTCGTCACCCCGGCATCCTTCCAGTAGATGCGGTCGGGATGCGTCAGCTTCACCGTCCAGCGCGGCAGCTTTTCCTTGGAGGAAGCCTTCTCTTCGCGCACGATCTCCGTCGGTGGCTTGTCCTCGCGCAGGCCTCGGAACGAGGCATGGCGCAGGATCCCGTCGGCGGTCCAGGCCCGGAACTCGACCTCCGCGACGAGCTGCGGCTCGACGAACTTCACGCCCCGTTTGGAGACTGCGTCGAGCGGCGCATCGAAAGGCGACTTGTCGCGCCGGATCTCGTCGAGCTTGCGGAACAGGTCCTCGGCCACCTTGCGCGAGAAGCCGGTGCCGACGCGCCCGGCATGGACGAGCCTGTCGCCGTCATAGTGACCGAGCACCAGCGAGCCGATGGCCGTGTCCGAGGTGGTCGACGGCACGTAGCCGGCGATCACGAACTCCTGCCGTTCCGAACATTTCGACTTGATCCAGTCCCGGCCGCGGCCCGAGCGGTATTTTCCGTCACGAAGCTTCGAGACCACGCCTTCGAGGCTGAGGCGGCAGGCATGCCGCAGGATCATCTCGCCGTCTTCCTCGAAATGATCGCTGTAGCGCAGGCTCTGCGGTGCGCCGGAGATCAGCCTTGCCAGCGTCTCCTTGCGGTCGATCAGCGCCGCCCCGCGCAGGTCGTGCCCGTCGAGGTAGAGGAGGTCGAAGGCATAGAACACGAAGCGGTCGGCTCGGCCCTCCGAGAGATCGGCCTGCAGGGAGGAGAAGTCCGATGCGCCTCCGCCGGCCTCCACCACCAGTTCGCCATCGATGACGGCTTGCGAGGCCGACAGCCCGGCAAAGGCATCGGCCACCGCGGTTCCGAACTTGTCGGTCCAGTCGAGGCCGCTGCGGGTCAGGAGCTTGATCTTGCCGTCTGCGAGGTGCGCCTGCAGGCGGTACCCATCGAACTTTATCTCGTGAATCCAGCGCGCCCCGGCCGGGGCCTCGGGCCGCAGAGTGGCGAGTTGCGGCTCGACGAAGCCCGGCGGCTCGGCCTTGCGGCTGCCTTTCGGAAAGCTCGTCGCGGAAGGTTCAGCAGATACTTCCGCCTTCTTTGCAGCGGTGGTGGGTTTCGATCCTGCCTTCTTCGCCGGTTTGGCCTTCGGGGCCGCCTTCGCGGTCGTCTTGTCGATCCTCCCCGTCTTCGAGGACCACCCCGGCGCCTCCTGCGCGATCTCGGGAATGTCGCGGCCGGTCTTCACCGATCTCGGCGCCTCTTCCAGGATGTCGGTGTCGTCCTCCTCACGCGCGAATTCGTCGTCGCTCTTGATCAGCAGCCAGTTGTCGCGCTTTTCGCGCCCGCGCTTGGCCATCCGGACCAGGTGCCAGCGCCCGTGCAGTTTTTCGCCCGAAAGCTCGAATTCGAGGTGGCCCTTGACGAGGCCCTTCTTCAGGTCGCCGACCGGGCTCCACGTCCCGCGATCCCACAACAGCACGGTGCCGCCGCCATACTCGCCCTTCGGGATGGTCCCTTCGAAGTCTCCGTATTCGAGCGGATGGTCCTCGGTCTGCACCGCGAGACGCTTGTCGCCCGGCACGAGGCTGGGGCCCCGCGTCACGGCCCAGCTCACCAGCACGCCGTTCATCTCCAGCCGGAAATCGTAGTGCAGCCGCGTCGCGTCGTGCTTCTGGATCACGAACCTGTTGCCGCCTTTGGATGCCTTCGCGGCGCCTTTGGGCTCGGAGGTTCGTTCGAAGTTGCGCTTCTGATTGTAGGTCTCGAGCGCCATGGATCAGCTTGCCTTCTTGCGCTGCTCGGCCTGGCCACCCTTCGCGGAACGCTTCGAGGAGGAGGCTTTCTTGCCGCCGCTCTTCTTGCCGCCCGCGTCCGTCGCCGCCGCGCTCTGGCGCAGCGCCTCCATCAGGTCAATCACCTTGCCCTGGGGCTTGCGTTCGGGCGCCTTGATCTCGCGGCCCTCCATCTTCGCCTTTACCAGTTCGGCGAGCGCCGCGTCGTAACGGTCGTCGTATTCGTCCGGCTTGAACTCGCCCTTCTTGGTATTGATGATGTACTTCGCGAGATCGAGCATCTCGCCCTTGATCTTCATCTCCGGGATGTCGGAGAAGGCCTCCCGCGCCGACCGCACCTCGTAGTCGAAGTTCAGCGTGTTCGCGATCAGTCCCGGTCCCTGGGCGCGCAACAGCACGGTGCGCACCCGGCGGAACAGCACCGCGCGCGCCAGCGCGGCGACGTTCTTCGCCCGCATGCCTTCGCGGATGACGGCGAAGGCCTGCTCCGCCGCCTCGTCGGCCGGCGCGACGTAATAGGGCTTGTCGAAGTAGACGGTATCGATGTTCGGACAGCTGAGGAAGGTGTCCACGCTCAGCGTCTTGTCGCCCTGCGGAACGGCCTCGGCGATCTCCTCCGGCTCCAGCACGATGTACTGGTTGTCGGCCACCTCGTAGCCCTTCACCTGGTCGTCGCGTTCGACCGGCTTGCCGGTCTGTTCGTCGACGTACTGGCGCTGCACCCGGTGCCCGGTCTTGCGGTTGAGGATGTTGAAGGAGACGCGCTCGGACGTGGAGGCCGCCGCATAGAGCGCGACGCCGCAACTGAGTTCGGCGACCTGGAGATACCCCTTCCAGACTGCTCTTGCTGCCACGGCCGAATCCCTTTCACCGCCGGTAACGACGCCGGACGTGCATTGTTCCTGAACGCCTACGCAGGAACAATCGTCGCCTCATCCTGTTCCGGTGGCAACTGCAACCTACGAGGAACAAGCGACATGACGCGCATCACCTACGAAGTCGTCGAGCACGATGGCGCCTGGGCGTACAAGGTCGGCGACGTCTTTTCCGAGACGTATCCCTCCCACGACGAAGCCGCGGAAGCAGCCCGAGGTGCCGCTGCCGAACATCGCCTGGCCGGTGAGAACGCGGCGATCGAATACCAGGACGAGAGCGGCACCTGGCACGAGGAGCAGGCCTCTGGGGACGCACGCCCGGAGACGGACGTGAAGGGATGACAGGCGGCCCGCGGCATCTCCTATAGGCTTGGAGCGCCAGATGCATGGCAAGACGGCGCGGTCGCCCCCTGACGACGATGACCCTCCATCAGCGGCGTGGCCGCGATGCTAACCGCGGCGGTGGCTTCCCGCATCCGAGGTCGTCGGCAGGCGCGCTCTCGTTCCTGACCCGCTAGCGCGTCGTCGGAAAGGCCCTGCTTACGAATTTCGACCCGGCGAGGCCGAAGCGCCAGTTGTGATCCCTGGCCTTGCTGATGCCGATCCGCGTTCCCGCCGTCACCTCGCACGGCCTGTCGGGAAGTTCGAGTCGCAGCGATCCGTGCGCGAGCGGCAGCCCGTTGTGCTCGCCGCCGATCGCGAGAGCCTGGCACAATTTCCCCGGTCCGGAGCAGAGCGAGCGCAGATCCTCCATGCCGCGTCTGCGGATCATCGCGGGGATGCCGCTCACCGGCTCCAGCGCCCGTACGAGCACGGCCGCGCCCGGGCGGCACACGATGTTGAAACACCAGTGCAGCCCGTAGGAGCGGTAGACATAGGCGTGCCCGGCCGGACCGAACATCGCGGCGTTGCGCGCGGTCGCCCCGGCAAAGCTGTGCGAGGCGGGATCGTCCCGGTCGTAGGCCTCCGTCTCCACGATCATCCCGCCCACGCCGTCGAGTGAAAGCGCGGCGCCGATCAGACGCTGCGCGACGTCCGCGACGTGACGGTCGTAGAATCTCGCATCGAACGCGTTGCTCATGAAGTTTCTTTCTCTTCTCCGCCACTCGACCGCTGGTGCCGGCCACCGTCGGGCGTCTCCGTCTCTCCGGATGCCCTTCGGGAACAAGCATCGCCCAAAACGATTTCTGTTCCTCGGAGACGAACGATCACGACGGCTGGAGTTTCCTTGCCGGGAGACGAGAGGAAAATACAACATGGCCGATGGCGAATTTCGCAAGGACGCAGCCGACGAAGTCTCCAGGCAGCGCTCGATCCAGCGTCAGGTGGACAAGGCGGACGCCGACCGCGGCAACTCCTCTTCGAATGGCGCCGTGCAGGTCGGTGCACGGGAGTATCCGGTGCCGCCCTTTCCCAGGCAGCACCAGCCCAAGCCCGGCGACGAAGCCGCGCTCGACCCGGCGCCCATGTATGACGCGCCTTATTATCTCGGATCGAAGAAGCTGGAAGGAAAGGTCGCGCTCATCACCGGCGGCGATTCGGGGATCGGCCGCGCCGTGGCCGTCCTCTTCGCGCGCGAGGGCGCAGATGTCGCTATCGTCTATCTGAGCGAGGACGACGACGCGGAGGAGACGCGGCTGGCCGTGGTCGACGAGGGCCGCCGCTGCCTCCTCATCGCCGGCGACGTGACGGAGGCGGATTTCTGCCGGCAGGCGGTCGAGAAGGCGGTGCGCGAGTTCGGCAATCTCGACATCCTCGTCAACAACGCCGCCTTCCAGTACCACGCCTCCGACCTCGGCGATCTCACGGAAGAGCATTTCGACACGACCCTCAAGACCAATCTCTACGGCTATTTCCACATGGCGAAGGCCGCCGTCGAGCACATGACGTCCGGTTCGACGATCATCAACACCGGCTCGATAACCGGCATCGACGGCAGCAAGGAACTCATCGACTATTCCATGACCAAGGGCGGCATCCACGCTTTCACCAAGGCGCTGTCGTCCAACCTTCTGCCGCGCGGCATCCGCGTCAACGCCGTCGCGCCCGGTCCCGTCTGGACGCCGCTTAACCCGTCCGAACGCCCGCCCGAGCAGGTCGAACAGTTCGGCGCCGGGACGAAGATGAAGCGCCCAGCCCAGCCGGAGGAGATCGCGCCGGCTTACGTCTTCTTCGCCTCGTCCCACTGCTCCAGCTACATCACCGGCGAGATCCTGCCGATCATCGGGGGATACTGACCTGCGCAGGATGGATACGGTACCCACCGCCAGCGCCGCGCGCGAACTGTCGGCTGCGCGGGCGGACCTCGCCTATGTCAGCAACATCGAGCCGGGCATCCGCCGCCGTCGCGTCGGCAAGGGTTTTACCTTTTTCACGCCCGAGGGGCGGCGGCTGGGGGACCTGGACGCAATCGCCCGCATCAAGTCGCTCGCCATTCCGCCGGCCTGGACCGACGTGTGGATCTCGCCGGACCCTGCGGGGCACATTCAGGCGACTGGCCGCGACCAGAAAGGGCGCAAGCAGTACCGCTACCATCCGGGGTGGACGGCCTGTCGCGACGAGGCGAAGTTCTCCTCGCTGGTCGATTTCGCCGGCGCCCTGCCCAGGATCAGGGAGCGCGTGGACCAGGACCTGCGCCGGCGCGGTACCCCGCGCGAGCGCGTTCTCGCCTCCATCGTCTGGCTGCTCGACAACACGCTGATCCGTATCGGCAACGACGCCTACACGCGCGACAACAAGAGCTTCGGCCTGACGACCTTGCGCAGCCGTCACGTGGAGGTCGAGGGCCAGCGCATCCGCTTTTCATTCGTCGGCAAGTCGGGCCAGGAATGGAAGCTGCAGCTTACCGACAGGCGCATCGCGCGCATCGTCGGTGCCATCGAGGAACTGCCGGGTCAGCACCTGTTCCAGTATCTCGACGAGGAGGGCACGCGGCGGCCCGTCCACTCGCACGACGTCAACCGGTACATCCACGAGACGGCCGGGCCGGATTTCAGCTCGAAGCACTTCCGCACGTGGTCGGCAACCATTTACGCCGCCGACATGTTCGCGCAGAAGGAACATCCGTCGACCAAACGCGAACTGACCCGAACGACCAACGAGGTGATCGACAAGGTGGCGGCGCGGCTGCGCAACACGCGCGCCGTCTGCCGCCGGTGCTACATCCACCCGATCGTCATCGAGAGCTGGGAACAGGGCAGGCTGTCGGAAGAAATCGCCGAAATCCGCCGCCGCACGCGAAAGCCCCTTCAGGGTCTCGACGAGGACGAATCGACCGTCCTGCGCTGGCTGCGCGCGCGGCACCAGTAGTGCCGGGCAGCGGCGGGCGAAATGTGGGCAGGGCGGGACTTCAGCGCGGCCAGTGGACGCGGTGTTCCGTATCGGGCTCTTCGATCGCCTCGACAGTAACCTTGTCTGAATCGAAGGCGCCGTGGGAGCGCAGGAGGCCGTAGTCCACGGCGGGCGCATCAAAGGCCCACATGACGTCGTCGGCCGATTCTCCGACCGCGCTGACGTTCCAGAACCGCGCCTCGCCCTCCTCCAGCTTCCGTGTGGTCGGCGATTGCTTGAGGAACTCGAAATAGATGTGGTCGAAGGGAATGTAATAGAGTGACGCCCTGCCAGGCTCCTTGACCACGATGGCCCGGTCCGTCGACGCGATCATGGCATCGCGGAACATCACGTTCACCGTGCCGCGAAACGGCTCCAGGCTCTTCGTCGCTGTCGTCTGCATCTGTTATCCCATTCCAAGACTTGTTCAGTCGGAAAGACGCGGTCTCGCGGTCGTCAGGAGTCCGACTTGTGCTCCGGCTTTCCCTTGCGCTTGGTCGAGGCCATGTCATGGAGTTCCTTCTCGGTCATGGATTTCTCCATGCTCTTGGACGCGCCCTTGAGCTCCCTCTTCTTGATGTCGCCGCGCTTCGCGGCAAGCGCGGCCCCGGCCGCCTTCTGCTGGGACTTGGATTTGGCAGGCATGAGAACCTCCGGTTTTCTCGCCGGGCGGCCGATTGCGGGCCGCTCGGCTCGATCGTTGTCTGTCCTCGACAGAACTCGCTGTGGGGGCAAAGGTTCACGCGAATCACCGTTAGGCAGTGGCCGCACGGGTTCTCGCGGGCATCGGAAAGGGTGCGCCGCGAGTGGAAGGACGTAACGGCTTCAAACCGTCGATGAAAGGCACTACCTTCCCGATTCGAATAAGCAGGATCGGACGAGGTGCCATGAGAATGAGGACGCCGCTGGCGGCGCTCGGGCTTGCGCTTGCGCTTTTCCTCTTCGTCATTTTCATCAGCGGCCTGTTCGTGTGGCAGGGATACCGCGACACGCTCGACCAGGGCGAACAGCGTGCGGCGGCGGCGGCCAAGACGATCGCCGCGCACTTCCAGTGGATAGTCGAAGCCAGCCGGCAATCTCTGGGCCGCATCGACGATACGATCGGCTTCCGGCCCGAACTCCTGGGTTCGGCCGAGCTCGGCGACATGGACAATGCCGTAGCCGGATTGCCGGCCAATGTCGTGGTTCGCGTCTTCGACCGCACCGGCCACGAGCTTCTGTCGACCGCTCCCACGGAGGACGAGGTAGAGATCGGGGACCGCGAGTATTTTCAGGCACTGCGCGGCGGGGAGAATTTCGTCATATCGAGGCTGCTCGTCGACCGGGCGACGAACCACCAGAGCTTCGTCATCGGACGACGCCTCGTCAGGGACGGGGAGTTCGCCGGCATCGCGGCGATCGTCGTCCCCTCCGATCTCATCGCCGATTTCTGGGTGTCCCTGAACCTCGGCCGCGATTCGTCCGCGAGCATCGTCGGCGACGACGGCTGGGTCGTCACGCGGTTCCCGTCGCTGGAGCGCTCGATCAGCCTGAGCGACCATGTCCTCTTCACGCACTATCTTCCCGAAGCTCCGTCAGGCACCTACCGTTCGGAAGCGTCGCCGGCCGACGGCGCGTCGCGGCTTGTAGGCTATTACCGCGTGGCGGGCGCACCCCTTGTGGCCGTCGCGGCGGTCTCGACCGAAACCGTCTTGAGCGATTTCCGTATGCGGATGTTCAGGATCGGCTTCGGCGCGGTTCCGATCTTCCTCGGTCTTGCCGGGTTTGCGGGCTGGGTATTCCGTCTTCTTTCCCACGACAGCCGTCGCCGCGAGGAGCTGGAGGATGCGCTGGCGCAGAACCGGCTCCTGCTCCGCGAAGTCCACCATCGCGTCAAGAACAACCTCCAGACGGTCACCTCGCTCATCAGGCTGCAACCGCTGCCGCCGGATTCCAAGCGGGATCTGGCCGGCCGCATCGCCGCCATGGCCGCCGTCCACGAACAGATCTACCGCTCCGACCGCCTCGAGGCCATCAAGCTCGATCACTACATCCGCAACATTGCCGAAGGCGTGCGCTCGTCCTTCGACGGCGTCAGCGAGTTGCGCTTCGACATGAAGTCGCTCGCGCTCGACCCTGAGCGGTCCATGGTGGTCGGTCTTCTTGTCACGGAAGTCGTCTCGAACTCGCTCAAGCACGCCTTTCCCGGCAACGCCAAGGGAACGATCACGATCAGGCTGGATACCGACGGCGACGACATACGCCTTGCCATCCTCGACGATGGAGTCGGCTTCGGCGAGCCGCGTGAGAGGTCCGGCCTCGGCATGCGGCTCATCGACAGCTTCGTACGCCAGCTGGAGGGAGAGCACAGGTTGAAAGGGGAGGGTGGCCTCGATTTCGAGGTTCGCTTCCCGCTCGTCAATCCCGTTGCGAGCACGCTGAAAGTCTAGACGGGATTTGGCCGGAACCGGCCGGGATTTCACCTGTTATCTCCGAGGCGCGTACGCTGGCGCAGGTTCGCTCACCGGCGGCAAACGGGCCAAGAGAAAACTCACCCCGAGAGGCAAGAGATGCCCCGATCCGAGAAGTACGGTCCGGCGGAGGTTGTCGTCATCACCGGCGCCACCGCCGGTGTCGGCCGCGCCACCGCCCGGCGCTTCGCCAGGACTGGCGCGCGGCTCGTCCTGATCGCGCGGGACCCCGCCGCGCTCAAGGAAACCCTTTCGGAGATTGAGGATCTCGGAAGCGAGGCGATCGCCATCGCCGCCGACGTCGCAGACGCAGCAGCACTCTTCGCGGCGGCGGACGAGGCAGTCGAGCGGTTCGGCGGCATCGACATCTGGATCAACAACGCCATGGCGACGGTTTTCTCGCCCGTGGCGAAGATAACGCCGGAGGAATTCCGGCGGGTCACGGAGGTGACCTATCTCGGCTTCGTCCACGGCACGATGGCGGCGCTCAGGCACATGTCGGCCCGCAACCGGGGCACCATCCTTCAGGTTGGGTCTGCGCTCGCCTATCGCGGCATCCCGCTCCAGGCCGCCTATTGCGGCGCCAAGCACGCGATCCGCGGCTTCACCGATTCCCTGCGCACGGAGCTCATTCACGACGGCAGCGCCGTCCACTTGGTCATGGCGCACCTGCCGGCGGTCAACACCCCGCAGTTCGACTGGGCGCGCACGCATATGGACCACGAGCCGCGACCAGTGCCGCCGGTCGTCCAGCCGGAGGTCATCGCGGCCGAAATCCACAAGGCCGCCCACGGCCGGTGCCGCGAGCTCTGGATCGGCAAGAGCACCATCGAGGTCATCCTCGGCAATGCGCTAGCCCCCTGGTTCGTCGACCGCTACCTCGCGCGCAACGCCTATGAGGGACAGGCGACCGACAGGCCCGTCGTGCCGGAAAGGCCCGACAACCTGTTCGGCCCGGTCACTGCGCTCCACCGCACCCGGGGCTCCTTCGGTGCCGAGGCGAGCGGCTCCGCCATCGCCGTTTCGGAACGCGGTTCACGCACGACGGCCGCCGTAGCCGCGATCGGCCTCGGCCTCGCCGCCGGAATGCTCCTCCAAGGTGCGATCAGCCGCAGGTCGTGACAAGCGTGGTCGACACTGGGCCTCGGGTCTGTCATCCGTGAAACCGATGCGCATCGAGGACTATGGACTAATCGGCAATGGCGAGACGGCCGCACTCGTCGGCCGCGATGCCTCGATCGACTGGCTGTGCTGGCCCCGCTTCGACTCCGAAGCCTGCTTCGCCGCGCTGCTGGGCAATCCCGGCAACGGCTGCTGGTCGATCGTGCCCGATGCGCCCGTCACGTTGCGCAGCCGCCGGTACAGGGGCGACACGCCCATTCTGGAGACGACGCTGGAAACCGCGAGCGGCGCGATCCGCATCATCGATTTCATGCCGGTCAACCAGGAAATGCCGGCGCTCGTTCGCATCGTCGAGGGCATCCGCGGCACGGTTCCCGTCGGCATGAACCTGTGCCTGCGGTTCGGCTACGGCGCGCGCGCGCCATGGCTGCGCAAGGAAGCGTCCGGCGACATGAAGGCGATCTCGGGTCCGCACGCCGCCGTGCTGAGAAGCACGGTCGATTTCGCCATCGACGATCACTCCGCCATTGGGAGGTTTTCCGTCTGCGAGGGACAGCGGCTCGACTTCGTCCTCGCCTATGGCCCCTCTTTCGAGCCGCCGCGGGATCTGCCCGATGCCGCGTCCGCCATGCAGGCGACGGAACGGTTCTGGGACGAATGGTGCAAATGCTGCGCTTATCAGGGGGCGTGGGGGGAGCCGGTCAGGCGCTCGCTGATCACCATCAAGGCGCTGATCTACGGCCGCACGGGCGGTATCATCGCGGCCCCGACCACCTCGCTTCCCGAACAGGCGGGCGGCTCGCGCAACTGGGATTATCGCTACTGCTGGCTGCGCGACGCGACCTTCGTGCTCCTGATGATGATGTCGGCCGGCTATCGCCAGGAGGCCGAGGCCTGGACCGACTGGCTGCTGCGGGCCGTCGCTGGATCCTCGCATCAGGTGCAGCCGGTCTATGGCGTCGCGGGCGAAAACTGGCTGGGCGAGCGGGAAGCCGATCACCTCGCCGGCTTCAACGGCGCACGGCCGGTGCGCATCGGCAACGACGCCTTCCGGCAGCGCCAGATCGACGTCTTCGGCGAGGTGATGGACGTCATGCACCACGCCCGCCGCTCGAACTTCACGCTGCGCGAGGCCGACTGGACCCTGCAGACTTCCCTCGTCAGCTATCTGGAAGAGATCTGGAACCAGCCCGACGAGGGGATCTGGGAAGTGCGCGGCGGCCCGCGCCACTTCGTCCACTCGAAGGTCATGGCCTGGGTCGCATTCGACCGCGCCGTCAAGGCGATCGAGGGTTTCGGCCTCGAAGGTCCCGTCGGGCAATGGTCGCGCATCAGGGACGAGATCCGCGCGCAGGTATGCGAACGGGGCTTCGATGCGCAGCGCGGCGCTTTCGTACAGTCCTACGGCTCGAAGGAACTGGATTCTTCCACGCTCCTCATACCGCTGGTGGGCTTCCTGCCGGCCGACGACCCGCGGGTCGCCGGCACTGTCCGGGCGATCGAGAAGGAACTGGCGGTCGACGGGCTCGTCCTTCGCTACAGGACCGAGCACACCGACGACGGGTTGCCGCCCGGAGAGGGCGTGTTCCTCGCCTGCAGCTTCTGGATGGCCGACAACTACATCCTGCAGGGAAGATATGGCGATGCGAAGAGGCTTTTCGAGCATCTGCTCTCGCTGCGCAACGATCTGGGCCTCCTGGCTGAGGAGTACGATCCGCGCACGAAGACCCAGTTGGGCAATTTCCCGCAGGCGCTGTCGCATCTGACGCTGGCCGGTACGGCACTCAACCTCGACCATGCAGCGAGCCCGACGCGCGAGCGGTCCCGGGAAGGCAGCTAGCTCATCCGGTCTGCGATCGTGCCTCCCGGTATTTCGCCCGTTCCACGATCAGCCTGAACTCGCGCGCCATCTCGGCTTCTGCCGTGAAGGCCGCGTCCGGCACCGCGCCGGGGTCTTCTTGATGATCCTGAATCTCGAACGTCTGCTCCACGATCGCCCAGAGCGGATCGTCCGGGCCGTCGGTCAGCCGCGCTAGGAGCATCGCGATCAACTCCCGTTGCGCGTTCAGCCGGCCTTCCAGTTCGAAATTGCTGAGTTCGGACATGCTGCGGTTCCTTCGCGTCTGTGGGACACCAGCCGGCCCGGCGCGGTGGGTCTCGACGAGGATTTCTTGCTGCGGTCAGATCGGCCATACCGGGCGCGGTTCCGCGATGTGCGTGCATGGTCCGGTAACCGCAAGCCCCGAACGATGTTCCATGATGCCGGCCCCGCCAAGACGGAACCGGCCTTGGATTCGGTGGTTGGTCGGGCAAGGACAACTCGACAGGAGGAAATCCATGCAATCCCAGCTTCTGCACGAGGCCCATGGTGAGCGGACCTGGGCAGTGGTCTTCGAGACCGGCGACGAAATGGTGGAGGGGCTGCGCACCTTCGCCGGAAAGCAGAGGCTTTCCGCCGCCCAGATCACCGGCATTGGTGCCTTCAGCGACGTGGTGCTGAAATATTTCAGCTGGGAGAAGAAGGACTATGAGGAGATCCCCGTCCACGAACAGGTCGAGGTTGCGTCGCTGCTCGGAGACGTGGCCGAGTCCGACGACGGTCCGGTGGTCCACGTCCACCTCGTCATCGGCAAGCGCGACGGCTCCGCCATGGCCGGCGACGTTGCCCGCGCCCACGTGCGCCCGACGCTCGAAGTGGTGGTGCGCGAGGCACCGGCGCATCTGCGCAGGCGGCATGATCCGCAGTCCGGGCTGGCGCTCATTCGGCCGACATCCGCGTGAGACGCTTCCCCGGAACGGCCGCTACCCGGCGACACTTAGGAATCCGACGGCCTGTCCCGCGTCAGAATGAGGCTAGGGGCGTCATGGTACCGGGTGGGGACCGGGTTGCCGTAGCCGAATTGCCGGGCCACCCGAAGCGACGCTTCGTGATCCGGATGGATGATGCACACGGTCGTCGACGAGCGCAGGTGAGCGTCGCCCCACGCATGGATGGCTACGAGCGCTTCCCGCGCCAGACCTTGGCCGTGGAATTCGGGCGCGAGCAGCCATCCGGCTTCCGGCGTTCCGTCGAACGACGGCTCGATGTCGCGCCGCAGGTCGTGGAAGCCGACCTCACCCGCCAGCCTGCCGCTCGACCGGTCCTCGATCGCCCAGAAGCCGAAGCCGAGCACCCGCCAGTGACCGATCTGTCGCAAGAGCCGTATCCAGCTCTCCTCGCGCGACAGCGGCCTGCCGCTCGTGTAGCGGACCACCTCCGGATCTGCCCAGATCGCCGCATAGGCCTCGTGGTCGCTCGCCGCGTGCGCGCGCAGGATCAGCCGCTCCGTCTCGATGACGGGCGCGCAGGTGAAGACAGGCGCATCCATGGTGATGTCGTTCCCGGATGGTGAATTCTACCGCGCTGACGCGCCGTTCCCCGACAGCCGTTCCGCGACGAGTTCCGCAAGCTTCTCCGCCACGTCCTGCTTGGTCATCTCCGGCCACTCCTCGACGCCCGACCGCGATACGATCCGCACCCGGTTCCGGTCGCCGCCCATGACGCCGCCGGGCCCCACGCCGCTCCCGTGCGAGACGTCGTTGGCGACGATCAGGTCGGCGCCCTTGCGGTCGAGCTTTGCCTGCGCGTTGGCCAGAAGGTTCTCGGTCTCGGCCGCGAAGCCTATCACCAGCGCAGGCCGCCTCTCGTGATGGCCGACGGTGGCGAGGATGTCCGGGTTCTCCACCATCTGCAGCGCGGGCGGGCCGCCGCCCGGGACCTTCTTGATCTTTTCACCGGCCGAATCCGCCGTGCGCCAGTCCGCGACCGCCGCGACGAAGATCGCAGCGTCCGCCGGAAGGAGATCCATCACCGCATCGCGCATCTGTCGCGCCGTCTCGACATGCACCGTCCCGACGCCGGCCGGGTCCGCAACGTTGACCGGCCCGGACACGAGGTGCACGTCGGCTCCGAGAGCGGCGATCGCGGCGGCGATCGCGTGTCCCTGCTTGCCCGAGGAGCGGTTGGCGATGTAGCGCACCGGGTCGATCGGCTCGTGCGTCGGCCCCGAGGTCACGACGATCTTCCTGCCGGCGAGCGGCTTCGGCCGGCCGTCGAGCATGCCTTCGATCGCCGCCACGATCTCCAGCGGCTCGGCCATGCGGCCGTCGCCGGCCTCGCCGCTCTCTGCCATCTCGCCACGGCCCGGCCCGACGAGCCCGATGCCGTCGCGCTTCAGGGTGTCGAGGTTCCGCCTCGTCGCCGGGTGCGACCACATGCGCGGGTTCATCGCCGGCGCGATCAGCACCGGCTTGTCCGTCGCCATCAGCACCGTCGAGGCGAGGTCGTCGGCATGGCCGTTCGCCATCTTGGCCATCAGGTCGGCGGTCGCCGGCGCGACCACGATGAGGTCGGCCTCGCGCGACAGACGGATGTGCCCGATGTCGTGCTCGTCCTGCCGGTCGAAGAGGTCGGTGAAGACGTGATCGGCCGACAGTGCCCCGACCGACAAAGGTGTCACGAATTCCTGCGCCGCCCGCGTCATGACGCAGCGCACCTTCGCCCCCCGCTCGCGCAGCCGCCGGATCAGGTCGAGCGCCTTGTAGGCCGCGATGCCGCCGCCGACGATCAGAAGGATGCGTTTGTCGATGAGGGTCATGGCGTCGGTCGCCTCGTCAGGCTGGCTTCAACGCCGGCTCGATGTCGGTATGGATGAAATCGTTCCCCTTGAAAAGCAGGGGAAGATTGCGGGTCTTGGCGAGAGCATAGGAGAAGCAATCGCCCATGTTGAGATTCGCGGGATGGCCCGATCCCTTTCCGAAACGGACATAGGCTTCGCGGCTGGCAGACAGCTGGCTTGCGTCGAAGGGAACGATGACGGGACCGATCAGGCCGAGCATCCTGTCCAGCCGCGCCGCGCCATTCCGGAACCGCTCCCCTGACACGACACAGAAGGCCTCGTGCACAGTCGCGGCGCTGATCTGGGCATTGATGTCGTCGTCGATGTAGCGCTTGAAGCGGTCCGCGTCCGGCTCTGCCGCCAGGATCGCGATGAGGACCGAACTGTCGAGGACGAAGCCACTCACCGGAAGCTTTCGTCCCACATCGCGTCGGTGGCCTTCTTCTGATCGAAGGGCTGTTCGGGCGCGGCGCCAAGCTTCGTGAGTTCATCGAAGATGGATGATTTGCGCCGGGTGGCGCGGTTGACGCTCTCGGCAAGGCGCTCGCGGGCTTCCTGTTCCATCGATACGCCGCGTTCGGCCGCGAGCCGGCGCAGGCTGTGCTTCACTTCCGGATCTAGATTTCGGATCGTCAGGTTGGACATGGGATCGTTCCACCAGCCATGATCGCAATGTATGCATTGCCTGCAATGCAGTCAATGCAATCACGCGATCCGCCAGGCGATCCACACCAGCGTCAGCGCGATCACCCACAGCGCCACCCGCCCGGACCGCGTGTGCCGAGCCTCCGCCTTGCCGATCGCGCGCGCGGTGCCCTCGTCGAAGCGCAGGCCGTGCTCGGCCATGGCGTCGATCTCGCGCGACAGCCTTTCGGTGCGCGCCGCGAGTTCCGGCGCCTGGCGGGCGAGCGCGACGAGTGCATTGACGCCGTCGCGCGCATCGGTGAGAAGCCCGCGCGGCCCGAGATTGGCGGCGATCCAGTCGCCGACGACAGGTTCGGCGGTCTTCCACATGTTGAAATGCGGATCGAGACTGCGCGCGACGCCTTCGACCACCACCATCGTCTTCTGTAGCAGCACCAGTTCCGGCCGCGCCGCCATGTCGAAGAGCTCGGTCACCTCGAAAAGCAGCGTCAGCAGCTTGGCCATGGAGATCGTCTCGGCCGGCTGGCCGTGGATCGGCTCGCCGATCGCCCGGATCGCCTGTGCGAAAGCGGCGACGTCGTGTTTCGCCGGCACGTATCCGGCTTCGAAATGCACCTCGGCGACGCGACGGTAGTCGCGCGTGATGAAACCGTAGAGGATTTCGGCCAGGAACCGGCGCTCCTTCTTGCCGAGCCGCCCGGTGATGCCGAAGTCGACCGCCACGATCGTCCCGTCCGCCTCCACGAACAGGTTGCCGGGATGCATGTCGCCATGGAAGAAGCCGTCGCGCAGCGTGTGGCGCAGAAAATTCTGGATCAGATTGGCGGCCACCGCCGGCAGGTCGTGCCCCGCCTCCCGCAGGCCCTCGATGTTCGACATCTTGACGCCGTCGATCCATTCCAGCGTCAGCACGTCGCGGCCGGTGCGCTCCCAGTCCACGGTCGGGACACGGAAGCCCGGATCGTCCCTGGTGTTCTCCGCGATCTCGGAAAGCGCCGCCGCCTCAAGCCGCAGGTCCATCTCGATCTTGGTCGTCTGCGCCAGCGTCTCGGTCACCTGCACCGGCCGCAGCCGCCGCGTCGAGGGGATGAAGCGCTCCTGCAAGCGCGCGGCGACGAAGTAGCTCTCGAGGTCGTGGAAGAAGCGCCTGCGGACGCCGGGGCGGATCACCTTCACCGCGACGCGCCGACTGCTGCCGGGAACCGTGGCGGGATGCACCTGGGCGATTGACGCCGCGGCGACCGGCTCGCCGAACTCCTCGAAGAGATCCTCGATCGGACGTCCGAGCGAATCCCGTATGGCCGCCACGGCTTCCGCCTGCGGGAACTTGTCCATCCGGTCCTGCAGGTTGGCGAGATCGAGCGCGATCTCGGTGCCGACCACGTCCGGCCGGGTGGCGAGGAACTGCCCGAGCTTGACGTAGGATGGACCGAGCCGCGTCGCCGCCTTGGCAAAACGCTCGGAGCGATCGCGATCGGCCGAGTGGCGGCGCGCCAGGAGCCGCGCCACGCGCCACGCGGTCCTGGGCGGACCCGTCAGCTGGTCGCCCGGCAAGGCTGCCACCACGCCCTCGCGAACCATGATCCAGCCGGCCCGGGCAAGCCGGAAATAGGCGCCGACGGTCGTCATCGGATCAAGGCCTTCAAAGCTTCCAGCCGGAATGGAGCGCCGCGATCCCGCCGGAATGGTTGCGGAACGTGGCCCGTTCGAAGCCCGCCGCCTCGATCATCCTGGCGAAGTCGTTCTGGTTGGGAAACTTGCGGATCGATTCCACGAGATAGCGATAGGAATCCTCGTCCCCCGTCACCGCCTTGCCGATCGCGGGGATGGCGTTGAACGACCAGGCCTCGTAGGCCCGGTCCAGCATGGGCATGTCGACTTCCGAGAATTCCAGGCACAGGAAACGGCCGCCGGGCTTCAGCACCCGGTAGGCTTCCGAAAGGGCCCGGTCGATCCTGGGCACGTTCCTGATGCCGAAGGCGATGGTGTAGGCATCGAAGCTCTCGTCGGGAAACGGCAGTTCTTCGGCATTCGCCTCCACGAAACTGACATGTTCGGACAGCCCGCGCTTCGCCGCCCGCTCCCGTCCGACCGCCAGCATGGACCCGTTGATGTCCAGCACCGTCACGTGGGCGGCGTTCCCCGATGCCTCCACGATGCGGAAGGCGATGTCGCCCGTGCCGCCCGCCACGTCGAGGCATGTCCAGCCGGCGCGCCGGGGCGGATTGAGCCAAGAAACCAACGCGTCCTTCCACAGCCGGTGGAGCCCGCCCGACATCAGGTCGTTCATGAGATCGTACCGCTTGGCCACCTTGTGGAAGACCTCGTCCACGAGCGGCTGCTTCTCGCCGGCAGGAACGCTACGAAAGCCGAAGGAGTTTTCCATGCCGCCGCGCGCGGTCGTTCTTGGTTCTGTCATCTGGTCATCCGTCGAATGCGCCGGGACCATAGCCGATGCGGCTGGCGGGCGCTATTGTTGTGGACGCGGTGAACCGCCGCGCCGAATTGAGAACGAAGAAGGAAACAAAATGGTCCTCAAGGCGGAGATTCACTGTCACATCGAAGGTGCCGCCTCGCCGGACCTCGTCGTGAAACAGGCCCAGAAATACGGTGCCGACGTGTCCGGCTTCATCCGCGACGGCGCCTTCGTCTGGGACGATTTCACCAGTTTCCTCGCCGCGTACGACCAGTCCGCCGATCTCTTCCGCGACGAGGGCGACTATGCCCGCCTCGCCGAAACCTATCTCTCCAGCCTCGCCCGCGACGGGGCCATCTATTCGGAATTCTTCACCTCGCCCGACCACGCCGAGCGCGCCGGACTTTCGGCCGCGGCCTACACCGCCGGGCTGGCGGAAGGCATGAGGCGCGCCAAGGCCAAGACCGGCATCGAGAGCCGCATGATCGTCACCGGCGTGCGCCATTTCGGCGTCGAGTCGGTGGAAAAGGCGGCGCGTTTCGCCGCCCGTTGCGGCGAGCCGCTCGTCACCGGCTTCGGCATGGCGGGCGAGGAGCGCTTCGGCGATCCGGAGGACTACGTCCGCGCCTTCGAGATCGCCCGCGAGGCGGGGCTCGGCATCACCGTCCATGCCGGCGAGTTCGGCGGCTGGGAGAGCGTGCAGTCGGCCCTCGACCATTTCAGGCCGACGCGCATCGGCCACGGCGTTCGCGCCATCGAGAACCCGGACCTCGTGCGCAGGATCGCCGACGAGGGCGTGGTCCTGGAGTGCTGTCCCGGCTCCAACATCGCGCTCCGCGTCTTCGACGGCTTCGAAAGCCATCCCTTCCCGAAGCTGCGCGACGCCGGCTGCAAGGTGACGCTCAATTCGGACGATCCGCCCTATTTCTGGACCAGCCTGAAACGCGAATACGAGATCGGGCGCGACCATTTCGGCATGGACGACAAGGCGCTGACGGCCGTTACCCGCACCGCCATCGAGGCCGCCTATGTCGACAAGAAGACGAAGGCGGCTCTTCTCGCCCGCCTCGATGCCGTCCGGCCGCGCTGACCAGTCACGAGCCTGTTGGTTTCGCCCAAACGCGCATATCGCAGCGGCCCTTCATGCGCTAAGCCTGCTTGGATGCCCAGGTCCGCCGAAAGGAGCAATGCCCGATGCAGAATGTGACCGTCGTCAGTCACCCGCTGGTGCAGCACAAGCTCACCATCATGCGCAATAAGGAGACCTCGACGGCCGGGTTCCGCCGCCTGCTGCGCGAGATCTCTTTGCTTCTGGGCTACGAGGTCACGCGGGAGCTGGAACTGACGACGACGACGATCGAGACGCCGCTCCAGACCATGGAGGCCCCGACCCTCGAAGGAAAGAAGCTCGTCTTCGCCTCCGTGCTGCGCGCGGGCAACGGACTGCTGGAAGGCCTGCTCGACCTCGTGCCGGCCGCGCGCGTTGCCCATGTCGGACTCTACCGCGACCACGACACGCTCGAGGCGATCGAGTACTTCTTCAAGGCGCCGAGCGACCTCGCCGACCGGCTGGTGATCGTCGTCGATCCGATGCTGGCCACCGCGAACTCTGCCATCGCGGCGGTGGAGAAGCTCAAGCAGCGGGGTGCGACGAACCTGCGGTTCCTCTGCTTGCTCGCCGCGCCGGAAGGCATCGAGCGTTTCACCAAGGCGCATCCCGACGTGCCGATCTTCACCGCATCCATCGACGAGCGGCTCAACGAGAAGGGCTATATCGTGCCCGGCCTCGGCGATGCCGGTGACCGCATGTACGGCACCAAGTAGGCCGTTCACCTTCCGCTAACCACCGGCGCCGAAACGGGGTTGCGGCGCGCGCTTTCACATTCCGCTTAAGCCGATTTCAAGGCTGCGCCGCCATGATCGCCGCACCAGAAAGGTGGATCATGACGCGCAAGCTGCTTGCACTCAGTGTCTCGGTCGGTCTGGCGGCGTCCGTGCCGCTGGTCTATCAGGCCAATCCGGCACTGTTTCACAACCTCGCCTCAGGGGGACTGACGCAGATCACGGCCGCGCCCGAGGAGGAACGGCCGATCCCCGTCGTCAACCTGGCGACCCTGCCCTCCCAGAAGCAGCTCACCGGCCGCCGCGTGGAACTGACGATGGGCGCGCGCGGGCACTTCATGGGCGACTTCAGGATCAACGGGCGCCGCGTCGAGGCGATGATCGACACGGGGGCGACGCTGGTCGCCTTCAACGAATCCACGGCGCGCAAGGTCGGGATCAAACTCTCTCCCGATGATTTCCGCTACCGGATCGAGACGGCGAACGGCGTTGCGCTGGCCGCATCGGCCGACCTGGAATCGCTCGAGATCGGCAGGATCCGTGTCGAGGGCGTCAAGGCGGTGGTGCTGCAGGACCGCGCGCTCAACGACATCCTCATCGGGATGAGCTTCCTCAACCGCCTCGACAAGTTCAAGGTCGAGAATGGGTCGATGCTGCTGGAGCAGTAGACGACCGGCGTCCCCTCATTGCGCGCCGATGTGGCGCAGCACCGGCTTTCCGCGGGACGGCCGCCTCTCGCCGATCGAATAGGCCTGATGCACTGCCGCGACCGCAGCTTCCGCCGCGGCTTCGTCGCGCGCGTGCACCATCGCCAGCGGATCGCCGGGTCCGAACTCCGCGCCGACGGGCAGCAATCCGCTCAGACCGACGGCAGGGTCGATGGCATCGCCGGGTCTGGTCCTGCCTCCGCCCAGCGCCACGACGGCAACGCCGACGGCGCGCGTGTCGATGCCGGTGACGAAGCCGCTGGAGGGTGACGGGACCGGCCGGACGATCGGCGCGGTCGGAAGATGCGCGCGGCAGTCATCCACGAAACCCGCCGGCCCGCCAAGGCTCGACACCATTCGGCCGAAGGTCTCCGCCGCCTTGCCGCCGTTCAGCGCGTCCCGCGCGGCGGCCTCGCCGTCCTGGCGCGAACCCGCGAGCCCGGCCGAAACCAGCATCTCGGCGGCAAGCGCGAGCGTCACCTCCTCCAGCCTCCGGTCGCGGGCGCGTCCCGTGAGGAAATCGACCGCGTTGATCACCTCCAGCGCGTTTCCGGCCGCCGAGGCGAGCGGCTGGTTCATGTCGGTCAGCAGCGCCGTCGTGGCGAGCCCCGCGCCGTTGGCCACCTCGACGAGACTCGTCGCCAATGCCACCGCGTCGCGTCCCTTTGTCATGAAGGCGCCGTTGCCGGACTTCACGTCGAGCACCAGACCCTTCAGGCCGGCGGCGAGCTTCTTCGAAAGGATCGAGGCGGTGATGAGCGGGATCGACTCCACCGTCGCGGTGACATCGCGGATGGCGTAGAAGCGCTTGTCGGCCGGCGCAAGGTTGCCGGTTTGGCCGATGATGGCGCAGCCCACCTCCCGCACGGTCCTGCGAAAGGTCTCGTTCGCCGGCTGGCTGGCGTAGCCGGGAATGGAATCCATCTTGTCCAGCGTCCCGCCGGTATGGCCGAGCCCGCGTCCGGAGATCATCGGTACGAACGCGCCGCAGGCCGCCACGATCGGAGCAAGCATCAGCGAGACGTTGTCGCCCACTCCGCCCGTCGAATGCTTGTCGACGATCGGCCCGTCGAGATCGTCCCACAACAGCACGTCGCCCGAATCGCGCATGGCAAGCGTCAGCGCCACCGCCTCGTCGCGGCCCATGCCGTTGAAGAACACCGCCATCGCGAGCGCCGCGACCTGGCCCTCGGTGACGCTCTCGTCCGCCAGTCCCTTCACGAAGAAGGCGATCTCGTCCGCCGTCAGAGCCTTCCCGTCGCGCTTCTTGCGGATGATTTCCTGCGGGAGCACGTCACACCCCGAAGCATGGGCGGAAAAAGGAGCTGGAAGCGGCAGTAACCCACCTCTGCCTCCGAAGGTCTTGTCGAAGAGAGGGAACCTCTCCCTCGGATGGTGAGATCGGCAGCTCCGATTTCCCTGCGTCTACCGAAATGCCTGTGAGTAGCGAAAGCAGTTGCGACAAGTGATCTCCCCCCTTGAGGGGGAGATGCCCGACAGGGCAGAGGGGGGTAAATCTGCGCGCCGCCATGAAGCCCGCCTCACACCCCGAACGGCGTCCAGATCGACTTGATGCGCGTCGCCCGGAATAGGAACTCCTCGCCCTGGCCTTGGGCCCCGTCGTGCCAGTCGCGCGCCTTGCCGTTGTTCACCCACGTGGCCTTCAGATTGCCCGCCGACTCGCGTTCCACCATGGCGCTGCCCTCCGCCGAGCCGAAGTACCAGCACGCTGCGATGTCGTCGTGTTTGGCCATCACGCCGGCAAGCTGGTCGCGGTCGCCGGTGACAATGTTCATCACCCCGTCCGGCAAGTCAGACGTGTCGAGCACCTGGTAGAGGTCGCAGGCCGCCAGCGGGTGATGCTGCGAGGGCGTGACGACGACACGGTTGCCCATGGCGATCGCCGGCGCGACCAGCGACACGAAACCGAGCAGCGGCGCCTCGTCGGGACAGGAGATCCCGATCACCTCGAACGGCTCCGGCAGCGCCAGTGCCAGCATGCGGGGCTGCGGCGCGCGCACGCGGCCGTCGTATTTATCGGCGCGGGACGCGTAGTGGATGATCCGCGCCACCGACGCCGCCACTTCGCGGCCCGCCTGCTTCTGCGACGCGCCCGTCATCTGCGCGATCCGCCCCGCGAACTCCTCCGACCGCAGTTCCAGGTTTTCGGCCAGGAACCACAGCACCTGCGCGCGCGCATGCCCGGTCATGTCGGACCAGGCGTCGGCCTTGCGCGCCGCTTCCACCGCGTTTCGGATGTCCTTGCGGTTGCCGTAGCCGGCCTCGGTGATCAGCCGCCCCTTGGCGTCCAACACCGGATAGGAGTAGCCCGAATCCGGCCGCACCTGCTTGCCGCCGACATAAAGCTTCACCGTGCGGTCGAGGCTCGCGCTTGCCCCACCCGGTCCGGCGTCGTCGTCGACCGGGAGCGGTGCCGGCAGCGGCGTCGCGGCAGGCAGGGCCTTCGCCTTCTTCTCCCAGGCAGGCACCAGATATTCAAGCATGCCCTCGCGGCCGCCCTCGCGCCCGAAGCCGCTTTCCTTGTAGCCGCCGAAGCCCACCGCCGCGTCGAAGAGGTTGGTCGAGTTGATCCACACGACGCCGGCCTTGACCTTGCGCGCCGCGTCGAAGGCGACGTCGAGGTTCTGCGACCAGATGGACGCTGCAAGCCCGTAGCGGCTGTTGTTGGCGAGCGTCACCGCCTCGCCCGGCGTGCGGAACGTCATGGAGACCAGCACCGGCCCGAAGATCTCCTCCTGGGCGAGGCTCGAGGCGGGCGACACGCCGGTGAACAGGCTGGGCGGGAAGAAGCAGCCCTTCTCCATGGCCTTCGTGAAGTCGTCGTTCGCCCAGGATGGTTGCCAGAGGCTCGCCCCTTCCTTCACGCCGGCCTCGACCTTGGCCCGGATCGAGGCGATCTGCACCGGCGCCACGACCGCACCGATGTCGGTCGACTTGTCGAGCGGCGGCCCCACCCGCAGCGTCTCCATGCGCGCCTTCAGCTTGGCATGGAATTTTTCCGCAATGCCTTCCTGAACGATGGCGCGCGAGCCGGCGCAGCAGACTTCCCCCTGGTTGAACCAGATCGCGTCGACCACGCCCTCGACCGCGGCGTCGATGTCGGCGGTGTCGAAGACGATGAAGGGCGACTTTCCGCCGAGTTCGAGCGACAGCTTCTTGCCGGTCCCCGACGTCTGGCGCCGCAGGATGCGGCCGACCTCGGTCGAGCCGGTGAAGGCGAGCTTGGCCAGCCCCGCGTGGCCCGCGACCAGCGCGCCGGTGCTGCCGCCGCCGTTGACGAGGTTGAAGACCCCCGCCGGCAGCCCCGCCTCGGCGCACATCTCGGCGAAGGCGATCGCGGACAGCGGCGTGTGCTCGGCTGATTTCAGCACAACCGTGCAACCCGCCGCCAGCGCCGGCGCCACCTTCCACGCGAGCATCAGCAGCGGAAAGTTCCACGGGATGATCTGCCCGCACACGCCCGCCGGCACGTGGTCGGGAAACTCTTCGTCGCGCAGTTCCGCCCAGCCGGCATGGTGGTAGAAGTGCCGGGCGACCAGCGGAATGTCGATGTCGCGCGTCTCGCGGATAGGCTTGCCGTTGTCCATGCTCTCCAGCACGGCGAGGAAGCGCGCGTGCTTCTGTACCTGGCGCGCGATCGCATAGAGATGCCGCGCCCGCTCGGTCCCCGAGAGGCCGGACCACCTGGCGAAGGCGGACGTCGCGGCCTTCACGGCGGCGTCGACCTCCTTCTCGCCGGCCTCGGCCACGTCGGCCAGCTTCTCGCCGTCGGCCGGGTTGCGGACCTCGAAGGTCTCCTTGCCGCCTTTGGTCAGCTTGCCGTCGATGAACTGGCCGAACCGGCCGTCATGACGCTTCAGCCACGCGCGAATATGACCGTCCTCCTCCGGTGCCGGGCCGTATTCCATGCTGTCCAGGATGTTCACGATCTCGTTCATGTTCACGCCATCCCGTGCCGGTCGGCGGACGAATAGCGCCCGGTGACGAAATGTTCGATCTGGCGCTCGATGTCGGTCAGGAGGCCGCTGGCGCCGAAGCGGAAGAGGTCCGGCTCCAGCCAGTCGCGGCCGAGTTCCTCCTTCATCAGGAACAGCCAGGTGAGCGCGTCCTTCGCCGCGCGGATGCCGCCGGCCGGCTTGAAGCCGACGCGGAGCCCGGAAAGCGCCAGGTAGTCGCGGATCGCCCGCACCATGACGAGGCTGACGGGCAGCGTCGCGTTGACGCCCTCCATGCCAGTGGAGGTCTTGATGAAGTCGGAGCCGGCCATCATGGTCACCATCGAGGCGCGGTAGACGTTGGTCAGCGTCTTCAGTTCGCCCGTGGCCAGGATCGCCTTCATGTGCGCGGCGCCGCAGGCCTCGCGCATCAGGCGCGTCTCGTCGTAAAGCGCCTGCCAGTTGCCGGTCAGCACGTGGGCACGCGTGATTACGATGTCGATCTCCTGCGCGCCCTCCGCCACCGCGTAGCGGATTTCGGCGAGCCGCTGCTCGAAAGGCGTCAGTCCCGCCGGAAACCCGGTCGCAACCGAGGCGACGGGGATGCCGCTGCCGTCGAGCGCCTTCACGGCCGTGCGCACCATGGACGGGTAGACGCAGACCGCGCCCGTCGTCAGCCGCCGTCCGGTCAGCCCCAGCGCCTCGACGAGATCGTCGCGCAGCGGGTGGCGCGCCTTGGCGCAGAGCCGCTCGACGCGGCCCGGCGTATCGTCGCCGGCCAGCGTCGTCAGGTCGATGCACTGGATCGCCTTCACCAGCCATGCCGCCTGCCACTGCTTCTTCACCGTGCGGCGCGTGCCGATGGTCGCGGCGCGGCGTTCGGCGGCCGACAGGTTCACCTCGGCCGCATCGAACCAGTCGGGATTGAGCGGCGTACCGTCGTTGCGGGCATGCGGCTGGTGGAGCTTTACGGGCCCGGCCGCTGTAGCGACGGGCTCTCCGGTTCTCATGTTCATCACAGGTCTCCGATCGCCTTGCGCAGGATCGCGGCGAGGCGGGCGCCGCCTTGCGGCGCCATGTCCTTCGTCTCCTGGTGGGACAGTTCCGCGCCGGTCATGCCGGCGGCAAGATTGGTGACGACCGAGCAGGCGGCGACACGCAAGCCGAGGAAGCGGCCGAGGATCACCTCGGGCACCGTCGACATGCCCACCGCGTCTGCGCCGAAGGTGCGCGCCATGCGGATTTCGGCCGGCGTCTCGAAGGAGGGGCCCGAAAACCACATGTAGACGCCTTCATGCAGTGGCGTATCCGTGTCCGTGGCCGCCTTCTTCAGCACGCCGCGCATGTCCGCGTCGTAGGCCCCGGTCAGGCCGACGAAGCGGCGATCGGTCGGCTCGCCGAACAGCGGATTCGAACCCGAAAAATTGATGTGGTCGGTGATCAGCATCACCGAACCCGGCCCCATTTCGGGGCGCAGCGATCCGGCGGCGTTCGTCAGCATCAGCTTTCTGATCCCCACGCCGGCCAGCGCCTCCAGCGCCGGGCGCATGGCGGCCGCGTTGCCGTGCTCGTAATAGTGGGAGCGCCCGGCCAGCATCAGCACCGGCACGCCCGAGAACAGTCCGGCGACGATCTCGCCGGCATGGCCAGAGACGCCGCTCTTCGGAAAGCCCGGCAGTTCGCCGTATGGCACCCGCACCGGCTCCGACACCTCCTCGACCAGTCCGCCCAGGCCCGAGCCGAGAACGAGCGCGATCTCGGGCGCAAGCCCGTTCAGCTTCTCGACGAGATGATCGACCGCCGTCTTCATGTCTGCAGCCGGTACTTCATTTCAGGATATCTCCCTGGAAGCCGAGCGGTAGCATGGCGCCCAGCGTCGTGGTCTCGACTATACCCTTCTCGTCGCACAAATGCAGCCTCGTGTCCGGCCGACCGAACTCCGCGAGCCGCTGTCGGCAGCCGCCGCACGGCGTTACCCGCGCCATGCGCTCCGCCACCACCGCCACCTCCGCGATATCGCCGCCTCCGCCCATCACGAAATGGGCGAGCGCCGTCGTCTCGGCGCACCAGCCCTCCGGATAGGACGCGATTTCTATGTTGGCACCGGAAAACACGCGGCCGTCGGTCGTGCGGATGGCAGCTCCGACGGGAAACTTCGAATACGGAGCGTAGGCCTTGGCCATCGCCGCCCTGGCGGCTTGGAAGAGGTCGTGGGACATGGGGCTCCGGGTCGAATGGCGGCTGTGCGTGGAAAAGCGGCGAATGGTCCGTGGTGCGTAGTGGCGTAACTAGGGGGCCAGTTACCCACTTCCAACCACCAACTACCGTCTACGCACGAACTACCTCTCCTTCACATACGCCACCCCGCCCGCCTTCGGCGGGATCGCCCTTCCGATGAAGCCGGCGAGCAGGATGACAGTGAGAATATAGGGAAGGGCTTGCATCAACTGCACCGGCACGCGCCCGATCATCGGGAATTCCGCGCCCTGGTAGCGGATCGCGAAGGCGTCGAGGAAGCCGAACAGGAGGCAGGCGAACATGGCGTTGACCGGCTTCCATTTGGCGAAGATCAGCGCGGCAAGCGCGATGAAGCCGCGTCCCGCCGTCATGTCCTTGACGAAGCCGGCGTTCATGGCGAGCGCCAGGTAGGTTCCGGCAAACCCGGTGAGCACGCCCGTGATCATGACGGCGCGGTAGCGCAGCCAGGTCACGGAGATGCCGGCGGTGTCGACGGCTGCCGGGTTTTCGCCGACGGCCCGCAGGCGCAGGCCGAAGCGGCTGCGAAACAGCACCCACCAGGTGAAGGGCACCATGAAGAAGGCGAAGTATACCAGAAGCGAGTGGCCGGAGATGATGTCGGAATATATCGGTCCCAGCACCGGAACGTCACGCATCGCTTCGGCGCCGGGAAGATCGATCGCGCCGAACCGCGCCGCGGGCGGCAATGACGGTGTGCGGCCACCCTGCTGGAACCAGCCCTGGCCGAGAATGATGGTCGTTCCCGCGGCAATGAAATTGATGGCGACGCCCGAGACGATCTGGTTGCCGCGATTGGTGATCGAGGCGAAGCCGTGCACGAGCGCCAGCATTCCCGATATGATGATGGCGGCGCCCAGCCCGATCCAGGCGGAGCCGGTGGCTGCCGCCGCGGCCGCCGAGGCGAAGGCGCCGGCAAGCATTTTTCCCTCGAGCCCGATGTCGAAGATGCCGGACCGCTCCGAGTAGAGCCCGGCCAGGCATGCGAGCAGCAGCGGCACCGAGAGCCGGATGGTGGCATCGAGAAGCTGGACGAGTGTATCCATCTCAGGCTCCCTCGCGCTTTGCCGTGCCCATGCCCATCGATCGTGGGCTGAAGCTCGCGAATGCCGCCTGCATGGCGGGACGGAACATGTTTTCGAGCGCGCCGGCGAACAGGATCACCAGGCCCTGGATGATGACGATCATGTCGCGCGAGATGTTCGGCATCATGAACGAGATTTCCGCGCCGCCCTGGTAGAGCATGCCGAACAGGATCGCCGCTGGCACGATGCCGGCCGGGTGTGATCGTCCCATGAGCGCCACCGCTATGCCGACGAAGCCCGCGCCGGTGACGAAGTCGAGCTGCAGGCGGTGCTGGTCGCCCATCACCGGGTTGAGCGCCATCATGCCCGCCAGCGCGCCGGAGATCATCATGGTGATGACGATGATGCGCGCCTCGCCGATGCCGGCGTAGCGTGCCGCCTTGGGGCTGAAGCCCATCGTGCGGATCTCGTAGCCGAGCTTGGTGCGCCAGATCAGCGCCCACACCGCCACGGCCATCACCAGCGCCAGGATGAAGGAGAGGTTCAGCGGTGTCGAGCGGATCGTCGCGCCGAACATCTCGAGCAGCCAGTCGAGCTTCGGCAGATGCGCGTCCACTGCGAAGGTGCGCGTCTGCGGCGCCATCGAGTTCAGCGGTTTCAGCGGCCCGACGAGCAGGTAGACCATCAGGCTGGCCGCGATGAAGTTGAACATGATCGTCGTGATGACGATGTGGCTGCCCCGCTTTGCCTGCAGATAGGCGGGGATCATCGCCCAGAAGGCGCCGATCGCGGCACTTCCGATGATCGCCAGCGGGAAGTTTATCCACCAGGGAAACACCGTGTCGAACCCGAGGCAGACCAGCGCTACGCCGAGACCGCCGACATAGGCTTGGCCTTCGCCGCCGATGTTGAAAAGCCCGCAATGGAAGGCGACGGCGACCGCCAGCCCGGTGAAGATGAAGCTGGTCGCGTAGTAGAGCGTATAGCCGATGCCGGCCCCCGAGCCGAAGGCACCCTTGATCAGAAGCGTTGCGGCCTGAATCGGGCTTTCGCCGACGAGCAGCACGACGAGGCCGGCCACGAGGAAGGCGACCACGAGGTTGATGAGCGGGATCAGGCCGTAGTCGGCCCAGGCCGGCAGCTTCGCGTAGGGTGTCGCCATCTACTCCGCCGCCTCCTGCGCTTCGACGCCGGCCATCAGAAGGCCGAGTTCGCCTTCGGTCGCGTCCGGGCCGCGCTCGCCGACGACGCGACCGTCGAACATCACGAGAATGCGGTCCGACAGCGAGCGGATCTCGTCGAGTTCCACGGAGACGAGAAGCACCGCCTTGCCGCGGTCGCGCATGGCGATCAGCTGCTTGTGGATGAACTCGATGGCGCCGACGTCGACGCCGCGCGTCGGCTGGCCGACGATCAGCACGCCTGGATCGTTCTCCATCTCGCGCGCCAGAACGATCTTCTGTTGGTTTCCGCCCGAAAAGTTCGCTGTCCGCAGCCGGCAGTCCGCCGGGCGGATGTCGTACTTCTCGATCTTCTCGCGCGCGTCGCTGCGGATCGCGTCGATGTTGAGGAACGCGCCGTTCAGGAACTTCGGGTCGTCGTGGTAGCCAAGGATCGCGTTCTCGTTCTCCTCGAAGGGCAGCACCAGCCCGACATGGTGCCGGTCTTCCGGCACGTGCGCCAGCCCGCGCTTGCGCAGTTCGGCGGGGTCGGCCGTGCCCGTCACGTCGATCGGCTTGCCCTTCATGGTGACCGAACCGGACTCGGCCCTGCGGGTGCCGGCGATCGCCTCGATCAGTTCCGACTGGCCGTTGCCGGCCACGCCCGCGATGCCGACGATCTCGCCGGCGCGCACGTCGAACGACACGTCGTCGACCATGGTCACGCCGCGCCCGTCCTTCACCGTCAGGTTCTTGACCGACAGCTTGAAATCGCCGGGCTTGGCCTTGCCCTTCTCGACCTGCAGGAGCACGCGGCGCCCGACCATCAGCTCGGCCAGTTCCTCCACCGTCGTCGAGGCCGTCTTGCGCGTCGCCACGATCGTGCCCTGGCGCATCACCGACACATTGTCGGTCACCGCCATGATCTCGCGCAGCTTGTGGGTGATCAGAACGATCGTCTTGCCCTGGTCCTTCAGCATGCGCAGGATGCGGAACAGATGGTCGGCCTCGGCGGGCGTGAGCACCCCCGTCGGCTCGTCGAGGATCAGGATTTCCGCCCCGCGATAGAGCGCCTTCAGGATCTCGACGCGCTGCTGCAGGCCGACCGGCAGTTCCTCGATCACCGCGTCCGGATCGACCTCCAGTCCGTATTCCTTCTCGAGCCGCTGCAGTTCCGAGCGGGCCTTCGCGATGCCTTTGTTGAGCAGCGACGCGCCTTCCGCGCCCAGGATGATGTTCTCGAGCACCGTGAAGTTCTCGACCAGCATGAAGTGCTGGTGCACCATGCCGATGCCGGCGGCGATGGCGTCGTTCGGCGTGTGGATGGAAGCCTTCTGGCCTTTGACGAAGATCTCGCCGCTGTCGGCCTGGTAGAAGCCGTAGAGGATCGACATCAGCGTCGACTTGCCGGCGCCGTTCTCCCCGATGATGCCGTGGATCGTGCCCTGCGGGATTTCGATGTCGATGTCGCGGTTGGCGCGAACCGCGCCGAAGCTCTTGTTGATGCCTTTGAGTTCGATTGCAGCTTGCGCCATGCAACCGTATCCCCTCGATTTTTTATCGTTTGGTCAAAGTTGCTATCATGACCAGGAACGGTTGCCAATCTCCCGCCCCCACTCTCGACAAAAGCGCGGCACCTTGTCAATTTCCGCGCCATGACAAATCCGGCATTCGCACCCTTCACCTTCAACACGACACCCTCGATCGTCTTCGAGAACGGTGTCGCCGGCCGCATCGGCAGGCTTTTGGCGCACAGGCTCGGCAAGTCGCTGCTGTTCGTCACCGATCCTGGCCTTCGCTCGCTCGGGCTGTGCGACCCCGCGCTCGCATCCCTGCGTGAGGCAGGCATCGAGGTCGCGATCTTCGACCAGGTCGAGGCAGACCCGCCGCTGAAGACACTGCTGGCGGCGGTCGAGGCCGGCCGGTCGGCAGGCGCCACCGGCGTCCTCGGCTTCGGCGGCGGCTCCTCGCTGGACGTTGCCAAGCTCGCCGCGCTGTTGATCGGCTCCGGCGAGGACCTCGACCAGGCCTGGGGCGTCGGCAACGCGAAGGGTCCGCGGCTGCCGCTGGCACTTGTGCCCACCACGTCGGGCACCGGGTCGGAGGTCACGCCGGTCTCGATCATCACCGTCGGCGAGGAGGAAAAGCGCGGCGTCTCCTCGCCCGTCATCCTGCCCGACGTCGCCGTGCTCGATCCGGAACTGACACTCGGCCTGCCACCGTCGATCACCGCCGCCACCGGTGTCGACGCCATGGTCCATGCGATCGAGGCGTACGCCTCGAAAAGCGCCAACAACAACCCGCTGTCGCGCGCGCTGGCGCGCCAGGCGCTGCAACTGCTCGGCGCCAACATCGAGACCGCCGTGAACGACGGCAGGGACATCGCTGCGCGCGGCGCCATGCTGCTCGGCTCCATGCTCGCCGGCCAGGCCTTCGCCAATTCGCCGGTGGCTGCCGTCCATGCGCTGGCCTATCCCATCGGCGGCACCTTTCACGTGCCGCACGGGCTGTCGAATGCGCTGGTCCTGCCCCACGTGCTGCGCTTCAATGCCCCTGAAGCCGCGCATCTCTATGCCGAGATCGCCGCGGATGCCTTCCCGCATCTCTCGAACGAGGAAGGAACGCAGGGCCGCTGTGCCGCCTTCATAGAGGCGCTCGCCGCGCTGTCGGCCCGCGTCGGTCTCCAGCCGCGCCTGCGCGATGTTGGCATCGGCGAGGAGCATCTGGCGAAGATGGCCGCGGACGCGATGAAGCAGACGCGGCTCCTCGTCAACAATCCGCGCGAGGTGGCGGAGGCGGACGCGCTGGCGATCTACCGGGCCGCGTGGTGAGCGGCCGGCCCCGGTGACCCGCCCCGCCCCCTCCGCGCGTTCGGCCTACCGCGCCTTCCGCACCCTCACGACGCGCTGGATGGACAACGACGTCTATGGCCACATGAACAACGTCGTTCACTATTCGCTCTTCGACACCGCCGTGAACGGCTGGCTGATCGAAAAGGGTGTGCTCGACATCCATGGCGGCGACCAGATAGGTCTCGTGGTGGAGACCGGTTGCAGATACTTCTCGGAGATGGCGTTTCCCGACGTCGTCACCGCCGGACTTCGTGTCGCCCGGCTCGGCGGCTCTTCGGTCCGCTACGAGGTCGGCCTCTTCCGCAACGACGAGAACCTGGCGGCGGCGGAGGGCTTCTTCGTCCATGTCTACGTTGACGGGCGGACGCGCCGCCCGAAACCGCTGGGCGACGCCCTGCGCGGCGCGCTCGAGGAGATCAGCGCATGAGTTCGCAGGAAGAACGCCTGGTGAAGCTCGAGGCGCTCTGCGCCGAGCAGGAGCGGACCATCGAGGAACTGTCGGGCCAGATCGCCGGACAGTGGAAGACCATCGACGGCATGAAGAGGAAACTCGATGCCCTCACGGAGCGCTTTCTGGCGGTCGAGGAACGCACCGCGCCTGATGTGCCGGTCACCCGGCCGCCGCACTGGTAGCGTTCCGGCGCGATTTTCGGCATCGGCATCGACCTGCCAGTTCCCAGCAGGAACGGTATGCCTTACAATTTCGCTTTGGGACGAGCTTCAATCCGGGTGCCGAAGATGAGCAGCGAAGTTGATCGCATCGAGCGCGCGGGCGACTACATCATGGGCCGCATGACCCAGGCCGAGCGTGAACGCGCCGAACGCGATCTCGAGCGCGACCCGAAGTTCCGCGAAACCGTGATCCGCCTTGCCGAACGCCTTCGGTCGAGCACGCAGGCGCACCAGACGGATCTCTGGCGTTCCGTGCAGGAAAGCATCGCCGGTCTGCCCCAGATGCGCGACGCGCCTCTCGTCCACCCCTTCGCGCCCAGCGCCGCGCCGTCGCAGGCAGCCGCGTCATACGCCCCGCTCGGCGGGTGGCGGGGAGCCGCCCTGATCGCCGCCCTGGTGGCGGTCGGCGGCGCTGGCTACGTCGCCGGAGGCTGGTTCGCCGGTCCGGCCGACCCGGTCGCGCTCGTTCGGCTTTCCGACGCCGAGGGAAACACCGCCGGCATCCTCGAGATCTCCGAAGGCGACGCTCTGCGCTACCTGCCGCTGGACACGGGCCAGCCCGCCGACGGGCGGGTACTGCAGCTTTGGACGAGTTTCGACGAGGCCGCCGGACCGGTGCGGCTGGGAACAGTCTCGCACGCCGGGCCGCTGCGCTGGCGCGGTCCCCACCTTCCGCCGCCGGTCCCCGGTCAGACCTACAGTGTCACGGCCGCCTCTCCGGCGGACGCGATCCCGGGGAAACCTTTCGGCGAGACGCTCTTCCGGGGCACGGCGGAGCGGCTGCCGCGCCCCTGATCGCGGCGTTCGCGCGGACTGTTTCGTTCAGGTTTGCCAGTCCGGTACCTTCTGCCGCCGCACCAGCGGGATCAGGCACACCATCCCGACGACGGACAGCGCCGAGAGAAACCAGCCGAACCCGGCCCAGCCGAAATCCGAGATGACATAGCCGGCGATCGGCGGGCCGATGAGCGTACCGATACCGCCGGATTGGGCCACGAGGCCGATTCCCACCGCCACCGATCCGCCGGCAGGCACGACCGAGGGAACGCTGGCGAACAGGGACGAGGCGATGACTCCGCCCGCTATCGAGAACACGACCGCGGCACCGGTCGCCACGGCCACGTTCGAAGACGAGAAGAACGGCACCGCGGCGGCGGCGCTGACGGCGAACGCAGCTGCGGTGAGCCAGGCGATGAAGCGGGGATCGCGGCCCTCGACGAGGAAGCCGGCCAGCACGTTGCCGAACGGCACCAGGAGCGCCACGGCGCCGGCCGAAAGCAGGATCGCCCTCCCGTCGTTCGCGAATGTCGGCAGGAAGCTGAAGAAACCCAGGGAGAGGATGACATAGGCGCCGAACGCGGCGGCGACCGCGCCGACGGGCGTCGTGAAGGTCGCCGACAGCGGCGCCTGCTTCGTCGGGTCCGCCGTGTGGCCGATCGGTTGCAGGCCGAAGGCCAGGAGCGATGCCGCCAGGGCAAACCCCGCGAAGGCCAGCGAGATCGCCAGGAGGTAGATCTGGGGAGCCAGGCCCGGCAGCATGGCGGCGGCCGAAAAATCCGCCACCGCGTAGCCGAGCGGCACGAACCCGCCCCAGATCGCCAGTGCCGGCGCCTTCAGCCGCCGCGGGGCCAGGGCCGCGAGGAGAGCAGGGGTGGCGATCACGATCACGAGATAGCCGATCGCCTCCACGAGCCGGCCGGCCAGCACCAGCGCCGGCGACTGGAACATGGCAAGGATCACGCCGCCCATCGCGAGCGCGGCCGAGGAGGCGACGAAGGAGGCGTACATGCCCGCCCGGTCGATCGCGAATGCCGCCGGAAGGGCGGCCAGCGCCACGAAGACCCCGAGGGTGGAGGTCAGCCAGCCGACCATCACCAGCGAAAGGCCGGCCTGCGAATGGTACCAGCCCACCAGCGGTGCGATCTTGCCGAGCTGGGCGCCGGCCAGAATCCCTGCAAGCAGCAGCAGCGCGAGGGCGGCGAGGCGTCGGGCGTTTCCGGTCATGATGCTCCGAGCTTTTCGTCCTCTGCGGCGCAAGGCCTCCGCAAGCGTTTGTCCACCCCGGGACGACTGTCCCCGCGGCGAGTAACCGTTCGGTGTCGCGCCGTTCGCGAGCGGCCCTTTGCCGGCCCCTGCCAAAAACAAATCCGCCGGGCGATGCCCGGCGGAACTGAATTCGGCTGTTTCCCGCGAAAAATTAGTACGGGCAGGAATTGTCCGACATGTAGTCGTGCACCTGGATCGTGCCGGCGATGATGTCGGCCTTGGCCTTCTCGGCGGCGTCGATCATCTCCTGGGAAACGAGGTCCTTGTTGTTGTCGTCCATGGCGTAGCCGACGCCGTCCTCGGCGAGGCCGAGGCTGTTGAAGCCGTAGGTGAACTTGTCGTTCTTGGCGTCCATGAACGCATTGTAGACCGCCACGTCGACGCGCTTGACCATCGAGGTCAGCACGTGTCCGGGCTGCAGGCCGTTCTGGTTGGAATCGACGCCGATGCCGAGCTTGCCGGCGTCGGCCGCCGCCTGGAGAACGCCCACGCCCGTGCCGCCGGCCGCTGCGTAGATCACGTCGGCGCCCTGGTCCATCTGCGACTTGGCGATCTCGCCGCCCTTGGTCGGGTCGTTCCACGCGGCCGGCGTGTCGCCCGTCATGTTCTGGATGACCTCGGTGGCGCCGGCCGACTTGGCGCCGCCAACGTAGCCGCAGCCGAACTTGCGGATCAGCGGGATGTCCATGCCGCCGATGAAGCCGACCTTCTTGGACTCGGAAGCCATCGCCGCCATGACGCCGACGATGTAGGATCCCTCCTGCTCCTTGTAGACGACCGAGCGGACGTTCGGCGCCTCGACGACCATGTCGATGATAGCGAAGTCGGTGTCCGGGTACTCGGGAGCGATCTTCTCCAGCGCCGCGGCCCAGGAGAAGCCGGCCATGACGATCGGGTTGCGGCCGTCGTCGGCAAAGCGCTGCAGGGCCTGTTCGCGCTGCGCGTCGTTGGAGATCTCGAACTCGACATACTCGACGCCGGTTTCGGTCTTGAACTTCTCGGCGCCGTTGTAGGCGGCCTCGTTGAAGGACTTGTCGAACTTGCCGCCGAGATCGTAGATGATCGCGGGAGCGACCTCGTCCTGGGCCAGTGCCGGAACGGACAATGCGGTTGCGGCCAGCAGGCCGATGACGAAACGCTTCATATGATCCACACCCTGTTGGTTTCTTGCGGTTGTTCTTGCGGTCCGTAGCGCGCTACGGCTGGCGCGGGACCGGGCAGGGATTGCCCCCGCTCGCTCTCAATGTTGCATGTCGGCGCGCAAAATTCACGCGGAAATTTGACCTTCCGGAAAAGGCGGTTACCGCGCGCTGGACCTATTCGGCGGCTACGCTCGGCGCCGGGCAGGACACGCCCGTGCCGCGCAGTGCGCAATAGCCGCCGCGGTTCTTGCCGAGATATTGCTGATGCTCGGTCTCGGCGAAGTAGAACTCGGGAGCCTCCGCGATCTCGGTGGTGATCTTCCCACGCCCGGCCCGCTTCAGTTCCGCCTGATAGGCGTCGCGCGAGGCGAGGGCCTGTTCGAGCTGCTGCGGGGTCGCCGCATAGATCGTCGAGCGGTAGGTCGTGCCGACGTCGTTGCCCTGGCGCATGCCCTGGGTCGGATCGTGGCTCTCCCAGAAGATCTTCAGGAGTTCGGCATAGGAGACCTCCTTGGGATCGTAGACCACGAGCACCACCTCCGCATGGCCGGTCAGGCCTGTGCAGGTCTCCTGATAGGTCGGGTTCGGCGTAAAGCCGCCCTGGTACCCGACGGCCGTCACCCAGACGCCCGGCGTCTGCCAGTACAGGCGCTCCGCGCCCCAGAAGCAGCCCATTCCGAAATAGGCGGTCTCCAGCCCTTCCGGATAGGGACCGTGGATCGGCCGGTCGTTGATGAAGTGCTTCGTGGCGGTCGGGATCGGCTTGTCGCGGCCGCGAAGCGCGTCTTCCGGCTTTGGCATGTTCTGTTTCTTGTTCAGAAGATCACCCAGGAAGAACATTTCGTCGCTCCATTGTTTGCCTCAGCCGCCGACGTGGCCGAGACGGCCGAGGCGCCGGACGGGTCGGCGACCGATGAGATAGAACAGCAGGGACAGCACCAGGAAGACGGCAAAGCCCGGCAGGGTCAGCACCGTCACGATGACCGGGTCCCAGATCGCGGGCAGAAGATACCGCTGCACAACCGCCTGCGCCAGGTTCAGCGTGTCAGGGGAAACCGCATACCAGCTCGAGCCGAGCGGCGTCAGCACGACGTCGTTCGCCGCGACCGACCGGGTCGCGTCGATCACCGCCATGATCACGGCGACGGCGAGAGCCAGCACCGAGAAGAGCCGAAATAGGAATCTGATGACTGCCATTGATCTTGCCACCGTCCGGGACGGCACGCCCTTTGGCTCCCGAGATATGACAGCCGCCGTGGCGGTTCAATCGGATCACGATGTTTTGTCAAGTCGCGGCCCGTGCCGTCCGGCCGCGTCTCCGCGTCCGCCAGACGGCCACCACGGCCCCCGCCACCGCCCCCAGGAGCATTCCAAGCAGCCCGATCGCCGCGGCGAAGTAGCCGCAGCCGCCTTCGAAACAGGAAACATCGAGGATCTCGACGAGCATGGCTCCGACCGCGAAGCCGATAACCAATCCGCCGATCCCGCCCAGGATGGCGCCGAGAATTGCGTTGACCGCGACGACGAGCCCTGGCGGCTCCGTCGTTCCCTCATCGTAGAAGACCAGAGGCGCTTCCTTCGATCGCGACACGAGAAGGATCAACGCTGACCCCGCGGCGATCTCCGCCAGCGGCGGGGCGAGTGACCATCCGGTTACGACGAAGACGTCGCTTGCGAACAGGATCGCGAGCGAAAGCAGGCTGACGGCTATGTTGAAGACCTGCCAGAGCGTGAAGGCGCGCGGAAATCCCGCCGCGCGGCGGTAGGCATGGGCCAGCAGCCACGCACCCCACAAAATGTTGATCGCCCTGACCGCCATGCCGAAATACACCCAGTAGACCACGATGTCGGGCAGTCCGTACTCGTAGGTCGCTGGCCACGAAGCGACGATGCCGTAGGCGGACCAAAGGACGATCAGGGCGATCCAGGCGACAGGCAACGCCATCAGGCCCGGCGATCGGCCACGCCCGCCCGCCGGTGGCATCTCCGCCCCGGCCGCACCCGTCTCGTTCACATCGACACCCTCCGCCACGCCCAGTCACCACAATCCCGCCGGTGTTCCCTGTCAAGCGTGACGCTTCAGCATCGCGTTTCGCCGGGAAGTCGTTCGATGGTATCAAGGCACGCGGAGAGGGCGCACATTGACCCGTGCACCTCATCGCGATAAGCGCAAGCGTCGATTTTCCCGCTGGAGGCAGGGCGGGAACGGCAGGACGGATCGGCGCTTCGCCGGCGGTAGCGGGAAGAATACATGGCGGACCGGAAATCGAGCTACGGTTATGAGGATCTGCTCGCTTGCGCACGCGGCGAGCTGTTTGGGCCCGGTAATGCGCAATTGCCGGCTCCGCCGATGCTGATGTTCGACCGGATCACCGACATCTCCGAAACTGGCGGCGAGCACGGCAAGGGCTACATACGTGCGGAGTTCGACATAAAGCCCGACCTGTGGTTCTTCGCCTGCCATTTCATCGGCAATCCCATCATGCCCGGCTGCCTGGGCCTCGACGCCATGTGGCAGATGACCGGCTTCTATCTCGGCTGGCTGGGCGAGCCCGGCAAGGGCATGGCGCTGTCCACCGGCGAGGTGAAGTTCAAGGGAATGGTCACGCCGTCGGTGAAGCTGGTCGAATACGGCGTCGACTTCAAGCGCGTGATGCGCGGGCGGCTGGTGCTGGGAATCGCGGACGGGTGGTTGAAGGCCGATGGAGAGACCATCTATCAGGCATCGGATCTGAAGGTCGGCTTGTCAAAGCAAAGCGCGGCCTGATCCGGCCATCGATGAGTTCAGGTCGCAGCCGCGGTTTACGAGGCCGCGCAGCGGGAAGGAGCCCAACATGAGACGCGTCGTGGTGACCGGTCTTGGTATCGTGTCCTCGATTGGCAACAATGCCGGCGAGGTGCAGGCGTCCCTGCGCGATGCCCGCTCGGGCATCAGCTTCTCCGATTCCTTCGCAGAACACGGTTTCCGCTGCCAGGTCTGGGGCAATCCCTCCCTCGATCCCGCCGAACACGTCGACCGGCGGGCGATGCGCTTCCTCTCCAAGGGCGCCGGCTGGAACCATGTCGCCATGGAGCAGGCGATCGCGGATGCGGGCCTTGAGGCCTCCGACATCACGAACGAGCGCACCGGCATCATCATGGGCTCGGGCGGACCGTCCACCAGGACGATCGTGGAAGCCGCCGAAACGACCGTGAAGAACGGCAGCCCGAAGCGAATCGGGCCTTTCGCCGTGCCGAAGGCGATGTCGTCGACCGCTTCGGCGACGCTCGCCACATGGTTCAAGATCCATGGCGTGAATTATTCGATCTCGTCGGCCTGCTCCACCTCGGCGCACTGCATCGGCAATGCCTACGAGCTGATCCAGTGGGGCAAGCAGGACGTTGTCTTCGCCGGCGGTCACGAAGATCTCGACTGGACGATGTCGAACCTCTTCGATGCAATGGGCGCCATGTCTTCCAAGTTCAACGACCGTGCCCCGGTCGCTTCCCGCGCCTACGACGTCGCCCGCGACGGCTTCGTCATCGCCGGCGGGGCGGGCGTCCTGATCCTCGAGGAGCTGGAGCACGCCAGGGCGCGCGGCGCCAAGATCTACGCCGAGATCGTCGGCTACGGCGCGACGTCGGACGGCTACGACATGGTCGCGCCCTCGGGGGAAGGCGCGGTTCGCTGCATGAAGCAGGCCATCGCCACCGTCGACGGCAAGGTCGACTACATCAACACGCACGGCACTTCCACGCCGGTCGGCGACCAGCGCGAGATGGGTGCCGTGCGCGAGGTGTTCGGAGACGAGATCCCCAACATCTCCTCCACCAAGTCGCTCACGGGACATTCGCTTGGCGCCGCGGGCGTTCAGGAATCGATCTACTCCATCCTGATGATGCAGGGCGGCTTCATCGGAGAGAGCGCCCATATCGAGGAACTCGATCCCGAGTTCGAGGGCCTCCCGATCGTACGCAAGCGGATCGACGACGCGAAGATCGATACCGTTCTGTCCAATTCGTTCGGCTTCGGCGGAACGAACGCGACCCTCGTCTTCCAGCGCTACGCATAGGACTTCTTCGTCATGCAGGACCTGATGAAAGGCAAGCGCGGGCTCGTCATGGGCGTCGCGAACGACCACTCGCTCGCCTGGGGCATCGCCCGGCGCCTGCGCGGGCAGGGCGCCGAGATGGCTTTCACCTACCAGGGCGAAGCGTTCGGCCGCCGGGTGAAGCCGCTGGCCGAAGAGGTCGGGGCGAAGCTGGTCCTGCCCTGCGACGTCGAGGACGGCGCTTCCATCGATTCGGTCTTCGAGACCCTGAAGAGCGAGTGGGGCGGCATGGATTTCATCGTTCATGCGATCGGCTTCTCGGACAAGAACGAGCTCAAGGGCCGCTACGCCGACACGACGCGCGAGAATTTCGTGCGCACCATGGTGATCTCGTGCTTCTCGTTCACCGAGGTGGCGCGCCGGTCGGCGGAACTGATGCAAGCCGACGGTGCGATGCTGACGCTCACCTATGCCGGCTCCATGCGCGTGATGCCCAACTACAACGTCATGGGCGTCGCCAAGGCCGGCCTGGAAGCGAGCGTCCGCTACCTCGCCAACGACTTCGGACCGGGCGGCATCCGCGTCAACGCGATTTCGGCCGGGCCCGTCCGCACCCTGGCCGGCGCCGGGATCAGCGACGCGCGCCACATGTTCTCCTATCAGGCGCGCAATTCGCCGCTGCGCCGCACGGTCAACATCGACGAGATCGGCGGATCGGCACTCTATCTCCTGTCGGATCTTTCGAGCGGCGTCACCGGCGAAGTCCACTACGTCGACAGCGGCTATCACATCGTGTCGATGCCCGTGCTCGACCAGTTGAAGAAGCTGGACTGACGAGGAACGGCCGGGTCGGTAAAATTCTAGACTTCGAAGAACCGAATCTTCAAAACTCTTCCACTAGTTTGCATGTGCAAGCGAAAGGCATTTTGCAGATGCAGCCAGTGAAGAATCCGAATCGATCACCGATTTTCAGGTTGATCACGATCGCCAGCGCGGGGCTGGGCAGCCTCATCATAGGGCTGTGGGCGTTCGAGTTCGGTCTCGGGGAGAATCTGAGGGACATGCCGCCCGAGATGATCGGAGGCATCATCGCTGCCCTGTGCGCGCTCGCGGCCGGTGGTACCGCGCTTTCCTTCTTCGCCGGCGTCGACGAATCGGCCAGCTTCGTCTTCCAGGAGACGCAGGTCGACAAACTCTCGGGCTTCCATTCCCGCACCGCCATGATCGGCAAGATCGCCGAAGCCGCCATCGGCACGATCCGCACCGGCGAGCCCGTCTACATGATCGACGTCGACATCGACCGGTTCAAGCAGATCAACGACGCGATCGGCTACAGCCAGGGCGACCAGCTCATCCGCGCCTTCTCGCGCCGGCTGAAGAAGAGCCTTCCCGACGGCGTCGTCCTTGGGCGCATCGGCGCCGGCGAGTTCGCCATTCTCGTGCCGGAGGGCAAGGTGGTCGACCGCATCGACCGGATGATCGACCGCCTCATCGACGAGATGACCAAGCCCTATCGCCTTCCCACGCACCAGCAGACGGTCAATCTCTCGGCCGGTCTGGTTGCCCTGCCGAAGGACGGCAACGACCCGGTCATGCTGCTTCGCCGGTCGAACCTCGCGCTCCAGAACGCGCGCGCCTCCGGCATCGGCGGTTGGGCCGTGTTCAGTTCCGACATGGGGCAAGTGGCCGAACACCGGCAGTGGATCGAGTCCGAACTGCACGCGGCCTTCCAGCGCGGCGACTTCGATCTTCACTACCAGCCGCAGGTCGACCTGTTGAAAGGCCGGATCGTCGGCTACGAGGCGCTCCTGCGCTGGAACCACCCCGAGCGCGGCGCGATCTCCCCGATGGAATTCGTGCCGATCGCGGAAGAGACCGGCATGATCGGCCCGATCGGCGAGTGGGTGCTGCACAAGGCCTGCGAGGATGCCAGGGTCCTGCCCGAAAACTGCTTCGTCGCGGTCAACATCTCGCCCGTCCAGTTCATGACCAAGGATTTCGTCCGCTACGTCCGCTCGGTCCTCGAAAAGACCGGTCTCGACGCGAGCAGGCTCGAGCTGGAAGTCACCGAGACGGCGATGATGCAGGACAAGGAGCGCGCCGCCGCGATCCTGCGCGAACTCTCCGAGCTCGGCATTTCGGTCGCCGTCGACGATTTCGGCACGGGATACTCGAACCTGTCCTACCTCATGGACTTCACCTTCCAGAAGCTGAAGATCGACAAGTCCTTCGTCAGCCGCATCGAGAAGGACAATGGCGGGGCGGTCGTGTCCACAATCGTCGGCCTGTCGCGTGCGCTGGGCGTCCACACGATCGCCGAGGGCGTGGAGACCGAGGACCAGGCGACGCTCCTGCGCGCCGCCGGCTGCGACGTGTTCCAGGGCTATCTCTATGGCAAGCCCGCTCCGCTCGTCATCCGCGACGGCGAGGCGATCGAAGTGCGGCGCGTGGCAGTGCACTGACCGCCAGTCTCCCGAACGTGGGGACCGGTCTCGGGAAGTAGACATGTGCAAGACAGACACCTGAAGCGCAGGGAGCGAATCTTACGAATCCGCGACAAGCTTCAGCTTACCGCTTCGCCCACAACACCTTGAAGCGCTCGTCGCGGCAGATTTCGCCCGATGCGGCAAATCCGCTGGCCAGCGCCGCCTCGTAGGGCAGCCCCCGGTTCGCCACCAGGAACAGCCGCCCTCCCGGCTTAAGCGCCGCCGACGCGGCGCGGATCATGCCCTGGCCGATCCCCGGCTCCGCCGCCCGCCCGTGATGGAACGGCGGGTTCATCACGACGAAATCGTAGTTCCGCTCCACCTTCTCCTGCAAAAGGTCCCGCCAGAAGAAACCCTGCGGCACGGACGAACCGGCCGCGGCGAGGTTGCGGCGCGCCGCCTCCAGCGAGTCGAAGTCCGCCTCGAAGAGATCGAGCCCGGTGATCCCGCCGTCGCGCGCCAGCACCTCGCTTGAAAGATATCCCCATCCCGCGCCGAAATCCGCCACGCGGCCGGCGATGGCCGGCGGAAGGGTCTGCGCCAGCAACCGGGAGGCCGGATCGATCCGGTCGTGCGAGAACATGCCGGGCGCGGTGTGGAAGCGATCGTCCACGAGCGTCGCTTCGGGGATACGCATGAGTCCGGAATCCGCAAGGTCGGCGTCGGTTGGCCGGGAGAGCCAGAAGACCACCCCGTGATGCTTGGACAGATGCTCGACCGGAACCATACCGGAAACGCGCTTTCGAAAACTGTCCACGCCCTCCTGCTTCGTTCCGGCAACCACGATCAGGCCGCCGGGCTTCGTCCTGCCCAGAGCCTCGCGCAGCCAGGCTTCGTTCTGTCCTCTGTGCCGGTCGAGAAGGATGAGTGCGAGGTCGTAGTCCTCTCCCTCCGCCTGCGGCAGCACGTCGACACCCTCCCGCTCCAGCGCCAGGAAGTCAGGACGAAATCCCTGGACGGCGACGAGGTGCGAACCGAAGCCCGCGGACGGACGGGAGCCGGGAGCGGCTCCGAGGAAGATCGCGCGCGTGCCCTCCGGCGCGGAGAGCGCGCCGGTCTCGAAGGGATGAAAGAGGGTCTTCGAAGCGTTACCGGACATGCAGCCCTGCCAATGAAAAACGGGCGCGACCAGAGGCGCGCCCGCTTGTAAATCCTGTCGCGCGAAGCCCTAGGCGGCGTCTTCCTCGCCGTCCTGGCGCTTCTCGCGGACGATCTCCTTGCCGGTCGTCTGGTCGACGACCTTCATGGAGAGGCGCACCTTGCCGCGCTCGTCGAAGCCCATCAGCTTGACGAACACCTTCTGGCCTTCCTTCACCACGTCGGTGGTCTTCTGGACGCGTTCCGACGCCAGCTGCGAGATGTGGACGAGGCCGTCCTTCGGGCCGAAGAAGTTGACGAAGGCGCCGAAGTCGGCGGTCTTGACAACCGTTCCCTCGTAGATCTCGCCCACTTCGGGCTCGGCCACGATGGTGTGGATCCACTTCTTCGCCGCCTCGATCTCTTTGGCGTTCGAGGAAGCGATTTTCACCGTGCCGTCGTCCTCGATGTTGATCTTGGCGCCGGTCTTTTCGACGATCTCGCGGATGACCTTGCCGCCCGAGCCGATCACGTCGCGGATCTTGTCGGTCGGAATGTTCATCACCTCGATGCGCGGGGCGAACTCGCCGAGCTCCGAGCGGCCCTCGGTGATCGCGTTTGCCATCTCCTTGAGAATGTGCTCGCGGCCGCCGCGGGCCTGGTCGAGCGCCACCTTCATGATCTCCTCGGTGATGCCGGAGATCTTGATATCCATCTGCAGCGACGTGATGCCGCCATTCGTGCCGGCCACCTTGAAGTCCATGTCGCCGAGATGGTCCTCGTCGCCGAGAATGTCGGAGAGCACCGCGAAGCGCTCGCCCTCCTTGATCAGGCCCATGGCGATGCCGGCGACGGGCTTGGCCAGCGGAACGCCGGCATCCATCAGCGCCAGCGAGGTGCCGCAGACGGTCGCCATCGAGGACGAGCCGTTCGACTCGGTGATCTCGGACACCACGCGCAGCGTGTATGGGAACTGGTCCGGGCTCGGAAGCATCGGACGGATGGCGCGCCAGGCCAGCTTGCCATGGCCAATCTCGCGGCGCCCGGGCGAACCCATGCGGCCGGTCTCGCCCACCGAATAGGGCGGGAAGTTGTAGTGCAGGAGGAAGGTCTCCTTGTAGGTGCCGGTCAGGGCATCCACGAACTGCTCGTCCTCGCCGGTGCCGAGCGTGGCGACAACGATCGCCTGCGTCTCGCCGCGGGTGAACACGGCCGAACCGTGCGTGCGCGGCAGGACGCCCACTTCCGAGACGATCGGACGGACCGTCTTCAGGTCGCGGCCGTCGATGCGCGAGCCCGTGTCGAGGATGTTCCAGCGCACGATCTTGGCCTGGAGTTCCTTGAAGACGGTGCCGATCTGCTCGGACGTCCACTTGGTTTCCTCGCCCTCGGCCGGCGCGAATGCCGCCTTCACCTTCGCCTTCACCGCGTCGACGGCGGCATAGCGCTGCTGCTTGTCGACGTTCTTGTAGGCGGCGCGCAATTCGTCTTCCACGATCTTCAGCATCTCGGCTTCGAGTGCGGAATAGTCCGGGGGCGTAAAGTCGCGCGGCTCCTTGGCCGCCACTTCGGCCAGCTTGATTATCGCGTCGATCACCGGCTGGAACGCCTTGTGGCCGAACATCACGGCTCCGAGCATGACGTCCTCGGCGAGCTCCTGGGCCTCGGACTCGACCATCAGGACGGCGTCGGAGGTGCCCGCCACGACGAGGTCGAGCTTCGATTCAGGCATTTCGTCGATGTGCGGGTTAAGCACGTACTCGCCGGCGATGAAGCCAACGCGGGCGCCGCCGATCGGACCCATGAAGGGCACGCCCGAAAGCGTCAGCGCCGCGGAGGTCGCCACGATCGCCAGGATGTCGGGATCGTTCTCGAGGTCGTGCTGGAGCACTGTGACGACGATCTGGGTGTCGTTCTTGTAGCCATCGGCGAAGAGAGGGCGGATCGGCCGGTCGATGAGGCGCGACGTCAGCGTCTCTTTCTCGCTCGGACGGCCTTCGCGCTTGAAGAAGCCGCCGGGAATCTTTCCGGCCGCGAAGGTCTTTTCCTGGTAGTTGACGGTCAGCGGGAAGAAGTCGAGGCCGGGCTTCGGCTCCTTCATCGACACGACGGTGGCGAGAACGACGGTCTCGCCGTAGGTGGCAAGCACCGCGCCGTCAGCCTGGCGCGCGATCTTGCCGGTTTCGAGGATGAGCGGACGGCCGCCCCATTCGATTTCCACTTTGTGGTGATTGAACATGTTTCGTCTTTCATATGCGGAAAGGGCCGCGCGCTTTCGGCGCGGGCTGCCTTTCCCCCTTGGCTGCGTTCGGGCCGAGCCACGGGCAAGACAGCGGGAGGTCCGGCGATGCGCATGAGGCGCGGCGGGCATCCTGCAATCCTGCCCCATGACCGGTCCATGGGCGGTTTCCGCGACAGCCACGTCTTGTCGGAAACCGGGCGGGCCTCGTTCGTCTTGGCCCGAAAGCCATCCGGCGGCATTCCTTGCGGAACGCCGCCGGACGGATAATTCTAGCGACGAATGCCGAGTCTTTCGATCAGCGTCTTGTAGCGCCCTTCGTCCTTACCCCTCAGATAGTCGAGGAGGGAGCGGCGCTGCGAGACCAGCTTCAGGAGGCCGCGCCGGGAATGGTTGTCCTTGGCATGGCCCTTGAAGTGTTCCGTCAGGTTCTTGATACGCTCGGTCAGAATGGCGACCTGGACTTCGGGCGAACCCGTGTCGCCCGTCGCGGTCGCGTATTCCTTGAGCAATTCCTGCTTGCGTTCGGCAGTAATCGACATCGTGTTCCTTTCGATACATATGAGGAATGAGGTCGCCCACGGCCGGGATGTCGTCCAGCGGGGGCCGGTACACATGGCGCCAATCGCGCGATGTGCGGCGCATATAGTGCAAAATCCGTGCGAATGCCAGCGGTAAAAGCCAGGTGCACGACTACGGCACCGGCGACGTGCCGGAGCCGGAGCGGTGATTGCCAGCATCGTTCGTGCGATTGTCGCCCTTGGTTCTTGCCGATCGATTCAGCTCAATGGCCCTCATCTTCCTCGCATTGAAGGTACGGGTCGAAGACCCACCCTTCGGCATTGTCGTCTGCGACCCGTTCCACGGCGTACCAGACTTTTCCGTTGTGGCTCTTCTCCTCGTACGGTCGGACGCGCACGCCGTTGTTCCACGTCCCCAGGATCGGGCCGTTGGGCTGCTCGCGGATGTTGAGGGGCGTGCCGGTCGGGTCAGCCACGGTGCAGATCCGTCCCATCTCGTCCTCGCCTTCACACTTCAGATACGCCCCGAAGACCCAGCCCCAGGCCTCGGCATATTTCGCCACCAGCGCCCAGCGCTTGCCGTCGTGGTCGCGGTGCTCGATCACCTCCACCATCGACCCCTTCTTCAGGCTCGACAGGATCTTTCCGTTCGGGCCGGCCCGGACGTTGAGCGGTGTTCCGGTCGGATCGACGACCGTGCAGACCGGCGGGCCGCCGCAGGCCAGGGCGGGCGGTGCAATGAGGGCAGACGATGAAGCGACGGCAAAGATGGCAATGGCAAGAGCGCGCATGGTGAAAAGTCCCCGGTTTGTTCCGTTCGCATTCGGCGTACGGACCCAGCTACGCGTTAAGCGGTGACCATCACAACCACCGCTTTCGCCGGAACAGATAAAGCAGCCCAAGCGCGATCGCCGCCATCACCACCAGCGCCGTCGGATAGCCGTAGCGCCAGCCGAGTTCCGGCATGTTCCAGGGCGACGCCTCCCGATCGAAGTTCATGCCCCACACGCCGGCCAGGAACCCGAGCGGGATGAAGATCGTCGAGATGATCGTCAGCACCTTCATCACCTCGTTCATGCGGGTCGAGACGCTTGAGAGGTAGAGGTCGAGCAGCCCCGTCGCGAGCTCGCGGTAGGTCTCGACGATGTCGATCAGCTGGATGGCGTGGTCGTAGGTGTCGCGCAGGAAGTGCTGCACGTCCTGGGGGATGAGGCCCAGCTCCTCGCGGCTCATCCCCGACAGCATCTCGCGCGCCGGCCAGAGCGCGCGCTTGATCACCAGGAGGTCCCGCTTCAGCCCATGCAGCCGCGTCACGTCCTCCGGCTCGGGATCGTTGGTGATCTTGTCTTCGAGTTCCTCGAGTTCCTCGCCGATCTTCTCCAGCACGGGGAAATAGGCATCGAGGATCGTGTCGAGGAGCGCGTACACCAGATAGGCCGCCCCGCGCTGGCGGATGCGCCCGGCCGGCATTTCCAGGCGCTTGCGCACCGGCTCGAGGCAGTCCCCCGGTCGCTCCTGGAACGTCACCACATGGCGGTCGTCGAAGAGGATCGCGAACTGTTCCTTGGAGGACACGCTGACCCCGTCGAACATGTGGACGACGACCAGCGCATGATCGGCGTAAGTATCCACCTTCGGTCGCTGGTTGGTATTGGCGATGTCCTCGAGCGCCAGCGGATCGATCGAGAACAGCTCGCCGATCGCCTTCAGGTAGTCGAGGTCGGCCAGTCCGATGACATCGACCCACACGCGCTTGTCCGAGCGCAATGTCCGTTCGACGACCGCGATCGAAGCATCGGGAACGTGCTCGACGGCGTCGTCCTCGATGATCGTCAGCCGGACGCTTGTCGGCGACGCCCCCTCGTCCGGCAGCAGGGTTCCCGGCGGAGAGCCGACAGGCGCGCGGCGCCTGGACACCAGTCTGGACTTCTTCTTCTTCGCCATGCGCGCACTACGGGACAATTCGCCGCCGTTCGCAAGTCCGCGGCGAGTGGATCCTCATCGGACCCTAACGCACGAAGACGCGCTTCGGCTTGAACATCCCGGCCTCGACGGCGCCGATCGCCACCAGCCGCCCGCGCGCGGTCACGCAGGCTTCGTCGGCCTCGGCGGGCGCGTCGCGGCCGCGAATGATGACGGGGTTGCCGAGCCGGATCTTGGTCGCGGCGTCGTCCGACACCGCGATCTGCGGCAGGCAGTCGAGTGCCGCGCCAGTCTCCACCAGCAGGGCGTCCAGCGGGGCAAAGCGCTCCTTCTCGCTGCGCGGATCGTTGATGCGGCCGTCCTCGTCGGCTTCCCCGCGCGGCGCGGCTTCGGCGGCCGCCGCTTCGAGTTCGGGAAGGGTGACGAGGTCCTCCGGGGTGAACGGATCGACCTCGATCCGCCGCAGTTCCGAGATGTGGCCGTAGCAGCCGAGGTCTCGGCCCATGTCGCGCGCGAGCGAGCGGACATAGGTGCCCTTGCCGCATTCGACCTCGAACACCGTGCGATTTTCGTCCGGCCGCTCGACCAGTTCGAGCCGGCCGATCTCGACCTCACGCTCCGGGATGTCCAGCACTTCGCCCTCGCGGGCGAGGTCGTAGGCCCGCTCGCCGGCGATCTTGATGGCCGAGAACTGCGGCGGAGCCTGCATGATCAGGCCGGTGTACTTCGGCATCAGCGCCCGGATCTCTTCCTCCGCGGGACGCTGGTCCGAGGTCTTCGTCGCCGGTCCCTCGAGATCATCGGTCAGGCGTTCCTCGCCCCAGGTCACCGTGAAGCGGTAGACCTTCGCGCCGTCCATGACGTAAGGCACGGTCTTGGTCGCCTCGCCGAGCGCGATGGGCAGCATGCCCGACGCCAGCGGATCGAGCGTGCCCGCGTGTCCGGCCTTGTCGGCCTTGAACAGCCACTTGATCTTGGAGACCGCCTCGGTGGAGCCCATGCCGACCGGCTTGTCGAACACCACCCAGCCGGAGATCGGCCGGCCCTTCTTCTTGCCGCGCCGCGCCATCAGTCGCCGTCCTCCTTGTCGAGGTCTCGCGCCACTTCGGGCGAGCGCAGAAGCTCGTCTATCTTCGCCATGTTGTCGTAGCTCGTGTCGAGCCGGAAGCGGAACTCCGGCATCGACCGCATCTGCCGCAGCGCCGGCGAGACCCGGCCGCGGATGAACTTCGCGTTCTGCGCCAGCGCTTTGATCACCGCCTGCCCGTCCTGCACGCCGAGCGGCGAGACATAGGCCGTCGCGATCTTGAGATCGGGCGACATCCTGACCTCGGTGATGGAAATGACGGTGCTGGTAATCACGTCGTCGATCACCTCGCCGCGCGCGAGCACGTCGGAAAGCGCGTGGCGAACCTGCTCGCCGACGCGAAGCTGGCGCTGGGAAGGGCCGGAACCGGAAGGTGGCATCGTTTCAAATATCCCGAAGAGTGCGGCGCGGAATCGAACCGCGCCGCACGTCTTTGTGGTTGCTTGGGACGGCACCGGCCGTCCCGCTCATGCGGCAGACCGGACGCCCTAAAGCGTCCTCGTCACCATCTCGACGCGGAAGCACTCGATGATGTCGCCGGCGCGGATGTCCTCGTAGTTCTGGAAGGCCATGCCGCACTCCTGTCCGGCGGGCACTTCGGGAACCTCGTCCTTGAACCGCTTCAGCGTCTTCAGCGTGCCTTCGTGGATGACCACGTCGTCGCGGATCAGGCGCACGCCCGCGCCGCGCTCCACCCTGCCTTCGGTGACGCGGCAACCCGCGACCTTGCCGGTCTTGGTGATGTTGAAGACCTCGAGAATCTCCGCGTTGCCGAGGAAGGTCTCGCGGCGTTCCGGCGACAGGAGGCCCGACATCGCCGCCTTCACGTCATCCACGAGGTTGTAGATGATGTTGTAGTAGCGGATCTCGATCCCTGCGTGTTCGGCCGCGTCGCGCGCCTGCTTGTTGGCGCGCACGTTGAAGCCGATCATTGCCGCGCCGGAGGTCTCGGCGAGCGACACGTCGCTCTCGGTGATTCCGCCGGCGCCCGAATGGACGATGCGCGCGCGCACTTCGTCGGTGCCGAGCTTGTCGAGCGCGGCCACGATCGCCTCGACCGAGCCCTGGACGTCGCCCTTGATGACCAGTGGGAACTCCTTGAGCCCCGAAGTCTGGAGCTGCGACATCATCTGCTCGAGCGAGCCGCGCTGGCCGGCATGCTTGGCCACCGCCTTCTCGCGTGCCAGACGCTGGCGGTACTCGGTGATCTCGCGTGCCCGTGCCTCGCTTTCCACGGTGGCGAAGCGGTCGCCTGCCTGCGGCGTGCCCTGGAGACCCAGCACCTCGACGGGCGTGGATGGTCCGGCTTCCTTGATCTGCTCGCCGCGGTCGTTGACCAGCGCGCGCACCTTGCCCCATTCGTTGCCGGCCACGATGATGTCGCCAGGCAGCAGCATGCCGGTCTGCACCAGCACGGTCGCGACCGGACCGCGGCCCTTGTCGAGCTTGGCCTCGATGACGACGCCTTCCGAAGTACGCTCCGGATCGGCCTTCAGGTCGAGCAGTTCTGCCTGCAGCAGGATCGCTTCGAGCAGCTTGTCGAGGTTGGTCTTCTTGGTCGCGGAAACCTCGACGTCGAGCACCTCGCCGCCCATGGATTCCACGAACACCTCGTGCTGGAGCAGCTGCGTGCGTACCTTCTGCGGGTCGGCGTCGGGCTTGTCGATCTTGTTGATCGCCACGATGATCGGCACCCCCGCCGCCTTGGCGTGGCTGATGGACTCGATCGTCTGCGGCATCACGCTGTCGTCGGCCGCGACCACCAGGACCGCGATGTCGGTCGCCTGTGCGCCGCGGGCACGCATCGCCGTGAAGGCGGCGTGGCCCGGCGTGTCGATGAAGGTGATCTTCTGGCCGTTCTTCTCCACCTGGTAGGCGCCGATGTGCTGGGTGATGCCTCCGGCCTCGCCCGAAACCACGTTGGCCTCGCGGATGGCGTCGAGCAGCGACGTCTTGCCGTGGTCGACGTGGCCCATGATGGTGACGACCGGGGGACGCCGTTCCTGGTTCTCCGGTTTGTCGGCGATGTTGAACAGCCCTTCCTCGATGTCGGATTCCGCCACGCGCTTGACCGTGTGGCCGAACTCCGACGCGACCAGTTCGGCCGTGTCGGCGTCGATCAGGTCGCCGGGCTTCATGATCTGGCCCTGCTTCATGAAGTACTTCACGACGTCCACCGCCCGCTCGGCCATGCGGCTGGCGAGTTCCTGGATGGTGATCGTCTCGGGCAGGATCACTTCACGCGCGATCTTCTCGCGCGGTTCCTGATGCATGCCGCGCTTGAACTTCTCCTGGCGGCGGCGCATGGCCGACAGCGAGCGGCCGCGGGCCTCGTCGCCCGAAAGGGCGCTGTTGAGCGTCAGCTTGCCGCGGCGTCGGTCCTCGTCGCGTCCGCGCGTCGGGCGCGGAACTTCCGGCGTCGGGATGCGCTTGGGCGGCAGGCCGGGCTTGGTCTTGCTCTTGACCACCTCGGGCTCGTCCGCGACCTCCGGCTCCACCAGCGGCGTGCGGCGGCGCGCTTCTTCCTCGGCGCGGCGCCGGGCTTCGGCCTCGCGCTGCAGGCGCGCTTCTTCCTCGGCCTGCCGGAGCGCGGATTCCTCACGCTCCTTGCGGCGGCGTTCTTCTTCCTCGTTGCGGCGCAGGGCGTCTTCCTGGGCGCGCTTGCGCTCTTCGATCTCGCGATGGCGCGACTCCTCGAGGGCGCGGCGACGCGCTTCGATCTCCTCGCCGGAGAGGTCGTTCAGCACGACCCCCGAGCGGTCCGCCTGGGCCGGCGCGCGCGGAGCCTCGCGCTGCGGCGGCTGCGGCTGGCGGGCGACCGGTGCCTGCGGCGGCGGCGCTGGGCGCGGGGCGGCCGGCTGCGGGCGCGGGTTCAGCGCCAGCGGCGCCTGTTCCTGGCGTTCGCCCGGGATGGAGAACTTGCGCTTCTTGGTCTCGACGACGACGGACTTCGTCCGCCCATGCGAGAAGTTCTGGCGCACGGTTCCCTGCTCGACCCCCGGCCGCTTCAGGGTCAGGGTCTTCTTCGTATTCACGGTCAGCGTCTTGTCGTCGCCCGATTTCGTATCCGTCATTCCGTATCCTTGTTAGGCGCCGTCTGTGCCGGCGGGCCGTCAACTGCCGCCCGGCCATCCGGGGAGCCGCCCCGGTAACGGTCAAGCGCAACCACGCGCCTGAAAGCCGCCTTGCCCGCGTCCTGCGCGAGCACGGCAGCATGTATCACATTTGTGGCCCCGAATGCCAAACCCATTTCGGCCTCCGAAAGGAGTTTGTAGGCCTCGATATCCGGACCGCCCAGATGGACGGTCGCCTTGCGCGCCTGGGAAAGCTTGCGAATGCCGTCCTCGGCCGCTTCCTTGGCGTGAAGCACGACGAGAGCCTTTCCCGAGCGGATGGCGGCGTCCGTCTTGGCTGCGCCCAATGCCACGGCACCGGCCTTGCGCGCAAGCCCGAGCGCGCCCAGCAGGGACTTGGTCAGCAGAGCGTCGACCATTCCGGCGAGGTCCCGGTCGACGTTTACCTCCGCCTTGAGCGCGCGTCGGAAGAGGTTCTTGCGAGCCGCTTCCTCGACACGGGTCCGCTCAGCGGTGACCCAGCAGCCGCGCCCCGGCAGGTTCCTCTTCAGGTCCGGCACGACCGACATGTCGGGACCCGCCACGAAGCGGATCAGGCCTTCCGGCTCGCCCGCGCGGCGCGTCACGATGCATGTGCGTTCGGCCATCTCGTCCAAACAACTCTCCGGTCAGCCGCCGTTCCATTGTCCGGCTCAGGCTTCGGCCGGCTGCTCTTCCAGTTCGGCCTCGTCGGTCTCCCCGGCGAGGTCGTCTTCGGTGATCCAGCCTGCCTTCAGGCGCGCCGCGAGCACCATCTGCTCGGCGTCGGCGCGGCTCACCCCGTGGTCCGAAAGGACACCGGGGAACATCTTGGTCTCGCCGTCCTTGCGTTCCTTCCAGCCGACGATGTCGTCGACGGCGTAGCCGGCGAAATCCTCGACCGTCTTCACGCCGTCCTCGCCGAGCGTGACCATCATGGCGGTGGTCATGCCGGGCACCTCTCGCAACGCGTCCTCGACGCCCAGTTCACGCCGTTTTGCGTCGTGCTCGGCCTCGATGCGCTCGAGATATTCCCGCGCGCGGGCCTGGATCTCGGACGCCGTGTCCTCGTCGAACCCGTCGATGGACGAAATCTCGTCGGCATCGACGTACGCGACTTCCTCCACGGAGGTGAAACCTTCGGAAGCCAGGACCTGGCCGACCATCTCGTCGACGTTCAGGGCATCCATGAACAGGGTGGAGCGTTCCACGAACTCCTTCTGACGGCGCTCGCTCTCCTCCTGCTCGGTGAGGATGTCGATGTCCCAGCCGGTCAGCTGCGAGGCCAGGCGAACGTTCTGTCCGCGCCGGCCGATCGCAAGCGATAGTTGGTCATCCGGGACGACGACTTCAATGCGCTCGGCATCCTCGTCGAGCACCACCTTGGCGACTTCGGCCGGCTGCAAGGCGTTGACGATGAAGGACGCCGCATCCTGCGACCAGGGGATGATGTCGATCTTCTCGCCCTGCAGCTCGCCGACCACCGCCTGCACGCGGCTGCCGCGCATGCCCACGCAGGCGCCGACCGGGTCGATGGAACTGTCGCGCGAGATCACCGCGATCTTGGCGCGCGATCCGGGATCGCGGGCGACCGACTTGATCTCGATTATGCCGTCGTAGATCTCCGGCACTTCCATCTGGAAGAGCTTGGCCATGAACTGGGGATGCGTGCGCGACAGGAAGATCTGCGGTCCGCGCTGCTCGCGCCGCACGTCGTAGACATAGGCGCGCACGCGGTCGCCGTACTTGTAGTTCTCGCGCGGGATCAACTCGTCGCGCCGGATGATCGCCTCGCCGCGGCCGAGATCGACGATCACGTTGCCGTATTCGACGCGCTTGACGGTGCCGTTGATGATCTCGCCGATGCGGTCCTTGTACTCGTCGTACTGGCGGTCGCGCTCGGCCTCGCGCACCTTCTGCACGATCACCTGCTTAGCCGACTGCGCCGCGATGCGTCCGAAATCCATCGGCGGGAGCTGCTCGGCGATGAAGTCGCCCACCTGCGCGTCCGGGTTGCGGTCGCGCGCGTCGCGCAGCGAAATCTGGCGCCCGAACTCCTCGACGTCCTCGACCACCTCCATCAGCCGCTGCAGCTTCATCTCGCCCGTGGTCGGGTTGATGTCGGCGCGGATGTTGGTCTCCTGACCATAGCGCGAGCGGGCCGCCTTCTGGATCGCGTCGGCCATCGCCGCGATGACGATGGACTTGTCGATCGATTTCTCGCGGGCCACGGCGTCCGCGATCTGCAGAAGCTCCAGCCGGTTTGCACTGACTGCCATGATGGTCTCCCTTGCTTCGCGCCGGCCCTGTGGCCGCGCCGCGAATTCAATCTTGCGTTTGTTGTTCGTCCTCGCCGTCCGGCTCTTCGCCGCGGCGTTTCTTTCGTTCCTGGCGCGCCTTCTTGTCCTTCTGGAGCGCCTCGCGCACGAGGTCGTCCGTCAGGACCAGCCTGGCCTCGGATATGACGTCGAACGGGATGCGCACCACCGGCTCGTCGCCGTAGCTCGCCTGGTCGCGCTCGATCACCACCTCGGTCTCGGTCGCCTCGGCGATCTTGCCGCGGAACCGCTTCTTCTCGGCCACCGGCATCGAGGTCTCCAGCTTGGCCAGATGCCCGGCCCAGTGGCCGAAATCGCTCTTGCGCACCAGCGGCCGGTCGATGCCGGGCGAGGAGACTTCCAGGTGATAGGCCTTGTCGATCACGTCCTCGACGTCGAGCAGCGGCGACACCGCGCGGCTCACCTCCTCGCAGTCCTCGACCGTCATCGTGCCGTCGAGGCGCTCGGCCATGATCTGCAAGGTGAGGCCGTTCTGTCCCGACAGCCGCACCCGCACCAGCCGGTATCCCATCGAGCGCAGCAATGGCTGGATGAGCAGCGCCACGCGCTGGTCTGTTCCGGTCTCGCGGATGATGCGGTCGTCCGCCTCGGTCGTCTGGTCCGTCATTCCCGTGCGTATGTCTCCGGAAGGGCCGCGCGGGTAACAAAAAAGAGCGGGACCGGGTGGACCCACTCTTGCGCCGTACGACCAAGAATTTGACCGCTATATACCGGTTCCCGCGACGCATTTCAAGAAGTTTGAGGCGCCCGGACTGCGAGGCGTGCCGAAATTCGCCGCGGGGACGGGCTTGGCGCGCCTCGGCCGCTCCCGCCGCTCGCCCTGCGGCCCCGCCGCCATGTATTGATCTCGGCGGGTGGAACGAATATATCATGTGGCTGGCATATTGCGCGATCCTCCGGGTCCGCGGGGCACGAACACTGGAAGACGTTAATGCAAGAGACAATGGCTGGCATCGTCGGCAAGGTGCGTGAGGCGGGTCTTCGCCCGACCCGGCAGCGCGTCGCGCTGGCGGACATGCTCTTCGCCAAGGGCGACCGTCACATCTCCGCCGAGGAACTGCACGAGGAAGCAGTGCAGGCCGGCGTCCCCGTGTCGCTGGCGACCGTCTACAACACGCTGCACCAGTTCACCGAGGCCGGCATGCTGCGCATCCTCGCCGTCGAGGGTGCGAAGACCTATTTCGACACCAACACCTCGGACCACCACCACTTCTACGTCGAGGGGGCCAACACCGTCATCGACATCGCCAACGGCCCGGTCACGGTGCACAACCTGCCCGAGCCGCCCGAGGGCATGGAGATCGTCAACGTCGACATCGTCGTGCGCCTGCGCCCGAAGACATCGCGCTGAGAGCCTGCGTCATCCGCAACGACGAAAGCCGCCCGCGAGGCGGCTTTTTCATGACGGCTTCCGCGTCGACGGCTGGGCGAGGACCTCAGTCCTCCACCGTTTCGCCCGGATAGACGCCCCACACCAGCGACTGAGCGATCCAGCCGTCATGGCCGTCGAAGCTCATCCGGCACCATTCGCCGTCGCACGATTCCACCGAGCCCATGACCCCGGGCTGCAGCTTGGCCACGACGCGCGCGTCGTCCTGGGGCTTGGCGAGCAGCGGAATCTCGATCTGCTTGCCCTGCTGCCAGGGGGCGGCGAGCGCGGTGCGCTTGCCCGACAGCAGCGACTGGTTGATCCAGCCCTCCGCGCCCTCGGCGTCGCGCACCCGCCGCCAGGTGTCGTACTCCTGAACGATTTCCATCGGCAGCCCCGGCTTCAGGTACATCCAGTCGACCGAGTAGTTCAGCCCGGGCCCGATCCGGAGGTTCACCTTGCTGGCCTTGAGGCTGACGAACCGCGGCAGCGGCAGGCCGCTCGGCCCCAGCGTCACCGGCTCGGCTCCGGCCGCGGCGTTTGCCGGCGGCGCGCCCTGCGGCGAGAGGAAGGTTGCTCCGGCCAGCGCCAGCGCGGCGGCCATGCGGAAAGCGGAGGGAAGGGACACGATACGAACCTCGACTTCCATGTCTCGCCGGTCCGGCGGGCGGACCTCATGCGATCCCGTTTTTCTTTGTCTTGGCCCCGCCCTGTTGCTAGACAGGGGAGGGCCGGTCACAGGGTTTGGATTATCGCCCGTCTTGGTTAAAGAGGTCTCAACAGGACCCGGGAACGAGGAAATCATGGCGGGCAAGAAGAAGCCTCTCGTCGTCATCACGCGCAAGTTGCCCGATCCGGTCGAGACGCGCATGCGCGAACTGTTCGACGCCCGCCTCGTCGTCGACGACCGTCCCATGACGCAGCCCGAGCTCGTCGCCGCGGTGCGCACCGCCGACGTGCTGGTCCCCACCATCACCGACCGCATCGACGCCGCGCTGATTGAGCAGGCCGGACCGAACCTGAAGCTCATCGCCAATTTCGGCAATGGCGTCGAGCACATCGACGTCGACGCCGCCGCGAGGAAGGGCATCACCGTCACCAACACGCCGAACGTGCTCACCGAGGACACGGCCGACATGACGATGGGGCTCATTCTCACCGTGCCGCGCCGGCTGATCGAGGGCGCCGGCGTTCTCATCAGGGAAGGCGGCAAGTGGTCCGGATGGTCGCCCACCTGGATGCTCGGCCGCCGCATCTGGGGCAAGCGGCTCGGCATCGTCGGCATGGGCCGCATCGGCACCGCGGTCGCGCGCCGTGCGAAAGCCTTCGGACTATCGATCCACTATCACAACCGCAAGCGCGTGGCGCCCGCCATCGAGGACCAGCTGGAGGCGACCTGGTGGGAGAGCCTCGACCAGATGCTCGCCCGCATGGACATCATCTCGGTCAACTGCCCCTCCACGCCCGCCACCTTCCACCTGCTGTCGGCGCGCCGGCTGGCGCTGATGCAGCCCTCCGCCTACATCGTCAACACCGCGCGCGGCGACATCATCGACGAGGCGGCGCTGATCCAGATGATCCGGGACGGCCGGCTCGCCGGCGCCGGTCTCGATGTCTTCGAGCACGAGCCGGCGATCAACCCCAAGCTCGTCAAGCTCGCCGCCCAGGGCAAGATCGTGCTCCTGCCCCACATGGGCTCCGCCACCATCGAGGGCCGCGTCGACATGGGCGACAAGGTCATCATCAACATCCGCGTCTGGGCGGATGGTCATCGGCCTCCAGACCGGGTGCTGCCGGCGAGGATGTGAACGGCGAGGGACTGCCTTGCCTATGCCGCCTCGGCTGCAGCGATGCCGCATAGGAGAAGCCGCAGCTTCAGGGCCGCCAGCTCGGATGGCGCCATTTCGAGACGGTTCAGATCCTTCCAGACCGGAAGGCTCACCAGCGTCGTGACCACGCCGACCGCCCTCGGATCGGGATGCGGTGGCGAGAGAGCCTCCCTGACCAGCGCTTCGATGCCTGCTCCGACGGCCCTCAGGAAGCCGTCGAGTTCCGGGATCATGTCGCTGTCCCGCGCTGCCAGCGTGAGGCGCTGCCAGCCTCGCTCATAAAAGGCGTCCGTCTCGGCGATCAGCCGCGCCAGTTTCTCTTCCCGTGTATGAAGGCCGGCGAAGCAAGCTTCCGCATCCTCCGGCACCGGCGGCCGCATCTCCGCCCAGACATGCATCCCGCAATTGCGCACCAGGTCTCCGGTCGTCGCGAAGTGCCGGTGCACCGTCGCCTGCCCCACCCCGGCCCGCTCGGCGATATCCGCGAACGTGGTAAAGGCGGGCCCCTTCTCGTCATGGAGCTGGATGGTCGCCTGGAGAATCCGGTCGCGGATCTCTTTCATCGCCTGTTCGCGCTTCTCCATCCTGTAGGAGCGAGCCATGGAATCACCGATTGACAAAATCAAATTTTCACGAAATAAGCTATCCGCTAAATCGGATCAGTCAAGGCTGGATCTCGCATGTTGCAAACAGCCGGTTTCGCGAAGAGCATGTTCTGGCCGCGTCCCGGTCTCCGGTTCATCGTCGTGGACGACGAACCTGAGATCCGGCACATGCTGTGTGAGTACCTCGGCCGCGACGAGGTGACCGTGGACTGCTGTGCCAATGCAGCCGAACTGGACGCGGCGCTAGACGCCGGTCCCGCCGACCTGATCGTGCTCGACGTCCTCATCCCCGGCGAAGACGGCATCTCCATCGCGCGCCGCCTGCGCGCAGCCGGGTCGGTCCCCATCATCATGCTGACGGCCCTGGACGACGTGGTCGACCGGCTGGTCGGGCTTGAGATCGGTGCGGACGACTACCTGACGAAGCCGTTCGACCTGCGCGAACTCGCCGCGCGCGTGCGCGCAGTGCTGCGTCGCGCGACGCCCGCTCCGCCGGTGCCTTCACCGTCCTCGGCGAGCCCTGGGGAACATGTCGGCTTCGGCCGCGTCTGGCTCGATCTCCAAAACCGCTGCCTTGCGGACGGGTCCGGTGCGAGGATCGCGATCACCGCGACCGAATTCGCGCTGCTGGAACTCTTTGCTCGCAACCCCAACACCGTCCTGTCACGATCGCGGCTCCTCGATCTCGACGACGGCGCGGGTGAGCGCTGCATCGACATTCGCATCGCGCGTCTGCGCAAGAAGACCGAGGTCGATCCGGCCAAGCCCCGCGTCATCAGGACGGTCCGCAACGCCGGCTACATATACGTTCCACCCCGAAACCTTGCCTGACGATGCCGGGGACCGCCCCCGATGCGGTCGCGCCGGGGCATGCGCCTGCCCCGGAAGTCCACGCCGCCGTCCTCGCCGCGGTCGTCGAATCGGCGCTCGACGCCGTCATCGTGACGGACGAGAAGGGCATCGTCGTCACCATCAATCCCGCCGCCGAGACGACCTTCGGCTATTCGCGGGAAGAAGCGCAGGGCCGGTCGATCGCCTCCCTCATCGTGCCCGAGCACCTGAGGACGGCGCATGATGACGGGATGGCACGCTACCAGCGCACGCGCGTCCCCCATGTCCTTGGCAAGCGCGTGGCTATGGAGGCGGCCTGCAAGGACGGGCGCATCATCCCCGTCGAACTGGCGATCACCGAGGTCTCGCTTCCCGACCAGCGTCTCTTCACCGCCAACCTGCGCGATCTTTCCTCAGCCAGGGCCGCCGAACGCGAGATCAATCGCCAGCAAGGCCTGCTGCACCAGAGCGAGAAGCTCGCCGCGCTGGGCTCGCTGCTTGCGGGAGTCGCGCATGAACTGAACAACCCGCTTTCCGTCGTGCTGGGGCAGGCCATGATGCTGCGCGAGGAGATCGCGGCTCCCGGCGACCGTGCCGTCGCGGCCCAGCGCGTGGAGCGGATCGAAGCCGCGGCGCAGCGATGCGCCCGCGTTGTCCGCTCCTTCCTCGCGATCGCGCGCCAGCGCGAGGCGGCCAGGCAGGCGTTCGACCTGGCGCCCCTGCTCGACCAGTCCATCGATCTCGTCATCTACGGATTGCAGAGCGGCGGTGTGGAAATCGTGCGGGACTACGGGACCGACTTGCCCATGGTGTTCGCCGACCCTGACCAGGTCCAGCAGATCGTCATCAATCTGCTCGTCAACGCTGGACAGGCGATGGAGCGGCAGGTCGGGGAAAAGCGGATCACCATCGCGGCAAGGGCCGGACGCGGCGTCCTGTCCCTCCGGTTCTCCGACAACGGACCCGGCGTGCCGCCCGCGATCGCCGGTCGCATCTTCGATCCCTTCTTCACCACGAAGCCCCACGGGCTGGGAACCGGCATCGGTCTTTCGGTGTCGCGTGGACTTGCGCAGGCGAACGGCGGAGAGCTGCTGCTGGCCGCGACCGAAGGACAGGGCGCCGTCTTCGAGCTGACCCTCCCGGCCGCGTCCTCACAAGGCGTGGCGGGCCTCCCGGAGGCCGAGGTCTCGTCGAGCGAGGCGCCGTCCGGACGGTGGCGCGTGCTGGTGGTGGATGACGAGACGGAGGTCGCGGAGGTCATCGGCGAGATCCTCGAGACGCTCGGCTGCGTGTGCGTAACCGCCCGGACCGGCCGGGAAGCCGAGGCACTGGTTTCCGCGCGTGGCGGCTTCGATGCCGTCATATCCGACCTGCGGATGCCCGACGCGGGAGGCGCGGAGTTCTTCCGCTGGCTGGAGAAGAGCCATCCTGATCTTGCCCGCCGCACCGTCTTCGTGACGGGCGATGCCCTGGGCCCGGCCGCGCGGCTGTTCCTCGACGGCTGTGACAGGCCGGTCATCGAGAAGCCGTTCGTGCCGGCGGAGATGCGCCGGATCGTCGCGGGTGTGCTTGCCGCGACGGGCTCGTCCGCGGGCTGAAACAACTGAAATATCCCGTCCGGTCCAGTGAAACACGCAGGCAGCAGGCCGGGTGGATAGTCCTTGCATCGTCGAAAGACGGAGAGACCGGAAGAAGAGACTGGTCTTCGACAGAAGCCTGCGGGCGCTTTTCCCCCGGAAAGCCTCCCGCTATCAAGACAAGGACAAGCAACATGAGAACGACATCCAGGATCATCCACGGCATCGTCATGCTCGGCGCGGTCGCGGCGGTAACGATCGGAAGCGCCCAGGCGCAGCGCAACACGGTAACGCCGGTCAGCCAGATGAAGATGGCCTCGGGGCCCCAGCCGGGCGACTGCAAGGGCAACTACGAGATGGTGTTCGGCGCCAACCCGGCGATGGCCCAGCAGATCTGGCAGGCTTCGGTCGCCAGCAAGTTCGGCAACAAGTGGGCTCACTGGGTCGGTGCGAAGAACAAGTCGATCGTCCCCCAGGCCACCAGCAGCGGCACGCAGTTCCGCGCGATGGCGCAGCCCTGCTTCTACCAGCCGGTCCCCTGAACGGATGATGCGGCGCGGGCTCCGGCCCGCGCCGCTTCCTTTTCCCCGGGTCTGCGACCAGCCGATGACGCCTGGCCGCGGTTCGTCATTCGGCCGGACCGCCGGGATTTCGTCGGGCTAGGTCGGCTGGTCGAGCAGGGTCTCCAGCTGGTCGTATTCGTCCCCGTCGATGCTGGAATACAGTGCTTCCCATGTGGCCGCCGCCGCGAGCTGGTACAACTCGGCCTGGTCGTAGGCCTTCGCCGCGCTCAGGCAGGACAGGATCGCGATCTCGTCGTCGTCGCCCGTGGAGCCGTCCAGGCAAGCCTGGATGGCCTTTACCTTGACGCGCGCGGCCACCCGGTCGAGCCAGTTCTGGGATTTTGCGGACGAGACGAAGTTTCGCGCCACGTCGTCGCCATCCGTGTCCAGCAGCTTCGGCAGCGTGATCTCGCTGGCGATGTCGGGGATGTTCACCACGAAGGTCCGCAACTGGTTCAGCGTGGTCAGCGCCGGCTGGATGGCGTTGATAAGAGCCGTGAGGATCGTGCCCGGCGGAACGTTGGGCGCCCAGGCATCGAGCGCGGCCTGCCGCGCGGTCATGAAGCTCTGGACGAGCGTCTTCGCGCTGTTCTCGCCGGCGAACTTCACGGCGTCCTGCGCGGCCGCGAACTCGAGCTTCAGGAAATCGACGGCGTCGTGGCAGGCGAGACGCTGGCGGGCGTCGATCGCGGGGTCTGCCATGTCGAGCAGGACGTTGTAGAGGTCGTCGTAGCGCGGGATCTCCAGCTGGACGCAGATCCGCGTTGTGTAGTTGATCTGATGCATCATCTGGAACAGCTCGTTCCGGCGGTGAACGGGCGGCGCTGCGGTGTCGTAGGCGGTGATGACGAAAGCCGGGACGCGCGCGGCCTGGGTCATGGATTCCCGCCGACGCATCGTCGCGCTCGCGATGCGCCTGTATATCTCGGGACGGGTCCCGAGGATGCGGTCCAGGCCGAACGGCTGGTACGGCAGGGGCCAGGTGCGGATCTTCAGAAAGACGTCGCCGAGGTTCAGGGGGCCGTTGTGGTCGAGCAGCGGCAGATGCTGGCGGATCAGCTGCCAGGGTATGTAGTCGCGCCAGTCGAGCACTTCGGCGGTGCGCGCCGCGATCGGATCGAGGTAGGCTTCCTCGAGTTCGTCGTCGAGCCCTTCCCAGCCGCGCATGGCGAAGAACATGCGGATCATTTCCTTGCTACTGTTCGCGGACACCATCGTGTCGCGGATCTCGCGCTCCTCCGCGTCGCCCGTGGCACCGCTGGCCAGGGTGTAGACGCGCTGGCACTTGGCTTTCTTTATGTTCTCGCGAAGGCTGTTGCTCGGCGGATCGTAGTCGACGTTCTCGGAGGCGTAGAAACCCTTGAGCGACGTGCTGCCGCTGGCTGCGACGTGGTGGCGCACGAACTCCATGGCAGCCCCCGCTACTGCAGCGCGATGAGGATGGGAACGAGGCCCAAGCCCTCTGCATGAGGCGCAAGCGCCTTGCCGATGACGGCGCCAAAGGCACGCTTGGCGTCGTTCGCGATCATCGCATGTCCCGCCGTGGGCGAACTGGTCAGCAGATCGCCGACGCCGATGGCGCCGTGGGACGCGTCGACCTTGCACCAGGCGCGGCCGACGAGCGCGATGGGGCGGCTGGCGGCGCTAAGGTACCGACCCTTGCCCATGACGATGCCCGGCTTGAGGTCGCCCGCCCCGGCCACCACCCCGACCACTTTCCGATCGTAAGCCATCGTGGAGGTTTCCAGCACGCCGTCGGCGCCGATGACCATCAGGGTTCCGGGTTCCGCGATCTGGCTGCCGAGGACGAGAAACTCTTCGGCACAATCCATGCCGGGGAAGGAGACGTCGCCCGTGACCACCACGTCTCCGTGGAACTGGGCCACGACGTGACCCGGCCCGCCGGTGTGTTCCGCCCACAGCGCCATTCCGGTACCGTTCGGATTGTCGACCTTCGCGAACACGGCGTGTCCCTGGCCGGCCACCACCGCGGACACCGCGGCGCCCGTGCTGTCCAGCGCGGTCTGGCGCGCCACCAGGGCATCGCCCTTGCCCTTCGCCTCGGTATAGGTCCCGGGGCCGTCGCCGTTCGTCAGCGCGAAGACGGCGGCGCCCGTCGTGCCAGGCCCGGTCGCTTGCTGGAAGGCGGCTACGGCCGCCACGTTCGAGGAGGTCGATTCCGCATGGATGCCTTCCCCAACCGAGAATGCGTCGATTGCCGAAGTCGTCGGGTCGGAACTGTTCGTGCTGGTGAAGCTGGCCAAGTTGACCTCCTGTCGTGATGAATGAGGCGATCGCGGTTCAGCCGCGCGTAAGGGGCGGGAGGTCCTGCGGAGGCTTCGAGATCGGGAATTCGCATTCCCCGACGCCATCGAACTGAACGCGGGCCCAGAGCGCCTTCTGCTCGCCTTCGGAGGTCATCGAGCCCTTGACGCATATCCAGACGCTCGCGAGGCCGGACGCGGAACCGTCGTACTCTCCCTCGGCCAGCGGCGAGAGGACAACGAGGTCACCGACCTTGCCGTCGCAGGGGAGGTTTTCCCGGCGGAAGTTGGGACGAACGTTCAGTCGATTGAAGGGATCCACAGCAGCTCTCCGCCGGTGCACGATCCATCGGGCTGCAAACTGAAGGGATTCTGACGATGCTTTCGCGCCGACGTACCGCTAGTTAATTCGCAAGCATAGAGGTCAGAAAAACTGAATGGTCGTCAAGTAAATATTTGTTTCAGGTGAGGAATTTCGAGATGGGACAACCAAGAGATTTTATCGCAATCACTCATGCTACCTTCGATGGAATTGATGGCACCAAAGACTAACAAGCTCTTAATAGTCGAGAACAGTTCCTATGCAAGTTGACTAGAAGTCGGAAGACGATGGGAGCTCGCCGCGCGACCGGTTCGCACCGCCCTATTTTCCCGATTCCGGGAAAACGGGAGGCTCACCGATCCGGAAGTCTGCCTTTCCACATGCGCAGTCGGCCATCGCCCGAAAAGGTAGCTGCTCCCTGTGCTCCGTGGACGAGATTCTTCCCGCTGCGTGCGATCTCCGGCTCCAAGCTTCGGATTTCATTTCGCCGACTGTCGACTGCCCACTGCAGACGAGCGCTTTTTCATCCACGCCTCGCCACCCCACCCCATACTTCCGCCGCCCGGATCAATGGAAAAGGCGGCAATGGACTGGCAGGTGGCAATCGAGCGGAACAGGGCGGCACTGCGGCGCGTGCTCGCCGCGCTCATCGCCATGGCTGGCTTCGACCGCCGGTTTGCGCCGGAGGCGCAAAGTTGCCATGCCGGTGGCTCGGCAACAGGCGGAGAAGGCCGGGACGCTGCCGGAGGCAGCGGGGACCCGGCGGGAGGCCGCCCCACTCTCCCCCGCCGTCTCCACCGCGCCGTGCTGCGCCTGCTGCGCCCGACGGAGTCCGCTGCCCGCCGGTTGATCATCGTGGCCGCAAAAACCCTTCCCCAGGCGCCGCCGGCGCCCGAGCCCGCGCGACCGGCGCCGCGCCCCGGCGGGACGCAGCCGAATGCCGCGGTGTCCGTCCTGCGCAGCCTCGGCATCGCTATCGTGATTCCGCCCTCCACCGTCCTTGCGCCCCGGCGCTCCGTCCCGGCTGTCCGCCGTCCCCCGGCCTCCATCGCGCTGCCGCTCGCCGACCGGCTACGCAACCCGGGCCCGCGCCTTCGCACCGTTCCGCCGCACGCGGCGCCCCGCATCCTCTCTTTCGAGGGCGCCGTGCCCCATCGCCTGCCGCCGCCACCGACGCCGAACGACCGCCTCGACGCGACGCGGCTGGTGCTGAGGTTGCGGGCGCTGGCCGCCGCGCTCGACGACCTGCCGCGCCAGGCCCGGCGCTTCGTGCGCTGGCAGGCGCTGCGCGCCCGCGCGCGAGCGCGGGGGCTGAAGTTCCGCATCTCGCCGCTGCGCTCCGGCCGCCCGCCAGGCGCGCGTAGCGCAAGCCGCCCGCTCGACCATGAAATCCACGAAGTCTTGCGCGACCTGCACTGGTTCGCCCACCAAGCGCTCGCCGGTCCGGACACGTCTTGACCGGCCGCCGCAGTCCGATCGACCCGTCACAACGACCCGTGCGGCCAAGTCGCCGCCGCGCGGGAACAATGCGTCGTGCCCGTGGTTCGGCGGCCATCACGGGACATGCACCCGCCATCACCGACCAGCGGAGCGGCTGTCTTTGTCGCCGGTCTGCGCCACGTCTCGCCATCGCCGGGATCCGAAACGGCGGATCAGGCTCCAGGGACGTGGGACGCCCGGGAAGCGACCGTTCCGTCGGGCTCTACCGCCACGATGTTGCCTGCGAACCCGGCATGCTGCGCTCGGTCGAGCCTGACCGCCACCGGCGCCGGCCAGCCCATCTCTCTCGCGACGATCAGCCCGAGCAGCAGGATCGCGTCCGGTTCGTGCATGACGATCGCGGCCGGCGCCCTGCCGCCCCGCACAAGTTCCAGAAGCACGGCCGACGCCGAGGACGAGCCGATCGTGCCGGGCAGGAACAGCACCCGCCCGGCGACGTTTTCGCCATGCTGCGGGTGGCGCACGTCGGCGATGCCGCCGGTCTTGGGATCGACGCCGCCCCAGAAGCTGATCGGCTGGTCGAGCACCAGCGCCGGCCCGCTGCCGGCCGCGCCCGCGACCAGCACCTCGCCCCGCGCCGCCATCACGCGGCAAGCTCCCGCAGCACCGGACGTCCCGTCACCGCGCTCTCCACGCAGTCGGCCAGCGATGCGTAGAGCACCGCGTATCCCGTGTTTCCCGGCGCGTACTGGGCGAATTTTCCCGAATTCGTCATCAGCACGCCGCCCGCCACCTCCGCCATGATCGGCGTCACCACCACGCAGGTGTCGGCGACGATAACCACCCCCGCCCGCTCCAGTGCCGCGCGCCGGTCGGGGCCGAAGGCGTCGAGGGCATGCCGTCCGGTGCAGGCAAAGAGCGGCACGGCGAGCCGCCGCCCGGCCACCAGCCGCTCCAGCGCGTCCAGTTCGCGGGGCGAAAGATGCGGGCTGCCGATCGCCACCGCGTCGATCCGGTCGGCCCTTTCCGCGGTCGACAGCCGCCGCTGCGCGTCGAGCGCCATGGCCGGTGTCACCGCGACAGTCGCCACCGCCGGCTGCCCGCCCAGCGCCGCCTCGAGGTCCGGCGCCTCCGGCGTCACGCCCGCGATGTGGAACAGCCCCACCGCCCCCGTCGAAGCCGCCGCCGCCCCGAAGGCCTTCAGCGCATCCTCGCCCGGGTGGCCGGTGATTCCCGTGACGACCCCGACCGCGCTGCCGATCTCGCGCCCGAAAAGACTCCCCAGCACCGGCCACGCGATCTCCGACGACAGGAACGGCGCGGGCAGGGCGGAGACGTCGAACACGACCCGCGCCCGCCTGTTCTCCACCCGGTGCAGCCCGGTGTCCGGCGCCCGCCCGGCGATGGCGCAGGCGATGTCGAGGAAATCGCCGTACCGGTTTGTGCGCGCGCCGAGAACGGAGTTGCAGAAGACGACGGCGTTGGATTCCCCCCAGGCAACGTCGGTGCCTTTCTCCGGCCGATGCCCGGCCTGGTAGGGCGCGCAGGTCCAGGAGGGTTCGCAGCCGAGTTCGCGATACGCCCGCATCATCCGCCGCGCCATGTCGCGCTCGGCCCCTTCGAGCCGCACCCGGCAGCTGCCGGTCAGGTCCAGCGCGCCGACGTTCAGCGTCGCCCGCACCGCGACCTTCGCCCCGCCGGCTACCAGCCTTTCGGCGAAGAGAGTTCCGGAATCGCCATGATAGAGCGCGCCGTCGATATGAGCCGACCTGACCGGGATCAGCTCCGTCGCGCCGAGGAGCCGCGCGCTCTCGGCCAGGATGCGCATGGCCATCGCCGCGCCTTCTCCGTCCCGGCCGGCCGCGACCGCGCGTTCCTCGTCGGTGAGGTCGAGCGCCACTCTCCTACTCGGCCGCCTCGCGCCGGGCGCGGTAGCGCATCACGTCGAAGCGCGCGCCGAGCGCGTCGTAGAGCAGCAGGCGGCCGACCAGCGGCTCGCCAATGCCCGCGATGAGCTTGATCGCCTCCATGGCCTGCAGCGTCCCCATCACGCCCGTCAGCGCGCCGAGCACGCCGGCTTCCGCGCATGAGGGCACAAGGCCTGCCGGCGGCGGTTCGGGAAAGAGGTCGCGATACGAGGGAAGGGGCTCGCCGTCCGGCCCTCTCTCGAAGGGTTTCAGCACCGTCAGCGACCCGTCGAAACGTCCCACCGCCGCCGCCACCAGAGGCTTGCCCGCCGCCGCGCAGGCGTCAGCGACCACGTACCGGGTATCGAAATTGTCCGAACCGTCGATGACGAGATCGTATGCAGAGACCAGCTTTCCGGCGTTCCCGGCGTCGAGGCGAACCCGATGCCGTTCCACCGCGACATGCGGATTGATCCTCGCAATGGTCTCCGCTGCGCTGTCGACCTTGGCCTTCCCGACCGCGCCGGTATCGTGGATCACCTGTCGCTGCAAATTGGAGAGGGAGACGGTGTCGTCGTCGACGATGCCGAGCGTACCGACGCCGGCGGCGGCGAGATATTCCAGCACCGGCGCGCCGAGCCCTCCCGCCCCGATCACCAGCACGCGGGCGCGCTTCAACTTCTGCTGGCCCGGTCCGCCGATCTCCGGCAGCACGATGTGGCGCGCATAGCGCTCCAGTTCCTCGGGGGTCAGCGGTTCGGCGCGGCTCTGTGTCATGAGGGGATCATAAGCGCGCGCACCGGGAAAGTCAGCCGGGCTCGTCCGCGCGAACTGTGCCTCCCGACACGGACAGGAATTGTGCCCGTCCCTCCAGCGCGGAGAAGAGTTCGCGCTCGGTCCCGGTCATGAGGACCTGGCAGCCGAGGTCCTCCAGAATGTCGAACAGGGCGGCGCGGCGGCGGTGGTCGAAATGCGCGGCGATCTCGTCGAGCAGGAGCACCGGCGCCATGCCCGCGATCTCTCCGGTCAGCCGCGCATGCGACAGCACGAGCCCGACCAGCAGTGCCTTCTGTTCGCCGGTGGAGCACAGTTCCGCGGGCATATCCTTGGGGCGGTGGCGCGCGAGGAGGTCCGACCGGTGCGGCCCCTCGAGCGTGCGGCCGGCGGCCCGGTCGCGTTCCCGCCCCTCCGCCAGGCGGCGGCGGAACGCTTCTTCCGCGTCGAGGGACGCTCCGGCCGCCAGTCCTTCCTCCAGCATGCCGGAAAGCGCCAGGTCGGCCTTCGGGAACGGACCCGTGTCGGGCGCCCGCTCGATCATGGCCTTGAGCAACCTCACCATCTCGAAGCGCGCCGCCGCGATCGCGGCGCCCGTCTCGGCCATCTGGGCCTCGATAGCTGAAAACCACGCAGCGTCGCGCGCGTTCTCCGCCAGCAGGCGGTTGCGGCCGCGCATCGCCTTCTCGTAGTCGAGCGCGCGGCGGCCATGGGCCGGATCGATGGTCAGCACGAGCCGGTCGAGGAAGCGCCGACGCTCGGAAGCCGGTCCCGTGAAGAGCCCGTCCATCGCCGGCGTCAGCCACATGACGCGCAGCCATTCGAGCATCTCGTCGGCCGACCGCGCGGGCGCGCCGTTGATGCGGACCTTGCGCCCCCCGTCTCCTTCTGCGGCGGCTTCACCCGCGCCGGTGCCGATCTCGGCTTCTCCCGACGGGCTCTCGACCCGCGCGTGGACGGCAAAGCCCCCGGGAGCGCCCTCGCGTACCAGTTCCGCGTAAGGCGCGCGGCGAAGCCCCCGTCCGGGCGACAGGAGCGAGATCGCTTCCAGCAGATTGGTCTTGCCCGCGCCGTTCTCTCCGGAAAGCACGACGGCGCCCGGCGCGAAATCGACCGAAAGGCCCGTGTAGTTGCGGAAATCCGTCAGCTTGAGCCGTCTGATCGCGGCCGCGGAAGGCCCGGAGGCTCCGTCGCGATGCCCGTCGGCCACGGCCTCAGACGCGCATCGGCATCAGGACGTAGAGTGCCTGCTCGTCCGCGAGGTCGGTGATCAGGGTCGGCGAGCCGGCATCGGCGAGCATGAACTGGGCTTCCGATCCGGTGAGCTGCGCCGCCACGTCGAGCAGGTAGCGGGCGTTGAAGCCGATCTCGACGGGATCCGAATCGTAGTCGGCCGCGATCTCCTCGACCGCGCTGCCGGAATCCGGATTGTTGACCGTCAGCGTCACCTGGCCGTCGGCGATCGACAGTTTGACCGCGCGCCCGCGTTCCGAGGAGATGGTGGAGACGCGGTCGACCGCCGCCGCGAAGCTCTGGCGATCGATGACGAGCTTTTTGTCGTTGCCCGACGGAATGACCCGCTGATAGTCCGGGAACGTGCCGTCGATGAGCTTCGAGGTCAGAACGACGCTCCCGATCGTCAGCCTGATCTTCGTGTCCGACAATTCCACGACAACCTTCACGTCCGGATTGTCGACGAGCTTCTGGAGCTCGCTGACCGTCTTGCGCGGGATGATGATGCCCGGCATGCCCTCGGAACCGGCCGGAGCCTCGATTTCCGCGCGCGCAAGCCGGTGACCGTCGGTGGCGACCGAGCGCAGCATGAGCTTGCCGCCGCTCTCGTGCGTGTGCAGGAAGATGCCGTTGAGATAGTAGCGGGTCTCTTCCGTGGAGATCGCGAACTGCGTCTTGTCGATCAGGCCCTTCAGCGCCGGCGCTTCGAGGCGGAAGATGTGCGAGAAGGACCCCGCGGTCAGCTCCGGGAAATCCGACTGCGGCAGGCACTGCAGCTTGAAGCTGGACCGGCCGGAGATCACCGACATGGTGTGACCTTCCGCGTCGGTCTTCAGCATCACCTCGGCGCCGTCGGGCAGCTTGCGCACGATGTCGTAGAGCAGATGCGCCGGAACAGTCGTCGCCCCGGCCTGCTCGATCTGCGCGGCGGTCGCTTCGGTGACTTCGAGATCGAGATCGGTGGCCTTCAGCTCCAGAACCGCGCCGTCGGCCTTCAGCAGCACGTTCGACAGGATCGGAATCGTGTTGCGACGCTCAACCACGCGATGCACGTGATTGAGCGACTTGAGAAGGTTGGAACGTTCGAGTGTGACGCGCATGACGGACCGGTCTCGTGATCAGGGGTGCTTCGAGCGCGAAGCGCAGAAACGAACGGCCCGAAACGGGCCGACAACGAGGGTCAAAATGACAGGAAAAGCGCGGCAAACGCAAGCCCGCGCAAGGCCTTCGCGGCCTCGCACAGGCTTTCACCGGGGGAAAAGCGCCCGGGTCCGCCGCATCGCCGCGAGCGGTCAGGCCGCCTGGTCGTTGATGAGCCTGCGCAGCAGCTCCAGTTCCTGCTCCAGCTTCTCGTCGGTGCCCGAGAGACCTTCGATCTTGCGCACCGCATGCAACACGGTCGTGTGATCGCGACCTCCGAACCGGCGCCCGATCTCGGGCAGGGAGCGCGGGGTCATCACCTTGGCCAGATACATCGCCACCTGCCGGGGCTTGACGATCGTGCGGGTGCGCCGGTTGGAGAGCAGCTCGGTCTTGGACACGTTGTAGTGGCGCGCCACGATGCGCTGGATATCCTCGATCCGCACCCGCTTCGGCTCGCCCGAGCGGAACATGTGGCCGAGCAGTTCGTCGATGCGATCGATCGTCAGCTGAGGTTCGAACGACTGCCGGAACAGGAGCTGGTTGAAGGCGCCTTCGAGCTCGCGGCCGCTTCCGGTGACGGTCCGCGCGACATGCTCCAGGATCTCGTCCGGGATCGCCAGCGTCTGGTCTTCCGATCGGGCCGCTTCCAGCCGCTGCCTGAGCATGGACAGACGCATCGCCATATCCGGGGCCGACATCTCGAGCGACACGCCGCCCTGCAGCCGCGACCTGACGCGCGGTTCCAGCGATTCCAGATCCGAGGCGGGACGGTCGGCCGCAACGACGACCTGCTTGGCGCTGTCGAGCAGCATGTTGATCAGATGGCAGAACTCGTGCTGGATCGACTTCCCCTGCAGGAACTGCATGTCATCGATGATGAGCAGATCGATGTCGCGAAGCTGTTCCTTGAGGGTCAGGGCGTTGTTGTCGCGTATCGCGGTGGCAAAGCGCCACATGAAGTATTCCGCCGTCAGATAGACGACGCGCGAGCCGGGGCGCCGAGCGAGCGACTCGGCGGCGATCGCCTGGAGCAGATGCGTCTTGCCCAACCCCACCGAAGCGTGGACGAAGAGCGGATTGAAACGGATCGACGTCGAGGCGTTCTCCGCCACTGTGCGCGCGGCCGCGAATGCGACCCGGTTCGAAGGGCCGTCCACGAAACTGTCGAACGTATAACGTCCGTCCAGCGGGGATCCGAGAACGCTCTGCCGCGGAGCACTGTCCCTGACGGCGGCACGAGGCTGGGTTTGCTTCGGCGCCGCCAGGACGCCGCTGCCCAGCGCCGTCTGCGGCGCACGCGTGGCCGGCTTGGCAGGGGCCGGCTCGGCCTCGATCAGTCCGGGTGCCGACCTGGTCGCGCTACGAACGACGATTTCCAGGCGCAGGATCTCCGGTTGCTCCTTCTTCCAGAGTTCGGTGATGAGCGACAGATAATGGTTGTTGATCCAGGAACGCAGGAACGCGGTCGGGACTGACAGCCTGACCACGCCGCGCGAAGCTTCCGCTAGCTTCATCCGGCCAAACCAGCTCGAATAGACATCCGCGCCAACGCGCGCCTGCAACTGAGCCCGCAACCTCTCGAAGATGGAGTGGGCTTCCGAGGCTCCGCCGCGCATCGTGCTTTCTCCACCGTTGTTGATAATGAAAGGGAGCCCCGCACGGTCCCCCGTTTCAATCCCGCCGAACATGTCCTCGTTCCTCTTCATTCCTCAAAGCTACCCTCTCGCTCGCAACCGAACAGTCGCGAACGTCCTCGATTTTCTTACGCGGCCTGAGACCGCACTCGTTGTTACGCGTCCCCGTTTCTATGCCGCCCCTCGAGGCGGCATGTGCCCACTCTCTTTGGCGCTCCCGCGCCTTCCCAGTTCCGGACAGCGCAAGAACCCCGTCCTGGCGCATACGCCAAGAGACACTCGTCCTCACCTTACGCTGAACGCGACGCTGACCGCCGCCTCGAAAGGGCAAAACTCTAGCGTTCGCCGGAATGATCCGGCGTTCGAACGGTTCGAATTTTCTGGGTATGAAGGCCCTCGGCCCTGTCCCTTTCGATGCTTTGAAGTTTAGGAAATGCAGCCCTGAAGGGCAAGTCCGAGAGCCATGGTTTTTTAACGAATCACGGCAGCCGGAGGGGTTGAATTCGTGGTGCCCGACTCAACCGTTCGGATAATTGCTTTGTGAATCAACCTTTTCCCAAACCGGGTATTTTGCGTATGCGGCTATTAAAAAAATGATAATTTTCTACTTGACATATTTAATTCACGCGGGGGCGGGACGCTCGATGAACAAGCTGTGGACATCCTTCCGCAAGACACTGTTTTCGTTCAATAAATCCGGCGTGTCACTTGCGGGGTTCAAGGGCACCCGTCCCTACCTGACTGCGCCGGATGGTTATGCCGGCAAACGAAATCGCGCGTGGTTTTCGGACCGCCCCATATAGCCATATGCAAGCCCTTGTACGCAAACGAAAAGCCCGGCGTCGCCGCCGGGCTTCATCAAGAATTGCTTAGCCGTTGTGACGATGCGTCAGGCGCCAAGAGCCTTCAAACGCTGCGCCAGCCGGGACACTTTCCTGGACGCGGTGTTCCTGTGCAGGACGCCTTTCGTCGCGGCGCGCATCAGCTCAGGCTGCGCGTCCTTGAAAGCCATCTCGGCCGCCGCCTTGTCTCCGGAAGCCAGCGCCTCCTCGACCTTGCGGACGAAGGTCCGCACGCGCGAACGGCGGTTCTTGTTAACTTCGGTCCGGCGGGCGATCTTGCGCGTAGCCTTCTTGGCCGAGCTCGTATTGGCCATGGTGCCTCTCTCGTTGTCAAACGGTCCGCGCCACTCCGGTGCCGGCAGGCGCGAAAACAAACGGGCGGCCGGATGGGCCGCCTCAGTGGTGCGGGCTTATAATCGAGCTTCGGCTACGCGTCAACGCCTTCCCGCCCGGAAATACGCCGGGATAGCGGCCGCTGATTCAGGTTCGCCGCTGGACGCGCCGAGCATTCCGCTGGACCGGCCGGGGTTCGATGATCGCATCGGTCAGGCGGTGCTTCAAAAGCGCGTCTTCCCGACGCTACGGCGTCCGTGGCCTCTCCCGAATTGGACGGTCCGGCGGCGTGCCGTTGCGGTCAGTCGCTCTCGCCTTCGATCGACGGCACCGGAACGCCGGCCAGTTCGGCGGCGAGCAGTCGCGAGGCACCCGCCCGTGCGAACCGCATCAAAAGAGACTTACGGGTCGCCGGCGCCAGCCGATGCTCCGGGGCGTCGCGGACCACCTCCGCGCCGTAGCCGTCGGACAGGATGAACCCGCATTCCTCCGGAAAGATCGACGCCGGGACCTCGGGGTGCGTGGCGAAGAAGAAGCGGTCCGAGTTAAGCCGGTACTCCGGCCATTTCCGGTCGACGCGGAAATCTTCCACCGAGGACTTGATCTCGATGATCCAGATCTCGGCATTGCGGGTGATCGCGATCAGATCGGCCCGCCGGCCGGACGCGAGCGAAAGCTCCGGCAGGACGTGCGCGTTCATCTGCAGGAGCATGCGCTGCACGCCGCGCCGGACCAGAAGGGCGCGTTCCGACTGGCGGCCGTCGGCGAGGGGATTGTAAGGAATCGGCGAGACAATAGGCATCGGCGCAGAATGCCACCAACGGGTTCGAAGCGAAACCTTCCGCCCAGCCGGTGCATAAAAGCTCCTGCCATGGCGCCGGTCGCGGGACCGGTCGGGGCTCGGGGAACGAAAATGTTGCCGATCTGCAATAATTGTGGCTGAATTCCGCCCGTGGGGACGCGCCGGTGCCGATGAGGCTTGGCAAAATCAAGGTAAACTGCCGTTAAGATTTCGGACCTAATCATGGCTCGAATCGGGCAGGGCCTTCAATCGGGATCGAAGCATGAGAACAAGAGCAATCGTCGTCGCGGCGGGGTTGGCACTGGCGACGGCACTCGCGGGCTGTACGTCCGACGGCACCATCAGCATGTTTTCTTCTTCGTACGGATCGAAGAAGGATTCCGGCTACCAGCTGCCGTCCATCCCCATCTCGAAGGTGCCGCGGAAGTATCATCGGCAGACCGTCCGTTACGACACCAAGGAGAAGCCGGGCACCATCATCGTCGATACGAACGAGAAGTTCCTCTATTTCGTCATGCCGGAAGGCAAGGCAATGCGCTACGGCATCGGCGTCGGGCGCGAGGGCTTCGAGTGGAAGGGCACCGCGCGGGTGGCCATGAAGCGCGAGTGGCCGACCTGGACCCCGCCGTCGGAAATGATAGGCCGGCAGCCGGAGCTTGCAAAATGGCGCGGCGGCATGCCGCCCGGTCTGATGAACCCGCTTGGCGCACGGGCGCTCTATCTGTTCAACAAGGGCGGCGATACCGGATACCGCCTGCACGGCACGCCGGAGTGGAATTCCATCGGCCAGGCGATGTCGTCGGGCTGCATCAGGCTGATCAACCAGGACATCATCGACCTCTACGAGCGGGCCGAGAACGGCGCCAAGGTCATCGTCCTCTAGGAAAAGCCTGGGTTGCCCGATCACGGCGACAACCCTTCGATCGTGCCGGATCCGGCAAGGGTCCGGCACGATCGCGTGACCCGATGGGTCATTCAGGCGCATTCCGCTCGGAACAGTTTGCGGGCGCGGTGTATTGCATCCTGTGAACAGCCACGGGAGTGCTCACATGCCGGACCAGACCTGGTGGAAGCGCGGGATCGTCTACCAGATCTATCCGCGATCCTTTCAGGACACCAACGAAGACGGGATCGGCGACCTGGAAGGCATTCGCCGCCGGCTCGACTATCTTGCCTGGCTCGGCGTCGAGGCCATCTGGATCTCGCCCTTCTATCCCTCGCCCATGGCCGATTTCGGCTACGACGTCTGCGACTATCGTGGCGTCGATCCGATGTTCGGGACTATGGAGGACTTCGAGCGGCTGGTGGAAGATGCGCACGCCCGCGATCTCAAGGTGATCCTCGATTTCGTGCCGAACCACACCTCCGAGGAACATCCCTGGTTTCAACGAAGCCGCCAGTCGCGGGACAACGACAAACGCGACTGGTACATCTGGCGCGACGCCGCTCCCGATGGCGGCCCGCCCAACAACTGGATCAGCAATTTTGGCGGCTCCGCCTGGCAGTGGGACGAGGCCACCGGCCAGTACTACTATCACGCATTCCTGAAAGAGCAGCCCGACCTCAACTGGCGCAATCCCGAAGTCCGCGAAGCCATGTACGATGCCATGCGCTTCTGGCTCGACCGCGGTGTCGACGGGTTCCGCGTCGACGTCATCTGGCACCTCATCAAGGACGAGCGGTTCCGCGACAACCCGCCGAACCCCTCCTTCCAGCCCGGCCAGGCGGAAATCAACCGGTTCCTGCAGGTCTACTCCGCGGACCAGCCGGAGGTGCATGAGGTGATCGCCGAGATGCGGTCGGTCCTGCAGGAATATCCCGAACGTGTCCTGATCGGCGAGATCTACCTGCCACTCGAGCGGCTTGTCGCCTATTATGGCGCGGATCTGAAGGGCGCGCACCTGCCGTTCAACTTCCAGCTACTCCAGGCCAGCTGGCGCGCGGAGGAGATCGCCAGGCTGATTGTCGAATACGAGGACAAGCTCCCCTACGGCGGCTGGCCGAACTGGGTCCTGGGCAACCACGACCAGAAGAGGATCGCCACCCGCGTTGGGCTGGAACAGGCGCGGCTCGCCGGGATGCTGCTCCTGACCCTTCGCGGAACGCCCACCATGTACTACGGCGAAGAGATCGGTCTCGGTAACGTCCAGATCCCGCCCGAGGCCGTCCAGGATCCGTGGGAGAAGAACGAGCCGGGTCTGGGCCTGGGGCGCGATCCGGCCCGGACGCCGATGCAGTGGGAACCCACGGACAATGCGGGTTTCACCGGAGGAAAGCCCTGGCTCCCGCTCGCCATGGATCACCGGGAATGCAACGTCGCCTGCCTTCGCGAGGACGAGCACTCGATCCTGGCGCTCTATCACCAGCTGATCCATTTCCGTCAAAGCCATGCCGCCTTGAGGGTCGGTTCCTTCGAACTCGGCGGCACCGAGGGAAATGTCCTTGCCTACGAGCGCCGCCACGGCGACGAGCGCTTCCGCATCGCCCTGAACTTCAGCCAGGAGAACCGTTCCAGCGCATTGCCCCGCGGAACGAAGGCACGCATCGTGCTTTCCACGGCTCTGGACCGCACCGGCGAGGAACTGGATGGTTCGGTGGCGCTGCGGCCGAACGAGGGGATTCTGGTGACGCTCGGTGAGGTTTGACCAATCGAAGTGCCCTCCGAGCACCGGAACGTGACCGCGCGGGAACCGTTGTCATGCCACATTGAAACGGGACGGGTTTGCCGATGCTGGACCTCTGGTACAAGAACGCGGTCATCTATTGCGTCGACGTGGACGCCTTCATGGATTCGAACGGCGACGGCGTCGGCGATTTCCGCGGGCTCGCGGACCGGCTCGACTATATAGAGTCGCTCGGCGCCAACTGCATCTGGCTGCTGCCGTTCTATCCGAGCCCCAACCGGGACAATGGATACGACATCTCGGATTTCTACGGCGTCGATCCGCGGCTCGGCTCTCTGGGCGACTTCGTAGCCTTCACCCGCGCGGCACACGACCGGGGCATGCGCGTCCTCGTCGATCTGGTCGTGAACCACACCTCCATCGACCATCCCTGGTTCCAGAGCGCGCGCGGCGACCCGAACTCGCCGTACAGGGATTGGTACGTCTGGTCGGACGAAAAGCCGGAGAACATCCACGAAGGCGTCGTCTTCCCCGGCGTACAGAAGGCGATCTGGACTTACGACCGCAAGGCGAAGAGCTGGTACCTGCACCGCTTCTACAGGCATCAGGCCGATCTCAACACCGCCAATCCCGAAGTGCGGGAAGAGATCGACAAGATCATGGGCTTCTGGCTCCAGCTCGGCGTCTCGGGCTTTCGGATAGACGCTGTCCCGTTCCTGATCGAGTACAAGGGGCTGAAGGAGCGGCCCGAGGGAAACCCCGCCGACTACCTGTCCGACCTGCGCCGCCTGCTCTCGTGGCGCCGCGCCGAGTCGGTCATGCTTGCCGAAGCCAACGTGACCATGAAGGAGGTCACCGACTATTTCGGCGCGGACGGCGATCGCATGCATATGGTCTTCAACTTCATGCTCAACCAGCACATGTTCCTCGGCTTCGTCCGCAAGGATGCCGAGCCGATCCGGCGTGTCCTTGCCATGATGCCGGACCTGCCGGTCGAGGGTCAGTGGGGCACGTTCCTGCGGAACCACGACGAACTCGATCTCGGGCGCCTGTCGAGCCTGGAGCGTCAGGAGGTCTTCGATGCGATGGCGCCCGATCCGGGCATGACCGTCTACGATCGCGGCATTCGCAGGCGGCTGGCGCCGATGCTGGAAGGCGACCCGCGCCGGCTCAGGCTCGCCTACAGCCTGATGTTCGCCCTGCCGGGTACGCCCGTCATCTGGTACGGCGAGGAGATCGGCATGGGCGAGAACCTCGATCTCAAGGAGCGCGAGGCGGTCCGTACGCCATTGCAGTGGTCGTCCCGGAAAAATGGCGGCTTTTCCGTCTGCCGACCCGACGAACTCGTTCGTGAAATGACGGAAGAGGGCGACTACGGCTACGCCCGCGTCAACATTGACGCCCAGAACAACGACGCGGATTCGCTGCTGAACTTCATCCGCAGCCTGATCAGGACCCGCCGGGCGGTGCCGGATATCGGCTGGGGGAAATGGGAGGTTCTGGAACTCGATTCGCGGTTGCTGGGGCTGAAATGTTCGTGGCGCGGCAACAGTATCGTGACGGTCCACAACCTGTCGGATGAGACGATCGAGGCAAAGATCGACGTCATGGAAGGCGGCGAGCGGCTGGTGCCGATCCTGACCGGCTCGAGCGGCCGCAATCCAGTCACGTGTGGCGAGAGCTTCAGTCTCGCACCATACGATTTCGTCTGGCTCCGCCCCGACGAGGATCGTCGCTGAGCCCGCGCTCGCCGGCTGTCGCTCCCGCTACTTGCGCAGGACCACCCAGATCGCGTGGATGATGCCGGGTATGTAGCCCAGGAGCGTGAGGAGAATGTTGAGCCAGAAATGCAGGCCGATCCCGACCTGGAGGAAAACGCCTAGGGGCGGGAGGATGATGGCTGCCAATATCCTGATCACGTCCATTGAAAAGGGCTCCTTGTCCTGTTGCCGTGGACAACAGACTGGGAGCCCTGGCGGTTCCGAACGCGGCAACCGCTGGGTGGCCGGTTTTTTGCGCAGGTACTTGAAAAGCTTTCAGTCAGCGGCAGGCGAAACGGCGGCGAACGCCGTTCCGCCGGCCAGCCTCGTCAACCGTACCAGGGTCCCATCACGACGTCTGTTTCCGCTTCCGACTCCCTGACCCTCGCGGCGAACGCATCGGGATCGCTGTCGCGATAGTGATAGGGATAGACATACTGCGGTGCGAACTCGGCAACCGCAGAGGCGGCCTGGTCCACATCCATCGTATAGGGCAGGTTCATGGGTACGAAGGCGATGAAGATGTCTTCCAGGGCGCGCATCTCGGGAATGTCTTCCGTGTCGCCGGCGATGTAGACGCGCCGCCCGTCGATCGAGAGCACGTAGCCGTTGTCGCGGCCCTTGGGATGGTACTGGAGTCGGCCTTCCGTGGTGTTGTGCGCGGGGATCGCGTTGATCTCCATGCCGTCCACCGTGGTGCTCTCGCCGTTGCCGATCGCGGTGGCTTTCGACTTAAGGCCCTCGGGAAGCATGTCGTAGACCGCAGGGTTCGTCACGAGGCGGGTATTGTCGGCGACGATCGCGGAAAGCGTTTCCGCGTCGTAGTGATCGCCATGCTCGTGGGTAATGAGGATGAGATCCGGCGCGGGCTGTCCCTCGTAGGCCGCCGCTCCGCCCACGGGATCGTTGTAGATCGTCATGCCAGGCGTGGTCATGACGAACGAGGCGTGCGAGATCGGGCGGATGGTGATCTGGCCGCTGTCGGTCTCATAGGTGTCGCCCAGACCGTCCTGGGCGCGTGCCGCGTAGGGCATGATGGTCGTCCCGCCGATCGTCGCAAGACCGGATAGTCCGAGCAAGAGCGTTCCGCGTCGGGTGATGTGCATGGCGTACTCCGTTGGCTGAATGTCCAGGGGCCGTTGCCGGGCGGCATCAATCCCCTCGCGCTAAGGGTAGGCGGTCGCGCTCCGATGGCGACCGCACGGCGTTCAACTCTTTATGAGCGACGCGTGATTGGAATCTGGCTCGGCCCTGAGCGAGCTGTCCGAAGACCGCCCGGCGCCGCATCTGCCGGGCAATTTCAATCAGCGCGAGAACATTCAGACATTAACTCGGTCTTGAGCCTTTCGGGGCAGGCTCGCCGGCAGGGGATTTCTTGATGGCCAAGCTCGCCGGCATATTCGTTTCGACGCGCAACCTGAAGCTGATCGGGCTGGCCGTGTGGGTCGCCTCATTCATCGGCGTCGCCCTGCTGCTCGCGGCGTTCAGCTACATGCAGGTCCGCGAGGCGATGCGACAGGATGCGCAGGTGGGGCTCGAGCAGTTCGCCCGCCTCGAAGAAGGCATCCAATCCGCCTTCCAGGCGCTTCGCGCGGATGTCACGGCCACGCCGTGCTCGCCGGAGTTTTATCTGCATATGAGGAAGGTCGCCTATCTGCCGGACGGGCTCAACGAGTTCTTCTACGCGCCCGGGGGCGAGGTCCACTGCTCCTTGAACGCCAATCGCTTTACCGAACCGGTGCAACTTGGCGAGCCCGACTTCACGACCGGGGACGGAAAGGCGTTCTGGATCGATCGCGACGTAAGTTTCGCCGGGCTGCCGGGGCTGGCCGGCACCATCGTCCTCCAGGATCAGTTCGCCACCGTGGTACCGCGCCAGGATCTCAAGCTTCCGCTGCCTACCTGGATCAAGGCCGAGGCGGTCCTTGTCGCGCCCAATGGTCGCTGGTGGCATCGAAGCGGTCACGAGTGGGTCCATCAGGACGTACAGCTTTCGCAACGGCTGGGATGGATCGACGGGCTTTCCGCCCTGCGCCAGACTGTCTGCGTGCCCGAAGGGTTCCACTGCATCGCGACGCGGGCGTCGGTCGCGGAACTGGTGGCGAACAGCAAGCTTCCGGTGGCGGTCCTCCTTATTCTTGCCGGCACCATCGCCAGCTGGATCACGCGGATCTCGCTCGGGTTCCTGCGCCGCTACTGGTCGTTCGAGGCGCGTTTCCTGCGAACCCTGGACGAAAGCTCGATCGTTTGCGTCTACCAACCCATCATCGAGGTGAAGACCAGGGCGGTGGTCGGGTGCGAGGTGCTCGCCCGCTGGCGCGACATCGACGATACGATCGTCTCCCCGGATCGCTTCCTGCCATTCGTGCAGAAGCACAATCTCACGTCACACTTTACCGGTCTCGTCGTGGACAGGGCGTACCGCGATCTGAGCGAGGCGCCGTTCGGCGACCGCTGTCTTCAGGTGAATTTCAACGTCTTCCCCCGTGAACTGGATGCCGCGTCACTCATACGCACCTTCTCCATTTTCGAGGCGGCGAAGGACCGTTTCGAACTGGTGCTCGAGATCGTCGAGTGCGATGACGTCGACATCGGAGAAGGTCAGTCACATATCCGCGCGCTCCGCCAGGCGGGGTTCAAGGTCTACATGGATGATTTCGGCACCGGCTATTCCACCCTCAGGCACCTCGCCGAACTCGACGTGGATGGCGTCAAGCTGGATCGCTCCTTCGCCATGGCTCCCATCGGCAGCATCATGTCCGAGATGCTTCGGCACGCCATCGACATGGTTCACGCGGCGGGCCGGAAAATCGTTGTGGAAGGTGTCGAGACCGCAGAACGGCTGGCGCAACTGGAAGCGGACACCGCGCGCGTGGACTTCGCGCAAGGGTATCTCATCTCGTGTCCGCTGGATTGCGATCGCTTTTCGCGCTTCGTGCGCACCAGGTCCTTCGAAACCGTTCCCCGTCGAAACGCCGCCTGACGCGCCGGCCCCTCCCGTATCCATCTTCCATGTTTCGCGCTATAGACCGCGCCCAGACATTCGGACGACGCGGCACTGATGGCGAAGACATCCCTCAAGCTGGAAGAAATGATCGACGGTGAGGCGCTTCGCCGCGATTTGACCGCGCTGACCGTGGCGGACAGCGGCGACGGATCGACGCCCGCAATACGCGCCTCCGTTCTCCTGAAGCTGCGCGAGACACTGGCCGCGGGTCATCGCAAGGCCGAGGCGATGCTGATGGAAGATGGTGGCGGAACGGCTTGCGCCGCCCGGCTGTCGCACCTGATGGATGAGGTCATTCGTGCCCTCTACGACTTCGCGGTCACGCACGTCTACCGGTCCAAGAACCCGTCGGTAGGCGAGAGGATGACGGTCGTTGCGGTGGGTGGATATGGCCGCGGTACACTGGCACCAGGTTCCGACATCGACCTGCTTTTCCTCCTGCCCTACAAGCAGACGCCCTGGGGCGAACAGGTGGTCGAATACCTGCTCTACATGCTGTGGGACCTCGGCCTGAAGGTCGGCCATGCGACCCGCAACATCGACGAATGCGTGCGCCTTTCCCGCACGGACGTCACCATCCGCACTGCCGTGCTGGAGGCGCGCTATATCTGGGGCGACACCGGTCTGTTCGAAGAACTTGTGAAGCGCTTCGACCGGGAGGTCGTCAGTTCCACGGGCGCCGAATACGTGCAGGCGAAGCTCGCCGAACGCGACGAGCGTCACCGCAAGGTCGGCGCCAGCCGGTACCTGGTCGAACCCAACGTGAAGGACGGCAAGGGCGGGCTGCGCGACCTGCACACGCTGTTCTGGATCGCAAAGTACTTTTATCGCGTCCGCACCGGCGAGGAGCTCGTGGAGAAGGGCGTCTTCACGCGCAAGGAATATCTCCAGTTCCGCAAGGCGGAGGATTTCCTCTGGGCGGTGCGCTGCCACCTCCATTTCCAGACGGGCAAGGCGGAGGAGCGCCTGCATTTCGACATCCAGCGCGATATCGCCGAAAGGCTCGGCTACACGAGCCATCCCGGGCTGTCGGCGGTCGAGCGTTTCATGAAGCACTACTTCCTGATCGCCAAGGAGGTGGGCGACCTGACCCGCATCTTCTGCGCCGCGCTCGAGGAGGAGCAGGCCAAGCACGTCCCGGGCTTCAACCGCCTGCTCCAGAGCTTCCAGCGCCGGCGGCGCAAGCTCGCGGGAACGTCGGATTTCATCATCGACAATGATCGCATCAATATCGCCAGCGAGGGGGTCTTCGAGCGCGATCCGGTCAATCTCCTGCGCCTGTTCTGGTTCGCCGACAAGCACGGGCTGGAGTTCCACCCCGACGCGCTCAAGCTGGTCACGCGCTCGCTGAACCTGATCGACCGCAACCTTCGCCGCGACCGGGAAGCGAACCGGCTGTTCATGGACGTGATGACTTCCGGCCGGAACCCGGAACTGAACCTGAGGCGCTTGAACGAGGCCGGCGTGCTCGGAAAACTGATCCCCGATTTCGGCAAGATCGTCGCGATGATGCAATTCAACATGTATCACCACTATACGGTCGACGAGCATCTGCTGCGTTGCATCGGCGTGCTGGCCGAGATCGAGCGGGGCGAGGGCGGGAAAGCCCATCCTCTCGCCCACAAGCTGATGCCCGGCCTGAAGCCGCAGCGCGAGATGCTCTATACGGCCTTGCTGTTGCACGACATCGCGAAAGGCCGCCCGGAGGACCACTCGGAAGCGGGTGCCAAGATCGCCCGCAAGCTGTGCCCCCACATGGGGTTTTCGGCCTCCGAGACCGAGACGATCGCCTGGCTGGTGGAGCATCACCTCCTGATGTCGATGACGGCTCAGACGCGGGACCTCAACGACCGCAAGACCATCGACGACTTCGCCGACGTCGTGCAGTCGGTGGAGCGGTTGAAGATGCTGCTCGTGCTGACCGTCTGCGACATTCGCGGCGTGGGGCCAGGCGTCTGGAACGGCTGGAAAGGACAGCTGCTGCGCACTCTCTACTACGAGACCGAACTCCTGCTGACCGGCGGGTTCTCGGAAGTCTCGCGCGCCAAGCGGGCCGAGCAGGCGCGGGAACAGCTCGCGGAAGCGCTCTCGGGCTGGCCGGAGCGGGAACGTGCGAACGTCCTCAGGCTCCACTACGACAACTACCTTCTGACGGTGGATCTGGCAGATCAGGTACGGCACGCCGAGTTCATCCGGCATGCCGATGGGGAGAGAAAGGTGTTCAACGCCGCGGTGACGATGCGTGCGTTCGAGGCGGTGACGGAGATAACGGTCCTGACGCCGGATCATCCCCGCCTGCTTTCCGTTGTCGCGGGTGCCTGCGCGGCGGCCGGCGCAAACATCGTGGATGCGCAGGTTTTCACCACCACGGACGGCCGTGCGCTGGACACCATCCTCATCAACCGCGAATTCGAGCGCGACGAGGACGAACAGCGTCGCGGGGCGCGCGTCGGACGGCTCATCGAGGATGTGCTTTCGGGCCGCAGCCAGCTGCCCGAAATGATCGAGAAACGCGCCAAACCCAAGCGCAGCCACAAGACGTTCCGCATCGAGCCGCGGGCCGAGATCCGCAACACGCTCTCGAACCGCTTCTCGGTGATCGAGGTCGAAGGCCTGGATCGCCCGGGGCTGCTGTCGGAGATCACCGGGGCGATCTCGGACCTTTCGCTGGACATCACCTCGGCGCACATCACGACTTTTGGCGAGAAGGTGATCGACACCTTCTACGTGACGGATCTGACCGGCCAGAAGGTCGAGAACCCGACTCGCCAGGACGCCATCCGCGAACGGCTCATCGCAACACTCGGCGGCGCCAGTCGCGGGCAGAAGCTGAAGCTCGCCGCCGAATGATGCTGCAGGTCCGGCAAATCGCCACGGGAGGCGGAACAGGGTCATGAGCCTCGTCGGCAAGTTCGCCAGCGTCGGCGGGGCGACGATGGCAAGCCGCGTCCTCGGCTTCGTGCGCGAGGCGCTGATCGGAGCGGCCCTTGGCGCCGGTCCGGTCGCTGACGCCTTCTATGCCGCCTTCCGCTTTCCCAATCTCTTCCGACGGCTCTTTGCCGAAGGCGCGTTCAATACCGCCTTCATCCCGCTCTTCGCAAAGGAGCTGGAAGCGGACGGGATGGACGGCGCGCGCCGTTTCGCGGAAGAGGTGCTGTCGGTGCTGGTCGTCGCGCTGCTGGTCCTTTCCGTCTTCGCCATCTTCTTCATGCCCGCCCTCGTCGGGACGATCGTCGCGCCGGCCTTCGCCGATACGCCGGAGAAATTCGACCTAACGGTCCTGATGACCCGGATCATGTTTCCGTATCTCTTCTGCATGTCGCTGGTGGCGATGCTGTCGGGGATACTGAATTCGATGCGGCGCTATTTCCTCGCGGCCATCGTGCCGGTGCTCCTCAACGTCATCCTGTCGCTGGTGCTCATCGCGGCGCTCTACGCCGGCATCGGCTCGCGCACCACCGGCGTCTGGCTCGCCTGGGGCGTGCTCGCCTCCGGCATCGCTCAACTCCTGTTCCTGATCCTGGGAGTCGGGCGCGAGGGCTACTCCATGGGCTTCCGCCGTCCGAGGATGACGCCGAGCGTCAAGCGCCTGCTTCTCCTGATGGGGCCGGCCATGCTGACCGGCGGCGTGACGCAGATAAACCTGCTCGTCGGCCAGATCATCGCATCGGCGCAGGACGGGGCGATCGCGCTGCTCAACTATGCCGACCGCATCAACCAACTGCCACTCGGCGTCATCGGCATCGCCGTGGGAGTGGTTCTGCTGCCGGAGCTTTCCCGCGCACTCGGTGCGGGCGACGAGAAGGACGTGCAGCACCTGCAGAACCGCTCGCTGGAATTCGCCCTCGGCCTCACCTTCCCCGCCGCCGTCGGCTTCATTGTCATGCCGGAGCCGATCGTCAGCCTGCTCTATGAGCGAGGCGCCTTTACCGGTGAGACGACACGGCTGACGGCGGCGGCACTGGCCGCCTTTGCGGCCGGTCTTCCCGCCTACGTCCTGATCAAGGTCTTCTCGCCCGGCTTCTTCGCAAGAGAGGATATGAGGACGCCGATGTGGTTTTCGATGATCGCGGTCGCGGTCAACATTGCCGGCAGCCTGATGCTGTTCCCGTTCTACGGCCATGTCGGCCTCGCGGCCGCCACGTCGATCTCGGCCTGGATCAACGTGATACTGCTTGCCGTCACGCTCTGGCGCCGCGACGCCTTTCGCCCCTCGCCCGCGACGCTGCGGCGATGCGGCCTGATCGTCCTCGCGGGCCTGGTCATGGGCGGCGCCCTCTGGGTATTGCAGGTGACGCTGGCACCATGGCTCGAAGGCACGCTGATCGTAAGGCTCGCGACCGTGCTCGGAATCATCGCTGCGGGTGCGATCGTCTATTTCGGGATTGTAATTGCGACGGGCGCGCTAGACCGCAGGCAGTTGATGGGCATGGTGCGGCGGCGGAAGAGGTGATTCCGGATCAAGCCGCCCGGGGCGTGATCTTGTCGAGCGTGTCGCCCAGGGCGCGTTTGCGCTCCAGAAGATCGTAGCTCGTCTGCAGTCTCAGGAAAAACCCCTCGGACATGCCAAAATAGCGCGCGAGCCGCAGGTCGGTATCGGCGGTCACGGCGCGCTTGCCGAGCACGATCTCGTTGATGCGTCGCGGTGAGACCCCAATTGCGCGAGCCAGCGCATTCTGGGACAAACTCAGTGGTTCCAGGAATTCGGACCGGAGAATTTCGCCGGCATGAGGGTTGTGCACCCTGTGCCCGTCATCGGTGATAATCGGTGATTTCGACATCGCTCGCGCCACCATCTTTCCAGCGGAAACAAATACGCCATTGGTCATTGATCCGGATCGAGTACTGCCCCTTTCGCTCACCTTTCAGCAGTTCGAGGCGGTTGCCCGGAGGGCTGCGCAGGTCGTCAAGGGAAACTGCGGCATCCACCACGCGAAGCTTGGCCAAGCCTTTGTCCGCGATCTCGGGCGGCAATCACCGCGATCCTAGGCCACGCCAAAGGTTCTCAGTAATGCGATCGGCGAAGCTGCGGATCATCGATCTCATGTATAACGCACTGCGTTATGGAAAGCAATCGCCCCCTTGCGCCCCTCCTCGCCTTGGCCCATAAGCCCGCTCGATTTTCGCCGCGCGCGAAACGGCCCTCCACAAGCCACGAGGAATATATGTCCGCCTTCAAGCCGCTCGTCTTCTCCGGCGTCCAGCCGACCGGAAACCTCCATCTCGGAAACTATCTCGGCGCGATCCGCAAGTTCGTGGCGCTGCAGGAGACGCATGACTGCATCTACTGCGTCGTCGACCTGCATTCGATCACGGCGCAGCTCGTCCACGACGATCTCGCCGAACAGACCCGTTCGATCACGGCGGCGTTCCTCGCCTCCGGTATCGATCCCCAGAAGCACATCGTCTTCAACCAGAGCCGCGTCCCGCAGCATGCCGAACTCGCCTGGATATTCAATTGCGTGGCGCGCATCGGCTGGATGAACCGGATGACGCAGTTCAAGGACAAGGCCGGCAAGGACCGCGAGAACGCCTCGCTCGGCCTGCTCGCCTATCCAAGCCTGATGGCGGCCGACATCCTCGTCTATCGCGCGACCCACGTGCCGGTTGGCGACGACCAGAAGCAGCATCTCGAACTCACGCGCGACATCGCGGCCAAGTTCAACAATGATTTCTCCGCCAGGATCGCTTCGCTCGGTCTGGGCGTCGAGATGGAAGTGGGCGAGGAGACGGTGAACGGCTTCTTCCCCCTGACGGAGCCGCTGATCGAAGGCCCGGCCACGCGCGTCATGAGTCTTCGTGACGGGTCGAAGAAGATGTCGAAGTCCGACCCGTCGGACCTCTCCCGCATCAATCTCACCGACGATGCGGATACGATCTCGAAGAAGATCAGGAAAGCCAAGACGGACCCCGAGCCGCTACCGTCGGACCTCGAGGGGCTCACGGGCAGGCCGGAGGCAGAAAATCTCGTCGGCATCTACGCGGCGCTGGCGGAATGCCCGCGCGAGAAGGTGATCGGCGAGTTCGGCGGCCAGCAGTTCTCGGCCTTCAAGCCGGCGCTCGCCGACCTCGCGGTAGAGAAGCTCGCTCCGATCGCCGGAGAGATGCGCCGCATCTCCGCAGACCGCGCCTTCGTCGACAGCGTCCTGCGCGACGGCGGAGAGCGCGCTCGCGCGCAGGCGGAAGCCACGATGAAGGGCGTGCGGGAGATCATAGGGCTCCTGACGGATTGAGACCGCGACAGGAGAGTTCCTGCGGCAGCTTGCGGCTACCCGACCGCGATGGCAGATTGCGGTCGTCGTCAACGATGCGGGATGACTGAATGGTCTCGAAACGACTGAGCCGGGAAGCCGGACACCGGCGCAAGTTCCTTGCCATCGTGGACGACACGCCCGAATGCGAGCGGGCGGTGGCGTATGCATCCCGTCGCGCCGTCAGCACGGGCGGAGCGCTCGTCCTCCTCTTCGTCATCGAACCGGGCGATTTCCAGCAATGGTTCGGCGTCGAAAAGATCATGCGGGAGGAAGCGAACGCGACGGCATCGGCGGCGCTGGACGCGGCGGCGTCCAAGGTGCGGGCGAGGTCGGGCATCGAAGCCGAACTCGTCATCCGCGAAGGCGATCCTTCCGAGGAGATCCACGCGCTGATCGAGGAAGATCAGGACATCGCGATTCTCATTCTCGCCGCGGGCTCCTCCAAGGAGGGTCCGGGCCCGCTCGTCTCGTCGATTTCGGGCAAGGGCGCGTCGTTCCAGATCCCGGTGACGGTGGTTCCGGCGAACCTGACCGACGAGGACATCGAAAGCCTCGCCTGAAAAGACATTCCGCTTCGCCCGTCCGGAGCGGTGCGGAATTGCTTGATAAGACCGGCCGTTGCGCCTATTTAGAACTATTCAAAACTACAAAGGCAGGAGATCCCGCCATGTTCATCCAGACGGAAGCCACGCCGAACCCGGCGACGCTCAAGTTCCTGCCGGGGAAGGTCGTCCTCAACGAGGGAACCGCGGATTTCCGGGACGCCGACACCGCCCGCGTGGCGTCGCCGCTGGCGGCCCGCATCTTCGACGTCCCGGGAGTGACCGGCGTCTTCTTCGGCTATGATTTCGTCACCGTCACCAAGGACGGGCCGGAATGGCAGCACCTGAAGCCCGCGATCCTCGGCTCCATCATGGAGCATTTCATGTCCGGCGCTCCCGTAATGGCCACACCCGAAAGCACCGGGGATGCCGAGAGCGGCGAGGAATTCTACGACAAGGCCGATTCGGAGATCGTCGTCACAATCAAGGAGCTTCTCGATACGCGCGTGCGCCCCGCCGTTGCCCAGGATGGCGGCGACATCACCTTCCGCGGTTTCGAGAACGGCACGGTCTTCCTGCACATGAAGGGCGCCTGCGCTGGCTGCCCGTCCTCGACGGCCACGCTCAAGCACGGCATCCAGAACCTGCTCCGCCACTTCGTCCCCGAGGTCCAGCAGGTCGAACAGGTCGCCTGACCAGATATCCCGGTATCATGTGAGCTGACGGATTGGCGGGCCCCTTCGGGCCCGCCTTCCGTTTCACCCCGCAGTTTCCGATCGAGAGTGCGGCGCAGGCCGTCAGGCCGACGGCTGCTTCGTCTTCCTGAGGTAGGGAAGAATGGTATCGAAGGAACCGAAGCGCTTCTTCGCGTCCTCGTTCGAGACCGCGGCGGTGATGATGACGTCCTCGCCCTGTTTCCAGTCGGCCGGCGTGGCGACCTGGTGCCTGGCCGTCAGCTGGATCGAATCGATCGCCCGCAGGATTTCGGCGAAGTTGCGGCCCGTGGTCATCGGATAGCTCAGCGTGAGCTTGATCTTCTTGTCCGGCCCGACGACGAAGACGGAGCGCACCGTCTGATTGTCGGCCGGCGTGCGGCCCTCGGAGGAGTCGCCCGCGCTGGCCGGAAGCATGTCGTAGAGCTTGGCGACCTTGAGGTCCTTGTCGGCAATCAGCGGATAGTCGACGGCGTGGCCCGTTGCCACCTTGATGTCGTCCTTCCACTTCTGGTGGCTCTCGACCGGGTCGACGGAAATGCCGATGATCTTCACGCCGCGCTTCTCGAATTCTTTCGCATAGCCGGCCATGGCTCCGAGTTCCGTCGTGCACACCGGCGTGAAATCTTTCGGATGCGAGAACATGACGGCCCAGCCGTCGCCAATCCAGTCGTGGAAGTCGATGGTTCCCTGGGTGGTCTCGGCCGTGAAGTCCGGCGCGGTGTCGTTGATGCGCAGGCCCATTGGTGCGTCTCCTTCTCTGTGGGGCCGCATCTGCGGCCCGGATGCATTCGCCGGATAATAGCGCTTTCGGCGAAGTCCGCGAGGCCGGCTGAGCCGGAATTCGGCGCGGAGGAGGATGAAATCGTCGCAGTTTGTTCCGCAGGAGGAAAATATTGCAGCAATGCTCCGGCTGACGTCCATTGGGGAAACCTCCGCCGCCTCCGGGCGGCGAGGCCCCGGATCGGCCGCCGCGCGTGATGTTCGCGCCGGCTTGAAGACGATCTACCAGCCGAACTGGATGGTCGCGCCGGTGCGCCCGTTGCCGTTCTGGACGGCATGGCCGTTGGTGTTCCTGCCGAACTGGAACAGGCCGTAGGAATTGCCGCTGCCGTTCTGCTGAACGGTTCCGTTGTGGCCGCTGCCCTCCTGATGGATGATACCGAGGTTGCCGCCGCCGTTCTGAAGCAGGCCCGCAATGTTTCCGGAGCCACGCTGCTTGATGCCGCCGTTCTTGATGCCGTTGTAGAGCGAGTACATCTGCAATCCCGCACGCAGCGCCTGCGCATCCTGGGTATTGCCGGGGGCGATGCTGAACGACACCGAGCCGCCCGCGGAAGCCGGGACGGTCAGGCCGGCCGTGCCGATGGTGAGGGCCACGAGGCTTGCCGTGGCGGTCCTGATGAGCTTGGTCATGGTTTCTCTCCTTTTCGCTACAGTCGCTTTTTGCTGGTGCCGGTTCTCGTCCAGTCGATGAAGGGAGTTTGCCCCGCTTTCACTGAACCGAACCGGAACCGCGCATTCAGGAGGCGTTCATGACGCCGGACCCCGATTCGGATCGAGTAGGCCGCGGACGCAAGAAAGAGGGCCCCGGGTGGTCCCGGAGCCCTCGCGAAGGAGCCGACATGGTCGCTCAGGTGGCGCCGCCGACGCGCTCGTCGCAGCGATAGGTCTTGCCGCCGGCGGTGACTTCCAGCCTGGCGTCGTAGACCGAGCCATGGCTGCCGAGCATTACCTGGCCGAGGGTCGTGGGGCTGCCGGCCTTCGCGGAGAAGTCACCGCCCTGCGAAATATCGGAACTGCCCGATCCGCCTGCGCTCTCCACCCGGAAGGCGTAGGAGCCGCTGACGGCCTTGTCCGCGCGCACGACGCCTTGCAGCGTCACCATGCCGCCGGAGGTCGTAGCCTGTATCTCGCAGCGGACCGAACCGCCGGACGAGCCGGCCTGCCCGGCGCCGACGGTCGTCGCGGCGGCTCCGGCCGCGATCAGCAGCGTAGCGGCGGGAATGAGCATGCGTCTGCCTGTCGAATACATTGTCCTGTCTCCTTTCGTCATCGGTGATGCCGGGGGAAGCCGTTCGCTTCCCCCGGCCAGCGAAGCTTCGTTCGAAGCCGTCACGGGCAGGTCTGGACGAATGCCGCGACGTTGCCGTTGCCGCCCTGCGAGACGTTGGCGTCGCAGCCGTTTCCGACCTGCACGCCGGCGGCGATGTTGCCGTTGCCGTCCTGGGTGATGATCGCATTGTGGTTGTTGCCGAACTGGCCGATGCCGGCCGCGTTGGCCCTGCCGCGCTGCCAGGTGTCGGCGTAGTTGTTGTATCCTTCCTGGCCGATGGCGGAGAGGTTGCGCCGGCCGGTCTGGTTGGCGATGCCGGTGTTGCGGCCGCCCTTCTGGTAGACGCCGATCTGGTTGTGCTTGCCGGTCTGCGCTCCACCGGCGGCATGGCCCCAGCCGAACTGCTGGATCTTGACCTGGTTCGCCATGGCGGGAGCCGAAACGATGCCCATGACGGCGGCGACTGCGGTGGTGATGAAGAACTTGCGGGTCATCTCGATTTCCTCTTTCTCGTTGGTGCGGCCGTTACCGCTTGCTGACGGTCCGAGTTCTAGAGGAGCGGTCCGGAACCAAACCTGAACCCGCCGTTCAGATTGGGTTCAGCGGCCGGATGGCGCGCGGATGTCTCCCTGGCCCGGCAGCGGTTCGCCGTTGCCTTTTCAAGGAAGGCGTTCCTGCTGTAGGTCTTGCGGCCGATGTGATGTGAGGCCGGGAACTGCCGGTCGCGGGGGAGATCCGAATGACGAACCACATGTTCGACGCGATCCGAAAGGCCGCCACGGAGCCACGGGCGCTCTTCGTGGAGACGACCGACGGCCGCCGCTGGACCTATGGCGACATGCTGGCGGATGCGGGCCGGCTTGCCGGCCGGCTGATCGAGCGTGGGGTGCGGCCGGGTGATCGGGTCGCCGCGCAGACCGAGAAGAGCGTCGAGGCTCTGATGCTCTACCTGGCTTGCCTCCGGGCCGGCGCCGTATACCTGCCGCTCAACCCCGCCTACACGCTTTCCGAACTCGATTACTTCGTCGGAGACGCCGAACCGCGCCTGCTCGTGGTCGCGCCGGAGAAGGCGGCCGGTGCGAATGCGGTGGCCGATCGACATGGCGCCCGTCTCGACACGCTCGACGTCCATGGCGGCGGTTCGCTGCTGGACGGGCTGGACGGGTCGGCAAGCGATTTCCGCGATGTCGCGCGAGGCGCCGACGATCTGGCGGCCATCCTCTACACCTCCGGCACGACCGGCCGTTCGAAGGGCGCGATGCTGACGCACGACAATCTCCTGTCGAATGCTGTCACCCTCGTCGACTACTGGCGCTTCACGTCGGATGACCATCTCATCCATGCGCTGCCGATCTTCCACACGCACGGCCTGTTCGTCGCGTCGAACGTGGTGCTGCTTTCCGGGGGTTCGATGGTGTTCCTGCAAAAATTCGATCCCGACGAGGTGCTGCGCCTCATGCCGGCTGCCACGACGATGATGGGCGTACCGACCTTCTACACGCGGCTCCTGCAGCATCCGGGCCTGAACCGCGAAACGGCGGCGGGCATGCGGCTCTTCACGTCGGGTTCCGCGCCGCTGCTGGCCGAAACGCACCGCCAGTTCGAGGACCGGACCGGTCACGCGATCCTCGAACGCTACGGCATGACCGAGACCAACATGAACACGTCAAATCCCTATGACGGGGACCGGATCGCCGGGACGGTAGGCTTTCCGCTGCCCGGCGTCGATCTGCGGATCGTCGATCCGGGGAGCGGCGCGGCGGTACCGCAGGGCGAGACAGGCATGATCGAGGTGAAGGGTCCCAACGTCTTCAAGGGCTATTGGCGCATGCCGGAGAAAACCGCTTCGGAGTTCCGCGACGACGGCTTCTTCATCACCGGCGATCTCGGCACCATCGACGAGCGCGGTTACGTCCAGATCGTCGGGCGCGGCAAGGACCTCGTCATCTCGGGTGGCTACAACGTCTATCCGAAGGAAGTGGAGACCGAGATCGACCAGCTTCCCGGCGTGGTCGAGAGCGCGGTGATCGGCGTTCCGCATCCCGACTTCGGCGAAGGCGTGACGGCTGTGGTGGTCAGGGAAGCCGGCGCCGTGTTGGACGAGGCCTCCGTCATCGCGAGCCTGCAGGACAGGCTCGCGCGATACAAGCAGCCGAAGCGGGTGATCTTCGTCGCGGATCTGCCGCGCAACACCATGGGCAAGGTGCAGAAGAACGTGCTGCGCGAGCAGTATGCCGGGATCTACGAAAAGGCGCGGTAGGAAGTACCGTCCGTTCCGGCCTCAGCGGGGCGCCCGCTTCGCCAGGATGCGCTGCAGCGTGCGGCGGTGCATGTTGAGCCGCCGCGCCGTCTCGGAGACGTTGCGGTCGCACATTTCGTAGACGCGCTGGATGTGTTCCCAGCGCACGCGGTCGGCCGACATCGGGTTTTCCGGCGGCTCGATCTTCTCGCCCTTCGTCCGGGTCAGCGCCGCATAGACCTCGTCGGCATCCGCGGGCTTGGCGAGATAGTCGATCGCGCCGAGCTTCACGGCGGTCACCGCCGTTGCGATGTTGCCGTAGCCGGTGAGGATGACCGTGCGGGAATCCGCCCGCTTCTCGCGGATCGCCGAGACGACGTCGAGCCCGTTGCCGTCGCCCAGCCGCATGTCGACGACCGCGTAGGCCGGCGCGGCGGCTTTCACTTTCGCCTGGGCCTCCTCGACGCTCTCGGCCGTCTCCACCACGAATCCCCGGCTCTCCATCGCACGGGCAAGGCGGGTCAGGAACGGCTTGTCGTCGTCGACGATCAGGAGCGAACGATCCTCGCCGAGTGCCTCGTCTGTTTCTGCGGTCATGATTTTGTCATCCGGAAGCTTTGCCCCTTATGTATTCAAAAATTGCCCTATGTCCATTCGGGCAGTCGTCATCCGGCTGCTTCCGCCAGTCCTCCCTGGCTGAGAAAGACCTCGCGTGCCCAGGTGATCTCCACTTCGGCGCCCTGTCCGGGCTCCGAGCCGTTGCGGAAGGCGACTGCTGCGCCGGATCGTTCGAGCAGCGTCTTGGCGATGAAGACGCCGAGCCCCAAGCCGCCGCCGCCTTCGAGCTGCGCGCCGGATCGGGTCGTCATGTAGGGCTCGCCGATGCGATCCATGATCTCCGGCGGGAATCCCGGCCCGTCGTCGCTGACGCGGATCCTGACGCGGTCCTGATCCCAGTCCCAGCGGACGGCAACGCTCTCGCGCGCGAAGTCGACGGCGTTCTCGACGAGATTGCCGAGCCCGTAGATGACGCCCGGATTGCGCCTTCCGACGGGTTCCGGCCCGATCGTCTTGCCCGGCTCCAGCCGGATCTCGATCCCGAAATCGCGGTGGGGCGAGATCACGTCCTCGATCAGCGACGTGAGCGGCAGCCGTGCCAGGTGTTCCTCGCTCTGCGATGACAGGCTGGTCAGCCGCTTCAGGATCTCCTTGCAGCGCTCGCTCTGGGAGCGGAGCAGCGCCAGGTCCTCGTGCAGCTTCGGATCATGCTCCAGGGTGCGCTGCATCTCCTTCACCACGAGGGCTATGGTGGCCAGCGGCGTCCCGAGTTCGTGGGCGGCTGCCGCGGCGAGGCCGTCGAGCGCGGAGAGATGCTGCTCGCGTTGCAGGACGAGTTCGGTCGCCGACAGCGCCGCCGCGAGCTGGCGCGCCTCCTCGGCCACGCGCCAGGCATAGATCGCTGTGAAGGCGATGGTCGACAGGATCGCCATCCACACTCCGATCACATAGAGGAAGGGAACTGCGAGCCCGGTCAACTCGTACCATGGCAGCGGAAGATGATATCCGACCAGCAGCGACGCAGCCGCGCCGACGAGAAGTCCCAGCAAAGCCGTGTACATCAGCGGCAGTGAAGTCGCCGAAATGACGACCGGGACGATCATGAGGATTGCGAACGGATTGGCCAGTCCGCCCGTCAGGTAGAGCAGCCCGGCCAACTGCAGCGCATCGACGACAAGGATCGCCAGCGCGGCCACCGGCTGGAGGCGATGCGTCGCCGGATAGCGGAAGGCCAGATAGAGATTGATCCACGCCGAAGCGGCGATGAGCGCGAAGCAGGCGCCGACGGGCGTCGAGAACTCGAACCAGTAGGCCACCACGAGGATGGCCGCGCTCTGGCCGATGATTGCCAGCCAGCGGAGCCTGATCAGCGTGTTGAGGCGAAGACGTCTGCTCTGCTGGTAGTTCAGGGTCCGGGGGTCTTTCGGCATCGGAAAGCTATAATGCCATTCCGGTCCGGATTGAAACGATCTCGCCGGGGAGCGCCGCCATTGGAATGTCATCCGTGCAAATTCCGTCGTCAGGTGCCGCGGGGCTTGGCGCGCGAGGTGGCCTGCGCTTCCAGCGGGTTCTCGGGCCACACGTGCCGGGGATAGCGGCCGCGCATGTCGGACCGGACGTCGGCCCACGAGCCGCGCCAGAAACCCGGCAGGTCGCGCGTCGTCTGGATCGGGCGATGCGCCGGCGACAGGAGTTCCACCGTCAGCGGTACGGTGCCGCTGGCGATCGACGGATGCCGGTCCAGCCCGAACAGTTCCTGGACGCGGATCGACAGCACCGGGTGCTCGCCTTCGTAGCCGATGGGAACGCGGCTGCCGCTCGGCGCGTCGAAATGCGTCGGCGCGAGCTCATCGATCCGCCGCTGGAGATCGTAGGGAACCAGCGACCGCAGCCCGTCGCAGAGCGCCTGCTCAGGCAGGGCGGCAAGCTTCGCCTCGCCGCGCAGGAAGGGGAGGAGCCAGGTATCCAGCACCGAGAGCAGTGCATCGTCGGCCATGTCCGGCCACGGCGGGCCCAGGCCCTCGAAGAGCCATCCGAGCCGGTGCCGCAACGCCGTCGACGGCCTTCCCCAGGGAAGAATGGCCAGCCCGTTCTCGCGGATTGCGTCGAGCACCGCCCGGTCGGCCTCTTCTCCGCGCGGAGCGGGCAGGAGGCGTTCCGACAGGACGATCGCGCCGAGCCGCGCCGTCTCCCGGACCCGCACCGCCTTCTTCTCCGGATCGAAACCCGACCGGATCTGTCGCTCGATCCGGTGCGAGAGTTTCTGCCGGATGTCGGCTTCACTCACGACGGCGGCCGAGACGATGCGGGCGTTCTGCGCCTTTCCCTGCAAGTCCGCCACGACCAGGAACTCCTGCCCGGCGAGTGGGTCCGTCTCGTCGATGACGGCGCCCCTGCCATTGGCGAGCACGAAGCGGCCGCGCGCGCCGCGCGCCCTGGCGACGCGGTCGGGCCAGGCGTCGAGAAGGAGGGCGCCGATGCTTGCGCCTGACGACGCGTCGGACTGGGCGGTGAACGCGGTGCCGGCCAGGCGCCGGGCGAGGGATCGTGCGCCGTCGGCGCGCGGGCCGCGTTCGCTGCGGAACCGCGAAAGCCTCGTTTCCAGATCGACACTGTTGCCGCCCAGGCCGCGCTCCGTCATCAGGACGGCGAGTTCGGCGGCCATGGCGGCTTCGCCCCTGCTCGCGGCCTTGGCGACCATATGCGCCAGCCGGACGGGCAGGGCCAGCCGGCGCATCGCCTCGCCATCCGCCGTGACGCGGCCGTCCTTGTCGATCGCGCCGAGATCGAGGAGCAGGGTCCGCGCCTCGGCGAGCGCAGCCTTGGGCGGCGGGTCGAGGAACGAGAGCGTCTGCACATCGGAGACGCCGAAGGCGGCGCCGTCGAGCACGAGGCCGGAAAGATCGGCCTCCAGGATTTCCGGCGGCGTGAAGGCGGGCAGCGCCGCCGTCCGCTCGGCGCGCCACAGACGGATCGCGATGCCGGGGCTGGTGCGGCCGGCACGGCCCGCGCGCTGGTCTGCCGAGGCACGGGAGACCCGGACCGTCTCCAGTCGCGTCAATCCTGTCGCCGGCTCGTATCTCGGCAGGCGGGACAGTCCGCTGTCGACGACGACACGAACGCCGTCGATGGTGATCGACGTCTCGGCGATCGACGTCGCCAGCACCACCTTGCGCCGCCCGGCCGGCGCGGGCCGGATCGCCGCATCCTGCGCCCGGCTTTCCATGTTGCCGAAGAGCGCGATGACGTCGGTATCGGCGGAGACCCTGCCGGCCAGACGCTCCGCCGTGCGCTCGATCTCGCGCTGGCCGGGCAGGAAGGCCAGCACGCTGCCCTGCTCGCCGGCGAGCGCGCCACGGATTGCCTGCGCGACCGCGTCCTCGACCGGTGTTTCGGGCAGGCGTTCCTGGTAGCGGATGTCGACTGGAAAGCTGCGGCCCGCACTCTCGATCACCGGCGCATTGCCGAGCAGGCGGGCGACACGCGCGCCGTCGAGCGTGGCCGACATGACCAGGAGCCGCAGGTCCGGCCTGAGCGCGCCCTGGACGTCGAGGGCCAGCGCGAGGCCGAAGTCGCCGTCCAGCGAACGCTCGTGGAACTCGTCGAACAATACGGCTGTGATTCCCGGCAGTTCCGGATCGTCGAGGATCATGCGCGACAGGATGCCTTCGGTGACGACCAGGATCCTGGTGTCTCTGGAGGTGCGGTTTTCCATTCGCATCGCGTAGCCGACGGTGCGGCCTAGCTCCTCGCCGAGGAGTTCCGCCATGCGCCGGGCCGCGGCTCGGGCGGCGAGGCGGCGGGGCTCCAGGAGCAGGATCGTGCGGTCACCGCGCCAGGCCTCGTCCAGCAAGGCGAGAGGAACAAGCGTGGTCTTTCCCGCTCCCGGCGGGGCAACCAGGACGGCGGAATTGCCGTTCGCGAGCGCCGAAAGAAGTTCAGGAAGCGCCTCGGTGACGGGCAGTTGCGGCAGGCCGGCTTTCATCAGCCGCCGATCCGCACGACGGCACCGCCGGCCGCCTGCGCATCCGCCTCGTCATGTGTCACCAGAAGGACCGGAAGCCCGCGCTCGCGGGCCTTGGAGAAGACCAACCTGCGCATCTGCTGGCGCAGATCCGTGTCCAGCTTGGAGAAGGGCTCGTCGAGCAGCAGGGTCCTCGGCGAGGACAGGAGAACACGGGCCAGCGCGACACGTGCCCTTTGGCCCCCCGACAACGTGTCGGGATCGCGGCTTTCCATACTGTCGAGTTCTACTCCCGCCAACGCTTCCCGGGCCAGTCTCATCCGCTCGGATTTTCCCCTTAAGGCGGCGGGGATGGCGAACAGGAGGTTTCCGGCCACCGACATGTGCGGGAAGAGAAGCGGATCCTGGAAGAGGATGCCGACATGGCGCTCTTCGGGAGGGGCCGCAGTCAGTTCGACGTCTCCGACGCTGACCCTGCCGCTTGCCTCGAAGGCTTTGTCGAGAAAGCCGCCGACATAGGCGAGCAGCGTCGACTTGCCGGAACCGGACGGCCCCATGATGGTCAGCACCTCGCCCGGTTCGACCTCATGTGTGATCGAGATCAGCACGCGGCCGCCGAGCGCGATCGTCACGCCTTCCAGTCTCAGTCCGTCTCCCATCAGCCCTGCCGTTCACACCCGCATCGCACGGAAGCGCCCGAATAGCAGCGCCGGGACGAGAGTGGCAACGACAAAGCCCATCATGGGAAGCGCCATCTGGAGGAAGGCGTAGACCCCGATGACGCGCCGGTTGCCGCCCGATGCGAGCGCCACGGCTTCGGTCGTGATCGTCGTCAACCGCCCCGCGCCGATCAGCACGGTCGGCAGATAGAGACCGACCGAGACGGCGAACCCGACCGCCAGTGCGGTGAGGACCGGACGGGTCAGCATGGGCAGGCGGATCGAAAGGAAGGTTCTCAGCCGCGATTTGCCGAGCCCGGCCGCGATCGCCTCGTAGCGGCGGTCGAAGGCCCTCCAAGGGTCGGAAAGGGACAGGAATACGTAGGGCATGACGAAGATCAGGTGGGCGAAGATCAGCGTGGGAAGGCCGGCGACGGCACCGGAGAGAAGGAACAGCAGCTGCAGGCCGAACAGGAAGGCGACCTGCGGAACCAGAAGGGGGAGATAGATCAGCAGCGCCGACCCGCGCCCGACCCTGCCGGTCTCATCCTCGCGCAGCAGGCACAGCAGGGTTATGACGAGGGCTATCAGCGTCGAGACGAGTCCTGCCGCGACGGTCGTGGCGATCGGTTCGATGACGCGCGGGAGGGCCGCGGCCCATGTGCGCGGCGTGACGCTTCGCGGCAAGGCGTCGGGGAATTGCCAGAGCCCGGCAATCGACCAGATGACGAGTGTCGCGAGACCCGCGAACACCACCGCGGCCGAGGCGAGCATCGAGACCAGCGCGACGATCCTGACCAGGAGATCGCGCGCGCATCGTCTGCCGGCGGTTGCGAGCCTGTCGCGCAATACGGCGCCGCTGCGTTCCAGCATGATCCAGAGAAGAATGGCGAGCGCGGATACGGCGAGCTGCAGCAGGGCTCCGGCCGAAGCGAGGAAGCGCATGGAGAGGTCGGGATCGTTCATCCATTCCACCAGCCGCACCGCCAGTGTCGGCGGCGCGGATGGGCCGAGGATGATCGCGACGTCAACGACCGAGGAGGCGAAGGCGATCACTGCGAAGACTGGCAGCCGGATCTGCCGGTAGATCGCCGGCCAGACGCACAAGAGGAAGCCGGCGACGCGGCCGTAGCCGAGCGAGGCTGCGAGCATCCGGGTGCGCGCCAGCGGCACCTGGGGCAGGGCGGCGAGGGTGACGAGGAGCAGGAACGGAATTTCCTTCACGACCAGCCCGGCGATCATCGACAGGCCCATGGGGTCGTTGACCAGGAGCCAGTCCGGCGGACGGGTCCAGCCGGTCAGTTCCGGCGAGACGAGACGGACGAGGAATCCGCTGGGAGCGATGAGAAAGGCCAGCCCGAAGGCGGCGGCCGCATGCGGCACCGACAGGAGCGGGGAAATCAGGTGCTGGATGCGGGAGAACAGCGTCGTACCGGCCCATGCGGCGACGAAGAGCATCACCACGACCAGGGAGAGCGCCGCGGAAGCGAGGCCGGCGAAGAGGCTGAGAAGGGCGGAGTGCGGTATGCCCGGCGCCGCTGCGAGTTCCCGCAGGGGCGCAAGCGAGAATGCCGAGCCGCCGAGCGCCGGCAAGTAGCCGACGGCGGGCAGGACCGTTCCCGCCAGTCCGGCGAGGATCGGTCCCGAAAGGAGAAGGACCGCCAGCGGCGGCCCGACGCGGGTCAGCAAGCGCGGTCCTCCCCGATTAAGGAAGAAGGACCGGCGGTCGTCAATTGCCGATGCCGTAGCGCCGTTTCCATTCGCCTTCAAGGCGCTCCAGCCAGGTGGGATGCGGCTCGTCGATCGCGGGGCCGAGTTCGTCCGGCAGCAATGTCGCCACGCCGAGGTCGAGCGCCGCGAAACGCGCCCGGTCGGCCGGGCCGAGCTTGTCCATCGCGAGCACCGTCGGATCGCCCCAGACCTCCGGAGCCTGCTTGCGCGCCTGCGCCTCCGGCGAGATCAGGAAGTCGGCGGTCACCAGCGCGCCGGCCTTCGAGGCGGCGTTGTAGGGGATCGCGACGAAATGCGTGTTCGACAACGTGCCTGCCGGGAAGGTGAAGGAACGCACCGTGTCGGGCAGCTCGCCATTGGCGATCGCGCTGGAGGCTTCCGAGGGGTTGAAGGCGAATATGATGTCCATCTCGCCGTCGGCGAGCATCTGCTTCATGGCCGGATAATTCTGCGGATAGGCGCGGCCGGACCGCCACATGAGCGGATGGAGTTCGTCGAGATAGGCAAAGAGCGGCGCCACCGTGCTGTTGAACGTCGCATCGTCCACCGGTTGGATCAAGACCGAGCGGTCCTCCACCAGTTCCGACAGGATCTGCTTGAGGAAGGACGAACCGATGAAATCCGGAGGCTGAGGGTAGGAGAACCGCCCGGGATTGGCCTTGGCCCATTCGAGCAGCGAACGCGCGTCCGTCGGCAGCGCCGCGGCGTCCGTTCGCGCCTGATCGTAGAAGAAGACCAGCTTGGCCATGCCCCACGGGCTTTCGAGGCCTTCGACCGGAATGGTGAAGTCGGTCCGGATGGTCGGCTTGTTCTCGATGTCGACATACCGCCAGTTCGGCAGGTCTTCCGCCCAGCCGGGCGAGAACAGCAGGCCCTGCTCCTTCATGGATGCGAAATTCTCGCCATTGATCCAGATGAGGTCCACCGAGCCGCCCTGGTTCTTTCCAGCCGCCTTCTCCGCCACCACCTTCGCGACAGCATTGGCGGTATCGTCGAGCTTCACGTGCACGAGTTCGACGCCGTAGCGCTGCTTCAGTTCCTCGCCGGCCCACTCGATGTAGGCGTTGATATTCTCCGAGCCGCCCCAGGCGTTCCAGTAGACGGTTTCGCCCTTGGCATCCGCGAGAATCTCGTCCCAGCCCTTCGGGTCGGGGTCGGCCGCGACGGCCCCGAGCGTCAGGGAGACGAGTGAGATGGCAGTAAGAAGCGATGTCTTCACGCTCGTCCTCCTGGGGCGGAATTCCCTTCGCCGGATTGAGCATGGGTGGCCAAATAGGGTCAATCAAGCGGGAGACACGCCGCGTCACTTCACCGTGACTCGGTCGTGAGCCCGCTATACACAACGGGACGAAGGATTCGGAAGCGGGGAAAGGGATGCAGGGTTCGGGGCAGGCATTCTTCCGCCCGCGGTGGCGGCGCATCGCCATCGTCGCCGCATGCGCCGGCTGGGCGGTTCTGGAGTGGCTCAGCGGGCAGCAGGGCTGGGCGGCTATCGCCGCGGCGGTGACCGCCTACGGCGTATGGAGCTTCTTCATCGCCTGGAAGGACCCGCCTGAAGGACATTCGGACAATTCCTGATCGCGCGTGGATGCCGACGGCTCATTCGGAGACCGAAAGTTCCACGCGGTCGGCGGCGAACCTGGTTTCGGAGAACTGGACCGGCCGCCCATCCGGATCGACGTTGAGAGCGACCGCGACGAGCACTATCGCGCCCGGCGCCAGCTTCAGGTCGGCGAGATCGGCGCTTTCGGCATGCCGTGCCGAGACGATGGTGGATTTGCGCAGGTAGTCCGCCACACCGTGGTCGCGCAGGGCAACCGTGATCGATCCGGAACTGGCGAAGGCATCGGCGATGCCTGAAAACCGTTCCGCCTGGAACCAGCTCGTCGCCCGCGACACCGGCCTGCCGTCCGCCTCGCTCAGGGTCTCGAGCCGGATCACCGGGTCGTCTTCCGGGATACCGAGTGCCTCGGCGACCCTGGGGCTCGCCGTCTCGCGCGCATGCGCCAGCAGATGGCCGCGCCGATCCCGCGCCTGGTCGCGAAGCCCTTCCGAGAAGCGCGTGCGGGCGCTGATCGGGTAGGTGAAGCGGCGGCGGCGCTGGATGAACGTACCGCGCCCCTGCTCCGCGCGAAGGACGCCTTCCTGGACGAGCGCTGCGATGGCGCTGCGAACCGTATGGCGGTTGATGCCGAACCTCTCGGCCAGTGCCGTTTCCGGAGGGAGGCGGCCGTCGCCGTCGAACTCGCCCGACCCGATACCCTGGCGAATGCGGTCGGCGACCTGGCGCCAGAGCGCGATGCCGGTTTTCCTCTCCATCGCATTGGCGGTGTTTGCCGGCATGGTGTCACCTCTGTCACGCGCGCGTCATGGACAATCGATAAGAGACGGTATATGTTGTCTACTTGTCTATATCAATAGACAAATATTGCGCGAGGCGAGCATGAACGAGAGAGGCCGCGAGAGAGACGAGAATGCGCGCCGCCGCAAGGCTATGGCGACGCTTGCGGCCGCGCCCGGAGAGATGCTCTTCGAGGTCTGGCGAGACATCGACATCGAGATCGAGGCGAAACCGCTGCGGGGTCCCGAGACGGGACTGGTGACGTTGCGGGGGCGGATCGGCGGCGGTGGCGTGCCGTTCAATTTCGGCGAAGCCACCGTGACCCGGGCGACCGTCAAGCTGCCGACCGGCGAGATCGGGCATTCCTACGCTCTGGGCTCCGACAAGGAAAAAGCCAGCATATCGGCGACCATAGACGCGCTCTGGCAGCGTGCCGAGAGCCGGGCGGAAATCGAAACGCGGATCCTTGCGCCGCTGCGGTTCCGGCTGGCCGAGGCCGATGCAAGGCGAAGCGCCGAAACCGCGGCCACGAAGGTCGATTTCTTCACCATGGTGAGAGGCGAAGACTGATGGAACGTCCAGTGCCGTCTTTCGAGGCCGCGCCGGTGGAGGGCGGCTTCGACAATCCGCCGCTCGCCTCGCAGTCGGTGTTCCGCGCGATCATGGATGCCATGGCGAGGCCGGGCACGCTCCGCCCGGTCACGGCGCGGGTCGTCCCCCCGGCTCCGCTGTCGGGGACGGCCGGAGCGGTCGTGCTCACCCTTTGCGACCACGACACGCCTCTCTGGCTCGATCCGGCCCTGGAGGCGTCCGCCGACGTCCGGGGCTGGCTTGGGTTCCACTGCGGTTCTCCGACCGCCCGCATACCCGCCGACGCGCATTTCGCGCTGATTGCCAATCCTGCCGAAATGATCGCGCTGGAGAATTTCTCGCAGGGGACGCAGGAATATCCCGACCGGTCGACGACGCTGATCCTCCAGGTAGAGAGCCTTACGGCCGGTCGCGATCTCCGGCTCGAGGGACCCGGCATTGAGGAGGTTGCGAGCCTGGCGCCGACCCCGCTCCCCCGGCACTTCTGCGAGCAGTGGCGGCAGAACAATGCCCGCTTCCCGCGCGGCGTCGACCTGATCCTGGCGTCGCCGGAAGGCGTCGCCTGCCTACCCCGCACCACACGCATCCGCGCAACGGAAGGCTGACGCCATGTATGTCGCCGTCAAGGGTGGCGAAGCCGCCATCGCCAATGCCCACCGCCTGCTGGCCGACCGGCGCCGCGGCGACCGGCAGGTGCCGGGGCTCCGGCTCGACCAGATCGTCGAGCAACTGGCGCTCGCGGTGGACAGGGTCATGGCCGAGGGTTCCCTCTACGACCGGGAACTCGCCGCGCTCGCCATCCGGCAGGCACGCGGCGACATGATCGAGGCGATCTTCCTGCTGCGCGCCTACCGCACGACGCTGCCGCGCTTCGGCTACTCGCGCCCGGTGGACACCGCGGCCATGCTGGTCGAGCGCCGTGTGTCGGCGACCTACAAGGATCTGCCCGGCGGGCAGGTGCTCGGGCCGACCTTCGACTACACGCACCGGCTCCTCGATCCCTTACTCGCAACCGACGCGCCGGTCGACGAACCGGCCACGCGCGAGGCGGAACCGGGGCCGATGCCGCGCGTGACGGAGATCCTGGCCGGCGAGGGGCTGATCGAACCAGACGGTGCGATGTCGTCGGAAAAGGAGCCGGGCGACATCACGCGCAGGCCGGCGGAGTATCCCATGCAGCGCGACGTCCGCCTTCAGGCGCTTTCGCGGGGCGACGAGGGGTTTCTGCTCGCGCTCGCCTACTCCACGCAGCGCGGCTACGGCCGTTCACATCCCTTCGTCGGCGAGATCAGGATCGGCGAGGTCGAGATCGAGCTCGATGTGCCGGAACTGCCGTTCCCGGTCTCGCTCGGCCGCATCCGGGTGACCGAGTGCCAGATGGTGAACCAGTTCAAGGGGTCGATGAAGGCGCCGCCGCAATTCACCCGCGGATACGGACTGGTCATGGGCCAGTCCGAGCGCAAGGCCATGGCCATGTCGCTCTGCGACCGGGCGCTCAGGGCGAGCGAGTTCGGCGAGGATCTGGTGGCGCCCGCTCAGGACGAGGAATTCGTCATCGCCCATTCCGACAACCTCCAGGCGACCGGCTTCGTGGAGCACCTGAAGCTGCCCCACTACGTCGACTTCCAGGCCGAGCTAGACCTCGTGCGCCGCATGCGCCGGGAATTCGAGGAGCGGGGCACGAGCGAGCCGGACGATCGCAAGGAAGCGGCCGAATGAGCGGCGTGCGGAGATCAGGCGGCGTCGCGCACCGATACGACGATGTCCTTGCCGAAAGCCGACAGCGCGGCCCTGAGCAACGGCAATTTGCTGGGATGATCCGGATCGAGGATGCGTCGTGCCTCGTTCTCGGCGCGGCCGATCCTTCGGGCAAGCTCGCTCTTGGTCAGTCCCGAGTCTCGAAAGGCGTCGATGACGGCCAGCTTCAGCGCCGTCGCCGGATCGACGGCGATGGGCACCAGCGCGGTGCTTCCTGCCACGGGTTGGGGCAATCGCCGGTCCATCGCGACGATGCCGCGAAGCGCAAGGCCGAGTGCCTCGACGGCATTGGCCCGCGCTTCCTCCGTCGTGTTCCCGCTAGTGATGGCTTCCGGAACATCGGGAAAGGTGACCAAGAACCCGCCTTCGGGATCGGTTTCAATCCTGGCGCGATACACATATTCCATAGCGACCTCCATCGTGTGGGCTCAGTCGGAGTCGATACCGAGCTGTCGCTTGATCGTCCGCACCATCAGCTTCGACAGTTCTCCCGACTAGATCGTGGTCATGCGGTCGCCAAGGCGAACCCGGTAGTGCGAACCCTTGCCCTTGTCGGTGAATACCTCGAAGGCGAGCCCCCGCCTGCGGGCCAGGGCGCGCAGTTCCCGGATCAGCGCTTCCCGCTTCATCCGCATCCGTCTCCACCTCCGAGCAAATTCGCACAATTTTGTGCGATCGGCAATACCGTGTGACTCCATGAGCGCCCTCGCCACCTACAACTTCGCCTATCTCGATGAGCAGACGAAGCGCATGATCCGACGCGCGATCCTCAAGGGGATCGCCATTCCCGGCTATCAGGTGCCGTTCGCCAGCCGCGAGATGCCGATGCCCTACGGATGGGGTACCGGCGGCGTGCAGGTGACCGCCTCGATCGTCGGGCCTGACGACGTCCTCAAGGTCATCGACCAGGGCGCCGACGACACGACCAACGCCGTCTCGATCCGCGCCTTTTTCCGCAAGGTCGCGGACGTCGAGACGACAACCCACACCGCCGAAGCCACGATCATCCAGACGCGCCACCGCATCCCCGAGCGTCCGCTGAAGGAGGGCCAAGTGCTGGTCTACCAGGTGCCAATCCCCGAACCCTTGCGCTTCCTCGAACCGCGCGAGACCGAGACGCGCAAGATGCACGCGCTCGAGGAATATGGGCTCATGCACGTCAAGCTCTACGAGGACATCGCCCGCAACGGGCACATCGCCACCACCTATGCCTATCCGGTGAAGGTAGAGGGGCGCTACGTGATGGACCCCTCGCCGACGCCGAAATTCGACAATCCGAAGATGCACATGTCGGCCGCGCTCCAGCTCTTCGGCGCCGGCCGCGAGCAGCGCATCTACGCCGTCCCGCCCTACACCCGGGTGGTCAGTCTCGACTTCGAGGACCATCCCTTCGAGATCCAGAAATTCGACCGCCCCTGCGCGCTCTGCGGCGCCGAGGGGGTTTACCTCGACGAGGTGATTCTCGACGACCGCGGCGGACGGATGTTCGTCTGTTCCGATACCGACTTCTGCGAGGAGAGGCGGCTTTCCTCCCCCGCCAGGGAGGAGGAGGAGAAGAAGGTAGTGCTGCCATGACCGCCGATACGCCCCTTCTGCGCGTCTCCGCCGTCTCAAAGTCCTACGGGCAGCGCATCGGCTGCCAGGACGTTTCGTTCGAACTGTGGCCCGGCGAGGTCCTGGCCGTGGTCGGCGAATCCGGCTCCGGCAAGACAACGCTGCTCAACTGCATCTCGACGCGCCTGCTGCCGACATCCGGCACGGTCTCCTACCGCATGCGCGGCGGGGACTGGCGCGAACTCTATCGCATGAGCGAGGCCGAGCGGCGTTTCCTGATGCGAACGGACTGGGGCTTCGTCCATCAGAACCCCGCCGACGGTCTCCGCATGACGGTCTCGGCGGGTGCGAATGTCGGCGAGCGGCTGATGGCAGTGGGCGACCGGCACTACGGCAACATCCGCGCCACCGCGCTCGACTGGCTGGGTCGAGTCGAGATCGAAGCGGACCGGGTCGACGACGAGCCGCGCTCCTTTTCCGGCGGCATGCGCCAGCGCCTGCAGATCGCGCGCAATCTCGTCACGGGTCCACGCCTCGTCTTCATGGACGAGCCGACCGGCGGCCTCGACGTCTCCGTGCAGGCGCGCCTGCTCGATCTTCTGCGGGGACTGGTCACCGATCTCGGCTTGGCGGCGATCGTGGTCACCCACGACCTCGCGGTGGCGCGGCTGCTGTCGCACCGCATGATGGTCATGAAGGACGGGCGCGTGGTCGAGACCGGCCTCACCGACCGGGTGCTGGACGATCCGCGCGAGGCCTACACCCAGCTTCTCGTATCCTCGATCCTGCAGGTGTGACGATGCCAACGCCCCTCGTCGTCTCGGAAGTCTCCAAGAGCTTCTTCATGCATCTGCGCGGCGGGCTGCGGCTTCCGGTCGTGGAAAACGTGTCCTTCGCCCTGAAGACGGGCGAATGCGCCGTGCTCGGCGGACCCTCGGGTGTTGGCAAGAGTTCCATCATCAAGATGCTCTACGGTAACTACGCCGCCGATACCGGCCAGATCATCGTCCAGCATGCCGGCCGCCTCATCGACCTCGCCTCGGCTTCGCCGCGCACGGTACTCGCAGTGCGCCGCGACACGATCGGCTATGTCAGCCAGTTCCTGAGAACGGTCCCGCGCGTCTCCGCGGTCGACGTCGTAGCTGAACCGCTCGCGGTCAGGGGCGTTGATCGGGAGGATGCGCGTGCCAAGGCGCGGGAACTGCTTGCGCGGCTGAACCTGCCCGAGATGCTGTGGTCGCTGCCGCCCGCCACGTTCTCCGGCGGCGAGCAGCAGCGCGTCAACATCGCGCGGGGTTTCATCACCGATCATCCGGTGCTCCTGCTGGACGAGCCGACCGCCTCTCTGGACGCCAGGAACCGCGCCGTCGTGATGGAGATGATCGGCGAGAAGAAGGCGGCCGGCGTCGCCCTGCTCGGCATCTTCCACGACCAGGACGTGCGCGACGCGGTCGCCGACGCCGTCATCGACGTCACCCGCTTCGCACCCGGAAAAGTGGCGGCATGAGCACCAGGCTTTCCCTCGAACCCCTGGTCCATCCCACCGCCGAGGTCAGCGATACGACGCTCGGCCGCTATACGGAGGTCGCCGAACGTTGTCGCATCGGCGAGAGCGTGATCGGCGACTATTCCTACTTGATGCAGGATTGCGGCGTCTGGTGCGCCGAGATCGGCAAGTTCTCCAACATCGCCGCCGCCGTCCGCATAAACGCCACCAACCATCCGACCTGGCGGCCGACGCTGCACCACTTCACCTACCGCGCCTCCGACTACTGGGAGGACGCCGGCCACGAGGAAGCCTTCTTCGAATGGCGGCGCGGCAACAAGGTGACGATCGGCCACGACACCTGGCTCGGGCATGGATCGACGGTCCTTCCCGGCGTCACCGTCGGCGACGGGGCGGTGATCGGCGCCGGAGCGGTGGTGTCGAAGGATGTCGCGCCCTATACGATCGTCGGCGGCGTCCCCGCGAAACCGATCCGCGAGCGCTTCGACCGCAGAACCGCGGAGCGCTACCAGGCGCTGGCCTGGTGGAACTGGGATCACGACCGGCTTCGCACGGCACTCGAGGACTTTCGCGCCCTGTCGGCCGAGGCCTTCCTTGAGAAGCACGGCGGCTGACCGTCAGCCCCTCGCGGCTGTGGACTGTAACGAAACCGTCATCCGCCTGACATCCCCGCTTCATCCAACTTCGATACCCGGTTCTCCCGTAGACGCGAAAAAGCGCGACAACGGGGAGCCGTATGCTTGAAATGCGCAAGGTGACGCGCCGCTTCGGCGGTAACGTCGCCGTCAAGAATGTCGAGCTCGACATACCCAACGGCCAGATGGTCGGCGTCATCGGGCGCTCGGGGGCGGGCAAGTCGACCCTGCTGCGCATGATCAACCGCCTGATCGACCCTTCCGAGGGCGTCATCAAGTTCTCCGGCGTCGAAGTCTCGGCCCTGCGGGGTGCGAAGCTGCGTGCGTGGCAGCGCGACTGCGCCATGATCTTCCAGCAGTTCAACCTCGTGCCCCGGCTCGACGTTTTGACCAACGTCCTCCTTGGGCGTCTCAATCACCGTTCCACCGCGCTCAACCTGATGGGCATCTTCTCGGATGCCGAACGCGCGTCGGCGATAGCAGCGCTTGAGCGCCTCGGGATCGCGCAGGCGGCGTTGCAGCGCGCCGGCACCTTGTCGGGCGGGCAGCAGCAGCGCGTGGCGATCGCCCGCGCCCTCATGCAGCAGCCGAAGGTCATCCTGGCCGACGAGCCGATCGCGTCGCTGGATCCGATGAACGCCAAGATCGTCATGGATTCGCTCGCCGACATCAACCGGCGCGAAGGCATCACCGTCGTGACCAACCTGCACACGCTCGACACGGCGCGGAACTATTGCGAGCGGGTGGTCGGAATGGCCGCTGGCGAGGTCGTCTTCGACGGCCCGGCCGAGGACCTGACGACCGAAGCCGTCCGCATGATCTATGGCGCCGTTAGCGACGGATCGGACATCTCTGAAGAAATCACCTCGACCAGCATCGATACGCGCCGGCCGAAGGTCAAGGCATCCACCGCATCGCTGGAACCGGCATTGGCTGGCTTTTGACGGGCGGGATCGAGTAGCCCGCGTAACGGGCCTCCACGAAATCCAGGCAACCGGCGCGAGCCGGATCCAACAGGAGAGACATCGATGTTCAAAAAGGCACTGATGGGCGCCGTCGCGCTCGCCGCCCTCGCAGTCGGTTCGGCGCAGGCGGAGGATCTGAAGGACTTCCGCATCGGCATTCTCGGCGGCGAGAACGAGGCCGATCGGCTGCGCAACTTCCAGTGCATGGTCGACAAGCTCCCGGGCGTTCTCGGCGTCGAGAAGGTGTCGCTGTTCCCGGCGGCCGACTATGACGGCGTGATCCAGGGTCTGCTCGGCGGCACGCTCGACTACGCCGAACTCGGCGCTTCGGGCTATGCCAAGGTCTATCTGGAGAACCCGGAAGCGGTCGACCCGATCCTGACGACGATCCAGACCGACGGTTCCACCGGCTACCACTCCGTGATGGTCGCCCGAGCCGATTCCGGCCTCACGTCGCTCAACGACCTCAAGGGCAAGAAGCTGGGCTTCGCCGATCCGGACTCCACCTCCGGCTACCTCGTGCCGGTCGTCACCCTGCCGAAGGACCTCGGCGGCGTCGCCGTGAAGGATTATTTCGCCGAGACCGGTTTCGGCGGCGGCCATGAGAACCTGGTTCTCGAAGTCGTCAAGGGCACTTTCGACGCCGGCACCACCTGGGCTTCGGGCGTCGGCGAATTCAAGGACGGCTATACCTCCGGCAACCTGCGCAAGATGGTCGACAAGGGCATCCTCGACATGGACGATCTCGTCGAGATCTGGAAGTCGCCGCTGATCCCGAACGGCCCGATCGTCGTTCGCACGTCGATGAACGACGACATGAAGACCAAGTTCAAGGACTTCATGCTGGCGCTGCCCGAGAGCGATCCGGCCTGCTTCTCCGCCATCCAGGGCGGCGACTTCAAGGGTTTCACGGAAGTGACTCCGGCCTTCTATCAGCCGATCATCGACGTCCGTAAGGCGCAGATCGGCTCGTAAGCATCAGCCAACCGGACGCGCCGTCCGCGAACCAGCGGGCGGCGCGTCTTGCATGTTCGGACAAGGTATGTTCAGCGCGGGATCGAAATGACGGCCACCATGACGGCGACGCCGCTTTCCGAGACGGGCCATCTCGTCGAGCGCCACTGGCGGGAACTGGCGGGCCGCCGCCGCATGTACACCCTGCTCGGGTTCGGGGTCTTCATTGCCGCCATGACGGCGTCGCTCTGGTTCGCGAACGAGACCAATGCCGGCAAATTCTTCGACCGGCTGCCTTATTTCTTCGATTTCATTTCCATGCTCGTCCCGCGCGACGGATGGGAAGTCTGGCGGGCGATGTTCGATCTGCCCTCGCCCCATTTCGACGGAAGCCTGAAGTTCGACTATCCGGAAGGGCGGGTCTACCTCACGGAGACGCTCTATCTTCCCGAATATTTCTACAAGATGATCGAAACGCTGAATATCGCGGCGGTCTCGACCCTGATCGGTTTCGGCGCGGGGTTCCTGCTCTGCTTCCTCGCTGCGCGCAACCTCGTGGCGAACCGCTGGCTGCGCTTCTTCGTGCGTCGTTTCATGGAAATCCTGCGCGCCTTTCCCGAGATCGTCATTTCGGGATTTTTTCTCGCGATCTTCTCGCTGGGTGCCGTACCCGCGATGATCGCGGTGACGATCCATACCATCGGGGCCCTGGGGAAGATGTTCTTCGAGGTGGTCGAAAACGCCGACATGCGCCCGGAAGAGGGCCTGCGCGCCGCCGGGGGCAACTGGACCGAGCGGGTCTGGTTCGGCATCGTCCCGCAGGTGCTGCCGAACTTCCTGAGCTACGGCCTGCTGCGTTTCGAGATCAACGTGCGCGCCTCGACAATTATCGGCGCCGTTGGCGGCGGCGGCATCGGCGAGGCGCTGAGGCTTTCGATCAGCCGCGGCCACGAGGCCAAGACGCTCGCCATCGTCCTTCTCCTTTTCACCACGATCGTCGTCGTCGACCAGTTCTCCGCCTGGATGCGCAAGCGCCTGGTTGGTTCGCAAGCCTTCGAGTTCGGTCGGGGGGCCTGAGACCATGGCGCTGCTGTCCGCATCCGAGATAGGCAAAGTGGCTGCGCGCCATCCCGCGCTCTTTAAGCGCTCGTTCGCGCAGCGGTTCACCGGCTCGCTGGTCGCCGCCGGGATCGCGCTCTACCTCGTCTTCGCCTGGTGGTTCTTCTCCATCGGGACGGTGTTGTCGAACGGCAACTGGGACATCGCCGGCAACTACCTCGCCGACTGGGTTTCCTACGAAGTCCGGCCGGACGTGGAATTCGCGGAAAGCCACCTGGTGATATCCTATCCGCGCTTCTCTCCGCTTGGAGAAAATCCGCAGCCGGGCTGGGTGACCACCGAACGCGCCGTCGTCGAACGCGTCGTGAATGGTCCGGACACCTCGAAAGGTTCGGGTGGCGGGCAGGACAGTTCGTTCGGCAGCCTGCTCGGGCCGGTCGGAGGGGACACCGCGCCCGCCGCGGAACGCGAACCGGCGGCGACGCCAGAGAGCCCGGAACGGGGGCCGGAAACCGTCCGCGAGGAGGAGATCGTGCGGACCGTCGTCGAGATCGGTCCGACGGCCGCGATCGATATCCGCCCAGGACGCGTCACCGTCACGCGCGGGACCGAAATCCTCGATGTCGACATCGTGCGCAACGAGAGCGTGATCCCACGCGCTCCCCTGCCTGCCTGGGCCCAGCAGCGCGCGACCGGTGGGAAGATCATCGTCAGCTTCGGTTTCTCGGGACGTGCCGAGATCGAGAGCGACGAAGTCAAGATCCGCCACCGTTTCTGGGGCTGGGAGAACTTCGTCTTCGACACGAACTCGCCTTTCTGGGGCAAATCCTTCGGAGAAGTCGTGTCGCTGATCGCGGCGGGACCGCGGCTGGTCCCCGAAATATCCAACTTTGCTCTTGCCGTGAACAACATCCTCTACAATGCCGAATGGCAGCATGCCGACGTATGGATCAAGCTGCTGCAGACCATCGTCATGGCCTTCGTGGGGACGGTCTTCGCGTCGCTGTTGGCATTTCCGCTCGCCTTCGCGGCGGCGCGCAACATCACGCCCAACTTCTTCGCCAATCAGGTCTTCAAGCGCCTGTTCGACTTTCTCCGTTCCGTCGACATGCTGATATGGGCGTTGTTCTTCACCCGTGCCTTCGGCCCCGGCCCGCTGGCCGGCATCTCGGCGATCTTCTTCACCGACACCGGCACCTTCGGGAAACTCTATTCCGAGACGCTGGAAAACATCGACGACAAGCAGCGCGAGGGCGTCCGATCGGTCGGCGCGGCCCCGGCAGTGGTGCAGCGCTACGGCGTCCTGCCGCAGGTGCTTCCGGTGTTTCTCAGTCAGTCTCTCTACTTTTGGGAATCGAACACGCGCTCGGCGACCATCATCGGCGCCGTCGGCGCGGGAGGCATCGGCCTGAAGTTGTGGGAGGCGATGCGCACCAACCAGGACTGGGAGAACGTCGCCTACATGGTCGTGCTCATCCTGATCGTCGTCTTCGTCTTCGACAACATCTCGAACTTTTTCCGCCAGCGCCTGATGGAGGGCTCGTCCCGCTCTTGATGACTTTGCCGGACCGATTTGCTATCTGGCCGTAGCCGTCGGCGGCTTCGTCATTTTGTCACGAAAATCGCCTATCCCGTCGCCTTCGGCGAGGACCGTTTCCCATGCGCTATGCCATCTATTTCACGCCGCCTCATGACGACCCGCTGACGCAGGCGGCGGCGCGTTGGCTCGGGCGCGATCCCTTCACCGGCGCGTCTGTTCCGGCTCCTTCGGTGCCCGGACTTTCGGCGGAAGAACTCGCCTACCATACGGCGTCTGCGCGTCGCTACGGTTTCCACGCCACGCTCAAGGCGCCGTTTGCCCTGGCCCCAGGCGAGAGCGAGCCTGCACTTCTTGCCGCCTTCGATACCTTTTCCGCCAGCGTCGAACCAGTATATCTCCCGGCCATGAAGTTGAGGCAGATCAGCCGCTTCTTCGCACTGACGCCTGCCGACCGGAGCCCGGCGCTGGAGCGTCTGGCGAGCGACGTCGTCGTCGCATTCGATCGCTTTCGCGCGCCCATGACCGATGCGGACATCGCGCGGCGCAATCCCGAATCGCTGAAGCCGGCCGAACTGAAGTACCTCCACCAGTGGGGATACCCGTACGTCTTCGAATCCTTCTTCTTCCACATGACCCTCTCGGGCCGGATATCGGATGCCGATGCCCCGCGCTTCAGCGGAGCGGTGGAAGCCTTCTTCGGTCCCCTGCTGGGCGAGCCGCTTGACATCGCATCGCTCGCGCTCTTCGTGGAGCCGGAACCGGGCGCGCCGTTCACCGTGCTGGCGCACCGCCCGTTGGGGCAGATGCAGCAACGAAAGTCCGCCTGAATGACCGCCGAAACCGTATTGTCCAATGCAAGGATCGTTCTCGCCGACGAGATCGTCGATGGATCGGTCGTCATCCGCGACGGCTTGGTCGCAGACGTCTCGCCCGGCAAGGTGGCGTCAGGCGAGGATTTCGGTGGCGACTACCTGATCCCGGGGCTGGTCGAACTCCACACCGATCACCTTGAAGGCCATTATGCGCCGCGCCCGAAGGTTCGCTGGAATCCGCTCGCCGCCGTTCTGGCGCACGATGCGCAGGTGGCGACGTCCGGCATCACGACCGTGTTCGATGCCTTGCGTGTGGGGCTGGGCGAGGATGCCGACATCGACGCCGCCGAGGTGCGCCATCTGGCCGATGCAATCGAGGACGGAGTGCGCAAGGACCGCCTGCGCGCCGACCATTTTCTCCATCTGCGGTGCGAGGTTTCGGCCGACGACTGCCTGGAAGGTTTCGCGCTGTTTGATGGCGACGAGCGCGTCAGGCTCGTCTCCCTGATGGACCATGCACCGGGCCAGCGCCAGTTCGTGAACCTGGAAAACTACGCCTCCTATTATCAAGGTAAGTTGAAGCTGACGGATGAGGCGTTCAAAGCGTTTTGCCAGAAGCGGATGAACGAGTCTGCGCGCAATTCTGCACGCCACCGTGTCGCGCTTTCGCAGGCGTGCCAGTCGCGGGGAATCGTGCTGGCGAGCCATGACGACGCGACGGCCGAGCACGTCGAGGAAGCAATCGGGCAGGGGATAGCGGTCGCCGAGTTTCCGACGACGCTCACAGCGGCAAGCGCATCCAAGCGCGCCGGCATGGGGGTGCTGATGGGCGCGCCCAACGTCGTGCGCGGGGGTTCGCATTCCGGCAACGTCTCGGCCCGCGAACTCGCCGAACGCGGCTGCCTGGACATTCTTTCGTCGGACTACATCCCCTTCAGCCTGATCCAGTCTGCCTTCTTCCTTGGGGAAGTGGTCGACCAGATCTCGCTGCCGCAGGCGGTGGCGATGGTTTCCAGGAACCCGGCCGCGGCGACGGGGCTGGACGACCGGGGCGAGATCGCGATCGGCAAGCGGGCCGACCTCGTACGCGTGCGCGTCGACGAACATATCCCGGTGGTTCGTTCGGTCTGGCGGGAAGGACGCCGCGTCGCCTGATGGAACGTCCGGCTTCACGAGGCAGGAACGGTCTCGACGCGCGCGAGCGGCAGGGCGCGTTCGTGGCGGTCGTCGGACCCAGCGGGGCCGGCAAGGACACGCTGATCGGCTATGCGAAGGCGCGGCTTGCGGAGAAGGGCCGGGGCCGGTTTCACTTCGTGCGGCGCGTCATCACGCGGGCGGCGGACGGATCGACCGAAGACCACGACACGCTCTCTCCCATGGCGTTCGAGCGGGCCGAGGCTGATGGCGCCTTCGCGCTCTCCTGGGAGGCGCACGGACTGCGCTACGGCCTGCCGGAAAGCGTCGACCGGCATATCTCGGCCGGGGATACGGTCGTCGCCAACCTGTCGCGCAAGGCGATACCGGCGCTGCGGACGCGCTACCGGAACGTCTCGGTCGTGGCTGTCGTCGCCAGCAATGCGACGCTTTCCGCCCGTCTGATGGCGCGAGGCCGCGAAAGCGCGGAGGAAGTGGCGGCGCGCCTTTCGCGCAGCACGGAACCAAGCCTGGGAGTTTCCGGCGCGTTCGCTACGATCGCCAATGATGGCTCCATCGAGGACGCGGGCGAGGCGCTGATTTCCGCGATCAGCGCCGCTGCCGAACTCTCGATGGCGCCGCTGGACCTCTGACCCCTCCGGCACCGAGCCGGAAATATCAGCCGATCCGCAGGATGTGATTGTCCCAGACGTATTCGGGCAGCGTCCGGTCGCCGCCCGACGACGCGCAGACCACGCGGCCCTCGCCAGTGGTGGCGAGGTAATCAGCGCCGTCCGGGGCCAGTCCGCAGACCTCGGACATGTCCCGCCGGGCGACAATCTTGCCCGTCACGGCGTCGATGACGGCCATCTGGTTGCCCTGCGGGGAGGAGACGGCGACGGTGCCGCTGTCGCCATTGGCCGCGACCGAACCGATGTAGTTCCGGAAGCCGGCGAGCACGTCTGGAGGCATGTCGATCAGGCGCATCTCGTCGCCGGGCCGCGCGGTTCCGACCAGCAGCGGCTGGTCCAGCGCCGGCCCCTCGTATTGGCAGCCGAACCAGATCGATCCCGCATTGTCGATCACAATGTGCCGGATCGACAGCTTGTGCAGGGCGGAAGGAAGCCTGTGCTTTTCCACGAGATCGCCCGTCTCGCGGTCGATGAAGACGAGCGATGGCTCCATCGTGGCGATGTTCAGCTTGGCGCGGCCGAAATCCGGATGCGTCTCGATCCCGCCGTTGGCGATGGCGAGCGTGCGCCCGTCAGGCATGAGAAGCAATTCGTGCGGGTCCATGCCGTGCGTGGAAAACTCCCCGATCCGCCTGAAACCATCCGTCGCGTCATAGATGCCGATCATCCCCGCTGCCGCGTCGAAATCGTTCTCCGTCGCGTAGAGCAGCCGGCCGTCCGGCGAAAAAACTCCGTGGCCGAAGAAGTGCCTGCCGGCAGCGCTGGCGATGGTCACGGGTTCGGTGCGGCCGGCATGGTCGAACACGACCGCGAATGTGCCCGGCCGCCGCGCGAAGGCGACGGAGCGGCGGGTGACGGGATCGAAGGTCACATCGTGGCCTCGGTCCGGAAGGTCGAGGCGGTGCAGGATCTCGCCGCGTTCCGAGAGAACCGCGACGCCGTAGCGCTGGTCGCGATCGACGAAGGCGGTGGCGAACACCGCGTCGGCGGAAAGGGCGGCCATAGCCGCTTCAGGCGCGAGGCTCGCGAGGAACCCGGCACCAGCGGCCTTGAGGAAGAGGCGGCGGTCGATCAACCCGTGCTTCGGCGCGCGCACGGTCAGTCTCCGTCGAGCGAGGAAAAGCCCGCAGTCAGTCCGAACTCGCCGCTCAGTTGTCGGCCGATCAGGTCCGACAGGCCGGAGGTGACGATGCGCACGTAGTCGAGTTTCGCGCGCCGTTCCGGATCGGCAAGGATGTCGGCAATCGGTTCGTCACCGAGTGCCGCAAGCGCGCGGTCGGCATTGGCGAGTTCGAACCGGATGGAACCGGCGATCCAGCTATTGTCTTCCGGAAGGTGCTCCTCAATCCTGGCCGCGTCGAGCAGCCCGCCGATAGACCGGAGGTTCGATCGTATTGCCGGGATCGTCTGCCACGAACGCCAGAACAGCGCCTGCTTGGGTTGGTCCTCGTCCGATAGTTCGGCGAGGAATCCGTTGATCCGCACGTCCCGAACCAGTTCGAGACCGTGGATGGCGATGTCGATCAGGTCCGACAGCGATTCCTCGCCGCTATGGTATAGCGGATTGTCCGGGCCGGGCTCGGTCCACAGCCGGGCGATGCCTTCCCCGTCGTTCCAGCCGGCGCTGAGCTTGCCGGCGATCTCGTCCAGATTGGCGGCGACTGTGCGCGAGTAATCGCAGCGGAAGCCAGCCTGTTCCGCCAGGTTCTCGCTGCCGGTTCCAAACAGCGAAAACTCCAGGGCGCCGAAACCCTGCACGGCGACGCTCTTCTGCACCAGCGTGTCGAGGCTGGTGGCGGACGCGTCTTCGGTGGCGAGAATACCCTGCACCTGCTTGAGGCCGATGCTGCGGCGATCCGGCCAGAAGAAGATGCGTTCGAGACGGTTGTCCTGTGTCACCGGCCCGAAGTGGACGAGTTCGATGCCGGCCCAGGCTTGTACCGCTTCGTCAAAACCGGCGCGCGCCGCTTCCAACGTTTTTGCGGACGGATCCTGGCAGAGCGTTCCGATCTGCTTGTGCAACTCGTCCGCCGCCGTCGCGAAGGCCTGGTAGGCGGGCTGGATGTAGCCGTGGAGAGCGCCGGTGACCATTGCCACGGCGTCGTCCTGGGATTGCGAGAAGGCGGGCGTGGAGAAGGCCGGCCCGAGGCCGGCCAGGGCAACCAGGAAACGCAAACGCATCAGAGCGACTCCAGGAACCGGATCAATGCCTCGCGGTCCTGCTTCGGCATAGCCTTGAAGCCGTCGCGCGCCGCTTCCGCTTCGCCGCCGTGCCAAAGGATCGCCTCGGTGAGATTCCGCGCCCGTCCGTCGTGCAGGAAGAAGGTGTGGCCGTTGACGGTCTCGGTAAGGCCGATGCCCCAGAGCGGCGGCGTGCGCCATTCGCCGCCGCGCGCGTCGCCCACCGGCTGCCAGTCCGCGAGGCCGGCCCCCATGTCGTGCAGCAGGAAGTCGGAATAGGGCCAGATCAGCTGGAACGCCTGCGCCTTGTTGGGCGCGTCGCGCCGGGTGACGTATTTCGGCGTGTGGCAGCCAGTGCAGCCAAGGGCATAGAACATCTCCTTGCCACGCAGCACCTGCACAACAGCGACGTCGCGGCGCGCCGGCACAGCCAGGTTCTGCGAATAGAAGGTCACGAGGTCGAGCACCGGATCCGGCGCTTCGGTATCGCCCAGACGCTCCTGCACGCCACTCGCCGCTGCGAGGCAATCGGTCTGCGTCTCCGTGCATTCGCCCCAATGGTTGGGCACGTCGGGCGTCGAGATGCCGATGTCGCCCGCGAACGCGTTCGCCGCCTGCTGCCGGATCGAGGCGGTCTGCGCCTTCCAGCCGAAGCGCCCGAGGGTCAGCTGGCCGGCCGCATCGCGCACGACGTTCGGCCGTCCGGAGATGCCGTCCCCGTCGGCGTCGTCCGGATCGGCCAGCGCCAGGATGTCGGCCGGATGGATCTGCTCAATGAGGCCAAGGCCGATCATCGGCGGCGTGACGCGCGGCGACAGCGTCGTGCTGACGTCCATCGGGCCGTACGCGAGATCGGAGACCGAATAGTCCGGCCGCCGCAACGAAATCACGGTTCCGTCGCCGAGGGTGACCGCGACTTCTTCGTAGGCGACATCGACCTTGCCCTCCGATCTGAGGCCTGGAACCGCCAGATCCTGCAGCTGGCCGCCATAGACCGGGTCCGGCAGGTTGAGGAGCTGCTTGTCCTTCAGGAGCGCCTGCTCCTGAGGCGTTCGCGGCGCCCGCGACAGGCGAAGCAGCATGGAGGTTGCGTCGCCGCCTGCCGGTGGATGGCCGCGACCGTCCTTGAGATGACAGCTCTGGCAGGCGCGGGCGTTGAACAGCGGTCCAAGGCCGTCGGAGGCCTGTGTGGAAGAGGGCGACGATACCCACAGCTTGCGGAACAGGGCGTTGCCGAGCTTGAACGTCTCTTCTTCGGCGAAGGTGAGGTTGGCCGAGAAATTGGAGAAGGCGTCGGCGTTGACGAGCTTGCGCGAGGTTGCCGCGCCGCCCTGCATGTTCTCGAATTTCTCCGGCGCGGAGAAGTCGTCCGTCGGACGCGTCACCCTCTCGACGCGGGCGATATCCTCGGCGGAAAGATCGCCGCGCGTCGAAGGAATGGCAGCGATCTCCGCCGCGAAGGCGCTTGCCGCCACCGCTAAGGCGGCGACGGCAAAGGCGAAGCCGGTCGTTCCGGCAGAAACCCGGATTTGGTCCAGGCGCGAGACGGAAAAGCGCGTGCGGCACGCATATGATCTCAGGGGCCGCATGCGCTCACGTCCTAGTCGTCCTCGTTGGCGTGCCCGGCATTGAGGAGGCCGTACTTCTCCTCGCCGAGCGACTTCATCAGGTCGAGTTGCGTCTCGAGGAAGTCGATATGGCCTTCCTCGTCCTTCAGCAGTTCCTCGAACAGGTTCATGGTGACGTAGTCACCCAGTTCCTGGCAGATCTCGCGCGACTTCTTGTAGGAGGTGCGGGCGTCGTATTCCCCGGCAAGGTCCGATTCCAGCACTTCCCTGACGTTCTCGCCGATCCGGAGCGGCCCGACCGACTGGAGGTTCGGGTGGCCTTCGAGGAAGATGATGCGCGCGACCAGCTTGTCGGCGTGATGCATCTCCTCGATCGATTCCTCGCGCTCCTTCTTTGCGAGCTTCAGATATCCCCAGTCTTCCAGTAGACGATAGTGGAGCCAGTACTGGTTGACGGCACCGAGTTCCAGAAACAGGGCCTCGTTAAGCCGCTCTATGATTTGTGGTTCGCCCTTCATGACGCCTGCTCCCGTATTGACCGCGCAATCCGCGTACGCGGTCTAGGTGTGAAACGATTTCCACGGCGTTCGCCTCCGAACGCGTGTGGTAGTCCTCGGTTACCCGGATGATCGTTTCCACCACATTTGGGAAACAGCCGCAACAGCGTCCGCGCTTCGAGAGCGCGTGGTAAACTTTCGCAGGCACGATCAGCTGCCACGGATCGGCATCGAGCAGGCCGACGATGGTCTGCTCGATCTCCTTTTCGGTGATCATGTTGCAATGACAGACGAGCATGGTCTTCCTATTTGCGGCTCGTAAACTCGAAACTCTTCGTCAACCTCAGTCCGATGATGTCGTAGTCGAGGTCGGCTTCGCGCACATGTGCGTAGCCGGCGCTGACGTCGATCCCGTTCTCGAACCCGTATCCGGCCGAGACCTGGGCGATATGATCGCTCGTCGATCCAGCCCCGGCCAAATCGAACCTGCGGACGGTTCCGGCCAGTTCGCCATGCCAGGGTCCGTTCGCGATCGAGAGCCCCACAGTGGTGTACACGGCGTCGTCGCCGGCCACGCCGGCCGCATCCGAGAAATAAGCGATCTCGCCGTTCAAGCCAAGGACCATGCCGTTCGCGAACGCGGTCTCCTTGGCGAGACCGGCCACGAACCCGTCCTCGTCCGCCGTCTCGGTAGCGCCGGCCGAGAGGTGGCGGTAGCCGAGATTGTAGGAAAAGCCGGGCAGGGCCTCGATCTCGGTGCCGTCGAGCGTGATCGAGAAGTTGTTCAGCGTCTCGGTGTTTGCGATCCCGCCGTCGTCGATACCGACCCTGCCGCGGCGGGTGAAGATCGAATCCGAAAGGAAGGTCGTGTCGACGAAGAAGACATGACCGCCCAGCGTGTGCTTTCCCGCGGTTCCGGCGTCGAACTCGTACGCCGCGCCGAAGCCGATCTGCTCGGAAAGCTCGTAGTCCTCTGCGAACTCGGTCCCGTAGACGCCCGGGGTGATGTCCCACGCGGTGCCGAAAGCCGGGCCGAACTTTCCGGCGAACAGCTTTGCCGCGCCGAGTTGCGCTTCGAGGTTCAGCGTGTCGACGTAAAGGCCGATGTCGCCGAAGGCCCGGCCCTCGAAGGGCTCCGGATCGAGAACGGATTCGGCGGTCAGCCCGAGGTTGATCGCGAAGATCGGCGTCAGTCCAAGCCTGACCCCGAGTTCGCCGAGGAAATAGAGGTCATCGACCTCCGCGCCGGGATCGTCGGCACGGAACACCCAGTCGTTGCCGAACTCCAGATCGAGCGTCCCCTCCATGTAACGGTAGGTCTCGACCACGATCGGGACTTTCGCCGGATCGGCTGCGAGAACGCTGCCCGGCAGGATCGTGCAAGCCGCGGCACAGGCGGCCGACAGCGAAGTGGTGCGAAGTATCCTCATGCCCGAACGTTCCCCGATGAATCTGGCAGTATGTTATGTAATAACATTACCACGCTCGCTCACTGGAATACGGCGTCAGGATTGTCAAGGCTGTCCGACCCCTCGAACGCTATGCCGTCGAGTTGCAGGGCGGCCACGGCGCGTTCGATGGATCGGGTCTGGTCGATGAGCGCGTCGATCGCCGCCTGCACGGCGGCATTGCCCTCTTCGTTGCCCTCGCCGATCATCTGGTCATAGGCCTCGCCGCCCTTCGCGCGCTCCTCCATGGCCTCCATCGCGGCGACGGTCGTGTCGAGTTTTCCGGAAAGCTCCTCGTTGAGCGCGGGGTCGACCTGCTTGACGAGATCGGACACGGAAGGACCCTCCACCGTGCTGCCGTCCGTGCGCGAGTATTTGGCGTGGTAGACGTTGCGGATGCCTACCGCGTCGTAGAGGTGGGAGATGTGCGTGTTGTCCGAGAAGCAGTCGTGCTCTTCCTCCGGATCGTGCAGCAGGAGGCCGAGTTTCATGCGCTCGCCGGCCAGTTCGCCATAGGAGAGTGAGCCGAGCCCGGTGAGGATGGCGGCGACGCCCGCTTTCGGATCGCCGTCCAGAAGGTTCTGGCGCGCTGCCCCGCCCTGCTGCCAGTTGCCGACCATCTCCTCCAGATCCGACACAAGGAGGTCCGTCGCGGCGTCGAGGTACTGCGCCCGGCGCTCGCAACTTCCTCCGGTGCAGTTCGCCGTGTCGAAGTCCGTGTAGGGCCGGTCCCCGGCGCCGGGTCCGGTGCCGTTCAGATCCTGGCCCCAGAGGAGGAACTCGATCGCGTGGTAGCCGGTGGCGACATTGGCTTCGACGCCGCCGGCTTCCTGCAGCGTTGCCGCCAGGAAATCGGGCGTGATCTCGCTTGCGTCCACCGCCGATCCGCCGATTTCGATGGCGGGATTGGCGATCACGTTGGCGGTGTAGAGCGCGTTGTCGTCGGATTCGGTGCCATAGCCCGCATCCACGTAGTCGATGAGGCCTTCGTCGAGCGGCCAGGCGTTCACGCGGCCTTCCCAGTCGTCCACGATCGGGTTGCCGAAGCGATAGGCCTCGGTCTGCTGGTAGGGGATGCGGGAGGTCTTCCAGGCCGACCGCGCCGCCTCCATCGTCTCTTTGGACGGTTCCGCGATGAGCGCATCCGCCGCTTCGTCGAGCGCTTTCGCGGCCGCGAGCGAATCCTCGTATTTTGCCAGCGCGATGTCCGAGTAGGTCTCGAGGACCGGGCGATAGTCCGTCTGCGCGTTCGCGGCTGGCGAAAGGATGATCGCGGCGACGGCGCAAGCCGCCATGCGACGCGTCGTATAGATTGCAGAGCTAGGCATTGTCTCCTCCTAGGTTGCGGGTGGAAACAGGCGGCCGCACGCTGCGTGGCGCCGCGAGCAACCCGTGGTCGCGGCATAAAGACTCCACCTCCGACTCCTGTCAATTCCAGGCGGGGGGATAAAATGTTTTCAAATCAATAGTTTAGAACAATTCTAAACTGACTTGAGTGGAAATGTCATGTTTTCCGCGACTTCCCCGCCGGGCGGTTACGGCCGGGGGAAGACCGGGCCGCGCCGTTATGTCGCGGCGTCCCGTATGAGCAGGGCAAGGGTTTCGGCGATCAGGGCAGGTTTCTCTTCGCCCTCGATCTCGATCGTGTTCAGCGACTTCATCAGGAACTGACCGGCGCCCTTCGGTTCGAACGACAAGAGCCTCGTGCGCATGCGCACGCGAGATCCCGCACGAACCGGTGTCAGGAACCGGACCTTGTCCAGGCCGTAGTTCAGCGTGGCCGCGACGCCCGCGGGGCGGGCGCCGATCTCGTAGCTCATGACCGGAATGAGCGACAACGTCAGATATCCGTGAGCGATCGTGGTTCCGAACGGGCTTTCGCGGCGGGCGCGGTCGACGTCGACATGGATCCATTGACGATCCTGTGTCGTGTCGGCGAACCGGTCGATCATGTCCTGATCGACGGCGATCCAGGACGAGACGCCGAGTTCCTCCCCGAGGAGACCGCCCATGGATTCGAACGTCAGGGTCTGTTTCGGCATTGGAAGGCTCCGTTTCTGTCTCGCTGGCGCCGCACGCCTTCTAGGATGCGTACCGCCGGTTGGGAAGGGCGCCGCCGGAGCCCTCGGAAATCCGTCCGGCGTTCACGAAAAAGCTACGATTCGTCAGCACGGACACATTCGTTACCGGCGCGATTCACCGGGCGTTCAGAATCGGCTGGTAGGATGTGCATGTTTCGGAAGGGACATCCGGACATCGGGACACGGGACAATGACGTTCTTGAGCAGCATCTTCGGTTGCGCCTGCGCAATCCGCGAATTCGTGATGCCGAGCTATCGGCCGGAACGGCACTACATGCGCGGTCCGGGGCCTGCATGCGCGCGCCGCCAGCGGCCGGTTACCGTCGATTCACGGGTGAGATTCTCCTGATAGCCGCGGATCAGCCCAATCCTTCGAAGAGCGCGGTCGACAGATAGCGCTCGGCGAAGGAGGGGATGATGACGACCATGGTCTTGCCGGCGTTCTCGGCGCGGCTTCCCACCACGACCGCCGCCTGAAGCGCCGCACCCGAAGAGATTCCGACCGGCACCCCTTCGATCCTGGCAAGCAGCCGCGCATTTGCGAAAGCGTCCTCGTTCGAGACGGCGATCACCTCGTCGTAGACCGACGTGTCCAGGATCTTCGGTGCGAAGCCGGCGCCGATGCCCTGGATCTTGTGCGGTCCGGGTTGTCCGCCGGACAGTACCGGCGACGCCTCGGGTTCGACCGCGATCACCTTCAGCCCCGGCCGGCGCTGCTTCAACACCTGACCGACACCCGTGATCGTCCCGCCGGTGCCGATGCCGGAGACGAAGATATCGACCTCGCCGCCGGTATCGTTCCAGATCTCCTCGGCGGTCGTTCTGCGGTGGATTTCGGGGTTCGCAGGGTTCTCGAACTGCTGCGGGATGACCGCGCCGGGAATGGTGGACATGAGTTCCTCGGCCTTGGCGATCGCCCCCTTCATGCCCTTGGGACCTTCGGTCAGCACGAGTTCGGCGCCGAGCAGCGCAAGCATCTTGCGGCGTTCGATGGACATGGTCTCCGGCATCGTCAGGATCAGGCGGTAGCCCTTTGCCGCCGCCGCGAAGGCGAGCGCGATTCCGGTGTTGCCCGACGTCGGCTCGATGAGTGTCGTCTCGCCTGGTTTGATGCGGCCGTCCGCTTCCATCGCCTCGATCATGGCGACCCCGATGCGGTCCTTGACGCTGGCGATGGGGTTGAAGAACTCGAGTTTTGCCAGCAGGTTGGCGACGATCCCCTTCTCCCTGGCGAACTTGTCCAGCCGCACGATCGGTGTGTCGCCTATCGTTTCGGTTATGGAAGAGTAGATCCGTCCCCGCCCCGGCTTGCGTGCGGCCTTGTCGATTTCGCTCATGGCTCTGCTCCTCCATCGACCTGCGGGAGGTCAACCTGCGCTACGAAACCTCAATGACCAGCGTTCGGCAAGGAATAGTTTTCTCAAGATGCGCGGCAAAGCGAAGACGGCGCCGAGGAAAAAGCCTCGGCGCCGCATCCGCCGCCGCTGGAGTCGATCCGCTACTCCGCGGCGGAACGTTTTTCCGAAATCCCCTCGACGGCGGCCACGATCGCCTTGACGAAGGCGTCGAGATCGCCGGGATTGCGCGCGGTGATGAGGTTGCCGTCGCGCACGGTTTCGGAATCTTCCCACTTCGAACCGGCATTGATCATGTCGGTCCTGATCGAGTGGTACGAGGTCACCCGCTTGCCTTTGACCAGGTCTGCCTCGATGAGGAGCCATGGTGCATGGCAGATGGCCGCGACGGGCTTGCCGGCGCGCGAGAAGGCCTTCACGAAATCCACCGCCTTCTTCTCGACGCGCAGCAGATCCGGATTGATCTGTCCGCCCGGCAGGACGATGGCGTCATAGTCGGCAGCGTTCGCCTGATCGAGGACGCGGTCCACTGCAACGGGCTCGCCCCAGTCCTTCTTGTCCCACCCCTTGATCTCGCCGCTCTCTAGCGACACGACCTCGACGGTTGCGCCCGCTTGCCGCAGTTTCGACAGCGGGACCTCGAGTTCCGACTGTTCGAAGCCGTTGGTGGCGAGGATCGCGATCCTCGATTGCGCGATGTCGGGCATGATATTGCTCCTGCTGAATGGTGACGCAGGAGAACGCCCCAGATGCGTTTTTGTTCGGCGCCTCTGCGAGGGGCGGGGGTCAGTCCGAAAACAGCGCCTGCAGCCGGGCGAAGGAATAGCCCTTGCGCGAGAACTCGAATGTCCCCTGATCCAGCATCTCGCGCGCCGCCGCTTCCACCACGCCGAAGGCCGCAGTGGTGAGCTTCGACCCGAGCGAGATGCGTTTGGCACCGGCTTCGGCGAGCTCCTGCACGGAAAAGCTCGGAACCGCGAGGATGTTGACCGGCTTCGTGACAGCCGAACAGACCGCCTTCACCTGCTCGATGCTGGTGAGTCCCGGCGCGTAGAGCACGTCGGCTCCCGCCTGCTCGAATGCCTGCAAACGGCGGATCGTGTCGTCGAGGTCGGGACGGTCGTGCAGGAAATTCTCCGCGCGCGCCGTCAGCACGAAGTCGCGCCGGAGCGACCGTGCCGCTTCGCTTGCGGCGGCGACCCTCTCGACCGAGAGCGAAAAATCGTAGATCGCATTCGTCTCGTCGCCCGAAAAATCCTCGAGCGAGCAGCCGGCGAGACCGGCGGCTTCGGCGGCGAACACCGTCTCGGCAGCGAAGTCCGGCGCGTCTCCCTTGCCCTTCTCCAGATCCGCCGAGACCGGCAGGTCGGTGGCCAAGACGAGTTCCTTGCAGTGGGCGATCATCTCGTCGAACGCGATGCCGCCGTCCGGCCGTCCGCGCGAGAAGGCGTAGCCGGCACTCGTGGTGGCGAGCGCCTTGAAGCCGAGCGAGGCCAGGAATTTCGCGGTGCCGACATCCCAGGGATTTGGGATGACGAATGCGTCCGCCGACGAATGCAGCGCGCGAAAGACCGCGCCGATGTCCCTGCTCCTGTCCATGGCCGTTCCTGAATCCGTGAACCCGCAGGCGGCATTTTAGCCGCTCGCGCCGGGCGCGGCAAAGCCGGTCGGTTGGTCCAGGCCGATCATTCCTGACACCCGCCGCATGTCGTCGAACAGAATGCCGCCGGCCCTTGCCAGACCTTCGCGGTCCGAAAGGGGGTCGCCGCAATAGGCGTAGACGCGCATGCCGGCCGCGATGCCGGCAGCCGTACCGGCGACGGAATCCTCAAGCACGATGCAGTTCTCGGCAGAGAATCCCATCGTCGCGGCGGCGTGCAGGAAGAGGTCCGGGAACGGCTTTCCGCGGGCAACCATGGTGGAACTGAACATTGCACCCTCGAAGTGGGGCAGCAGTCCGGTCGCACCGAGCGTTATGTGCATCTTGGAGAGGCGCGCCGAGGATGCGACACAGAAGGGAATTCCGGCCGCGCCGAGCGCTCTGATAAATGCTTCCACATGCGGAACGGCCTCGACCCCGTTCGCGAAAAGGTCCGGTAGTCCCGCGTTCCACCGGTCGACGAAATCGGCGCCGAGATCGACGCCCGCCGCCTCGATCTCCTCCTGCACCGATCGCATGGACCGCCCGCAGAAGCGGCCCCGGCATTCCTCGTAGGTGACGGGGAATCCGGCCTGCGTCAGCCATTCGGAGAGCTTGCGGTTGGCCAGCGTCTCGGTGTCGACGAGGACGCCGTCGCAGTCGAAGATCACGAGGCCGGGCGGCCTCATCGGGCGCCCGTCGAGCCGAAGCCGCTCGCGCCGCGCGGCGTCTCCTGCGCCACCACGCTTTCCTCGACTGTCGCCTGGACCACGGGCGCGATGACGAGCTGGGCGATGCGCATGCCCCGGGTGAGCGCGAAATCCTCGTCGCCCAGGTTCACCAGCAGAACCTGCACCTCGCCCCGATAGTCGCTGTCGATGGTGCCGGGCGTGTTGAGACAGGTGATCCCATGCTTCAGCGCCAGCCCCGAGCGCGGCCGCACCTGGCCCTCGTGACCGGCAGGAATCTCGAAGACCAGACCGGTGGGGACGAGGGCGCGGCGCCCCGGCAGGATGATCAGATTGCGGTCTTCCGGGATCGCCGCCCGCAGATCCATGCCGGCCGCGCCCGCGGTCTCGTAGGCGGGCAAGGTGAGGCCTTGCGAATGCGGCAGACGGACGATCGGGAGAACGATGGACATGGCGTCATTTGGCCGGGGTCCGTGCATGCGTCAATAGCTCCCGGAACGTTCGGCGTCCGCCATGCACCACTTGCATGTCTCACCTGTCCGTCCGGCATGGCTCCCCAATGTCGCCGAACTTGAAAGGTAAGCATGCTCATTATATATGGCGCTCATGAAACACGGTGACGGCACGGAACGACTCGGATTCCTCATCCACGATGCGGCGCGCCTGATGCGGAAGCGGTTCGAGATGCGGGCGGCCGGACACGGTCTGTCGGCCGCCCAGTGGCGGCTCCTGTTCCGTCTCGTCAAGGAAGAGGGAATGGCCCAGGCGAGACTGGCGGAACTGCTCGAGATCGAACCCATCAGCGTCTCGCGTCTGCTCGACAGGATGGAAGAGGGCGGATGGATCGAGCGCCGTCAGTCGGCCTCGGATCGCCGCGTCCGCGTCGTCTATCCGACCGGGAAGGCCCGCGCGACGTTCGGCGCCGTCAAGGAGGTGGCGGGGACCATCTATCAGGAGGCACTGGAAGGTATGTCCACGGCCGAGCGGAGCGCACTCGTGCGTGGCCTGGAAACGATTCTCGCCAACCTGGCGGACGGCGAGTCGGGAGCGCGGTGCGAGCCGGTACCGGCGGAGCAGAAGACGGTTGGCGAGCGGGTGCCGGAAGCAGAGGAAGGTACACACGGATGAACGCCAGGACGAAGGCCGACGAGACGGCGGAAAAAATCGAGTTGAAGATGAACGAGGCGAGCACCCCGCAAACGCCCGAAGCCGCGACACCGAAGAAGAAGCGTCGTGCTTCGCGCCTTCTCCTGATGATTGCCGTTCCCGCGGCACTCGTGGTGGGCGGGGGATATGTCTGGGCCACCGGCGGGCGCTATCAGGAGACCGAGAACGCCAATCTGCGCCAGGCGCGGATTTCGGTGACGGCCGAGGTTTCAGGCCGGGTCATCGAGGCCAACGTCTCCGAAAACGAGCATGTGCGGGCCGGCGACGTTCTGTTCGAGATCGATCCCGAGCCCTATCGCATCGCGCTGGCGCAGGCGGATGCCGCCCTGGCGGCCGCGCGGCTTCAGGTCGAGCAGCTTCGGGCAGGATACCAGAAGGCCGTCGCGGAGGCCGATGTGGCCGGCAACGAGGTCGACTACCTGCAAAGCGAGCTGGGGCGTCAGGAATCGCTCACCGACAAGGGTATCGGCACCAAGTCGGCGCTCGACTCCGCGCGTCACGATCTCACCAAGGCAAAGGAACAGTACGCCGTTGCTCAACAAGGCATCGCAAGCGCCAGGGCAGCCCTTGCAGGCAATCCGGACATCGAGACCGACGATCATCCGGCGGTGATGGCTGCGCTCGCCGCGCGGGAGAATGCCGCATGGAAGCTCGGGCTGACGACGGTGGTCGCGGCCGGAGACGGCGTGATCGCGCAGGCGTCGTCCTTCAAGGAAGGCCAGATGGTTTCGGCCGGGACGGCGCTCTTCACCCTGGTCGAGACCGGCGATTCGTGGATCGACGCCAACTTCAAGGAAACCCAGCTGACCCACATGAAAAAGGGCCAGAAGGCGGAGGTCTGGATCGACGCTTTCCCGGACAGTCCCCTCGAGGCGACGATCGATTCGATCGGCGCGGGCACGGGCGCGGAATTCTCGCTGTTGCCGGCGCAGAATGCCACCGGCAACTGGGTCAAGGTAACCCAGAGAATCCCGGTCCGTCTCAGGCTCGAAGCGAATGACGACCTGGCCGCCGCGCTTCGCACGGGAATGAGCGCCACGGTGGAGGTCGACACCGGCAAGGCGCGCGGCCTGCCGGACTTCGCCTCCCTGTTCGGCAGCGCGGTCGCCGCCGAGTAGCGCCGTTTCCCTCTCAGGAGGGAACGAGGGCAGAGAACGATGGAAAATTCCTTCACCGAGGTGCCGCATCGCGGGCTGATCACCCTATCGATCATGCTCGCCACGATCATGCAGGTGCTCGACACCACGATCGCCAACGTCGCGTTGCCGACGATGACGGGCGATCTTGGCGCGAGCCAGGACACCATCACATGGGTGCTGACGTCCTATATCGTGGCCGCGGCGATCATGACGCCGGTCACCGGCTGGCTCTCGGACCGGATCGGCCGGCGCGAACTCTTCCTCGTCACGATCGTCGGCTTCACCGTCTCCTCCATGGCCTGTGGCCTGGCCTGGAACCTGGAGTCGATGGTGCTGTTCCGGGTGACCCAAGGGCTCTTCGGCGCCGCGATCGTGCCGCTTTCCCAGACCTTCCTGCTCGACATCAATCCGAAGGAACGCCACGGCTCGGCGATGGCCATGTGGGGCGCCGGCATCATGGTCGGCCCCATCATCGGCCCGACGCTCGGTGGCTGGCTCACCGAGACGCTCGACTGGCGCTGGGTCTTCTTCATCAACCTGCCGGTCGGCATCATCGCCTTCCTCGGCTGCGCCGCCTACCTGCCGCGGGTGGCCAAGCGGCTTCGCGGGTTCGATTTCTTCGGCTTCGCCATGCTTTCGCTGGGCGTCGGAGCGCTACAGCTCATGTTGGACCGGGGCGGCGAGGTGGACTGGTTCTCGGCCGCCGAGATTTGGATCGAACTCGGCCTGTCGATCACCGGATTCTGGATCTTCGCGATCCACCTGCTTACCGGCAGCGAGACCTTCATCGATCCCGCGATCTTCCGCGACCGCAACTTCGTCACCGGCCTCGTCTTCATCTTCATCGTCGGCATCATCCTGCTGGCCAGCCTGGCGCTGCTCCCGCCGATGCTGTCGCGGCTGTTCGACCACTCGACCATCCGCACCGGCCTGGTCATGGCGCCGCGCGGAGTCGGCACGATGATCTCCATGATCCTCGTCGGGCGGCTGGTGCGGATCGTCGACGCACGCCTGCTGGTCGTGGCCGGCCTCGCTCTGACGGCGTGGTCGCTGCACGACATGACGGGCTTTTCGCCCCAGATGGACGACCGGCTCATCATCGTTTCCGGCGTCGTCCAGGGGCTCGGCCTGGGGCTGGTCTTCGTGCCCCTGTCGACGGTTGCCTTCGCCACGCTCGAACCGCGGTTCCGCACCGACGCCGCGAGCCTCTTCAGCCTCGTGCGCAACATCGGTTCGTCGATCGGAATTTCCGTCGTCACCGTCATGCTCACGCGGAACGTGCAGGTGAACCATGCGGAATTGTCGACCGCCATCAACCCGTTCAGCCCGGCATTGCGCGCCATTTCGCCGGCCGCGGCCAACGGTGATCCCGCTGCGCTGTCGCAGATCGACCAGCTCGTGAACGCCCAGGCTCTGATGATTTCCTACATCGACGATTTCAAGCTGATGATGATCGTCACGCTGTGCGCCATTCCACTGGCCCTGCTCCTGCGCAAGCCGAGGGCCGTCGCCGCCGCTCCGGCCGCAGCCCACATGGACTGACCCTGCTACTGGTGCGCCCGAGCCGGCTCGATCTTTCGGCCGAGCGTCCGTTCGATCTCGGCCTTGGCTTCGTCCGGCGTCCGGAAATGGTCGGAGTAGACATAGCCGCAGCCGATCCGGTCCTGCGTCGAGATCGACCACATCCAGCCCGCCTCCTGCGCCAAAGCAAGCGTGAAGGGAGACATCTCCGACCCGTCCTCGTGGTCGAGCCAGAACGGCATGGCGCGGTTTACCGGCAGCGTCGACCGGTAGGAGACCCATTCTGCGCCCATCTCGCCGCAGATAAGCCTTCGCCTGAAACCGGTGCAGTCGATAAAGAAATCACCCGCCGCTTCGCGGTTCCCGTCGAGCAGGAGGGCCTCGATCCGTCCGGTTTCGGCATTCTTGCGGGCGCCGACCAAAAAATGGATCGGTCTCGGAAAGGGCGCTTCATCGCGCCGGTTCCCCGGACAGACGCGGTCCGAACCGCCTCGCGGTCGCGGCACCTACTCCATCCCGAGCGATGGGCAGCTTCCGGTTGGTGCCGTTTGCATGTATGAGACGATGGCGAACGGCGGCCGGTGGGACCGCCGATAGAACGGGATCGTTTGCCATGCCCCACGCAGAGGCCTCGACGTCGTCGGGAGCAGGAGTGAAGGCCGGGTGGTTCGCCGTCCTGCTGCTGGCGCTTGTCTACCCCGGCGCTTCCGCGATGGCGGCGGACTGCAAGAGCATGCCCGCTCCGCAGGTTAACTGGGAGGATTGCACCAAGAGCAATATCGTCATGAGGGGGGCGAAGCTCGGGGGCGCAACCCTGGCCGGTGGCGACTTTACCCTGACCGACCTGCGCGACGCGGATCTGCGGCAAGCCGACCTCCAGAAGGCCACCCTGGTGCGTTCCTCGCTCGCCGGCGCCAATGCGGCGGGTGCGAACTTCGGACGGGCGGAGGCCTATCGGACGAGCTTCGCCGGAATGCAGGCGGACGGTGCGAGCTTCGCCGGCGCGGAACTGCAGCGCGCCGATTTCTCCGGCGCGATACTGGCAAACGCGAATTTCGAGAAGGCGGAGCTCGGACGCGCCAGTTTCGAGAAAAGCCGCCTGGGGGGAGCGCGCTTCACGCTGGCCAACCTTTCGCGCGCCAACTTCGTCGGTGCCGAGTTGGACGGCGCAGTCGATTTCGAGAACGCCTTCATGTACCTGACGAGGATCGAAGGTCTGGATCTGTCGTCCGCCAGCGGTCTTGCCCAGGCGCAGGTAGATCTCACCTGCGGCGACGGCGATACGAAGCTCCCGGCCGGACTTTCGCCTTCCGCTTCCTGGCCCTGCACGTTCGACTGACCTCCCGGCCGCGCACCGGCCGACGCGAATGATGCCCCCGCCAAATTCGCGTTCGACAGTCCTTTTCCGCCCCGCTATAAGCCCGCGCAATCAACGGACATCGCAGACATGACGGAAGCCATAGAAAAGGCGGTCGCGCGCCGCCGCACCTTCGCGATCATTTCGCACCCCGACGCGGGCAAGACCACGCTGACCGAAAAGCTGCTGCTTTTCGGCGGAGCGATCCAGCTCGCCGGCGAGGTCAAGGCCAAGAAGGACAAGATCCAGACGCGTTCCGACTGGATGAAGATCGAGCGCGAGCGCGGCATTTCCGTCGTCACCTCGGTGATGACCTTCGAGTACGGCGATCACGTCTTCAACCTGCTCGACACACCGGGCCACGAGGATTTCGCTGACGACACCTACCGCACGCTGACCGCCGTCGACAGCGCGGTCATGGTCATCGACGCGGCCAAGGGCATCGAGCCGCGCACGCTGAAGCTGTTCGAGGTCTGCCGGCTGCGCGACATACCGATCGTCACCTTCGTCAACAAGATGGACCGCGAGACGCGCGATCCGTTCGAAATCCTGGACGAGGTGGAGGAGAAGCTCGCGCTCGACACCGCGCCAGTCACCTGGCCGATCGGCCGCGGCCGGAGCTTTGGCGGCACCTATCATCTGGCAGACAATGCCATCCGTCACGGCGACGCCGACAAGGACTGGATCAAGGTCAACGGCCCGCAGTCGGAGCAGGTATCGGGCATGCTCCCGGCCAACGAGCGCGACGCCTTCGTAGAGGAGATGGAACTGGCGCGCGAGGCGTGCCGGCCCTTCGATCTTTCCGCTTTCCGCGACGGGCATCTGACCCCCGTCTTCTTCGGCTCGGCGCTGCGGAATTTCGGCGTACGCGATCTCATCGAGGCGCTCGGCGCCTGGGCACCCAGTCCGCGCGACCAGGAGGCCGACACGCGCACCATCCATGCGACGGAGGACAAGATGACCTCCTTCGTCTTCAAGATCCAGGCCAACATGGACCCCAACCACCGCGACCGCATCGCCTTCGTCCGGGTCTGTTCGGGCAAGCTCGAGCGCGGCATGAAGGCCAAGCTCGTGCGCACCGGCAAGCCGATGAGCCTGTCCGCGCCGCAGTTCTTCTTCGCCCGCACCCGCGTGACCGCCGACGAGGCCTTCGCCGGCGATGTCGTCGGCATCCCCAACCACGGCACGCTCAGGATCGGCGACACGCTGACCGAGGGCGAGGAACTCCTGTTCCGGGGGGTTCCGAATTTCGCGCCGGAAATCCTTCGCCGCGTCAGGCTCGGCGATCCGATGAAGGCAAAGAAGCTCAAGGAGGCGCTGCAGCAGATGGCGGAGGAGGGGGTCGTCCAGCTCTTCACGCCCGAGGACGGCTCTCCGGCGATCGTCGGCGTCGTCGGCGCGCTGCAGCTCGACGTGCTCAAGGAGCGGCTCGATGCCGAATACGGCCTGCCGGTCGATTTCGAAATGGCCCGGTTTTCGGTCTGCCGCTGGATCTCGGCGGATTCGCGCGCCGAGCTCGAGCGTTTCGTCGACGCGCACAAGGGCGACATCGCCCGCGATCTCGACGGCGACCCGGTGTTCCTCGCCCCGCACGAATTCGGGCTTAACTACGAGGCCGAGCGATGGAAGATGATCCGTTTCGCGGCGATCAAGGACTATCAGGTGCGCGAGGCGGCGTAGGCCCACTCGTATCAAAGCCGGTGACGCTCCATCAACGGACTTCCCGGCCCCGCGCTTGCCGCGGCTGTTGGTCCTCCCTTGCCGGCCGTGGTATCTAGCCGGCTGAGGCATCCGGATGATTTCGACCACCAAAGTCGCCAGAACCAGGAACGCTGCCGTTCGACGCGAACGGAGCCGGCAGGTCGATTCCCGCGCCGTGGAATCGCTCGTCAACTGGATGATCGACGGTGCGCGTCCGAGTGCCAGCGCGCATACCATCATTGACGGCATCTGCCGCCGGCTGGTGGCGGCCGGTGTTCCGATCGACCGCTTCGCGCTCTTCATCAACACGCTGCATCCCAACGTCGCCGCCCGCCGCTTCACCTGGACGGCGGCGGACGGCGTGAAGATGGGGGAGGGGGCGATCGGCCTCTTCTCGGAGGACCAGTACATCAGGAACCCGCTGCCGACGGTGACCGCCGGACAGGTGACCATACGTCGCCGGCTGACCGACCCCGATGCGCTGGCCGAGTTCATCATCCTGGGCGAACTGCGGGCCGAGGGTTTTACGGACTATCTGGCGCAGCCGCTGATCTTCACCACCGGTGAAACGCATGCCGCGACCTTCTCGACCAAAGATCCTGACGGATTCTCCGAACCGCAGATCGAGGCGCTCGAACGCGTTCAGAAACCGCTGGCCCGCCTCGTGGAGGTCTACCTCCTGCGGCTCAATGCGGCTTCCATCTTGTCGACCTATGTCGGGCGCGGCGGCGGCGAACAGATCCTGCAGGGACGCGTCCATCGCGGCGACGGGGAGGAGATCGACGCGGTGATCCTGTTCACCGACCTCATCGGGTTCACGGAACTTTCCAACCGGCTCTCGGGGCCGCAGATCGTGACCATGCTGAACGATGCGTTCGATATCGTCGTGCCGCCTGTGGAGGCGCATGGCGGCGAGATCCTGAAGTTCCTCGGCGACGGTTTCTTCGCGATCTTCCCCTTCGGGAAGTCGATGCGCCTCGAGGAAGCGACGAAGGCGGCCAGCGAAACGGTCCTGGAAGGAGAAGCCAGGCTCGCCGAGTCGCGGGTCGGAGAAACGGTCGCCTTCCGATCCGCCCTGCATGCCGGACGGTTCCATTACGGCAACGTTGGCGGAGCCAACCGGCTGGACTTCACGGCGATCGGCCGCCCGGTGAACTACGCCGCGCGGCTGCTTGCGGCGGCATCGGCGCTGTCGTTACGACGCGTCGCCTCGGCGGACATCGCGGGATTCCTATGCACCAGCCCTGAACTCGTCGCGGAAGTCCCGTTCAAGGGGTTCGAGGGCCCGCAGAAGATCTATGTCTACTAGCGTCGGCGAGGCAGTGGTCGGCGTCATCCTCGCCGGCGGCATGGCGAGTCGCATGGGCGGCGGTGACAAGCCGCTGTTCACCCTAGCCGGACGCCCAATGCTCGACAGCGTTCTCGAACGCCTTGCCCCGCAATGCAGCCGGATGGTGCTGAGCGCGAACGGGGACCCCGCGCGTTTCGCGAACTACGGGCTGCCCGTCGTCGCTGATCCGGTCACGGGTTTCGTCGGTCCCCTCGCCGGGATCCTCGCGGGGATGGACTGGGCGGCGCGGGAACTCCCGGCCGCGGAGTTGATCGCGACCGTACCTGGCGACTGCCCGTTCCTGCCGCGCGATCTCGTGTCGCGCCTGTCCGAAGCACGGCGCGCGCAGGTCGCAGACATCGCGCTGGCCGCGTCCGGTGGACGGACGCATAATGTCGTGGGCCTCTGGCCCGTCGCTCTGCGCGACCACCTGCGCCAGGCGATCGTCGCGGAACGTCTGCGCAAGGTCGCCCTGTGGACCTCCCGCTATCGCACCGTGTCGGTGCCATGGGTCGAGGGGCCTATCGATCCGTTTCTCAACGTCAATTCGCCCGGCGATCTGGAAGAGGCGGAGCGCCTGGCGCGGATGCTTGAGAGCTGACCGTCGGTCCCGGACATGGGACGGCGTCAGGAAGCGCGGCGCCAGCGCCGGCTAGTAACGAATTCGGAGAGTTCCCGCGACGGCATCGGCCGGGCGAATGCATATCCCTGCAGCGCATTGCAGCCGAGCTTGTTCAGAATGCGCGCATGTTCCATCGTCTCCACGCCCTCGGCCAGGACCTCGATGCCCAGCGACTTGCCGATCTCGATGATCGAGCCGACGAGCTGGCACTGCGCGCGGGACTGCGAGATGGGCAGCACCAGTTGCCGGTCGATCTTGAGCCGGCTGGGCTTCAGCTTCATCAGGCTGACGATCGATGCATAGCCCGTGCCGAAATCGTCGATTTCGATATCGATCCCGAGTTCCTTGATGAGATCGACGTTCCAGGCGACCAACTCGTCCTGCTCGTCCAGGAAGATTGATTCCACCAGTTCGAAGGAGATGCGACCGGGCTCGATCGCCAGTTCGCGCAGGCTACTGACCAGTTCCTCGTCGTGCAGCCGCCGCGCCGACACGTTCACCGAAGCCTTCGGGATCGCCAGCCCGCGTGCGTCCCAATCCTTCAGATCGGCGAGCGTCTGCTCGAGGATGATGCGATCGATGACGTCGACCACGTTGAGTTCCTCGGCGATCTTCATGAAGGCGGAAGGCTGGAGAAGGCCTTCCGTCGGGTGCTCCCATCGGGCAAGCGCCTCGACACCGACGATTTCCAGCGTGTCGGAATCGAATTGCGGCTGGTAGTGGGCGACGAACTGCGTCTTTTCGATCGCCGACAGGATGTCGTCGGCGACCCGCTTGGTGGTAACGATTTCCGTCCGCAGCGCGTCGTTGAAGAACTGATAGCGATTCCGTCCCCTGCTCTTGGCCCGGTACAAGGCGATGTCCGCGTGTACCAGGAGCTGCGTCGGATCAGCGTAGGAATCGGTGTCGCTGGCGATGCCGATGCTGACCCCGAACCGGCACTCGTGGCTTTCGTAGGGGACAGGACGCTGCATTTCCGCAATCAGGCGCTCGGCCAGGTCCGCGAGATAGTGCGTCCCTTCCTCTTCGCCCGCCCTGGTGCGGCGGCACACGATCACAAACTCGTCCCCGCCTACTCGCGCCACGAAATCGCCGCTTCGGACGCAGCTTCGCAGGACTCCGGCGGCATGGACGAGCATGGCGTCGCCTGCCGAGTGCCCCAGAGTGTCGTTGATCTGCTTGAATCGGTCGAGATCGATGTGCAGCAACCCGGCCGTCTCGATCCCGGCACCGAACAATGCGGCATGTTCGGCAAGCACGTGGTCGAGGTAGCGGCGATTCGGCAGTCCCGTCAGCGCATCATGGAGGGCGATGAACTCGATCCGTTCCTTTGCTGCGACCAGTTCCCGGTTGCGCGCCTCGGTGAGCGTGTTGGCGCGCTTGAGTTCGTCGTTCAGGGCAGCGTCGGCCGATACGTCCCAGTTGACCCCCACAATCCGGGCAGGTTCGCCGTAATCCCGGTACACCGCACCGATCGCCCGGATATGGCGGATTTCGCCGCCGGGCAGGACGAGGCGATATTCGGACAGATATTTCCCGCTCACTTCGATCGCGTCGCGAAACTCCTCCTTCGCCCGGTCGGTGTCCTCCGGATGCAGGCGCCGCGCCCAGGACGTGTAGTCCCGCGGCTCGCCGTCCGCCGGATAACCGTAGATCTCGTTCATACGGTCGTCCCAGAACAGGCTCCTGGACTCGATATCCATCTCCCAGACACCGACCTTCGAGGTGTCCAATGCCAGTCTGAGCCGCCGGGACAGGCGAGCGAGCTGCATTTCGCGGCGATGAAGTTCTCCGATGTTCCGCTGCCGTTCTTCCATGAGACGACCGCTTGCGAAGATCGGCACGAGGATGAAGGCGCCTCCGATGAACATGACGGCACGGAGCCACCAGACGTTCGGGGGCGAGGAATCCCAGCCGCCTTTCGGGATCGCGGCCATGCGCCAGCCCCCCGACGGCAGTTCGACGTCGAGCTCGACCGGATTGTCCTGCGTGATCTGCCCGCTTCCGAAGAACCGCGTCCCGTCGGCGCCGAGAGCATCCGTGCCGGTGATCGCGATTTCGATCGAGAGGTCCGAAGCATTTAGACCGCTGTCGGCGTAAAGGCGGGGAACGTCGATGACGGCCGATACAATGCCCCAGAAGTGGCGGTCTTCCGGCTCGTCGACGAAGACTGGAAAGCGGGCAACCAGTCCTTTCCCTCCCTGGACGAGATCGAGAGGGCCGGCGAGCACGAGTTCGCCGGTGTCGCGGGCACGAAATGCCGCTTCGCGTTGCGGTTTCGATTCCCTGTAGTCCAGCCCGATTGCGCGCTCGTTGCCCTCGATCGGATACATCATTGAGATGACGAGATCAGGCGCCGCTGCGATGTTTCGCAACTGCGACCGCTCCGCCATCAGCTTCGCGGCGAGCAGCGAGAACCCTTCCTGATCGATGTCAGGATTGGCCGACAAGGTGGCCACGAGCCCACGCACCAGCTGCACATTGCCATTGATGTTGCCTTCGAGCCGGGCGCGAACCAGGCTGGCTTCGTTGAACACCTTGGCGCGGAGCTCGCGTTCGAACACCTGCTGGTTCTGGTATTCCGCGAAGATGCCCGCCGCGATGATCACGACGAATGCGATTGCTGCCGTGGCATTGGCCGGGCGGCGGACCAGGGTCGAAAATTTCGAAGCGCACGCTCGCAACGTTGAAAACAAAACCCGGGAGCCTTCTCCTGCCTCAACGGGAAAATAGGCGGGAGACCTTAAATTTGCCTTAGACGGCTTCGGGAGGAACCACCGCGACCGCTTCCTGCGGCTCCGCGGCTTGCCCGGCATCCCTCGATCGGGTGCAGACCACGAGGATGCGTGCGTCCTGCGGCCCCGCTGAAGCGTAGAGGTGGCCGCGGCTCGAATCGAAATAGAGGCTTTCGCCGGTCCCGAGAGTTACCGGCGAGCGGTTCTCCAGATGAACGGTCACGCTTCCTGCGAGCACGATCAGGAATTCCTCGCCGGCATGGCTGACGAAACGATCGAAGCGCATGCGTTCGAATGGCTGGAGCGTGCCCAGCATCGGCGTCATCGCCTTGCCCCGCAGTTCCGGAAACAGCATCTCGTAGGAATAGTTTTCCGTCACGTGAAGCCGGAATTCGTCCTCGCGCGCGATGGCGACCTCGCCGGGCCGGAACCGGGAGCCATGTTCGGAAAAGAGTTCCATCAGGTCGATGCCCAAACCGTCCGCCAGCTGGCTGAAACGGTCGTAGGTCAGGGCCATCAGGCCGCGTTCGACCTTGGACACGGTCGAGACGGCGAGCCCCGAGAGTCGCGCGACGTCGCTCAGCGTGAGCCCGCGACCGCGCCGGAGCTGCCGCAGCCTTTCTCCCATGCGCACTCGCCGGTCCGCCGCGTCCGTCCGTCGTGGAGCCTGTTGATCCATCCGCTCAAGGTACGAAGGCCAGCACGGTTCGTCCATCTCATTTTCCGATCGGAAAATCTCTGCTAGTGCTTGGTCTTCCAACAGGGGAGTTCGGCCATTGGCGGCAGCATCTGTCGAAACATGCGATATTCTCGTCATCGGCGCGGGGATGGCCGGGGCATCGGTTGCTTTCGAACTCGCTAGGAAGCATCGCGTGATACTGGCCGAGCGTGAGAGCCAGCCGGGATATCACACGACCGGACGCTCCGCGGCGCTGTTCTCCGAGACCTACGGGCCGCCACAGATCAGGGCGCTGTCGCGCGCATCGAGGGCTTTCTTCGACGGCCCCCCGGCCGGTTTCACATCTGACCGGATCCTGTCGCCGCGTGGCGTGCTGACGGTTGCTCGCAGCGATCAGGTCGAGGCGCTCGAACGAGAGTATTCATCATTTCCAGTGGGGGAAAAGGTCCGACGCGTGTCCGCGGCCGAGGCATCGAAACTGATGCCCTTGCTGCGGGACAGCTACGTCGCCGGTGCGATCCACGACACGAGCGCACGCGACATCGACGTCCATGCGCTCCACCACGGATATCTTCGCCAGTTCCGCGCCGCGGGCGGAAGGCTTGCGACCGATGCGGAAATCCTCGGCATCGAACGGGATGCGGGAGGTTGGCGCATCCACACTCGCGATCTCGACATACGGGCCGATATCGTCGTCAACGCCGCCGGCGCATGGGCGGACGCGATCGGCGCGCAGGCGGGCGCGCACCCGATCGGGCTCGTGCCGAAGCGCCGTACCGCGCTCATCGTCGCCGCACCGGACGGCGCTGCGATCGGCCAGTGGCCGATGGTCGTGGATGTGGACGAGGAGTTCTACATCAAGCCGGATGCCGGACGCTTCCTCATGTCGCCCGCCGACGAGACGCCCTCCGAGCCATGCGACGCCCAGCCGGAGGAGCTGGACGTGGCCATCTGCATCGACCGGATCGGGACGGCATTCGATTTCCCGATTCACCGGGTGGAGAACAAGTGGGCGGGCCTGCGGAGCTTCGTGGCGGACAAGACCCCCGTGGCGGGATTCGATCCCCGCCTGCCCGGATTCTTTTGGCTGGCGGGGCAGGGTGGCTACGGTATCCAGACCGCGCCGGCTTTGTCGCGTTTCGCCGCCGCCCTGGTGGGTGGCGAGACCCTGCCGGGCGACATCATCGACGAGGGGCTCGATCCGCGGGCGCTTTCTCCCGCCCGTCTCCAAGCCTGAAGGAGGGATTTCCGCGCGCATCGTGCCGCGGCGAGGATCGCTTCGCCACGCTTTGCCTTTGGTGCGAAACCGACTATGACATCGCTGACTTGCCCTGCCAGGTTTGGCGGGAACGAACGGCCGGAATTTTGACGGGGATTTTCCGATGGCGCTGATCGCATCCACGCCGAAGATGGTGACGGTTTTCGGAGGCTCCGGCTTCCTCGGCCGGCACGTCGTGCGGGCCCTGGCACGGCGCGGCTATCTCGTCCGCGTGGCCTGCCGCCGGCCGGATCTCGCGGGACACTTGCAGCCGTTGGGCAATGTGGGGCAGATCCAGGCCATCCAGGCCAATCTGCGCTACCGCTGGTCCATCGAGCGCGCGCTGGCCGAATCGGATCATGCCGTGAACTGCGTCGGCATCCTGGCCGAAAACGGACGCCAGACCTTCACGGCAGTGCAGGATTTCGGCGCGCGCGCGATCGCCGAAGTGGCGCGCGCGAACGGGATCGGCATGACCCAGGTCTCCGCTATCGGGTCAGACGCGGTCTCGGAGTCCGGCTACGCGAGGACAAAGGCAGCCGGCGTCGCTGCGGTCATGGAAACCGTCCCGGAAGCGGTCGTGCTGAGACCGTCGATCATGTTCGGACCCGAGGACAGCTTCTTCAACCGTTTCGCGGAGATGGCGCGTTTCTCGCCGGCGCTTCCGATGATCGGTGGCGGCCAGACAAAATTCCAACCCGTCTATGTCGGCGATGTGGCGGAGGCCGTGGCGCGCGCGGTGGACGGCAAGGTCGCGGGCGGGAAGGTCTACGATCTGGGCGGCCCGGAGGTGCTCAGCTTCCGCGAGTGCATGGAAATGATGCTGGAGGTGATCGAGCGCAAGCGATACCTCGTCACCATTCCCTGGTGGCTGGCCGACCTCCAGGCGAGCGTCCTCCAGGTCCTGCCCGGCTCGCTGCTGACCAGAGATCAGGTGAAGCAGCTGAAGGTCGACAATGTCGTGTCGGAAGACGCCATCCGAGAGGGGCGCACGCTGGAAGGCATCGGGATAAGGCCGCAGTCGTTGGAGGCGATCCTGCCGACCTATCTCTGGCGCTTTCGCCGCGCGGGCCAGTACGCCACCGGAAACGTTCAGTATTGAGCGACGCGAACCGCCGTCAGCCCCAGATCAGGAGCGCGGCCATCCCGGCCACGCCCACGATGATCCGCCACCAGCCGAACAGGCCGTAGCCGCGCCTGGAGACGAAATCGAGCAGCGAGCGCACGACGAAGACGGCGACCACGAAGGACGCCAGAAAGCCGACGGCGATGAGCACCGCGTCGTCCGGCGACAGGATGTTGCGGTTCTTGTAGAAGTCGTAGGCGAAGGCGCCGGCCATGGTCGGCATGGCGAGAAAGAAGGAGAACTCCGCCGCCGAGCGCTTGTCGGTCCCCATCAGGAGGGCGCCGACGATGGTGGCGCCGGAGCGCGAGGTCCCGGGGATCATCGCGAGGCACTGGAACAGGCCGATCTTCAGGCAGAGGCCGAGCGGGTAGTCCATGATGTCGCGATAGATCGGCTCCCGCTTCCAGCTGTCGACCCACAGGAGCACGACGCCGCCGAGGATCAACATCACGCAGATCAGCATCGGCGTCTCGAACAGCACGGTCTTGATGAAGTCGTGCGCGATGACCCCGATCACGACCGCGGGAAAGAAGGCGACGAGAATGCCGAAGACGAAGCTTCGCGTCCTCGGGTCGCGGGGAAAATCAACGAGGAGCTTCCACAGCCGCGAGAAATAGACGGACAGGATGGCGAGGATGGCGCCGAGCTGGATCAGGACCTCGAAGGCCTTGCCCGTCGATTCGAAGCCGAGGAAATGGCCCGCCAGAAGGATATGGCCGGTCGAGGAGACCGGGATGAACTCCGTGAGGCCCTCCAGAAGGCCGAGCAGGAGCGCTTCCACGATGCTTTGCTGTTCCATTCGGATTTTCCGTTCGCGCCGGCCGCGCAGGGGGCATTGCTTGTCATGATGCCCAAGTCCCCCTATAGGTCTGCACCGCCTTCGCTCAGGCAAGACCGGGTGGCTTCGAGCGCCGCCGCGCTTCTAGCGCCGCCGCCGCGAAAAGGCCACAGGGATGACCATTGTCCGGGACCATGCTGACCCTTTTCCATCACCCTCTCCTTGCCTCCTGCCGCTTCGTGCGGCTGTCGTTCGGCGAATTCGGCGAGGAACTGGCGCTGATCGAGGAGAAGCCGTGGATGCGCCGGAAGGAATTCCTGGCGCTCAACCCGGCCGGAAGCCTGCCGGTCCTGCTTGCGGAAGGTGACACGCCGATCGTGGGAGCCAGTGTCATCGCGGAGTACATCGACGAGACCCGTGGGGCGCTGAAGCGCGACAAGCGCCTGTTCGCCGAAGATCCGTTCCTGCGTGCCGAAGTTCGCCGGCTGGTCGAGTGGTATCTCGGCAAGACCGATTCGGAGGTGACACGGCATCTCGTGAGGGAACGTGCCTTCAAGCCGATGATGTCGTCGGTGCAGGGCGGCGGCTCGCCGGATTCCGCGGCGATCCGGGTCGCGCGCGGAAACCTGAAGCCGCATATGAAGTATACCAACTGGCTCGCCGGAACCCGTCACTGGCTCGCCGGATCGAGGATCAGCTACGCGGACCTCGCAGCCGCCGGCGCTCTTTCCGTTCTGGACTATCTCGGCGAGATCGAATGGCGCGAGTATCCGGAGGCGCGCGAATGGTATGTGCGCATCAAGTCACGGCCGTCGTTTCGCCCGCTGCTGTCGGACCGGACGGCCGGGCTTTCGCCGGTATCGCATTACGCGGATCTGGATTTCTGATGTCTCCGACCGCCGCGCAGGCCGATACTGGCCGGCTGCGGGCCTTCATCCAGAGCGAGGCGGCGAAGGCCGGCTTCGACGTCGCCCGCGTGACCCATCCCGCCGCCACACCGCACGCACCGGAACGTCTGTCGCAGTTCATCGAACAAGGCCGGCACGGATCGATGCACTGGCTCGCCGAGACCGCACAGCGCCGGGCTCAGCCCGCCCGGCTCTGGCCGGACGCCCGGAGCATCATCATGCTGGGGATGAACTACGGCCCCTCGCACGATCCCCTGTCCGTCCTGTCCCGACGCTCCGCCGGAGCGATCTCGGTCTATGCCCAGAACCGCGACTATCACGACGTGATGAAGGGCAGGCTGAAGCTCGTCGCCTCCAAACTCGCCGCGCGGACGGGGGCGGGCGTCAAGGTGTTCGTCGATACCGCGCCCGTGATGGAAAAACCCCTGGCGGAAGCGGCCGGTCTCGGCTGGCAGGGAAAGCACACCAACCTGGTGAGCCGCGACCTCGGTTCCTGGCTGTTCCTCGGGTCGATCTTCACCACGGCGGAACTGCCGTCGGACGAACCAGAGCAGGATCACTGCGGATCGTGCCGCGCGTGCCTGGATGTCTGCCCGACCGATGCGTTTCCCGCCCCCTATCAGCTCGACGCGCGCCGCTGCATCTCCTACCTCACCATCGAAAACAAAGGGCCGATCCCGCGCGAGTTCCGCGAAGCGATCGGCAACCGCATCTACGGCTGCGACGACTGCCTCGCCGTCTGCCCGTGGAACAAGTTCGCGCGGGCCGCTTCGGAAACGAAGCTGGCCGCAAGAGAAGACCGGAGGGCGCCAGCACTTGCCGCGCTGCTCGAACTGAACGATGCGGCGTTCAGGGAGATGTTTTCGGGTTCGCCGGTCAAGCGGATCGGACGCGACCGCTTCCTGCGCAACGTGCTGATCGCGGCCGGCAATTCGGGAGATGCCGGGCTGGCGGACCGATGCGGGCAACTGATCAACGACCCGTCCACGCTGGTCCGCGGCGCGGCGATATGGGCCTGCGGGCGGCTGCTGGCGCCGGAGGATTTCGAGCAACGGCATGCGGGTCGCGTGATCGATCCGGAGGATGAGCGGGAATGGGAATGGGCGCGGGGGATGCAGGCATCACGGCGGACCGAGAGACTGGACGCATGAGGGTTTTCATCTTCGGCGCGGGCTATTCCGGCAGTGCCTTCGCCCGCCGGATCCGGCACCAGGCGGAGTGGATCGTGGGAACCACCCGCTCGCCGGACAAGTTCGAGCGACTTTCAGATGCCGGCATGAAGCCGCTGGTCTTCGACGGAGAGAACCTTTCCGGTGAGGCTGCCGACGCGCTCGCCCGAACGACGCATCTCGTCGCGTCGGCTGCTCCCGGCCCTGGCGGCGATCCGGTGCTGGCGGCTGCCCGCGACATTATCCATAGCGCCATGCCGGACCTGCGCTGGATCGGGTACCTTTCGACGGTGGGGGTCTATGGGGGGCACGACGGGGCATGGGTGCATGAGGATTCGGAGTGCCGGCCGGGTTCGCAGCGGTCCCAGGCGCGCGTCTCAGCCGAGGCGGAATGGCTCGCCCTCGGCGAGGAGATCGGAATTCCCGTCGCGGTGCTTCGGCTTTCCGGCATCTACGGTCCGGGCCGCAACGCGCTGGTCAACCTCTCCAAGGGCACGGCAAAGCGTGTCATCCGCGAAGGCCAGGTTTTCAACCGCATCCACGTCGAGGACATAGCCGGTGCGCTGGAACATCTGGCGGCCAGGCGGCTGGGCGGCGTCTTCAACGTGACCGACGACGAACCCTCGCCGCCCCAGGACGTCGTGACCTTCGCCGCATCCCTGATGGGCATTGAACCGCCGCCGGAAGTCCCGTTCGAGGAAGCCGATATGTCGCCGATGGCGCTGAGTTTCTGGGGCGACAACAAGCGGGTTTCCAACGCCAAGATCAGGCGGAGCGGCTTCGGTTTCGCCTATCCGGACTATCGCGTGGCGCTGTCGCGCATGTGGGCCGATGGCACCTGGACAGGCGCGGACTGAGCGGGGAGTGTTTCCCGGCTTCGCATACACGGTCGGTACTTGATGCTGACCTCGACGTTCAAGTCGCTTGCAGTTAAGGAATCGTAAACCAGCCAGGAACCATCGTGGGGTTCCGGCCGGAGAGAACGAGAAGGACCAGTCATGCGGTCTCTGAGATATCTCGCAGTGCTTGGCGGATTGTTGCTTCCGCTGATCGCCGGCTATGCGGCCGCCGCGGAACCACTCGCAAAGACGCTCTTCGGATCGAAGACGCTGCCCAGCGCCACCGCGCCGCAGTCGTTCGGTTTCTACAGCAAGGGATGCCTCGCGGGCGGTGTGGCGATCGCCGTCGACGGGCCGCACTGGCAGGCGATGCGGGTTTCGCGCAACCGCCGCTGGGGCCATCCGGCCATGATCACGCTCCTGGAGAAGCTTTCGCGCGAAGCGGCGCAGGACGGCTGGCCGGGGCTTCTGCTCGGCGACATTTCGCAGCCGCGAGGTGGCCCCATGCTGACCGGCCATGCCTCCCATCAGATCGGGCTCGACGCCGACATCTGGTTCACGCCGATGCCGAACCGCCGGTTCACGACGAACGAGAGGGAAAACGTCGGCGCACGTTCGCTGATCAAGGATGGGAGCCTCAATGTCGACGACCGTCTTTGGACGCCCGCGCATGCCGCCCTTCTGAAACGCGCCGCGGGATATGGCGAGGTCGAGCGTATCCTCGTCCATCCCGGCATCAAGAAGAAGCTCTGCGATACGGTGACCGGCGATCGTGCATGGCTGGAAAAGGTCAGGCCGTTCTGGGGTCACGATTCGCATTTCCACATCCGCATCGGATGCCAGCCCGGCTCCGACGGATGCAAGCCGCAGCGCGACACCACACCCGGCGACGGCTGCGACGGGTCGCTCGCGTGGTGGTTCACCGAAGAGCCCTGGCGCCCGAACAAGAACCCAGATGCGCCCAAGGCACGCGACATCATGACCCTGGCGAGTCTGCCACGCGCCTGCCGGCAGGTGCTGGAAGCGCCGTCTCCGGTGTCGGAAGCCGCCGTCACGGTCGGGGGTCCCCGCTACGTCGCCACTATGCCCGCAACGGCCAACGCCTTCCTGCCGACGCCGCCCGGCCGTGAAATCCCGGTCCCCTGGCCGCGCCCCGACCCGTGAGATCGTCCTTGGCAAGCGCTTTTTGCCGGCGGCGGCGTTGCGGCGCCACCTGAACCGTTTTAGGAAGGCGCAACGACAGCCTGATCTCCGCGGGACCCAAAGTGCCGGAAAGATTGTGTCTCGCCCTGATTGCACACGACCAGAAGAAGGATGACATCGTCTCCTTCGTCCGCTCGCATGCGGTCTTTCTGGAGGGTTGCATCATCTACGCCACCGGCACCACCGGCGGGCGCATCGAGGAGGCCTGTCCGGTGCTCGACGTGACGCGAATGAAGAGCGGTCCCCTCGGCGGAGACCAGCAGATCGGCGCCCTGATCGCGGAAGGCCGTATCGATGCGCTCATCTTCTTCGTCGACCCGCTGACGCCCATGCCGCACGACGTCGACGTCAAGGCTCTGATGCGGCTGGCGATCGTCCACGACATTCCCATGGCGCTCAACCGCGCGACCGCTGAGATCGTCTTGGATCGGATGGGTGGGCCGGCGGAGCATGAACGGTATCTGTCGGCGGAGCGGGGCTGAACCGGATGGCACAGGCGAGCGACGACACGATCCTGAAGTTCCCGATCCTCATCGGCGACATCGGAGGCACCAACGCGCGATTCGCGCTGCTGATCGATTCCTATGCCGAACCGCGCGAATTCCCGATCGTGCAGACGGCCGACTATCCGAACATCGATGAAGCGATCCAGGCTTGCATTCTCGACCGGACGTCGATCATGCCCAAATCCGCGGTTCTGGCCGTGGCGGGACCGATCGACGGCGACGAGATCGACCTCACCAACTGCGACTGGGTCGTGCGCCCGCTCGAAATGTCCAGATCGCTCGGGCTCGAGGACATCGTGCTCCTCAACGATTTCGAGGCGCAGGCGCTCGCCGTCGTCGCGCTCGGCGAGGAGCACATGATCAAGATCGGCGACGGAGAGGCCGAGTCCGCCGCGAGCCGGATCGTGCTTGGCCCGGGCACCGGTCTCGGCGTTGCCGGGCTGATCCACGCCCGCCGCACCTGGATCCCCGTTCCCGGCGAAGGCGGACACATGGATATGGGGCCGCGCTCTCCCCGCGATTTCGAGGTGTTTCCCCATCTGGAGCGCATCGAGGGGCGCATATCCGGAGAGCAGCTTCTGTGCGGCCGCGGCCTGGTCAACATCTACCGCGCCATTGCCAAGGCCGACTCCAGACCCGCTCACTTCACCACGCCGGCCGAAATCACGACCGCCGGACTGGCGCAATCGGACGACGTGGCCGAGGAGGCGCTGTCGATGTTCGTCACCTGTCTTGGCCGTCTGGCCGGCGACCTGGCGCTCGTCTTCATGAGCCGCGGCGGCGTGTATCTCACCGGAGGCATCGCGCAAAAAATCGTCAACGCGTTGCAGCATCCTCGTTTCCGTGAAGCATTCGAGGACAAGGCGCCCCACAGCGCGCTGCTGCGCGCCATGCCTGTCTACGTCATCACCCATCCGTTGGCCGCGCTTGCCGGCCTCGCCGCCTACGCCCGCACGCCCATGCGCTTCGGTGTCGAAACGGAAGGCCGCCGCTGGCGATCGGGCCGAAGAGCCGCCACCTGAAACGGCGCGATAATCGGCACTGTTGCGCTCAGGCCATAGGCATATCATACGCGCGGCGTTAAGACGCCCCGTGCCTTCGTGCCAAACCGCGTGGAAAAGCGCTGCGATCGGACCGGGAATTGAATCCGAAGGAAAAAGCCAGCCCGACGACCCGACCGGATGAGGTGATCGCGCTCATTCGCCGGATGATGCGCGAGAACGGACGCGAGTACGTCTGGCACTACGTCTTCGCCATCGCGTGCCTCGTGCTTGTCGCCGGGACGACGGCCTTCACTGCATGGATCATGAACGATGTCATCAACAGCATCTTCTATGAGCAGCGCTACGATCTCATCGCCGTAATCTCCGGAAGCATCGCCGCGGCATTCGTCATCCGCGGTCTGGCGAGTTACGGACAGGCGGTGCTTCTGGCGAAGGTCGGAAACAATCTCGTCGCCCGCTATCAGAAGCGCGTCTTCGACCATCTGATGAAGCTCGGGGTGGATTATTTCGCCGATTTGCGATCGGGCCAACTGGCTGCCCGCATCAACGAGAACATCGCCGGGGTCCGCGACCTCCTCAACATCACGATTACCTCGATCGCCCGCGACGCCATTTCGCTGGTGGCCCTGATCGGCGTCATGGTGTTCCAGGATCCAATGCTCTCGCTGATCGCCTTCGTGATCGGGCCGCCGCTCATCTTCACGGTCAATCGGCTCATGCGCAGGCTGAGGCGCGTCACCCGCGAATCGGTCGAGTTCAATTCGCGGCTGATCGGCGCCATGCAGGAGGCCACGCAGGGCGTCGCGATCGTCAAGGCCTTCACGATGGAGGAGCAGCTTTCCACCAAGCTGTCGGCGCTGATCGCCAGCGCCGAGGTGCGCGCCAACAAGATTGCCCGGGTGTCGGAGCGCACGACGCCGATCGCGGAGATCCTCGCGGGTTTCGCGATCGCAGGCGTGATCGCCTATGCTGGCTATCGCTCAGCAGTGGCGGGGGAGCCTCCGGGCGCGGTCTTCTCCTTCATTGCGGCGATGCTTCTCGCTTACGACCCCGCGCGGCGTCTGGCCAGGGTGCAGGTGGGGCTGGAAAGGTCCCTGGTCAACGCCCGCATGATCTATGAGATACTCGACATCGTCCCGGCGCAGCGAGACCCCTTGGATGCAGTGGACCTATCCGTGCGGGAAGGCGAGATCCGGTTTGCCGACGTCCGCTTCGGCTACGTGAAGGACCATCCGGTTCTCAACGGTGTCAGTTTCACTGCCGCCGCGGGCAGGACGACCGCGATCGTCGGCGCGTCCGGCGCGGGCAAGTCGACGATCATCTCACTGCTGCAGCGTTTCTACGACGTCTGGGACGGTTCGATCGAGATCGACGGGCAGAACATCGCGCACGTCACGAAGAACTCCCTGCGGCGCTCCATCGCCTACGTCTCGCAACAGCCCTATCTGTTCGAAGGAACGATCCGCGACAATATCCGCTACGGGCGCCCCGATGCGACGGACGCGGAGATCGAGGCGGCGGCGGTGAAGGCGCAGGCCGACGACTTCATCCGGGCCCAACCGATGGGCTACGACACGCCGGTCGGCGAGAACGGCATGTCGTTCTCCGGCGGTCAGCGCCAGCGGCTCTCGATTGCTCGCGCGATCGTAAGGAACGCGCCGATCCTCCTGCTCGACGAAGCCACGTCCGCCCTCGACAACGAGTCCGAGGCGCGCGTCCAGGAAGCGCTCGAGACGGTGATGAAGGGCCGTACCACCATCGTCATCGCGCACCGTCTCTCCACCGTCGTCAACGCCGACCACATCGTCGTCCTCGAAGCAGGGCATCTGATCGAGCAGGGCAGCCACGCCGCACTTCTCGCGAACCGCCACGGCGTCTATCACCGGTTCTTTCAGATGCAGAGCGGCCGGAGCCTGGATCTGGTGCACGATGCGGCTCAGGTGCCGGTCAAGCGCACTCCCGGCAAGACGCGGAGGAAGGCATGAGCGACATGAACCTCGTCGTGGTGGGCGCCGCCGGGCGTATGGGACTGACGCTCGTGCGCGCGATCCACCAGATCGAAGGTGCGCGGGTTGCGGCCGCGATCGAACGCCCCGGATCGGAGGCCGTCGGCCGCGACATCGGAGAACTCGCCGGCATCGGCAACATCGGCGTCGCGATCGGCGACGATCCGCTGCCGGCCTTCGCCAAGGCGGACGGCGTGTTAGATTTCACCGTGCCGAAGGCTTCCGTGGAATTCGCGGGCTACGCGGCACAGGCCCGGATCGCTCACGTGATCGGGACGACGGGTTGCTCGCCCGAGGACGACGCGGCAATCGAAGCCGCGGCGCGCCACGCGGCCATCGTGAAATCGGGCAACATGAGCCTCGGCGTCAATCTCTTGAGCGCGCTCGTCTCGCAGGCTGCCAAAGCGCTCGATGCTGGCTTCGATATCGAGGTTCTTGAGATGCATCACCGGCACAAGGTGGATGCCCCTTCGGGGACGGCTCTGATGCTGGGCGAGGCGGCGGCGAGCGGCCGTAAGGTCGATCTGCGCGACAACGCCGTGCGCTCGCGCGACGGACACACGGGGCCGCGCCCGCAGGGGTCGATCGGATTCGCCACCCTGCGAGGCGGTTCTGTGGTGGGAGAACACCAGGTGATTTTCGCGGGCGAGGGCGAGCGGATCGTGCTCGGCCATCTTGCCGAGGACCGCACGATCTTCGCCCGCGGCGCCGTGAAGGCGGCCTTGTGGGCGCGCTGTCGCAAGCCCGGGCTCTACTCCATGTTCGACGTTCTCGGGATTTCGGCCGCGTAGCTCGTCCGGTCCATCTCCGGACCCCGCCTCGGTCTGGAGATTGACGCCCGCGCTCCCTTGTGGTGAACGCTACCTGAAGGGGAACACGCGGTCCGGCTGGCGACCGCGACAGAGCTTTTGACCGGGAGAACGCTTCATGACCGACCGCATCGAGATCGACGGCCTTCGGATCGCGCGCGAACTGCACGATTTCATGGTCGGCGAGGCGCTTCCGGGCACCGGCGTCGATGCCGGAGAATTCTGGTCCGGCTTGTCCGCCATCGTCCACGATCTGGCGCCGAAGAACCGCGCGCTGCTTGCAAAGCGCGATGACATGCAGGCCAGGATCGACGCATGGCACCGCGAGAACGGCGCCCCTTCGGATCTCGATGCCTACAAGGCCTTCCTCTCCGAGATCGGCTATCTGCTGCCCGAAGGACCGGATTTCTCCGTCTCGACCGCGAATGTCGACCCGGAGATCGCAACCATCGCCGGGCCACAGCTCGTCGTGCCGGTGATGAACGCGCGCTATGCGCTCAATGCCGCCAATGCGCGCTGGGGATCGCTCTACGATGCGCTCTATGGCACCGATGCCATTTCCGAGGCCGACGGCGCGGAGAAGGGCAAGGCCTACAACCCGAAGCGGGGCGATAAGGTCATCGCCTGGGCGAGAGCGTTCCTCGACGAGAGCGCGCCGCTGGACGGCGCGTCCTGGACGGAGGCGAAGTCGTTCGATGTCGCCATGGGCCGCCTTGCCGTCACGCTGGTCGACGGACGCATGACCGGCCTCACAGATGGCGCCCAGTTCGCCGGCTATCTCGGCTCGCCCTCGGCGCCGTCGCAGTTCCTCCTGAGGAAGAACGGGCTGCTGGTCGAGGTGCTGATCGACGCGAGTTCCGCCATTGGCAAGGCCGATCCGGCCAATATCTCCGACGTCTGGCTTGAATCGGCCATCACCACGATCATGGATTGCGAGGATTCGGTCGCCGCCGTCGACGCCGAGGACAAGGTCGTCGTCTACCGCAACTGGCTCGGCCTGATGAAGGGAGACCTGACCGAGGAGGTCGCCAAGGGCGGCAAGAGCTTCGTCCGCAAGCTCAATCCCGATCTCGACTACACGGCGCCGGACGGCTCGACCTTCGAGGTGATCTGCCGCTCGCTGATGCTCGTGCGCAACGTAGGCCACCTGATGACCAATCCGGCCATCCTCGACCGCGACGGCAACGAGGTGCCGGAAGGCATCATGGATGCCATGATGACCGCCGCGATCGCGCTGCACGACGTCGGTCGTCCAGGCGGCCCGAACGGACGCCGCAAGAACAGCCGCGCTGGTTCCATGTACGTCGTCAAGCCGAAGATGCACGGGCCTGACGAGGTCGCCTTCGCCGTCGAGATATTCGCCCGCGTGGAGGATGTGCTGGGCATGGAGCGCAACACGATCAAGATGGGCATCATGGACGAGGAGCGCCGCACGACGGTGAACCTCAAGGCGGCGATCCGCGCGGCGAAGGATCGCGTGGTCTTCATCAACACCGGCTTCCTCGACCGCACCGGCGACGAGATCCATACCTCGATGGAGGCCGGCCCGATGATTCGCAAGGGCGACATGAAGCAGGCCGCCTGGATCCAGGCCTACGAGAACTGGAACGTCGACATCGGGCTGGAATGCGGCCTGGCCGGCCATGCCCAGATCGGCAAGGGCATGTGGGCCATGCCCGACCTGATGGCCGCCATGCTGGAACAGAAGATCGGACATCCGAAGGCCGGCGCCAACACCGCCTGGGTGCCGTCGCCCACGGCGGCGACGCTGCACGCCACGCACTACCACAAGGTCGATGTCGTGGACGTGCAGGCGGGGCTGAAGAAGAGGGGAAGAGCGAAGCTCGACGATATCCTGTCGGTGCCCGTTGCAGTGCGGCCGAACTGGACGCCGGAGGAGATCCAGAAGGAACTCGACAACAATGCGCAAGGCATTCTCGGCTACGTCGTGCGCTGGATCGACCAGGGCGTCGGCTGCTCGAAAGTGCCCGACATCAACGATGTCGGCCTGATGGAAGACCGCGCGACGCTGCGCATCTCCTCGCAGCACATGGCGAACTGGCTGCACCATGGCGTGTGCACGAAGGAACAGGTGATGGAGACGATGAAGCGAATGGCTGCCGTCGTGGATCGCCAGAACGCCGGCGATCCGCTCTACCGCCCGATGGCGCCCGACTTCGACAGCTCTATCGCCTTCCAGGCCGCCTGCGACCTCGTCTTCAAGGGGCGCGAGCAGCCGAACGGCTACACCGAACCGGTGCTGCATGCACGCAGGCTGGAACTGAAGGCGCGCGAACGGGCGGGCTGAGGCGCCCGGCGAGACAGGGCGCCGTCCGACGACCCGGTGCCGCCTCGGTCAGGGACGGACGTAGGACCAGCCCTGCTCCTGCAACTCCATCAGGCGAACCACGCCGGAAGGCACGATGTGCGCCTCCGAAAGCAGGGGAATGTCCTTGCCGGCCTTCTTCGTCATCGCCGCGAGCGTGTTGCCGCAGGCGGAAAACTCCACGTCCGGACTCTCCTTCGCCATCGCCGAGATGCGGTCCTTCACCGGACTATCGGCGACGTACATGTTGAGACCCGGCCCATAGGCGACGATCTCGATCGCCACGTCCTCGCCTTGCGTCGCATAGTAGGCCTTCACGTTCTGGGCATTGTTGAGAGCCAGGTTCATTACAGCCGGATCGTTCTGGTCGACATGTATGGCGAGCCTGTGCTCCGCCTCCTCCGCCTGCGCACAAAACGTCGTCAGGGCAAGCGCGACTACGGCGACGAAATGGAAAGTCTTCATTGCTTCCTCCCGGATTTTCATATGCAGCAAATCCAATACGTCCCATGGCGGAATTGCAAGGCGATTGCCGCGGCGGTCGAGACAGGCACTTTCGTAGCGCTTGTCCAAGCCCGGCCATTTGCCTAAGGGTCGAAAAATGAAGCTCCTCGCGATCGACACGGCCGCCGAACTCTGCGCCGCGTGCGTCTATGAAGGCGATTGCGCGCGCGAACTCGGCCGCCAAGTGCTCGACATTGGCAAGGGCCATGCGGAAACCCTCATGGGCGTCATCGAACGGGCGCTCGCGGCCGCGCAGACCGGCTACCATGATCTGGAGGGGATCGCGGTGTCGGTCGGACCGGGATCGTTCACCGGCGTCCGCATCGGCGTGGCCACCGCCAGGGGGCTGGCACTGGCGCTGAAGGTACCGGCGGTCGGCGTGACCACGCTGGCGGGGATCGCGCTCGAGGCGCGACAAACGTTCCCCGCGCGGAGCGTCATGTCCGTTCTCGACGCCAGGCGCGAAGAACTCTACGTTGCGATCTATGGCCTCGACGGCGCGGTCCTCGTCCCGCCGGCGATCATGTACGCGGAGGACGCGGCGCGGCTGGCGAACGAGCATGGGTTCGTCCTCTCCGGCTCCGGCGCGGATATCGTCCGCGATGCCGCGCGCGTTCCACTCGACATCGCCGGTCGAGAGCGGACGGCCGACATCGCCAGCTATGCCGCGCTCGCGGCGACCGGCGGTCTGGCTGCCGAAAAGCCCCGGCCGCTCTATCTTCGCGGCGCGGATGCCCGCCCCCAGGAAGGTTTCGCATTGCCGAGAAGGACCGCCTGATGCGGGTGCCCTTCATCAATGGCAGGAAGAGGGAGTTCCTGATCGATCCGCTCGCGGTCCGCGACACCACGGCGATGGCGCTGCTGCACCAGGAGGATTTCTCCAGGCCCTGGACCGCCGTCGAATTCGCCGGGCTTCTCGATCAGGAGCCGGTGTTCGGCTTCGCCGCGCGGGAAATCGGCCGCCCTGCCGCGCTCCCGGCCGGCTTCGTGCTCGCGCGCCAGGCGGCTGGCGAGGCCGAGATCCTGACAATCACGGTCGCGCGTTCCTTCCGCGGCGGCGGTCTGGGATGGGCTCTCATGGACGCCGTGTTGCGGCAACTCTATCACCAGCGAGCCGAAGCGCTCTTCCTCGAGGTCGACGAGACCAATCTCGCTGCCCTGGCGCTCTACCGGCGAATGCGTTTCCGGGAGGTGGCCAGGCGTCCAGCCTACTACGCGCATCCGGGTGCCGCGCCGACGACGGCCCTCGTCATGCGCCGCGATCTTCGCTAGGTCCACAGGGCGGAGCATGGGTTCGATCCGGCGGGGATAGCTGCAGGCATGATCGGATGGACGAGGACGGGGCTGGTTCTGCTCTGCGTGACCATTGCGAGCCTGATCGGGATTCCGGTGCAGATCGTGGCGCTGCGGACCGGGATACCGCACCCCGGAACGATTCCCCGGCTCTTCCACGGCATGGCCCGGCGTCTCCTGGGAATCTCCGTTCGCGTATCCGGCCGTCCGGCCGCCGACAGGCCATTGCTGCTCGTGGCCAATCACGTTTCCTGGACTGACATCGTCGTCCTCAGTTCGCTCGCGCCGATGAGCTTCGTGGCGAAGTCCGACATGGCGGACTGGCCCGTCTTCGGCTTGTTCGCGAAGCTCCAGCGCAGCGTCTTCGTCGAGCGCAACCGGACGAGGAGTTCTCGCAAGCAGGCGAACGAACTGGGCGATCGGCTTGCCGAGGGAACGGTCATGGTGCTTTTCGCCGAAGGCACGACGTCGGACGGAAACATCGTGATGCCGTTCAAGAGCACCCTCTTCGGCGCAGCGCAGGCGGCCCTCGTGAGCGATGCCGGCAAGCGTCTCGAGATCGAGACGGTCCACATCCAGCCCGTGACCATCGCCTACACGCGGCTGCAGGGCATGCCGATGGGACGACTTCACCGCACCCATGCCGCCTGGATCGGCGAAAGCGACCTCGTTCCGCATCTCGGGGCCTTGATCCGGGAGGGCGCGATGGACGTCGAGGTACATTTCGGCGAGCCGGTCCCCTTCACGGTCCGCAGCAAGCGCAAGAACGTGGCGCTGGAGATCGAAGCAGTCGTCCGCGCGAAGATGGCAGAGATCCTGCGCAGTCCTCACTGAGCTTCCGCAAGACGGCCGGCGCGGCAAACAACAACATGACGTAACGTAATTAACTCAAATTTTAGTTGGTACACGTAGCCATTTTCGAGCGGCTTTTCTTCCGTCTCCGGTTCGCCTTTGACGATCGGGGAGAACACGGGGGTGTTTCGAGGAAAAGCCGGCAAGAACGAGGGTTTTGCGGCAGCGCGATGACCGCCGCAACGGGGACTGGGATCGATGAAGAACCTCAAGATATCCGGCAAGCTGGGATTGGGTTTCCTGGCGGTGGTGGCGATCATCGTGGCGATGAGCGCCGCGGCATTGTCGCATCTGGGAAAGATCAGCAATGCCGCCGCCGCTGCAGAGCAGTCCAAGCTGATGGCAGGCGCGGCGATGAACGCGCGGATGGCGCTGGCCCGCGTGGAGAATTCCTGGCGCGGCTACCTCCTGTCGCAGGACGACTATTATCTCGGGCGCCTCGATCATCATGAGAACACCCTTCGCCAAAGGATCGGCGAGCTGAAGCAACTGGACGCAGCCCCGGAGACGGCGGCCGAACTCGACAAGGTGACGTCGGCCCTCGATGTCTACCGGACCGAGGTCTTCGAAGAAGGCAAACGGCTGATGCGCGATCCCGCCTCCCGCTTCAAGGCCATCGAAATGGTCGGTCACGACGGGAAGGCGGACGAACTCATTGCCCCCATCGAGGATGGTATCGACCTCGTGATCGGGCAGGAGGTCGAAAAGAACGCGCTCGCTGCGCAGGCGCTGACATCGTCGGTCGACGACGCGCGCTTCGCCTTGTGGGTCGGGCTGATCGTCTCCGTGCTGATGGCCGGCGGAGTCGGCTTCCTTCTCGCGCGCATGATCGCCACCCCGATCCGCGGTCTCACCGGGACCATGGGCCGGCTGGCCGAGGGAGACCACGAGGTCGAGGTCCCCGCGACGGGCCGCCGGGACGAGATCGGCCGGATGGCGCAGGCGGTGCAGGTCTTCAAGGATGCGGCGATCGAGAAGCTGCGCCTCGAGGCGCGGTCGGTGGAGATCCGCGAGGGAGCGGAAGCCGAACGCAATCGCACCGAAGCCGAGAAGGCGCGGGAGGCTCAGGAGGATCATGTCGCGGTGACGGCGCTCGCCGCCGGCCTGGCAAGCCTCGCGAGCGGTGACCTGACCCATCGCATCGAAGCCCAGTTTTCATCCAAGACCCAGAAGCTGAAGGACGACTTCAACTCCGCCATCGCGCAGTTGCAGGCGACGATGTCCTCCGTCACCGGGGCGGTTTCGGCACTGAAGACGGGCTCGGGCGAGATCAGCCAGGCGGCCGACGACCTGTCCCGCCGCACCGAGCAGCAGGCTGCGAGCCTGGAGGAGACGGCGGCGGCTCTCGACGAGATCACCTCGACCGTCAGGCAGACCGCCGACGGCGCGCGCCAGGTCTCCAGGGTTTCGAACGAGGCCAAGGCCGGGGCGGAGAAGTCCGGCAAGGTGGTGAGGCAGGCTGTCGAGGCAATGTCGCAGATCGAGAAGTCGTCCGAACAGATCGGCCGGATCATCGGCGTCATCGACGAGATCGCCTTCCAGACGAACCTCCTCGCGCTCAATGCGGGCGTCGAGGCGGCGCGTGCCGGCGAGGCCGGCCGGGGTTTCGCGGTCGTCGCCCAGGAGGTCAGGGCGCTGGCGCAGCGCTCGGCCGAAGCCGCGAAGGAGATCAAGGCCCTGATTTCCACCTCGACCGAGCAGGTCAACGAAGGCGTCGCGCTGGTCGGCCAGACCGGCGAGGTGCTTGAACTGATCGCGAACCAGGTGACCGAGATGTCCTCCCTGGTGGAAAAGATTTCCCACTCCACGCAGGAACAGTCGACGGGGCTGGCTGAGGTCAACACCGCGGTCAACCAGATGGACCAGGTGACGCAGCAGAACGCGGCCATGGTCGAGCAGTCCACGGCGGCCAGCCATTCGCTGGCGCGCGAGGCCGAGCAGCTCGCCGAACTCGTTGCGCGCTTCAGGGTGGGAGACGGATTTTCCGCAAGTCGCGCTGCCGCCGCGGTATCCGGCCGTCGTGCGCCGGCCGCGCCGGTACCGCAACTGAAGACGGTCGGCGGTCGCGGGCAGTCCGCCGCTGCGGCGACGCAGGCCGACGATCCGGACGGCTGGGAAGAATTCTAGCGCTCGCTCGCTCGCTTGACGAAGGACGGTGATGCCGCGCCCGGAACGGGCGCGGCTTTTCGTTTCGGGAGACATTGACCCTGTCCCTCGCATTCAAAAAACGCTAATAGCGGCGCCATGAACGAAACCAACCTTTCAGGCGGGCTGGAAGCGCTCGTCCAGCAGCGTCCCGACGCGGTCAAGAGGGTCTTCGTCAAGACCTATGGCTGCCAGATGAACGTGTATGATTCCCAGCGCATGACCGATGCGCTGGCGGCGGACGGCTATGTCGCGACCGACACGCCCGACGACGCGGATCTGGTGCTGCTCAACACGTGCCACATCCGCGAGAAGGCGGCCGAGAAGGTCTATTCGGAACTCGGCCGCATCCGCCGCATCAAGGCGGAGCGTGCGAAGGCGGGGCGCGAGACGCTCATCGGCGTTGCCGGCTGCGTTGCTCAGGCCGAGGGCGAGGAGATCATGCGCCGCGCGCCCGCGGTCGACATCGTGATCGGCCCCCAGACCTACCACCGCCTGCCGGACGCGGTTCGCCGCGCCCGCGCGGGCAACCGCGTGCTCGAGACGGACTACGCGCTGGAAGACAAGTTCGAGCACCTTCCGCAGCTCCGCGAGGCATCCGTCCGCGGCCGCGGCGTCACCGCTTTCCTGACCGTGCAGGAGGGTTGCGACAAATTCTGCACCTTCTGCGTGGTGCCCTACACGCGCGGCTCCGAAGTTTCGCGCCCGGTGGCGCAGATCGTCGCCGAGGCCGAACGGCTGGCGCATGCCGGCGTGCGCGAGATCACCCTGCTCGGCCAGAACGTCAACGCCTGGCATGGCGAGGGACCGGGCGGCCGGCGATGGGGCCTGGGCGAACTGCTCTTCCGGCTTGCCGAGATACCAGGCATCGCACGTTTGCGCTACACGACCAGCCATCCGCGCGACATGGATGACGGCCTGATCGCCGCCCATCGCGACCTGGACGTGCTGATGCCCTACCTGCACCTGCCGATCCAGTCCGGGTCGGATCGCATCCTGAAGGCGATGAACCGCCGCCATACGGCCGACGACTACATGCGCCTGATCGACCGCATCCGCGCTGCCCGGCCGGACATCGCTCTGTCGGGCGACTTCATCGTCGGTTTTCCGGGGGAAACCGACGACGATTTCGAGGATACGCTGCGCATCGTCCGCAATGTCACATTCGTGCAGGCTTTCTCCTTCAAATATTCGCCGCGGCCCGGAACACCGGGGGCCGATATGGAGTCTCACGTCGATGAAGGCGTCAAGAGCGAAAGGCTCCAGCGGCTGCAGGCCCTTCTGACCGAGCAGCAAGGGGATTTCGCCGCCGGACTGGTAGGACGACTGACGAACGTGCTCATCGAGAAGCCGGGGCGCTCGCACGGCCAGTGGGTCGGGAGATCGCCTTGGCTGATGCCGGTGATTCTTGATGAAAAGCCCGGTGAAATCGGCGACATTGTCGACGTACGAATCATGCGGACGGGTGCAAACAGTCTCTTCGCCCAAGCGGTCTGACGCCGGCGAGAGTCAAACCGGGAGAAAAGGTTGAACGCGGCTACAGAACTGAAACTCAGCCCGTCCGGGGCCTCCGACATGGCCCACATCGTTCTGACCTTCGACAACAACAAGCACGCAAGCGCGCTTTACGGCCAGTTCGACGAGAACCTGGCCAGGGTGGAGCAGCAACTTGGCGTCGACATCCGCTCGAAGGGAAACCAGCTTTCTATCAAGGGAAATCCGATCGCCGCCGAGCAGACCCGGCGGGCGCTCGACTATCTCTACGAACTTGCCCAGAAGGGCGTCGAACTCACCGGGTCGGAGGTGGACGGCGCCGTCCGCATGGCGGTCGCCGCCGACGACCAGCTGACCCTCCCGACGCTCGAGAAGAAGGGCCGCATGGCAGCCGCCCAAATCGCCACGCGCAAGCGCACGATCTATGCCCGCACGCCCAACCAGGATGCCTACATGCGCGCGCTGGACCGGGCGGAGCTCGTGTTCGGCATCGGGCCGGCCGGAACGGGCAAGACCTATCTCGCCGTCGCCCACGCGGCCATGCTGCTCGAACGCGGGCTTGTCGAGCGGATCATCCTGTCGCGGCCCGCGGTAGAGGCTGGCGAGCGGCTCGGCTTCCTGCCCGGCGACATGAAGGAGAAGGTCGATCCCTATCTGCGACCGCTCTACGACGCGCTCTACGACATGATCCCGAGTGACAAGGTGGAACGGGCGCTGACCGCCGGCGTCATCGAAATCGCGCCGCTCGCCTTCATGCGCGGCCGCACGCTGGCGCATTCGGCCGTCATTCTGGACGAGGCGCAGAACACCACGGCCATGCAGATGAAGATGTTCCTGACCCGGCTGGGCGAGAATGCGCGGATGATCGTGACCGGCGATCCGACCCAGATCGACCTCCCGCCGAACACCAAGTCGGGTCTGGTCGAGGCGCTGCATGTCCTGGAAGGCGTGCCGGGGATCGTGACCGTGCGGTTCGAGGACAAGGACGTCGTGCGACATCCGCTCGTCGCCGAAATCGTGCGCGCCTACGACCGCTACGGTAGCGGTGGCCGCAACGAAGGGAGGGTTTGACTGCCCTCCTGCCCGGACCGATGAGCCCTAAGCCCCCGCCGCTCCATGTGAACATCGTCGTCTCGATCGAGGCAGGCGGATGGGGCGATCCGGGCGAACTGGAGATGCTGGTGCATCGGACGACCGAGTCCGTCCTGGTCGACCTGGATCTGTGCTCGCCTTCGCCGACGGAACTCGGCGTGACCTTTACCGACGATGCAGCCATTCGCGCTCTCAATGCCGAGTGGCGGGGGAAGGACAAGGCGACGAACGTCCTGTCGTTCCCGGCTTTCGCACAGGTTGGGGAAGGCGTGGTGCCGCCGATGCTTGGCGACATCGTGATTGCATTCGAGACCGTGGAGCGCGAAGCGACCCTGGAAGGCAAACCCTTCGATCACCATCTGACGCATCTTGTGGCGCATGGTCTTCTGCACCTTCTCGGATACGATCACGAGAACGACGAGGAGGCGGAGGAAATGGAGCGGGTCGAACGCAGGGTTCTTTCGGCACTTGCCATTCCCGATCCCTATGCAGTAACTGACGAAGGGTAACCAACCGGAAGACGATGAACGAGACCCCCCAGGCCGCAGCGGCGGGCACCGCCAGCGGCGAGGCCGACAAGTCCGCTCCCGCGGAAGAAGGCCAAAGTACAGGCACGCCGCCTCGCAGCGGCGGACCGTCGTTTCTCAGCAGATTTCTCGGATTGCTAAGGTTCCGGAATGGCTCGACGCTGAGGGAAGATCTGGCGGATGCGCTTGCCGGTGGAGAGACCGGCGTGGCGACGTTCTCGCCGGGCGAGCGTGCGATGCTGCACAACATCCTGCGCCTGCGCGAGGTTCGCGTCGAGGACGTGATGATCCCGCGTGCCGACATCGAGGCCGTCGAACTCACGATGACGCTGGGCGACCTCCTGGCGCTGTTCGAGGAATCCGGCCATTCCCGGATGCCCGTCTACGGGGAATCGCTCGACGATCCGCGCGGCATGGTGCACATCCGCGACGTGGTGGCCCACATCACCCGGACCGCCCGGGCCCGGAAAGGCCGCGCGACGAAGAAGGCGGTCGGGAAGCCCGCCGGCCTTGACCTCGCCAATGTCGACCTCGGCCGCACCATCGGCGATCTCAACCTCATGCGGCCGGTCCTCTTCGTTCCGCCGTCCATGCTCGCGTCGGATCTGATGAACCGGATGCAGGCCGGCCGGATCCAGATGGCGCTCGTCATCGACGAATATGGCGGGACCGACGGACTGGTGTCGCTCGAGGACATCGTCGAGATGGTCGTGGGCGATATCGAGGACGAGCACGACGAGGAGGAACCGCTGATCACCAAGGCCGGCGACGGAATCTTCATCGTCGATGCCAAGGCCGAGATCGACGACGTCGCCAAGGTCATCGGCAGCGAGTTCACCGCCGGCGAGCACGGCGAGTATGTCGACACGATCGGCGGCATCATCTTCAACGCCCTCGGCCGCGTCCCGGCGCGCGGCGAGGTGGTGCAGGCGATCCCCGGCTTCGAGTTCCACGTGCTCGACGCCGATCCGAGGCGCATCAAGCGCGTGCGGATCGTCCAGGGCCGCGTGCCGGTCCGGCGCGGACGGGCAACGAAGGACAAGGCGGCCTGACCGGGAGACGGTCTCCTCCGCGATCAGGCGAGCAAACGGGAGATGAGATCATGGCCAGGCGTTTGCGCGTTCTGTTTACCGGCGGCAGCGGCAAGGCGGGACGCCATGTCGTGCCATACCTCGCGGAGCGCGGACACAGGGTCGTCAACGTCGACCTGACGCCGCTCGACCATCCGGGCGTCGACAATCTCACGGCCGACATCACCGATTCGGGGCAGATGTTCAACGTCATGTCCTCTTACGCCAATTTCGATGAACTGGAGCCCGGAAACGGGGTTCCGGCCTTCGACGCGGTCGTTCATTTCGCTGCCATCCCGCGCATCTTGATCAAGCCCGACAACGAGACCTTCCGCGTCAACGTCATCGGTACCTACAGCGTGATCGAGGCGGCGGTGAAGCTCGGCATCCGCAAGATCGTCATCGCTTCCTCCGAGACGACCTACGGCATCTGCTTCGCGGATGGCCGGGAGGATCCGAAGCAACTGCCGCTCGACGAGGATTACGACGTCGATCCGATGGATAGTTACGGGCTGTCGAAGGTCGTGAATGAGAGGACCGCACGGGCCTTCCAGCGCCGCTCCAGCAGCGACATCTACGCCCTTCGCATCGGCAACGTGGTGGAGCCGCACGAGTACCGGGACCTGTTTCCGCGCTACTTCGCCAACCCCGAAATGCGCCGCCGCAACGCCTTCTGCTACATCGACGCGCGCGATCTCGGCCAGATCGTCGATCTCTGCCTCGAAAAGGACGGGCTCGGCTTCCAGATCTTCAATGCCGGCAACGACACCAACGGCATGAACATCCCGACCGCCGATCTCCTGCGCCGCTTCTTCCCCGGCGTACCCGTCACGCGTGATCTGGGCGAGAACGAAGCGCTGTTTTCCAACCGCAAGATTCGCGAGATGTTGGGCTTTTCCGAGCGCCACGACTGGCGCAAGTACGTCCAGGGCTGAAGCCCCGTCGCGAACGCCGCTGCGGATGGGCCACTGTCCTGCCGCAAGCTATGTTTGGCAAGGTCGAACGGCCGCTGCTACACCAGTTCCCGCGTGATTCGCGACTGAAGGGCCGAATGGAAAACCTCGCCGCCAGGATCATTCTGTTGTGGGGTTGGCGGCGGTCGTTGCTGGCACTGCTTGCCGGCGCCTTCGGAGTGCTCGCCCAGGCGCCGATCGATTTCTTTCCCGCCGGCTTCGTCTCCTTCACCATCCTGGTCTGGCTGCTCGACGGGGCCACCGCCGATGACCGCGACACCTTCTGGCGCCGGCAACGCGTGAACTTCGCGATCGGATGGTGGTTCGGCTTCGGCTACTTCGTGGCCGGCCTGTGGTGGGTCGGACAGGCCCTTCTCGTCGACGCCGACGAATTCGCCTGGGCGCTGCCGCTGGCGGTCCTGGGACTGCCCGCCGGTCTGGCGATCTTCTACGGGCTTGCGACGACCGTGGCGCGGCTCTGCTGGTCGAACGGCATCGGGCGGATCGCCGCGCTCGCCTTCGCTTTTGGCGTCGCCGAATGGCTGCGTGCCACCGCACTCACCGGTTTCCCGTGGAACGCGATCGGCTACGCGGCGATGCCGCTTCCCCTGCTCATGCAGTCCGTCTCCGTGACCGGCATGTACGGCATGAACGCGCTGGCCGTCTTCGTCTTCGCTCTCCCCGCGCTCCTGGTATCCGGCCGGCAGCGCTGGGTCGGGCTGGTGGCCGGTCTGGTCCTGGCCGCCGCGCATGTCGGCTTCGGCTACTATGCACTCGGTAGGACCGTCCCGGCCGGAAAATCCCTGTCCGTCAGGATCGTGCAGCCTTCCATTCCGCAGGGCGGCAAGTGGGATCCCGAATACCGCGACAACATCCTGGCCACCTTGCTGGAACTTTCGGCGAGGCCGCCGGAGGAAGGGAGACCGCGTCCCGAACTGATCGTGTGGCCGGAAACCGCGCTCCCCTTTCTCTTCACCGACCGGCCCGACGCGCTCGGCGCGATCGGCGAGATGCTCCAGGACGGCCAGAAACTCTTTCTGGGAGCGGTGCGTTCGGAGGGCGCCGGCGCGGCGGTTCGCTACTACAATTCGGTCATCGCCATCGACGACACGGGCGAGATCGTCGACGCGGTGGACAAGGTCCATCTCGTCCCCTTCGGCGAGTACCTTCCGTTCCAGGTTGTGTTCGATCGGCTTGGATTGCGTGCCGTCGCCGACAATGTCGGAGGGTTCTCGGCAGGCACGGAGCGTCGGCCGATCAAGGTCACCGACACCGTCAGCGCCCTTCCCTTCATATGTTACGAAGTGATATTTCCCGGAGAAGTAGTGGCCAACAGTGCTGAACTGATCGTCAACCTGACGAACGACGCGTGGTTCGGCGATACGCCCGGCCCATATCAGCATTTCCGGCAGGCCCAGATCCGCGCGGTGGAAACGGGCAAACCGATGGTACGCGCCGCCAACAACGGAATCTCGGGGGTAATCGACAGTCAGGGAAGGATCGTCGACGCCTTTGCGCAGGACGCTGTGGGGGCGCTGGACGTGGTTGTTCGACTCCCGACGAATTCTATTAGAATTTTAGAGATACCGCATCTTAATGGCATCTTTATATTATTGTTCTTTGCAATCGTCGCGTGTGGTACGAATTCGATCGCGAGGATACGCTCAGGCTGAGATAGCAGAAGTCGCGAATCCCCGCCTGGAGTCGTGGAAGAACGCTTCTCCCTGTCGTCGCGATATTGGGGCCGCGGCAACGGGCGAACTGCATTGGAGCAGATAACCACAACTCGTGCACAACGGCGAGGAACTATGCCAGAGAATAAAAAGAAGCCGAATCCGGTCGACATTCATGTCGGCGGCCGGATCCGACTGCGACGCAACATGCTTGGGATGAGCCAAGAGAAGCTCGGTGAAAACCTTGGTATCACGTTTCAGCAAATACAGAAATACGAAAAAGGCACAAATCGCGTCGGGGCCAGCAGGCTTCAGGCAATAGCGACTATTCTGGGGGTGCCGGTCTCGTTCTTCTTCGAGGACGCACCGGACGTTCCCGACCATACGAGCGCCGGTTTCCGCGAGGACAATTCGACGAGCTACGTCGTCGATTTCCTGAACAGCGCGGAGGGGCTTCAACTCAATCGGGCATTCGTGAAAATCTCCGATCCGAAGGTTCGCCGCAAGCTCGTCGATCTCGTCAAGGCGCTGGGCGACGAGGAGGCCTGATCCGCGGCGAGACGGGCGAGATCTCGCCGGCTGCCGTCCGGGTTGGTCGGCTTTCGTCGGGGTCTCGGCGCGTTGCGGAGCTCGCGGCGCGGCGATACGGGGGCCTGCGCGCTTGACGCATGGCGGCGGGCTCCGCTAACAGACGCGCGCGCGAAGCGGCATCGGGCCGTTTCGCGCTTTTCTCGAGGGGACACCCGTGGCGCGCCAGAACTACCTCTTCACCAGCGAATCCGTTTCCGAAGGCCACCCCGACAAGGTCTGCGACCGCATCTCCGACGAGATCGTCGATCTGGTCTACCGCGAGGCGAAGAAGGCCGGCATGGACCCCTGGGACGTGCGGGTCGCCTGCGAGACGCTGGCCACCACCAACCGGGTGGTGATCGCCGGCGAGGTGCGCGTGCCGAAGTCGCTGCTCAAGCAGGACAAGGACGGCAAGGTGCTCGAGGACGCCAAGGAATTCCCCATCATCAACCCGTCGAAGTTCAAGTCGGCGGCGCGCAAGGCCATCCGCGCCATCGGCTACGAGCAGGACGGTTTCCACTGGAAGAAGGCGCGCATCGACGTTCTGCTGCACGGCCAGTCGGCCGACATCGCGCAGGGGGTCGACAGCGCGTCGGACCGGCAGGGCGAGGAAGGGGCGGGCGACCAGGGCATCATGTTCGGCTATGCCTGCCGCGAGACGCCGGACCTGATGCCGGCGCCGATCTACTACAGCCACAAGATCCTGGAGCTTCTGGCCGCCGCGCGCCACAAGGGCGAGGGCGAGGCGGCCCGGCTCGGGCCCGACGCCAAGAGCCAGGTGACGGTGCGCTACGTCGACGGCAAGCCGGCCGAGGTGACGCAGATCGTGCTGTCGACGCAGCACCTGGACGCGAGCTGGGATTCGAAGAAGGTGCGCCAGGTGGTCGAGCCCTACATCCGCGAGGCGCTGGGCGACCTGCCGATTGCCAAGGACTGCAACTGGTACGTCAACCCGACCGGCAAGTTCGTCATCGGCGGGCCTGACGGCGACGCGGGCCTGACGGGCAGGAAGATCATCGTCGACACCTATGGCGGGGCTGCCCCGCATGGCGGCGGCGCGTTTTCGGGCAAGGACACGACCAAGGTCGACCGCTCGGCGGCCTACGCGGCGCGCTATCTGGCCAAGAACGTGGTGGCGGCAAAACTCGCCGAGCGCTGCACCATCCAGCTCTCCTACGCCATCGGCGTGGCCCAGCCGCTGTCGGTCTATGTCGACCTGCACGGCACGGGCACGGTGGAGGAGGCGGCGGTGGAAGAGGCGCTGCGCAAGGTGATGGACCTGTCGCCGTCCGGCATCCGCCGCCATCTCGACCTCAACCGCCCGATCTACGCCCGCACAGCCGCCTATGGCCATTTCGGCCGCAAGCCCGGCCGCGACGGCGCCTTCTCCTGGGAAAAGACCGACCTCGTCAAGGCCATCAAGGACGCCGTCGCCGGCTGACAAGGACGGCCGCGTCGAGCGGACGGGAAAATGCCCGACAACGAGGGATCGCGCGCCGCGGGGGCGTTCTTCGGCCGCAGGCACGGCAAGCCTCTGCGGCCGCGCCAGGCGTCGGCCATGGAGGAGGTGCTGCCAACCCTCTCGCTCGACCTGGACCGCCCCGCACCTGCCAGGCTGGCCAATCTCTTCGACGTACCCGTCGACGCGGTGCGTCTCGAAATCGGCTTCGGCGGCGGCGAGCATCTCCTTCACGAGAGCGGACGGTTTCCGGAAACCGGCTTCATCGGCGTCGAGCCGTTCATCGGAGGCATGGCGAAATTCGTCCTCTCCGCAAGCGAGGCGGGGAGGAAAAACGTCCGCCTCTACGACGACGATGCCAACCGGCTCCTGGACTGGCTGCCCGAGGCGGGATTGGCGGGCATCGATCTCTTTTACCCGGACCCGTGGCCGAAGAAGCGCCACTGGAAGCGGCGGTTCGTCAACGACGAAAATCTGGAGCGTTTCGCCCGCGTCATGCGGCCCGGCGCGCGCTTCCGTTTCGCATCCGACATCGCGCACTACGTCAACTGGACGCTCATGCATATCGGGAGGCATCCCGAATTCGAATGGGTCGCCGCTTCGGCTGACGACTGGCGCCAGCCCTATGAAGGCTGGCCCGGGACCCGCTACGAAGCCAAAGCAAAGCGGGAAGGCCGCACGCCCGCCTACCTGACCTTCGTCAGGCGGTGATACCCGCAATGCAAGCTCAGCGCATCTCCAGCAGCCGTTCGAGATAGTCCTTTTCGAGTTCCGGGCTGAGCGCGTTTCCTAACCGCTCCCGGATCGCTTCCAGGATCCTCCTCGCCCGCTGCACGTCGATCTCGTCGGGCACCTTGACCGTCTCGCCGAAGTCGGGACCGGTCGTCGCCCGTGGCCGGCCCAGCGGATCGCGGTCCGAACTCTGCTGGCGCCCGCCTTCGCCCGATCCGCCCTGCTCACCCTGCATGGCCTGCTGCATCTGCTGCATCATATCCTGAGCGCCGCGCCGGAGCGCTTCGAGCGCGCGGCCCTGTTCGCCGACGGCGCGTTCTCCCTGTCCTTCACCGAGCGCGTCGCCGGCCTCTCCCATGGCGTCGCCGGCTTCACCGAAGCCCTCGCCCGGCTGGATGCCCATGCCCTGCAGGTCTTCCATCAGCTGGCCGAGCTCGCCCTGCAGCTGTCCCTGGCCTTCCTGCAGCTGGCGCAAGGCTTCCGCCAGCTCTTCCGGCGACATTCCCTGCCCTTGCCCGGGGCCCTCGCCTGGCTGCTGGCCATCCTGCTGTCCGGGATCCTCGCCCTGCGGTCCTCGCTGCTCGCTGCGGTTCTGGCCGCGCTGGCGCTGGCCGCGCTGCATCTGTTCGAGCCGGTGCGTCTCGTTCATCATCTCCTGCTGCCGACGCATGATGTCGCCGAGCTTGTCCATCTGCTGGCGCATCTCGCCCTGCTGGCCACCTTGCTGCTGTTGCTGCTGGCGGCCCGCCTGTAGGTTGTTCATCATGTTCTGGAGCTGCGAGAGCAGTTCCTGCGCCTGGTCGCGGGCGCCGGATTTCGCCAGTTCCTCGATCTGGTCCATCATCCTCTCGAGATCGCTCTGCCGAAGCTCCTGCCCGTTCTGCGGCATCTGCTGCGCGGACATGTTCGGGTCGCGCGCCGCCCGCTCGGCGAATTCGCGCAGGAACTCCTGCATCGCCTCGCGCAACTCGGCCATGAGCTGCTCGATCTCCTCGTCCGACGCGCCATTCTCCAGCGCGTTCTTGAGCGCCTCCTGAGCGGCGCGGAGGCGCTTTTCGGCGGCCGAGAGGTCGCCGTCCTCAATGCCGAGTGCGATTTCCCAGAGATAATCCACCACCTCACGCAGTTGGTCGTCATTGTAGGCGCCGGCGAGGCGGCTGCGAGCGCTGCGGATGGCGAGGTAGTGGGACATGTTGTCGAACGTGTCCTCGGGACGCAGCGTGATCGCGTCCATGAGATCGAGCACCCGCGGCCTGCGATTGGCGTCGAGCGCCAGGATCCGGCGCTGCTCGATCAGCGCGCGTGCGAGCGGATTGGAAAACGGCCGTTCCGGCAGCTTCAACTGCTTGCCTTCGCTGAACGATTCCTGTCCGGCGTCGTCCGTCGCCGAGAGGGTCAGCGTCACGTCGACGCCCGCCCACGGGTGTTCGGTGAGATCGCGCGACGTCTTGGCCGCCGTGTCCCGGCCGCCGCGGCGCGGAAGCGAGAGCGGCATTTCCGGCGCTTCGTAGAGAGGATGCGCCTCGGCGGCGACATCGTCGCGGGGATCGATGATCGCGCGCGCTGAAGCTGCGCCGTAATCGTCCTCGATGGTGTAGGCGAGTTCGAGCGTCCCGTTCAGCGCCCGCTTCGGCTCCGCGGCGAAGGCGATGACCGGAGGGGTGTCGGGAATGACGGAGAAACTCCACGACCGGATGGCCTCCTCGCCCTCCTTGAGCGTGAGCGAGCCATCCCGCGTCAGCTTGAAGGCGAATTGCCGGGTTGCCGTGTTTCGGCGCGGTTCAGCCGTCGCGCCCGCCACGGCACCGTCGGTGGGTTCGACCAGCTCTTCGACGCCGCCGGCATCGCCGAAGGCAAGCAGTTCAGCACCGCTGCCCCCGGTCACCCGGAGGGCGATCTCGCTATCTTGCGGCACGACGAACAGCGGCTGGTCGCGATTGGCTTCCGCGGTCATGAAGACCGGCGGCTTGCCCGTATAGGCCGGCGGCGTCACCCAGGCATCGATGCGTACTGGCAGCACTTCGGCCGAACCATGGGCGCGGAAGGCATCGCCCAGTCGCCCACCCAGCGGTCCGCCGGAAAAGGCGAAGGCAACGACGAGCAGCAGACCGACGAGCGCCCGCAATGCCCAGGGATCGCGTTCGGGGATACGCGGGCGCGGCATGTCCCCGGACAGGCGGTCCAGTTTCTCGGCCATGCGGCGCTGATGCTCGCGCCACAGTGCGTCGGAGAAATCGTCGGCCGGCCCCACGAGGTGGTCCGTCTGCGCCGAGACCGGCGCATGCTCCAGCCTGTTTGCCCGCTCGATGCGGCGGTCGATGGCCCGGGCGGCAGGCATTCGGAAGTACCGCAGCGGATAGAGCGCCGCCAAAGCGGCGACGGCAAAGAGTACCAGCAATCCGATGCGCACGGCTTCGGGAACGACCCGGAACAGTCCGAGCCAGGAGACGGAGACGAACAGGGCGCCGGTCAGGAGAAGCGGCAGCAGGAGCGGCCAGAGGCGTTCGAAGGCGATGGCGAAGCGCGTCGCAAACCGTGTCTGCGCCAGTCGTGCAATCCCTTGGCGGCCGACGGCTCCGGATTTCGCCATGTCAGTTCCGATTCCTCGTGGGCGGACGTTTCGTTGGTCGCGACTCGGGAGAATAGCGGAAAACCGGGCGAAGACGAGGCGGACAAACAAAACGTGATCGGCCGCCCGCGCGGGATGCGGAGCCTAGCCGAGCCAGTCGGGAACGGAATCCATTCCGATCAGGTCTTCATAAGTCGGACGCGGCCGTACCACGTGGAAACGGTCACCGCTGACGAGCACTTCGGGCACCAGCAGACGGGTGTTGTAGGTGCCGGACTGGACGGCGCCATAGGCGCCCGCGGTCCCGACGTAGAGCAGGTCGCCGGACGAAAGCAGCGGCAGTTCGCGGTCGTGGCCGAGATAGTCGCCCGTCTCGCAGACCGGACCCACGATGTCGGCGGTCATGCGCGGCCCGCGTTCGGCACCGATCCTGACCGGCTTGATCTCGTGGAAAGCGTCGTAGAGCGTCGGGCGGATCAGGTCGTTCATGGCCGCGTCCACGATCACGAAGTTCTTGGCGTCACCTTCCTTGAGATAGATCACCGAGGTCACCAGGATCCCGGCATTCCCGACGAGCAGCCGACCGGGTTCGAAGATCACCTTCAGGTCGAGCTTCGAGACGTGCTTGCGAGCGATTTCCCCATAGGCTTCGGGGGAAGGGGGCGGGTTGTTGTCCGTCCGATAGGGAATGCCGAGCCCGCCGCCGAGATCGACATGCCCGATGGCGTGGCCGTCCGCGCGCAGCGTTTCGGTCAGTTCGGTCAACAGCAGGAAGGCGTCGTCGAAGGGTTGCAGGTCGGTGATCTGGCTGCCGATATGCATGTCGATGCCGATCGCGCGCAGCCCTGGCAGTTCCGCCGCGCGTCGATAGACCGCCCGCCCCCGCTGCCACGGGATTCCGAACTTGTTCTCGGCCTTTCCGGTCGAGATCTTGCGGTGCGTGCGCGCATCCACGTCCGGGTTGATGCGCAGCGAGATGCCGGTTTCCCGGCCGGTCGCCACGCATCTGGCCGACAGCAGTTCGAGTTCCGGCTCGGACTCCACGTTGAAACAGTGAATCCCCGCCGAAAGGCCGAAATCCATCTCCGAAGCGGTCTTTCCGACACCCGAAAACACAATCTTCTCGGGCGGAATGCCCGCTGCGAGCGCCCGGCGCAGTTCTCCTTCCGACACGACGTCCGCTCCGGCGCCCTCGGCCGCCAGCGTCTTCAGGATCGCCTGGTTGGAGTTGGCCTTCATCGCGTAGCAGACCAGCGCGTCCATGTCGGCGAAGGCCGCCGCGAAGACGCGGTAGTGCCGGACGAGCGTGGCGGTGGAATAGCAGTAGAACGGTGTCCCGACCGCCGCGGCGATGTCGGCAACCGGCACATCCTCCGCGTGGAGGACGCCGTCGCGGAATTCGAAGTGGTTCACGTCAGTTCACCGGCATGGAAGCGATCGATGTCCGGCCGTCAGTCGATGAGCGGATCGAGCAGGAAGCGGCGGTCCTTCTCGGGCGGCGCCGGCTCCGGAGGGAGAGCCTCGCCCGCCTCCTGTGCTTCGCGCCGTTCCTGGACTGCCGCCTCGTAGGGGGTGATCGGCGGGGTGCGTCGTCCGCAGCCGGCCAGCAGGGAGAGACCGACGGCGCAAAGGACCAGCATCGGCGCAATCTTGCGGAAGGACATGATCACCCTCTTCGTTACCGGGACGTCTTTACCGGAGTTTTTGCGCCTGTGCACCCGTTTTGGACGAAGCCGTCAGGCTTTGGCCAGGCGCTTTCTCCAGTGGCGTATCTGCCTGCGGACCTGCGACGGCGCGGTCCCGCCGAACGAGGTGCGGCTGCGGACGGAATTGCGCACCGAAAGCACCGAATAGACGTCGTCCGTGATGCCTGGGTGGAGCGTCTTCAGCTCCTCGACCGACAGCTTCTCCAGCCCCGTCTTCTTCGCCTCGGCCATGGCCACGGCCCGCCCGGTGACGTGATGTGCCTCGCGGAAGGGGAGGCCGAGCACCCGCACGAGCCAGTCCGCCAGGTCGGTGGCGGTGGAGTAGCCGGCGCCGGCCGCCCGTTTCATGGCATCGGCGTTGACGGTCATGTCGGAGACCATGCCGGTCATGGCCGCGATCATGAGGTCGAGCGCCTCGGCGGCGTCGAAGACGGCTTCCTTGTCCTCCTGCATGTCCTTCGAATAGGCGAGCGGCAGCCCCTTCATCACCGTGAGGAGGCCGACGAGATGGCCGTTTACCCGCCCCGTCTTGGCACGCACCAGTTCGGCGGCGTCCGGATTCTTCTTCTGCGGCATGATCGACGAGCCGGTGGAGAAGGAGTCCGACAGGCGCACGAAGGAAAACTGCGGCGTCGACCAGATGACGATCTCCTCGGCAAGCCGGGAGAGGTGCGTCGCGCAGATCGAGGCGATCGAGAGGAACTCGAGCGCGAAGTCGCGGTCCGAGACGCTGTCGATGGAATTGCGCGTCGGCTCGCGGAAGCCGAGCGCCCTTGCGGTCATGGACCTGTCGATCGGAAAGCCGGTTCCGGCAAGCGCGGCGGCGCCGAGCGGGCTCTCGTCGAGCCGCTCGACAGCGTCGCGCACCCGCGACAGGTCGCGCGCGAACATCTCGACATAGGCCATGCAGTGATGGCCGAACGTCACCGGCTGGGCGCTCTGCAGATGCGTGAAGCCCGGCATCACGGTTGCCGCATGCTCTTCCGCGCGGTCGAGGAAGGCGGCAATCAACCGCTTCAGCGCCTCGGCGGTGCTCAGGAGCTCTTCCTTGACCCAGAGCCGGAAATCCACGGCCACCTGGTCGTTTCGCGACCGCGCCGTGTGCAGCCGGCCCGCCGCGGGGCCGATCAGTTCAGCCAGCCGCGCCTCGACATTCATGTGGATGTCTTCCAGCCGGGCCGAGAAAGTGAACGTCCCCGCTTCGATCTCTCGCAGGATCGTGTTCAGGCCGTGAGCGATGCGGCTTTGATCCTCCGCCGAAATTATGCCTTTCTCGGCCAGCATCTCGCTATGCGCGATCGAACCGCGGATATCCTGCGAATAGAGCTTCCTGTCGAAGCCGATCGAGGCGTTGATCGCTTCCATGACCGCCGCCGGACCCGAGGCAAATCGTCCGCCCCACATCTGGTTGCTGGTCTTATCGTCGCTCATGGTGATAACCGGGCCCTGGAGTTTCGAATGGCACTGAAGAACTTGCACCTGCCGGCATCACGCATGATCCTGATTGCCGCGGTCGCGGGCCTCCTTGCCGGCGCGGCTGCGGTATACGTGACGAGCGAGGGGGATGGCAACAATGCCGCGTCGCCGCTCGTCGCGGCCGAGGAAGCGAAATGCGCGGCCAGGCAGGAATTCGCCGACGCCGTGGCGGCCGTCGCAACCGGGGAAGTCGCCGCCATGCTTGCCGCCTCTCCGCCGCGGCCCGTCGCCGATCTCTCCTTCCAGGCTCCGGACGGGGCACCCATCAGCGTCCGGAAATTTGCAGGCAAGACGATCCTGATGAATCTGTGGGCCACATGGTGCGCGCCCTGCCGGGCCGAGATGCCGGCGCTGGATGCGCTCCAGAAGCAGCGCGGCGGCGAGGACTTCGAAGTGGTCGCGGTCAACGTCGACACCGGCGACGACACCAAGCCGAAGAAGTTTCTCGCCGAAACCGGCGTCGAATCGCTCGCCTACTACCGGGACAACACGCTTGCGCTGTTCAACGACCTCAAGAAGCGGTCGCTGGCGCTTGGGCTGCCCGTCACGCTGCTGATCGACGAAGAGGGCTGCCTGCTCGCCCACATGAACGGACCGGCCGAATGGAATAGCCCGGATGCGCTGCGTCTCGTCGATGCCGCCAGACGCGATGCGACGGCGCAAGCAAGATAACAGCGAGACACCAATTGTGACGCCCGCCTCTCGTGGATTGATCTAGTCTCGGGCTTTGGGGACGACGGTGATTCATCTCGACGCTTCACCGTGAATTTGTAAGGAGTTCGGAGGGGGTCATGCCTACGCTGAACAAGCAATCGTCGCGCCGCGAAGAGGCCGATGAACGAAATTCCGTCGTGCAGAAGACGGCCAATCAGGGTGCAAAGCAGGGCGACGCGAGCGCTGCGCCGTTTCATGGCTCGCCGCATGCGGAGCACCCGCGCGATCCGTTCCGCAACATGTTTGGCAATTCCCGGATGAAGTTCGAATTCTGAAGTGGCCGGGCCGGTAACCGTCGCAAGCGCGGAAACCGTGACAGTCTGAACCCGCGACCGCGGTCGTTCGATCGCCTCCACTGCCGTCCTCTCCCGGGCGAAATATCCGCCACGGCCCTTATGCATGGCTCCCCTGCGCCCGGCGCGGGCAAAAGCATGTCGAGACCGATTGAACTATTTGTTGCAGTGCACAATATCAGCGGCGCGAGAGTCGACGACTCGGGGAGGAAACCGAGGATGCTTGACGCCATGCCGAACGCTTCACCAAAACTCACCGCCGCCATTCGCGGACAGATACGGGATCTCGTCGCGGGCGACCTCGCGAATTTCCGCGATCATCTCCTGCGACTGACGCCCGCCAGCAGGCGCGACCGGTTCAACGGATACACCGACGACAGCTTCGTCGAAGCCTACGCGGCGCGTTCGGTCAAGTCCGGAGCCGTCGTGATCGGCTATCTGGAAGGCGGACGCGTCCGGGGCGCCGCGGAACTGCACGACGTCGGCCAAGGGAACCGGGAGGCGGCCGAGATCGCCTTCAGCGTCGAGGACGCTTTCCAGCACCGTGGCATCGGCGCCCGGCTGTTCGAGCGTCTGATCGTCCGGGCCCTCGAACTCGGCTATCGCTCGCTGCACGTCACGACCCATCCGCAGAACCGCGCAGGAAGGCGCTCGCCCGCAAGTTCGGAGCCGTGCTCTGCTTTCAGTCGCAGGAGGCGGTAGGGGTTATCGACATGGCCGCGTTCCGCCATTCGGTCACTCTTCCAACGCAACCGATACCCGAAAAGAGACCGATATTGCCAAGCCCGCTGCTTGCCGCGGCGGGGTTGGCGGGAACCATGGCTGGGGCCGGGCGGGCGGCGCTGAGACTCTGGACGCCTGCCACCGCCACGAAATAGGCTGATCGCGTGCGAGGCCGTGGCTCGCCTCGTACGCACAGGTCAGGTGGGCCCTCAGTCACGGCTCGATCGGGGGTGGCAACTCGACCGCACTTGCGAAACAACTCCACCATGCCGACGTTCTGGAAAGATCGAACACGGCACCGGTTCGCACCCGCGACCTGGCCGGCCCGGCAGGCACGAGGCGCAGGATGGCAGACGACAAAACGAGCCCCGCCGATTCCGGACGTCCCGGGATCGTCGTCGCATCCGACGAGCGCGCCAAGCTCGCCGCGCTCAACCGGGTGAAGACCGCCGCCACCGTCTCGCTCGCGCTCTGCATCATCGTCTTCGCGGTCTCGACGCTCTACGCGGGGCGGTATTCCTGGCTCGGCTTCGTCGCCGCCTTCGCCGAGGCCGCGGCGATCGGCGGCATCGCCGACTGGTATGCCGTGGTCGCCCTCTTCAAGCGGCCGCTCGGCCTGCCGATAACGCACACCGCCATCATACCCGCCAACAAGGACCGCATCGCCGACAATCTGGGGCAGTTCATCGAGGCGAACTTCCTGGCGCCGGGGCCTGTGCGCGAAAAGCTGCGCGAGGTGGACTTCGCCGCCCTTGTCGCCGACTGGCTTTCGGAGCCACGCCGCGCGCAAGGCCTCTCCCACTTCGTCGCCCGGCTCGTGCCGCAGATGGTCAGGGCCATCGGAGATTCCGGCCTGAAGGATTTCGCCAGCCAGCGCCTCAACGAACAGCTTGAGAAGGTGAGGATTGCGCCGCTCGCCGCCGACCTCCTGTCGGCCTTCACGGAAGACCGGCGCCACCAGCGCCTGTTCGACGAGATCATCAAGGTGCTCGGGAAGTTCCTGAGCGACGAGCAGGCGCTGGCGATGATGCGGGACAAGATCCGGGACGAACTGCCGACGCTCGCCCGCTACTTCCGCGCCGACGCCTATCTCCTGAAGCGGATCGTCAATTCCGCCGGCCATCTTCTGAGCGACGTGCGCGAGGATCGCGACCATCCGATGCGGCGCGAGTTCGACCGCTTCGTCGAAGGTTTCATCGAGCGTCTGCGCGATTCGCCCGAATACGCGGAACGCGCCGAGAAGCTGAAGCGCGATCTGCTCGCCCGGCCGGAACTCAGCGGTCTGGTCGGCGAGATGTGGTCGGGCATCGCCGCGTTCGTCGAACAGGATGCCAGGTCGGCGAATTCGATGATCAGGAAGAATCTCGCCCTGCTGTTCGTCGACATCGGCCGGCAGCTGGCGGAGGACCCTCACGTGCGCGCCGACATGAACCAAGGCTTCGTCGTGGCCCTTGCATCCTTCGTGGAAAATCAGAAGAGCGGCGTCTCCGCCTTCATCGCAGACCAGGTGAAAGGCTGGGATCTCGGCCAACTGACGCATCTCATCGAGATCAATATCGGGCGCGACCTCCAGTACATCCGATTCAACGGAATGATCATCGGCGGCATCGCGGGGCTTCTGCTGCACACGGGCAGCGTCCTGTTCCTGGGCGATTGACGCCGTCCGCCCGAGGCCTAATCTGACCAGGAGCCGGCCATGCGAAAAATGAAGCCGGCCTTTTCATAGGGAGACCCTCATGGCAAAAAAACCCGAATCCGACTCCTTCATCGACATGTTCGCCAGCTTCGGGCGCGACCTGCACATGCCGACCATGGACGTCGACAAGATACTCGACCATCACCGCAAGAACCTCGAAGCCCTGGAAAAGGCCGCCAGATCCGCTTCCACGGGCGCTTCCGACATCTTTTCCAAACAGCGCGAGGTCCTGCAGTCGACCTTGCGCGAGATCACGCAGATGGCCGAGCAGATACGTACTCCCGGCAACCCACAGGACTTCGTCGGCAAACAGGCGGAGTTCGCGCGCAAGTCCTTCGAGACGGCGGTGAAGAACGCCAGCGAGATCGGCGAGGTCATGCGCAAGTCGTCCTCCGAGACCATCGATATCCTGCGCGAGCGCATCCGGGAGGCGATGGAGGACATGCAGAAGGGCTACGGCCGCAAGTAGCGGACACCCCTCGGATGCCGAACGACACCGAGCCGATCGCGCCGGGCCGCCTGCGGCAGATGGAAATCTACGTTCCCGGCGCCGGCGGGGCACGGCCGCTGGTTCCCGTCTCGCCTGCCGCGCTCGAGGCGAAGGCGGCGCGTGCGATGAAACCAGAGGCCGCAGCCTACATCATCGGCGGTGCCGGCACGGAGGCGACGATTGCGGCGAACCGGGCTGCCTTCGACCGCCATCGGCTGGCCCCGCGCGTGCTGCGGGACGTCTCGCGCCGCGATCTCTCTGTCGAGCTGTTCGGGCGCAGGCACAGCGCGCCGATTCTCCTGGCGCCGATCGGCGTGCTCGAACTGGTCCATCCGCAGGCCGATCTTGCGGTGGCGCGCGCGGCCGCCGCCGAAGGTATCGGCATGGTCTTCTCCAACCAGGCCTCCGTCGCGATGGAAACCTGCGCGACCGCGATGGAAAATAAGCCGCGCTGGTTCCAGCTCTACTGGTCGAGCGACGACGCCTTCGTGCGCTCGCTGCTCGGCCGGGCGGAGAAATCCGGCTGCGAGGCGATCGTGGTCACGCTCGACACGACCCTGCTCGGCTGGCGCCCGCGCGACCTCGACCTCGGCTACCTCCCCTTCCTGCGTGGTCTGGGACTGGCGCAATACCTCTCCGATCCGGTGTTCCGCAGTCAGATTCCGGCCGATCCGCCGGCCACCGCCACGCAGGTGCGCGGCTTCCAGATCGTCTCGACGGCGCTGACCCTTCGCCGCAAGGGCCGCGAATTCGGGCTGACCATGAACCGGATGCGCGCGGCGGTCGCTCATTTCGTGGCAACCTACTCGCGTCCCGACCTGACCTGGAGCGACATCGCGCGGCTGCGCGGCATGACCAAGCTGCCGATCGTGCTCAAGGGGATCCGCCATGCCGAAGACGCCCGCATGGCGAAGGATCACGGGGTGGATGGGATCGTCGTCTCCAACCATGGCGGCCGGCAGGTAGACGGTGAAGGCGCAACGCTCGATGCTTTGCCCCGCGTGGTCGAAGCGGCGGAAGGCATCACCGTGCTGCTCGATTCGGGCATCCGTTCCGGCAGCGACGTCGCCAAGGCGCTGGCGCTCGGCGCCAGGGCAGTCCTGCTCGGACGGCCCTACGTCTATGGCCTGGCGATCGCCGGCGAGGCCGGGGCCCGCGAGGTCATCCGCAACATGATCGCGGAGTTCGACCTGACGCTGGCGCTGAGCGGCCTGACGAGCGCCGCCGATCTGAACCCTGGCTGCCTGGCGGAGAAACCGTAGACTTCGCCGAGAAGGCCGGTCAGTCGACGATTTCCTTGGAAGCCACCGTGGAATCCGGGTTGAGCCTGTAGATCACCGGAATCCCCGTCGCGAGTTCCATCTTCACGACTTCGTCCTTCGTCAGCCCGTCCAGCGCCATGATGAGGGCGCGCAGCGAGTTGCCGTGCGCGGCAACGAGCACGGTCTCGCCGCGAAGCACGTGCGGCTGGATCTCGTGCATGTAGTATGGCCAGACGCGCGCGCCGGTGTCCCGCAGGCTCTCGCCGCCGGGCGGCTGCACGTCGTAGGACCGCCGCCAGACATGCACCTGCTCCTCGCCCCACTTGGCGCGGGCGTCGTCCTTGTTGAGGCCGGCGAGTTCGCCGTAGTCGCGCTCGTTGAGCGCCTCGTCGCGGATGGTCTCAAGATCGCTCTGACCGACGGCGTCGAGAATGTACTGGCACGTCTTCTGGGCCCGGATCAGGGCGGAGGTGTAGGCGATATCGAACCTGAGGCCGCGTTCCTTCATGATCCGGCCGGCGGCCTTCGCCTCCTCGTGGCCCTTCTCCGACAGGTCGACGTCACGCCAGCCGGTGAAGAGGTTCTTGAGGTTCCATTCGCTCTGGCCGTGGCGGACGAGGACGAGTGTTCCGGACATGCGTGCTCCTGCGTGCTCTGGTTGGTCGCGGGGCATCCGGCGCCGGGGACACCGGATTGGCCCAAGGTTCGAACCGCTTCTATGTCAAACGGGAGGCCGTGGGAATATGCGCACGAAGGTCACAGCGCAATGCGCGGTCGGCCGCTCGCCGTCGCCACCAGCCGTGCCTCGATGAAGCTCCGCTGCCCCTCGACCGTCGCAGTCCGCAACTCCCGTGTCATCGAGATCTCGGCATCCTCCGTTCCCGCAGATATCGCGCGCGCGGCCGCAAGAGAGCGGATTTCCGCCTCGGCCGCGGCAAGCGCCTCCTCTTCGGAGAGAAAGTCCCTGACGGTTTCGCCGGCGCTGATGCGGAACAGTCCTTCCTTCGGTTGTCCGACGGTCGCCTCCGCGGTGACGCGAACCTGCCCGACGACGGCGCCGAGCGCATTGGCGACATCGGCGTCTGCTGGAAGAACGCAAACGTTGCCGACCAGCGGCTCCAGTCTTGCATAGTGGAGGCCCGCCGAGGCGCCGAGCCCGACCACCGGCCGGTCGAGCGATACCGAGAGCCTGGCGATCCCGGTCCTGCCGTCGACCGCGCGCTGCACCAGCGCGTGCGCAACGGTCGCCGCCCCGTCGAGCCCGTCCTCGGCGAAGGCCGTCTCCAGGATCACTTCGGCGGAACGCCGCGTCAGCGCTTCCAGGACGCGGGCCGAGATGTCCTCGGGTCCGGTGGCGATCGCCTTCCCGCGCCCGTCTCGCTTGCGGGAAAAGAGTTCTGCGCCCATGCGGGCGGTCTCCGGATCCCAGTTGGATTGCCGCCCGAGCACATGGGCGGCGTCGGAGGGCGTAAAGCCGCAGACGTGGACCAGCCCGCGCGCGACGAGGCGGGTCAGCGTGGCGTTCTGCGAGTTCGAGGTGAGCAGCCGGTCAAGTGGCTCGGGTGTCGGCCCGATTGCGGCAAAGAGTTTCGCCTCGGGAACGCCCAGCCCCGCTTCCAGTCTCTCGGGTACTCCCGTCCGCATGGCGAAGCGGCCGTCCAGCCGGCCTGCGTTCGGTGCCCGCAGCTGGCGCTCCAGTTGCTCGCGCACGGATGCCGACTGGGTTCCGGCAAGCGACAGTGGCACCACCCGCCTCGGCCCGAGCTTCAGGCCCGGATCGAGGCCGCCTTCCACCAGCGAGACCTCCGAATCGCCGCCGAGCCCGAAGGTCCGCATCGCAACCGCCTCGACCATGGTGCGATAGCCGCCGACCGTGGCGCCGTCCGGGTCGAGCCGGGGCCTTCCGCCGTCCAGCACCGCGACGTCCGTCGTCGTGCCGCCGATATCGGATACGACGGCATTCGACAGGCCGGTCATGTGGCGCGCGCCGACGAGGCTTGCCGCCGGTCCGGACAGGATCGTCTCGATCGGACGCGTGCGGGCGAAACTCGCCGTGACAAGCGCTCCGTCGCCCCGCACCACCATCAGCGGCGCTTCGATGCCGCGCCCGGCGAGAAAGCCCTCGGTCGCCGCGACCAGCCGGTCGATCATCGCGACCAGCCGCGCGTTGAGCAGCGTCGTCAGCGCCCGGCGCGGTCCGCCCAGCTTCGAGGAAAGCTCGTGGCTGGCTGTCACGGGCAGGCCCGTGCGGGCGCGGATCAGCTCGCGGGCGGCTATCTCGTGCGCCGGGTTGCGTGTGGAGAAGTAGGCTGCGACGGCGAAGGCGGAGACTTCCCGGGCAAGTTTCGGAAGCGAGGCTTCCAGGTCGGACAGGTCGAGACGTGTCGCATTGCCGTGGACGTCATGGCCGCCGGCACAGTGGATGACGGGATCGCTGCCGAGCGCCTGGGCGAGGCCGTCGCGGGCGAGGTCCTCGGGCTTGAAGCCGATCATGACCAGCCCGACGCGGCCGCCCTGTCCCTCGACGAGCGCATTCGTCGCCAGCGTGGTGGAAATGGAGACGAGCTTGATCCGGGACGGCTCGATGCCGGTCGCGGCGAGCACGTTGTCCACGGAACCGGCGATGCCAACCGAAAGATCGTGCCGGGTTGTCAGCGCCTTGGCCTTCGCCACGATCCCGCGGCCCTCGGACCACAGGACGGCATCCGTGTAGGTGCCGCCCGTATCCATGCCCAGGAAGAGCGGATCGGCATTCGGTTCGTGGTTGGTCATGGATTGCCCGCAGGATCGATCGGCGTCCTTTAGCCGAAAACGATGCGAGCACAAGCTGCCGCGTCGGTGGCCGTCCGCGCAGGACATCCGCGCTTCAGGATCCAGGGCCGTCGGGAACACCAACCGTCGCGTCCGAGACCATTTCGGCATTCGCGTCGGCGGCATTCTCGCTCCAGACCAACTGCTTGTAGTCGAACCCGTATTCGAGCGTCGGCTTGACGATCTCGAAGTAGGGCGAAAGGTCGAAATCGCGCGGCGTATAGAGGGAATGATGCCTGATGTGCAGGATCTCGCGCCGCGAATAGGCCGACTGGGCGGAGGCGCGGCCGGGTGCCCGCGTCACTTCGGGCAGGATCGGATAGCGGATTTCTCCGAAGGCCTCGGCAATGAGCGAGGAGCAGATCGCCCGCGTCGGGTCGCCCGACCCGAAGGCGATCATCCGCCGCCGCCAGCGGACCGGGACGGGCGGCGTGGGAAAGAACCAGCGCAGCATGTCGATGATGTTCTTGAGATCGTATTTCAGGCCGATCCTGCCGGTCATGAACGCCACGACCCGCTTGCGGTCCTCCGGGTGCAGGCCGGACGCGCGGCAGATCCGGGTGTTGTAGGTCTGGTACTTGGACAGCGGCACCGCGACGCAGCCTTCCCCCAGGTTGACCTCGATGAGCCGCGGCCGTTCGGAGCCATCCTCCGGCTCGGGCAGGGCGTCGCCGACATAGAAGGCCGAATGTGACCAGGTCGATTGCGTGAGATACTTGATCGCGTTGGAGATCCGCTGGTTGCCCTCGACGAGCAGGATGTCTCCGGGCTGGAGGGCACGGCGAAGCGTCTCCGGGTCGGACGGGGTGTAGGGCTGGTAGCCCGACGATTCCTCCCTGAGCCGCGCCGCGAGGTACTTTCCCAGCCGGTCAAGCAATGTGTTTCCGCTTTCGCTCATCCTGTGCTCCCGGTCCGCCAGTATGGACTCCGCCCGCGCTCGTTTGAAGCCGCCGCATGTAGTGAGGGTTGGCGCGCGCGCTTCCCACCAGACGTCCGCCCTCGACGCCGTGCCCGGAGATCGCGATTGACTTTGATCAATCGATTGATTAAGAATTGCCCATGGTATCCAACCAGCCAATACCGGCGGCCGAACAGACCCGCGCCGCCCTCATTCAGGCGGCCCTCCGGCTTTTCGGCGAAAAGGGTTACGACGGCACCTCGACGCGCGAGATCGCCGGGGCCGCACGGGCCAACATTGGCTCCATCGCCTATCACTTCGGGGGCAAGGAAGGACTTCGCGCCGCGTGCGCCGAGTTCATCGTGGAGACCGTCCAGACCGTCGCCGACCAGGCGCTCGGCGCGCAGCCGGCCGCCGCCCAGGCAGCGGATCCCGAGACGGCGCAGCGGATACTTTCGGCGGGCATCGAGCGCATGGTGGACTTCATAGTGGCCCGGCCCGAATCGGGCGCCTTCGTGCAGTTCATCCTGCGTGAACTCGCGCATCCGACGGCTGCTCTCGACCGCATCTACTCCGGCGTCTTCGAACCGACGCACCGGCGGTTCTGCCAGCTCTGGGAGCGGGCGACCGGCGAGCCGGCCGAGGACGAGCGCACGAAGCTCACCGTCTTCACCATGATCGGGCAGGTCGTCTACTTCCGAATCGGCCGCGAGGCGGTGATGCGGCGGATGGGCTGGAGCGGCATCGGCCCGGCGGAGGCCGGCAAGATCGTCGCGACCGCGCGGTTCAACCTCGACGCCGTGCTCGCCGCGCGCGGGAGGCAGAAGCAATGAGCCTGCTCTGCGGCATTCCCTTTGCCGCCTATCTCTGGGGCGCCTGCGCCGCGCCCGCGCCGCTCGCCGTCGGGTACGTCGAGGGCGACTACGTGATGCTGGCCCCGATCGAAGTGGCGCAGGTGACGCAGGTCGCCGTTCACCGCGGCCAGAAGGTGGAAGCCGGGGCGCAAGTCGTCAGGCTCGAAGATACGGACGCCCGGATCGCGGTATCTCAGGCCGAAGCGGCGCTTTCCCAGGCAAGGGCGCAACTCGCCGACCTGAAGCTCGGCAAGCGCCCCGAGGAGATCGCGGTGCTGGAGGCGGCCGTGCGATCGGCGGAGGCTCAGCTCAGGGAAGCCCAGCGCACGCTGGCGCGGGTCGAGGACCTGTTCCGGCGCGGCATCGCCACCCAGGCGCAGCTCGATCAGGCGACGACCTCCGACGAGATGGCGGAGGCGCAGCTCGGGCAGGCGAAGGCGAACCTCGCGGTCGCCGGCCTCGCCGCCCGTGCGGAGACCATCAAGGCGGCAGAAAACCAGGTGGAGCAGGCGCAGGCGACGCTGGAAAACGCGCGCTGGCGGCTCTCGCAGCGGGTGATCGCGGCCCCGTCCGCAGGGCGGGTCAACGACGTCATCCGCAATGCGGGCGACATCGCGGGACCGTCCGCGCCGGTCGTCTCGCTGCTGCCCGATGGGGCGGTCAAGCTAAAGCTCTACGTGCCGGAGGAGGCCTTCTCCGCCATCAAGGTCGGCGACCTCCTCAGCGTCCGCTGCGACGGCTGCCCGCCCGGCCTTTCCGCGCGTGTCTCCTACGTCTCCCCGGAACCGGAATTCACGCCGCCGGTAATCTACTCGATCGAGACACGCCAGAAGCTGGTCTACCTCGTCGAGGCGCGGCCCGAGGAGGCGGCCACGCGGCTGCAGCCAGGGCAGATCGTGGACGTGGAACTGGGGCAGTAGGCAGTAGGGCAGTGGGAACCTTCGAGGCGAAGCGATGAAGTGCCGAGGAATTGCTCCCGAACATGGCGCCTTCGCTGTGCTGCCGGCTGATGTGCCATCCATGGCTATCCGAGGCAACCGCCGTATCCTGCTGCCCCACCACCGCATTGCCGTACTGCTGTACCGCCCTGCTCCCTTACTTCCCTCCTCAACCCCATGAACGCCATCGAGGTCACGAATCTCGTCAAGCGCTTCGGCGACAAGACGGTCGTCGACCAAGTCTCCATGAGCGTGGCGGAAGGCGAGATCGTCGGCTTCCTCGGACCGAACGGTTCCGGCAAGACCACCACGATCCGCATGATGTGCGGTCTGCTCACGCCGGACGAGGGCGATGGGCGCGTGCTCGGTTACGACCTCCGGACGCAAGGCCGGATGATCAAGCGCGAGGTCGGCTACATGACGCAGAAATTCTCGTTCTACGAGGATCTGACGATTGCGGAAAACCTCGCCTTCGTCGCGCGGCTCTATGGGCTGAGGCCGGTCGCCACGCATGTCGGCGATACGCTGGAGGAACTCGGCCTCGCCTCGCGCCGCAACCAGCTCGCCGGCACTCTGTCAGGGGGATGGAAGCAGCGGCTGGCACTGGCCGCCTGCATCATGCACCACCCGCGGCTGCTGCTCCTCGACGAGCCGACGGCAGGCGTCGATCCCAAGGCGCGACGCGAGTTCTGGGACGAGATCCACCGTTTGGCCCGTGGCGGGCTGACCGTGCTGGTCTCGACCCACTACATGGACGAGGCCGAGCGCTGCCACCGCATCGCCTACATCTCCTACGGCAGGATGCTGGCGGCCGGAACGGTCGCTGACGTGGTACGCGAGGCGGGGCTGGCCACCTTCCTCGTCTCGGGCCCAAACCTGCACGAAGTTGCCGCCGCGCTGGGCGGACAGCCCGGCGTGGAGCAGGTGGCGCCGTTCGGTGCGACGCTGCATGTGGTGGGCACCGACCGCGCGAAGCTGCGGGAGACACTGGAGCGACTGGCCTCCGGCCGCGATCTCCGCGTCGAACCGGGAGAGACTAGCCTCGAGGACGTCTTCATCCAGTTCATGGCGACGTCCAGGGACAACATGCGATGAGCCGGTTCTTTTCCCTGCGCCGGCTCGGCGCCATGCTGATGAAGGAATTCATCCAGATGCGGCGCGACCGCATCACGTTCGCCATGATGCTCGGCGTGCCGCTCATGCAACTGGTTCTCTTCGGCTACGCCATTAACAACGATCCCAAGAGCCTGCCGGCCGCACTCGTCGCCACGAGCAACGACCACTACACCCGCGCCATCGTCTCGGCGCTGCAGACGACGGACTACTATCGCTTCGACCACGTCGCCGCGAGCGCGGCGGAGGCCGAACAGCTGATGGCGAGCGGCAGGGTCTCGTTCGTGGTGACGATCCCGGCTGACTTCGCGCGCCGCGTCGACCGCGGCGACAGCCCGCGCATCTTGGTGGAAGCCGACGCCACCGACCCGTCCGCCTCGTCGGGCGCGGTCTCGACGCTGTCGACGCTCGCCGCGCGCGCCCTGCTTCGCGAACAGGGGCTGGAGCACGAGGCGGCGGAACGCGCAAAGGGCGCGCTCGAGGTGATCGTGCACCGGCGCTACAATCCCGAAGGTATCTCGCAATACAACATTGTGCCCGGCCTGCTCGGCGTCATCCTTCAGATGACGATGGTGATGATGACCTCCATGGCGCTGACGCGCGAGACGGAACGCGGCACGATGGAGAATCTGCTCGCCATGCCGGCGAGCCCGGTGGAGATCATGCTCGGCAAGGTGCTGCCTTATCTGGCGGTAGGCTCGGTCCAGGTCACGGTTGTGCTCGTTGCGGCCAAGCTCCTGTTCGGGGTGCCCTTCATCGGCTCCCTGCCCATGCTCCTGTCGGTCATCCTGGTCTTCGTGCTGGCGCTGGTGCTTCTCGGCTACACGATCTCGACGGCGGCGCGCACGCAGATGCAGGCCATGCAGCTGACCTTCTTCTTCTTCCTGCCCTCGATCCTGCTCTCCGGCTTCATGTTCCCCTATCGGGGCATGCCGGACTGGGCGCAGGCCTTCGGCGAGATCCTGCCGCTGACGCATTTCCTGAGGGTGATCCGCGCCGTGATGCTGAAGGGCGCCGATTTCGCTGCGATCGCGCCGGAGGTGGTGTGGCTGTTCGGCTTCGTCGTCTTCTTCTCGATCCTCGCCCTGGTGAGGTTCCGGCGCACGCTGGACTAGAGGAACCGGACGATACCGGCTAAACCTCTCCAGCGACGACAATCGAGAGGGAGGAAGCATGTTTCGCTGGGGTATCCTGTCCACCGCCAAGATCGCGCGTGAGCACGTCATTCCCGCGCTCATGGATGCCGAGAACGGCCTCGTCACGGCCGTCGCCAGCCGCGATGCCTCGCGTGCGCAGGCGCTGGCGGAGCGGCTCGGTGCCCCGCATGCGTTCGGCTCCTACGAGGAGATGCTCGCCTCCGACACCGTGGACGGCGTCTACATCCCGCTGCCCACGTCGGAGCACGTGGAATGGGCGGTCAAGGCGGCCGATGCCGGCAAGCACGTTCTGGTGGAGAAGCCGCTGGGCCTCAAGGCCGAAGACATTCAGGAAGTGATCGCGGCGCGCGACCGCAACGGCGTGCTGGTCTGCGAGGCCTTCATGGTCGCCTACCACCCGCAGTGGCTGAAGGTGCGCGACCTGATCGACGAGGGCGCCATCGGCCGGCTGCGGCACGTGCAGGGCGCCTTCACCTACTACAACGTCGACCCCGACAACATGCGCAACCGCCCCGAGCTCGGCGGCGGCGGCCTGCTCGACATCGGCGTCTATCCGACCGTGTCGACGCGTATCGCGACCGCCACGGAGCCGCGGCGCATTACCGCGCGCATCGAGCGCGGCGAGACCTTCGGCACGGACGTCTACTCGATGGTGACGGCCGATTTCGGCGAATTCGACCTGACCTTCTACATCTCCACCCAGATGGCGGCGCGCCAGGTCATGGTCTTCCATGGCGAGGAGGGCTGGATCGAGGTCGAGACGCCCTTCAACGCGCGCATCTACGGCGACGACCGCATCACGCTGCACAATCAGAACCATACCGGCGCCACGGTCTACCGCTTTCCCGACACGCGCCAGTACCGGCTGCAGGCGGAAGCCTTCGCACGCGCCGCGCAGGGCGAGGACGTGCCGGTCTTCACGCTGGAGAACTCGGTGCTGAACCAGAAGGTGATCGACGCGATCTTCCGCGCCGGCGAGAGTGGCGCCTGGGTGGCGGTCTGATCCCGCCCACCCTTCGGCTCGCCACGCGAGAATCTACGTAGTCCGGGGGAATCCGCCAGCATTGACCGGACGCGTGCGGCGTCCTACCGAGGCGCGGCAATCCGGGGAGGTCTTCTTGCGCATCATCGTCACGGGAGCCGGCGGCTTCATCGGTTCCGGCCTCGTCGAGCGCTTGTCGGGCATGTCGGGCCTGCCGGGCCCGGCCGGGGACATCTCGACGATCGTCGCCGTGGATGCCCGCTTCGAGGCAGGCGCGCCGGCGGGCGTGGAGATGCTGCAGGGCGACGTCGCCGATCCCGCGTTTCGCGCCTCCTTCCTGGCAAAGCCGGTCGACGTGTTCTTTCACCTCGCCGCCATGCCCGGCGGGGCGACGGAGGCCGATCCGGAGCGCGGATGGCGCATCAACGGCGAGGCGGTGTTCGGCCTCCTCGATCTCCTGTCGCGCCAGAAGGAGCCGGCGCGGCTGGTCTTCGCCTCCTCAATCGCCGTCTTCGGCGTGCCGCTGCCGCGCGACAAGGTCGACGACGAGACCCTGCCGCTGCCCACCCTGGCCTACGGCGCGCACAAGCTCGTCGCCGAGACGCTGATCGCCGATCATGCGCGGCGCGGGCTGATCGACGGCATCGCGCTGCGCCTGCCCGGCATCGTGGCGCGGCCGCGCCGGCCCGGCGGGCACCACTCGGCCTACATGAGCGACATCTTCACCGCGCTCGCCGAGGGCGAGGATTTTATCTGCCCGGTCTCGCCGGGTTCGACCTCCTGGCTGATGTCGCGCGAACGCTGCATCGACAACCTTCTTCACGCCGCCACGCTTTCTTCGGAGAGGCTCGTGGGCAGGCGGGCGTTCACCTTGCCGGCCTTGCGGCTGTCCATGGGAGAGATCGCGGATGCGCTCGCGGAGCGCTTCGGCGACGGTGTGCGCGGGCGCCTCAGCTACGCTCCCGATGCGGCGATCGAGGCGCAGTACGGGTCCTATCCGCCGCTCTTCACCCCGATCGCCGACGGGCTGGGCTTCCGGCACGACGGCGACGCGCGGTCGCTGGTCGTCCGGGCGCTCGGGCTACCATAGCCGCAAACCGGCTGACCGCTCTCGGCGGCGACCCGCTCCGTTCCCTTCCGCCGCGCGATCCTCTATTCCATTTCGAGCCGAAACACCGGAGGGTTCCATGGCCTACGAAACGATCATCGTCGAGACCCGCGCGCGCGTCGGGCTGATCACGCTCAACCGCCCGCAGGCGCTGAATGCGCTGAACACGACAGTGATGAGGGAGATGGTCGCCGCGCTCGAGGATTTCGAAGCCGACGCGGCGGTCGGGGCGATCGTCGTCACGGGCTCCGAAAAGGCCTTCGCGGCCGGCGCCGACATCAAGCAGATGCAGCAGATGAGCTACATCGACGCCTACATGGAGGACTTCTTCGCCGGCTGGGAGGCGATGACGCGCATCCGCAAGCCGATCATCGCCGCGGTTGCGGGCTATGCGCTCGGCGGCGGCTGTGAACTCGCCATGATGTGCGACTTCATCATCGCGGCCGAGAACGCCAAGTTCGGCCAGCCCGAGATCACGTTGGGCGTCATGCCCGGCATGGGCGGCTCGCAGCGGCTGACCCGCTTCGTCGGCAAGTCGAAGGCCATGGACATGTGCCTGACCGGCCGCATGATGGACGCGGCCGAGGCCGAGCGCTGCGGCCTCGTCTCGCGCGTGGTACCGGTGGGCGACCTGCACGAGGAGGCGTTGAAGGCCGCCGGCAAGATCGCCTCCTTCTCGCTGCCGGCCGTCATGATGGCCAAGGAGGCGGTGAACCGCTCCTACGAGACCACGCTGGCCGAAGGCCTGCGCTACGAGCGCCGCGTCTTCCATTCCATGTTCGCGCTCGACGACCAGAGCGAGGGCATGACCGCCTTCGTGGAAAAGCGCACGCCGAACTTCCGCCACCGCTGAGCGTGAGCGGCGGTCCGGCTTCGGACTGCAAGGACCAGGGCACATCTTGCTCGGCGCCCGGCTTGGCTGTCTCCCGGCGGCGGCGGCCCTCCGTCGTCGAGCCCGCCGGCTCGGGTTGGCAGCCGAGAGACGGAATGCGCGGCTGCGAGCACGTGAATTGCGCACGACGCGGAACCGGAAAGCGCCTGCCACGCGCCGATCGGCATCCGCGCTCGCCGCGGGCGGAGGAAGCGGGAACGGTTGCGTCCGCTGCTCCGCATGACGGAAGTGTGAAAGACGGCTTGGCATCGGGGGCGAGATCGACTAGATGAGCCGCGTCGTCCTTCCCGCTCCGGCGGTCGCGGCGCATGTGGAGAGGTGGCCGAGTGGTTGAAGGCGCACGCCTGGAACGCGTGTATACGGGAAACCGTATCGAGGGTTCGAATCCCTCTCTCTCCGCCACCCAGTGTCAATCCCGATCGCCCTAAAGCACTGAACTATATGTCATTTTTGGCTGCTCCTCTGCGCGCTCTCCGAGCGCCGCTGGCATTTGCTTCCCGTTTTGCTATACACTGTGCTATGCATCTAGCGTGGCGGCGCGCCAGTAGGATTAGAGGATGCCGGTGAAACGGGATATTAAGCTTCGCAAGCGCGGCGATACGTATCACCTCGTTCGGCGGGTACCGCAGCGGTACCGATCTGTTGAATCGCGTCCTTCGATCTGGATCACCTTGAAGTCGGATTCAGAGGCTTTGGCGAAGCAGAAGGCTGCTCAGACTTGGGCCCGCTACATCGAGGGCTGGGAAGCGCAACTGGCTGGAGATACCGCTGATGCCGAGCGTCAGTTTCGGGCGGCTCACGATCTGGCGCAGGCGCGCGGCTTTCGCTGGCTGACTGCTACGAAGGTGGCCACATTGCCACGCGAGGCGCTCCTCGAGAGAGTTGAGGCGGCAACCCGCAGGGATGGTACTCCCGACAAAGCTGTTGCAGCGGCCGTACTTGGAGGTGCGAAGGAGCCGGGGATCACGGTGAGCCGTGCGCTGGAACTCTACTGGGAGCTCGCTGCCGACAAGGCAATCGGCAAGAGCGAGGACCAGGTCCGGCGATGGAGAAATCCCCGCATCAAGGCCATCAACAACTTCATCAAGGTTGTCGGCGACAAAAAGCTGGCTTCCATCACCGGTGACGACATGTTGAACTTCCGGCAATGGTGGATGGATCGGCTGATCAAGGAAGGTCTCACTCCCAACAGCGCCAACAAGGATATCGGATACATTGGGAGCACGTTCCGATTGGTCAATCGGCTGAAGAGGCTTGGCCTCCTATTGCCGCTCGATGATCTCACCTTCGAGGAAGGTGATGACAATAAGCGTCCTCCCTTCTCTGAAGAATGGATCCGCACCAAACTGCTTGCCGCTGGCGCGCTGGACGGAATGAACGAGGAGGCGCGGGACATTATCCTCACAATGGTCAATACGGGCTGCCGCCCGAGCGAGATTGCGAGTCTCCTGCCTGCCCATATCTGCCTCAACCATTCAGTTCCACACATTTCGATTTTGCCGGAAGGAAAGCACTTGAAGGCGGGCTCCTCGAAGCGAACCATGCCGCTGGTCGGCATCAGCCTCGACGCCATGCGGCGACACCCGGATGGATTCCCGAACTATCGGTTCAAAGACCGCATCAGCGCTACGGCAAACAGCTATCTGCGCGAGAACGGGCTTCTCGAGACCGACAGGCACACGCTTTATAGCCTCCGGCATTCGTTCGAGGACCGGATGTTGCATGCCAAGATTGACGAACGAATTCGTCGCGATCTGATGGGCCACAGCCTTGGGGGGCGGGAGCGGTATGGAGATGGCGCTTCACTCAAGGAAGCTCGCGATCTCCTCGAGGCATTCGCCTATTAGTCGCGCCGGAGCGAGCGGCGCGCTGCTACAATCGCTCTTGCAGCTGAGATGGGATCCGAGGCCGTTCGCTTTGCTTCCTCGGTTGCGATCTCGGCTTCGAGACGCTCAAAGATGGGCGAATAGATGAGATCGCTCACGACGAGCTGAGCCACGGTCGCGTGTGCCTTCTGGAGCCTTGCCAACTCAGGATCTCGGGATGGCGGCCGCACCGTTTCCTGTGACCTCACACCACTGTGCGGCACTGGGCGGGCCGGACCCGCTGCGCGGAACTGAACTGCACTCATTCCTTAACTCCCAAGCCGCCGCATAGCGACAGCACATCGGTGAGTCAAGCCAGCACTCGAAGAAGACGCATAAAAAACAATTACTTACTCGCATGATGCGAGGGTCAGCGTCAGTACCGTCTCAAAGGCCAATGCAGTATGCGACCGCCGCTCCGCCCAAGTGATTCACGCATGGCTTGGCGGGATGAAAAACATCTCCGGTTCAGAGATTGTGCATCGGAAAGTTGTTCAAGGGTTGCTGCAATTCGAGCACCTCAGCCACTGACGCCAAGGTAAATAATTTGTAGAGCGCAAATATCATCAGGTCGTATATGCTGAGATATGAGAACGAATGTTAGTGCAACATTATCATTCATTATCGAGTGACGACAGGTGCGGCGGTTCGTTGCCTTATCCGTTGCTAGAAGCGCCGCGTTGAATCATGCTGCCGCTAATGATTCTACGTCCGCAACCCACCCCAAGCCAGCACGTCACGCTTTGCGGTGCTGCTTCGACCGCCCCGATGGCACCAGTGCCGGCCTGGCTGCGCCGGGCCATCCCGGATGCGCAAAGCCTTGCGGGAAAAGACGCAAGGCCAATTGCCCTTGAGGATGTCGCGCTCGCCGCCGGCGCCGCCATCGGCGCGCTCGATGCGGTGGTCCGCCAGCAGGCGCGGTGGTCCGGCGCCTGGCGGCAGCGACTGGCACTTGCCGCGGCCGCTGCAACGGCGAGGCAGGCCGGCCGCCTCGAGGATGAAAGGGCGCTGCGCGACGCCGTGCTGTTGACGAAGCCCGGCGGCGATGCCGGCCCCGCCGGCCGGATGTTCATGGGTTGGCGCAGGCTTGCCGGCACTCCCGCGGCGAAGCTGCTGACGGAATCGAACATCGGCGCGATCCTGAATGATCTCGGTCTCGCACGTGACGATGAGAGCGTGAGCGATCTTCTGCGCAACTTCGGGCTCAAGGTTGGTGTTGTGGGAACAGTGAAATTCGAGGAGCGTATTCGGGAACTCGTGAAGGAATGCCCGGTCTCGAGGAACTCATGGAGGCGCTGCTTTCTGCCCGAAACAAGCTGCGCGCCGATTTGCTCGCCTTCACAAGATGGTGCTGGCGTCCGCGGAGGAGGATGCGACCTGCAAGCGCTTGATGACGATCCCCGGTGTCGGTGCCGTTACGGCGCTGGCCTATACCGCAACCATCGACATTCCGCAGCGATTCAAAAGCTCCAAGGCGGTGGGTCCCATCCTCGGCCTGACGCCGAAGCTCAACGAGTCCGGCGAGAGCAAGCGCGTGGGCCGCATCTCCCTATGTGGGGACGGCATGATGAGAACGCTGCTCTATGAGGCCGCACAGACGCTGCTGACGCGCGTGACGAAATGGTCATGGTTGAAAGCCTGGGCAATGAACGTCGCGAAGCGACGCGGGACGCGCAAGGCCATCGTCGCCCTCGCACGTCGCCTGGCGGTCATCATGCATTGCATGTGGCTGGATGGCGCGGGGTTCCGCTGGACGCGGGAAGCTACGGCACCGATCATCTGATCCGGACGGCCAGGAAGGAGAGAGACAGAAAGTTCCGCCCCGGCGGACAAGCGTCCTTCGCAGGACGATGGATGAGGTAAGTTCGAACTCAACTCCGTGCCGACCGCACTCGATGTCGGTCAGGACGCCCAAAAGATGGGACTGCCTCATTCTCCTAATCCTATGCTGGGAGGGCAATGCGCCGATCCCGTAGAGAAGCAAGGGCCTGCGAAAGACGTCGACGTCGGGCACATGGAAAGGCTCGAAGCGCTTGACCTGAACACGCCGAATAGAGAAGGGTTGAGTAGCTGGCGCGGTCGTGATTCCGAATTGGGTGTCGAAGCCTACTCGGAGAGACCTGATGTGGACGCCAGCTACCCGTTGCCAGCATAACCGTGAAAGCCTGCGCTACGAAACCGACCTGACGGATCTGGAGTGGAGTTTGATCGCGCCCATGATGCCGGGTGCGGGAAGACGGGGCGGCCGCGCCGATGGCCGCTACGCAAGATCATGAACGCGATCTTCTACGTCATGCGCGGCGGTATCGGCTGGCGGCTTCTGCCGTCGGACTTCCGCCCAGAAGCACGGTGTTCCGCTGGTTCCGCCGCTTCCGCGACGAGTGCCTGTTCGAGAAGATCAATCATCGACTGCTGATGCTGGACCGCGAGCGCTGCGGCCGGGAAGCCTCGCCCACGGCCTCGATCATCGATAGTCAGAGTGTAAAGACGTGCGAGAGCGGCGGGCCGTGCGGCTATGATGCCGGCAAGAAGATCAAGGGCCGCAAGCGCCACGCCCTTGTCGACACCGACGGCCGGGCGCTGGTGCTGTTCCCGCACCCCGCCAGCATTCAGGACCGCGACGGTGCAGGCCCCGTGCTGCAAGCCTCACGGCGGCCGTTCCCCTTCATCCACAAGTTCTTCGCCGATGCCGGCTATCAGGTCCGCGGGTAGCCGAAGCCACCTCCATCGCCGTCGAGATCGTCAAGCGCAAGCCCGATCAGGTCGGCTTCGCCGTCCAGCCGAGGCGCTGGGTCGTCGAGCGCTTCTTCGCGTGGATCAGTCGCAACCGACGCCTCTGGAAGGACGCGGAGGCAACCATCGAATCCGCCGCCGCATTCCTCTACGCCGCCGCCGTCATGATCCTCGTCAGGCGCATTGCCCGAGCCTCATGAGAAGTTTCGGCACAGATGGGGTGATTGGGGTCTCGCCCGAGCCCAGATGCGGGCGGCTGCTCCTGTCGGGATGTTAGAACGTGGTCGCTTTGGAGCGCCACAACTATCGGGAAGGAGCAGCCATGAAGTATTTTGCCGGACTGGACGTTTCATTGGAAGAGACCACCATCTGCATCGTTGACGAGGGCGGCCGGATCGTCAGGGAGGCGCGCGCGGCGAGCGAGCCGGAGGCGTTGAGCGACGCGTTGCGGAAAGTCGATCTGCAGCTGGAGCGGATCGGGCTGGAGGCGTGCTCGCTGACGGCCTGGCTTCACGACGCCCTGCACGCCGAGGGCCTGCCAGCGATCTGCATCGAGACGCGTCAGGCCAACGCCGCGATGAAGACGATGCCCAACAAGACCGATCGCAACGATGCGCGTGCGTTGGCCCAGATCATGCGCACCGGCTGGTATCGGCAGGTGCATGTGAAGAGCCGGCAATGTCGCCTGTGGCGCTCGCTGCTGGTTGCCCGCCGCACGGTGCTGAACGAGATGCGTTCGATCGAGAACGTGGTGCGCGCCATCCCGCGCGAGGCCGGCATCAAGCTCGGCACGCCCTCGCGCACCGCCTTCGCGGGGCGGGTCCGCGAGTTGGCCGACGGCGACGCCGAGACTATGGCGATGGTTGAGCCGCTGCTAACGATCCTCGGCGCGATGCTGAAGGAATTCGGTCGCTTGACCAAGCAGGTTCTCGACATCGTGGGCAAGGAGGAAGTTTGCCGGCGGCTGATGAGCGCGCCCGGTGTCGGACCGATCACGGCGCTCGCCTTCCGCGCCACAATCGACCGGCCGGAGCGGTTCGGCTCCAGCCGAGCGGTGGGGCCGCATCTGGGGCTCACGCCGGCGCTACCAGTCCGGCGAAACCGACATTCAGGGCAAGATCAGCCGCTGCGGCGACGAACTCGCCCGCACCGCGCTCTACGAGGCGGCTCATTCGCTGCTCGTGCGCTCGAAGAAATGGTCGATCCTGAGGGCGTGGGGCATGAGCATCGCCAAAAGGCGCGGCATGGCGCGAGCGCGTATAGCGGTGGCCCGCAAACTGGGCGTCATCCTGCACCGCATGTGGGCCGACGCAACCGAATTCCGCTTTGGAAAGGAGCCAGCCGCACTGGCGATGTGAACCGAAACTGATCAGAGGCAGCTTCCGCCCGAAAGGGCGATCCCGGATCGTTCCGTGGGGACGATAGGCGAGACGATCTCGTTGAGAGTCCGGAACCCGCAGGTCTATAGCTTGCAAGGTCGTGATACGATTGAGACGCCTCGCTCTCCTGACCCCATCATGCGGCGGCCCCGCGCCGACCGCGAAGAGAAGCGAGTGACCCACGGAGCGTCATTGTCCGGAATGAAAGTGGCAGGAGAAGCTTGACCTCACCGACCCCAATCAGAGAGGACTCTTAGGGCCGAAAGCTATCCGATCACTCGCTGCGGCGCTTGCACGATATGGCTCAGCATTTCGGCCGCGGCGACTGCCGCATCACCCGCCACCATCGCCTCGAAGATTATCTTGTGCTCCTTCCAGACTTGGATTGTCATGCCGGGGAACCTCAGCACTTCACCCATGGAGCGGCGCAAATGTAGCCAGTTTAGCCGCATCGTCTCTGCGATGATCGGATTGCCGCTCAATTCATAGATCAAGCTATGGAAGTCAATGTCCGCCTTCAGGACTGCCTTGGCGTCGCCCGCTTGCATCAGACGGGTGCCACGCGCCACGATCTCGCGTCCGCGCGTGATAGCGGCCGCATCCATGCGAGCCGTCGCCAATTCGGCCGCTAGAGGCTCGACGACCGAGCGGAACTGGTAGATCGCCTCGAATAGCTCCCGGTCAACCGGTGCCACGACGACGCCACGCCGTCCCGTATCGGTGACGAAGCGCTGCGACTTGAGCATGGTGATGGCGCTGTTGACCGGCTGGCGCGAGACGTTGAGCCGCTCAGCGATATCATCCTGGCCTAAACGTTCGCCGGGCCGGAAGACACCGGTGCAGATGGCGTCCAACAGTGCATCATAGGTCCGCTCGACCAGCGATTTCGAGGGCGCGATGGACTCCATGAATTTCTCCCCGTCCGACTGCTCCCACCCTGCTTCTCATTCTCTGGAATGATAGGTTGATGAGGCCAGCACATTCGTATACGAAATGCAAGTAGTAGATGCAGGGAGGAATGTCGAATGCCTATTCGTGTGCTGTTGGCAAAAGTCGGCCTCGACGGGCACGACCGCGGCGTCAAGGTGGTGGCGCGCACGTTACGCGACGCCGGCATGGACGTCGTCTATTCCGGCCTGCACCGGTCGCCGGAGGAGGTGGTGACGGCGGCGGTCCAGGAGGATGTCGACATTCTCGGCGTCAGCCTTCTGTCGGGCGTGCAGATGACCGTGTTCCCCAAGATCTTCGCCCTGCTCAAGGAGAAGGGGGTGCACGACATGATTGTGGTCGCGGGCGGGGTTATGCCGGACGAGGACGTGGCCGAGCTCAAGCAGATGGGCGTGGCCGAGATCCTGCTGCAGGACACGCCGCCCCAGGCGATCGTCGAGACGCTCAACCGCCTCGTCGAACAGCGCGGCGCGCGGTGAGGGGTCAGCCGATGGAGAATTGGAGCTTTCCGCCGTCATATGACGATTCCTACCTGCCCCCGGCCGACAGCCGCTACTGGTTTCCCACGCGCGAGACCATGCCCGCCGGCGACCGTGAAGCCGCGGTCCTGAAGCGGCTACAAGAGGTCTGCGCCTACGCCTACGAGCATGCACCCTTCTACAAACGCAAATGGGACCAGGCCGGCTTCCATCCCGCGCAGCTGAAGTCGCTCGAGGATTTCGAAGCCCGAGTCCCCGTCGTCGCCAAGGCGGAGTTGCGCGCCTCGCAGGCCGCTCAACCGCCCTTCGGCGACTATCTCTGCGTGCCCGAGTCTGAAATCTTCCACATCCACGGCACCAGCGGCACGACGGGCCGACCGACCGCCTTCGCCATCGGCCGCAATGACTGGCGCGCAATCTCCAACGCACATGCACGTATCATGTGGGCCATGGGCATGCGGCCGGGCGACACGATCTGCGTGGCGGCGATCTTCAGCCTCTATGTCGGCAGCTGGGGCGCGTTGGCGGGGGCCGAGCGCCTTGGCGCCAAGGCGTTCCCGTTCGGCGCCGGCGCTGCCGGCATGAGCGCGCGATGCGCGCAATGGCTCGACCTTTTGAAGCCCGCGGCCTTCTACGGCACGCCGACCTATGCGCTGCATCTGGCGCAGACGGCGATCGACAACGGTCTCGATCCGAAGCAGCTTGGACTCAGGACAATGTTCTTCTCCGGCGAACCGGGGGCGTCGATTCCCGCCGTCAAGGGAAAGATCGAGGAGCTCTACGGCGCCCGCGTCTTCGACTCCGGCTCGATGGGCGAAATGACGCCGTGGATGAACGTCGCCGGTTCGGCCGAGACCGACGGCATGCTTTGCTGGCAGGACGTGGTCTATACCGAAGTCTGCGATCCTTCGAACTTCCACCGCGTCTCCTACGGGCAGCGCGGGACGCCGGTGTATACGCATTTGGAGCGTACCTCGCAGCCGATGATCCGGCTGCTTTCCGGCGACCTGACGCTGTGGGAGGACGGCCCGAACCCTTGCGGCCGCACCTATCCGCGCCTGCCGATGGGCATCATCGGCCGCATCGACGACATGTTCACGATCCGCGGCGAAAACGTTTATCCGAGCGAGATCGACGCGGTGCTGAACGCCACCAAGGGCTATGGCGGCGAGCACCGGATCGTCATCACGCGCGAAGGCATCATGGATGAGCTGGCGGTCAGCGTCGAGGCTGAGCCCGAGATCTGGAATGCCGGCGAGGCGCGGGTTGGGGCATTCCGGCGCGAGGTCGCGGCCAGCCTGCAGAAGCTGCTCGGCCTCAGGACCATGGTCGAGATAGTGCCGCAGCATTCGATCGAGCGGACCGACTTCAAGGCGCGCCGGGTGACCGACGACCGCGAAGTGCTGCGCGAGATGCGCCAGCGGCTGGAAGGAGCGAGCGCCTCGTGACGCGCGCTTATATCCCGTCCGAGGCGCTTGTTCCACGCGTGGAGCAGGGCGAGGCGTTCGCCGTCGCCCGGCTGATCTCGCGGGCGGAAGCAGGCGCGGCCGAAGCGCGCGCCGCGATCGGAGACATCTACCGCAAGGCCGGCCGCGCGCATGTGATCGGCATCACCGGCGTGCCCGGTTCGGGCAAGTCGACGCTGGTCGGCAAGCTTGTCGAGCGGTTGCGCCGCACCGAGGCCAAGGTGGCCATCGTCGCAATCGATCCCTCCAGCCCCTATTCCGGCGGCTCGATCCTCGGCGACCGCATCCGCATGAGCGATCTGGTGCTTGATCCGGGCGTCTTCATCCGCTCCATGGCGACGCGCGGCGCTGTCGGCGGCATGGCGCATGCAGCCCTTGACGTGGTCGACATTCTCGATGTCGCCGGCTTCGACGTGATCATCATCGAGACCGTCGGAGTCGGCCAGGACGAGGTCGAGATCGCCAACGCTTCGCACACCACCGTCGTCGTCTCGGCCCCCGGCCTTGGCGACGAGGTGCAGGCGATCAAGGCCGGCATCCTGGAGATCGCCGACATCCATGTGGTGTCCAAATGCGACCGCAGCGATTCCGACCGCACCATCGCCGACCTGAAGATGATGCTGAAGGACCAGTTTCCACGCCACGGTTGGCGGCCGCCGGTCGTCGGCCTGTCCTCGGTCTCGGGCGAAGGGTTCGACGCGCTGGTCGAGGCGCTGGGGCGCCACCGGGCGGCGCTCGACGGCGAGGCGGGCGAGGCAAGACGCGAAAGCATCGCCGCATTCCGATTGGCCAAGACCGCCGAGACGCTAGCGCTGGAACAGTTCCGCAAGGTGCTCGCCGGGAGCCAGGCGGGTTGTGTCGACCGGCTCGTCGCGCGGCAGGACGACCCCTATGCCGCCGCCAGCGCCATGGTCATGAAATTCAAGGGAGAAGACAATGTCCGAAACGGTTGATCGCACGCCCACGCAAGATCTGGAACGCATCGTTCGCGAATGGGAGGAGAACGAGGTTGCCGACTTCGTGCGGCGCGCGCCGGAGCGCAAGGAGCAGTTCTTCACGCTGGGCGACATCCCGGTCAAGCGCACCTATACGGCGGCCGACATCGCCGGCACGCCAGTCGAGGATATCGGCCTTCCGGGGCGCTACCCGTTCACCCGCGGCCCTTATCCGACCATGTATCGCGGCCGCAACTGGACCATGCGCCAGATCGCCGGCTTCGGCACCGGCGAGGACACCAACCGGCGCTTCAAATTCCTGATCGAGCAGGGCCAGACTGGCATCTCGACCGATTTCGACATGCCTACCCTGATGGGCTACGACAGCGACCATCCGATGTCGGATGGCGAGGTCGGCCGCGAAGGCGTCGCCATCGATACGCTGGCCGACATGGAGGCCTTGCTTGAAGGGATCGATCTCGAAAACATCTCCGTATCGCTGACTATCAATCCGACGGCCTGGATCCTGCTTGCCATGTATATCGTGCTGGCCGAGCAGCGCGGCTACGACCTCGACAAGTTGTCGGGCACGGTGCAGGCCGACATCCTCAAGGAATATATGGCGCAGAAGGAATACATCTTCCCGATTGCGCCGTCCGTGCGCATCGTGCGCGATATCATCGCCCATTCGGCGAAGACCATGAAGCGCTACAACCCCATCAACATTTCCGGCTACCACATCTCGGAGGCCGGCTCCTCGCCGCTTCACGAGGCCGCCTTCACGCTCGCCAACCTGATCACCTATGTCGAGGAGGTGACCAAGACCGGGCTGCATGTTGACGAGTTCGCACCCCGGCTCGCCTTCTTCTTCGTCAGCCAGGCGGATTTCTTCGAGGAGATCGCCAAATTCCGCGCGCTGAGGCGCTGCTACGCCAAGATCATGAAAGAGCGCTTCGGGGCCCAGAAGCCGGAATCGATGCGGCTGCGCTTCCACTGCCAGACCGCAGCCGCCTCGCTCACCAAGCCGCAATACATGGTCAATGTGGTGCGCACCGCCATGCAGGCGCTGTCGGCGGTGCTCGGCGGCGCGCAATCGCTGCACACCAACGGCTTCGACGAGGCCTTCGCCATCCCGACCGAGGAGGCGATGCAGCTTGCGCTTCGCACCCAGCAGGTGATCGCCGACGAGACCAACGTCACCCAGGTCGTGGATCCGCTCGGCGGCTCCTACTATGTCGAGTCACTGACCAACGAATATGAAAAGCGAATCTTCGATATCCTCGACGAGATCGACGAGCGCGGCGGCACGATCAAGCTGATCGAGGAGGGCTGGTTCCAGAAGCACATCGCCGACTTCGCCTATGACACCGCGCTTCGAAAGCAGTCCGGCGAAAAGCCGGTGATCGGGGTCAACCGCTATCGGCTGGACGGCGCGGACGAGAAGTTTGAAACGCACCCCTACGATCCGACGACGGCGGAACGGCAGATCTCGCGCACCCGCCGCGTGCGCGCCGAACGCGACCAGGCCGAGATCGAGCGGCTCCTGGACAAGCTGGTCGAGGTTGCCCGCGACCCGGACAAGAACATCATGCCGGCGACGATCGATCTCGTGCGGGCCGGTGCGACCATGGGCGACATCGTCGAAAAGCTGAAGGACGTCTGGGGCGTCTATCGCGAGACGCCGGTTTTCTAGCCGCTTCTCTTGTCGACGCTGCGGCAACCGCGCGATAGGCATGCGTCGGATTTGAATGAGGACGCGGGTATGACCATCGAACAAACCCCGATCATCCTGCCCTATAAAGGCACGGCGCCGGTCTTCGCATCGCCACCGACCTATATGGGCCCGGGGTCGGCGGTGCTGGGCCGAGCCACCCTCGGCCGGTCCGCCTGGCTCGGCGCGCGCTCGGTAATCCGCGCCGACGGGCATTATGTGACGATCGGCGACGATTTCCGGCTTGGGGGCCGCGGCACCGTCCATATCGCGCACGACGTCCTGCCCACCCATATCGGATCGCATGTCACGGCGGGACGCCGCGCGGTCATTCATGCCTGCGATGTCGGTGGCGATTGCTTTATCGGCGACGATGTCGTGGTGCTCGATGGCTCCAAGGTGGCGGAGGCTTGCGCCATCGCCGCCGGATCAATTGTGTTTCCGCGCTCCGCGCTCGAAAGCGGCTGGCTTTATGAGGGCGCGCCAGCCAAGCGTGTGCGCAGGCTGGAAGCGGGCGAACTTGACGCGCTGCATCACGCGGCGCGGAGCGAGCCTGACGAGTACGAAGCGGCTTCGCCGGACTCCGGTTCAGGCCCGACGCAAGACGTCTTCGTTGCGGCCAATGTCAGGCTTCGCGGCCGGATCGAATGCGAGGGCGAGAACGGCATCTGGTATGGCTGCGAACTCGATGCGGGAGATCAGGCGATCAAGGTGGGTCTGCACACGAACATCCAGGACAATACGGTGATCCGGGCGGTTTGCGGACGGGTGATAATCGGCGCGGAATCGACGATTGGCCACAATGTCACGATGACCGATTGTGAGGTCGGCCACGCCAGCCTGATCGGCATCGGCTCGGTCGTCGCGCCGGGCACCATCGTCAAGGACGACGTGCTAGTGGCCGCCGGCGCGCGCACCACCGAAGGACAGATCCTGGAGAGCGGCTGGCTCTACGGCGGCAGCCCCGCAAAGCAGATCGCACCGCTCGATGCGAAAAAGCGCGACATGATTGCGGCGACCTGGGCCCAGTATTGCAGCTACGCAGCGGCATTCCGAAAGGCGCAACTTCGTCCATCGACGCCTTGAAGGGCAGCATATTGAAACGGAAGGATCATCAACATGACGGGCTTCGGTTCGTTTTTCTCCTCCTCAAGAAGCAGTACACTCAAGACGAAATTGAGGTCGGGTCTTGTCGTAGACAATGACAGCCCAGTTATGGAAGTGTTAGGTGCTATTGAAGAACTCGATAGAATGATAGATGTCATCAAGGTCTTCTCGCGCCTGCCCGATGTTATTTTTTTCATGACGACTCTTCAAGAAGGGTTGTCGGCTATCACAATTGAGATAAGCCAGACCGGATTGTTGAACATTTCGGATCACCATCTCGATTCCCTGGCGAAGAACTTAGAGCTTGTTGGAGATGGGTCTCCTTTCACGGCAATGGGGCGGGAGGCAAGAGCGTTCTCGGGCCTAGCCGCGGCATTGTGCCGGCGGGTCGAACGGTGCATGTGCACATTAATAGATCTAAATTGCTCCGCTACCGGTTTGAGCGACTATCCGAGCGGACTACAGACACCTCAAAGCGGGTTGATCTATATTAGCGGTTCTACGAAATTGCTCGACATGCTCGGGAAATGTTAGGCGCTACGCGGCCGTCGCGCAATCCGCGGGCGGAGGTGATCGACGCGCTGCTTGACGCCATCCGCGAAGACATCGCGCCTACACGGACCGGCGCCTGGGGCTGGCGTGCCTTGGAGTCTGCCACCCCGTTCTGCGTTCGGGCGAAACGGAACTGCCGACGGCGCTGCAATACCAGACAACAGTATAGGAACCGACCAATGAGCGAACTAACCCTGTCTCTGGCGATGGGCGACTACGATAGAACCCGTCCCATCTTCGACGGTCGCATCAAGATCGACGGGGTCGATCCTACCTGCATGCTGCTGTCGCCAGAGGAAATGTTCTTCCGCGCCTTCCGCCACCAAGCATTCGACGTCTCCGAGCTATCGCTGTCATCGTACTCCATCTCGGTGGCGCGGGGCGATCCTCATTATTTCGCCATTCCCGTGTTCCTGTCGCGCGCTTTCCGGCACACCTCGATTTATGTGCGCACCGACAAGGGGATCAGGGGACCTGACGACCTGCGCGGCAGGCGCATCGGCATCGCGGAATATCAGCTTTCCGCCAATGTCTGGTTCCGCGGCATCCTTGAGGACGATCACGGCGTGAAGTCGTCGGAGATCACCTGGGTGCGCGGCGGCATGAACACGCCGGGCCGGCCCGAGAAGATCAAGGTGAACCTCCCGCCCGACATCCGGGTCGAACAGACGCGCGAAGGGGCGACGCTTAACGCGATGCTTCTCGACGGCACGATCGATGGCTTCCTGGGCCCGCGCGCGCCGATGTGCTTCGACGATGGGCATGCGAATATAGACCGGCTCTTTCCCAACACGGTTGCGGCCGCCGAGGATTATTATAAGCGGACGGCGATCTTCCCGATCATGCATGTCCTGGGCCTGCGGCGATCGCTGGCCGAGGCGAACCCGTGGCTGCCGGGCGCTCTACTGAAGGCCTTCACGCAGGCCAAGGCGATGGCCCAAGCCGCGCTCGCAGACGCTTCAGCCACCAAGGTCACAATGCCGTTCGTCGAAGACAATCTGCGGCGCGCGCATCAGTTGATGGGACCGGATGTGTGGACCTATGGACTGGCGCCGAATAAACATGTGCTGGAGACGTTTCTCGACTACCACTACCGCCAAGGGCTGTCGCCGCGTCGCGTCCGGGTAGAGGAGTTGTTTCACCCGGCGACGACCGAGGCCTATAGTCTGTGAATCTTGATGCGGGACCTGAGATGACTGGACGTTTCTACAGGTGACGCGCCGCCATTCCTCGTATCCGGAAGTCGTGAGAGTGCTGCCGGGCCTGCATCACGTGTCGCAGGAGGAAGATTTGGCGGAACTCGCCGGGCGTTAAACGGCGTTCACCGCGATGATCCCGTTCGCAGGCGCGATCGTCCAGAAGCAGATTGCCGGGCGAAAGATGGAGGCGCGGCAATCCCGGCTTCCGGCCATGTCAGCGCGCGCCAACTCACAAATCCTGTTGCTTCTTTCGGTTGAGCTCGCGCAGCCCGCAGATAGTCTGCCCGTGACGATATCATGGAATTCGGCCTCGACGGCACGTTTAATCTTACAGCATACCGCCGCATGTATTCCGGAAGCTACATCCAAGGCGCAATCTACATGACCCGAGCGATATCAAACGCGATTTCCGGCGCGCCCGCCCCCTAGAGCATCTCCGATGAACGCAGAGTCGGTTTGAGGATTCCCGGATCGTTCGTTGTCTGATTCACTGGTGCTGGTGATTTGCCAGGAGGTGGTGATGACGAGGAGCCTGAGCGGCGACCTTCGCGGTCGGGTGATTGCGGCGATCGAAGACGGGGTTTCAACGCGGGAGGCAGCGCGTCGCTTTGCGATCGGGATCTCGACCGCCGGGGCCTGGTATCGCCGCTATCGCGAGACCGGCGAGATGGAAGCGCGCAAGCAGGGCCAGCCGTCGCGCTCGAAGCTCGATGAACACGAGACCTTCATTCTCGGCCTCATCGAGGAAGCGCCGGACATCACACTTGCCGAGATCGGGGAGCGCCTCGGCTCCGAGCGCGGCGTGCGGGCAGCGCCCTCGACGGTCTGGCTGTTCCTCGACCGGCGCGGCATCACGTTCAAAAACGTATGGCCCGCCCCGTTGGCAAGTTGGTTGCGTCAGGCTTTGTTCGGTCGTGCACAAACGTATCCGGCGTAGTGGCGCGTTTGCCCTCGCCATGATGGAGATCCGCGCGTCCTGGTCCTCATAAAAGTCTCGGCGTCGATGCGCCGTTTTTTGAACCAGGCTTCCAGGGACGCGGGTGTTCGACCCTTCCGGCCATCAGCCTCCTTCCGCCAACCTCGTCGAACGGCGGCTTTCGTTCGCAATCCGCCGCAGTCGATACCTTCGTTTCAGGCCACCACGGCCTGTCCCCATCCACGCTCGAAGCCGACGCCGCGCCGCAGGCTCGCCCAGGCGATACGGGCGAGCTTGGCCGCCAGCGCTACGATCACGACGTTGCGGTGCGCCCGCGACAGGAGACCTCGAAGCCAATCGCCCGAGGGCGTCGCCTGTTTGGAGAGGCTCGGCAGCGCAGCACGCGCCCCATGGATCAGCAGCATGCGAAGGTAAATGTTCCCACGCTTGGTAATGCTGAGCAGCCGCGGCTTGCCGCCGGTCGTCATCTGCTTCGGCACGAGCCCGAGCCATGCTGGCACATCGCGCGCCCGACGGAACGCTTCGCCATCTCCAACGGCCGCAACCAGCGCGGTTGCGCCAAGGATGCCGATGCCGGGTATCGAGGTCAGTCGGCTCGCTGCGTCGTCGGCGCGCACATGCGCGGCGAGGTCGTCGTTCAAGGCATCAATCCGCTCATCGAGGGATCGCCACTCGGCGCGCATGTCCGCGATGAGCGCCACGATGCGGGACGAAAGCTCCGAAGGCGGCTCGGCAAGGAATGGATCGAGTTCGCGCTCAAGGACCTCGCGTCCCTGCCGGAACGTATACCCACGTTCGAGCAGGATCGCCCGGAGCTGGTTGACGAGCGACTTGCGCGCCGCCACAAGGCGAGAGCGAGCCCGGTGCAGGGTCTGCAGGTCGAGCCGGTCCTGGCTCTTCAACTCCACGAAGCGCATGGTCGGTCGCGTCGCGGCCTCGGCGATCCCCGCCGCATCGTTGTCGTCGTTCTTCTGCGCACGGACGTAAGGCCGGACATATTCGGGAGACATCATTCGGACATCATGCCCTTTCGCGGCAAAGAGACGACCGACATGATGGGCACCGCAGCACGCCTCCATGGCGACGGTGCAGGGTGGAAGGCTGCCGGCGAGTTCCGCAAGCGTCGAGCGCCGGACGCGCCGGCGCAGGACGACCTGCCCCTCCGTATCAAGGCCCACCACGCTGTTCAGGTTCTTGCCCAGGTCGATTCCAAGGGTCACGATAGACATAGGTCCGCTCCTTCCTCTCAAACACACCGGCACCGTAACTCGGAGCCGGCGGGAGGGGCGGGCCATCCCATAAAAGACAGCGCACGCCTCAGAGCAGCAGCGCCCTGATGTCCTGCGCCGCCGCATAGCCTGGTTTGACGGCCAACTCGACCTCGATCCCGCCAAGATGATCTTCATCGACGAGACCGCTGCTTCGACGAAGATGGCCCGCTTGCGCGGCAGGGCGCCATGCGGCGAGCGATGCCGGGCAGCCGTTCCCCACGGCCATTGGAAGACGACCACCTTCACCGCCGGGCTGCGACTGGACGGCATGGCGGCGCCGATGCTGCTCGACGGCCCCATGAATGGTGCCGCCTTCCTGGCCTATGCCGAGCAGGTTCTCGCGCCCGAGCTTCGCCCCGGCGACGTCGTGGTCATGGACAATCTGCCGGCCCACAAGATCAGCGGCGTGCGCGAAGCCATCGAGAAGGTCGGGGCGCAACTCCTGTTCCTGCCGCCATACTCGCCGGACTTCAACCCGATCGAGATGGCGTTCTCGAAGCTCAAGGCCCTGCTTAGAAAGGCCGCCGCCAGAACCGTCGACGAACTCTGGTCGGTCGTTGCCGATTGCCTGTCAGTCTTCACCGCAGAGGAGTGTCGGAACTATTTCGAGGCCGCAGGATATGACCCGGACTAAGTCGAATCCGCTCTAACACCATTTACGGTGACAGACACGCCGTTCAAGCCGTCTTCCACATGGCCTCTGTCGCCGGCAACGATATACCGACTTAGGACAGTCAGACAGAATTCAGCGATACCGAGATGCTGGTGGATTGGCTGCCGATTGGCCACTCGCTGGCCAAGGTGCTGGGAATAGGCCGCGTGGCGCTCGAGCCCGGCGCCGTCTGCGCGGCGGCGAAGAACCTGCGCGACATCTTCATGTCTCGATCTTCCCAAGGGAGAATGCGGATGATCTCATCTTGAAGACGGCTCCGCTCGGGACGACCAACTACCTACTGCAGGGAGAGATCGAAAAGGTATCCGATATGCTGCTCAGCGATATGCCGTTGGCGCGGGCCTGGATGGTGTCCCACCGCGTGGTGTAGCTGGCGGCGTTGGTGGCCGCGCTCTCCGGCTTGGCCGGGCTGATCAGCGCGCCACTGCTGGCAGGCTGATGAGGGGATCATCGCTCAACTGGCCGACGCTTTCCAGCGTCATGTAGCGGGCGCGCTGGACGGCCCATTCGTCGTTCTGTTCGAGCAGCAGCGCGCCGACGAGGCGGACGATGGCATCATCGTTGGGGAAGATTCCTACGACGTCGGTGCGCCGCTTGATCTCGCCGTTGAGGCGCTCGAAGGGGTTCGTAACCAGTATAATCTGACGGTGCCATCTCGTCCTCGCTGGAGCAATATTCGGCGTATGGTGCGACCATCCGGGACAGGGGCACCGGGAGCACGCCAAGTGCGGGCAGGCCGATGTATTCGATGAGCTGCGAGCTCGCGTTAGTAGCTGGCCGCCCCTGCGACCTGCCCGGTTGCGCCGAGAGCGCGGATCCGTAGGTGTCGCGTCGCCCGCCGGCTCCCGACTGTTTGAGGAGAGGGAGCCAATGAGACGTGTAATCGGAATGGACATCCACCGCACGTTTGCGGAGGTGGTGTTTTGGGAAGACGGCCGGCTGCGCCATCACGGCCGGATCGACATGACCCGCTCGGGACTGGAAGGGTTCGGCCGCAGTCTGCTTACAACCGACGAGGTCGTTGTCGAAGCAACCGGCAATGCCATGGCGGTGGTGCGTGTGCTTTCGCCCTTCGTCGGCCGGGTAATTGTCGCCAACCCGATGCAGGTGAAGGTGATCGCCCATGCCAGGATCAAGACCGACAAGATCGATGCCGGGGTTCTCGCGCAACTTCATGCCAGCGGCTTCCTGCCGGAGGTTTGGGTTCCGGATGCGCGCACCGAGCGGCTGCGCCGTCTTGTTGCCCGGCGCAACCAGGTGGTGCGGCACCGCACACGGGTGAAGAACGAGGTGCATGGCATTCTGCAGGCACATCTCGTGCCCAAGTGCCCGCATGCCGATCTGTTCAACAAGCGCGGCCGGGCCTGGCTCGAACGGCAGATGCTTCCCGACGACGAGCGCGCCGCGATCGCCCGCCACATCCGCGAGATCGACCGGCTGGCCGGGAATCTTGCCGACCTTGATCGCGACATCGCTTGTGAAGCGGTTGACGATCCGCAGGTTCGTCGGCTGCAGACGATCACCGGCGTCAATGCGGTCGTTGCCACCGGCATCATCGCGGCGATCGGCGACATCCGCCGTTTCGGCGAATCGCAGAAGCTGTTGAGCTACTTCGGCCTCAATCCGCGTGTGCGCCAATCCGGTCTTGGCATCGCCCAGTATGGCCGGATCAGCAAGCACGGGCGCTCCCACGCGCGCGCCATGCTGGTCGAGGCCGCCTGGGCGGCGGCAAAGGCGCCCGGGCCGCTCAGGGCCTTCTTCCTGCGCATCCGCAACAAGCGTGGCCATCAGGTCGCGGGTGGCGGTCGCCCGCAAGCTCGCCGTGCTGATCTGGCACTTGCTGACCAAGGAGCAGGACTACTTCTGGGTTCGGCCGGCGCTGGTAGCGGCGAAGCGGCGGCAGCTCGCCCTCAAGGCCGGTGCGCCCAACGAACGCGGCGTTGGACGGCGCGGTCCGGCCTACGCCTACAATATGAAGGAGCTGCGCAACAGCGAGAAAGCCGCGGCCGAGAATGCCGAGCGTGCCTACGAGTTGACGGTCCGGCACTGGCGGTCGCGAGGGCCGAAGCGGCGCACGGACGCCACAAAGGAAGAACGACTATAAGGGCTGCGTGGTGGCGCTTTCATCCTTGCGCCGCTCTTTGCCACGTGGTCGTCCGTGCCGGGCGAAGATAGCACAAGAATGTGCCGGCACGGCACGACGATCGCCTCGGCCTGGCTGAAGACTGGCCCCGTGTCGAGCCGCCTTCAAGGCGTGGCCTGGAAACGCCGCGCCCAGCGGAACCGGCTGCGCAGCGCCCAGCCTTGACCGCGTCCCGAGACGGGGCCGATCGCGACGCATGGGCCGGGACGCAGAAACGGGCTCACCGGCGCCGAACAAGGAAACGAATGAGCCGACGTCAGACTTGTCGATGTCATCCGTCGAGTGCAGCTTCGCCCGGTGCTCCTTCGGGACGGTCATGTAGGCGAGCACGTCGGGCTCGGCGTCGTCGAGGATGGCGGCGAGCTTCGGCACCTTCGGCCGGATCTGGTCGGCGACGGCCCGCCACTGGGTGCTGGCGGCCTCCGGCGTCTCCTGCGCGAAGGCGGTGACGATGAAGGCGGAGACGACGCGCCGACCGCTCTTGCCGGCATGCGCCAGCACATTGCGCATGAAGTGGACGCGGGGCCTGTTGAAGAAGCCGAGATTGAACAGAGCTATCCGGCTGCCAGACGAACCTGCGACATGCGCGTCCCCAGCGAGAGCAGTTGCTCGAGGACCGATTTTCTCAGGCCGGCCGGAAGCAGGAGGGCGGCCGAAAGAGCGGCGGCGAGCCGCTTGAGGTTCACGGCAGAGGCGGTGAGAAAAGCCTGGATGCGCATGTTCTGGAGGCCCCGCCTGACGGCGCGGGCGAGGCCATGCCATGTCTTCGCTTCGCCATGGTAGCCCTCTGATCGCCAGCGGTGGCGCTGGTAAAGCCGCCTGTCCTCGTCCGTCCACTGCTCGCGCCGCCGCCGAGCGCGCAGGAGCGCAGGATAGTCGCCACCAACGACAACAGCCTTGTTGACGCGCCCCTTGGAGAGGCACAGCGCTGCGAGGTCGCAGCCTTTGCAATCGGCGGCGCGCGAGTAGAAGAAGCGGCCATGCTTGACCGGCCGTGTCGGTCGCAGGATCTTGCCGCGCGGGCACTTGAGGATGTCGTGGCGCGCATCGTAGCGGAAGCGGCGGAGCGGCACCGGGCTGCGGTTGGGTTCGGCCTTCGCCGGAATGACCGCCACGAACTTGCGCCGCTCCAAGCCCCCGTAGACCTTGGCGTAGGCGTAGCCCGCATCGGCCGTAACGGTCTGGATTGGCACGCCGGTCGTATCGGCGGCGGCGTCGATGCGCTCGAGAACGACCTGCCCCTCGTTGACCTCGCCGGTCGTGACCTCGACGTCTATGACCACGCCGAAGACGTCGTCGACCACCGCATGCTGCTTGTAGGCCGGCTCGAGGCGCCGGTTCCGCCCGTTGGTCGCCATCGAAGCATCAGGGTCTGTGACGCAGACCTTCTTGTGCTTGCCGGTCTTGCGGCTGTCCCGCTCCACCGTCGCGCCGTCTGCGTTGGCCTCAGCGACGGCATCGACGTGACGGACGGCGAGGCTCTCCCAGCTCACGTCCGCCCGGATCAGCGAGGCGTCGACATGCACGATCTCGCCCTTCGCGACCTTCGCGGACATGCAAGCCTGCACGGTGCGCTCGAAGATGCGCCGGAAACAATGAGCACCCCACCGCTGGCGGATACGGGTCAGCGACGAATGGTCGGGCAGCGCTTCGTGCAAACCGTAGCCAACGAACCAGCGGATCGCGAGATTGACCTGGGCCTCCCGCATCAGCCGACGGTCATGCACGATCCCGAGCAGAAACCCGGCCAGCATCAGCCGAACCGCAACCTCGGGATCGATCCCCGGTCGCCCGGTTGTCTCGCAGTAGAGCTCAGACACCTCCGACCGCAGCCACGACAGGTCGAGAACGCGATCCACCCGGGCGAGAACATGATCGTCGGGCACGAGCTGCCGCAGCGACCCGGTCATGAACAGCTCCAACTGATCCCGCTCCTTGCGTCCGAGCATCGCGAATCCCCCGGCGAATCAACGATCGTCCAATGGAATCAGCCGACAGGAACTTCTTCAACAGGCCCACGCGGCAGCGCTGCCAGGTGGCCGAGAGAACCTTGGTGACGGCGGCCTTCAGGCCTTCATGGGCATCGGACACGACGAGCTTCACGCCGCGCAGGCCTCGTCGTGTCAGCTTGCGCAGGAACTCCGTCCATATCGGCTCGGCTTCAGACGTGCCGATCTCCATCCCAAGCACCTCGCGCCGGCCATCGCTGTTGACGCCGACCGCGATGATCACCGCGACCGAGACGATGCGCCCGCCGCGCCGGACCTTCAGGTAGGTTGCGTCGATCCACAGGTATGGCCAATCACCTTCGATCGGCCGTTCGAGGAAGGCCTTCACCTTGCCGTCGATCTCCTCGCAGAGGCGGCTGACCTGGCTCTTCGAGATGCCCGACATTCCCATCGCCTTGACGAGATCGTCGACCGAGCGCGTCGAGATGCCCTGGACATACGCCTCCTGGATCACCGCCGTCAGCGCCTTCTCGGCCATGCGACGCGGTTCCAGAAAGCCAGGGAAGTAGGAGCCCTTCCTGAGCTTGGGAATGCGCAGCTCGACGGTGCCGGCCCGCGTCTCCCAGTCCCGGTCGCGGTAGCCGTTGCGCTGCGCCGTCCGCAGCGGCGACTTCTCGCCATAGGCGGCGCCGGTGGCCGCGCCCACCTCCATCTCCATCAGCCGCTCGGCCGCGAAGCCGATCATCTCGCGCAGCAGATCGGCATCCGCGCTCTTCTCCACGAGCGCACGCAGGTTCATCATGTCGTCGGTCATCGGTGGTCTCTCCAGAAAGGTTGGCTTCGACAACCAGACCCTACCGGAAAGCGCCGATGACCACCGCGCTACCCAGCTACACCACGCCCCGGGACGTCACCCGGGCCCCGGGCCCCCGGGCCTGGGTGGACGGCGCGGGCGAGTTTTCAGGGCCTGTAATCGTCTGCTGAATGCCTTCGAGGATTTTGGCCTATGCAATTCCATCTCAACGGCTTCAAGCCTGGTGATCCGGAAATTTCCGAGCCGGCCGAGCGGTACCGCAACTCACGGCCCTCTGGAAATCTTCCCGCGCAAGCCGATGTCTTGATTGTTGGCTGCGGGCCGGCAGGTCTGACGTTGGCGGCGCAACTGGCGGCCTTTCCCGACATCAATACCCGGATTGTCGACCAGAAGCCCGGCCGATTGCTCGTCGGTCAGGCCGACGGAATCGGATGCCGCACGATGGAGATGTTCGAGGCCTACGGCTTCAGCGAGCGCGTAGTGAAAGAGGCGTATTGGGTTAATGAGACGTCGTTCTGGAAGCCGGGCGACAATCAGCGGGAAAACATCATCCGCCAGTGGACGGATCCAAGATACTGAAGACGGCCTGTCCGAATTCCCGCACGTCATCCTGAACCAAGCGCGGGTGCATGATTTTTTTCTGGATGTCATGCGCAATTCTCCGGTGCGGCTAGAGCCGGATTACGCGCGCCGCATGCTGGATCTCAGGATCGACTCGACAGCCTCTTTCGGCAACGGCGTGCCGATCAAACGCAACGCCCCCCCCCCCGGCCTGCCCGGTAACGGTCAGGCTCGAGCGGCTCGATCCCTCGCACGAAGGACAGGTCGAAACCGTGAAGGCTCGTTACGTCGTCGGTTGTGACGGGGCGCGTAGCGCCGTGCGCCAGTCCCTCGGTCGGGCGCTTTATGGGGATTCGGCCGCTGGCGTCTCTTCGCCTTCGCCGGTGCGGAAGACCCGGTCGCCCTTTCCTCCGGCCTCCGAGCGCTCTGCGAGTTTCTTGCCCGGTCCCCGCAATCTCCCGGCGCGAAATACACGCCGAGCGGGGCCGACATCGATTCCGTGATCGATTGTCGGGTTATCTTCCAGCAGGGTCATCGCGAGCTCAGCGTCGAAGCCATGCCTCCTTTCCTCCTCCCCCGGAAAGGCCGCTATAGGCTCCACGACTACGAAAAAATGTTCTGCCTCGACCTGAAGGTCGGCAACGACATTTTTCGACAGGAGGGGCATAGATCGAGCCGAGGGCTGCATTGTCGTTGTGCGGCCGGACCAGCACGTTGCGCATGTTCTCCCACTCGCGGCCTTTGCCGAGCTCGAGCTTACTTCGACGGGTTTCTGACGCAAGAAGATTGAGCTTTCGATGCCTTCAGATACGGAAAGGGCGGCAGCGATGCCTCCCATTCTCTTTTGCTCACAGATTAGCCGCGCCGTTTTTGGCTGTAGCAGGGCAACAAGAGCTTCCGGCGATTGTTTCCGGTCAATCTGTCGCGATTACCGATCGCTCTGCCAGCTCCAGCCCTGTCGCGGAATCGAGCCCGTCGGGAACACGGGCGTCGATCTGTTTGAGGAAGTCAAGAACTCGGTCGCACAGTGCCGCTTGTAGCATTTGCCATCACGAAGACCGAGGCGATATCGAGCGCGGCAAATAGCGACGTCGTGCTGTGCTGCACACAATTGTGGTCCGGCGCTCGGGCACGCCCGGCATCATCGGCAGGACCGGCTGCTCGCGGTCGACCGCCTAGATCTCCCTGTGACGCGTCTGATGGCCGACTACGGCGCGCGACTTATCGCAACTCAGATGGAACCGGAGCTCCTCGTCTCAATAATTGAGAAACGGAGTAGCACATTCATGACGGCTATAGCCTTTTCGATTGGAAGCGCTAAGTATGGTCCGAAGAATGCCATCCATCTGAGAGAATGCTATGGATTTGAACCAGCGTAAATTGACGTTTGCATTATTATTCAAGTGAGCGCCATGGTGGAACGTGGGAATTATCACTCAGAACTTACTTGCCGCACATGGATACGATGTTGGGCTAAGTCAGAGTTCCTCCGAGGACCACCAGCTTGAGCGTGTCTCAAAGGGTGAAGCTAATATCGGTATCGTCGGTGATTTGATGGCCGGGTGGGCGCAGCGTGGAACCGGCCCCCGCGCGGGGGTCGACTGCCCATGTGGAATTGACCGTGGACCAGATGATCAACCAACGCATGTGCAAGAAGCGACAGACGCGTTCGTCGCGCAATGGCACCCAGTTTCTACTCAATGTTCGGACCGCGAATCTGACGACTCCCTTCTTATAGCGCCTCCCGTTTACAGAACAGCGAGCAGGAAGCCCACAAACTTGCGCTGGTAGGACAAATCAGGCAGTCCGTTTCGTGCCCATCGGTCATTGTCGGCCCGATTGCCGCGCACATAGGCCATGGCATTTATCGACGACGAACCGCCGATCACCTTGCCTCGGGCGCATTCCATGCTGCGGTCGCCAAGCTGCTCTTCCGGTTCCGTCTCGTAGCCCCAGTCGTGCAGGCGCTTCTGCATGATGCGGCCCCAGCCGAGCGGGATCTGGATCCACGGATCGCGATCCCAGCCTCCGGCTTCGAGCAGCAGAACCGAACAGGACGGATCCTCCGCAAGCCGGTTGGCCAGCTCGCAGCCGGCCGATCCCGCGCCGACGATGATGAAGTCGAAGCCCCGCAAATCTTTCATTGTCGCATCCCCACAAGGTCTGTGATCTCACGCGACAACCCCCGCCGCGTCATCCCAAGGAGAGATGGGGCAGGCGGCCTCACTCCTAAGTGTCTGTTCCAAAAAGAGGTGAGTGATTTCAGCGGGTTGTGATTCAGTCGGATTGCTGAGATTCGACGGAGGTCACGATGCCCTGGACTGAAATCACCCGTCCGCACTATGAGCGGCGCTGCCTCCGCTACGCAAGCGATCTGACGGATGCGGAGTGGGCGCTGGTTGCACCATTGATGCCGGCGCCGAACCGGATCGGCCGGCCACGCAAGACGGACCTGCGTGAGGTCGTGAACGCGCTTCTCTACCTTGCGTCGGCCGGCTCTGCGTGGCGACTTTTGCCGAAGGACTTCCCGCCATTCTCGACGGTGCAGAAATACTTCTGGCGCTGGCGTGACGATGGCCTGCTGCGGACCATCAACAATGAACTCGTGATGGCGGCGCGCGAACGGGAGGGCCGGGAGGCGAGCCCGTCCGCCGGCGTCATCGGCAGTCAGAGCGTGAAAACCACGGAAAGCGGCGGCATACGAGGCTTCGACGCCGGCAAGAAGATCATGGGTCGCAAGCGCCACATCGTCGTCGACACGCTGGGCATGATGGTCGGACTGGTCGTTCACGCCGCCGACATTCAAGACCGCGACGGCGCGCCCGCCGTCCTCAAATCCATTCTCACGCGATGGCCGTGGCTGCGCCACGTCTTCGCCGACGGCGGCTATGCCGGACCGAAACTGCGGGGCGCCCTGCAAAAATCGGCTCGTTCACGATGCAGATCATCAAGCGATCCGACAGCGCCAAAGGCTTCGAGGTCCTTCTGCGCCGATGGGTGGTGGAGCGAACCTTCGCATGGCTGGGCAGATGCCGCAGACTGGCAAAGGACTTCGACCGGACCATCGCTTCCTCCGAAGCCTGGGTCTACTTGGCAAACATCCGCATGCTCACGCGAAGGCTCGCAAGGAACTGAAAACACAGCGGTCATTCCGATTCAGACTCTAAGGAGTGGCCAGGCCTGTCCGACGCTGCTTGATGACATCCGCGATCTCATCGAGGATGGCCGGATCGTCGATTGTTGCGGGCATATTCCATTCCTCGGCGTCGGCGATCTTCTTCATTGTGCCGCGCAAGATCTTTCCGGAGCGGGTCTTGGGGAGCCGCTTGACGGAGAATGCAATCTTGAATGCAGCGACCGCGCCTATACGCTCCCGCACAAGCTGGATCACTTCCCTTTCGATCGCATCCGAGTCACGCGTAACGCCACTCTTAAGAACGATGAAGCCGCACGGAACTTCCCCCTTTATCCTGTCGAACACGCCGACCACGGCACATTCAGCGACATCCGGATGCTCGGCCAAGACCTCCTCGATTGCTCCGGTCGAAAGCCTGTGGCCCGCGACATTGATGATGTCGTCCGTGCGGGACATGATGAAGAGATAGCCGTCGGCATCAATGAAGCCGGCATCCGCCGTCTTGTAGTGGCCGGGGAATTCTTCAAGATATGCTTCACGAAAGCGTTGCTCGGCATTCCACAGTGTAGGCAGACAGCCGGGCGGGAGTGGAAGCTTAATAACCACATTGCCGAGCGTATCGGTTGGGACTGGATGGCCCGCATCGTCCACGATCTGCACGTCGTAGCCAGGCATGGGAACGCCCGGCGACCCATATTTGACCGGCAATTTTCCAAGTCCGATCGGATTCTGGCTGATCGGGCTGCCCGTCTCTGTCTGCCACCAGTGGTCGATCACGGGTACCTTCAGATTCCGCTCCGCCCACTTGAGGGTCTCGGGATCGGCGCGCTCTCCGGCGAGGAACAGCGCGCGAAAGCGTGAGAGGTCGTACTCCCCGACGAGCTTTGCCTCCGGATCTTCCTTCCTGATGGCACGAAACGCCGTGGGGGCGGTGAAAAGCACGACCACTCCATGCTCGGCGATAACACGCCAGAAGGTGCCGGCGTCGGGGGTGCCCACGGGCTTGCCCTCGAAAAGCACAGTTGTGCAGCCATGGAAAAGGGGCGCGTAAGTTATGTATGAGTGACCGACAGCCCAGCCGATATCCGAAGCAGCCCAAAAGACTTCGCCGGGCCTGACGCCATATTCGTTCCACATCGACCAGCTGAGCGCGACCATGTGCCCGCCATTGTCGCGCACGACACCCTTTGGCTGGCCGGTGGTGCCGGAGGTGTAGAGGATATAGAGAGGATCAGTAGCGAGCACCGGAACGCAAGGTGCGTCGCGTCCTTCTGCTTTGACCATGTCGACGGCTTCCGCATAATCGATGTCGCGTCCCGCAATGAGATTGCAAGCAAGTTCAGTGCGCTGCACGATGATGCAGGTCTCGGGCTTCGAAGATGAAAGTGAAATGGCCTGGTCGAGCAGTGGCTTGTAGGCAACAGCGCGTCCTGGCTCGAGTCCGCAGGAGGCCGAAATGACAAGCTTTGGCTTGGCGTCGTCTATGCGCGTCGCGAGTTCCTTGGCGGCGAAGCCGCCGAACACGACCGAATGGATGACGCCTAGCCGCGCGCAAGCAAGCATTGCAAACACGGCTTCGGGGATCATCGGCATGTAGATGATAACACGGTCGCCTTTTTTTACTCCTTTGTCCTCCAGCACTGCTGCCAGGGCAATCACCTCGGCTTTCAACTCGGCATAGGTGAAGCTCCGCTTGCGACCCGTCATGGCGCTGTCGTAAATCAGCGCCGCCTGATCGCCTCGGCCGTTTGCGACATGGCGGTCGACCGCATTGTGGCAGGTATTGCACGTTGCGCCTACGAACCACCTGCCGTTGGCGCCTGCATCCATGTCCAGCACCCTCTCCCAGGGAGAGTACCAGTCCACTGCGCTTGCGGCCCCGGCCCAGAACCCTTCAGGGTCGCTTTTCCATTGCTCATAAACCTCAGCGTACCTTGCCGGCATTGTCAAATCCCCTCCAGATGCCGTGCATCAAGCGAATGAGCTACTTGCGTGCGAGACGGCCTCAGCGACGAAAATCGGCCGCCGGCTTGGAGCCCCATTTGCAGAAGCTCGAAGGCTCGAAACCAAACTGGCGCGGATTGTGGCCCTCCTCGTCCTCGATGGCATCCACGCCAACCGAGTATTCGAAGACCATGCCGTCCGGCCCCTTGAAGTAGAGGAAGCGCGCGCCGGACGTCGGATGCCGGCCGGGTCCGAAGACGATCGGTACGTTCCGCTCATGGAGGAAATTGTAGGAGCGCATGACGTCGTCGCTCGTTTGCACTTGGTGGTTGACATGCTGGATGCCGGCGCGGTCGGAAGCGAGCAGGGCGATGGTGTGGTGGATTTCATTGACCCGCATCAGCGGGATATCGCCGATGCGATCGCTAACTTTGGCATTGCAGACCTCGGTCCAGAACCGCTCGTCCCTGGAGGGATCAGTCGTGTAAAGGCCGATATGGCTGAAGCCCGTGATTCCCGCGTCACGTGTGGCAAAATAGCGTTTGCCACTGCGTTCGGGCCGTACCACGAGCTCGATATGGTTTCCGGTCGGATCGCGGAACCCGATAAACGCCTTCACTTTACGCAGGTCGCATTCCTCAGGCGTTCCGGCATGGACGGGGTGACCGAGCCGTTCGAGCGTGGCGGCGGCCAGTTGCAGGTTTTCCTCGTCCTCGACCTCGAAGCCCACAGTGTGGTCCTCCGGATCGCCGTCGAAATAGCACAGGGTATGGGCACGGTCGTCGGAACGCAGATAAGCCGCATTGCGGGCCGTTTCCGCCACCTCGAGACCAAGATATCCGGTTGCGAAGGACAGCGCGTCATCGAGGTCGCGCGTGCCGAGCCGCACATAAGAGACATCCTTTAGTTCGATCATCTGACTTGTCCTTTCCGTGAATTGCTAGCGCCGAGCCGCACCAAGTTCAGGGACACCTTCGCTCACCGATCCCCATGCGCAGAGCCCGTCGTTCGCAGAGCCGAACTGACGCGGCCGGTGGCGGGCGGGATCGATGATGTCGATCCCTGTAACGAAGCTGTACAGGTTCTTCTCAGGCCCTTCAAAATGCATGAACATCTGGTTGGAAGCGGTTTGCCTGCCTGGGCCCTGCACAACTTTTATCTGCCGGTCGAGAACGAAATATTTGCTCTGCATGAGGTTGTCGAGATCTTCCACCGTGAAGGCGATATAGAGCACGCCGTTCCGGTCGGAAGGATACAACGCGATACGGTGATGCTGGCTGTCTATGTTGAGGTACGTGATGCCGCCAGCCCAATCCGCGATTCGAGCGCCCAATATCTTCGTCCAGAACTGCACGTCGCGATCGTTGTCGGTGCTGCGCAAACCGACGCCCTGGAGGCCTTGCACCCCAGCGTCGCGCGTCGGAAAGAAACGTCGACCCGCGTGAAACGGGGCTATGACGAGATCGATGCGGTTGCCGCTGCCGTCGCGCGTCCGTATCGCGCGGCGAACGAAAAGTTGCTGGCACTGCTCATGATCGGCGCAGGCAACTTCAAAACCAGCCGCGGCGAGTTTTTCCGCGGCTTCGTTTAGAGACCGCTCGTTGGGAATTTCGATACCGACGCTGGTTTCGGACGGGTCGCCATCGAAAAGGCCGAGCGTGCGCAGACGGATATCGGAGCGGAACGACACCTCCACGTCAGTCTCGCGCGACTTTTCGAGACCAATGACCTCGCTTGCGAAAAGCGCATGCTTCTGCAAGTTCCGGCTACCAACGCGGACATAGGCGACTTGTTCGATGAGCTTATTACTCACGTCTCCTCCTGGGGGCGCAAGTGCCCCACCTTTTGAACGACGGAAAATATGTTGCAATCGGTCTCTCTTATGTCAAAATTTTGGGCTAGGGTTCTTCATATGTGAGATCGTTGAAGGAAATGATACCCATGCCCACGCCGCAAAACCACTCCGTCGTCAAGGCATTTGGGATTTTGAACCTGTTTAAAGCCAATCCCGGAGGCCTGACGCTGACGGAAATTGCACACCGGGCAAATCTGTCGGTGCCGACAGCGCATCGCTTCCTTCGTACTCTGCTGTCCGTGGGTGCGTTAGATCTCGCTCCGTCCAGCCGCTACAACATCGGGAAGGCTATCCAGCAGCTCGCCACTGCTGCCGATTTCGGGGGCGACTTGCAGACAATTCTGAATGGTCATGTGCAGCAACTCACCAACATCCTGAACGAGACGGTTCATATCGCCATTCGTAGCGGCGAAATGGTTCGTTACGTGGCTAAGGCCGAATCTTCGCGCAGTCTCAAAATCGTTACGCGCGTCGGAACAGAACTGGAGGGCTATTGCACCGGAGTGGGCAAGGTGCTGCTTGCCCACCTGCCGGAGGAGAAGGTCCAGCTGTACGTTAAAGGGGGAAATTTCGTGAAGCTGACGCCCAATACTATTGTCAGCGGTTCCGACTTGATGGTCGAACTCGAAGCGATCCGGCGGCAAGGATTTGCACTCGACGATGAGGAATTCGAAGAGGGTCTGCGCTGTCTCGCTGTTCCGATAGCCATTAGGGGAACCGTCGTTGCGGCGATATCGACCTCGGGTCCGAGCGCTAGAATCAAGGATGCGGACCTACAGCGGATACGCAGCGAACTTGACCGCCGCGCCAGCCTCATCAGCACCGAAATCCGCAACAGCCGGTTTGCGGAAAAGGCCTTATCTTTCCTTTGAGGATGGAGCCCGATAGAGAATGCGCATCCTAAGTAGGCGGGTTCAGTTTCTTCATTAATGAGAAACGGCTTCCAGCAATGTTGAGGTGTCCGGACCTGTGCCATAGGTTGGACCTAGAAAAATGGCATGGTCGCCGACCCACACAGCTGGCGCGCGTCACATGCATTTCTGGTTGGAGGAATTATTATGAACAAGCAGATGTCTGGGGTTTCGCTCAAAGGAGAGGCGATCAGCAACAGTCTGGCGGGTTTAGACAGTTTCGCCGATCTCGCTTCGGATGCGCGCGTCCATTCCGGGATCTATACTCGGCCGGACGTCTTCGAAGCGGAAATGGAGCGCGTGTTCTACAAGACGTGGGTCTATATCGGCCACGAAAGCGAGGTTCCCAAGGAGGGCGAGTTCAAACTTCGGCAGATTGGTCGCCAGCCCGTGATCCTGGTTCGCGGCAGCAATGGCCAAGTTAATGTGCTGCTCAATCGCTGCCGCCATCGCGGCGCAGTTGTGGCAGAAGTGGAAAGCGGCAAGACCAAGTTCTTTCGCTGCTGGTACCATGGCTGGACTTACGACACTGACGGCAAGCTTGTCCAAGTCACCGGCGCTGATGCCTACGAGGATGGCTTCTGCGAAAAGGTCGGCGGTTTGGCTAGGCCGCCGCGTGTTGAGAACTACCGCGGCTTCGTTTTTGCAAGCCTGGCTGAGGAAGGCATTGGCCTGCGCGAGCATCTCGGCAAGGCTGCCGAAATGCTCGACTATCTGATTGACGCCTCGCCAACGGGGAAGATCCGGCTGGATGCAGGTGTTCACAAGACGACATATCGCGGAAACTGGAAGCTGGTCGGTATGGACGGCTACCATGTTTATTACGTTCATGCGTCCGTGATCGCGGTCTGGCACGCGAAGGCCGACTCGGGCGCCGGCGCCACGCATCGCCATGATCCGTATGACGACAAGTCCTTGAGCGTAACGCGTGATCTGGGCAATGGCCACTGCATGCTCGACCTACGCAAACATCGGCTGAAGCACGTCGATGAATATCTTGCTTTCCTGGAGCGCTCGCCGGGCGGCAGCGAATATATTGCCTCAATGTATGAGAAGCACGGAAAGGAACGGGGCCGCGAACTCCTGTCGCTCGCCGGCGATCCACATGTCGGCATATTCCCGAACATGCAGATCATTAACAATCAGGTCCGAATCATGAACCCGATCTCCGCCAACGAGACCGAGATCCTGATGTTCCCCGTTCTCTTCGAGGGCGTGCCGGACGAGATCAACAGCATGCGGCTTCGTCAGCACGAATCGTTCTACGGCCCCGCGGGAGCGGGTTCTCCGGACGACGCGGAGATTTTCGAACGCACTCAGCGCGGAATGCATGCGCAGGTCGAGCCGTGGATCGACATTTCCCGAGGCCTCAACCGCGAGCGCATTGACGAGGATGGCACGACGATCGGTCTCATCTCCGACGAGGTCACGCAGCGCGCGCAGGTGCGGGAATGGCGTCGGCTGATGGACGCGGGCTAGACCGGCTGTAAGATCAGAAGGAAGTAGTTATGAACCTCGTATCCCCGGCTCGTTCTGCGCATCAGGACGAGGCAGAAACCCTGCGTCTTTACGAAAGCTTCGTTTATCGGGAAGCGCGGCTGATGGACAACCATCAATACGACGAATGGTTCAAGCTCTGGACGGAAGACGCGCTCTACTGGCTTCCGTGCAACGAGGAAGACTTGGACATCCACAAGTCCGTCTCGCTGATCTACGAAAATCTTGAGAAGATCGAAGAGCGCATCCTTCGCCTCAAAGGCAAGTTCGCGCACGCCCAGTCGCCGAAGTCGCGGTTGATGCGCATCGTCTCGAACATCGAGATTGAGTCGGTCAGCGACAGCGAGATTATTGGCACCTCATGCTTTGTGCTCGGAGATGTGAGGCTGGACCGGCAGAATGTCTGGTTCGGCCGCAACCACCATACGCTGATACGGACGGAGGACGGCCTGAAGATGAGGAAGAAGAAGGTATTTATCCTCAACAATGACAGCCCGATGGCCAATCTTACATTTCTTGTCTGACCGCATCGCGTTTGTGCGGCTGCCGGAACGTTTCACGCGGACACGATATTGATCTTAACAGGGAGGAATACAGTGGACATTAGATTTGCAGGTGCAATATCGGCACTCGTCGTAAGCCTTGGGATGACTGCAGCAACCTCGGCGCAGGATGCGGCTGCGCTCGATACTTCCGAACCGGTCGTCGCCACAATCGCTGGATATTCCGCCGGTGGCATGGCAAGCCTCCTTGGCGAAGGTCAGGCGCTGACGGTCCGCAAGCATTATCCCGGTTCCAACATCGTCTATGAGCCCGGCAACCCTGCAGGTTCCATGGTGGCCGTCGCCAATGGCGAGCGCGAATTCGCTCTCGAGACTTCAATCGAGATCGGCATGGCGCAACGTGGCGAAGCGCCGTTCCGGGAAGCCTACGGAGACAAGATTTCCGGTATTGTCGCGATTGGCCCCAAATTGACCACGGCTCACGTTTATGGCCGCGCTGCTTTCCTAGACGAGCACGACATCAAGTCGTTCGCCGACATCAAGGAGCGCAAGATCCCTGTCCGCATTTCGATCAACCAACCTGGCAATCTTTGGGCCCGCGCGCATGTCGTGGCGATCCTCAACCAATACGGCCTGACGATGGAAGAACTGGAGTCTTTCGGCGGTACGCTGATTCCGCAGAGCACCGGTCCGACTCATGAACTGATGAAGGACAGCCGCGCCGACATCATCATCACCGGCGGCTTCGCTCCGGTAGGCAGCGTCATCGAGCTCAATTCCACAACGCCGCTGCGCTTCCTTCCGATGACCGCGGAAGAGGCTGCCGCAGCCGCCAAGCAGATGAATGTCGACGTCGGCGTCATCCCGGCTGGGACATACGACTTCCAGACCGAAGATCTGCACGTTCCGGTATCCACCCACTATATCGTGGCCGGCCCCGCGGCGACCGACGAGCAGGCATACAAGTTCGCCAAGTCCGTCAATGCCGAACTGGCCGATTTCCAGGCGATGCATCCGGCTTTCCAGGCCGCGACCAAAGAGACTCTGGTTCCCAAAGTCGAGGGGCTGAGGATCCATCCGGGCGCCGCGGCCTTCTACAAGGAAGCCGGCCTGCTTCCGAATTGAGTCTCGGGGAGACACAAGAGCGTCGCACGTATGCCATGTGCGGCGCTCTCCTCTTATCTAGGTTGCATTTTCCAGATTGTTGAAGAGGCACCATGCCCCCGACTGTCCGCGTTCGGAATCTTATCCTCGGAGCCGACAAGGTTGAACTATCGCCGATCACTCGGGCTGTCGCAATCGCACTCGCCGTTCCGCTGGCCGTATTCGAGTTCTGGCTGGCACTTTATGGCAACGTTTCGCCGATTGTGCTGGGTCTCGCCTTTGTGACGCCTCTCTTCGTTATCGCTTTACTTACAACTTCAGGAGTAACCGGCCGTACTTACCTGAGCTATTGGGACGTCTCTCTGGCGATCGCCACTGCGCTCAGCGGCAGCTATCTTCTCACCCAGGCTGGCGCACTGTCCGAATGGATTCTCGGCATCAGCCGGTTCGACGTGCTGGGCCAGATAAGTGGCGCCGTTCTCATCATTGTGACCTTCGTCCTCATGAAGCGCTGCATCGGTCTCGGCATGACCGTGATGGTCGGTATCCTGTTTGGTTATGTTGCCTTCGGCCATTTGCTGCCGGGCGTCTTCTATCATCGGCCGTTCGGTGTGCCGGAGATTATCGAGCAATCGATCATCAGCATCAATGGCGGATTGTTCGGCGCTCCAGTGGCGGCCGCGGCCGTTTATGTTTATCTTTTTGTGGTTTTCGGCAAGATGCTGGAAGTCAGCGGGGGCGGCCAGTTCTTTTTCAATCTGGCCGCGTTAGTGGCCGGAAGGCGCCAGGGCGGCGTCGCCAAGGTGGCGGTAGTTTCTAGCGGCCTGTTCGGCATGATCTCGGGCAGTCCGACGGCTGACATCATGACTACCGGCAGCGTTACGGTGCCCATGATGAAGAAGGTCGGCTATCCGGCCGTCATGGCTGGGGCCATCGAGACTGTCGCGTCGGTGGGCGGCAGCTTCCTGCCGCCGGTCATGGGCGCGGTGGTATTCGTGCTGGTCGAGTTCACCGGCATCTCCTATTCGGAGGTGATCAAGGCTTCGATCGTCATTGCCCTGCTTTACTATTTGTCCGTCTATCTGCAGGTCCATCATTATTCGACTATGCATGGATACGGGCGCCTGCCCGATGATCAGATCCTGACCTTCTGGTCGGTCATGCGCGAGGGTTGGATGTTCGTGATCCCGCTTGGCACGCTGGTCGTCATGATCGAGCAGGGCTTCACTCCGCAATACAGTGTCACTGTCGGCATCATTCTGACGATTTTCTTCAGTTGGTTCAACAAGGCGAAGGAGCTTAGGATTGGACCGAAGAAGCTTCTGAACGTCATCGTGGAGGCGACGGTGATGCTCGCTCCGCTGGTCGCTGCGGTGGCCGGTGCGGGCCTGGTCGAACAGTCGCTGAACGTCACTGGTCTCGCGTCGAAGATTTCGTTCCAACTCTTCGAGATGACGCAAGGCATGCCTGTCCTGATCCTGATGCTCGCTGGCGTAATTACGATCATCCTGGGAATGGGAATGCCGGTCACCGCGGTTTATACGCTGGCTGCGGTCCTGCTGGCGCCGGGTCTCGTCCAGGCCGGTTTCGGCCTGCTCGCATCGCATCTGTTCCTGGTTTGGTTCGCGGTCGCTTCGCACATCACACCGCCGGTGGCGGTCGCAGCCTATGTGGCAAGTACGATAGCCAAGGCCTCGCCGATGGAGGTCGCGAACGCCTCTGTGCGGCTCGGGATGGTGGCCTTTCTGCTGCCTTTCGCCTTCACCGTCAGATCAGGGCTTCTGATGGATGGAACGTGGGCCGAGATTTGCCTCGATGTCGGTCTGACCGCGGCGGCCATTTACATATTGGCAGCAGCGTCCATTGGGTTCTGCCGTTCGCGAATTTCGCCGCTGATCCGGATAGCGCTGGTCCCATGTGCGTTGACCGCCCTCTTCGCGTGGTCGATGCCTTTGCTTGCCGTCACTGCCGCAGTCGCTGGCTGCGCGATATTGACGCTTAATCATCTCTACGCTCGCAGGAATGCGGAACCAGCCGCGGAACCTCCGGTCGAGACCATGGTCAAGCTCGACGCCGACATGCGCAGGTAGCCATGTTTGAAACGATGACGTTGCAGGCGGCCGCCGTCGCCTTGGCCGCATTCCTCTGCGGAGGTTTTATCAAGGGATTGACCGGCATCGGCCTTCCGATGGTGGCGCTTCCCATTCTGTCGCTGGTGTTCACCATCCCCGAGGCGGTCGGACTGACGATGGTTCCCATCCTCGTCTCCAACGGCTGGCAGGCTCTCACCAGCGGCGCTTTTCTGCCGGTCGTGCGGCGGTTCTGGCCCATGCAGTTGACGATGGCCGTGGCGATCGTTTTCTCCTCGAGCTTCATGGTCAGGCTCGACGACCAGCAGCTGCTGTTTTGGGCGGGAATGGCGCTGGCGCTCTCGGCCGTTGGCCTGAGGCTGCGCGGCACCTTTCAGGTTCCAGCGCGCCTCGAGCGGGTGACAGGTGTCGCTGTCGGCTTGTTTGCCGGAATGGTGGGCGGGGTAAGCTCGCTGTTTGGCATTCCGATCATCGTTTACATGATGAGCATCGGGCTCTCCAAGGCGGAGTTCATCTCCTCGATCTCCATCATATACCTCTTCGCGGGCATTCCGTTTCTGTTCGGCCTTCTCTACTTCGGCGCTGTGGCGCCGGGGGATCTGGTGTTCTCCGCGATGGCTGTGGTTCCTGTGATGGTCGGACTGACTGCGGCCCGTCTTGTCCTGCGCGGCGTCGACGACAAGCTGTTCCACAAGCTCCTGCTCGCGCTCCTGATGTTCCTAGGCGCCAGCATGATGTATCGCGGCATTTAGGAGGAACTTGATGATGTTGTCGACGATTGTCGTGGCGGGCGGAGGCCAGTCGGGCGGCCGGATGGCGGAGGCGTTGCGGACGGAAGGCTATACCGGGCGCATCCTGCTCGTCGGCGAAGAGCCGCATCTGCCTTACGAGCGTCCGCCGCTCTCCAAGGACGTTGCCACGGGAAGTTCCGAGGAAGCGACGGCGGCGCTGGGCGACGAGGTTTTCTGGAAGGAGCGCCGGATCGAATTGGAGTTGGGATCGGCAATCGAGGCGATCGATACGAAGCGGAAATCCGTCTCGATCGCCGGACGCGCCGCGATCGGCTACGACCAGCTTGTTCTTGCCACTGGCGCGCGGCCGCGCCGTCTGCCGCTTTTCGACGATCCGGCTCTGCCGATCACCTATCTTCGGACGCTCACCGATGCGCGCTGGGTACGCGAACGGCTCGCTCCCGGGCGCCGGGTCATCATCATCGGCGCCGGCGTCATCGGGCTGGAGATTGCTTCCAGCGTCGTCAAGATGGGTGGGCACGCGACGGTCATTGAAGCCGCGCCGGGTGTCATGGGCAGGGCGGCGACGCCCACCGTCGCAGGCTGGATGCTGCGGCTTCAGCGTCAGAATGGGGTGAACTTTCATTTGAACGCACGGATCGAGAAAGTCGACAGAGCGGCGGATGGACTCGTGGTCACCTTGGACGACGACAGCAGGATCGAAGGTGATTTCGCGGTCGTGGGGATTGGCGTCGTTCCCAACGACCAACTCGCGGCCGAGGGGGGGATTTCCGTGAACGACGGCGTCATTGTCGATGCCCAGGGGCGTACGTCCGACCCGGCTGTGTGGGCGGTCGGCGATGTCGCACGCCATCCGGTAGCAGGACAACTCGTTCGGCAGGAGACATGGCGGCATGCGGACAATCATCCGCGGGTGGTGGCGAAGGCCATCCTCGGTGGAGGCGATCGCTACGAAGAAATTCCGGGTTACTGGTCTGATCAGTTCGGACAACGGCTCCAGGTCGAAGGCAGCCTGGCGGGAGAGGAAGTTATCCGCAATGCCGGCGACGGCGCGGCGCCTATGGCGTTCTATCTGCTGGGGGGAAAACTTGTCGGGATGGCCGCGCTACAGAATTCAAAGGGGGTTGCGCTGGCGCGCCGGATGATCGCATCAGGCTCTTCCTTCTCACCCGCCGATCTGGCCGACCCGTCCGTCGACCTGCGTGCGCTGCTGAAAAAGCAGGCTTCCGCATAGTGAGAACCGATTTCCTTTCGATTTACCTCCGGGCGGCGGGGCCGATATGTTGGCTCAAGCTAAAGGCCATGCCGTGTCTCAAGTAACCGACGTCCACACGCATATTGTCCCGCCCGTCCTGCCGAACGGGAAAGGTCGTGACGCGCGCTGGCCTTCGATCCAACACGGCGAGAACGGGGACGCCGCGGTGATGATAGCCGGCGAGGTTTTTCGCCGCATCGACTCGAGCTGCTGGGATGCCGAACGGCGGCTGGAAGACATGCGTGCGGACGGCGTCGATATTCAGGTCATTTCGCCGATGCCGGAATTGCTCTCGACCTGGTTTTCGCCCGCTGATGGGGATGAACTTGCGCGGGCCATGAACGAGTTCATCGCCAGGATGATGGCCGATACGCCCGGTCGTTTCCGGGGCATTGGCATGGTTCCCGTGCAGGACCCGGAACTCGCCGCTCGTCGGCTGGCCGACGTGAAGGCAATGGGCCTTTCCGGCGTCGAGATCGGCACCCACATCGATGGTGTGCCGCTCGGGGACCGGCGTCTCGATGCGTTTTTTGCCGCGGCGGAAGAAAATGATCTCTGCATCATGGTGCATCCGCTCCATCCTGCCGGGATGGAGCGGCTCGTCGGTCCTGCGGATCTGGGTGCGACCGCTGCGTTCCCGCTGGAGACGGCATTGGCCGCCGTGTCGCTGCTTACAGGCGGCGTTATGGAACGCTTCCCCGGATTGAAAATCCTTCTCAGCCACGGTGGCGGCGCGCTGACCTCCATCCTCCCAAGGCTCGACCATGCGTGGTCGATCGGAATGTCACTGTCGCGGCTGATGTCAGAAAAGCCGAGCGAGGTCGCAAGGCGGTTCTGGTTCGATAGTATCGTCTACGACCCGCGAGCTTTGACCTATATCGCGGATATGGTCGGCGATGAGCATCTGGTGCTTGGTTCGGATTATCCATTTTCGATCCAGCAGCCGCAAGCCGCGGCCTTTGTCGGTGGGGCGCTCGGCGAATTGCGTTCGGCGAAGGTCATGTGGCGCAATGCCGAGAATTTTCTCGGGTCGGTTTCGGCGCCGGCGGGATTGGCGAAGACGGTTGCGGGAAGCTCGATATGATCGGCGCCACATCGGAAACGCTCATCTGTGCATTGGCGGATATTCCCGATGATGAGGGGCTTCGTGTCGATCTGAACGGTTTTCCGCCACTGGCAGTCTGGCGGGTCGGTGAGCAGGCCTATGTCACCGACGATACCTGCACGCATGGTCAGGCGTCGCTGACGGCCGACGGCATGCAGAATGAATTTGTCATCGAATGCGGTCTGCATCAGGGCGAATTCGATATTCGCGATGGCAGCGTCAGATCGCCCCCATGTTCCAAGCCGCTGCGTGTCTATGCCACGCGCGTCGTCGACGATCAGGTTTATGCGGTGTTGCAGGAGGAGCAGGGTTGATGGCGACACGTTCAAGAGCAGCCGACCGGCAGGTCGGAGATCAGATTGCCGCCGTCGCGGCGATGCTGCGGGAGGCGGAGGATTCCGGGAAGCCGTGTCCGCCCATTCTAGACCTGCTGCCTGCCGGTGACGTCGAGGCGGCCTACAAGGTTCAGCAGATCAACATCGATCATAAGATCGGTTCTGGGCGCCGTCTCATCGGACGCAAGATTGGGCTCACATCCGTGGCCGTGCAGCGTCAACTAGGCGTGTCCGAACCTGACTATGGTGCGCTGCTCTCCGACATGATCGTCGGGGATGGGGAAACCATCGCTTTCGATCGCCTGTTGCAGCCCAAGGCCGAGGCTGAGATCGCGCTTATCCTTGGCGCTGACCTAGACATGCCGTCGCCCAACCTCGCCGACGTGCTGCGCGCGACTGCATTCGTGCTGCCAGCGATCGAGATTGTCGCCAGCCGGATCCAAAACTGGAAAATTTCGCTTGTCGATACGATCGCCGACAATGCGTCGAGCGGAATGTTCGTGCTGGGCACGCCGGCAATCCGACCTGAAGGGTTTTCCTTCGGCGACTGCGCGATGGAACTCAAGCTCAACGACGAGGTCGTGTCCACCGGCAGCGGCCGTGCCTGCATGGGCAATCCGCTGAACGCCGCGGCCTGGCTGGCAGCGCAGATGCATGCCCTAGGAACACCGCTCAGGGCGGGTGAGATTATCATGACCGGCGCGCTCGGCCCGATGACGGTCGTCGGCCCAAGCAGCAAGGTTTTCGCCAGCATCGAAAACCTCGGAACCGTCTCATTCAACATGGGAGACCAGTGATCGTGGGCATCAAGGTTGCAATCATCGGGTCCGGCAACATCGGCACTGATCTGATGATCAAGATCATGCGGACATCCACCATCCTCGAAATGGCGGCATTTGTCGGTATTGACCCGGAATCGGACGGACTTCAGCGGGCGCAGCGTCTCAAGGTTGCGACTACTGCGGGGGGCATCGAGGGACTGCGCGCGCTCCCGGTCTACAAGGAGATCGAGATTGTTTTCGACGCGACCTCGGCAGCGGCGCATGCAAAGCACAGCGAAATCCTGCTGGCGGACGGCAAGCAGGTGGTGGACCTCACGCCGGCGGCGATCGGGCCCTATGTGGTGCCGTCGGTAAACATCGATGCCGGCTGCTCGTCGCGCAACATCAACATGGTGACCTGCGGGGGGCAGGCGACGATCCCGATCGTGGCCGCGGTCTCTCGCGTCGCGCCGGTCACCTATGCTGAGATCGTCGCGTCCATCGCTTCAAAGTCGGCGGGACCGGGCACCAGAGCCAATATCGACGAATTCACCGAAACGACGGCGCGCGCTATCCGCGAGGTCGGAGGAGCCGAGGCCGGCAAGGCGATCATCGTGCTCAACCCGGCCGAGCCGCCGCTGGTGATGCGCGACACCATCTATTGCCTCGCCCGCACCGACGACCGCGACGCAATCCGCGAGTCGATCCACCGCATGGTCAGGGACGTGCAGAGCTACGTGCCTGGCTACCGCCTCAAGCAGGAGGTGCAGTTCGAGCGCATCGGCGAAAACAACGCGTTGACCATCCCGAACGTCAGCCAGTCGGCAACCGGAACCAAGGTCAGCGTCTTCCTGGAGGTCGAAGGGGCGGGTCACTATCTGCCCAAATATGCCGGCAATCTCGACATCATGACCTCCGCCGCGCTGAGGACTGCCGAGCGGCTTGTCGAACTGCGTCAGAAGGCCGCCTAACATGCATTCGAAGCTCTACATCCAGGATGTCACGCTGCGCGACGGCATGCATGCAATCAATCACCAATACTCATTGGAGCAGGCTGCGGCGATCGCGCTAGCGCTCGATAACACACATGTAAGCGCCATCGAGGTCGCTCACGGCGACGGGCTTGCGGGATCCAGCTTCAACTATGGATTCGGCCGGCATAACGACCTCGAATGGATCGAGGCAGTGGCTGAAAAACTCACCCACGCAAAACTTACGACGCTGCTGCTTCCCGGCATCGGAACCATCCACGATCTCAAGGCGGCGCATCAGGCCGGCGTGCGCTCCGTGCGCATCGCAACCCACTGCACCGAAGCCGACATCGCCAAGCAGCACATAGAGTTCGCGCGCAAGATAGGGCTCGATGTGGCCGGCTTCCTGATGATGGCGCATATGAGCGAGCCGCAGGCGCTGGCCGAGCAGGCGAAGCTGATGGAGAGCTATGGCGCTCATTGCGTCTACGTGACCGATTCGGGCGGCGCTCTGATCCTGACGGGCGTACGCGATCGCATCCGCGCCCTGCGCGATGCGCTACGCCCCGAAACACAGGTTGGCATTCACGCGCATCATAATCTGTCGCTCGGGGTCGCCAATTCCATGGTTGCGGTCGAAGAGGGCGCGGTCCGCGTTGATGCTTCGCTCGCGGGGCAAGGGGCCGGTGCCGGCAATGCACCGCTCGAAGTGTTCGTTGCCGCGGCGAACCGCGCCGGCTATGTCCATGACTGCGACCTATTTGGGCTGATGGATGCCGCCGAAGATCTCGTGCGGCCATTGCAGGACCGGCCGGTGCGCGTGGACCGCGAGACCCTGTCGCTGGGCTATGCCGGCATCTATTCCAGTTTCCTGCGCCACGCCGAGCGGGCCTCCAAGCTTTACGGCATCGACACCAGGGCAATCCTCGTCGAACTCGGCGAGCGCAAGATGGTCGGCGGTCAGGAAGACATGATCGTCGACGTGGCGCTGGACCTCAGCGCCCGGCGCAGTGCCGCCGACAATTGATAAATGGGAGTGTGAACATGAACATCGCTGCATCGGATCCGGAACTAGGCAAGTCCATCAAGGCTGCCGGCCTCGATACGAACTATCTCGAACAGGGCAGCGGCTTTCCCGTCATGCTGCTGCATGGCTCGGGACCCGGCGTCACCGGCTACGCCAACTGGCGCTTCACGATTCCCGTGCTCGCCGAACACTTCCGGGTTATTGCACCCGACGCGGCGGGATTCGGCTACACCGAGCGCAAGGAAGGCCAAGTCTATGACATGGACTTCTGGGTTCGGCACACCGTCGGGCTGATGGATGCTCTGGGGATCGAGAAGGCGCATTTCGTCGGCAATTCCTTTGGCGGCGCGCTGACGATAGCGATCGCAGCGCGGCATCCCGAGCGGGTTGACCGCATCGTGTTGATGGGCGCCGGCGGGCTGGAATTTGATGTTACCGAGGGGCTTGAGGCGGTTTGGGGCTACCAGCCGAGCCCGGACTACATGCGCATGATGATGCAGGAATTCTTTGCCTACGACAAAAGTCTGATCCGCGAGGATCTCGTGAAGTCGCGCTACGAGGCGAGCATCCGCCCAGGTTACCATGAGAGCTTTTCGTCGATGTTTGCCGCGCCGCGTCAGCGCCATCTGAAGATGATGGCGACGCCGGAAGACATGGTTGCCGCCTTGCCCAATCGAGCCCTCATCATCCATGGGCGTGAGGATCGCGTGGTTCCGCTCGAGGTCAGCTTCCGTTTCCATCAACTCCTCAAGCATTCGGAACTGCATGTCTTCGGCGAATGCGGCCACTGGACGCAGATCGAGAAGAAGGACCGCTTCAACAAGCTCATCACGGACTTCTTCCTTGTCTGATCTGGAACGCGGAGGACATCCCATGGCGGGCGAGGCGGGAAGGCCGCGGATTGGCGTGATGATCGGCGACCCTGGCGGGATCGGTCCGGAAGTCTGCGTCAAGGCGCTGGCAACGGGCGAACCTCAGCGGCTCGCCGACGTGGTGCTGATCGGAAATCTCCATGTCGTCGAGTCGGCGGCGAAGGCTGCTGGCGTGTCCATGTCGGTTCAGGCGGTGGAGAGTGCAGCCGGCGCGAGCGGGGAGCTTTTCATCCCCGTCCTCGACAGCGGCAGCCTTCGGCCCGAAGATTACCGTATCGGCGCATCGTCCGCGGCGAGCGGCAGGGCGGTCAAACAGTGGATTGATAAAGCCACCGCCTTGTCGAATTCCGGCGAACTTGACGGCTGGATTATGGCGCCGGTCAACACCACCTCGCTGAAGGACGCCGGGGTGCTCAAGGACATCGACGACCTGCAGCCGCCTGGCACCTTCATGTTTCGGCTGAGCGGGCCGTTGAGGGTCGTCCCGATCAGCGAGCACTTGAGGATAAAAGACGTTGCCGCTGCGGTGACGGCCGACCGGGTCCTGCACGTGATACGTCTTGTCGACAAGCATCTGCGGCGCTGGGGGATCGCGGCGCCGCGCATAGGCGTGGCGGGCCTGAACCCGCACGCCATGTTTGAGGAGGATATTGAGGAGATCGCGCCCGCGGTAGCCCGGGCCAAGGCCGAGGGGCTCTCGGCGGAAGGGCCGGTGCCACCGGATTCGGTGTTCCGCCAGTGCATCGAGGACCGCTATGACGCGGTCGTCACTATGTATCACGATCAAGGTCAGATCGCAGTCAAGACCTCCGTCTTCGAAGGTGCCTGCACTGTCTATCTGGGCCTGCCTTATGTCCAGCTTTCCGTGCCTCATGGTACGGCTTACGACATTGCTGGGACTGGCAAGGCGCAGCATCGCAGCATGCTCGCCGCCATGAAAACCGCCGCGATGCTCGTTGCCGGCAAAGGCTTTCTTCATATCCCGGCCGAACGCGCGGCTTAGATTTCAGCAGGAGACATCGACGTGGAGACCAAAGTTGCGCTGGTTACCGGCGGCACGGCTGGTATTGGCCGGTCCGTTGCCCAAGTGCTCAAAAGGGACGGATGGCGGGTAGCGGTATGCGCGCGGCGCGAGGACCGGCTCCGCGAACTTGCTTCCCAAGGATTCTCGACCTATCCCTGCGACGTGTCGGATTCCCATTCGGTGGAGGGCTTGATATCCGCCATCGAGAGCGATCATGGCCGCCTGGACGCGGTCGTCAATTCGGCCGGCGTGGCTGCCGCCCGCCAGGATTTCGTCGAACTGCCCGACGAAGAAGTACGCCGGCTGTTCGAGATCAATGTCTATGGCACGCTTTCGGTAACGCGCTCGGCGATCAGGCTTCTGAAAGTCAATGGCGGCACGATCGTCAATCTGTCTTCGACGCTGGCGCGCCGGCCGCGGCCGGGCTCCGCTGTCTATTCGGCGACCAAGGGCGCGATCGAGGCCTTCACCATGGCCCTTGGGACCGAAGTGGCCAAGGACAAAATCCGCGTGCATGTCGTCGCGCCGGCATTGGTGCGCAGTGAAATCTGGCTTGCCTCGGGCATGTCGAACGACGACTACGACAGCCTGCTGGCGGCGCGCGGGAGAGAATTTCCGCTTGGCCGTGCAGGTGAGCCTGAAGACGTATCTGAACTCATCGCCTATCTGGTTTCGGACAAAGCGCGGTGGATGACCGGCAACTTGATCCAGGTGGACGGCGGCGCGACCATGCGCTGAATGGCGGCTAACGCATCCGCTCCACTACAAGCGGTGAGCTCGTCACCTGCTCTGCCCCCACCAGGCCCTGACTAGCCGATGCGGTCGGAGCACGTCCCGGGAGACCTGGGAGAGCGTGGGACAGCCGGTAAGCGCCATCGCGATCGTCAGCTCCGCTTCCAGGATTTCCAGCGCGCGGACCATGCCTTTCCAGCCTCCTGCCGCCAGGGCTGCTCCGTGCAACTTGCCGAGCCCTACCGCGCTGGCGCCGAGCGCGACGGCTTTGAGAATGTCTGTTCCACGCAGGAAACCGCTGTCCACGATGATTTTGGTGGCCGTCCCTACGGCCCCGGCGATCTCGGGCAGCATTTCGATGCTGCTGGGCGCGTGGTCGAGTTGCCTGCCGCCATGGTTCGAGACATAGACGGCGCTCGCCCCGGCATTCACCGCGCTTCGCGCATCTTCGGCGGTGAGTATGCCCTTGACGATCACCGGCAGTTCGCTCCAGCTGCATAGTCGTTCAAGCCGGTCCCAGGTGAAGGTGGCCCGATATCCGCCTTTCCCGACAGGCCCGGCGGCAAGATTGGGACGGTCGATCGCCTCGGCTGGCGAGAAGCGGGCCTGCAGGTCGCGATCGCGTCGGCTGTAATGCGCTGTATCAACGGTAACGCAAAGGGCGCCGAAGCTACCGCTGGCCGCTGCGCGCCGGACTATGTCGCGCACCCATTCCTCGTCGCCCTCGATATAAAGCTGGAAGATATGCTTGCCTTTGAAGCTCCTGCCGAGCTCTTCGAGCGACGGCTTGGCCATGACGCTTACTCCAGCGGCTATGCCGAATGCTTCGGCCGCCCGGCAAGAAGCAGCCGCGCCATCGGGATTGAGAAGGCCAATCGACCCGATCGGCGCGAGAATCACGGGGATGCGAAGGTCTAGACCAAACAGGCTGCTCGAAGCATCGACGCGGCTCACGTCCCGGAGAACGCGCGGCACCAGCATGATCTCGTCAAGCGCGGCCCGGTTGCGTCGCAGCGTGGTCTCCGTGTCCGACCCTCCAGTCAGATAGTTCCACAATTTCGGGCCGAGCTCATGCTCGGCCACCTCCAGAAGCTCCGGGATGGTCTCGAAATCGGCAGCCGGCTGTGCGGAGTGCTCCATATCCCTTATGCGACGACCGCCGCTGCCGGATTGATGCCTGCTGCGGCGCGAGCCGCGTTGCGCGCCAGCTTCGGCTCCGACAGCGTGTCGCTGAGGTTGAAGAGCTTCTTGGCGTTTCCACCAAGAATATTGCGCTTGCCCCGGTCGCTCAGGAACGGCAGGTCGTGGATCACGCTCGGCAGGTCCATGTCCCAGTGCGGATAGTCGGACGAGTAGAGGAGTTGGCTTTCCGCCTTGATCATCTTGAATGTGAGTTCGAGCGCCTCGGGATTGTCGACCATCTCCATCGGTTGGTTAGTGTAGTACATGTCACGCATGTATTCGCTCGGCTTGCGCTTCAGGAGCGGCGCGTCGGAACTGCGCATCATGAATTCATTGTCGAGCCGCTGCATGAGGAACGGCAGCCAGGCGAGGCCGCTTTCCATCCATATGACCTTTAGCCGTGGAAACCGCTCCGGCATGCCGTTCACGACCCAGTTAGTCATGTGCACCATGTTGTGCCAGGCAAAGCCGAGCGCGTGGACGGCAATAAAGCGATTGGTCAGCGCCAGGGATTGGTCGTTCCAGCTATAGGCGGCGTGGAAGGCGAGAGGGAGGTTGCGCTCCTGCAGCGCCCTATATGTCGGCACGTAAGCGTTGTCGTAGACCCCGCGATAATGTGTCGCCGTGACAACGAAGCCGATTACGCCTGGCTTGTCGCCGAAATCCTCCACCATCTTGAGACAGGCGGCCGGATCGTTAAACGGCAGGTAGAGCATCGACTTGAGGCGAGAGTCCTCGGCGAGCACGCGTTCGCAGAGCCAGCGGTTGTAGGCGCGCGCCAATCCTACTTCGGTTTCGACGCGAGGGCAGGTTCCCAGTGTCAGCATAGGGGTGGGGAACATGCAGGCCACGTCCACGCCCATCGCGTCCATCCATCGCCGCATCAGCGTGATGTCGCGATGCGGTTCGGGCGGAACCTTCTCAAGCTTGCGCTTCGGGTAGCGCGTGATGCGACCGGCCATGCCCTGATAGCCGCCTTCAGTCGACATGATGCCTCCCGACATCATGCCCTGGAATTTCGCTTCGTGCCGCAGCACCGAATCTTCGATATATTCGGCTATTTCGGCGAACACTTCATTTTCGTAGTGGTGCGAATCCGTATCAACGATGAGGAAGTCGTCATAGCCGCGAATGCGCGCCTGCTCGGCGGCGTTCTTCAGCAGCGTCGAGGTGTTGAATTCCTCATGGGCGAGATCCCGAAAATTGGTGGGCGCGTTCATGATGTCTTACCTCCCGATTTGAGTCCTGCCCAATCCGCTTATCTGTGAATTTTTCCCAGGCCCGACATGGCCTGCCAGGCGCCGAGCTCGAACACTTCGAGGCCGACGGCATCCATCATGGCCGTGCAGCCGATGGCGACGTCGGTAACCGCAAGGGCGCTGTTTGCCCCAAACGGCCTGGGACGCCCTCCTGCCTGCACCTTTGCCGCATAGAGCCGCACCAGACTCGCCAGAAGCTGACCAAGATTCTCGTCGGGAATCTCCCCGACAAGACCGCGGTCGGTCGCCTCCTCGACGAGTCCTGCAAGCGCCGACGCCTGGCTCGCAAAAGCCGCCTCGAGTTCAGATGCGGACATAGATTTGTCCATCCTGGACCGTCACGTCGAACTTCTTGAGGCGAAGCTTCGGATCGTTGGCGTTCACGCCATCCGTGACACGGAATGCATAACCATGCCACGGGCAGATGATGTGGAACTCGCTTTCGTCGAAACTCTGGCCCCTGTAGAAGCCGGCCTCGTCGATATTCTCGACCACCTTAGGCATCCGCACGCCTTCGCAGGCGGGTCCGCCCTGGTGCGGACAGTAGTTGCGATAGGCGTAATAGGCTCCGTCATGGCGAAATACCGCGATCTCGGCGCCGGTATTGGACACGACCAGCGTCGAGCCATCGGCCAAATCGCCCTCTTGGCATACGAAGACATCTTTCATCGCTTCGCTTCCCGCGCTGAATTAATATGATACCTTACTAAATAGAGCCGGAGATTATTGCAAAGCGATCTGACCGAGATTCTTGCAGAGTGAGAAAAGCCATCATGCCGAAATCAGAAAAGCCGGACGAAGAGGCCGCCTCGACGTGGGTCGCGCCGCCTGGCATTGGACTTGGAAACCTCTTCCAGGAAGGACAGCTTGCATTCGTGAAGGTCTTCCGGACCGAACTCGCCGCCTACGGGGTTACCGTCTCCCAGTACCAGCACCTTCGAAAACTCTGGGAGCAGGACGGCATTACCCAGGCGCAACTCTCCAAGCGGGTGGGCATCGAAAGTGCTTCCTCAACGGCGACCCTGAACGCGCTCGAAAGGCGCGGCCTCATCAGCCGGATCCGCGATTCCGCGGACCTGCGGAAGGTGAAGGTCTATCTCACCCCTGCCGGCCGAATGGTTCAGGACGACTTGATCGCCTGCGCCCGGCGCACCAACGAAGTCGCGACCGCGGGAATGAGCAAGGGCGAGATCGATATCGTATTCTCCCTGGTGGGGAAGATCACGCGTCGGCTGCGTGGTTTCGAAAGCGCGGACCAACCCGCTTCGCCGTCTGCCGCGGCCGAGTAGGTCCGCTCGAAATCCGTCACCTGTCGGAGGTAAGGCAAATCAGGGTGCATCAGGTCTCTCGTTTCTCGATAGTCGAGAAAGGGATTTCGACGCCTTGACGCGACGGTGCCTACTGTCATGCTTTTGACGTGTCGGAGAGGACTTCCTGAGCGGGCCAAAAGCCAGACCGCAAAGCCGACAAGCGCAGGTTTGCCGGCAGTTGCCGGCGCGGGAGGATTGATGAACTTGGAAAACCGCAGCGAGGCGGTCGAGAAGATTGGCTTGCGGCAGAGCGAGCAGCCGGTCGATCCCGATCCTGTGCCTCGCTGGGGAAGCGACGTCATCGCCCGCGTTCTGGGTGACTTCGATTGCCGCTACATCGCGCTCAACCCCGGCGCGAGCTATCGAGGCCTGCACGATAGCCTGGTCAATCATCTCGGCAACGAGAACCCCCGCATGCTCATCTGCCTGCACGAGGAGCATGCGGTCGCGCTGGCGCACGGTTTCGCGAAAGTGGCCGAGAAGCCGATGCTGGCCGCGGTTCACAGCAATGTCGGACTGATGCATGCGTCGATGGCCGTCTTTAATGCATGGTGCGACCGTGTCCCGCTGATCCTAATCGGCGCCACCGGGCCGGTGGATGCCTCGGAGCGGAGGCCTTGGATCGACTGGATCCACACGTCGCGCGACCAGGGTGCGCTGGTTCGAAATTACACCAAGTGGGATGATCAGCCGGCCTCGGTTCCGGCGACGGTGGAAGCGCTTCTGCGCGCCCGCAATATCGCCATGACCGCCCCGCGCGGACCGGTCTATGTCTGCCTCGACGTTTCGGTGCAGGAGAGTCTCCTGACCGAGGAGATTGCACTTCCCGCGCTGGCGCGTTTTGCGCCTCCCGAAGATCCGACGCCTTCCCGCGCCGCGGTAGAAACCGCGTTGAACTGGTTGCTGGAAGCCGAGCGTCCGGTGGTATTGGCCGGCCGTGTCTCCCGCAGCATGGAGGACTGGCAGCGGCGCATCGAGCTGGTCGAAGAAACCGGTGCGCTCGTGATCACCGACATGCGCATGCCCGCCGCTTTCCCGGTCGCGCATGAGCGTCACGCGGCACTGGGCAACCTCATTATGCCGCCCGCCGCCAGAGAGGTTTTGAGCCGCGCCGACGTGATTCTCAGCCTCGACTGGCTGGATGTCGGCGGCACGCTGGCGCAGGTGGGCGGCGGAGCGACGGAGGCCCGGCTCATTCACGCTTCGATGGAAACCACGCTCGCCAATGGCTGGGCGCAGGATGTTATGGCGCTTGCCGCCGTGGATCTGCCGGTGATGACAACGGCCGACAAATTTACCGCTGCCCTTGTCGAAGGACTGGCCGGCCGCTCTCGAACCCGCGATACCAACTGGACGATCGCGCCGAAGGCGCGCACTTCCAGGGCTGAACGCCCGTCGCAGCCGTCGTCCGAGGCAATCACTCTGGTTACGTTGGCGGAAGCCGTTGAAGAAGCCGGTTCGTCGTTCGACGTCACCTTGATCCGGCTGCCGATCGGTTGGCCCGCGGATGGGTGTCACTTCGACCACCCGCTCGCCTATCTGGGCGGCGATGGTGGCGGCGGCATCGGATCTGGCCCGGGCATGTCGGTCGGAGCCGCCCTCGCATTGAAGGATACGGACCGCCTTCCGGTGGCCGTTCTTGGGGACGGCGATCTCCTCATGGGCTGCAGCGCGCTTTGGACCGCCGCGCGCTACGACATTCCGCTTCTCGTCATCGTTGCCAACAATCGCTCCTATTTCAACGACGAGATGCATCAGAAGGTGGTGGCGGAACGCCGCGACCGCGCGATCGAGAACAAATGGATCGGCCAGCATATCAGGGAGCCGGCGGTCGATCTTGTTGGTCTGGCCAAAGCTCAGGGCTGGTCGGAATCAACCCGCGTCGACCATCCGGCGGAACTGCAGCAGGCGATCCTGACGGGAATGCAGTTGGTCAGGGCAGGCAAGCAGGTCCTGATCGAGGTCATGACCGAGGCCGGCTACCACAGCGGCGTGGTCAATAAATAGGTGATTGGCAGAAACGATGAATTTGATGGCACAGGGTAAAACACGCGCCTCGAGTGAGGAGTGGAGGCATGTGCTTCCGACTAATCTCGGCCTTTTCTACGGCGGCGAGTGGCATTCTCCGGCTGCCGGCAGGACATTGCCTGTGCTGAATCCCGCCAACGGTGACGTCCTCGCGCATGTGGCGCTCGCGGATCGCGAGCATGTCGATCGCGCCGTTGCTGCTGCCAATTCCGCATTTCCAGCCTGGGCGGCACTGTCTCCGCTCAAGCGGAGCGAGTATGTCCGAGGGATAGCCAAGCGGGTTCGGGAAGCCGGCGACGAACTTGCCATGCTGGACGCGCTCGACAGCGGCAACCCGCTGAAGGGGATGCTTCTCGATATCCAGATGGGTTCGACCATCATGGAATATTTCGCCGGCCTCTCCACCGAGATCAAGGGCTCGACGATCCCCATGCCGGGGGGCGTCTTGAACTATGTCCTGCGAGAGCCTCTCGGTGTTGTGGCGCGGCTCGTTGCCTTCAACCATCCGCTTCTCTTCGCCATCGCCAAGATCGCGGCCCCCTTGATTGCCGGCAACACTGTGGTGCTGAAGCCGAGCGAGCACACGCCGCTTTCTGCGCTGCGGCTTGCCGAACTGGTCCAGGACCTGCTTCCGCCGGGCGTCTTGAATATCTTGAACGGTGATAGAGCGGCCGGCGAGGCGCTGGCCACTCACCCGGGAGTTGCCAGCATCGCGGTGGTCGGCAGTATCGCTACCGGCCGTGCCGTCATGCGCGCGGGGGCCGAAACGCTGAAGCGGGTGACGCTAGAACTCGGCGGAAAGAACGCGCTGATCGGCTATCCCGACGCCGACCCGGCGAAAGTGGCTGCGGGTTGCGTGAAGGGCATGAATTTCGACTGGACAGCGGGTCAGTCCTGCGGCTCCACCAGCCGCGTTCTCGTTCACGAATCGATCTACAGTGAGGTGATTGAGGCGGTCTCCGATCTGGTCGGCAAGATTCGCCTCGGCCAGCCGACTGCCATCGAGACCGAGATGGGATGTCTGTCGAGCCAGGCTCAGTTCGAAAAGGTCACCGGCTATATCGAGGGCGCCAAGCGGGACGGCGTCCAGCTCGTGGCGGGAGGAGGACGCGGCAGGGGAGATCTGGAGCGCGGATATTTCGTCGAGCCGACCGTCTTTGCCGACGTAGCGCCCGATCACCGCATCGCTCGCGAGGAAATCTTCGGACCTGTCCTGTCGATCTTGAAGTGGAGCGACGAGGCGGCTCTTTTCGAGGCGGTCAATTCAGTGCCTTACGGGCTGACCGCGTCGGTGTGGACGAACGACCTCTCGACCGCTCACCGCGCCGCTGCCAGGATCCAGGCCGGCTATATCTGGATCAACGGGTCCAGCTCGCATTTCCTCGGAGCCCCCTTCGGTGGCTACAAGCAATCAGGGCTTGGGCGAGAGGAATCGATCGAGGAACTCCACGAATTCACCCAGCTGAAGAACGTCAACGTGACGCTGAGCCCATGACAATCGCAGCGCAGGAAATGTCATCGCTTATGACAGCTCCCGAGGCCAGCCTGCTAGTAGTGCTGAGCATCGCCGGCGTTTCGAAGGAGTTCCAGCTCAAGGGAGGAGCAAAGGTAACGGCGCTCGCCAGCACGACGCTCGACATCAAGGAGGGCGAATTCGTCTCCGTCATCGGACCCAGCGGCTGCGGGAAATCCACCCTCTTCAACATAATCGGCGGGCTGCTGGAATCGGATACCGGCCGGATCCTGGTCGACGGGAGGGAGATCAGGGGCTCCCACAAGGACATCGGCATGGTGTTCCAGGAAGAGTCGGTGTTTCCCTGGCGGACTGTCATCGGCAACGTGACGCTGCCGCTGGAGATTGCCGGCGTTCCGAAAAAGGAACGATACGAGCGGGCGATGCATTTCGTGGAACTTGTTGGCCTGACAGGTTTTGAGAATAGGCGCCCTTCCGAACTGTCCGGCGGAATGCGGCAGCGGACCGCGCTGGCGCGAACTTTGGCTTCGGAGCCGCGAATCCTGCTCATGGACGAGCCTTTTGCCGCGCTCGACGAGCAGACGCGGATGCTAATAGGCGACAAGATCGTGCAGATCTGGCGCGAACTCAACCAGACCACGCTATTGATCACGCACAATCTGACCGAGGCGATTCAGCTCAGCGACCGCGTGGTCGTGATGTCCTACAGGCCCGGCACCATAAAGCAGATCGTTCAGATCGAGCTGCCGCGACCTCGGACTTCCGAAATCATCTCAAGCGAGCCCTTCCGCCGCTATCTTGGCCAGATTTGGCAGGATCTGCGCGAGGAAGCGACGCGGGGGATGATCGAAAGCAAAATCTGATTTTCGGCAATAGGGAGGAAGTGAAATGTCAAAGATATTGAAAACGCTCTGTATCGCGGTTGTGGGCGTTCTTGCCGCCGCTTCGAGCCAGGCGCAGGATGCGATCCGTGTGGCTGGACCGCATCCGACGGCGCTTACGACGATCACGGCGCGCGTCGCGCAGGAACTCGGGTTCTTCGAGAAGGAGAATCTGGTGGTCGACATGCTCTGGACGCAGGGCGGATCCGATGTGCTGCAGGCCGTCATTTCAGGCAGCGTGGATATCGGAATCGAAACCGGTCTGGGTGGTGTGCTGAGCGCGATCGAGAAGGGTGCCCCGATCGAGGTCATCTCGTCCCAGATGACCGGCGCCGGCGAGTTTTACTGGTATGTCAAGGCGGACAGCGACATCCAGAGTTTTGCGGATCTGCAGGACGGAGAAACGGTTTCGTTTTCGCGGCCCGGTGCGTCTTCGGAGACGATCTTGAACGCCTTGCTCGCGCAAAGCGGTGCCAAGGCGACGCCAGTCTCGTCCGGCAGCCCGCCTGAAACTCTGACGCAGGTCATGTCCGGCCAGATCGACGTGGGCTGGGGTGCGCCGCCGGCATATCCGGAAATCAAGGATGGACGGCTCAGGATCATCGGGCGCGGCAACGACGCGACCGTCCTGGCGGGCCAGACGACCCGCGTCAACGTGGCGAACGCCGCTTATCTCGAGGCCAACAAGGACACGGTACGCCGCTTTCTGCGCGCCATGAACGCGACGCTGGATGCGCTCTACACCGACCCTGAGGTCCTGGCCAAGGCGGCGGAATTCGTGAAGCTCGACGTCGCGGATGCACGCTCCGTGCTTACCGATTTCGTGCCGCGCGAGGCCTTCACGATGAACAAACTGGGGGATCTTGAGGGCTCAATGCAGCAGGCGGTGGAGAACAAGCAGCTCTCCGCGCCTCTGTCGGCTGAGGCGCAGGAAAAGATCAACAAGAACATCGCGGATCTGGCTCCGTGATAGGATCGAAGTAGGGCTGCGCGCGTGTCCAAGCATACACTGACTGGTCTGGTTCTGGTGGCGCTGTTCGTGGCGCTGCTCGAACTGCTGGTGGCAACGGAGGTGATATCACGCTTCCTCGTCGCTCGCCCTTCGGACATTTTCGCGGAACTACTGATCATGCTGCGTGAGGAAAGTCTGCCGGCGGCCTTTGGGATCACCTTTGCCTCGACCTTCGTCGCGACGGCGATAGCCGCCGGGATAGGATTTCCGGTCGGCTACGCTCTTCATCGCAGCGAACTGCTCGGGCAAGCCTATGGGACATTCGTCGCCGGACTTTTTTCCGCGCCTCTCATCCTGCTCTACCCGCTGTTTCTGGTGCTTTTCGGTCGCACGGTGGTAACCACCGTGGCCATTGCGGCATTGACGGCGAGCATCCCCGTCATCATCAGCACGAAACAGGCGTTCGACGGCGTCAAGAGCGTGTTCCTCAAGGTTGGAACCTCGTTCAGCATGTCGAGGCCGCAGGTGTTTCTAAAGATCATGCTGCCCTCGGCGCTCCCGACACTGTTCACCGGGCTTAGGCTCGGCCTGATCTATGCCATGATTTGCGTGGTGGCCGTCGAATACCTGGTCAATCTGGGCGGTCTCGGCTTTCTCGTCGGGGAAATGTACGACCGCTTCAACATCGCCGGCATGTATGCGGCCATTCTGGCCGTCGTCGTTGTCAGCGTGCTTTTCTTCGACTTAACGGAAAGGGCGGAGCGGTGGCTGCGATATCTTTGAGCGCGGAACACCATCCGCGGCGGCTTCCCGGCCGGGTTCTTGCCCTCCAGGTGGGATCGTTTCTCGCAGTTTGGGCGGCCTGGGAGATTCTGTCACGCTCCGGTCTTCTCTATGAAGGCGTGGTGCCTTCGTCCTTCGCCGTGTTCGGCTCCATCGGCGAGCATCTGTCGGACCCGGTATTCTACGACCATCTTGGCCGCACGGCTTATGAAGTGGTCCTCGGCTTCCTGATCGGCGGCGTTGCCGGCTTCGCGGTCGGGGTGGCTTTTGGCATCTGGCCCTTCGCGGGGCTGACCGGAGAGCCCTATCTGAGTTATCTCGCGCCGACGCCGAAAATCATCTTTCTGCCAATCATGATGGTTCTTTTCGGGGTCGGCCCCGGCTCGAAAGTAGCGATGGCGGCGATCTCGTGCTTCTTCCCGGTAGCAGTGGCGGTTTATGCCGGGACCAAGCTGGTCGACCCGATACTGCTCCGCGTCGCCCGTATCTTCAAGGCTTCGAGGATGCAGATGGTTCGCTATGTCTATCTCCCCGCATTGGTGCCGTTTCTGATCACGGGTGCGCGGTTGGGAGCAGGCGTGGCGATTGCAGGAACCCTGATTGCGGAAATAAAGCTTTCGAACAAAGGGCTAGGATTTTTAGCTATACAGCACTACAACTTTTTTAATACAGACGACATGTATGCAGTTCTAATAATTATATTCACGATGGCTATCGGCATCAATATTATGTTCAATAAAATTGCTGCGAGATACAAATACTAATAGGCCGATACTACTGCCGGTTCGGTCCGTGAATTCTGTGCGTCGCAGATGGCTCTGGAGGAAACCACATGACACTAAGAATTGCTCTGATCGGGGCGGCGGCCTCTCTGCTGACGGCATTCCAGGCGAGTGCACAGGACGTCATACGCGTCGCGGCGCCCCATCCGACCGCGCTGCAATCGACGCCCATCAGGCTCGGCGAAATGCTGGGATTCTTTGAAAAAGAGAACATAAAGGTCGAGACCATATTCACCCAGGGCGGCTCGGACATTCAGAACGCGGTGATTTCGGGCAGCGTCGACATTGGGCTGCAAACCGGAATGGCCGGCGTTCTGAGCGCGATCCAGCAGGGCGCACCGGTCAAGATCATCTCGGCCGACATGACCGGGGCGGGCGATTTCTACTGGTACGTTCGCGCCGACAGCGACATCCAGAGCTTCGCGGACCTGCAGGACAACGAAACCATCGGCTTTTCGCGGCCGGGATCGTCGTCCGAACTCGTCGTCAAGGCCCTTATCGAACATAATGGCGCCAAAGCCACCGGCCTGCCCTCGGGCAGCCCGCCGGAGACGTTGACGCAGGTCATGTCCGGGCAGGTCGATGTGGGTTGGGGAGTGCCGCCCGTTCCCAAGGAAGTCGCGGAAGGAACACTGCGCATCGTGGCGCGCGGCAATGACGTGCCGACGCTGAAGGCGCAGACAGTCAGGGTCAACATCGCGAACGCCGACTACCTCGAGAACAATCGCGAGACGGTGGAGCGGTTCCTCACCGCGCTCGATGCCACGATCGACGCGCTCTATGAGGATCCAAAGGCGCTCGCGGCGGCGGCCGAACTCATCAAGGTCGATGAAGCCTCGGCCCGTCAGATACTCACCGAATTCTTCCCGCGGGATTCGATGAATCTCGGAACGATCGGTGACCTTGACGGTGCTATTGCCCAGGCGACGGCGAACAAGCAGCTGCGGGGCGAACTTTCCGATGAGCAGAAATCGGAGATAACGCAAACGGTTAAGGAACTTAACGACTAACGCTTCCGACCATCCGGCTGGATGAAAAAACATCCGGCCCGATCTCGCAGGAGGATGCAGGTGACGATACTGATTACGGGCGGGCTCGGCGTCAATGGAGCCTGGATAACGCGCAAGCTCCTGGAGCGCGGCCTGCCCGTGATCGTTGTCGACCGGCACAGCGACCTGACGCTGCTGGGTGACGCCGGCGCCGGTGTCGAGCTTGTCCAGGCGGACATAATGGATGCCGACGCGATGCGCGTCCTGATGGCGTCGCGCAAGGTGAGTTGCGTGATCCACACCGCGGCCCTGATCTCCGGGCTTCAGCAAAATCCGCTTGAGGGCTTCCGCGTGAATGCGCTTGGCACGGTCCAGATGCTGGATGCGTCCCTCAAGGCGGGCGTTAAGCGTTTCGTCTATACGAGTTCGCGCGCGGCCTATGGCAACTTCGAAGGCGAGCACTCGTATCCGGTCTATAAGCCGGTTGCGGAGGATTACCGGCTGGGCGGCGTCAATGTCTACGACGTGACCAAACTGTCGAGCGAGTTGATGGGGCGGAACTTTGCCGCGCTCGGGCTCGAATTCATAGCGCTGCGCTTTGCGACCATTTTCGGCCCCGGGAAACTCGTCCGGCACGGGCCGATGGGCATCTACAGCCGCTTCATAGAGAATGCGATGGCCGGCGTCCCGCTGAGGATCGAGAAGGGGGGCGATGAGCGCGACGACGTCATCTATGTCGACGACATCGCCGAAGCCTGCGTGATCGCGGCAACCCACCCCAATCCGAAATTCGACGCCTACAATATCTCGCGCTGTATCGCCACGACGCTTGGCGAATTCGCGGATGCGGTGCGAACCGTGCTGCCGCGGGCCGATATCGAGATCGGTCCGGGCCTCGATCCACTGGGGCTCGGCGTGAAGTATTTCGGCCGTCTCGACAACCGTCGCGCCCGCGAGGACCTGGGCTTCGCACCAAAATTCGACTTCGAGACTGGCATCGCCGACTACGTCGCCAAGATGAAAGAGTTTGGACTACCGCCGACCATCACCTGAGGCGGCAGGATGTACAGTGCGGGAGCGATGAACAGTATGGCCACTAACACGCAAACCAGAAAGACGCCGTTTTTCGCCGCGATGCCTTTCAGCTTGCGCCTTAATCAGGAACGAATGGTCATCGCGATTTCCGTGGTCCTGTTCATCCTTTTCTCCATTGCATTGGACGGCTTTCTTCAAGTCTCAAACCTGCTCGCTCTCCTTCAGGGCGTCGCGGTACTTGGCATACTCGCAATCGGCATGGCCTTGGTGGTGATCGGGCGCGGCATCGACCTCACCATGGTCGCGGTCATGGTCTTCTCAGTCGGATGGTCGTTTGCTCTGGCATCCAGCGGCATGCCCCTCGGGTTGGCCCTGCTTCTAGGTTTCCTGTTCGCCATTCTTGTCGGGATGGCAAACGGGCTGCTCATCGCTTATGTGGAGATACCTGCCATCTTCGCCACATTGGCGGTGGCGACGATTGTCGCAGGCATTGGCCGTTTCGCCCTGGTGGACCGGGACAATGTGTACGTGTCCGGAGATATCGGCTGGCTGTTGACCCTAGGTACGGGGCGCGTCCTGGAAATACCGGTGCCGGTCATCGTTTTTGCCGTGCTCGCCTGCGCCGCCTATGTGGGGCTTCGATACACCAAGCAGGGCCACTTCATCTACGCGATGGGCGACAACCCGCAAGCGGCTCGAAATGCCGGGATCGCCATCCGCCCGATTACAGTTCTCTTGTACAGCCTCTCATCGGCCGTTGCCTTCGCAGCCGGGATCGTGATGGCCACGACGGTTTCCAGCGTGAACACCAAGCTTGCCGGCTCCACCATGGTCTATGACATCATCCTGGTGGTGGTGATCGGCGGCATCGGTCTTTCGGGCGGCAAGGGCAGTGTGTTGAATGTCATCGCCGGTACGGTCCTCATCGGACTGCTGCTGAACGGGATGACGATCATGGATGTCTCCTATCCGGTGCAAAACATCATCAAGAGCCTCATCCTGCTCTTGGCCATCATTTTCGATTCGGTCCTGAATCCTCGGGACGAACAAACATCGCAGCAGGGAGACATCTGACCGGCATGCAATGACTTTACCACAAAAGTAGTCGAGACAATCAAGGGAGGAAATCATGGGAACTTTGTTAAGACGTCTAGGTATAGCAGCAATACTCGCCGCAGGCGTTGGATCCGGCATGCAAACGGCCGTGGCCGAACGTTTCGACGACGGCCTGGCGCCTCAGTATTACGAAGCCTTCAAGGGCAAGAAGGTCGCGTTCGTGCCTATATCGATGGGCTTTGATCTGACCCAGGGCTGGATGGCGGCCGTCCAGCGCGACGCCGATAGGCTCGGCTACGAACTGATCATCCGCGATCCCAACTGGAGTATTGATGCAGGTGCTCAGGCGCTGGAGCAATTGATCATCGAGAAGCCGGACATCATTATCTTCCACAACAACGACATGCAGGCCTACGCCAAGCTCGTCACACGCGCCATGGCAGAGGGTATCAATGTCATTCAGGTGAACCTGAAGACGCCGGTCAACGGCGACTATTTTGTCGGCGCCGACCTCTACGGCCAAGGCCAGCGCCAACTGGAAGAGACGGCCAAGCTCTGTGGGCCAGACACGTCCGGCAAGATCGCGCTGATCCAGGGGCCCGTGACCAGTCCGCCAAGCCAAATAGGCCTTGCCGGCATCAACGATGCCTTGGCAGGGCACTCGAACCTCTCAGTCGTTTCGACACAGGCGGCCGACTGGGACGCGTCAAAGGCGCATTCCATCGCCAGCACCGTTTTGAAGCAGCACCCCGATCTCTGCGCGATCATCGGATTCTGGGACAACCAGGATATCGGCGCTGCTGCAGCTATCCGCGAGGCGGGCCTCACAGGAAAGGTGCATTTAGTAACCGCCGGCGGCGGCAATGTCGAATCCGCTTGCAACAACATCGCGAACGGCTCTTTCTCGTCCTACGTCACGTCTGACACACGACATCAAGCCTACCATTTGGCCGTGGCGATCCAGAGCCTGCTGCAGACGAAACCTGAACCCGGTTCGAAGCCGATCGGTCTCTATACCGAGGTGAGCGTCATTACCAAGGACAACATGACGCCTTCTTCATGCTGGACCGTGGATCAGATCAAGGCCGGCCACTAAATCTCGCGTCAAAGCCGGCACCATGACGTGCCGGCCTCTTCCTCCAGACCGTTTGGACCTGCCGAATGAGTGCAAGAGAAGCTTACACGCGCTGGCGCTACCGCCTGGTCCCGGATCATTTGGTGGGCGAAATCCTGTCGAAGAACTGGATCGACAACGCCATACCGGTGCTGATCCTGGCCATCGTCATCGGCATCCTTTCCACCCTTTTGCCGGGATTCCTTTCGCCGAGCAGCTTGAGCAGCATATCCCGACAACTCGGCGAGTACCTGTTTGTTGCACTTGGAATGACGATGGTGCTGAAGGCAGGCGGGATCGACCTCAGCGTCGGCTCCAACTTCGCGCTGTGCAACTTCGTGGCACTCTACATGACCAACGCCCTGGGGCTCCCGGTCACGGTGGTCATTCCGGCCATCCTCCTGCTCGGCGCGTGCGTCGGTGCGGTCAATGGCCTTCTGGTGGGGTATCTCAGGCTGCGGGCATTTCTGACCACGCTCGTCATGCTGATCATCTTGCGCGCTATTGTGGAGCTGCTCACCCTGCGTTATGCGGTTTCAGCATCCTACTCGCCGGTCCCGGTGCCGTTCTGGGATTATCTGGGCGCGGGCAAGATAGCCGGCTTGCCGATCAGTGCCCTGGCGGCGGTCGTCGCAGGTGTTGCAATTCATATCCTTCTCACACGAGTGCGCTTTGGATGGCATCTGAGCGCAATCGGCGGCTCGCGCCGCTCCGCTTACAATGTCGGCCTCCCGGTCCGGCGCGTCGTTTGCCTTACCTATGTCCTGTGCGGCATGTTCACCGCGGCCGGTGCGATCTTTTATGCATCGCGCCTTGGCAGCACGGGCGGCTCGGTCGGCACCGGCCTCGAAATACTGATCCTCACCGCAGCGGTGCTCGGCGGCAACAGCCTCGGCGGCGGTCGCGGATCCGCCACGAAGGCGATCATCGGCACCATCATTGTCGTTCTCATCACCAACGGCTTGGTGCGCCTCGGTCTGCGCACCGGCGCCGGCGATCTCGTGCTTGGCCTGGTGCTTCTTACAGCGGTGGCGATCGACGTGAAATGGATGAAGAACCGCCTCAAGGTTCTCAGCAGGGCATACACGTCGCCAACCTATTTCGCCATGCCGCGCAACCCGGAGACGGCAGTCGGCTCGGGATCGCCCTACGAAATCAATGACCGGTTGGGCGATGTCGGCGCGATTGGACTTGGCGAGCTCGAGGGTCCTGAGGACATGGTCCTCGACGAGACGGACGATCTCTACTGCGGCAGCCGACACGGCGACGTCATCCGGTTTTTCGGGCCCGACTACACCCGCCATGAAATCTATGCTCACACCGGCGGCCATCCGCTCGGCATGGCATTCAACCGCGAGCGCGAACTGGTCGTGTGCATCGCCGGCATGGGTCTTTACAAGGTTACCAAGGCACGCGAAGTGGTAAAACTGTCGGACGAGACCAACCGCAGCTTCGGATCGATCATCGACGACTCGCGCATCATGATGGCCGATGATCTCGACATTGCGCCCGATGGCAGGGTCTTTTTTTCGGAAGCGTCGATCCGCTACGATACCGTGGACTGGATGCTCGACGCGATCGAGGGGCGCGGCAACGGCCGTATCATCTGCTACAATCCCAATGACAATACCACCCGCACGGTCATCCCCGGCCTGAGATTCCCCAACGGTATTTGCGTTACACTCGACGGCAATTCCTTTCTGTTCGCCGAAACCTGGGGCTGCACCATCAAGCGCTATTATTTCGCCGGCCCGAAACAGGGGAATATCGAGACGGTGATAAACGACCTGCCGGGGTATCCCGACAACATCAACCGGGCCTCCGATGGGACGTTTTGGTGCGCCGTGGTCGGAATGCGTTCACCGGCATTCGACCTTGCGCTGAAGATGCCGCAATTTCGCCGCCGCATGGTCTATCGAGTCGCCAAGGACGAGTGGCTTTATCCAAACATGAACATCGGCTGCGTGATCAAGTTCGATCTCGACGGCACCATACTGGACGTGATGTGGGACAAGAGGGGACTAGCGCACCCGTCGATCACCTCCGTGCGCGAGCACAAAGGCATTCTCTATCTCGGCGGCCTGTTCAACAACCGCATCGGAACAACCAAGCTTGCGGGCGCCGACCCGGATTGGAGCGGCGTGACATCCTATTGGGGGAAACGCTGATGCTCGAGGCGATCACACGCGCGCTCGACCGCTTCCGCGGCAGCGGCGATGCGGCGGTTACGGTGCCGCCGATGGACGGGGCTCTGCGCCCCAATTTTTCCATCGAGAACGCGTCACTCCTGCATTCGATTGAGGCGCCGGATAATCTCGTCTCTTATGCAGGTACGATATTGTTTTCCAGCGGCAGCCGCCTCCTTGAACTTCGGCGCGAGGAAGGGAGCGCGGTCGAGCGGGAACTCTTATCCAGCCCTGTGACTTGTCTGGCTTCGCATGCGTCGGGCACGTTGGCGATTGGACTTGCTGAAGGAACGATACGGCTCAGTGGCGGCCTCCACGATGGCACTGTCCTCACCCAGGTCGGTGACCGGAAGATCGTCTGCGCGACCGCCGCGACATTCGCCGATGCCGATACGCTTCTCGTCTGCCTTGGATCCCAACAATGTCCGGCGGCCGACTGGAAGCACGATCTGATGGCCAACCATGCCAGCGGCTCGGTATGGCGGATCGATCTGAAGAGCCTGGCCGCCACCTGCCTGGCCGACGCTCTAGCGTATCCCTATGGGATCGTTGCCGACTCGTGCGGGCGGATTATCGTTTCGGAAAGCTGGCGCCACCGGATCGTTCAGGTCGCGCCGGAAAGCGCGCCGCTAACGCTTTACGGCGACATACCGGGCTATCCCGCCCGCATGGTCCTCGATCTAGAGAGCAAGGAATTGTGGCTCGCAGTGTTCGCACCCCGCCTGCAATTGATCGAATTCGTTCTGCGGGAGGATGAGTACCGAAAGCGGATGATGAAAGAACTGGATCCGGAGTGGTGGATCGCGCCCTCTCTCCACCACCCGGCTTCCTTCCTGGAGCCGCTCCAGGGGGGCGGGCTGAAACAGCTCGGCGAATTGAAGCCGTGGGCGCCATCCCGCTCGTATGGGCTCCTGGTCAGGCTTGATGCCGATTGTCAGCCGATCGAGAGTTTTCATTCCCGCGCCAACGGGACGCGGCACGGCGTCACAAGCTGCCTCCCGGACGGCAGTAGCGTGATCGTTGCCTCCAAGGGCGGCGACGCCATCGTCGCCATCGAGCACTGAGGATCGTCATGGAACCACTCATCTCGATGCGCTCGGTGACAAAGGAATATCGCGGAGTGCCGGCCATCAAAAATATCGACTTCGATCTGCGGCCGGGCGAAATCCACGCAGTGCTCGGCGAAAACGGTGCCGGCAAGTCGACTTTGACCAAGATCATGGCCGGCGTGACACAGAGTTCGTCCGGCAAGATGCTGCTCGACGGAAAGGAGGCGTTGTTCGCTACGCCCGCACAGGCGCTTGCGAACGGCATTGCCATGGTGTTTCAGGAAACCAGCCTGGTTCCCTCGATGTCGGTCGCCCAGAACCTGTTCCTTGGCGAAGAGAAGCTCTTCAACCGCCTGCGCGGCATTTACATCGCCGCGCAGCAATTCATGGAGTCGCTAAACTTCCACGTCGACCCCTGGGCGAATGTCGCCACCTTGGGCGCTGCCAAGAAACAAATGGTCGAGATCGCCAGGGCCGTTCGGCAGAATGCTCGCGTGATCATCTTCGATGAGCCGACCGCGTCGCTGACGCCGGAAGAGAAACGCCACTTCTTCTCCCTGCTGCGCAACCTCAAGCAGCGCGGCGTCTCCATTATTTTTATCTCCCATGCCCTAGAGGAGGCGCTTCTTATCGCCGATCGCATCACGGTTCTGCGCGATGGCGAATTGGTCGTGACCGACGACGCCTCAAACTTCGACCGCGACAAGATCATCCGCTCCATGGTGGGCCGTTCGTTGTCTGGCGAATTGTACAAGAAGGACGCGCGTGACCGCACCCGCAAGCGGGGGAAAAAGGTTTTGAGCGTGCAGAACCTTTCCATGTCGCGGGTGGTGAAGAACAACTCGTTCACGATCTATGGAGGTCAGGTCACCGGCATATTCGGCCTGATCGGATCCGGCCGCACCGAGACCGCGAAAATTCTGGCCGGCATCGTCAAGCGCGATTTCTTCTATGGCGGCGAAGTGCGGCTCAACGGAAAATCCGTGCGCTACCGGGTGCCGCGCCAGGCAGTGAAGGATGGCATCGTCTATGTGACCGAAGACCGGAAAATCGAAGGCTTTTTCGAAACCATGTCGATCGCGGAGAACATCTACCAGGCGGCTCAGGCGGCCGACGTCGGTTCGGGAACGTTCGTCAGTATGACGCAAATGAGAGAACTCGCCGACCATTGGACGAAGGCGCTCAACATCAGGGCGATCAATTCCAATGCCCGCGTCATCGAGCTATCGGGCGGCAACCAGCAGAAGGTTGTGATCGCGAAGGCGCTCGTGCAGAAGCCGAGCGTGATCATTTTCGATGAGCCGACGCGCGGCGTTGACGTAGGGGCAATTTCGGAAATCCACCAACTCGTGAACAAGCTGGCAGATGAGGGTTTCGCGATTATCGTGATCTCTTCGTACCTCCCTGAGATACTCAGCATCTCGGACCGGATCCTGGTGTCCCAGGCCGGCCGGATCGTGGAGGAATTCTCGCCGCAGGAGGCGACCGAAGAGCGGATCATGTACGCCGCAGTGCACTGACTTCCCGCTGGCCACCCGTTCGGTTTCCGGCAGGTACCCCAACCCAGGAAAGATCGATGCAGAGTTCGAACCGTATTTCCATCGTCGGTGCTGGCTTCATGGGAAGCGTCATCGCTACCCTTTACGCACGTTACGGCTATCAGGTCGTCCTTCATGACGAAGACGTTTCGGCACTGGACGCCTATGGTGAACGCGCGTTGCCGATAGTCGAACGCCTGGCCAGCGCCGAGCATCCTGCCGATTGGATATTGTCCAACGTCACGATGGAACGCACACTGGAGGCGGCCGTGGATGGCGCCTTTCTGGTCCACGAGATCGTGCAAGAGGATCTGGCGCTCAAACAGCATCTGTTCGAAAAATTGGACAGGGTTTGCGAACCCGATGTTGTTCTTGCGACCAACACTTCATCGTTCCTGCTGACCGACATCTGCCGACGGGTTCGGCATCGTGAACGCGTTCTTGGTATCCACTACGTCACTCCTGCTCACATCGTTCGCGCCGTGGAGATTATCGCTGCCGAATTCACCCCGCCGGCGCTCGTCGATTGGGGCCGCACATTCCTTGAGACGATCGATCATATTGGGATCGCCTGCCTGGAGCGTCCAGGGTTTTTGGTCAACCGCATCCAGTTCGCGATGCAGTCGGAGATCCACCGGATCATGGATGAGGGACTGGCCTCTCGCGAAGATATAGATGCTGCCGTGCGGCTGAGCCTCGGTCCCCGTCTCGCTCTTTGGGGACCGCTGCTTACCGAGGATCTTGTCGCGAGCAAGAAGACGGCTCTTGCAGTGACGGACTATCTACACCAGCAGACCGGGGACCCGAATTTCGCCAGCAGGCCCGTTCTGCACAAACTGGTCGAGGATGGACGACTTGGCGCAGCTTCCGGAAAGGGCTGGTACGAGTTCGACCTGGATCACGCATCGATCGTTTCTCGCCGCGACAGTCAGCTACAAGAACTACTTGATTGGCTTCGGCAGAAGAACGCTGTCCAAAACATAGGCATCCGAAGCGGTTCTGTCGCAAACTCGCTGTAGGGACGTGAACGGCTGGAGGCTGGCTGTTCAGGCGGCGAGGATATGGAACTGTTCGGCGATCGTCGGAGTGGGATTGTAGGCATATCTCCCCTGGCGCTTATGCATTATGTGGATCATCTCGAGGCCGGACAGGATGATTGCGGCGCAGGTCTTCGACTTGAAGCCGAGCATGGATCGGAAGCGGCGCTTGATGCGCCGGTGATCCTGCTCGATGCGGTTGTTGAGGTACTGGCTCTGCCGAATGCGGATCGGCTTCAGCTTCCGTCGTGAGCGATCCCGGAGCCGGCTTTCGCCGTCGCAGGCAATGATTGCCTCGCGATTGGTCTGGCTGCCGTCGATGACGATGCGCTCGGGACGCCCATGACGCTGAAACGCTCTGCGCAGGAAGCGTTTGGCAGCCATCAGATCGCGGTGTTCGCTGAAGAAGAATTCAACCGTGTCACCGACGCTGTCGATGGCCCGGTAGAGATACATCCATTGACCGCGGACCTTGATGTAGGTCTCGTCCAGGGTAATTAGCCACGCCCTGAACTGACACGGGCCAGTGCGCTGTCATTCGTCCTCGATGTCGGGGTACTGCGGGGGAGCCTTGCCTAGTCTAGTTTGCTGACGATCTTCGGATAGTTGGTTCCGGGCTGGGCCTGCCCCATTTGTAAGACCGTATGTCCGCCTCTGCCGGTGAGGTGGTTCGCCCTACACTGCGCGTCCGAGGGTTGCTCGGACGGTCCGAGCCGATCCTCACCACAGGAGGACGAGCCATGTCGGATCGTAGAGAAGCA
>NZ_JBDPGJ010000026.1:0-1164 GCF_040839445.1 Aquibium pacificum | reverse complement strand
ATACCAACGGCCTTCACAAATGATCCTCGTGCGCCCATTCCCGCATTCCGATTGAAGTGATTGTCTGCGGCTTGGCGAGGAGCTTTCGCCAGGCGTCGCAGGCGGCGTCGATGATGGCGTCGTAGTCGTCGAAGACGCGGTTGGAGAGGTAGTTGGCGCGCAGATACTGCCAGACCTGCTCGACCGGGTTGAGCTCCGGCGAGCGTGACGGCAGCAGGATCGGGGTGATGTTCTTCGGCCAGACCAGATTGCCGGTGGTGTGCCATCCGGCCCGATCGAGCAGAAGCACCGCGTGGGCGCCTCGGGCGACGTTGAGGGCGATCTCGTCGATGTGACGCTGCATGGCGTCGGTGTCGGCGAAGGGCAGCGCAAGTGCGGCGCCCACGCCGCGCGCCGGGCAGATGGCACCGAACAGGTAGGCGCTCTCATAGCGCTGGTCGGCGGGCTGGATCGGCCGCGTGCCGCGGCGCGCCCACTGCCGCACGAGGCCGTTCTTCTGCCCGATCCTCGCCTCGTCCTGGAACCAGATCTCTATTCTCTTCTTGCGCGTCACGCCCGCGAGGTGGGCCGCGAGCGTGCGCGGGAAGTTTTTTTGAACGCCTGGATGACCTCGCCGTCCTGCTTGGGGTGACGCGGCCTGGCGCTGATGTGGGAGAAGCCCAGGGCGGTGAGCAGCTTGCCGATGGTACGCTCGTGATACTCGACCCCGAAGCGCTCCTCGATGACGCGCTGGAGGTCGACGCGCCGCCAGCGCACCACGCCGTCGACGGCGGGGTCCGGGCCAGTCTCCACGATCTGGGCGAGTTCCACCTGCTGCGCCCCCGAAAGCCGCCTCGGATTGCCGCGGCGGCGGTTGTCCGTCAGCCCGGTCGGGCCATGCGCGTTGAAGCGATGCACCCAGTCCCGCAGCGTCTGCCGGTCCATGCCGCCGATCCTGGCCGCATCCGCCCGGCTCATCCCGTCCAGAACCGCCGCGATCGACAGCAATCGTCGGCTCTGGTTCGCATCCTTCGACGACGCCGCCAGACGGCGAAGCTGCGACGGCGTATGGCTCGGCTTGACCTCGACGGTTCTCGGCATGGCGCAGGTCCTCCACGCCACCTTGAATCACGCCAGCTTCAATCTGGGAATCCCCGTCGAGTCACATCAGCGGGCCGTTGGTAT
>NZ_JBDPGJ010000025.1:0-1290 GCF_040839445.1 Aquibium pacificum | reverse complement strand
CAAGCTGGACACCCGCAAGAACCTCGCGCGGTCTCGGATTTCGTGATTCACTTGCCCTGTCGTGATTTGGAGGCAGGGCAATGGAACAGCGGTCTCTCTTTGGTCTCTCCGAGCATCTGGAGCGTCTGAGCAAGAACGACGATCCGCTGGAAACGCTCGAGGCGACGGTGGATTTCGAGTATTTCCGCGGCTGGCTGGTCGAGGGGCTCGGCTACGGCGATGGTTCCAAGGGCGGTCGGCCGCCGTTCGACCCGGTGTCGATGTTCAAGGCGCTGATCCTGCAGGCGCAGCACAATCTCAGCGACGCGCGCATGGAATTCATGATCCGCGACCGGCTCTCCTGGATGCGGTTCCTCGGCTTCGATCTCGGCGCGCCGACGCCCGACGAAAACACCATCCGGCACTTTCGCAACAGGCTGACCGAGACGGGGACGCTGAAGCGGGTGATGAAGGCCTTCGACTGGCAGCTCCACAAGAAGGGCTACCTCCCCATGTCGGGCCAGATCGTTGACGCCTCACTGGTGCCGGCGCCGAAGCAACGGAATACCGAAGGCGAGAAGGAGGCGATCAAGGAGGGCAAGTCCGCTCGGGAGATCTGGCCCGACGAGCCGGCCAAGGCGGCCCAGAAGGACGTCGATGCCCGCTGGACCCTGAAGATCGGCGGTAAGGTGCGGTATCGCCCGGACGGGACGCCTCTGCCGATGATCGCGACGCCGGTCTTTGGCTACAAGAGCCACATCAGCATCGACCGGCGCTTCGGTTTCATCCGCGAGGCGGCGGTGACGTCGGCATCGGCAGCCGACGGGCGGCAACTCAAGCGCCTGGTGAGCCGCGACAACACCGGCTCGGAGGTCTGGGCCGACAGCGCCTATCGCAGCCAGAAGAACGAGAAGTGGCTGACGGACCGGATGCTGACGAGCCGCATCCACCGGCGCAAGCCCGCGGGCAAGCCGATGCCTGAGGCGACCGCCCGAGCGAACGCGAGGAAATCTTCGATCCGCGCCGCCGTCGAGCATGTCTTCGCGCATCAGAAGGTCCGTTTCGGCCTCTTCATCCGCACCATTGGCATCGCACGCGCGGAGGCGAAACTGACGCTGGCCAACATCGCCTACAACATGGAACGCCTGATCTTCCACGAGCGCCGCACGGCCACGGGATGAGTCTGTCCGAAAACGGCCAGAAGCACGCCGGAATGGCCCCGATCCGATCAGGGTGCCGAAAAACACGCGCTCAGAGCGGCAGTCGCGGTATCGACCGCCCAAATCATCCGGTTGTTGCGGGTGTCCAGCT
>NZ_JBDPGJ010000024.1:0-1364 GCF_040839445.1 Aquibium pacificum | reverse complement strand
CGGCGGATCGGGCTACATGCGCGACACCGAGGTCAACCGCCTCTATCGGACGGGGCGGGTGCTCGAGGTGGGTGCAGGCACGCAGGAGGTGCGCAAGCTCATCATCTCCGGCGAACTTCTGAAGAACATATAGGGAGTGGTCGTGGTGCAGGCAGCGAAAAGCTGTGCGGAGGCTGACCGGCGACGAAGGAAACGCGAGAGTGGGGTGACGGAAATGGTGAATTTTTATCGTCAACCGGGTCGGCGACAGCGGTTTCTTCTTCCGGTGGAAATGTCGGAATGGGTTTCCGAAACGAACATGGTTCTCCTCTTGCTGGATGTGATCGAGTTGATGGACCTGGCGGCGCTCGAGGGACGGTCGTGAACCGCCCAAACCGTTAGCAGGCGACTTGAACCGTACGCTGGGGGCCATTCGGCAACGGGCTCAAAAAGGAGAAATAACCGATGTCAGATTCACTTGTGCTGCTGGATACCAAGGACCGGGTTGCGACGATCACCATCAACAACGCGGAAAAGCGCAATCCGTTGAATTTGCCAACCGTCGAGGCGCTGATTGACGCCTTAGAGGCGGCGGACGCCGATGACGAGGTACTTGTCATCGTTCTGACCGGGGCTGGCGACCGCGCCTTCTGCGCAGGGGGCGATCTGAAGGCGGGCGCTGATGGCGGTCCGTTCACCGGCGACATCTCGCAGCCCGGACATTTCGTCATCGGCCTGTTTTCCCTGATGGAAAAATGCAACAAGCCGATCATCGGACGCATCAACGGGCATGCGATGGGCGGCGGATCGGGGCTGGTCTGCGCCTGCGATATTGCCGTTATGGCCAGCACCGCCAAGATCGCCACGCCCGAGGTTAAGATCGGACTGTTTCCGATGATGATCATGCCGCAGATGATGAGGGTGATCCCGCGTCGTCGGCTCTTGGAAATGTATATCACCGGCGAACCCTGGACCGCCGAACAGGCGCTGGAATACGGTATCGTCAACTATGTGACCGAACCGGACGCGCTGGACGCCAAGGTGAACGAACTGACCAGCCTCATCACGACGCGCTCGCCCTCGGCCGTCCGGCTGGGGAAGTATTCCTATCACGCGATGCAGGACATGACGATCGAGCAGCAGTTCCGCTTTGCCGAAACGATGCTGCCGCGCATCGCAATGACCCAAGATGCGCGCGAGGGCTTTTCCGCTTTCATCGAGAAGCGCGTGCCAGACTGGACCGGGAGGTAGGGGGGATGATGACTGGGCGAACTGTGCGCATTGGATGCGCGTCCGGCTTCTGGGGGGATACGCCCGAAGCGGTTGGGCAATTGGTCTCCCGGGGCGACATCGATTATCTGGTCTTCGACTATCTCGCCGAGATC
>NZ_JBDPGJ010000023.1:0-1583 GCF_040839445.1 Aquibium pacificum | reverse complement strand
GTAAGACCGTATGTCCGCCTCTGCCGGTGAGGTGGTTCGCCCTACACTGCGCGTCCGAGGGTTGCTCGGACGGTCCGAGCCGATCCTCACCACAGGAGGACGAGCCATGTCGGATCGTAGAGAAGCATTTGTCGGAATCGATGTCGCCAAGTTGAAGAACGCCGTCGCTATTGCGGAAGCCGGCCGGAAGGGAGAAGTTCGCTTTTTCGGCGAAGTCGACTCCTCGGATCAAAGCATGCGCCGCATTATCCAGCGGATCGTCGGCAGGTTCGATCGAGTCCATTTCTGCTACGAGGCAGGGCCGACCGGCTATGGTCTCTATCGGCTGATCCGTTCCCTGGGCTATGAATGCACCGTTGTGGCGCCATCGCTGATCCCGCGGAAGCCCGGTGATCGGGTGAAGACTAATCATCGAGACGCTATCTCTCTCGCCCGGCTATTGCGCGCCGGCGAGCTGACTGCCGTATGGGTCCCCGACGAAGGTCACGAGGCAATACGGGATCTCGTTCGCGCTCGGGCAGCAGCAGTTGAGACGTTGCGCGTCCACCGCCAGCAAGTGAGCGCATTCATGCTGAAGCACGGTCGGCTCTATCCCCGCAAGACGAGCTGGACGATGCGCTACCTTCGCTGGCTGCAAGAGCAGCGTTTCGATCATCCCGCACATCAGATCGCGCTCCAGGAGATGGTCGAAGCAGTGCGCGTATCGAAGGAACGGGTCGAGCGCCTGGAGCGCACGATCGAGGAGTTCGTTCCGGCCTGGTCTCTAGCGCCGCTCGTTCGTGCGTTGCAGGCATTGCGTGGAGTGAATCTGATCATCGCTGTAACATTCGTCACGGAAGTTGGTGACGTGAGCCGGTTCGAGAGCCCGCGTCAGCTCATGGGCTATCTCGGGCTCGTGCCAAGCGAGCGGTCTACCGGAGATTCGATCAGGCGCGGCGGCATCACGAAGGCGGGAAACGGCCGCGTCCGTCACATGCTAGTCGAGAGTGCCTGGACCTATCGGCATCCACCGAAGATCGGAAAGATGAAGCTATACCAATTGGAGCAGGCACCACCCCGCGTGCGCGAGATAGCATGGAAGGCCCAGGTCCGATTGACGAGCCGCTACCGAAAGTTGGCCGCGCGCGGCAAACGGACGACAGTGATCTGCACCGCGATTGCTCGTGAGCTGGCCGGCTTCATGTGGGCTGTCGCGGCGGAGGCGCGCGCGGCCTAATTCGTCGCCATAGCGGCGGCAACAACCTCGCTCATGGGCGGAGGCGGAACCACGGCAGGGGGAATGTCCGTCAGACGGTTTGTGGCCGGCGAAGACCGACGCCCGAAGTAAGATCGGAACAGCCCCAGACGCATAATCGGTAATGCGGTAGCCAACCCGCGCATCAGAGCTTGATCACCGACGTCCTTCAGTTCCGCCTCCACCCATGCGCGACTATCATAATGAACAGCCGATCTCACGATCGGACGAACTTCTATGGTCCAAGCCCTTGACTGCGGACATCAGACCGCTGTTCTCAGGCCACGGCCTTGAGTGGCGCTGGGGCATAGGCCCATGGCAGCAGGTCGTCGATCTGGTTCTGCGGGTG
>NZ_JBDPGJ010000022.1:0-1606 GCF_040839445.1 Aquibium pacificum | reverse complement strand
GGATGCGCGTCCGGCTTCTGGGGGGATACGCCCGAAGCGGTTGGGCAATTGGTCTCCCGGGGCGACATCGATTATCTGGTCTTCGACTATCTCGCCGAGATCACGATGTCGCTGCTTGCGCGGGCGCGGACGAAGTCGCCGGAAGCGGGCTATGCGCCGGACTTTGTGCAAGCAGTTGCGCCTTTTTTGTCAGAGCTCAAGCGCAAGGGGATCAAGGTTGTCGCGAATGCCGGCGGGGTCAATCCGCGCGGCTGCCGCGAGGCGCTGGCCAAGGCGGCGGCGGCGGCGGGCATCGACATTTCGATCGGCGTCGTGCTGGGTGATGATCTGCTGGGCCGCGCGGACGAGATCCGCGCCCGCGGCGTGACCGAGATGTTTTCGGGCGCGCCTTTCCCGGCCAAGCCGATGAGCATGAACGCCTATCTCGGTGCGCGGCCCATCGCCGCGGCGCTGGAAGCCGGGGCCGAGATCGTGATCACCGGGCGCTGCGCCGACAGCGCGGTGGCGCTTGGGCCGCTGATGCACGAGTTCAGCTGGAAAGACGACGATTGGGACAAGCTCAGCCAGGGCTCGCTGGCCGGCCACCTGATCGAATGCGGCCCGCAGGGCACGGGCGGCAACTTCACCGATTGGCGGGAGGTGCCGGGCTGGGACGACATGGGGATGCCCATCGTCGAGGTCTCCGAGGACGGCAGCTTTGTCATGACCAAGACGCTCGGCACGGGCGGGCTGGTGGTGCCGGCCTCGGTCGGCGAGCAGATGCTCTACGAAATCGGCGATCCGCAGCGCTACGTCCTGCCCGATGTGATCTGCGACTGGTCGCAGGTGACACTGGAGCAGGTGGGGGCCGACCGGGTGATGGTGAAGGGCGCGCGGGGGCTGGGACGCACCGACAGCTACAAGGTGTCGGCCACCCATGCCGACGGCTGGCGGGCGATCACCACGCTGACCCTGGCCGCGATCGACGCGCCTGCCAAGGCCGAACGTGTGGCCGAGGCCATTCTGACCCGCTGCCGCCGGATCTTCCGCGACAAGAACCTGGGCTATTTCCGGCAGGTCAGCGTGGAGGTGCTGGGCGCCGAGGCCGCCTATGGCGCCAACGCCCGCGCCCGCACCCGCGAGGTGGTGCTGAAGATCGGCGTGACCCATGATGACCGCGATGCGCTGAACATCTTCGCCGGAGAGATCGCGCCGATGGCGGTCTCCTCTGCGCAGGGGCTGACCGGTTTCTTCGCCGGTCGGCCAAAGGTGCAGCCGGTGGTCCGTCTCTTCTCCTTCCTGCAGGACAAGGCCGACACCCCGATCGCGGTCGAGGTCGACGGCAAAGACGTGCCCGTCACCATTGCAGCCGAGGCGGTGCGACTTGATGCTTCCTCCGCGGCGGCGGTGGAAGGCCGCGAGGCCGGTCCCGGCGCGGTGATGGTGCGCCTGGTCGAACTCGCCTGGGGCCGCTCAGGCGACAAGGGCAACATCGCCAATATCGGCGTGATCGCGCGCAAGCCCGAGTATTTGCCCTATATCCGCTCGGCGCTGACCGAAGAAACCGTGAAGGACTACTTTGCGCATCTCTGCAACGGACCGGTCGAGCGGTTCGAACTGCCCGGCA
>NZ_JBDPGJ010000021.1:0-2491 GCF_040839445.1 Aquibium pacificum | reverse complement strand
TGTGTTTCGGCGTGGAATAAGGACCCCGTTTCAGGGGTGATCGGCATCCAAAAGGGCCCCCTTGTAGCGGCGGGTGTTTCACACTGCCTCCGGTTTGATCGGAGGCATTTGTTTTGGATGTTGGTCGTGGAGACGATTGCGAAGATACGCCGGCTGTCGCTGGTTCAGGGGAAGTCGATCAAAGAGATCTGCCGGGAGTTGCGGATATCACGGAAGGTGGTCCGCAAGGTGCTTCGTTCCGATGCGACTGAGTTCCGGTATGAGCGTCAACACCAGCCGAAGCCGAAGATCGGCCCATGGCAGGAGCAGCTCGACGCTCTGCTGGACGGCAACGACGCGAAGGCGAAGCGCGAGCGGCTGACGCTGATCCGCATCTATGAGGAACTGCGGTCGCTGGGCTACGAAGGCAGCTACGACGCGATCCGGCGCTACGCCAAGAGCCGGGAGAAGGTTCGGGGGGCCGCGACAGCCGAGGCCTACGTGCCGCTGTTCTATCCCCCGGGCGACGCCTACCAGTTCGACTGGAGCCACGAGATCGTCCTGCTCGCCGGCGTGACGGTGACCGTGAAGGTCGCTCATGTCCGGCTCTGCCACAGCCGCATGATGTTCGTCAGGGCCTATCCGCGCGAGACGCAGGAGATGGTGTTCGACGCCCACGACCGCGCCTTCGCCTTCTTCGGCGGCGCCTGCACGCGCGGCATCTACGACAACATGAAGACGGCGGTGGAGACGGTCTTCGTCGGCAAGGAGCGGCAGTACAACCGTCGCTTCCTGCAGATGTGCAGCCACTATCTGGTCCAGCCGGTTGCCTGCACGCCGGCCTCGGGCTGGGAGAAGGGGCAGGTCGAGAACCAGGTTGGCCTGGTGCGCGAGCGCTTCTTTACGCCGCGGCTGCGCTTCAGGAGCTACGAGGAGCTGAACGCCTGGCTGCTCGACAAATGCATCGCCTGGGCGAAGGCCCACCGCCATGTCGACCAGCCGGAGCGCACGATCTGGAACGTGTTCGAAGAGGAGCGCGGCAATCTGGTCGAGTATCGCGGCCCCTTCGACGGATTCCATAGCGTTCCCGCCTCCGTCACGAAGACCTGCACCGTGCGCTTCGACAACAACAAGTACTCGGTGCTCTCGACCGCGGTCGGCCGGCCCGTCGAGATCCAGGCCTATGCCGATCGCATCGTCGTGCGCCAGGACGGCACGATCGTGGGCGAGCATGCCCGCTCGTTCGGCCGCAACCAGACCGTCTACGATCCGTGGCACTACGTCCCGGTGCTGGCGCGCAAGCCCGGCGCGTTGCGCAACGGTGCGCCATTCCAGGGCTGGGAACTGCCATCGGCGATGGAGCGGGTCAGGCGCCGGCTGAAGGCTGCCGACGACGGCGATCGGCAGATGGTGTCGATCCTGACGGCGGTGCTGTCGGATGGGCTCGATGCCGTCGAGACCGCCTGCCAGCAGGCGCTTGCCGAGAACGTCTGCTCGTCCTCCGTCATTCTCAACATCCTGGCCCGGTGTCGCGATCCGGCGCCGGCCGTCACCATCCTCACACCCGACGCACTGCGCTTGGCGATCGAGCCGCGGGCGGACTGCGCCCGCTACGACAGCCTCAGGAGGGCAAGCTGATGGAACGCACCCAGGTTCTGGACCTGATGGGAACGCTGAAGCTCTACGGCATGCGCAGCGCCTACGACGAGATCATGACGAACGCCATCAAGCGTCAGCACGAGCCGCCGAGGGTCGTCGGCGACCTGCTGTCGGCCGAGATCGCCGAGAAGCAGGCGCGCTCCATCAAGTACCAGCTCACCGTCGCCAAGCTGCCGCTGGCCAAGGACATCGACGACTTCGACTTCGCCGGCACGCCCGTCAACGAGACGCTCGTGCGCGACCTCGCCACCGGCGCCTTCGTTGCCGACCAGCGCAATGCCGTGCTCATCGGCGGCACGGGTACGGGCAAGTCGCATCTGGCCATCGCGATCGCCCGCGCCCTCATCCGCAGTGGCGCCCGCGGCCGCTTCTTCAACGTCGTCGATCTGGTCAACCGGCTCGAGACCGAGCACCGCTCCGGCAAGCAGGGGCGCATCGCCGACTACCTGACCCGGCTCGACTTCGTCGTGCTCGACGAACTGGGCTATCTTCCCTTCGCCCAAGCCGGCGGACAGTTGCTCTTCCACCTGATCAGCCGGCTCTACGAGCGGACCTCGATCATCGTCACCACCAACCTCGCCTTCGGGGAATGGCCCGCCGTCTTCGGCGACGCCAAGATGACCACCGCTCTGCTCGACCGGCTCACCCACCACTGCGAGATCATCGAGACCGGCAACGAATCCTGGCGGTTCAAGAACCGCTCTCAAAGCTAAAGCCGGAAAGCCTCACCGACGTGCCCGACCGGGCTACGCAACCCTCACCAGCTACACCTGGTTGGGCGCTCACCGTCGCGCTCCATAGAGGGGTCCCGTTTGCACGCCGATCCAGGGTCCCCATTCCGAGCCGATTGACA
>NZ_JBDPGJ010000020.1:0-2730 GCF_040839445.1 Aquibium pacificum | reverse complement strand
GTTCTTCAGAAGTTCGCCGGAGATGATGAGCTTGCGCACCTCCTGCGTGCCTGCACCCACCTCGAGCACCCGCCCCGTCCGATAGAGGCGGTTGACCTCGGTGTCGCGCATGTAGCCCGATCCGCCGTGAATCTGCACCGCGCGATCCAGCACGAAGGAGGTCGCCGCCGCAGCCTTGAAGATTGCCGCGGCCGTCAGCTTGTGGATCTCGCCGCGCCCGCCTTCGCCTTCTTCCAGACCCTCGCACATGGCGGCGGTGCGCAGCGACAGGCTTCGCGCGGCCTCGATCGCGGTATACATCTCGGCCAGCATGGCCTGCACCATCTGGAAATTGGCGATCGGCTTGCCGAACTGCTGGCGCGTCTTGGCATAATCGATTGATATCTCCAATGCCCGGCGCGCGATGCCCACCGCATTGAAGCAGACGATGGCGCGTTCAAGATCGAGCCCCGACATGGTCACTGCCACACCGCCGTCCAGCTTGCCCACCATGTTTGCCGCCGGCACCCGGCAATCCTCGAACACCAACTCGCCCGTGGGCGAGCCGCGGAACCCCATCTTGTTGAGCTTCTGCGCCACCTTGAAGCCCGGTGTGTCGGTCTCGACGATGAAGGCGGAAATTCCCTTGGCGCCCTTCTCGGGCGAGGTCTTGGCATAGACCAGCACGATATCGGCGATCGGGCCGTTGGTGATATAGATCTTGGAGCCGTTGAGCACGTAGTGGTCGCCGTCCTTCCGGGCGGTCGTCCGCATCGAACCGAGCGCATCCGATCCCGCGCCCGGCTCCGTCAGGCCCAGCGCGCCGATCAGCGAGCCGTCGCAGAGGCCCGGCAGATACTTCCGCCGCAGATCGTCATTGGCGTTACGGTAGATGTTGTTGACGCAAAGATTGTCATGGGCCGCGTGGCTCAGCCCGATCGCCGCCGAGGCGCGCGACAATTCCTCGGTGATGATGCAGGCCGAGGTGAAATCGAGCCCCGCACCGCCGAATTCAGGCGCTACGTTGAGGCCCAGATAGCCCATCTCGCCCAGCTTGGGAAAGATGGAGGGCGACAGGTCGTCGGTGTCGTCCATTTCGGCGTTCAGGTGATGAAACTCGGAAAAGAAGAACTTGCTGGCCTGATCGGCCAGCGCCTGCTGCTCTTCTGTCAGGTAATGGGTCGGCAGGTCGGGGATGTTGCGCAATCGCTCGTTCATAGCTGGTGTCCTCGCTTAGGCGCGCAGCAGTTCTTCGGCAATGATAATTTTTCGCACCTCGCTGGTGCCTGCACCGATTTCCAGCAGCTTGTTGGCGCGGTAGAGCCGGTTGATCTCGGTATCCTGCATGTAGCCCGAGCCGCCATGGATATGGCACGCTTCGGTCACGGCCTTGTTGAAAGCTTCGCCAGCGTAAAGGCAGGCGGCGGCGGTGAGCTTATGGATTTCGCCGCGTCCACCGGCGCCCTTGGGCAGGCCGACGCAAGCCGCGAGCGCGCGATAGCCGAAGGCGCGTGCGGTTTCGACCTCGACATAGATTTCCGCGAGCTTCGACTGCACCATCTGAAAGCTGGCGATCGGCTTGCCGAACTGTTCGCGGATCCTGGCGTAGTCGAGCGCCAGCTCCAGAGCCCTTTCGGCCATCCCCACGCAAACCGAAGCGACCATCGCCCGCTCCAGGTCGAGCCCGCTCATCACCACCGAAACGCCGCTGTTTTCGGCCCCGATCATGGCCGAGGCGGGCACGCGGCAGTCCTCGAACACCAGCTCGCCCGTGGGCGAGCCACGGAAGCCCATCTTGTCGAGCTTCTGCGCCACCTTGAAGCCCGGATTGTCGGTCTCCACGATGAAAGCCGAGATGCCCTTGGCGCCCTTCGCCTTATCGGTTTTTGCGTAAACCAGGATGACATCCGCGATCGGGCCGTTGGTGATATAGATCTTGGAGCCGTTGATCACATAATCATTGCCGTCGCGCACGGCGCCGGTGGCCATCGAGCCCAGCGCGTCCGAGCCCGCGCCGGGCTCGGTCAGCCCAAGTGCGCCGACCAGCTCGCCCGAGCACAGGCCGGGAACGTATTTCCGCACCTGCTCATCCGAGCCGTTCCTGAGGATGTTGTTGAGGCACAGATTGTCGTGCGCGCCGTGCGAAAGGCCGACTGCCGGGTTCCATTTCGAGATGGTCTCTGACACCAGGGCCTGGGTGAATTCGTTCTGCCCGCTGCCGCCCAGCTCCTCGGGCGCGGTAATGCCCAGCAGCCCGAGCTCGCCCATCTGCCGAAACAAATCGTCGGGCCACCATTCTTCCGCATCCATCTTCTCTTGCAATGGATGAAGAATCTCGCGCGCAACCCGATCCACGTGATCCACGATCTGCCGTTGTTCGGGCGTCAGCGAATAGTTGGCCTTTATGGCCGCGAGCGCGGCCATGCCTGGCCCGGCCTGGACGTTCATCTTTGATCCTCCCGATGGCTGCGCAACTTGCCTATTGATCAAAATCAAACATATGTTAGAAAACGTTTCAAGTGGTGTCGAGCTGCGTGTGTCCTTTTTTGGGCATGCGCTTGGGAGGAAAGACGGAAGCTTGCCATCGGCGTCCACCCAAATGGACGGGGCGACAGGGAGGTTGCGATGACTGGGCGAACTGTGCGCATTGGATGCGCGTCCGGCTTCTGGGGGGATACGCCCGAAGCGGTTGGGCAATTGGTCTCCCGGGGCGACATCGATTATCTGGTCTTCGACTATCTCGCCGAGATC